>NZ_CP042823.1:4672500-5872500 GCF_008000895.1 Methylobacterium sp. WL1 | reverse complement strand
ATGTCCCAGAGATAGAAGGCGGCCCCCACCGGCCCGATCCCGAGAAGCAGCACCGCCCCCCATTGCGTCGCGTCCGCCGGCCAGACCGTGGTCTCGAAGGCGAGATGACAGGCCAGGCTCAGCGCCGCCGTGACGAGGCAGAAGCCCGCGACCGCGTCGGTCGGCACCTGGCCGACCCGGGCCGACAGCACCGAGTAGCCGGCCCACACGAAGGCCGCCGCGAGGGAGGCGGCGTAGCCGGGCAGCGCGCCCGCGGCGAAATCGAGGTTGCCCCGTCCGAGGAACAGGGCGGCGACGCCGGCCAGACCGAGCACCGCCCCGGCGAGATGTCCGGCGCGCAAGCCGCCCGAGCCCGGCAGCCGGGCGGAGAACAGGACAATCAGCAGCGGCCAGAGGTAGTTGATGAGCCCGGCCTCGGCCGGCGGCGCCAAGCGCAGGGCGCTGAAATAGAGGGCGTGATAGCCGAACAGCCCCCCGACTCCGAGCAGCCAGACCGGCCAGGGCTGGAGCAGAGCGCGGGCCCTGGCGGGACGACGGATCCAGGCGGCGCAGCCGCACAGGCCGCCGATCCAGAAGGTCATGGCGGCGAGCTGGAACGGCGGCACCCTCCCGGAGGCCGCGGTAAACAAGGCGAGCAGCGACCACAGCAGGATCGCCCCGAAGCCCGCGAGGGTGGCGGTGGAGCGCGATATGTCGCGGGTCGCGGATGACGCTGTTCGGCTCATGGATCGCAGCTACCATGCGAAATCGTGAGTCGGCGAGACGGGGTCACGGCTCTGTCACCGTCCGGTCTTACGGGCAGCAGGAACCGGGAGAACTGTCGATGCGCACGATCCTAGCCGTCCTCGGGCTGCTGCTGGCGGGTGGGTCGGCATACGCCGGCGAGGGGGTGCAGCTCGGGCCGCGTCCATTCTACCTCGTCGACCAACTGAAGCCCGGGCCGCTCAAGGATCACCTGGCCGGTTGCGGCGTCGACCGGCCCTACACGCCGCGAACCTTCTCGATCTCGCATCGGGGGGCGCCCCTGATGTTTCCGGAGCATACCCGCGAGGGGCTGCTCGCGGCCTACCGGATGGGGGCCGGGATCATCGAGTGCGACGTCGCCTTCACCAAGGACCGCCAGCTGGTCTGTCGGCACAGCCAGTGCGACCTGCACACGACCACGGACATCCTGGCCCGGCCGAACCTTGCGGCGAAGTGCACGAAGGGTTTCGAACCGGCCGACCCGGCCACGGGCCGCAAGGCTTCGGCCAAGTGCTGCACCAGCGACCTGACCCTCGACGAGTTCAAGTCGCTCAACGGCAAGATGGACGCGGCCGACCCGGAGGCGACAACGCTGGCCGGCTACATGAATGCCACGCCGCGCTGGCGCACCGACCTCTACGCCACCACCGGCACGCTGATGTCCCACAAGGAGTACATCGCCCTGGTGAAGGGGATGGGGCGCAAGTTCACGCCGGAGCTGAAGGCGCCCCAGGTCGCGATGCCGTTCGAGGGCAACTACACCCAGGACCAATACGCCCAGCAGCTGATCGACGAGTACAAGCAAGCCGGAATACCGGCCTCCGACGTCTATCCGCAGAGCTTCCAGCTGCGGGACATCCTGTATTGGCTGGAAAAGGATCCGGATTTCGGCCGCCAGGCGATCTTCCTCGACGACCGGGACGAGACCACCAAGGGCTTCGACCCGGAGAAGCCGGAGACCTGGAAGCCCGGCATGACCGAACTCTCCGCCAAGGGCGTGAAAATCCTGGCGCCGCCCCTGTGGATGCTGGTGCGTCCCGGGCCTGAGGGCGCCATCGAGCCCTCGACCTATGCGAGGGAGGCCAAGAAGGCCGGTCTCGGCCTGATCGCCTGGTCGCTGGAGCGGTCGGGCCCGCTCAAGGAGGGCGGCGGCTACTACTACCAGTCGGTAAAACCGGTGGTGACCGGCGATGGCGACATCCTGCGGTTGCTGGACGTGCTGCACGGGCAGGTTGGCGTGCTCGGGGTGTTCTCGGACTGGCCGGCGACCACGACGTTCTACGCCAATTGCGTCGGCGCGCCTTGACTGGTCCGGAGCGCGGGTCCGTCGGGAACGGGGCTAAGCCCTTGATTCGACGCGCTTGCTGACGCCGGACCGGTATCCGCTTCGGCGGCGAGCACCGCCGCTCAATCGGCCCAGAGGGCGACCAGGGAGAACAGGCCGGCCATCAGAACGTTGACCAGGAGGAGGCTGGCGAGGATCAGGGCGAGCGTCATGGCGGTCTCGGGAGCGTCGATTCAGCGAAGCTAAGGGGGGCGTGACCGGCCAGACTTCGGAGAAGTGAGCCGGCCGTTCCGGTTTCCCTTCGCGTAGCCCGCGAAGGGAAGCCGGTCAGGGGTGTGCCAGCAGCAAAACCATGTCGAACAGCTCGCCGAACTTCACCGGCTGCCAACCGAGGCGGCGGGCGACCAGCGCGTAGCTCACGCTGAGCACGGACGCGCAGCCGAAAAGAGCCAGGATGAACAGCACGATGTCGCCGGTGATGAATCCGGTCGCGGTGCCGACCAGGGCGGTGGCAATGAAGATGATCCGGCCCGGCTTCTGCGGGCCGCGGGTGGTGACGTCGGGCAGGGTGGTGACATCGGGCAAGGTGGTGACATCGGACATGGGAGTCTCTCCGGATCGGGATCAGCGGGCGCGGCAGTTCGGGCCGAACCAGGTCATGGTCCGGCGGTCCATGCCGCCGTCCGAGGCGGCGCCGCAGACGGGAAAGCGGGGGTCGCCGCTGCGCTGCAGGCTGATCTGCTTGTAGAGATCCTGCTGCGCCTCCCGGCGGCGGGTCTGCGCGGCGAACTGGGACTGCCAGTACAGGTCCCGGTTGGCTTGGGTCAGCGCACGCTGCTGGTGCAGGTCCATCGTGCACTGGGCAAACGCATCGGTGCCGGGCTCGAAGCCGAAGTCGTAGCACTGGCCCTGATCCATCGCGTGCCGTTCCTGCGGGGTGACGCAGGCGGCGAGGCCGAGGGCGCAGGCCGCGGCGAGACCGAGCTTGGCCAGCATCGCGACGCCGCGTGCATCGACCGTCCGGTCGGCGGCAAGAGTTTCACCGGCATCGCGCTTGGTGAATGGGGTGTTCATCGTATCGGGGCCTTCGTTCTTGCTGGCGCGAACAACCACGCCGGGCCGAAACGAGACCTATCCGGGACAGCTCGAATTGTTCGTGTTCCGGAGCACCTGTGCGATTCCGCGCGTCCGACCCCGCAATGCACAGATCCACGCGCGGTCTGATGGGATCTACGGTGTGAAAAGAAATCCGTGAGGATCGCGTGGATTTCGTTCCGCCCACCGGCGCGATTTTGACAAAGATCCTGCGAGGATCAGTCCAAACCGGTGTTTGTGCGGAAAATACGAGCTGTGATCGCTCTGAAGTCCGAGCGTCTTACGAGCAGCCACCCGGTCATTCCGGGACCGTGAAGCGGAGCCCGGAATCCAGAAACTCAGGTCCATGATGACCTTGCACCGGCGGCGGCTCTGGGTTCCGGGCTCGCCTGCGGCGCCCCGGAATGACAAGGCGGCTTATCCTGCCGGCCGTGTGTCGCCGATCGAAGATGAGATCTGACCGGAAGCACGAACACAAAGAAACGCCGCGCGGCCCGGCAGGGCGGCGCGGCGTCGGAGATCGATGTGGCGGCCCGGCAGAGCCGGACACGCCCGTCGTACCGAAAAAAATCAGACGAAGTGCTGGCCGCCGTTCACGGTGAGCGTCGAGCCGTTGATGAAGCCGGCCTCGTCGCTCGCCAGGTATTCCACCGCATGGGCGATCTCTTCCGACTTGCCGAGGCGGCCGGTCGGGATCGTCGCGATGATCTTGTTGCGGATCTCCTCCGGCACCGCCATCACCATGTCGGTGGCGATGTAGCCCGGCGCGATCACGTTGACGGTGATGCCCTTGGAGGCGCTTTCCTGGGCGAGCGCCTTGGCGAAGCCGATCACGCCGGCCTTGGCGGCCGAGTAGTTGGTCTGGCCGGCCTGGCCCTTCTGGCCGTTGATCGACGAGATGATGATGATCCGGCCGAAGCCGCGGCTGCGCATGCCCTCGATCACCGGCCGGGTGCAGGTGAACACCGAGTCCAGGTTGGTCTTGATGACCGCCTGCCACTTGGCGAAATCCATCTTGTGGAAAGCGCCGTCGCGGGTGATGCCGGCATTGTTGACCAGAACCTCGACCGGGCCGAGCTCGGCCTCGACCGCCGCGATGCCGGCCTGGCAGCTCTCGTAGTCGCCGACGTCGAACTTGAAGACCGGGATGCCGGTCTCGGCCTTGAAGGCCTGGGCCGCCTCATCGTTGCCGGCGTAATTGGCGGCGACCTTGTAGCCCTTGGCCTGCAGGCCCTTCGAGATCGCGGCACCGATACCGCGGGTACCGCCCGTCACGAGCGCGACGCGTCCTTGAGACATTGTTGTTTCCTCCTGTTCGCATCACGTGATGCCGCGTGCGGATGGCGTCCGCACGCGATTTTTTCTGAGTTAGGACTCAAGTCTATATTGGTGGACAGCCGGTCGTAACGAGCCGGTCACGGCCGCTCGAGGCACATGGCGACGCCCATGCCGCCGCCGATGCACAGGGTGGCGAGGCCCTTCTTGGCGTCGCGCCGCTTCATCTCGTGCAGCAGGGTGACGAGGACGCGGGCACCGGAGGCGCCGATCGGGTGACCGATGGCGATGGCGCCGCCGTTGACGTTCACCTTCGAATCGTCCCAGCCCATGTCCTTGTTCACCGCGAGCGCCTGAGCCGCGAAGGCCTCGTTGGCCTCGATCAGGTCGAGGTCGGAGGGCTTCCAGCCGGCCTTCTCCAGGGCCTTGCGGGAGGCCGGGATCGGGCCGGTGCCCATCACCTTGGGATCGACGCCCGCGGTCGCCCAGGACTTGATCTTGGCGAGCGGCGTCAGCCCGCGCCGCTCCGCCTCGGAGGCCGACATCAGCACCAGCGCGGCGGCGCCGTCGTTCAAGCCGGACGCGTTGGCGGCCGTCACCGTGCCCTCCTTGGCGAAGGCGGGCTTGAGCTTGGCCATCGCTTCCACGGTGGCGCCGTCACGGATGTACTCGTCGGTGTCGACGATCGTGTCGCCCTTCTTGCCGGGGATCGTCACCGGGACGATCTCGTCCTTGAACCGGCCCTCCTTGCGGGCGGCCTCGGCCTTGTTCTGCGAGCGGGTCGCGAACTGGTCCTGCTGCTCGCGGGTGAGCTGGAACGCCTGGGCGACGTTCTCGGCGGTCTGGCCCATGTGGTAGCCGTTGAAGGCGTCCCAGAGCCCGTCCTTGATCATCGTGTCGATGAGCTTGAGGTCGCCCATCTTCTGGCCGCCGCGCAGGTACTGGGCGTGGGGCGAGAGCGACATCGATTCCTGGCCACCGGCCACGATCACGGTGGCGTCGCCGTTGGCGATCTGCTGCATGCCGATGGCGACAGTGCGCAGGCCCGAGCCGCAGACCTGGTTGAGGCCCCAGGCGGTGGCCTTCTCGGGGATCCCGGCCTTGATCGCGGCCTGCCGTGCGGGGTTCTGGCCGGCGCCGGCCGTGAGCACCTGGCCGAAGATCACCTCGTCCACGTCGTCGGGGGAGACCTTGGCGCGCTCCAGGGCGGCCTTGATCGCGGTTGCGCCGAGCTCGTGGGCCGGGACGGCCCCGAAGGCGCCGCCGAACGAGCCGACCGCGGTGCGCGCGGCCCCGACGATGACGATCTCTTCGCTGCCTGCCATGTGAACGTTCTCCTCTTACAAGCCGGCGCGCCTTCCTCAGTTCGGGCGCGCTCTAAAAGCCGGTCCCGCGATGAAGGGCTTGAGGTCGGCGAAGTCAAGGATCGAGCTTCGAGGGTCAAAACGCCCCGATGACGCGCCTGCGAGACTGAAATGGCCTGTGCGAAGGCCCGCACCCGGCATTATTCTGCGTTGAAGAGGTGCAGTTTGCTGTTTTCTGCGCCTGTGGAAGGCTTTAAGGTCCGTGCTGCGGGCGCGAAGACGATCCCCGCCGGGACGCGTCGCGCGTGCCTGCGACGCCCTGAGTCCTGAGTTCAGAAAGGCCGTTCCCGATGGCGGATACCGTCAAGGCCACCCAGACCGTCATCAAGAAATACGCGAACCGGCGCCTGTATCACACCGGCACCTCGACCTACGTGACGCTGGAGGACCTCTCCACGATGGTCCAGAACGGCGAGGACTTCGTCGTCTACGATGCGCGCGCGGGCGACGACATCACCCGGTCGGTGCTGACGCAGATCATCTTCGAGCAGGAGAACAAGGCCGGCGCCGAGAACCTGCTGCCGGTGGCGTTCCTGCGCCAGCTGATCCGCTTCTACGGCGACAGCATGCGCACGATGGTGCCGAGCTTCCTGGAATTCTCGATGGCGAACTTCGCCAAGGACCAGGACGGCCTGCGCGAGAAATTCGCCCACAGCTTCGGCCCGGCCGCGTTCCAGAACGCGATCGAGCAGTCGGTGCGCACCAACATGAACTTCTTCGGCGACGCCATGAAGATGTTCACCGGTTTCACGCCGCCCCCCGGCGGGGCTCAGCCCCAGGCGCCGCAGGGGGCCGCGCAAGGTGCCCAGGGGGCCCAGGGGGCCCAGGGGGCCTATGCCGGCGGCGAGCTCGACGACCTCAAGCGGCAGATGCTGGAGATGCAGCAGCGCCTCGAGGACCTGGCCAAGAAGTGATCTTGGCCGTGCCAAAACCAATCACTCCGGCCGGTCCTAAGCGTTTTTGACAAGTTGACGGACCATTAACGCCGGCCCCACGTTTGCAACATGCGCACGGTGACGTGCAGGGGATGTTGCGATGGCGCGGATCGGGACAGTAGGCCGGGCCGGTGCAAACTGGACGAGCAGGCCCGCGCAATCCGCGGGTGCTGCGGCCGGGGCGACGACGGACGCCGTCTCGCCGGCTCGGGCACTGGTGGTGGTCGATGGGGGACGGCGCGAGGCGCGCGCCACGATCCTGATGCCGGACCGATTCGGTAGCGGCAGTGCCTGTTCGGGATTCGTGGCTCAGCTACTGATCGCCAGCGACCCGACCCTCCGGCCGTCGCGGCTGGAACGCACGAAGGCGGCCGCGGCCCGTTACGCAGAGACCGCTCGGCGGCTCGCGTAAGTTTCTGTTCTCGCCCGCGCCGTCATCGCGAGCGCAGCGAGGCGACCCGACGCTGCGCCACGTTCGAAGGACACCCGCTGGCCGAGGTCGCTTCCCTGAGCGCGCAGGGACCGGGCGCGGGCGGTGAGCCTGACGCCCATTACAGCCCCCGCCCCGTACGGTGAGGCGCCCGCTTCGCGAGCGCATCCCGGAGACGAGGCTGTTGGTCGGACCGATGAAGGATCGGACCGGTCGAGACGCTTACGCCTCGACGGACTTCACCTTCAGCACCTGGCGGCCGCGGTACATGCCGGTCTTCAGGTCGATGTGGTGCGGACGGCGCAGCTCGCCCGAGTCCTTGTCCTCGACGTAGGTCGGCGCCTTGAGGGCGTCGGCCGAGCGGCGCATGCCGCGACGGGAGGGGGAGGTCTTTCGCTTCGGAACGGCCATGGCAGAAGTCCTTCGTGATGCCGCGGGCAAAGCGGCGCGCGAGCGGCTCCTCGATCGAGGATCGCCTCGCACACCGCGGGATACGGATGAGGGCGCGCTTATAGCGTCGGCGCCGGCCCGTGGCTAGGGGTGCGGCGACACAACCGTTAAGCCCGGGTTCAAGTCGCCGGGCCCAAATCTGGCGGACGGCGCCGCGCTGCGGGTCGTACCCCTCGGGAGATCCGCCATGGCTTCCTCCAAAACGACGTTTGCCGTCCTCGCCCTGCTCTCGAGCCTGATGGCGGCGCCAGCCCTCGCGCAGGCTCCGCAGACATCGAGCCCCGCGACGCCGACCGCCCCGCCAGGCCGACCGCGCCGAGCGCGCCGGTCGCCGGGCCGCCGAACGCCGCCAAGGGCGCGCTGCTCGACCTCAACAGCGCCAGCGCCGCCGACCTCGACGCCCTCCCGGGCATCGGCGCCGCCCGCTCCGCCGCGATCATCAAGGGCCGGCCCTATCGCGGCAAGGACGACCTCGTCTCCAAGAAGATCATCCCGCAGAGCGTCTACGACGGGATCAAGGACAAGGTCATCGCCAAGCAGAAGTAATCGCTCACTCGGCGATCGCGCCCTGGGGCATGGAGAAGCCCGGGGGCGCCTTCTGGGTGGCCTCCTTCGGCGCCGCGCGCCGGACGGGGGCCTTCTTCCTGGCCTGGGGCTTCGGCGCGGCCTTGACGGCGGGGGGATCCTCGCAGGCACGGAACGCGAGCTGCGCCAGGGTCGAGCCCTCCTCGGCCACGATGGTGATCGGGTCCGCCAGGATCGGCAGGGACGGCTGCCAGCGGATCGGCCCGCCGAGCATCGCCTCGATGGTGGCCGGCGCCGTGCCGCGCCGCAGCGTGGCGAAATCGGGCCCGTACGCGGTGGCGACCTTACCGGCGATCACGACCTGCAGGACCTCGTTCACCTCCGGGGTCAGCGGCCGGAGCGGGTTCGTGGTCCGCACCTGTCCCGCCCGGGTCACGACCATCTTGAACCCCTTGCCGCCCTCGTAGCGCGCCGCTCGGGCCCCGCAGGGCTGCTCGACCGGCGGGGCGGCGGCGGTGGGATCGGTTGCCGGCGCCGGCTCGGTCGGAACGGGCGGCTTCGGCGCGGGTGCCGGAGCCTGGGCGGGTGCCGGAGCCTGGGCGGGGTCGTCGCCTGGGCGGGGTCGTCGCCTGCGGCGGCGTCGGGCCCGGCGCGGCATGGGGCGCCGACAGTCCGGCCGGCAGGAAGGCGAGCAGCAGACCGGCCGCCCCAGGATACAGCCTCATCGGTCCGCCTCCGGCTGATCGCGCCGCGGCGGCTCGATCCGGCCGGTCCTATCGAGGGCTCTGATCGGTTGCAATTCGATCGCTTCCAAATCGAGTACGCGTGGGTCGAGCAGGTGGGAGTCCGGAACGCGCGGGTCGAGATCCTGCGCCGCGCGGTCGATCGGGCTGATGCGCGGGCCGACCGAGCCGATCACCAGCTCCTCGTCCTCGACGTCGAGTTCGGAGCCCATGCGCAGGGGTTCGCGCCGGCCCCGGGCCGTCATGGCGGCGACCGCAAGTCCCGCGACGACGAAGGCCACTATAGCCAGGATGATCAGCAGGCGCTCCATCAGGCGGGAACCTCTAACCCGCCCGAAGGCCCGTCGTCACCCCGTACTCGGCGGAACAACGACCGCATGCGGGATCGGACCAGGGCGCGACGGGGCGTTCCCGCCCCGCCGGAGGACCCTCAGGCGGCCATGCGCCGGCAGGTCTCCGCGCAGGTCCGGCACGCCCGCACGCAATCGTCCATGTCGCCCACCGCCTCGCAGGAGGCCGCGCAGATCTCGGCGCAGGCCCGGCACTGGTGGCGGTGCACCGCGCTGCCGATCACCATGAGGTGCGCGCAGGCCCGGCAGGTCTCGGCGCAGGAGAGCATCAGCCGGACATGCTCCGGCTCGACATGGGGGCCGCCGGCCTCGACGCACGGGTTCGTCATCATGCCGAGGCAGGTCTGATAGCATCGCAGGCAAGCCTCGATGCAGGTCTGCAGGTCGGCGTTCGCGGTGTGGGCCATGCCGGTTCCTCACGCTGCCCCCCGGGGCTAATGCGCCCGGTCCGCGGCGGTTCGCCCACACGCCGGGGCGGACGGCCTGACGGAACGCTCCTTGCGTGTGGCGCTGGGCCGGGTAGACGCGAGCGAGCCGGAGTCGGGACCGATCCATGCAGCACGAGTCGAGTCGCGAGCCGGAGGAGCTGGAGAGGCATCTCCTGGGCCTGATCGAGAACGCCCGGGAGCAGGCCCGGGAGGACCCGTTCCGCAACCCCGTCCTGGCCGTGACGCTCGCGATCACCCGCCGGTTCGACCGCAACGAGATCGCGGCCGACGACCTCGACGGCCTGTTCGAGCGGCTGCGCGCCCCGGCCCTGGCGGCCCGGGCGGAGCGGCTGCGGGGCTATGTCGGGCTCGAGGCCGGGCCGGCCGACGCGGATGCCGCGATCCCCGCGCGTCTGGTCGCCGCCGCCCCCGGCGGACCGGACGGCGTCTCGACCTTCGCGGCCTTCATCCACCGCATCGCCTTCGCGGTGGTGTTCACGGCGCATCCGACCTTCGGCATGCCGCGCGCCGTGGCGACGCTGCTGGCACAGGCCGCCAGCCTGCCCGACGCGGCCGCCCGCGCCGACCTGATCGCCCGCGCCGCCGCGCTCTCCACCCGGCCGGACGCGCCGATCACCCTCGACGTCGAGTTCGAACAGGCCTGCGCGGCGGCCAACAACGGACGGCTCGCCCTGGACGCGTTCAACGGTGCCCTGCTGGACGCCGCCCGCACCCGCTGGCCCGAAAGCTGGACCGATCTGACCCCCCGCCCCTTCGCCATCGCCAGCTGGGTCGGCTGCGACACCGACGGGCGCACCGACATCGGCTGGTGGGACACCCTGCGCTACCGGCTGATCTCCAAGCGCATGCAGTTCGACCGGGTGATGCGCGACCTGCCCGACACCGCCGCCTGCCGGGAGGTCCGGGCGTTGGCCGCGGAGGCGCTCGCCGCGGTCAACCGCCAGCTCGCGGTCGCCCCCCGGCTCGGCGACAAGCCGTCGCTCGAAGCGGTGCACCGGTTCGCCCTCGCGCTGATCATCGAGCGCGAGCGCGCCCAGACCGATGCCGGCGCCCTGGTCGCCGGGCTCACCGCCGCACTCGAGGGCGCCGACGCCGCCGACAAGCGGGCGATCGCGATCCTGCGCTCGGGCGTGGCCACCCACGGCCTGTCGAACGCCCTGCCGCATTTCCGGCTGAACGCCAGCCAGATCCACAACGCCGTGCGCCGGGTGATCGACCTGGAGGGCGAGCCGACCGATTCCGCCCAGCGCCGCTCGCATCTGGCGACCATCCACAGCCTGCTCAACGACGTCCGCCCGGTGGCGGTGGATTTTGGCGCGCTGGCCGCCGAGCGGGCCTCGGCCGCCCGGTTGATGATGACCATCGCCCAGATCCTCAAGCACGTGGACGGCACCCACCCGGTGCGCTTCCTGATCGCCGAGACCGAGACCGGCTACACCCTGCTGGCCGCCCTGTGGCTGGCCCGCCATTACGGCATTGCCGACAAGCTCGAGATCACGCCCCTGTTCGAGACCGCGAGCGCCCTGGAGCAGGGCATCCGGGTGCTCGACGACGCCCTGCGCAACCCGCACTGGCGGCAGTACCTCAAGCGGATCGGCCGGCTGACGGTGCAGTTCGGCTACTCGGATTCCGGCCGCTATGTCGGTCAGCTCGCCGCCACCTTCTGGATCGAGCGGCTGCGCCTGCGCATCACCGAGATGCTGGTCCAGAACGGGCTGGCCGATGTCGAACTCACGATCTTCGACACCCACGGCGAATCGATCGGCCGGGGCGCCCACCCGACCTCCCTGCGCGACCGCCTGGCCTATCTCGCCCCCGAGGACGCCCGCGACCGCGCCCGCAAGGCCGGCCTCAAGGTGCGGCTCGAATCGAGCTTCCAGGGCACCGACGGCTACCTGCTCTACGGCACCGAGGCGCTGGCCCAGGCGAGCGTCGCCCGCATCGCCGAGCACGTCTACGCCCTCGACATCGCCGAGGACGACAGCTTCTCGGATTACGCGCTGAACGACACCGCGGTGGGGGGCGACGCCAAGGACGACCCGATCTACTCGGAGCCGGACTTCGCGCTGGAATTCTTCACCGCCGCCCGGCAGGACATGGAGGCCCTGGTCGACGATCCGGGCTACGCCGCCCTGCTCGGCACCTTCGGCCCGAGCCTGATCGACCGCACGGGCTCGCGCCCGGTGGCACGCCAGACCGACAACGGCGGGCCCGCGCGCATCACCCATCCGACCCAGATGCGGGCGATCCCCAACAACGCGATCCTGCACCAGCTCGGTTTTCTGGCCAATTCCCTCCACGGGATCGGCCGGGCCGCCCAGCGCGGCCCCGACCTGTTCCGCGACATGCGGCGGGATTCGGTGCGCTTCTCGCGGGCATTCCGGCTGGTCCAGCACGCCGCCGCCTTGGGCGACCTCGACGTGCTGCGCGCCTATATCGACACCCTCGACCCGGCGGTCTGGCTGGAGCGGGCCCGGCGCACCCAGAAGGATTTCCGCCGGGAGGAGCTGGTGGTGATCGCCGGCGCCCTGGAGCGCCTTGACCTCGCATCGTCCCTGCGCGGCCTGTTCGGCCGCCTGACCCGCGACTGGCTGGCGCTCACCACCGCCGCCCCGGACCTGCCCGGCATGTCGGCCCGCCTGACCCTGCTGCACGCCCTGCGGCTGGCGCTGATCCACCGGATCTGGTTCCTGGCGGTGCACATCCCGGGCTTCCGCCCGCAGGCCGGCATCTCCCGCGAGCAACTGCTGGAACGCGTCCTGCGCCTCGACATCGACGGTTGCCTGACGCTGCTCGACGCGATCTTCCCGATCACCCCGGACCCGACGCTCGGCCTCAACTTCGGCGAGCCCGCCGGCCCCCGGGATGTCGGCACCTACGAGGCCGAGCACGCCAACCTGTTCCAGCCGATCCGCCGCCTGTTCGACCAGGTGCGGGAGATTTCGGGGATGATCCAGCACGAGGTCGGGGCGTTCGGGTAGAGCGCTCGCCGCCGAACTTCATGCCTGTTCGGCGGAAGCGCGCGCATCGCATCAAGCATTGGGAGCCGTCCCCGATCGCACCGCGATCCGGAACGGCCCCGGGCGGCGAGGCGCCGCGTCGTCAGCGGAACAGGTTCGCGGGCACCGGCGGGTTCGCGTGGAGCAGGGTGATCGTCACCCGCCGGTTCGGCGCGAGGTAGGGATTGTCGGGGTAAACCGGCTCGGTGTCGGCGCGTCCCACCACGGAGGTGAAGTTGTCGTTGGGAACCCCGGACCCCGCCAGGATCTCGCGCACGGCGAGCGCACGCCCGGCGGTGAGATTCCAGGGCTCGATGACCCGCGCCGAGCCCGGGCGCGTGGCGGACGTGTGGCCGGTGACGGACAGGCGGTTGGGCAGCTGACGCAGGGCGGGCGCGAGCGTCTCCAGGACGCGACGGGTGCGCTCGTGGGGCTCGACGGAGCCCTCGCGGAACATGGAGCGGCCGTCCTGGTCCACGAGGGACACGTTCACGCCCTCCTTGGTCGGCTCGATCACGATATTCTTCGACAGCTCGGCGATGTCGGGCAACGTCTGGAGCGCCTGCCGGAGGCTGGCGATGGCGCTGTAATCGGCCTGCACGCTGGCGGCCTGGCGGCTGGCATCGAGATCGCTGGCGCGGCCCGGAGTGGTCGCGCGCGTCGTATCCTCCCGCTCGACGGAGCCCCTCGCTGCGTCGCGGGGCGTGGACGCCTTGTTGCCGGACGTGTCGAGGGCGGTGCCGTACAGCATTCCGCCCGCGCCACTGGTCGCGGGGCTCGACGCCGAAGGCGCGAAGTATTCCGCCAACCCGTTCTTCTGCTCCTGGGTCGTCATGCTGATCAGCCACATCAGCAGGAAGAACGCCATCATGGCGGTCACGAAGTCCGCATAGGCGATCTTCCAGGCCCCGCCATGGTGCGCATGACCGGCCTTCTTGACCTTCTTGATGATGATCGTGGTCATCGGGTCCCTGCTGGCGGTTGGGTCAGATCTGAGCGGGCAGAGCGGCGGTTGCCGCTTCCACTTCGTTGAAGGTCGGGCGGACGTCGCTCATCAGAGACTTGCGGGCGAATTCCACCGCCATCACCGGGGGCTGGCCGCCGATATGGGCGAGCAGACCCGCCTTGAGGGACAGGTAGTATTTGGACTCCGCCTCGAAGAGGCTCTTGAGCGACTGCGCCATGGGCCCGAAGAAGCCATAGGCGACGAAGACGCCGAAGAAGGTGCCGACCAGCGCCCCGCCGATCAGATGGCCCAGCACCTCCGGCGGCTCCTTGATCGCCCCCATCGTCTTGATGACGCCCAGCACGGCGGCGACGATGCCGAGCGCCGGGGTCCCGTCGGCGAGCGCCTGCATGGCCGAGACGACACGCTCCTGCTCCTGGTGGTGCGTCTGCAGTTCCTCATCCATCAGCGCGTCGATCTCGTAGACGTTGTTGGCGCCCAGCGTCACCATCCGCATGTAGTCGCAGACGAACTCGACAGCGTGATGGTTCGCGGCAAAGGTCGGGAAGGCGTTGAACAGCGTCGACTCGCCCGGATCCTCGATGTGCGGCTCGAGCGCCATCGCGCCCTTCGACTTCGCAAGCTTGAACAACGAGTACTGCATCCCCAGCAGCTCAACATAGCTCTTCTGCGTGTATTTCGGCCCCTTCACGAGCGTACCCAGCATGGCGGGCACGGCCTTGAGCACCGGCCCGGTATTGCCGATGACGAAGGCGCCGATCGCGGCACCGAGAATGATGACGAATTCGAACGGCTGCCACAGGACGAGCAGGTGGCCACCCATCGCCGCGTAGCTGCCGAAGACGCAGGCAAAGACGATCAATGTGCCGACGATCAGCCGCATAGTTTGCCATCCTTGCGTGGCGACAGGTACAAGCCACGCGACGCCATTAATCATTGGCCAATCACTGATTAAGGTTAACAGCGCGTTTAGAGCCGCGACCGAAGGACTGGCGGATGTTTGGTGTGCGCGTTCGGTGGAGCGGGTTTGACCTGATCTGACCGGCGCGGCCGTGTCGCAGCGCGATCACGTCGGCTTTCACGCGTGGTCAGGCATGGCGGCCGACCCTGCCGCTCCGTCCCTGGAGCCGGCCCACGCTCCGCAACGCGTGCCCGCAAGCCGAGGCGGGACGTGCGCGGCGCCGTCCGGAGCCGGAACGTCCTGGCCGCACCAATCGTCCGGGTGCTCTCCCGAGACCTGCGCCATGCGTCGGGCGGCCGCGATAGCGATGCGATGCGATGCGCCCGGAGCGCGGGACGGCGTTCGCTTCCGCCACCCGCAAACGCGGGGTACCGTCCTATCCGTCCCTCAAGCCGCCTCGACCCGCAGCACCGTCCCGGTCAGCCCGGCCACCCGTACCCGTGCGCCCGCCGGTAGATCCGGTCCCTCGATCCGCCACAGCGTGTCGTCGAAGCGGATGCGGCCGGCGCCCTGGAGGATCGGCTCGGCGAGCACGCCCTCGCGGCCGATCAGGCCGCGGTCGGCGCGGTTGAGGGCGTCGCCGGGGCCCGTGCGGCGGTGCAGGCGCGTGGCGAGGCCGACCAGGAGGACGGCCGTGGCCGCGAACAGCAGGGTCTGGCCCTGCCAAGGCATCGGGATCAGCGCCGTGGCGAGGCCGGTCGCCACGGCTGCGAGGCCGAACCAGATCAGGAATACCCCCGGCGCCACGATCTCGGCGCCCGCCAGGACGAGGCCGCCGATCACCCAGCTCCAGGCCGGCCCGAGGGCTGCCAGGATCCCGAAGCCGTCGGTCATGGGGTTCCGGCCCGCGGGGCCGACACGTTGGGCGGCGAGCCGGCGCGCCGGGGCGGGGCAGCAGCCTCGCCGAAGACCGCGCGGGTGAGCTCGCCGATGCCGCCCAGCGTGCCCGCGAGCGCCGCCGCCTCGATCGGCACCACGACCACGCGCTGGTTCGGCGCGGTGGCCAGCGCCCGCACCGCGTCCACGTATTTCTCCGCCACCAGAAAGTTCGCCGCCGCGATGTCGCCCTCGGCGATCGCCCGGCTGAGCATCCCGGTCGCCGCCGCCTCGGCCTCGGCGGAGCGCTCGCGCGCCTCGGCGTCGCGGAACGCGGCCTCGCGGCGGCCCTCCGCCTCCAGGATCGCCGATTGCTTGCGCCCCTCGGCCCGCAGGATCTCGGCGGCGCGCTGCCCCTCCGCCTCCAGGATCGAGGCGCGCTTCTCGCGCTCGGCTTTCATCTGCCGGGCCATGGCGCCGGCGAGGTCGGCCGGCGGCACGATGTCCTTGATCTCGATGCGGTTGATCTTGACGCCCCAGGGCGCGGCCGCCGCGTCCAGCACCCGCAGCAGGCGCTCGTTGATCTCGTCCCGGTGGGCGAGCAACTGGTCGAGATCCATCGAGCCGACCACGGTGCGGATGTTGGTCATGGTCAGGGTGGTCATGGCGAGGTCGAGGTTCGAGACCTCGTAGGAGGCCCGGGCCGCGTCGAGCACCTGGTAGAACACCACCGCGTCGATCGTGACGCCGGCATTGTCGCGGGTGAAGGCCTGCTGGCTCGGGACGTCGACCACCTGCTCCATCACGTTCACCCGCCGGCCGACGCGCTCGACGAACGGGATGATCAGGCCGAGGCCCGATTCGAGGGTGCGGCTGTAGCGGCCGAACCGCTCGACCGTGAAGACGTGGCCCTGCGGGATCATCTTCACGCCGGCCGCCAGCGTGACCACCGCCAGCGCCGCCGCGCCGAGCGCGAACGTGCTCAGACCGATCGTGAGATCCATCGCCGCCAGGCCCCCGTCCCCTTGCCCGCCACGCGACGGACGGCTCAGATGCCAGCGTACCAGCTGAACCCGAGGCCCGCGACCATGCTGCCGCGCCCGTGGCCGATGCCGTCGACGCGGTCCACAGCCTCGATGCTGGTGAGGTATTTCAAGGACTTGTAGCCGAGCTGGCGCTCGACCCGGAGGCGAACCGGGGCCCCGTGGGCCACCGGCAGGTCGGCGCCGTTCATGCCATAGGCCAGGATCGTCTGCGGGTGCAGGGCGTCGAACAGGTCGTAGCTGTCCCACCAGCCGTCGACGCTGCGCATCACCACGTAGCGCGCCTCGGGGCGCATCCCGGCGGCGGCGAGCACCTGCGCGAGCGGGACGCCGGTCCACTGGCCGATCGCCGACCAGCCCTGCTCGCAGGAATGCAGCGTGATCTGCGTGCGCGCCGGCATCGCCTTCAGCTCGGCCAGGGAGAACGCGCCCGGCCGCGCGACGAGGCCCGTGACCGGCAGGCGCCAGTCCGAGAAGCCCTGCGCCTTCGAGCGGCGATAGGCCGGGTCGTCCGGGTCGGTGGTGTTGATGGTCGGGAACACGGCCGAGATCGCCTCGGGGCCGAACTCCCGGGCGAGCGGCTGGCGCGCCAGCAGCAGGCGCTGCCCGGCGAAGGTCAGCCAGTCGCTCAGGCCGTAGGGGTTCGGGCGCAGCTTCGGAGTGCCGGGCTCGCAGCCGCCGACGAGGCCGGCCGCGCCGATGCCGGCGGTCCCGACGATCAGGCGGCGACGGGTCAGCGCGCTCATGGGTTCTCCTCCGCCTTGCCGGCACGCCCGGCGATCATGCCGCGCATGAGGTCCAGAGGCCGGTTCGCCAGCACCTGCCAGATGTGGATGGCGAGGAACGCGACCATCGCGAAGGCCGCCAGGAAGTGGATCGTCCGCGCCGACTGCCGGCCGCCGAACAGCGCGAACAGCTCGGGCCAGGCCGCGGTGACGCCCGGGGACATGGTCAGGCCGGTGAGCAGCATCAGCGGCGCCAGCACCAGCAGGACGGCGAGGTAGGCGAGCTTCTGGAGCGCGTTGTAGCGGCCGGTCTGCGGCGCCCCGGCGCGCAGGCGCAGGTGCGACCGGATCTCGCCCGCGAGCGCCCGCGGCCGGATCTCGGCCGGCTCCGGCAGCAGGCGCCGGCGCAGGTGCCCGCGCAGCAGCGCCAGGGCCAGGTAGGCGGCCCCGTTGAGGACGAAGATCCAGGCGGACAGGAAGTGCAGGTTGCGCGCCCAGCCGGTCTGCTCGAGGTTCACCGGCAGCGGCAGGGTGATCCAGGCCGGCGCGTCGTTGGCCCCGGTCTCGCCCCAGAACAGCTTCGGCAGGGCCAAAAGGATCGCGGTGCCGCTGACCATCAGGGACAGGGTCGCGGCGGCGCCGGTCCAGTGGGTCAGGCGGACCCAGGCGGGGTGGCGCACCCGGCTGAATGGTCGACCCGTCGTCTCGATCATCATCGGTTCAGAACGCAGCCCTTACGGATGTGGGAACGCGCCGCGTCCGTCGTCGCTCCCGGCGCCGATGACGCAACGCTTGATGAAGAAACGATGGGCATGATACCCGCCAGGCTGGTTGCGGACGATTTTCCTCTCGCTCCGCTGCGGCCGGCAAAGATCCCCACACAACCGGATTCGGTGCGCGCGTGAAGATCGCTGTCCTGGCACATCTGAAGTACCCGATTGGCCAGCCCTACGCCGGCGGACTGGAGATGCACACGCATCTTCTCACCGTCGCGCTGAAGCGGCACGGACACGACGTGACGCTGTTCGCCAGCCGCGGCTCGGACCCGGCGCTCGATCCGGTGATGCTGTGCGACCCGACCGGCGACGCCCTGGCGGATCCGGACCGCGAGGAGGCGATCGACGAGGCCGAGTACGACGCCTACCGGCGGATGATGGAGCTGGTCGCGGCCGGCGGGTTCGATATCGTGCACAACAACGCGCTGCACGCCCTGCCCCTGCAGATGAGCGCCCGGCTCGGGCTGCCCTGGGTCACGGTGCTGCACACGCCGCCCTTCGACGCCCTGGTCGCCGGGGTGGTGCAGGCCGACCCCGACATGGCCTTCCTGGCCGTGTCGCCGTCGCTCGCCCAGGAATGGCAATCGCTCGTGCCCGGCGCGCAGGTGGTCGACAACGGCGTCGACCTCTCGACCTTCGCGTATTCCGAGACTCCCGACGCTCCGCCCTTCGCGTTCTGGTCGGGCCGGATCGTGCCCGAGAAGGGGCTGCACCTGGCCATCGACGCCGCCCGGGCGGCCGGGCTGCCGCTGACCTTCGCGGGCCCCAAGCTCAATCCCGGCTACTGGGCGGCCGAGATCGCCCCGCGGCTCGGGCCGGACCTGACCCATCTCGGGCACCTCTCGCACCGGGACCTCGCGCACCATCTCGGCCGCGCCCGGGTGGCGATCGTGTCGCCGCGCTGGGAGGAGCCGTTCGGCCTCGTGGTCGCCGAGGCGCTCGCCTGCGGCACGCCGGTGGCCGCCTTCCGCCGGGGCGCGATGCCCGACATCCTCGACGCCCAGTGCGGCTGCCTCGCCCGGCCGGACGATTCACAGGACCTCGCCGTGGCGATCCGCGATGCGGCTGGCCTGTCGCGCCGGGCCTGCCGCGACCGGGCCGAGGCCCTCTACGACGCCGCCGCCATGACCGAGCGCTATCTCGAGAGCTACGATGCCGTGATGGCGCGCTGCGCCGAGCGGGCGCAGCCGACGCTGCGGGTGGCCGGCGGGCGGGCGTAACCAAGACCAGTGGGGCCTGCCTGGCAGAGCGGGCCGGGATGTTCACACGCCGTCTTCCGGATGTAGGCGCCATCGCCCGCCGCGCTCTCCCTCCCCCCCTCTGTGGGGAGGGGGCCGGCCGTCAGGCCAGGTCGGGAGAGGGCAGCGCGACGATGCAGGATGGATCAGGCGTCCGCGACCTTTTCGGAAGCGTCGCTCCCCTCTCCCGACCCCTGCTGACGCAGGGGCCACCCTCCCCCGCAAAGGGGGGAGGAAGGGCGGGGATCAGGTCTGCCGTGGATCTCCTGTCCAGCTGGAGGCGATCCAAGACCAGATGGGTCAGCATCAGAGCCCGGACGGGAGAGCCGACCCGCGCCTCGGCCGGCGCCACAGACCCGTGACGCCCATACGCGTGCCGGGGACGGCAGAAACACTGCGTCTAGCGCGCGGATGAGGTTGGGAAGACTAGCTATCATGACCCGCGCAACCGCCACCCCGATCGCCAGGCCCTGGGTCGTGTGCATCCCCGCCCGCAACGAGGCGGAGCGGCTGCCGCGCCTGCTCGCCTCCCTGGCCCGGCAAGAGGGCTTTTCCGACCGCGCGCCGCTGCGGGTGGTGGTTCTCGCCAACAACTGCACCGACGGCACGGTGGCGGCGATCCGGGCCCTGGAAGGATCCGGCGCGCTCGCGGGGCTGACGCTGCGGGTGATCGACGTGGCGCTGCAAGGCCCGCAAGCCCATGTCGGCACCGCCCGGCGCATGGCGCTGGATGCCGGGGCCGACTGGCTCGACGCCGAGACCGGCCCGGACGGGATCCTGTTCACCACCGACGCCGACGCGCGCCTGCCGGCCGACTGGGTGGCGGCGAACGTGGCAGCCCTGCGCGCTCGGACGTGGTCGGCGGCCGCCTGGTGATCGACGACGACGGCGCCGCCGACCCGCGGCTTGCCGAGTTGCACGCCCGGATCGAGCGCTACTGGGCGGGCGTCCGGCGCCTGGAAGACCTCCTCGATCCGCCGCCGCATGACCCGGCGCCGCGCCACGGCGACCATACCGGTGCCAGCCTCGCCGTCCCGGTGGCGCTGTATCGGGCGGTCGGCGGCCTGCCGCCCTGCCCACGGGAGGATAACGCCCTCGTCGGGCTGCTGCGGGCGCGCGGCGCCCGGCTGCGCCACTTGCCCGGACGTGCGCGTGATGGTCTCGTCCCGCCACACCGGCCGGGTCTCGGGCGGCATGGCCACCGAGATGGCGCGCCGCGCCCGCGTCCTCGACGGAGAGCCGTATCTGCTGCCGGAGGCCGCCCATTGGCGGGCCCTGGTCCTGCGCCGGAACGCCGCTGCGGCGGGCGTTCCACCTCGCCGGACCGGCCCGGGCGGAGCCTGCGCGCGGCTCGGGCTCGGCGCTGCGGAGCTGGCCGCCCTGGGCGATTGTCCCAACGACATCGCCTTCGTGGAGCGGGCCGACCCCATCCTCGAATCGCGTTCGCCACCGGCCCGGACATGCCCCCTCGACCGGGCCCTCGCCGACCTCGACGCCCTCGCCCTGTCGCTGCGGGACGCCGCGTGACGAGCGGGATCGGCTGGTATGTCCATCATCAGGGGGCCGGGCATCTCCAGCGCGCCCGCGCGGTCGCGGCCGCCCTGCCGCGGCCCTGCACGCTGATCGGTACCCTCGCCGCGTTCGACGCGGGCGCGATCGCGAGACCGGGCCTCGACGTGCTCGACCTGCCCGACGACCGCCCGCTTGGCCGCCCGGATATCGGCGGCTCGGAATTGGGCGACTCGGATTTGAGTGGCTCGGACTTCGACGGGCGGGACGGCGAGGCCGGGCGGCCGGAAGCGTTCCACTACGCACCCCTGAACCATCCCGGCGTGCGGACCCGGATGGCCCGCATCGCAGACTGGGCCGCCAGGACCGACCCGGCCCTGATCGTGGTCGACGTCTCGGTCGAGGTCGCCCTGCTGGCGCGCCTTCTGTCGGTGCCGACCCTGGTGGTGCGCCTCGCCGGCACCCGAACCGACCGGCCGCACCTGGAAGCCTTCCGCAGCGCCACGCGCCTGCTCGCCCCCTTCCCAGAGGCCCTGGACGGGGCCGGCGTGCCGGACTGGGTCCGCGCCAAGACGCACTATGCCGGGTTCCTGGCAGCGCCCGCGCAGGCGGCCGCGGAGGCGGGCGACGACATCTTGGTGGTGTTCGGCCGCGGCGGCGCGGGGGCGATTGGCGGACCTCGCCGCGGCGGCCCGTGCCGTCCCCGACCGGCCCTGGCACGTTCTCGGCCCCGTCACGGGATCCGGCGACCTCCCGAGCAACCTGCACCTGCACGGCTGGGTCGGCGACGTCGAGGCCCGGGTCGCCCGGGCGGCCCTGCTGGTCGGGGGCGGCGGCGACGGGCTGGTGGCGCTGGCCGCCGGACAGGCCAAGCGCTTCCTCTGCCTGCCGGAGGAGCGCGCCTACGGCGAGCAGACCGAGAAGGCCGAGGCGCTGCAGATGCTCGGCGCCGCCATCGTCCATCGTGGCTGGCCGTCCGCCGAGGCGTGGCCCGGCCTCATCCGCGCCGGCCTCGCCCTCGACCCATCGATCATCGGCGGCCTGTACCGGCCGAGCGCGATCCAGGATTGCGCGGCCACGATCGAGGCGCTGATCCGGCAGACCGGGCGCGCCTGACCGGAAACCAGAGCGGCCGACGGCGCGAGAGCCTGGGCGACCTGCGGTTCTGAATGCCGGGCTCCGCTCCGCGCCTTCCGAATGACGGGGTGATCGGAGGGCGCGGGGCCAGCGCCTGTCACAACCGGGAAGGATGCGCGCCGAGCGGACAGAAAAAAGGCGCCCGTCGCTGAGGACGCGCGCCGGTTGCTCGCTTCACGCTGGTGAAGACTGTCTTAAGAAATCAGGTCCAGCTTCGCGGCCTCGAGTCCGGTGTCGCGGATCGTCTCCGGGAGGGCCGAGAAGTCGCGGTATCCGGCCTCGCGGGCCATGGCGTCGAGTGCCGTCTGCGCGTCATCGGCCGCACCGGTCCAGACGACGGCGCCGCTCTTCGTCTGCTTGATCTGAAAGATGCTCATCGAATCCTCCCCGGTCTCACCAAGACCATTTCACGAATAACGGCCCAGTCCGGCGACGGTTGCAGGTCGGAGGCGGTCAAACACCGCTGTTTTCATCTACACCCCACCTGCGGCTCCGGGCTCCGGGGACGGACTTGTACGAAGCCGCTATGCTGGCTCGATAGAGAGTGCCCGCGCCATGAAAACGCCGATCTGCGCAGCGACGGAGGGGCAACACCCGTACAATCCCGCCAGCGAGGCTTCCGTTTTGCCGATCATGTCCGGGCGCACGTACCGCCTCAGCGTCCTGTGCGGGCTCCTGATCCTGGCAGCATTGCCGGCCCGCGCCGTCGAGACGGCCGCGGTCCCCGACGCCTCCGCCATCGCCCCCGCGGTCACGGTCGTCCCGGCCCAGCGCCGCGAGATCGTGGAGCGCGCCGTCGTCACCGGAACGCTGGTCCCCCGGGACGAGATCCTGGTCGCCCCGGAGGTCGAGGGCCTGCGCATCACCGAATTGCTGGTCGAGGAAGGGGATCGCGTCACCAAGGGCCAGGTGCTCGCGCGGCTGTCCCAGGAGATGATCGTCACCCAGGAGGCTTCGAACGTCGCCGCGGTCGCCCGGGCCGAGGCGGCCATCGTCCAGGCCCAGAGCCAGATCGTCCAGGCCGAGGCCGCCAACGTCGAGGCCAAGCAGGCGCTGGAGCGCGCCCAGTCGCTGGCCAAGACCGGCAATGCCACCGCGGCCGTTCTGGAGCAGCGCGTCTCGGCCGCGCAGGGGGCCGTGGGCCGCCTGGCCGCCGCCAAGGGTGGCCTGCAATCGGCCCAGGCCGACCTCGCCACCGCGCGGGCGGCCGGATCCGAAATCGCCCTGCGCCGCGCCCGCACCGACATCCGCGCCCCGAGGGGCCGGCATCGTCAACCGCCGCACCGCCCGGGTCGGCGCTTCGGTCACGGCGGCCGGGGAGCCGCTGTTCCGCCTCATCGCCCGCGGCGAGATCGAGCTGGAGGGCGAGGTGCCCGAGACCTCGCTCGCCCGCATCAAGGTCGGCGATCCGGCGAGCCTCGATCTCGACGACGGCCGCCAGCTGCGCGGCAAGGTCCGCCGGGTCTACCCGGAGGTCGACCGGGCGACGCGGCTCGGCAAGGTCCGCATCCGCCTCTCCGACGATCCGGCCCTGCGCATCGGCGCCTTCGCCCGCGGCAACGTGGAGGTGGCGCGCCGGGAAGGTCTCGCGGTCCCGGTCTCCAGCCTGCTCTACGCGGCGGACGGCAGCGCCAGCGTGCTGGTCGCCAAGGACGGGCGGGTCGAGGCGCGCGCCGTCACCTCCGGCCTGACGTCCGAGGGCTTCACCGAGATCCGGTCGGGCGTCGCGGCCGGCGAGAGCGTCGTGGCTCGGGCCGGCAGCTTCCTGCGCGACGGCGACCGGGTGCGAGCGGTCTCCGCGTCCAAGAACACGTCAGGGAGCACGTCCGCGAGCACACCCATGAGCGCGCCCGCGAACACACCCATGAGCGCCCCGATGGCCGACGCGGCCCCGCGGTAGGACCAGAGACATGCGCCTCAACGTCTCCGCCTGGGCGATCCGGAAGCCGCTGCCCTCGGTGGTGCTGTTCCTGGTCCTGATGATCTTAGGGCTGGTCAGCTTCCGCGCCCTGCCGATCACCCGGTTCCCGAACATCGACATCCCGATCGTCTCGGTGACGATCACCCAGTCCGGCGCGGCGCCGGCCGAGCTTCAGACCCAGGTCACCAAGTGGGTCGAGGATTCCGTCGCCGGGGTGAAAGGCGTCAAGCACATCCTGTCGACCATCACCGAGGGCATCTCGACCACGACGATCGAGTTCCGCCTGGAGGTGAACCAGGATCGCGCGACCAACGACGTCAAGGACGCGCTCAGCAAGATCCGCCAGAACCTGCCGCGGACCATCGACGAGCCGATCGTCTCCCGGGTCGAGATCGCCGGCCTTCCGATCATGATCTACGGCGCCTCCGCGCCCGCGATGACGCCCGAGGACCTGTCGTGGTTCGTGGACGACGTGGTCGCCCGGGGCCTGCAGAGCGTGAAGGGCGTCGGCGGGGTCGAGCGCCTGGGCGGCGTCGCCCGGGAGATCCGCGTCACCCTGAAGCCCGACCGGCTGCTGGCGCTCGGCATCACCGCGGCGGACGTGAACCGGCAGCTGCGCCTGACCTCCGCCGACATGGCGGGCGGGCGCGGCGAGGTCGGCGGGCAGGAGCAGTCAATCCGCGCGCTCGCGGCCTCGGCGAGCCTCGACACCCTGGCCAAGACCTCGATCGTGGTGCCGGGCAACCGCAAGGTCCGGCTCGACGAGCTGGCGACCCTGTCGGACACCGCCGAGGAGCCGCGCACCTTCGCGCGCTTCAACGGCGAGCCGGTGGTGGCCTTCGCGGTCTCCCGGGCCAGCGGCGCCAGCGACGCCGACGTCTCGGTCGGGGTCGCCAAGAAGATCGCGGCGCTCCACGCGGCCAACCCGGACGTGCGGTTCGACCTGATCGACACCAGCGTCGTCAACACCATCGGCAACTACCACTCGGCCATGATGGGCCTGATCGAGGGTGCAGCGCTCGCGGTCATCGTGGTGCTGCTGTTCCTGCGCGACTGGCGCGCCACGCTGATCGCCGCGGTGGCGCTGCCGCTCTCGGTGCTGCCGACCTTCTGGGTGATGAGCACGCTCGGCTTCTCGCTCAACGCCGTGAGCCTGCTGGCGATCACGCTGGTCACCGGCATCCTGGTGGACGACGCGATCGTGGAGATCGAGAACATCGTCCGGCACATGCGGATGGGGAAATCGCCCTACCGCGCCTCGCTCGAGGCCGCCGACGAGATCGGGCTGGCGGTCATCGCGATCACGGCGACGATCATCGCGATCTTCTCGCCGGTCTCGTTCATGGGCGGCATCGCGGGCCAGTACTTCAAGCAGTTCGGCCTGACCATCGCGGCCGCCGTGTTCATGTCGCTGCTGGTGGCGCGGCTGATCACGCCGCTGCTCGCCGCCTACTTCCTGCGCGACCACGGCCCCGACCACACGACGGACGGGATCGTGATGCGTGGCTACACCCGGCTGGTGGCCTGGTCGGTGCGGCACAAGTTCATCACGCTGATCCTCGGCATCGCGTGCTTTGCCGGTTCGATCGCCTCCACGGGCCTGCTCCCGGCGGGCTTCCTGCCCGCGGAGGACCAGGCGCGCACGCTGTTCGTGCTGGAACTGCCCCCGGGCGCCCGGCTGCCCGACACGGTGAAGCTCAGCGACGCGATCGAGCAGAAGATCCGGGCGCTGCCCGAGGTCAAGAGCGTGTTCGTGGACGGCGGCCGGCAATTGCCCGGCAAGAAGGAGGTCCGGCTCGCGACGCTGACCATCAACCTCACGCCGAAGAACACCCGTCACCGCACGCAGAAGCAGGTCGACGCGGAGATCGCCGCGATCCTGCGCGAGGAGCCCGACATCCGGTTCTGGGCCCTGCGCGAGAGCGGCCAGCGCGACATGGCGCTGATCATCGCCGGGCCCGACAAGGCCGTGGTGGCCGATGTCGCGGCCAAGCTCCAGCGCGAGGCGGCCCAGATCCCGCACCTCGTCAACGTGATGTCGACGGCCCCGCTGGACCGGACCGAGATCCGCATCCGCCCGAAGGCCGGCGTCGCGGCCGATCTCGGCGTCTCCACCGACACCATCGCGGAGACCGTCCGGGTCGGGACGATCGGCGACATCGGCATGAACCTCGCCAAGTTCAACGCCACCGACAGGCAGGTGCCGATCCGGGTGCAGCTGCCGGAGAGCCTGCGCGGCCGGCTGTCCGAGCTCGAGACCCTGAAGGTTCCGGTGAAGGGCGGCGCCGCCGTCCCGCTGGCGACGGTGGCCGATATCAGCCTCGGCCAGGGCCCCACCGGGATCGACCGCTACGACCGCTCCGTGCGCGTGGCCATCGAGGGCGACATGCAGGGCACCGACGCGCTGGCCGAGCTGATCAAGCAGGTGATGAACCTGCCCACCGCCAAGAACCTGCCGCCCGGGGTCACGATCAGCCAGACCGGCGACGCCGAGGTGATGGGCGAGGTGTTCGAGGGCTTCGCGCTGGCCATGGGCGCCGGCCTGATGATGGTGTTCGGCGTGCTGATCCTGCTGTTCGGCAACTTCCTGCAGCCGCTCACCATCCTGTTCTCGCTGCCGCTCTCCATCGGCGGCGCGATCCTGGCGCTGCTGATCTGCCACATGCCGATCTCGATGCCGGTGGTGATCGGCATCCTGATGCTCATGGGCGTGGTGACCAAGAACGCGATCATGCTGGTCGATTTCGCGGTCGAGCAGATCCATGCCGGGGTCGACCGCACCACCGCGATCGTCGATGCCGGCCGCAAGCGCGCCCGGCCGATCGTGATGACCACCATCGCGATGGCCGCCGGCATGGTGCCCTCAGCGATGGCGTTCGGCATCGGCGGCGAGTTCCGCGCCCCAATGGCGGTGGCAGTGATCGGCGGCTTGATCGTCTCGACCGTGCTGTCGCTGGTGTTCGTGCCGGCGATCTTCGTGCTGATGGACGACCTCTCGCGCCTGCTCGGGCGGCTGTTCGGCCGCTTCGTCGGCGAGCGGGACGACCCGCAGGACGAGCCGGGCTACGACGAGGCGCGGCATCCGGCCAATGACGGCCGGGCGCTGCCGCCGCGGATCGCGGCCGAATAAGCAGCGGGCGGGCGCCGCGGCATTGCGCGCGGGGCCCGGATGGGTGTGAGTCGCGCCCGACGAATCAACGGGGAAACGGGAAGCGATGTCGGGTGGTCACGGGTCGATCGAGGGTTCGAACAAGCGCGTTGCGCTGCTGATCTCGATCCTGGCTTTGTTCCTCGCCTTCAGCGAGACCCTGGGCAAGGCGGCGCAGACGGATTCGATCGGCTCGAATGTCGAGGCGGCCAACCAATGGGCCTACTTCCAGGCGCGCACGATCCGCTCAACGGTGCTGAAGACCGCCGACGAGGCGATCGCGCTGGTGCCGCCCGGCCCGAACCAGGACGCCATCGCGGCCAAGCGCGCCGAATGGGCCAAGACCCTGGCGCGCTGGGAATCGGAGCCCGCCACCGGCGAGGGCCGCAAGGAGCTGACCGCGAAGGCCCGCGCCTCCGAGGAGCGGCGCGACCTGTCGCTGCTGCGCTACCACCATTATGAACTGGCCTCCGCGGCCTTCCAGATCGGCATCGTGCTCGCCTCGGCCGAGGTGATCACCGGCATCGCCATCCTGGTCTTCGCGGGCGGTTTTCTGGGACTGGCCGGGGCGGCGCTGCTCGGCTTCGGCTACCTGGCGCCGCACGCGCTGCCGTTCTTCCACTAAAGCACCGTCCCGGACGGGGGTGACCGGCTCGCGGATTGATGCTCTGACTCGGTGAACGACGTGCGCGCGGCCCCGGGGCCGCGACAGCCGTCACGGTTTCACCGGGGGGACGTTGCGCGATGGCCGACACGGACGACGAACAGCAAGGGCGCCTGACGCGGATCGCCAGCGGGATCTTCCTCCACACCGAGCACGCGATCTACGCGGCGCTCGGCCTGCTCCTGGCGGTCACCGCCCTGGTCGCGCTGATCGAGGCCACCGGGTTGACCTGGGAGGCGCTGCGCTCCCTCGGAGGCGCCACGCAGATCCTGGAGGTCATCGACCGGCTGCTGTTCCTGCTGATGCTGATCGAGATCCTGCACACCGTGCGGGTCTCCATGCGGTCCGGCAAGCTGACCTGCGAGCCGTTCCTGATCGTCGGCCTGATCGCCTCGATCCGACGGGTGCTGGTGATCACCCTGCAATCCTCGGAGATCACGCACGCCAAGGACTGGTCCCCGGAGAAGCAGGCACTGTTCAACGCCTCGATGATCGAGCTCGGCGTGCTGGCCGGGCTGATCCTCACGATGGTGCTGGCGATCTTCATGCTCCACCGCGCCCGCGACGACGGCAGGCCGGCGGGAGAGGAATCGGAGGAGCATGCCGGGGCTTGAGCCCCGTCAATTCAACCGCAGGATCGCGGCGTTGAGCAGCGTCGCGAAGGCGACCCAGGCGGCGTAGGGCACGAGCAGCCAGGCCGCCGCCCGGTCGAACCGCCAGGTCAGCCGGATCGTCCACAGCACCATCACCAGCAGCATCGCCACCACGATCAGCCCCGAGCCGATCGCGTGGGCGGTGAAGAACACCGGTGTCCAGGCGGCGTTCAGCACGAGTTGGACCAGGAAGGCGGCAAGCGCGAGCCACCAACCCTCGCGGCTCGGCCCGGTGCGGGGCATCGCGCCGAGCAGCCGCCACAGCGAGACGGCGATCATCGTGTAGAGCACCGTCCAGGCCACGGGGAAAAGCCAGTTCGGCGGGTTGAAGGACGGCTTGTTCAGGCTCGCGTACCAGCCCGGGATCTCCGCCTGGGTCGCCACCGAGCCGATCGCGGCGGTGATCACCACCGGCACGATCGCGGCGGCCAGCCGCAGCCAGCGCGGCAGGGCCGAAGCCTCGGGAACTTGTGTCGCGGCCCGCATCGTCGTTCGTTCTCCGTGGAAGCCGCATCCCGCCACGCGCCTGCCGGCTCCCGGGATGCGGCATAATCCAGATTGCACAGGTTGCAGGGACGCATGCGCCGTGGCACGCGCCCGGTTCCATCCGCCGGAATCACCAGATGTCAGAGCCTAACGCGCCGCAAGGGGATACGGATACCGGCACCGGCACGCCGGCGGGCTTCTCCCGCCGCAGCCTCGCCGCGCAGGCCATGGGCCGGATCGAGCCAGAGACCCGCGCGGTGGTGATGCCGCTGCACCTCTCCACCACGTTCATCCGCGATCCCGACAACGGCTACAGCTCGGGCTACTGCTACGCCCGGCCCGACAACGCCACCGTGCGCGAGGCCGAGGCCGTCCTGGCGATGCTGGAGAATGCGCGGGCCGGCGCCCTGCTGTTCGGCTCCGGCATGGCGGCGGCGACCGCCGTGTTCGGCGCTCTGGAACCAGGGGATCACGTCGTCGCCGGCACCGTCATGTACTGGGCGCTCAAGCGCTGGCTGCGCGAGGAGGCGCCCCGCCGCGGCCTGACCCTGACCTTCGTAGACACCGACGACCTGGAGGCCCTGCGCGCCGCGATCGAGCCCGGCCGGACCAAGCTCGTCTGGATCGAGACCCCCGGCAACCCGCTCTGGACGGTGACCGACATCGCGGCCGCCGCCGAGATCGCCCACGCCGCCGGAGCGCGACTCGCGGTCGATTCCACCGCCGCCTCGCCGGTCCACACCCGCCCGCTCGACCTGGGCGCCGACATCGTGATGCATTCCGGCACCAAGATCCTGAACGGGCATTCCGACGTGGTGGCGGGCGTGCTCGCCGGCGCGCAGGCGGACGCGTTCTGGGAGCGGATCCGGGGCATCCGCGCCGGCAGCGGCGGGATCCTCGGGCCCTTCGAGGCCTACCTGCTGATGCGCTCGCTCCGGACCCTGCACCTCCGGGCCGCGGCGCAATCGGCCGGCGCCCTGCGGCTCGCCGAGCGCCTGCGCCTGCATCCGCATGTGAGCCACGTCCTGTATCCGGGCCTGCCCGACGATCCCGGGCACGCGGTGGCGCGCCGGCAGATGCAGGACGGCTTCGGCTTCATGCTGTCGATCCGGGTGGCGGGCGGCGAGGCCGGCGCGATCGCGACCGCGGCACGGGTGCGGCTGTGGAAGCGCGCGACCTCGCTCGGCGGCGTCGAGAGCCTGATCGAGCACCGCGCCTCGGTGGAGGGACTTGGGAGCCCCTGCCCGCCGGACCTCCTGCGCCTGTCTACCGGGATCGAGGATACGCAGGACCTGTTCGGCGACCTCGACCAGGCCCTGCGCGGCGCGCACGGCGATTGATCGGCGGGTGCGTGGTGCCGAAGGCCGGTCCTGCGCGTTGTGCCGCCGCATACTGCTCTCGACCGCGAGTCTCACGTCCATGATGCCCCCCCGGACCGCCAAATCCCGCGCCTGCATCCCCGGAGCGCTCGCGCTCCTCGCCCTGTCCCTCGCATCCGGATCCGCCCGGGCCGACACGGTGCCGAATCTCGACGTGGAATCGACCTGCAAGTCGGCGCAGGTCGCCAACACCTCGATCAGCGACCAGGCCAACTACGATGGCTGCCTCCGGTCCGAGCGGGAGGCCAAGCGCCAGGCCCAGGATCACTGGGGAAGCTACAGCCCTGCCGCCAAGCGCCAGTGCGAGAACCAGTTCAAGGCCGGGGGCTACCCGTCCTACGTCGAGATGGTGACCTGCCTGGAGCTGGCCTCCGGCTCGGTTCCGACCCAGTCCGGCCAGGGCGGCACGGCCACCGGCGGCCCCGGCGCGCCCAGGGACGTCAAGGGGCAGCGGGAGGGCGGGGCCAAGCTGACCAAGGAGCCGCCCGCCAGCCAGCGCACCAACCCGATCGAGGTCCTGGAGAACAAGTAGGCCCTATACACGCCCCCGGCGCGCACCCGGGGGCACAAAAGCCAGCCTCGTCATGCTATGCGCGAGCTCCCCCCGCGCGCAGCCCCGACCCGATCCGTGAACGCCCTCGCCATCATCGCCCCGATCTTCGGGATCGTCCTGATCGGCTGGGGCGCGGCGCTGACAGGCCTGCTCTCCGACAAGGTGAGCGACGGCCTGTCGGAATACGTGTTCGCGGTGGCGGTGCCGGCCCTGATCATCGCCACGCTGACCCGGCCGGGGATGACCGGCGAGATCGCCTGGACCTACTGGGCCGCCTATTTCGGCGGGGCGGGCGTGTCCTGGTTCGTCGGCACGCTGATCGCCCGGCGGCGCGCCGGGATCGAAAGGCGCGGCGCGATCCTGCACGGCTTCGCGGCCAGCCAGTCGAACACCGTGTTCGTCGGCGTGCCGATGATCCTCCAGGCCTACGGCGAGGACGGCGCCTTCCCGCTGTTCATGCTGCTCGCCGTCCACCTGCCGCTGATGATGGGCTGCGCCACCTTCCTGATCGAGTCCGATTCCGGCCTGCCGGTCCTGGCGCGGATCCGCGGCCTGGGCTTGGTCCTGCTCAAGAACCCGATCTTCGTGGCGCTCCTCGTGGGCATGGCCATGAAGGGCCTCGGAATCACCCCGGCCGGGATCCCCAAGGCCCTGATCGACGCCTTCGCGGGCACCGCCTCGACCTGCGCGCTGGTGGCGCTCGGCGCGGGGCTCAAGCGCTACCGGGTGCTGTTCGACCTCAAGGGTGCGCTGGTGATCGCGGGCCTGAAGAACCTGCTGCACCCGCTGGCCGTGTGGGTGCTCGCCTTCCACGTCTTCAAGATGCCGACGGCTTACGCGGGCGTCGCCACCCTGTTCGCCGCCATGCCGGTGGGGATCAACGCCTACCTGCTGGCCGCCCGCTACCGGACCGAGACCGGGATGGTCGCGGCCTCCGTGCTGGTCTCAACCCTGATGGCGCCGCTGACGACGCTCCTGTGGCTGATGCTGCTCGGCAGGGCGTGACGCTCGGAGCCCAGCGTCACCGGGTGCGTTGGACGGCAGGCCGTCTGGGTCTAGGTTGACGCCAAGCGCGGGGCCGAAGCCCGCCACACCCTGTAGGCGAGGAATTCACATGAACGCTCCGATGCGCCCCCCGGGCAGCGCCTCACCGTCGGCCCCGGCCTCGTCCCGCTTCGTCTGGGAGGACCCGTTCCTGCTGGACGACCAGCTCACCGAGGACGAGCGGGCGATCCGCGACGTGGCTCAGAGCTTCGCGCAGGAGCAGCTCCTGCCCGGCATCGTCGAGGCCTACGCCGAGGAGAAGACCGATCCCGGGCTGTTCCGGAAGATGGGCGAACTCGGCCTGCTCGGCGTGACGCTCCCGGAGGAATACGGCTGCGCCGGCGCCTCCTACGTCGCCTACGGGCTGGTGGCGCGGGCGGTCGAGGCGGTGGATTCCGGCTACCGTTCGATGATGAGCGTGCAATCCTCGCTGGTGATGTACCCGATCCACGCCTACGGCTCGGAGGCGCAGCGCCAGAAATTCCTGCCCAAGCTCGCCTCGGGCGAATGGATCGGCTGCTTCGGCCTGACCGAGCCCGATGCCGGCTCCGATCCCGCCGGTATGAAGACCAAGGCGGAGAAGATCGACGGCGGCTACCGGATCTCGGGCGCCAAGATGTGGATCTCGAACGCGCCCTTCGCGGACGTGTTCGTGGTCTGGGCGAAGTCCGACGCGCATGAGGGCGCGATCCGCGGCTTCCTGCTCGAGAAGGGCATGAAGGGCCTCTCCGCCCCGACCCTCAAGGGCAAGCTGTCCCTGCGCGCCTCCACCACCGGCGAGATCGTCATGGAGGGCGTCGAGGTCGGCGAGGACGCGCTGCTCCCCAACGTCTCCGGGCTCAAGGGCCCGTTCGGCTGCCTCAACCGGGCGCGCTACGGCATCTCCTGGGGGGCGATGGGCGCCGCGGAGGATTGCTGGCACCGGGCGCGCAACTACACCCTCGAGCGCAAGCAGTTCGGGCGTCCCCTCGCCCAGACCCAACTGGTCCAGAAGAAGCTCGCCGACATGCAGACCGAGATCACCCTCGGGCTGCAGGCCTCGCTGCGGGTCGGGCGGCTGATGGACGAGGGCCGGATGGCCCCCGAGATGATCTCGCTGATCAAGCGCAACAATTGCGGCAAGGCCCTCGACATCGCCCGCACCGCCCGCGACATGCACGGCGGCAACGGCATCATGGGCGAGTACCACGTGATGCGCCACGCCCAGAACCTCGAGACGGTGAACACCTACGAGGGCACCCACGACGTCCACGCGTTGATTTTGGGCCGCGCCCAGACGGGACTGCAGGCGTTCTTTTAAGACTTGGGGACGGAGCACCTCCCCCGCCCCGTCACCTCTCACCCACCCCCTCATCCTGAGGTGCGGCGCAGCCGCCTCGAAGGAGGCCTCCAGGGATCGTGCGGCCGGCTGGAGGGCTCCTTCGAGGCCTACGCTGCGCTCCGGCACCTCAGGATGAGGGGCCGGGGGTGGGACAGATCGGGGTCGGCAAGTACGCCGCTCACTCCCCGCCCTCCTCCCCACCAAGCGACCATTCCGGCACCCGGGCCAGGTGGTCGTACGCCCCGTACTGGCTGGCATATTGCGGGTAGGGCCGGGCCGTGTAGGCCGCCTCGCCGGTCATGAACCGGGCGACCAGGCCCTTCAGGCGGGTGGCGTGCTCGGCCACGATCGCGTCGACGCTGCGCTCCTCGCCGCGGGGCGGCTTCACAGGAATCGGGACGAACGGCTTCCGGCCGCCCGAGGCGTGGACGTAGAGCAGGTCCGGCGTCGCCTTGACCGGCGGCACTCCGTCGAAGGCGCCGTGCATCAGCATCGCCGCCTCCAGGGTGAGCTGCGGCGAGAACCCGGTAAAGATCATCTTGGCCGAGGGCGGCGTGCCGGTCTTGTAGTCGACGATGCAGGCGGTGCCGTCCGGGCGCAGCTCGATCCGGTCGGCCCGGGCCCGCAGGGTGAAGCTCTCGCGGCCCATGGGGATCACCCAGCGCCCGGATACCTCCGGGTGGATGCGGCGCAGAGCCGGCCGCCGCTGCGCCTCCCAGGCGAGGTAGGCGGCGGCCATGCGCTCGTAGCGCGGCCACCACTCGGCGTAGAGTTCCGGATAGGTGTCGGCGATCTCGCCGAACGCGTTGGCCGCGATGGCGAGCAGGCGCTCCTCCGGCTGCCCGGGCAGGCCCTGTGGATGGGCGCTGGCGAACTCCGAGAAGATGTCGTGCACGAGGGAGCCGCGGGTCGCCACGCTCGGCACCGCGGCCAGCGGCTCCAGGGGGTCGAGCCCGAGCACGTGGCGGGCGAAGATGCTGTAGGGGTCGCGCACCAGCGTCTCGATCTCGGTGACGCTGAGCGAGCGCGGGAACAGGGCCGGGTCGGGCTTCGGCGCCGGGCGCTTCAGCCGCTTCTCGGGTGGGGCCGCGTCGAGGCGGGCCGCGAGGCCGGTGAAGCGCCGGCCGGCCTCCAGCACCGCCTCCCAGCGCGCGTCGCCGGCCAGCGCACGCAGGCGCTGGATCAGGCGCGACGGCACGGTCGGCGAGCCCTCGCGCTTGAGCGCCCGGGTGATCACCGCGTCGCGGCAGCCCAGCGCCTGCACGAAGTCGTGCGCCATCTGGCCGATCCGCCGCTCGGGCGGGTTTAGACCGACCCGCTCGCGCATCGGCCGGTTGAGGAACGCGTCGGTCAGGGTCCGCACCGGCCAGACGCCCTCGTCGAGCCCGCCGAGCACCACCCGGTCCACCGACAGCAATCGCGCCTCCAGCAGGCCGAGGATGCGCAGGCGCGGATGCGGCGCCTCGCCCGAGCAGCCGACCAGGCGCTCCCGGGCGAGCGATGTGAAGAAGGTCGCGTAATCGTCGAACCGCCCCGGCATCAGGCCGGGCTCGGCCATCTCCAGGTCGTCGAACAGGGCATCGAGGCAGGACAGGGAGCCGTCCGCAGCCTGTTCAGGGGCATCTCGCGAGGCGTCTTGCGGGACGTCCCCTGAGGCGTCTTGCTGTGCCTCTTGCGCCCCGTCCTCCGGGCCGGCGATCAGCCAGTCGCAGGCGGCGCGGTGCAGGGCCGCGGTGGCGACGAGATCGCAGTCGACGGCGCCGTCCGGACCGGGGAACGCGGCGAAGACCTGCTCCAGCCGGGCGAGCAGGTCGGCGGCGAGATCCCAGTCGATGTCCTTCAGGCGGCGCTTGGCCCTCGGGCGGCGCTCCGGCGGCCCGACCCGCTCGGCGGCGAGGGCATTGCGCAACCCCGGAAAGCCCGGGGCCGGGACGGGACCGCGCAGCAGCCCGATCTCCAGGGCGGCGGCGCCGCGCACCACGTCGGACCGGGGCAGGCCGAGGCGGACCATCGGGTGCGACAGCAGCGCGATCAGCCGAGCCGGGATCGCGTCGGCCTGGTTGCGGGCGAGGTCGGCGGCCAGCTCCGCGGTCAACCGGGCGAGCCGCCCGGCCGGGCTTCCGGCCAGCGCCAGCCCGGCCGTATCCTCGGCGACGATGCCCCAGCGCAGCAGCTCCACCGCGACACGCCCGGCGAGACCGCGATCGGGCGTGACCAGGGCCGCGGTGGCGCCCGGGACCTGAAGCGTCTCGCGCAGGGCCAGCGCGGCGACCAGCGCCTCCTCCCGCTCGTCGGCGGCCTCCGTGAGCGCCAACCCCGCGAGGCCGTCCTCGGCGATCGCGTCGCGCTGTTCCGGGTCGAGGTCGGCCCAGGCGTCGGTGGTGTCGGCCGGGCGCAGGCCCTGCGACAGCAGCGCGGCCCGGGCCGCCTGCCCGGGATCCGGAGCCCCCAGCGCGACGACGTCCGCGCGCGGAAGGGCGAGGTTGTCCGGCCCGAGCAGCCGGTGCAGCACCGCCTGGGGGTGCCCGTGGGCGATCACCCGGGAAAACCCCTCGCCGGTGTCGATGCCGGACCAGCCGGCGGCGTCGAGGTCGAGATCGAGCCCGGGCAGGACCACGGCGCCCCGGGGCAGCTTCGCCACCGCCGCGATCAGCCGGGCGGTGGCGGGCACGGAGCCCAGCGATCCGGCGACGACCACGGGATCCGTCGGAGCGGTCCGCGCGAGGCGCTGTCCCTCGGCGAGGACGAGGCCGCGGGCGCGGGCGACGGGATCGGACAGGCCGCGCTCGGCCAGGAGCTTCGGCCAGTTCTCGGCGGCGATCTTCACGAAATCCAGCGTCAGGCCGAAATAGCGCGAATACTCGGCCTCCACGGCGGCGCCGATCTCCGACCAGGGCAGCCCCTCGACGGTGAGCGCATCCATCAACCGTTCGAGATCGCCGGCGAGCCCGACCGCGTCGGCGGGGGAGGACGGCACCAGGAACGGCACCTCGGCGTCCAGCGGCAGCAGGGTCCGGTCCACTGATTTCGCCCAGGCCTGGACCAGGCGGGCGAGGATCAGCCGACGCTCCAGCGGCAGCATCGGCGTGCTGAGGGGATCGTTGTCCTCGAGCAGCGGCTCGGAGGCGAGGTCGAGTTCCGCCTCGTCGGCCTCGCCCAGGGGGATCATCCGGGGCAGCAGGGCCGCGTAGCCGGCGCGCCCCGCTCGTGGGCCCGCCGGCCGAGCCGCTCGGCCAGGATCGCGCCCAGCGCCCGCGCGGCCCGGCGGGTCGGCAGGTAGATGGTGACTGATGCGAGCGCCAGCGGATCGTCCGCCACGTGCCCGACCAGCCGGCCGGACAGCAGCGCCTCGGCCAGCGCCGGCAGGAACGGGACGCCCCGGGTGATGGTGAAGACGGCCTGCCTGTCTGACATGGGCGTCTTCTACGCGCGCGCGTTCGATGGGGACAGGTGCTTGCGACGATGGCGAACGCGCGCCGTCCCGTATCCCGCCCGCCGATGGCGCGAAGTCACCCCGGAATACGATGTCTTTCAGACGCGTCAGAATTCCCGGGTCGTTCCATCACCCTCCTTGTCATCCCGGGGCCGCCTGCGGCGCCCCGGAATGACAAGGTGGTTCATCCTGCGGCCTTGGGATCCGCGATTGACGAAGAGATCCGAGAAACCACCGGATCTTCTAACCCCGCACGGCCTCCGCGGCGCCGTAGCCGGCCCGCCGCCCGAAGACCACGCCGGAGGTCAGGCCCGAGCCGCCGGGATAGCCGTTGAAGAACACGCCGCCGACCATCTCGCCGCAGGCGTAGAGACCGGGGATCTCGCTGCCGTCCTCGCGCCGGACGCCGCCACCCTCCCCGACCTCGACGCCGCCATACGTGAAGGTGATGCCGCCCGTAACCGGGTAGGCCTTGAACGGCCCGGTCTCGATCGCCTGCGCCCAGTTCGACTTCGGCAGGGGCAGCCCCTTGGTGCCGCGGCCGTCCTTAACGGTGGGGTCGAACGGCACGGCATCGTCCACGGCGGCGTTGAAATCCGCGATGGTGCGCCGGGCCGCCGCGCGGTCGATGCCGTCGAGCCTGTCGAGCAGCCCGTCGAGCGTGTCGGCCTCGACGAAGTGGGCGTCGTGGAACCGGTACTCGCTGTAGAGCAGGTGATCGACCTTGGCGTCGAAGATCTGCCAGGCGACGTGCCCGGGCTGCTCCATGATCGAGCGGCCGAACTGGGCGTAGGTGTAGTTGCGGAAGTTCTTGCCCTCGTCGACGAACCGCTGCCCGGCGGCATTCAGCATGAGGCCCAGGAAGTAGCAGATCTTGCGGTAGTGCTTGCGCTCGCCGTGCGGCAGGTCGAGGTTGCCGTAATCGGGCGTGTGCAGGTCCATCGGGGTGGCGTGGCAGCCGCCGTAGAAGCCGTGCGGCTTGGCGCCGAGCGCGAGCGCCATCTCCAGCCCGTCGCCGCGGTTGTGCGGCGTGCCGCGCACCCGGGCCTTGTCCCAGCCCGCGCCGATGAACCGGGTCCGCAGCGCGGGGTTCGATTCGAAGCCGCCGCAGGCCAGGATCACCGCCCCGGCCCGGAACGCGCCCTGCGGCGTCTCCACGCCGACGACGCGGCCCGCCTCGACGATCAGCCCGGTGGCCGGGCAGCCGTAGCGGATCTCGCCGCCGGCCTTCGTGAAGGCCTCAAGCTCCGCACGGGCGAGACCGAACCCCTCGTCGTGGGTCGCGAGCGTCAGGCCGCCCCAGAACACGAAGCGGCCGTCCTTCTCGAAGGATTGCCGGGCGTAGATCGGCTCGAACTTCACGCCTTGCGTCGAGAGCCAGCGCAGGGCCGCGCCGCTCTCGTCGATCAGGATGCGCTGCTCGCGCGACAGCGGCCTGCCGTCGTTGAAGCCGAGGAGGTCGGTCTCGAAGGTCTGCGCCGTGTAGGCGCCGAAATCGGTCCGCGGCAGGCGCTGGTCGTCCGGGTCGGCGAGCAGCGGGATCAGGTCGTCGTTGCCCTGGTAGACGAACCGCATGGCGCCGGCGGTGTAGGCGGTGTTGCCGCCGGCCAGATCCGGCTCCGCCTTCTCGATCATCAGCACCGAGGCGCCGCGCTCCAGGGCGGCGAGGCCCGCGCTCATGGCGGCGTTGCCGGAGCCAACCACCACGATATCAAAGGGTCCCGCCTGCCGATCCTGCATCGCCGCCTCCGTCATCCGAACCGCGCTTCCATTATTGTATACGCTTGCATGCAATGCGGAGCAAGCGTTCCTGCGGCCATCGTTTCGCGCTATGGCCACGGCCGAGGAGAGCCCGGCCATGAAGGCGAGCGAGTCTGAGCGCTCCAACGGTGCCGCCGCCTACGAGCGGCTGCTGCAGGCGATCGAGGAGGGCGAGCTCGCCCCCGGCAGCCGCCTGCGCGAGGCCGAGCTGGCGGAGCGTTTCGCGATCAGCCGCACGCCGGTGCGCGAGGCGTTGGGCCGGCTGGAAGCGCAGGGCCTCGTCGCCCACGAGCCGCACCGCGGTGCCAGCGTGGCGCAGCTCGATTACGGGCAGGTCAGCGAACTCTACGACATGCGCGAGGTGCTGGAGGGAACCGCGGCCAGGCTCGCCGCGATCCATGCCAGCGCGGTCGAGACCGAGCTTCTGGAAGAGATGATTGCCCGGGACCGGGCGCTGGCCGGCGACGGGGCGGCGCTGGCGCGAACCAACCGCCTGTTCCATCGACAGATCCACGCCGCCGCGCGCAACCGCTTCCTGCAGCACACCCTGGAGACGATGCGCCTGTCGCTGGTGCTGCTGCCGGGCGCGACGACGCTCGCCGCCCCGGAACGCGCGCTCGAATCGCTCGACGAGCACGCCGCGATCGTCGCGGCGATCCGCGCCCATGACGGCGACGGCGCCGAGGCGGCGGCGCGGGCCCATATCCGCGCCGCCTTCAAGACGCGGATCCGGATCTGGCAGGCGACCTGATCCCACCGCGTCAGGCGTGGGCGGGGATCCTGGCTTCCCGCTTGCCGCCCCGGAACAGGCTGAGCGTGGCGACGATCCCGCAGGCGGCCGCCGCCATCAGCCAGTAGCTCGGGGCCGCCCGATCGCCGGTCTGCTCGATCAGGTAGGTCGAGACCATCGGGGTGGCGGTGCCGAACAGGGCCGTGGCGAGGCTGTAGGCCAGGGAGAAGCCGCTGGCCCGCACATGCGCCGGCACGACCTCGGACAGCGAGACGATCATCGCGCCGTTGTAGACGCCGAAGAAGAACGAGAACCACAATTCGACGCCGAGCATCTTGGCGAAGGTCGGATCGGCCACCAGCCAGTGCAGCGCCGGATAGGTGGTCAGCAGCGACAGGACCGAGATGGTGAGCAGCACGGGCTTACGCCCGATCGCGTCCGACAGCGCGCCGCCCACCGGCAGCCAGATGAAATTGGTGATCGCCACGCACAGGGTGACGGTGAGGCTGTCGGTCTCGGTGAGCTTGAGGACGGTCTTGCCGAAGGTCGGCGTGTACACGGTGATCATGTAGAAGGTCACCGTGGTCATGGTGGAGAGCATCATGCCGAGCAGCACGATCCGCCAGTTGGCGGCGACCGTGGTGAGGATCTCGCGCGTGCTCGGATGGTGGGTCCGCTGGGCGAATTCCTGGGTCTCCTGCAGGGAGCGCCGGATGAAGAAGATGAACGGCACGATCAGGCAGCCGATGAAGAACGGGATGCGCCAGCCGAAATCGCCGATCTGCTGCTTGGTCAGGTAGGCGTTCAGCCCGTAGCCGATCACGGCCGCGAACATGATCGCCACCTGCTGGCTCGCCGACTGGAACGACGTGTAGAAGCCCTTCCGCCCGGGCGTGGCGATCTCGAACAGGTAGATCGAGACGCCGCCGATCTCGACGCCGGCGGAGAAGCCCTGCAGCAGGCGGCCGGCCAGCACGATCAGGGGCGCGGCGATGCCGATGGTCCCGTAGCTCGGGCAGAAGGCGATCAGCACCGTGCCGCTCGCCATGATCGCCAGGGTGACGATCAGGCCCTTCCGGCGTCCGATCCGGTCGATGTAGGCGCCGAGCACGATCGCCCCGAGGGGCCGCATCAGCGCGCCGAGCCAGAAGGTCCCGAAGGTCAGGAGCAGCTCGGTGGTCTCGTTGCCCGAGGGGAAGAACGCCCGCGCGATGGAGCTGGCGTAGAACCCGAACAGGAAGAAATCGAACATCTCCAGGAAGTTGCCGCTCGTCGAGCGGAGGATCGCCCCGATCCTGGATTGCAGGCTCGCCCCGACGGCGCCCGGATCACCGGCCATGATGCAACGCTCCCCGGTCTCGATTCACGCGCCGATCCATTTCATCGCGATGATCGTCCCGGTGACGGTCAGGGCGCCGCCGATCCGGGTGGCGATCTGGGCGAACGGCATCAGCGCCATGCGGTTGGCCGCCGTGAGGATCGCCACGTCGCCGGTGCCGCCCTGGCCGCTGTGGCAGGCGTTCACGATCGCGGTCTCGATCGGGTACATCCCGAGGGCGCGGCCGACGAAGAAGCCGGTGACCATCAGCGTGGACACCGTCGACACGATGGTGATCAGGTTCACCAGGGTGAACGCCGCCATCAGCTCGTTCCACGGGGTCAGCGCCACCCCGATGGCGAAGAGCAGCGGGTAGGTCATCGAGACCTGCACGAACTTGTACACCACGAAGCCGCCAGCCTGGAGATGGGGCGACACGGCGCTGCCGAGCTTGGCGAACACCGCCAGGAACAGCATCGCCACCGGCGCCGGCAGGCCGACGAGGTGGTGGGCTACGACCCCGAGCAGGTAGAGGGTGATGGCCGTGAGCCCGGCCGCGCCGATCGTGGCAGCGTCGATCTGGCCGCGGGCCGCCTCGGAGCGGGCCTGGGCGTCGCTGGATTCCATGCCCTCCGCGCCCGGCTGGAGCCGGCCCTCGCCGGTGAGGTGGGGATAGCGCTTGCCGACATAGTTGAGGGTGCCAGCGAAGATGATCGCGGTGAGCGAGCCGAGCATCACCGGCGGCAGCACCTGGGCGAACACGACGCCCTGCTGCTGGCCCAGGATCGCCGCGTAGCCGATGGAGAGCGGGATCGCGCCCTCGCCGACGCCGCCGGCCATGATCGGCACGACGATGAAGAAGAAGGTCTTGTAGGGGCCGAGCCCGAGCGCGGTGCCGACCAGGGTGCCGACGATGGCGGCCGCCACCGAGCCCACCGCGAGGGGTGCGAAGATCTTGAGGAAGCCCTTGATCAGGACGTCGCGATCCATGCCCAGGATCGAGCCGACGATGATCGTGGCGATGTAGATGTAGAGGAAGTTGGTGAACTTCGTGAAATCGAAGATCGCCTTCTCCATCTGGGGCGGCACCAGCTTGTAGTAGACGAGCGCCGACGGGATGAAGGTCGCGAAGATCGCGCCCGCGCCGATGTTGCGCAGGATGGGGATGCGCTTGCCGATCTCGGCGCAGGTGAAGCCGCCCATCACCAGGACGGCGATCATGGTCGGCCCGTCCGGCTTGACCTCGCCCTCCTGGACCAGGACCACCAGCAGGATCGCCACGATGACGTAGAGCGGCAGTGGAATGATGCCGATCTTCATGTCGACCAGGCGCCACCAGCCCTCGGGCCAGAACCGTGCTGCGCGGCGCTCGTTGAGCGGCGTCGGCACGGGACTCGTCGAGGCGCTACTGGTCATCGGCTTCCTCCGGACTTCCGACCACGCGCGGGCCCTTCCGGCCTTCGCTGTGCGGCCCCGATCGCCCCGACGGTCGCGACCTGGGCCGCCCGGTCGGCGGAGATAAAGTCGGATCCGGCGTATCAGCGCCCGCACAGGGCGGCAACGCGAACCGCGGGACAAAGCGCGCTGCCTGTATTGGAGTCAGGGATTAAGCCGGCACCTTCAGTCGTCGCATGGACAGACGATCGTGAACGGCGCCGGGGTTGGATGCCCGGCGCCGGCTGATCGGATCAGAAGTCGCGCTGCACGCGGAAGCGGACGTGCGTCATCGAATCCTGCGTCGCGGTGCGCGGCACGAACGTGCCGGCGTTGATGGCGGCGACGTTCGCGTAGGCACCCGGGCCCTTGTCGAGGTCGATCACGCGGCCGTTCCTGACACCCATCTGGGTGTAGAAGGCCTCGACACCGATATCGAGATCGAGCACCGGCGACCAGATCAGGCTGCCGCCGACCACGTACTGGTAAGTGTCCCGCAGGGCTTGGCTCAGCTGGTAGAACCGGGTGCCGGGGACGCCGACGCCATTGGTCCCGAAGCTGTTGCCGCTCGGGTTCACCAGGCTGAACAGGGCGCCCTGGGCCAGGCGGGCACTGGCCGAGAAATCCTGCTCGCCGTATGAGCCGAAGAGGGCCGAGCGCCATTCCGGCGACCAGTAGTGCAGGTACGACGCCACCGCCGAGAAGCTGGTCGAAGTCTGGAGCTGGCCGGTGAACGGGTTGACCGACGCGTCGGCGAAGTACTGCTCGAACTTCTGCGTATCGAAGCCGGTGTTGGACTGCGCGTAGCAGCCGGCGACCATGCAATAGCCGGCATAGCTCTGTGCGCCGTTGGCGTAGGCCCCCTGCAGGTAGAGGGTATCCCCCGGGGCAATCGCCGGCAGGTTGATCTTCACGCCGCCCTGCACGCCCCAACCCTGGACCGAATTGGCATGCCGGATCCCGGTGAGAACGCCGCCCGCTCCCGCGGCCGGGTTGGTGCTGAGGTTGCCGACGTTGATCTCGTGCGTGGCGGCCGAGATCTGGGCGGAGCCCCAGGCCTGATCGACCCGCAGGGCGCCGACGAAATCGGGCAGCCGCGAGCGCTGGACGGCGTCGACGTTGCCGTAGCGCGACGGCCGGCCGCCGGTGTAGCCGACGAAGACGGGCGCGACCGCGGTCGCAGTCGGTGAGAAGACCGGAGAGCGGGTGAAGACCGGGTCTTCCACCGACAGGGTCGCCGTGACGCCGTTGCTCAAGGTGGCCGTGTAGGCGAGCAGGTTGGTCGAGGAATTGTCGGAGCCGGACGTCGCGCCGTACATCTCGAAATCGTGGGCGTAGAAGTCGTAGAACGACGACGCGCGACCGGCGGTGAGGCCGGCGAACTGGATGAACGCCTTGTCGACGTTCACGTATTGCTGCGCCTGGCCCCGCTCGTCGACACCGGTGGCGCCGTAGGCCTGGCCGATGCGCAGCATGGTGCCGGAATGGATGACGCCCGTGCGGGAGGCGGCATCCAGGCGCACGAAGGCGCGCAGGGCGCCGTAGGCCGTCTGGGTGCGGGCATCCAGGTTGAAGCGCGCCAACCCGCGATAGCCCGACGTCTCGCCGACAGCGCCCGGCTGGCGGCTGGACGAGGTCTGGTACGCACCCTCGAACCGGGCGCGGCCCGAGATGCGCAGGCAGGTGTCGGTGTCAGCGATGTAGAAGAAGCCGGCCCCGAAGGCGGAGCAGACGCGGACGTACTCGATCGGCGCCGCCTTCTTGATCGGAAGGTCGGCAGCGTGGGCGGAACCAACTGCGACGAACGCGGTCGCGGATCCGAGCAAGAAACGGTTCAATAAAGTCATCAAGACCCCCAGAAGTTTGAAGCCGAAGACGGCAACGCTTCCCGTTTTCTGCAGACGCAGATTTTTCTTAGATTTTTTTATTTGTAGAAGAGCGACGCACCGTTTTTCGCGCATCACTTCTGTCTCGGACGATCCTGGGATCCCGATCTTTAGCAAGCAACAGCGATTCAATGAGTCGTCATAGCATTTATGATCTTGTTGCTGATCTGCAACTTAATGCGGGCAACTTTTCAATCCACTATGATATCAATAATAATTGGAAGATATTGGCAGTCAAACCAACTAGCTGTGCTGTCAATTCATTTGGTCGAGCAAGATGCGATCGATCATTAATCATGACGAATGGCTTGGCGATGCGGCCGTCTTGCCGAAGGGGCGGTGCACCGGCCCACACAGGTGGCGCGCTTGCGCCAACCGCGTCGTGATCGGCGGCGATCGAGCCGCCATCCTGACCGAGGACCGGCGCGCCGGTCCTCATCGACGAATCGCGAGGCCCTCGAGCGCCACCGCTCAGTCCGGTGCCGGGGAACCTCCCGCCGCGATTCGCGAAACCAAGGAGGCCCGGTGCAGGGCCGGGCCTCGGATGCCGCGGCGCCGCGATACGGGCTCAGAAGTCGCGTTGGACCCGCAGGCGGATCTGCGAGACCGAATCCTGGGTCGTCGTGCGGGGGACGAAACTGCCGGCGTTGATCTGAGCGATGGCACCGTAGGCGCCGGGGCTCTTGTCGAGATCGATCGCCCGGCCGCTCTTCAGGCCGATCTGCGTGTAGTAGCCCTCGACGCCGACATCGAGGTCCTTCACCGGCGACCAGATCAAGCTCGCGCCGGCCACGAACTGGTCGGTGTCGCGGAGCGCCTGGCTCAGTTGATAAAACCGCGTGCCCGGGACGCCGACCGCGTTGGTGCCGAAGGGATTGCCGCCGGCGAGGGTGCTCACCAGGCCGTAGGCCGCGCCCTGCGCGGGGCGGGCGCCGCGGGAGAAGGCCTGCGCGCCGTAGGAGCCGAAGACGGCCGAGCGCCAGTCCGGCGACCAGTAGTGCAGATACGACGCCACCGCGGTGAAGCTCTGCGAGGTCTGCAGCCGGCCCGTGAACGGGTCGATCGTGGCGTCCGAGAAGAATTGCTGGAATGTCTGGCCCTGGATCGTCGCCGGGCTCTGTCCGGCGGAACCGCTGAACGCGGAATAGCCCGTGTAGAATTGTGCGCCGTCGCCGTAGGCCCCCTGCAGGTACAGGGCGTCGCCCGGCGCGACGAACGGCGTGTTCACTTTCACGCCGCCCTGCACCGCCCAGCCTTGGACGCTGTTGGTGTGCGCGACGGCGGCGTTCGAACCGGTGCCGAGCCCGACGTTGCCGACGTTCAGCTCATGGGTGGCGGCCGAGAGCTGTGCGGAGCCCCAGGCTTGGTCGAGGCGCAGGACGCCGACGAAATCCGGCAGCCGCTCGCGCTGGATGCTGTCGATGGCGGCGAAGCTCGACGGGGCGCCGCGTGTATAGCCGACGAACACCGGGCTGACCGGAGTGGCGCCCCCCGAGGGCGCGAAGATCGGCGTGCGGCGGAAGACCGGGTCTTCCACCGAGAGGGTCGCCGACAGGCCGTTGCCGAGGGTCGCCGTGTAGGCGAGCAGGTTGGTCGAGGCGACATCCGAGCCGGCGGTACTGCCCGACAGCTCGAAATCGTGGGCATAGAAGTCGAAGAACGAGGAGGCGCGACCGGCCGTGAGCCCGGCGAACTGGATGAACGCCTTGTCGACGTTCACGACCTGCTGGACGCGCCCGGCCTGATCGACGCCGGTGGCGACGTAGGCCGAGCCGATGCGCTCCTGGGTGCCGGATCGGCCCACGCCGGCCGCACCGGACCGGCTGCCGGCCTCGAGGCGCACGAAGGCGCGCAGGGTGCCGTAGGCGGTCTGGGTGCGGGCATCGAGGTTGAAGCGCAGCAGCCCGCGATAGCCCGACGTGTCGCCGCCGTTGGAGCCGGCCTGCCGGGTATAGCTGGTGATGTAGCCGCCCTCGAACCGGGCGCGGCCGGAGATGCGCAGGCAGGTGTCGGCGCCCGGGATGAAGAAGAAGCCGGCGCCGTAGGCCGAGCAGACCCGGACATACGCGATCGGCGCCGCCGTCCCGACCGGACGGTCGGCCGCGTTGGCTCCCCCGGCTAGCGCGAGCACGGAGGGCGAGCCCAGCAGAAGAGATGTCAATAACCGCATCGCCAGCCCCAATGGTTTGGTCTTGTTTTTAAAATCTAAACGATCACATATCCTGACTATAAGTCAGTAATTCGGTATTTATATTTTTGCTTTTATCACGTTATTGCTTTTACAAACAGATTCGTGCGAGCCCAGCGCGCGAATAAAGACAGCGTGTCGATGCCCCCGGGCGTCACGCCGCTGGTGGAGGCCTCGGCCAAGACCGACGCGGCAGGTGCAGTGCGACCGGACCTTTCGGACATCGTGCCGGCGCCAATGACGGCGCGATGCCGGGCCCGCCGGATCTGGCGCGACCGGTCGGCGCGGGGCGTCCGGTACAAAAAGGACCCGGCGCGGAGCCGGGCCTTCGAAGTCGAGATGCACGAGGACGGGCGCCGGGACCGAAGCCCCGGCACCGCTCTGGCGATCAGAAGTCGCGCTGGACGCGGAAGCGGACCTGCGAGATCGAGTCCTGCGTCGCGGTACGCGGCACGAAGGTGCCGTTGTTGATGCCGGCGACGTTGTTGTAGGCGGTCGGGCTCTTGTCCTGGTCAATCACCCGGCCGCTCTTCAGGCCGATCTGCGTGTAGTAGCCCTCGACGCCGATATCGAGGTCCTTCACCGGCGACCAGATCAGGCTCGCACCAGCGACGAACTGGTAGTTGTCGCGAAGCGCCTGGCTGAGCTGATAGAACCGGGTGCCCGGCACGCCGACGGCGTTGGGGCCGGAGATGAGGCTCGAGCCCGCGAGGCCATAGGCGCCCCCCTGCGCGAGACGGGCGGCGCGGGAGAAGCTCTGCTCACCGTAGGAGCCGAACAGGGCCGAACGCCATTCCGGCGACCAATAGTGCAGGTACGACGCCACCGCGGTGAAGCTCTGCGAGGTCTGCAGCTGGCCGGTGAACGGATTGATCGTCGCGTCCGAGAAGAACTGGTTGAACTTCTGGCCCTGGATCGTCGCCGGGTTCTGCGCGTAGGACCCGCTATACGCGGAATAGCCCGTGTAGAGCTGCGCGCCGTCGCTGTAGGCGCCCTGGAGGTACAGAGCGTCGCCCGGCGCGACGAACGGGGTGTTCACCTTCAGGCCGCCCTGCACCGCCCAGGCCTGGACGCTGTTGGTGTGCGCGATGTTGACGTTCGTGCCTGCGACGGGATTCGTCGCGATATTGCCGACGTTCAGCTCATGGGTGGCGGCCGAGATCTGAGCCGAGCCCCAGGCCTGATCGAGGCGCAGGGCACCGACGAAGTCGGGCAGACGCTCGCGCTGGACGGTGTCGATGGTGCTCAGCACGGTCGGAGCGCCCCGGGTGTAGCCGACGAACACGGGGCTGACGGTGGACGCGTAGGGCGCGAAGATCGGCGTGCGGCGGAAGACCGGGTCTTCCACCGACAGGGTCGCCGACACGCCGTTGCCCAGCACCGCCGTGTAGGCGAGCAGGTTGGTCGAGGCGTTGTCCGAGCCGAGCGTGCTGCCGGTGATCTCGAAGTCGTGCGCGTAGAAGTCGAAGAACGAGGACGCGCGACCGGCGGTCAGGCCGGCGAACTGGATGAACGCCTTGTCGACGTTCATGTATTGCTGATCGCGACCCACCTGATCGACGCCCGTTGAGGCGTAGGCCTGGCCGATGCGCTGCTGGGTGCCGGACTGGCCGATGCCGGAATAGCCGGTGCGGCTGCCGGCATCGAGGCGCACGAAGGCGCGGAGCGTACCGTAGGCGGTCTGGGTGCGGGCATCCATGTTGATGCGCATCCGGCCCTGGTAGCCCGAGGTGTCGCCGTTGGAGCCCTGGCGCGAGTAGCTGGCCATGTAGCCGCCCTCGAACCGGGCGCGGCCCGAGATGCGCAGGCAGGTGTCGGTGTTGAGAATGTAGAAGAAGCCGGCCCCGAAGGCGGAGCAGACGCGGACGTACTCGATCGGCGCCGCCTTCTTGATCGGAAGGTCGGCGGCCTGGGCGGCTCCGATCGCCGCGAAGGCGGCGGCCGAGCCGAGCAGCGAGCTCTTCAAGAGCTTCATAGATATCTCCAAAGCTTCGAGACCCGATAACACCAACGAGTCCGGTTTATCCGACCCTCGCAGCGATCGATGTTGTTGAATTCTGCAATCTTAAGTGCAAATTATTTAGAGAGATCTCGCGTCCGAGATTTCTCTATGCCGTTTCTTATGATCTGTCGCAGCTTATCCAAGCAACATCGATATCATTAGATCTGTGGAATTGATTTGCGTTGTTGTAACGTCGCAACGTCACAAAATTGTTTTGAAGTATTACTGAGTGCAATGATTTTATAAGCGGAAATTCTAGCGCGGATATTTATTGCGAACGTCTCTCGAGAGATATCACCGCGGCCAAAATTTTTATCTGCGCGCGCCTGAATCCGCGGATACATCCGGGCCCAGGCTCATCCCTTGCGGACGCGGCGGCGCTTTGTCTCGAGCGGCCGGGTCGCCGGCCGCTTTGGCCACAACGCCGTGCGTCGGTAACGATCGCCACGGCCGGTCCGTGAAGATCCGTCGCGCCGATTCCGTCCGTGATTCGCGAATCGATTCGTGCGGTGACGGCATTCCCGGCGACGGCGCTGCCGGACGACAGCCACGGCGGCGCGTCGGGACGCGGTGGGCATGGGGAGAGCGGGGCGTTCGAGCGGTGCGCCCCGGGCACCGGAACCCAGAGCCGGTCAGCGGCGCGGGCTGGAGACGCGGTCGGGCCGGGATCCGTGCCGGATGCGGGCTTCGCGGGTTCGGTCCGGAGCCCGTGTGTGGCGGCGCCGCCGGGAACCGTTCGGCGGCGGCCCTGCCGCGGCGACGTCCGGAAGCGGAGCGGGCGCTCCGTCCGGCTTCATCGCGCCCGCCGACAACGAAAAAGGCCCAGCCGGAGGGCTGGGCCTTGAGATCCGTGGAACCGGCGCGGGGGGTGTATCCCCGCGCCGACGATGCGGCTTAGAAGTCGCGCTGGACGCGGAAGCGGAAGGAGGACACCGAGTCCGCCGTGGTGGTAGCAACTGCGCCACCGGCATTGATCGCACCGACGCGGGAGTAAGCGGTCGGATCCTTGTCCTTGTCGATCACGCGTCCGTTCTTGACACCGATTTGGGTGTAGTAGCCCTCGACACCGATATCGAGGTCCTTCACCGGCGACCAGATCAAGCTCGCACCGGCGACGAACTGGTAGGTGTCGCGCAGGGCTTCGCTGAGCTGATAGAATCTTGTGCCGGGCACACCAACCGCGTTGGCGCCGAAGCTGTTCGTTCCGTTCGGGTTGATGACCGAGAACGCTGCACCCTGAGCAGAACGAGCACGCTGGGTGAAGTCCATCTCACCGTACGAGCCGAAGACGGCCGAGCGCCACTCCGGCGACCAGTAGTGCAGGTACGAAGCGACAACCGTGAAGCTCTGCGACTGCTCGAGCTGCCCCGTGAACGGGTTGACGCTCGCGTCGTTGAAGAACTGGTTGAACTTCTGGCCCTGGATGGTCGCGGCGTTCTGCGAGTAGGAACCGCTGAACGAGGAGTATCCGGTGTAGAGCTGGGAGCCACTGCCGTAGGCACCCTGCAGGTAGAGCGCATCACCCGGAGCGATGAACGGGGTGTTGATCTTCAGACCGCCCTGCACCGCGTAGCCATACGAGTTGTTGGCGTGCGGGATGCTGACGTTCGAGCCGGTGCCGGTACCAGCGCCGTTCTGGACGTTGCCGACGTTCAACTCGTGAACTGCCGCGGAGACCTGGGCTGAACCCCAGGCCTGGTCGAGGCGCAGGGCGCCGACGACGTCCGGCATCCGCGAACGCTGGATCACATCGACCTGGCTGAAGCGGGTGGGGGTGGCACCGGTGTAACCGATGAACACCGGAGCCGGCGAATTGGTCTGCGCGAAGTTCGCGATCGACGCGTTGACGGTGACGCCGCCGGGGTTGTTGGACGGCGAGTAGATCGGGCTGCGGCGGAAGACCGGGTCTTCGGCCGAGATCGTGGCTGACAGGCCGTTGCCGAGGGTGGCGGTGTAGGCGAGCAGGTTGGTGGACGCGATGTCCGAACCCGCGGTGGCGCCGGCGAGCTCGAAATCGTGAGCGTAGAAGTCGAAGAACGAGGACGCACGACCGGCGGTCAGGCCGGCGAACTGGATGAACGCCTTGTCGACGTTGGCGAACTGCTGGTCGCGGCCGAAGCTGTCGATGCCGAGGCCGGGATAGGCCTGGCCGATACGCTGCTGGGTGCCGGAGGTGCCGACGCCGGAATAGCCGGTGCGGGCGCCGGCATCGAAACGCACGAAGGCGCGCAGGGTGCCGTAAGCGGTCTGGGTGCGGGCATCAAGGTTGATGCGCATGCGACCCTGGTAGCCCGAGGTGTCGCCGCCGTTACCGAACTGACGCGAGTAGCTGGTCATGTAGCCGCCCTCGAACCGGGCGCGGCCGGAGAGACGCAGGCAGGTGTCGGTGTTAGGAATGTAGAAGAAGCCGGCGCCGTAGGCCGAGCAGACGCGGACGTACTCGATCGGGACCGCCTTCTTGACCGGAAGGTCGGCGGCGTGTGCGGCTCCGATGGCCGCGAAGGCGGCTGCAGAACCGAGCAGTGAGCTCTTCAAGAGCTTCATAGACATCTCCAAAGCTTCGAGACCCGATGATGCGGACATGCCCGGTTTTCCGGATCTTGCCGCTCGTCTTGTAGGTTTGGCCTGCGTCTTGGGTGGCAGGCTCCTGCGGGCTCTCGCTTGGCGATGCCCCCGTGCACGATCACCATGTGCGAACGGGTTTCGGCGAGCAATCAGAATTCGGCTCGGATAAATTGGTTCCTGTGCGATGTTGCCGCCCGGCAACAATATCAGAACGCGTTAGCCGGCAACAGCTTGCCGGATGTACCGATATGCTTTCCGGAGTGGCAGGAGTGCTGTCGAACCGGGCATGGACGGGACCGCCCGAGCACCGGGAAGGGCCGGGGCGGTCCGAACGTGGGGGTGACGCCGGCGGCTGCGGCGGCGTCATCGCAGGATGTCGAGACGGCGCGCCGGGCTTTGCGCCCGACCACACTTCACATCGGCGGCGTCAGGCCGTTCTTGCCGACGGCGACGCGCCGCGCCGTGACTTTGCCGTCCTCGCCCCGCGCAGCCACCACGAACGCCTTGGCGCCGGCGGTGATCGCACCGGAATCCGCAGCCTCGAAGGTGACCACCGGGGCCTGCGGCGGAACCAGGATCTGGAGCGACTGGCCCTTGCCGTAATCGACCGTGAGGGTGCGCTCCGCGCCGCCCCCGCTCGCCTTCACGGTACCGTTCGTCATCGCGCTCTTGACCCGGGGGGCGTCCGGCGCGGTCGCGGGTACGGCGGACTTCACGGTGCCGTTGGTCATGGTGCTCTTCACCGCGGCGCTGCCGGTGTGATCGGGAAGCATATCCCAGTCGTAATGGCCCTCACCGGTGCCGCGCATCGATTCCGGGAACAGCACGACCTCCAGGGCGATCGGCGGCTCGCCCTTGGTGGCGGTTCCGATGAAGACGCCGTCCTTGATCTGATCGAGCTGGGCCGGGACGACCCAAGAGACCTTGGCGTCCGGCGCCAGGGTCACCCGCTGGCTCTTCCCGTCCAGGGTCTTGAGGGTGAAGCCGCCGCCCTCGACGGCCTCGATCGTGCCGCGCAGGCGCTCGGGCGGCGCGGCGGCGTGTGCGGAGGTGGCGAGCGCCAGGAGGCTCGCCAGGGCGAGGGTCGGGAGTTTTGACATGGTGGCGGGAGTCCTATCGCCGCCGGAACGGTGGCGGCGCGCATGACCTGGGACTCGGCGCAACCGTGTCAGCCCCTCGCGCCCGTGACATCAAGCCCCTGCGGACGGGTGTAACCGGGACGTTAGCGCTCAGGCCGGCAGCGCCAGCAGCGCAGGCCCGCCGCCGCGACGGCGGCGCCGAGGGCCGGCGCGGCCCGGGTGGCGCCAAGCCGCGACGCGGTGATTCGAAGCCCGATCCCGGCCCCGTGCAGGAGCGCGGTCGCGGCCAGGAAGCCGAACCCGAAGGCCAGGCCCGAGGCGGTCTCCGGCATCTCGGCGCCGTGGGCGTAGCCGTGGAACACCGCGAAAACGCCGACGAGGCTGGCGAGCAGCGCAACCGGCGCCCGCAGGCCGACGATCGCGGCCACGCCGAACACCACGATGGAGAGTGCGATCCCGGTCTCGGCATAGGGCAGCGCGACGCCGGCCATCCCCAGGCCCGCCCCCACGCTCATGAGCGCCAGGAAGGAGAGGCAGTGCCCAGAGCGCCCGGCCGCCGCGCAGGGCCGCCAGCAGGCCGACCGCGACCATCGCCAGCACGTGGTCGGCGCCGAGCAGCGGATGCAGGAAGCCGGCCCCGGCGCCGAAGCGCAGCCCCGTGGCCGGGATGGGCCAGAGCCGCCTGCGGCAGCAGCGCGAACGCGGCGGGAAGGGCGGCAAGGCTGGAGACGAGCGGGGCGGCGAGCAGGCGCTTCATCGGATATCCTTCGCGGTTGTAAGACCGAAGGTAGCGCCGATCCCGCGGCACGGCGAGTGCCCCGGCCCGCGGCCCCTCCGGCCATGGGCGGGACACCGCGGTTGCGCGCGGAGAATCTCGCCCTGGATGGGTATCGGGAGGCGCCGCGTGTGCAGCAGGCCGACATCCGCACCGCCGCCCGCCAGCAAGGCCTGGACGAGTTCGACACGGTCGCGGTCGGGATCGTCGAGCGCGGCGGCAAGGTCTCGATCATCGAGACGGCGTGACAAGGAACCGGGGTACAGCACCGGCGGCCGTAGCGCTGCGGATCACTTGAATACATGATACCGTTTCACGCCGGCGCCGAGAGGGCCTCGCCGGCGGTTCGGCATGAGCGGTGGCGGCGCCCCTTCTCCGGCGGGGGCGGACGACCAGCGGCTCGATCGCACAGGACAGGATTTCCCGTGAGAGATTTCTCCGCACCCGGGCGCTCCCCGGTCTACGCCGCCAACGCCGCCGTCGCGACCTCGCATCCCGCCTCGACCCTGGCCGCCATCGAGATCCTGCGCGCGGGCGGCAACGCCGTCGATGCCGGGATCGCCGCGGTGGCGGTGCAGTGCGTGGTCGATCCGCTGATGACCGGCATCGGCGGCGATTGCTTCGCCCTCTATGCCCCGGCCGGCGCCTCCCGGCCGATCGCGCTGGACGGGTCCGGCGGGCGCCGGCCGCCGCCACGCCCGACTGGTACGCCGAGCACGGCGCCGCGATCACGCCGGCCTCGCCGCACGCGGTCACGGTACCGGGGGCGATCGGAGCCTGGGACATGCTGGTGCGCCAGCACGGCACGCGCCCGCTGGGTGAATTGCTGCAGCCGGCGATCCGCTACGCCGAGGACGGGTTCGTGATCCAACAGCGCGTCGGCTGGGACTGGTTGCGCGGCGTGCCCCGGGTGGCCGGCGACCCCCACGCCGCCGAGACCTACCTGATCGGCGGCAAGGCCCCGGCGATCGGCAGCGTCTTCCGGCTGCCGAAACTCGCCGCCACGCTCCGCCGCATCGCCGACGAGGGCCCGCGCGGCTTCTATGAAGGACCGGTGGCCGACGACATGGTCCGCCGGCTCAACGCCCTCGGCGGCCTGCACACCCGGGATGATTTCGCCACGTCGCGGCCGGACGTGGTCACGCCGGTCTCGACCCGCTACCGCGGCTACGACGTCTACGAGTGCCCGCCCGCCGGCCAGGGCCTCGCGGCGCTGATGATGCTGAACGTGCTGTCGCATCACGACGTCGGCGCCCTGTCAGACCTGGACCGGCTCCACCTGTTCGCAGAGACTTGCAAGCAGGCCTACCATCACCGGGACGTGCTGTTCGGCGACGCCGCCCTCGCCCGGGTGCCGGTGGAGCACCTGCTGTCGGATGCCTGGAAGGCCGCCGCCCACGGGGCGATCGACATGGGCCGGGCGCGGGTGCCGGAGATCTATCCCGAGATCGCCCGGGAGATCGCCGAGGAGCGGGCCCACAAGGACACCGTCTATCTCTGCGTGGTCGATCGGGACGGCAACGCGCTGTCGCTGATCAACTCGGTGTTCCAGGGCTTCGGCTCGGGCATCCTGGCGCCGGAGAGCGGCGTGCTGCTGCACAACCGCGGCCTGTCGTTCCGCACGGAAGCCGGGCACCCGAACAGCATCGGGCCGGGCAAGCGGCCGATGCACACGATCATCCCGGGCATGCTGATGAAGGACGGACAGGCGGTCGCGCCGTTCGGCGTGATGGGTGGCCATTACCAGGCCATGGGCCATGTCGAGCTGCTGTCGGGCATCCTCGACCGGGGCCTCGACGTGCAGGCCGCGCTCGATGCCCCGCGCAGCTTCGCGTATGGCGACAGCCTGGAACTCGAGACCGGCATCTCGGACGCCGCGATGGCCGGACTGATCGCACGCGGCCACCCGGCGATCCGGGCGCCTCTGCCGCTGGGCGGCGGCCAGATCATCTGGATCGACCGCGCGGCCGGCACGCTGGTGGCGGGCTCGGACCCGCGCAAGGACGGGGCGGCTATGGGGTATTGAGGGGCCGGCGGCCCCGCGTTCGGGGCTGCCGGATCAGGGATGCGCGGACGCAACGCGCGTCCCCTCTCCCGGGCGGGAGAGGGACCACATCGCGGCCCGGGTGAGCCGATGAGCGACCATCCTGGCGCCTCCCGGTCGGAAGGTGCATCGCCCGCACAGAATCAGTCGATGTCCTCGACCTCTTCGGAACCGCCATAGACCCGCTGCGCCAGCGAGGCCTCCATGAACGGATCGAGGGAGCCGTCGAGCACCGCGTCCGGATCGGTGGACTGGGTGCCGGTGCGCAGGTCCTTCACCAGCTGATAGGGCTGGAGCACGTAGGACCGGATCTGGTGGCCCCAGCCGATATCGGTCTTGGCTGCGGCCTCGGCGCTGGCCTTCTCCTCACGCTTCTTCAGCTCGGCCTCGTAGAGCCGGGCGCGCAGCATGTTCCACGCCGTGGCGCGGTTCTTGTGCTGGGAGCGCTCCTGCTGACACGCCACCACGATCCCGGTCGGATTGTGGGTGATGCGCACCGCGGAATCGGTGGTGTTGACGTGCTGGCCGCCGGCGCCGGACGAGCGGTAGGTGTCGATCCTGCAGTCCGATTCCTTGATCTCGATCTCGATCCGGTCGTCGATGACCGGATAGACCCAGACGCTGGCGAAGCTCGTGTGGCGCCGGGCGCTGGAATCGTAGGGCGAGATCCGCACCAGCCGGTGCACGCCGGACTCCGTCTTGAGCCAGCCATAGGCGTTGTGGCCCTTGATCAGGAGCGTCGCGCCCTTGATCCCGGCCTCTTCGCCGTCCGACCACTCGACGATCTCGACCTTGTATTTCCGGCGCTCGGCCCAGCGGCCGTACATGCGCTGGAGCATGTTCGCCCAGTCCTGGCTCTCGGTGCCGCCGGCACCGGCATGGACTTCGAGATAGGTGTCGAAGCCGTCGGCCTCGCCGGACAGGAGGGTCTCGACCTGGCGGCTGGCGGCCTCCTTCTCGACGGCGAGGATTGCAACCTCGCCCTCGCGGATCGAGGATTCGTCGCCCTCCATCTCGCCGAGTTCGATCAGCGTCGCGCCGTCCTCGAGATCGCGCTCGAGCTTGCGGATGGAGGAGACCGCCTCGTCGAGCTGCTGGCGCTCGCGCATCACCTTCTGCGCGGCGTCGGCATCGTTCCACAGGTCGGGGTTCTCGGAGGCTGCGTTCAGCTCCGCGAGACGTTTATCGACAGTATCCCAGTCAAAGATGCCTCCTCAGCAGCCCTATAGACTGCTTGGCGGCATCCGAGGCTTGCTCGATCTCGGCGCGCATTTGGTTTTTCGGGAATGAGGGTGATGGGTCGGGCCGGGGTGATACCGCCCGGGAGCCGCCCTGTAAACGGCAGGCCGGCGGCCCGCGCGGTCAGTGTGCGGCGCCCGACCGCAGGGTGGTGCGCGAGCCGGCAAGCGGGCGGCGCGTTGTCGGGGACGGATCAGGCAGGAACGCGGAGGCGGCCAGGATGGCGGACGACGATCACGCGCAGACGTGGAGCGACTTCGACGACGCCGTCAACATGACGCCGGCGGCGCTGCGCAAGCACCTCGACGGCGCGGCGAGCCAGGCGGTCGGCCAGAAGGAGGCGGGCGGCGACGAATCCACCGGCCACGCGATGGGCCGGCGCATCCTGGCGATCAAGGACAAGAAGAAGGCGGATCTCACCGACGACGATTATGCCGCCATGCGCAAGGTCGTGGGCTACGTCCACCGCCATCTGAAGCAGGGCGGCGACGCCCGCAAGGATCCCGACTCCCCCTGGCGGATGTCGCTGATGAACTGGGGCCACGATCCGCACAAGGATTGAGGCCCGGGCTCGGCGCCCGTCCGGCTCAGTAGCGCGGCGGCACGAGGTAGGACGGGGCGATCACGTATTCCTTGGGGCGCTTGTGCGCACCGAACCGGCTCTCGGTGATCTGGTCGTTGTAATAGTCGAACCCGGTATAGCCGAAGCCGCCGCCGTTCATCACCTGGGCCACCGGAATCGGCGGGACGGCGAGGTCGGGACGGCCCGGCGGCACCAGCACCTGGCAGCAACCCTCGGTCTGCAGGACCGTCGGGCCGTTTGGGGCGGTGAAGACATAGGCGCGCGGCTGCGGGATCCCCGGCGGGAAGGCCGGCTCGGCGGCCGCGCCCTGGGCGACGAGGCCGAGCAATCCGGCGGCGATCAGGGTCTTGGTGCTCACGCAATGCTCCGTCACGGGACCGGCCGGGCCGGCGTCAGGCCTACACTCTAGCTTATCGCGGGCGGCCTGTCCGGCGCTCGCGGGCGGACCGGTTACCGGAACGCCGGCTCAGCCGCGGGCGCGCAGCACCACCTGCGGGCTCGCCGGCACCGGCCGGCAATCCGACATGAAGGCGTTGACCGGCAACGGCTTGGAATCGCAGGCGTAGACATCCGTCGGGCCCGGGGCCGGCACCGGGTCCCGCGCGATGATCGGGTTCGGCGCACAGGCCGAGGCCGCGGCGGCGAGCAGCAGGGCGGCGATGAGGTTCAGGCGGCGCATGCAACTCTCGGGACGCGGGAGGACCCCCGTGCCGAACCCTGCGCATCGCGATCCGCCCTGACAAGCGCCGGCGCGGGACGACGCGCCCTTTGACGGAGCCTGTCGCCCGGCGGCAACAATCGGGGCCGACCCGATCTCAGACGGCCTGGGCCATCGGCACGACGTTGTGGAGGGTCTTGTCGCCGCCGTCGAAGAACCGGCGGATGTTGCGCGCGGCCTGCCGGATGCGCTGCTCGTTCTCGACCAGGGCGATGCGGACATACTCGTCGCCGAACTCGCCGAAGCCGATGCCCGGCGCCACGGCGACGTCGGACTTCTCGAGCAGCAGCTTCGAGAATTCGAGGCTGCCCATCTCCCGATAGCGCTCCGGGATAGGGACCCAGGCGAACATCGAGGCCGCGGGCGCCGGGATCGTCCAGCCGGCCTTGCCGAAAGATTCGACCAGCGCGTCGCGGCGCCTCTTGTAGGTCGCCCGCATCTCGTCGATGCAGTCATCCGGGCCGTTGAGGGCCGCGGTGGCGGCGACCTGGATCGGCGTGAAGGCGCCGTAATCGAGATAGGACTTCACCCGGGACAGCGCCGCCAGCAGGCGCTCGTTGCCCACCGCGAAGCCCATGCGCCAGCCGGCCATGGAGTAGGTCTTCGACAGCGAGGTGAACTCCACGGTGCAATCGATCGCGCCCGGGACCTGCAGGACCGAGGGCGGCGGCTTGCCGTCGAAATAGACCTCCGCGTAGGCGAGGTCCGAGAGCAGGATCAGCTCGTGCTGCTTGGCGAAGGCGACGAGGTCCCGGTAGAAATCGAGGTCGGCCACGTAGGCGGTCGGGTTCGACGGGTAGCAGACCACCAGGGCCACGGGTTTCGGGATCGAGTGCCGCATGGCCCGCTCGAGCGCCGGGAACATGGCCGGGGTCGGCTCGGCCGGGACTGAGCGGATCACGCCGCCGGCCATCAGGAAGCCGAAGGCGTGGATCGGGTAGCTCGGGTTGGGCACCAGCACCACGTCGCCCGGGGCGGTGATCGCCTGGGCCATGTTGGCGAAGCCTTCCTTCGAGCCCAGCGTCGCCACCACCTGGGTGTCGGGGTTGAGGCTCACGCCGAAGCGGCGCTGGTAGTAGCCCGCCTGGGCGCGGCGCAGGCCGGCGATGCCCTTGGAGGCGGAGTAGCGGTCGGTCCGCGGCCGGCCCGCCGTCTCGCACAGCTTGGCGATGACGTGTTTCGGCGCATCGAGGTCCGGGTTGCCCATGCCGAGATCGATGATGTCGGCGCCCTGGGCGCGGGCGGTCGCCTTGATCCGGTTGACCTGCTCGAAGACGTAGGGCGGCAGGCGCTTGATGCGGTGGAAGTCGGTCATGGGCGTATCCATCGGCGCGTCCCGAATCTGGCGTCTCTCGTTGGTGTCGGTCGCGCGAAGGATTCGCTCTAGCAGAGATGCACGTCGCCGCCGACTCAGAAAAACTCGAGCCGGATCGGCGGCTTTATTGCTCTGCTGCGGGCACAGGCTTGATCGCGGCTGCGGCCCCCGGCCGGCGCTTGCGGCGGCGCGCCCGCGGCTCTCGTTGCGGCCGCGGGCGCCTTCGAGTTCGGCCTCCAGCGCCTTCTGGCCCTCGGACGACTTGGCCCGGATCGGGCGCTTGGGCGCGTCGACGCCCACCGGCATGAAGGCGGGCGTCTCCTGGCCGCGGGTCTCGGTCACGAAATCCGGCGCGGCCACGACCCGGGGCCCGTAGCCCGCATCGGTGGCGAGCGTGCGCACCGCATCCCCCGAGCAGGCGCCCAGCGGTGCCGCCGTGAGGGCCAGCACCGCCAGGGCGAGGCCCCGCGCCGGTCCCGGGCCGCCGGGCCGCCGGCCGGTGGGGTTCAAAAAGGCGCGGTGCATGAGCACATGGGTCATGAGAAGATCGCGCGGATGTTTCGCGACACGCGCAAACGGGCTGGTGCAACCTCTCGCTCGCTCCTTAATTTGTCGGAAACGAGGCTCACGGTCAGTCGAGCCGAAACATCACACAGGGGAGGCACGCGTGACGAGCCCGCGGACGCAGGCGCCGGACCAAGCTGCCGCCCGGACCGGCATGGCCAACGGCGCCATGCCGGACGGCATCACGCCGCCGATGCCGGATATCGAGGCCCTGTCGCGCAATGCCGGCCAGTTCGTGGAGGCGCTGGGGCGCAGCGCCGCCCGCATGCTCGCGCCCGAGGCCCAGGCGAACGACACCTCCGGGGAGATCAACGAGGCGGTCAAGACGCTCGGCCAGATCGCCGAAGCGTGGCTCTCGGACCCGAGCCGCAGCGCCGAGGCCCAGACCAAGCTGTCCCAGGCCTTCCTGGCGCTGTGGGGGACGACCTACCTGCGCCTCCAGGGCCAGCAGGCCGATCCGGTGGCGGTGCCCGAGCCCAAGGACAGCCGCTTCAGCGACGCCGAGTGGTCGACCAACCCGTATTTCGACTTCCTCAAGCAGGGCTACCTGATCGCCACCCGCTGGGCCGAGGGCCTCGTCGACGAGGCCGAGGGCGTCGACGAGCGCACCCGCCACAAGGCGCAGTTCTACCTGCGCCAGCTCACCAGCATGCTGTCGCCGTCGAACTTCCTGCCGACCAATCCGGAGCTGATCCGCCACACCCTGCACGAGAGCGGCGCCAACCTGGTGCGCGGCCTCAAGATGTACGAGGAGGATCTGGCCGCCGGCGGCGGGCAATTGCGGGTGCGCCAGACCGATCCGAGCGGGTTCGAGGTCGGCCGCAACGTCGCGGTGACCCCGGGCGAGGTGGTGTTCCGCAACGACCTGATCGAGCTGATCCAGTACGCGCCCGCCACCGAGACGGTGCTCAAGCGCCCGTTCCTGATGGTGCCGCCCTGGATCAACAAGTTCTACATCCTCGACCTCAACCCCCAGAAGAGCTTCCTGAAGTGGATGGTCGACCAGGGGCTGACGGTGTTCTGCATCTCCTGGGTGAACCCGGACGCGCGCCACGCCGACAAGGACTTCGAGTCCTACATGCGTGAGGGCATCGAGGCGGCGATCGACGCGATCGGGGTCGCCACGGGCGAGAGCGAGGTCCATGCGGCCGGCTACTGCGTCGGCGGCACCCTGCTCTCGGTGACGCTCGCCATGCAGGCCGCCACGGGCAACCGCCGCATCAAGAGCGCGACCCTGCTGACCACGCAGGTAGACTTCACCCATGCGGGCGACCTCAAGGTGTTCGCCGACGAGGAGCAGATCCGCCAGGTCGAGGCCCGCATGGCCGAGCGGGGCTACCTGGAGGGCAGCCGCATGGCCAACGCCTTCAACATGCTGCGGCCGGACGACATGATCTGGTCCTACGTCGTCAACAACTACATCAAGGGCAAGCCGCCTTCGGCGTTCGACCTGCTGTACTGGAACTCCGACGCCACCCGGATGCCGGCGGCCAACCACTCGTTCTACCTGCGCAATTGCTATCTCGAGAACAGCCTGGCCCAGGGCAAGATGGTCCTCGGCAACGTCCGGTTGGACCTGAAGAAGGTGCAGGTGCCGATCTTCAATCTCGCCACCCGGGAGGACCACATCGCCCCGGCGATCTCGGTGTTCGAGGGCTCGAAGACCTTCGGCGGCAAGGTCGATTACGTGCTGGCGGGATCGGGCCACATCGCCGGAGTCGTCAACCCGCCCTACAAGCCGAAATACGGCTACTGGACCGGCGGGCCGGTGAAGGGCGAACTCAAGGACTGGGTCGCGGCAGCGGTGGAGACAAAGGGCTCGTGGTGGCCCTACTGGTTCCAGTGGATCGAGGCCCAGGCCCCCGAGCGGGTCCCGGCCCGCAAGCCCGGCGGCGACGCGCTGCCGTCGCTCGGCCCGGCTCCGGGAACGTATGTCCGGATGCGCGCCTGAGGGGACCGCGCCGGCCTCGTCTTACGGATCGATGGGCGGGCTTCGTCGGATGTGCCGCTGACCCACGCGTCGGGGCCGGCGGAAGAGACCGGAGACACCGCGTCTCCCTCCCCCTTCAGCGGGGGAGGGAGACGCGGGCGGATCGAGAGCCGTCCTTCGAGAGGGAGAGCACCTCTCCTCAGTACTTCCGGATCAACGGCGCCGGGGCGGCCGGCGCCGGGGCGCCGAACATGTAGCGGAAGCCGACCGAGACGATGTCGGCGCTCGAATCGACCACGCCCGCGAAGGCGATGTTGCCGACATTGTAGTCGCGCCCGACCCCCGCGAGGATGCGCGACCGGTCGAGGAAGAAGTGCGAGTAGGCGAGGTTCAGGGTCAGGCGCTCGTTCCAGCGGTAGCTGGCGCCCACCGAGGCGATGTAGCGATCGCCGTCGGGCAGCCGCACCGAGCGGTTGCGGAAGTCGATCGGCGAGGATTCGTAGGCGAAGCCGGTTCGCACGGTCAGGTTCGGCGCGGCGTCGTACTCGGCACCGATCGAGTAGGTGTAGCCGTCCTTGTAGTTCAGCGGCAGGTTGCTGACCGGCAGGCCGAGGCGGTTCGAGACGATGCCGACCGTGCCGAGCCGCGACCACTGATCCCACTCGAAGCCGAGATCGACCCGGGCGACCGGCGAGATCGCCTGGACCAGGCCGACGCTGAGCTTATCCGGGGTGTTGAGCTTCGCACGCACCTGCCCGGCCGTCGGCGCCAGCGCCACCAGCGGCACGCCGATCGAGCCGTCGATGTCGTGATGCACGGACGAGCGGTAGCCGATGCCGATCACGGTGCCGTCGCGCGGCGTCAGGGTGGCGCCCGCCGTGAAGCCGACGCCCCAGGATTCACCCTTGAGGAACGCGCTGGGATACACGGTCGGCGCGATGCCGGGGACCGGCAGGGCCTGCCGCAGGGTCAATCGGAAATACTCGATGTTCGGTCCAGCGGCGAGCGACAGCCACTCGTTGACCTTGAACCCGATCACCGGATTGAACGCCAGCGAGAAGATCCGGGACGAGCGCCCGTAGACTTCGCCGGCCCAGACCTGCCGGGGCTTGGTCACGAGGCCGAAGGGCGCACCCGTCGAGAGGCCGAGCCACAGGCGGTCGTTGATCTGGTAGGAGGTCGCCCCCGCGGGCACCACGGCGCCCTGTCCGATATCACCGGAATCGCCCAGGCGCGCGAAGCCCGGATTGGTCCCGGGCGCCGTCCGGATCTCGGAGGAGAGGCCGATATAGGTCAGGTTCTGCTCGGAGACGAAACCCGGGTTCATCGTGATGACCGCGGGATTCCAGAACATCGACGAGACGCTGCCGGAGCCGGCGGCCGCACCCGCGAAGGACAGCCCCTGGGCCTGGGTGCTCTGCTCGCGGATGCCGAAGGCTCCGGCCCGCGCCTCGCCGGTGCCGATCGCCGCCACCGAGGCCGCGAGCACCCATGCGCGCATTGTCCCGTTCATCTGCTCCCCCCGAACCGGATGGCTTGTTCGGGCGCCCTGATTCGACCGTGTCCCGGTCCGGCGCCGTTGTCGGTATGGTGCAGGTTTCCCCCGCTCGACCGCAACGGTGATCGCGAGCCTGGCCGATGCCGGAGGCGTCGACGATCGACAGATTCACGGTGGGGTTTTATCGCCCGGTTAGGCAATCAAACCTGCTTTTCTTGCTGGACAGACTGTTTTTCGCCGGCCCGATATAGAGATGCATAATATATCATCTTGCATCGGAATGTGCACTTTTTTGCTACGATGTTGCCAAGTTGCGACACCCCGAAATTGCGCGCCGCCGCCGCCGACGCGCTTGCACCGGCGGTGCTGCACGGCCATGGTCCCGGCGCCCGGCGTAGACCGGTTCCAGGGAAGGATGAGGAGTCGCGGCGATGAAGCTCTTCCGGCACGGCCCGAGCGGCGATGAGAAGCCCGGCCTCGTGGATGCGCAGGGCGGCCTGCGCGATCTGTCCAGCATCGTCCGCGACATCGCCGGCCCGGCCTTGGCGCCGGATTCCCTGGAGCGGCTGCGGGCCCTCGATCCCGAGACCCTGCCGAAGCTGCCGGCGGACACGCGGCTCGGCCCCTGCGTCGGCGGCACCCGCAACGTCGTCGCCATCGGCCTCAACTTCGCCGACCACGCGGCCGAGACCGGCTCTCCGATCCCCTCGGAGCCGATCATCTTCAACAAGGCGCCGTCCAGCCTGTGCGGGCCGAACGACACGGTGATCATCCCCAAGGGTTCGGCCAAGACCGACTGGGAGGTGGAGCTCGCCGTGGTGATCGGCCGCCGGGCGAGCTACGTCCACGCCAACGAGGCGCTGAGCTACGTGGCGGGGGCCTGCATCTGCAACGACGTCTCCGAGCGCGAATGGCAGCTGGAGCGCGGCCCGACCTGGACCAAGGGCAAGAGCGCGCCGACCTTCGGGCCGCTCGGCCCCTGGCTGGTGACGCTGGACGAGATCCCCGACCTCAAGAACCTCGCCATGAGCCTCGACGTCAACGGCGAGCGCCGCCAGACGGGCTCGACCGCGACCATGATCTTCGACGTGCCCCAGCTCGTCGCCTACGCGTCGCACTTCATGCTGCTCGAGCCCGGCGACGTGATCACCACCGGGACCCCGCCCGGCGTCGGCCTCGGCATGAAGCCGCCGCGCTACCTGAAAGCCGGCGACGAGATGGTCCTGCGCATCGAGCGCCTGGGCGAGCAGCGCCAGAAGGTCATCGCCTTCGACGACTGGACCGCCAAGGTCTCGGCCGGCGAGCCGACGCACTGAAGCGACGCCGCCGCCTCCGCACCGGATGGCGGCGGCCCGCAGGGCGCTTGATTTTGGCCACCGATCCCGCTCAAGAAGACATCATGAGCCAAGCTGCCGACCCGCACGCCTCCGATTTCCGCCACAACTGGAGCGTCGCGGAGATCCGCGCGATCCACGACCTGCCGTTGCTCGACCTCGTGTATCGGGCCGCCGCCGTGCATCGGGCGCACAACGACCCGAGCGACGTCCAACGCGCGAGCCTGCTCTCGATCAAGACCGGCGCCTGCCCGGAGGATTGCGGCTACTGCTCGCAATCGGCGCATCACAAGGGCACCGGCCTGCCGCGCCAGCGCCTGATGCCGGTGGATACGGTATTGGCCGAAGCCGCGACCGCCAAGGCCAACGGTGCGACCCGCTTCTGCATGGGCGCAGCCTGGCGCAGCCCGCGGGACGGCGCGGAGTTCGACTCGGTGCTGGACATGGTGCGGGGTGTGCGCGGCCTCGGGATGGAGGCCTGCGTCACCCTCGGCATGCTGACCGCCAGCCAGGCGGAGCGCCTGGCCGAGGCGGGGCTCACCGCCTACAACCACAACCTCGATACCGGGCCGGACTACTACGACAAGATCGTTTCGACCCGGACCTACGGGGACCGCCTGGATACGCTGGAGCGGGTCCGCGAGGCCGGCATCGGCGTCTGCTGCGGCGGCATCATCGGCCTCGGCGAGGGCGTCGGCGACCGGGTCGCGATGCTGCACGTGCTGGCCAACCACGCGCCGCATCCGGAGAGCGTGCCGATCAACGCGCTGGCCCCCGTCCCCGGCACCCCGCTCGGCGACAAGGCCGCGCCCGTCGATCCGTTCGACATGGTGCGGATGTGCGCCACCGCCCGCATCGTGATGCCGAAGGCCCGGGTGCGCCTCAGCGCCGGACGCAAGGCGCTGAGCCGCGAGGCGCAGGCCCTCTGCTTCCTCGCGGGGGCCAACTCGATCTTCTACGGTGAGCGCCTGCTGACCACCGCCAACAACGAGGCGGATTCCGACGCCGCGCTGCTGCAGGATCTCGGTATCCGCGTGGCGGAGCCGATCCTGGCCGCCGCCGAGTAGCGCGTCAGCCCTCGGGCAGCACGATCCGGAAGCGGGCGCCGCCCTCCTCCGGATCCAGGGTCAGGCTGCCACCGTTGATGCCGATCAGCTCGGCGGCGATCGGCAGGCCGAGCCCGGTGCCGCCCGAGCGGGTCGAGCCCTGGAACGGCGAGAACAGGTTTTCCCGGGCCCGCGCCGGCAGGCCGGGGCCGTTGTCTTCCACCAGGATGGTCACCCGGCCCGGCGCGTCGCGGCAGGCGGTGACCCGCACCGCGGCCTCCGGCACCGCGGCCCCGTCCAGCGCCTGCACGGCGTTGCGGACCAGGTTGGCCAGGGCCCGGGCGAGCTGCTCCGGGTCGGCCTGCACGCGGCATTCGCCGGCGTCCACGAGGACGCGCACGCTCCGCGCGGCGAGCGCGGCGAGGTCCGGCAATTCGGCGAAGAGCGGCGCCAGCGGCGTCGAACTGAGCGTCGGCGCACGCTCGGTGACGCGCCCATAGGCCAGGCTCGCCTCGCAGAACCGGATGGCCCGGGCGATGGCCCCGACCAGGCGCGGCGCCACCCGCTGGACCATCGGGTCGGCGGTGTCCTCCAGCCGGTCGCCGAGGAGCTGGGCCCCGGTGAGCAGGTTGCGCAGCTCGTGGCTGACCTTACTGACCGCCAACCCCAGCTCGGCCAGCCGCCGCTTCTGGCGGAGCTGGTCGGCCAGGATGCGCTGCATCCGGCCGAGGGCGCGTTCGGCCTGGCCGATCTCGTCGCGGCGGCGGGACGGCGCGATGATCCGGCCGGCATCCTCCGGGTTCTCCGCGAAGGCCGTGATGTTGGTGGCGAGCCGCCGCACCGGGCGAACGATCAGCACCTGCAGCACCACGAAGACCAGCCCGGCCGCCGACGCCGCGATGATAAGCGACGAGACCAGCAGGCGCAGCGCGTAGTCGATCATCGCGGCGCGCAGCGGCGCCTCGTCGAGCAGGACCTCGACCCGGTCGAAGCCGATGCCCCCCTCCCCGATCACCCGGATCGGCTCGCGGACCGGCGCGACCAGGGTCCGCCACGCCCCCCGGATGGTCGACAGGGCCGTGACGTCGCGCAGGTCGACCGTGTCGGCCACCGTCTCGGGCACCGGCTCGATGGCGAGCAGCCGCTGGGCGCCGCCGCCGCGGACCGCGATCGCCCGGGCGTTCACCCCCGCGAGCAGCCGGCTCTCCAGCGCCTCGGAGACCGGCTCGCCGGTCCGGCCGTCGAGGACCAGGGCGGCGACCTGCGCGGCCGCGACCCGGTCGGACATCCACTCGATCCGGTAGTTGGCCACCGCCGGCACGTAGGTCAGCACCTCGGCCACCACCACGAAGGCGACGGTGACGAGGAACAGCCGCCCGGACAGGCCGAGGCGGGCCGGACGCCGCTCGGGCACCTCGCGTGAAGCGGCGGCCGCCGCCGGCATCGTGACCGGGTCGGATTCGACGGCCACGCCCATCACGCTCCGACCGGGCATCGCGGGCGGGTGGGGGCGGGGTGGCAATTGCGAGAGCTCGAGCCGTTTCCGGCTTTCGCGCGGGACATGGGGTAACGCCGTCGTTTCAAAGCAGGGAATACAGGGGGCATTCCCGCGGGCACTATACGAGCACGATAGGGTCGAGGTTGCATGTACCTTAGAGCACCTCGAAAGAAGTCCACCGTCTCAGCGCCTGTGTCGCGCGCGTGCGCGACGGCCCATACGGTAAGCTCCGGAACACAAAAACACCGCCGGCGATCGGGTGATCGCCACGCCAGCAACGCCGATGCCCCAAAGCCCAGGACCCAAAAAAGCTTACCTAATCAATAACTTGGACCAGATGAGAATCCAAAATGCCAATCTCCGGCGACCGTCCTGGGGCGGAACGGGGCTGCCGTCACGCGGAACGCCCAGGCCACACGATTAGACCCTCGCGCCACACAGAGTGAAGAATAAATTTGCGCGCGGACAGAAATTTTTAACCGGATACTCAGTCACGCGAGAGCCGTTCCCATCCTCGATGTTACGCGCGCTCTTGGTCCGAACCGGCATCCATTTGATGGTTGGCGCCCCAAGACCCGAATGCCGCGCCGGACGCACCGGGCTCAGGCGCGCCGGAACCGGCGGCTCAACAGGACGCTGCCGAGCGCGAACACGGCGAGCATCGCCAGCCCGGCCACCATCTTGGGCGTGACCAGGGCCCTCAAGGTCAGAGCCTCGTCGCAACCGGCGGTCGCCGCGGCGAGGCAGGCGGCCTTGGCGGCCTCGTGGGCTGCGACCACGTCCTCGATCCCGGCGCCGGTTGTGGCGTAGACCAGGGCGCCGGGCAGCAGGCCCAAAAAGGTCGCCAGCACGAAGACCCGCATCTTCACCCCGCAGGCGGCGGGCGCGAGGTTCGTCATCCAGAACGGGAACAGCGGCAGCAGGCGCATCACCGCGATGTACCCGAAGGCGTCCCGCCGGAACGCGTCCGTGAATGCCGCCAGCCGCGTCCCGCCCATCCGGCGCAGCAGATCGGCCCCGGGTCCCTTGCCGATGGCGAACACGATCGCCGCCCCGGTGGTGGCCGCGCAGACCGCCGTGAGCGCCCCTGGGACGATCCCGAACAGGAAGCCGCAGATCATGGTCAGGAACAGCGTGGCCGGCACCGAGACCACCACGGAGGCGACGTAGACCAGGTAGGCCGCCACGACGGCGCGCACGTACCCGGCCTCGACGAAGGCATGCAGCCACGCCCGCGAGGCGAGCAGCCGGTCGAGGCTCAGGAGTTGCGCGACGCCCGAGACCAGCACGACAGCCGAGATGCTCAGGAGCAGGGCCAGCGGCAGCCACCGTCGCAGCCGCTTCCAGCGTCCCTCCGGGACGGACGCGAGCCCGACGTCGCTCACCCGGGCTTGCGCATCCGCAGGATCTTGAAGAACCCGCCCGGGAAGGTCGGCTTCAGCCCCAGAACCTCGACGCCGTTGCGCCGGGCCCAGGCCTCGATCCGGGTCGCCTTGAAGTCCGACGACCAGCCGATCTTGGTGCAGAGCGGCGCCACGACCTCCTCGACCCGGGCGAGCGGGCCGTCGCTCTGGCCGAAGTGGTTGGCCAGCACGATGCCGCCACCGGGCCGGACCACCCGCAGGAACTCCGACATCGCGGCCTCGGGGTCGGGGACCAGGGTGATCAGGAACTGCGCCACGACCGCGTCGAAGCTCGCATCGGCGTAGCCGAGGTGGCAGACATCCATCACCTGCAGGCCCTTCACGTGGGCCAGGTTGCGGCGCTTCACCTTGGCGCGGGCGCGCTTGAGCATGTCCTCGGAGAGGTCGACCCCGCAGACGAAGCTCGCCTTCGGGTAGTAGCCGAGCGCCAGCCCGGTGCCGACGCCGGCCTCCAGGATGCGCGGCCCGTGCTCGGCCGCGGCCTCCACGGCCGCGCGGGCCGCGGGCTCGGTGAGCTTGTCGTAGACCACGTCGTAGACGGGGGCCCAGCGGGCATAGGCCTTGCGCATCAGGGCCGTGCTCGGCCCGGCCATCTGCGGCTCGCTCAGCATCGTTCGGATTATCCAGAGATTGAGATCAGGCGGCTTCTCGGGGCCGGGCCGACAACGCATCGACCCGGCGGATGGTGCCGCCGCCCAGAACACGGGCCCGGGGGCCGTCGTCGCCGTAGAGCGCGCAGGCCTGGCCCGGCGAGACGCCGTCCTCGGGCTCGGCCAGCACCACCTCGGCGGTTCCGTCCGGCGCGATGGTGAGCGTCGCCGGCCGCGGCGGCCGGGTCGAGCGGACGCGCACCGCCACCGGCAGGTCGTGAACCGAGCCGGCCGGGCCCTCACCCAGCCAGTTCAGGTCCGAGAGGCGGATGCGCGTCGTCGCCAGGGCGGTGCGCGGGCCGACCACGACCCGGGCGGTGTCCGGCTCCAGGCGCACGACGTAGAGCGGCTCGGAGCCGGACAGGCCGAGGCCCCGGCGCTGGCCGACCGTATAATGGACGATGCCCTCGTGCTGCCCGAGCACGAGGCCGCCGAGATCGACGATTTCGCCGGGCCGAGCCGCATCCGGGCGCAGCCGGGCGATCACGTCGCTGTAGCGGCCCTGCGGCACGAAGCAGATGTCCTGGCTGTCGGGCTTCTCCGCCAGCGACAGGCCGAGGTCTTTGGCCAGCGCCCGGGTCTCGGCCTTGGACATCTCGCCCAAGGGAAAGCGCAGGAAATCCAGCTGCTCGGCCGTGGTGGCGTAGAGGAAATAGCTCTGGTCCCGGGCCGGATCGAGGGCGCGGTGCAGCGCCCGGCCGCCCCCCGGCAGGGCCCGGCTCGCCACGTAATGCCCGGTGGCCAGGGCGTCGGCGTTCAGGTCCCTGGCCAGCCCGAGCAGATCGCGGAACTTCACGGTGCGATTGCACTCGACGCACGGGATCGGGGTCTCGCCCGCGAGGTAGCTCTCGGCGAACTTCTCGATCACCGCGTCGCGGAACCGGTCCTCGTAGTCGAGGACGTAATGCGGGATACCGAGATGCTCGGCGGCCGCGCGGGCGTCGTTGATGTCCTGGCCTGCGCAGCACGCGCCCTTGCGATGGGTCGCGGCGCCATGATCGTAGAGCTGGAGCGTGACCCCGACCACGTCGAAGCCCTGCCGCTTCAGCAGCCCCGCAACCACGGAGGAATCGACGCCGCCCGACATGGCGACGACGACGCGCGTCTCGTGGGCTGGCTTGGGAAGGTCGAGGGCGTTCATCGCAGGGGTCCGCCGCCGCCGGCTGGAAGGCGTCTCGGCTGCACGGCCTGTCTATAGCGGGACTCCGATCGGCTTTCCAGGGTGGGGTTTTCGGGACTGGGTCGCGATGATCTGCGCACGCTCGGTGCCGGGCGTGGATCGCTCGGCCGGCGGCCGTGCGGGCGGCCTTTTCGCGGAGCGGCGGTTCGAAGGACATCCGATCCGGGCATCGGGTAGGCCGTCCCTCCCCCGTCTTGGTCTCCGAGCTGCGGCTCGATCGATGCCGCCACGCGCCGTCATCCCGGGGCCGCGCAGCGGAGCCAGGGATCCAGAGCCGCCGACCTGTCAAGCTCTTGCACCAAAAGCATTTCTAGCTTTCGGGCTGGCATGCGGCGCCGCGGAACGACCACGCGGGTTCTCAGGTATGGAGTCTCGATCCTCAGGAAGTGAATCGGCCAACCCGTGTAGCCCGCACGGGGAGCGGGGGCATGTCACGCCGCCGCGGTGACGATGGGGGTCGTCCACGCCCGCTATGACGGGCGGGAGTCGCGGATGTCTCTCCGCGCTGCCCATACCCAGCGCCCGCGTGACCTCCACCCGGCAAATGCTGCCGGGCGCGCGGCATTTTCGGACCCAGGCAAAATCCCGCGCCCAGGACCAGAACATAAAAGTCGTTATCGTTCCGATACTTAAGCGAGCGCCCCGATGGCCTGGCCCTTGCTCGATCGTCGACGAGGGGAGCCCAGCATGGCGAGCGGTGCAACGGATCGGTTGGATGTCACCGGGTGGATTCCGTCCGCCCGTTCTTCGGCCACGCCGCGATCGGGCTGGGATGCGGCCGGCGTCGCCGCCCGGGCCGGCGACTCGTCGCAGGATCGGTTCGCCGCGGCTCTGAGCGCGTCCCGGGCCCGGGACGCCGCTACGGCGGCTCGCACCCGCGACGAGAGCCAGCGCAGCCAGGCCGATGCGGCCCGCACGGCCGCGGAACGCGTCCGGGATGCCGCCGAGACCGCGAAGGCCCGCGCCGCCGCCCGACCGGATGCCCGCCCCGCCAATCTTCCCAAGCCGCCCGAGCGACCTGCGCAGACTCAGAGGACGGCAGCTGCGGATACGCGGCCCGCGACGACCCGCACCGCGACACAGGCGCCGGCCAAACCGTCGGATCCCGCCTCCGCCGGGGCCGGCCGGGTCACGGATCCGAGGGCGCAGCAAGCCTCCGACGCAGTGACGCGAAAGGCGGCCCCCGGCGCGACGGATGCCACCACAGCCGGGACCGACCCGAAAGCCGGCGATCCGGCCGCGGCCGAGACGGCGCAGATCGAACCGGCGCCGAGCGACGTGTCGGCCCAGACCGCGCCTCCATCGGCGAGCCCGGCCATGCCGGGAACGCTGACGGCTCTCCTGGCCGGTTTAATGAAGGGGGCCCCGCTCGTGGCCGGCGGCGCAGCGGTGGACGGCGGGGCCAAAGACGTCGGAGCCGTCGGCTCGGGCGGTACCGGGCTCGCCGGTTCGGGGACGGCGCCGACGCAGGCCGCGGGCGCGGCTGGAGCAAAGCCCGACCTCGCGGTCTCCGGGCCCAAGGCCGGTCCTCTTTCGTTGGGGAAACTCTCGGCTCAGGGCGCCAGCCCGGTCGAAGCGGTCAAAGCCGGCACGGCCGATCCTGCGGGCAAGGAGGCGGCCTCGAGCGCGGCCGCCGGCCAGGACTTTTTGACCGCCCTGGCGGATGCCGGCCAAGCTACCGGTCAAGCTACCGGCATGCAGGCCCCGGCCCCCGCCCATGGCAATCCGGACGCATCCCTCCTTGCACCCCAGGCGGCCGGATCGTCGAACGCGACGACGCAGGCCGCCGCGCCGGCCCCGAGCCAGGTGCAAGCCCCGCTGGATCCGGCGGTACCGCTCGGGCAGGTGCCGATGACCATCGGGCTTCGCTCCCTCGCCGGGTCGAGCGAGTTCCAGATCCGGCTCGACCCGGCCGAGCTGGGGCGGATCGACGTCAAGCTCGAAATCGACAAGGCGCGGGGCACGGTCATGACCCACCTGGTGGTGGAGCGGCCGGAGACGCTGGCCATGCTCCAGCGCGATGCGGGCCAGCTGCAGCAGGCCCTGTCCCAGACCGGGCTCGATCCCTCGGGGGGCGGCCTCAGCCTGTCGCTGCGCAGCGACGGCAACGCCCAGGGCGGCGCCAACGGCGGCCAGGGCGACGCCCCAAGGGGCGGCCCGGCCGCCTGGGGACAGGAACGCGCCGACGCCCCCCAGGAGGTTGCGCCGACGCGCTGGCTGCGCGGCTACGGCGGCCTCGACATCCGAATCTGACGCGATGCGCGATCAAGCCGCCTCGCGATTCGACATCGAACCATCATGCGTCCCGGCGTTTCGCCTCGACGCGCCACGGGAGCGAGCCGCATGACATCCGGGATATCCAACGTTACCAACACGTCATCCACAGCGTCGAGCAGCGGCGCGAGCGGCAACGGCAGCGAGATCGCCAGCAACTTCACGCAGTTCCTGACGCTGCTCACCACGCAGCTCAAGAACCAGAACCCGCTCGATCCAATGGACACAAACCAGTTCACGCAGCAGCTGGTGCAGTTCGCCGGCGTCGAGCAGCAGCTCAAATCCAATGATCGCCTCGACAGCATCCTGACCGCTTCGAAATCGGCGAGCTCCGCGTCGGCGACGAGCTATATCGGCAAGAGCATCACGGCGGACGGCAGCAGCTCCCAGCTCTCCAACGGCGCCGCGTCCTGGACCCTGACGCCCGCCCGGGCGGCCTCGAAGGCGGTGGTCACGATCCTGGATTCGAAGAACAACGTCGTGGCCTCGCAGAGCACGTCGCTCACCGCGGGCAGCCAGACCTATGGCTGGAACGGCAAGACGTCGGCGGGCCTGACCGCCCCGGACGGGACCTACACGATCAAGGTCTCGGCCTCCGACGCCACCGGGGCGAATGTCGCCGTGGACACCCAGCTCAACGGCACCGTGGACTCGGTCGACCTCAGCGGAGCGGCGCCGGTCCTGATGATCGGCTCTCAGAAAGTGCCGCTGAGCAGCGTCCAAAGCATAGGGTTGTCCACAAGTGGCACCTAACGAATCATATCCGAGTGATCCGCTTCAACATCTCTTAAGCGAGCGCAAGTACCTTCAACGCTCGACAGGTCAGTCGAGTGTAGAGCGTATCATGACCGAACCCAGCCGCCCGAGAGTGAAATACGTGATCGGGCCCGACGGCAGTCCTCTGACCATCGCGGATCTTCCGCCGCCGAGCACCCGTCGATGGGTGATCCGGCGCAAGGCAGAGGTCGTCGCCGCCGTGCGCGGTGGCCTCCTCAGTCTCGAGGAGGCGTGCAAGCGCTACACCTTGACCACCGAGGAATTTCTGAGCTGGCAGTTCTCGATCGACCAGCACGGCCTCGCCGGGCTGCGGACGACCCGGATCCAGCATTACCGGCACTGAAAGCGGCCGGAACATGGACCGCGCCCCCGGGCCCGGTCCGTGAGAACGCCCCTCCGAAGCCGCCTCCGCACTCCGGATGCGGCTTCGTTTCGTTCCAGGACCCAACTTTGCGCCCCCGAGGGCCCCGGCATTAACGCCTCGCTAACCACGGGCTGGGCAATTTCTGCCGGGCGGGCCGTCGGGTTCCGCCAGCGTTAGAGTGCAGCGACCCATCCCGTGAAGCCGGTTCTCGATCTCGTCTCGAAGCTTGGACCGGCCCGGATCGCCGCCATGGCGGCCGTGACGCTGACCCTCATCGGCTTCTTCGCCTTCATCATCCTGCGGGTCTCGCGCCCCGATATGGGCGTGCTGTTCTCGGACCTGTCGATGCAGGATTCCGCCGCGGTGATTCGCGAGCTCGACAGCCGCGGCATCCGCTACGAGTCGAAGGGCGACACCGGCCAGACCATCATGGCGCCGCGGGGCGACCTCGCCCGCCTGCGCATGGACCTCGCCGGCAAGGGCCTGCCGGTCCAGGGCGGCGTCGGCTACGAGATCTTCGACAAGGGCGACGCGTTCTCGTCCACCAACTTCGTCCAGAACGTGAACCACCTGCGGGCGCTCGAAGGCGAGCTCGCCCGCTCGATCCGGGCGATCGGCCGGGTCCAGGCGGCCCGCGTTCACCTGGTCCTGCCCGAGCGGCGCCTGTTCGAGCGCGACCGGGAGAACCCGAGCGCGGCCATCGTCCTGAAGCTGATGGGCGAACTCGATGCCGGGCAGGTGCGGGCGATCCGCCACCTCGCAGCCTCCGCCGTGGAGGGCCTGAAGCCCGAGCGGGTCTCGATCGTCGACGAGCGCGGCCGGCTCCTGGCCGACGGCGCCAAGGACGCCGACGCCAACGCCGCCAGCGGCTTCGAGGACCGGCAGCTCGGTCTGGAGCGGCGCCTGCGCGGCCAGATCGAGGATGTCGTCGCCGGCATCGTCGGCCCCGGCCGGGCCCGGGTCCAGGTCAACGCCGAGCTGGACCTCAACCGGATCGAGAGCCGGTCCGAGACCTTCGACCCGGAGAGCCGGGTCGTGCGCTCGGCCCAGACGCGGACAGAATCGGCCGTCACCGGCAACGCCGACGGGCAGGTCACGGTGGGCAACGAGCTGCCCGGCGCCAACGGCGGCGACAAGCCACCCGCCCCGAAGGACGCGACCAACAAGAACGAAGAGACCACCAACTACGAGATCTCGAAGGTCACCAAGACCGAGATCGCCGAGGGCGGCCGGGTCAAGCGCCTGTCGGTCGCCGTGGTGGTCGACGGGATCTACGCCACCACCCCCGACGGCAAGCAGACCTACACGCCGCGCCCGCCGGCCGAGATCGAGCGGATCACCGCCCTGGTGCGCAGCGCGGTCGGCTTCGACAAGGCGCGCGGCGACCAGATCGAGGTGGTGAACCTGCGCTTCGCCGAGGCGCCGAGCCTGCCGCAATTCAGCGAGCCGACCCTGATCCAGTCGCTGCTGGCACCGACCAAGGAGGACGTGCTGCGCATGGCCGAACTCTCCGTGCTGGCGCTCCTGACGCTGATCGTCCTGCTCACGGTGGTGCGGCCGCTGGTCCGGCAGGTGCTGGCGCCGGTCCCGGGCGCCGCCCCGGCGCTCGCGGGGCCCAGCGGCCTCGGCGACGCCGCGGCGGCGGCCGGCGCGGGCGCCGCGGTCACGCTGATCGAGCGGGACAACCCGACCGCCCGGCTGATGGAGTTCGCGAAGATCAACGGCCAGATCCAGGCCGACACGGTGCAGCGGGTCGTCGACATGGTCCGGGCCAGCCCGGCCGAGACCGTCGAGGTGCTGCGCACCTGGATCCAAGAAGAGTAGCGCGTCGAGGATCGGGGACGAACGATGGCGGCAGGTCTGGCGAATTCCCTGACGGCCGAGGGCGGCGACGCCTTCGCGACGATGCCCGGCCCGCAGCGCGCGGCCGCGCTGCTGCTGATGCTCGGCGAGGCCGAAGGCGCCCAGATCTGGCAGATGCTGGAGGAGGAGGAGGTCAAGAAGGTCAGCCACGCGATGGTCCAGCTCGGCACGCTGGAGGTCGCCACTGTCGAGAAGCTGATCATCGAGTTCGTGACGAAGCTCAGCAACAGCGGCGGCATCTCGTCGAATTTCGAGCGCACCGAGGCGCTGCTGCTGAAGATCTTCCCGTCCGATCAGGTCTCGCTGATCATGGCCGAGATCAAGGGCGCCTCGGGCAAGCGCGTCTGGGCCTCGATCGCCCAGGTCGACCCGGAGATCCTGGCTTCGTTCCTGCGCAACGAGTACCCGCAGACCGTGGCGGTGGTGCTGTCGCGGGTGCGGGCGGACTACGCCGCCAAGGTGCTCACCATCCTGCCGGAGGACTTCGCCATCGACGTCCTGAACCGGATGCTCCGCATGGAGACGGTGCAGAAGGAGGCCCTGCGCCACATCGAGGAGACCCTGCGGGTCGAGTTCGTCTCGACCATCGCGCAGACCCAGCGCCGCGACGCCCACGAGATGATGGCGGACGTGTTCAACGCCTTCGACCGCCAGACCGAGGGCCGGTTCCTGGCCGCCCTGGACCAGGCCAATCGCGGCTCGGCCAAGCGCATCCGCGAGCTGATGTTCACCTTCGAGGATCTGCTGAAGCTCGATCCGGGCAGCGTCCAGACCCTGATGCAGAGGATCGACGGCGCGACCCTGTGCCTGGCGCTCAAGGGCGCCAACGAGCCGACCCGGGCCTTCTTCATGAGGCAGATGTCGACCCGGGCCGCCAAGAACCTGACGGACGAGATGGCTTCGCTCGGCCCGGTCCGCCTCAAGGAGGTCGATGAGGCGCAAACGAAGATGACCGAGGTCGCCAAGGATCTGGCCGAGAAGGGCGAAATCATGATCGCCAAGAACAGCGCCGAGGAGGAGCTGGTCTATTGAACGCCTCCTCGCCCCAGATCGCGAAGCCGTTCCTGTTCGAGACCGACTTCCGCAGCCCGCGCCCGAGCGCGGCGGCCCAGCGCGCCGCCGATGCGGCCGCCCGCGCTGAGGTGGAGGCCCATGCCCGCGGCATCCAGGAGGGCTTGGTCCAGGCCGAGTCCCAGATCCAGGGCCGGCTCGCCGCCGCGCTGAACCACCTGGCCGAGGCCGCCACCGCCCTCCTGGCCCGGGCCGACGCGCACGAGGCCGAGCGCGAGGCGCAGGCGGTCGAGGTCGCGGTGCTGATCGCCCGGAAGGTCGCCGGCGAGGCGCTCGACGCCGCCCCGCTCGCCAGCATCGGCGAGGCTGCCCGGGCGGCGCTCCAGCACCTGCGCGGCGTGCCCCACCTGGTGGTGCGCGTGCATGACGGCCTGGTCGAGGAAGCGGAAACCCTGGTGAAGCGGCTCGCCCGCGAACGCGGCTACGAGGGCCGCCTCGTGGTGCTGGGCGATCCCGACATGCACGCGGGCGACGCCCGCATCGAATGGGCCGACGGCGGCATCGTGCGCGAGCGCGCCCGCATCGAGGCCGCCGTCGCCGACGCCCTCGGCCTGCCACCGACCCCGTAAGGAGCCCGGATGTCCGACGATTTCAGCCTGCCCCAGCTCGGCGAGAACGACCCCGACTACGCCGCGGGCTCGATCCGCGACACGCCCACGACCCCGAAGACGGCCGCCGACCTGGAGCAGCTGTTCGACGTGCCCGTGATGGTCTCGGCGGTGCTCGGCTCCTCCCGCATGCCGATCGGCGACCTGCTCCGGCTCGCCCCCGGCGCCGTGCTCGAACTCGACCGGAAGGTCGGCGAGGCGATCGACGTGTTCGTCAACAACCGACTCGTCGCCCGCGGCGAGGTCGTCCTCGTCGAGGACCGGCTCGGCGTGACGATGACCGAGATCGTCAAGGGCGAATAGTTTTTTGATCTGCGGCGGAGACCGTCGCCTTGCCGAGGCGGCCCGCGCTCCGCGCCACGATGTTTGAGAGGGACGAACCATGCGGCTCCTGATGATCGGGCGGCTCAACGGCGAGCTGATCACCGCCTCCAAGATCGCGATGCGGCGCGGCGCCTCCGTCACGCAGGCGGACGCGATCCCGCAGGGCCTCAACGTCCTGCGCGCCAAGGGCGCCGACCTGATCATGATCGACGTGTCGCTGGCGGTGCGCGACCTCGTCGACGCCCTAGAGGCCGAGCGGATCCGCACCCCGGTCGTGGCCTGCGGGGTCTCGGCTGACGCCCAGACCGCCGTCGCGGCGATCCGGGCAGGCGCCAAGGAATACATCCCGCTGCCGCCCGATCCCGAGCTGATCGCCGCGGTGCTGGAGGCGGTCGCCTCCGACCGCGCGGCCTTCGTGTGGCGCGATCCGGCGATGGAGCGGGTGGTCAAGCTCGCCGAGCAGGTCGCCCCCTCCGAGGCTTCCGTGCTGATCACCGGCGAGAGCGGCACCGGCAAGGAGGTGCTGGCCCGCCACGTCCACCTGAAGTCGCACCGGGCCGGCAAGCCGTTCGTCTCGGTCAATTGCGCGGCGATCCCCGAGGCGCTGCTCGAATCCGAGCTGTTCGGCCACGAGAAGGGGGCGTTCACCGGGGCGGTCGCCCGACGGATCGGCCGGTTCGAGGAGGCCAACGGCGGCACCCTGCTGCTCGACGAGATCTCCGAGATGGATGTGCGCCTGCAGTCGAAGCTGCTGCGGGCCCTGCAGGAGCGGGTGATCGACCGGGTCGGCGGCACCGCCCCGGTGCGGGTCGACATCCGCGTGCTGGCGACCTCGAACCGCAACCTGATGGAGGAGGTCCGCAAGGGGACGTTCCGCGAGGACCTGTTCTACCGCCTCAACGTCGTCTCGCTGAAGCTGCCCGCCCTGCGCGACCGGCCGGCCGACATCCTCGAACTCGCCGCCCACTTCGCCCGGAAATACGCCGAGGTGAACGGCGTCCCGGCCCGCGCCCTCAGCGCCGAGGCGCGGGCGCTGGTGGTGAAGAACCCCTGGCGCGGGAACGTGCGCGAACTCGAGAACACCCTGCACCGGGCGGTGCTTCTGGCCTCCGGGCCCGAGATCGGCCCCGACGCGATCCTGTCGCCGGATGGCGAGGCGATCGCCACGGCAGGCCCAGCCGGTCGTGCCGTGCAGGCCGCGGAAGCCGCCACCCGCGGCCTGGTCGGCCGGACCGTGGCGCAGGTCGAATGCGACCTGATCCTCGACACCCTCGACCATTGCCTCGGCAACCGCACCCATGCGGCCAAGATCCTCGGCATCTCGATCCGGACCCTGCGCAACAAGCTCAACGAGTACGTCTCGGCCGGCCTCGACGTGGCCGAGCCCGGCGCCGCCCGGGCGAGCGCAGCTTACGGCTGAGCCTCCTCTCGGACGGACGGCCGTATCACGCGCTTGGAAGCGGCCGGATTGCGCCCGGTCGCAGCTTGCACGCGCGGCGACCTCCAAGATAGGCACCGCTTGCCGCGAGCTGGATAGCGGCGGCGGCCCAGAAGATCGCGTTGTCCGATCCGAGCTGCCTCAGCAAGCCGAACAGGGCCGGGGCGAAGGCGTAGGCGGCCTGCGAGACCGCCACGATCAGCGCGACCACCCGCGGCGCATCGGCCCGTGCGAACTCGACCTGCGCGATGAGCGGCGGCAGCGAGGTCGCATTGCCGATGCCGAACCCGACGAGGACGATCCCGACGAGGAGCAGGGGGACGTCGGTGCTGCCGGACAGGATCAGCACACCGCAGCCCAGCGCCTGGATCAGCAGGTTGAGCGCGGCGACGGCGCGGCGATCCGCACCGGCCGGCATGCACCAGCCGACGAGCATCCGCCCAGCGATGGCCGCGGCGGTGGAGAGCCCGGCCGCCAGGCCCGCCCCTTGGGTGCCCAGGGCCGGCACGAGTACGGAGACGAACTGGGCGATCAGGCCGATCTGCGCGAACAGCGCCAAGGCCATGCCGAGACTCAACGTCAGGAAGGCCCGGTCGCGCGTCAGACGTCCTGTGAGGTGCAAGGCCGTGTCGTCGATCGCCGTGCGTTCGACCGTGCCCGCATCACCATCGGGACCTTGGCCCCTGGCAGCCGGGGTCTGAGGGAACACGATCAAGGCGAGCAGCCCGACGGTGCCGACCATGACGGCGCCGACGATCAAGGCTGCCGCCGGAAAGCCGACCCAGCCGATCAGCGCAACCCAGAGCGGAGAGAACACGACCCCGCCGATGCTGGCGCCGTTATAGGCCATGCTCAACGCAGCCGGACGTTTCGTGACGAACCACGGGGCGATCATCGCATTGATGGCGGCGGCACCGAGCGCCGGCCAGCCCGCGCCGCTCAGCAGCGCGGCGCCATAGAGCTGCCAGGGGCTTTCGGACCAGGACCATCCCAAGACACCGAGGGCCAGCAACACGGCGCCTGCAAAGGTGATGGCGGGCACGCCGAAACGCCGATGCAGCGCGGGCAGATTGGCGATGATGCCGACGCCCACCAGGAAATGCAGGGTGACGGCCCCGGAGATCAGGGTGATCGGCCAACCATGAGCCTGACGGACCACTTCCAGATAGACCGGCGGCCCATAGAATCCGACGCCCCAGCCGAGCACCGCGACGATGAAGGCGGCCGCTACGACGCGCCAGCCATAGAACTGCGATGCGGCGTTCATGCTCGAAACTCTGCGCGGGCACATGGATTGGACGCGGGGAAGCGCCGCCCGATCCGGTGACCCCGCGCTCGGCCTCGGCGTCCATCGGGATCGCCGGCTCGAGCCAAGCCTATGCCGGAGGAACCCGCCCGATTGCTTCGGTGGACACCGAACTGTCGCTGTCCGAAACGCGCTACGATCGGCGTGCGAGGTGGAGCGATGGTGACGACTGTCTCGGTTGCGCAGGTCGGCGCCCTGGTGGGCGATCCGGCGCGCGTGGCCATGCTGCAAGCCCTGATGGACGGTCGCGCATCGACGGCCTCCGAACTCGCGCAGGCCGCCGGGATCACGCCGCAGACGGCGAGCGGCCATCTCGCTCAGTTGGCGGCGGCGTCCCTCGTGACCATGTCGAAGCAGGGGCGGCATCGGTATCACCGCCTCGCCAGCCCCGAGGTTGCCCAGTTGCTGGAAAGCCTCATGCGGCTCGCCTCCGACGCCGCGTCAGTTCGGCCCCGGACGGGACCGCGGGATCCACGTCTGAGGCTCGCACGAACCTGCTACGATCATATGGCTGGCTGGCTCGGCGTCCGGCTCGCCGATGCGCTGGTGACGCGAAGCTGGGTCGAGATCGCCGACGACGGAGCGGTGGTCACGCCGGAGGGCCTGCATCGTCTGTCGGCCCTCGGACTCGATGTCGCGGCCGGCGGGCCAGCGAAGCTCCTGTGCCGGCCGTGCCTGGACTGGAGCGAACGCCGTCCGCATCTCGCCGGTCGGCTCGGCGCAGCCCTCTGCGCGCACAGTCTGCAACGGGGCTGGGTGCGGCGGCAGGCGGGCTCGCGGGCGCTCGATGTCACGCCCGCCGGCTGGCGCGATTTCCACGCGCTGTTCGACATCACGCCGCCCGCGTCGCCCTGAACCGCGTCAGCGTCCGCCGCGGGACGTCTTGTGCGCCTCGGTCTGGGCCGCGAAGGCCGCGTCGAGTTTGCGCAGGGATTCGTAGCGGGCGACGTCGCCCTCCACGTCGCGGATCGTCTCCTCGACGAGGTGGCGCTGCAGCGCGACGCGCGGATCGTCCGGGGGCAGCGCCTCGCGCTCCTGCAGGCGGAGCACGGCCTGGCGCACCACCGTGTAGACCGCCTCGCGCTCCGCCCGGTTCATCGAGGGCTGGATCGCCTTCGCGACGAGATCGGAGAAATCCGACATGGACCGTTAGACTTCGCTCATCGATCAGGGGAGGCCCGGGAGGCCGGGCCGTCTCCCTCTACAGACCGCGCGCCGCGGGATCCAGACCCCGCGGCGTCGGCTCACATCCGCTGATCGCGGATGCCAGCGATCAGGAGCGAGGACGAGCTCCAGAGCACGAAGAAGCAGAAGAACGCCACGATCAGACTGTGGCCCCGCTCGGGGTAGAGGCTGTCGGTCGGCAGGACCGGCGGCACGAAGGTCGCCAGGAAGATGTGCTGCTTGCTGGCCGAGATGCGGGCCCGGTCGAGCAGCACGTTCGCCGATTCCTCGAGCTTCTCGGCGATGGTCCGCTCGACCAGAAGGCCCTCGTACTGCAGCAGCGCCTCGGTCAGGTTGGTGCCGCCGCCCGCGGCCGCGCCGGCATTGGTCAGCTCGTCCTGCAGCGTCTTCATCTGCTGCTCGATCGCCGCGATGTTGGAGGCCAGCGTCTGGATCGAGCGCGAGCGCTCATCGAGGTTCGAGCCGCGCAGGACCTGCAGGTCGGTCTCGAGCTTGAGCTTCTCCTTGCGCAGGATCGTGAGCGTGGTCAGCGTCCCCTCGGCGGTCTTGATCGGATCGATCACGCCCCATTGGTTGCGGAAGCTCTGGAGCCCGAGATGCGCCTTGCGCAGGCGCTCCTGCGCCACCGTCGCATCCGCCTGGGCCTGCTTGACCATGTCGGCCTGGGCGCGCTTCGAGATGTCGTTGATCAGCGCCTCGGCCCGGGTCACCACCTCGTTGGCGATGGTCAGGGCGTCCTGGGGGGTGAAGGCCCGCACCGACAGGCGAATCACGCCCGAGATCGAGTCGATATGCGCCTCGACGTGCTTGCGCCAGTATTTGGTGAGGTCCTCGACCGGATCCTTCGGGTCGAACCGGGCCCAGAAATCCGCCTCTTGGCGGGAGAACATCTTCGAGATGCCGATGCTTTTTTCCAGAGCCTCGACCAGCGTCTGGCTCTCGATGTAGTCGCGGACGATGAAGCTGTCCTGGCTGTTGTGCTTCTGAATCAGGTTCGTGTACTGGCCGAGCGAGATGTTCTCCATCGGCTCGACGTTGCCGCGCACCGCGAACTGGGCCTCGGCGACGTACTGGTTGGAGGCGAAGCCGAACAGGTACAGGCCGACCACCAGGGTCGGCAGCAGCACGAACAGGCCGACCCGGCGGATCACCCGCGCGCCATAGCTCGACGTGTCCTCCCGGCGCCGGCTCAGGCCGGGCAGCCGGGTCCAGTCGAGGCGCTCGCGTGCCGCTTCCATCAGAGCCCGGGCGCCACGCTTCTCCGGCACCGGACGGATCGTCTCGGCACCGTGGCGCAGCTCGGTCATCGTCGATGGCGCGAACGTCACGAGTTCGCCTTCGCGCGTGTCGTCCTTGACGTCGTCGAAGCTCATCCGCTCACTGTTCCTGGGTCTGCGCCGGATCCGCCACTGCGAAACCGGCCGGAGGGCGGCCCGTGCGCGGCTCCGGAATCCCGTTCTTTTCGGCCCTTTTTAAGGCACCCGCCCCCCACCCCGCCCCGGCGGGCCGCACCGCGGCGACGGGCAAGGTAGCCGGGCCCGGTATCGCACCGTACAGTCACCCGATGATGACAGACCCCAGCGTCTCTCCCGGCCACCCGGCCGCGGCGAAGGTCGACAAGACCAAGCTTGCCAAAAATCAGATCGCCGAGACGCAGGTCGCCAAGACCCAGCTCGCCAAGACCAAGCTGACCGAGGTCGTGGTGGTGTGCGCCAAATGCGCCAAGCGCCAGGGCCTGCGTCCGCGCGCGGTGCGGGCGCTGCTGAAGGGCGCGGCCAAGCAGGCCGCCAAGGACGGGCTGCTCGCCGACCGGACCAAGCTCTGCATCGTCGAGTCCGGCTGCCTCGGACCCTGCCCGAAGCGGGCGGTGGCGGTGGCTACGGGGGCGAGCCTGGCGGCCGGACGCGTCGTGCTGCTCGATCCCGATTCCAAGCCCGAGGAGGCCCTCGCCGCGGTACTGCGCCCCGTGCTACCGCAGCCGCGCCCCCCGAATTCGGCCCCAATACGTCCCTAGCGGCGGTGCCACATGCCGAATCGCCGCCCAGTTCCCGGCCGGCACAACCTGGAGCCCTCGCCCTTGCCCGCCACTCGGCGCACATCCCCCACGGTCCGGCCGTGAGCGGCGACCGCGCCGCCCCGGCGCGTCGCGTCGGCTTGGCCGTGCTGCGCCGGCTGCCGCTGATCGGCACGCTGATCGGCCTGGGCCTCGCGGTCTGGTTGGTGGCCACCAACGATCTGTCCGCGGTCGCGGCGGCGTTCGGGCGAATCGGGTTCGTCGGCTTTGCCGGCGTCACGCTCGTCCGCGCGCTCGTGGTCCTGATCTGCGGCTTCGCCTGGGCCCGCATCCTTGATGGCCTGTCGCCCGCCCCGGCTTCGGCCTGCCTGATCCTGCGCTTCGTGCGCGAGGGCATCAACGTGCTGCTGCCGGTGGCCTCGGTCGGCGGCGACGTCCTCGGGGCGCGGCTCCTGACCTTCTGGGGGGTGGCCGGCTCGCTGGCTGCGGCCTCCGTGCTGGCCGACATGCTGTTCCAGGTGGGCACGCTGGCGCTGTTCGCAGGCCTCGGCGCCGGGCTGCTGAGCCAGGTCGAGGGGCCGGCCGCCGCCGAGCTCGCGAACTGGACGCTGCGCACCCTCGCGGTGGCGGGACTGGCGGTCGGGGCGTTCTTCGCGCTCCAGCGGACCGGGATCGTGCGCGTGGTCGAGGACCGTATCGCAGCCCTGGGCCGGCGCTTCGTGCGCGAGACGGAGGCGCGTCCGGAACCCGCCCCGCGGATCCAGGGGGCGCTCGACACGGTCTGGGCGGCGGGACGGCGCGGCCGCCTCGTGCAGTCGTTCGCGCTTCACGCGCTCGCCTGGCTGCTCGGTGCCGCCGAGGTCGCGGTCGTGCTGACCTGCATCGGCGTCGATCAGGTCACCCTGTCGGAGATCCTGGTGATCGAGGCGCTGAGCCAGGCGATCAAGGCGGCGGCCTTCCTGGTGCCGAGCGGCCTCGGCGTGCAGGAGGGCGGCCTCGTGCTGGTCTGCGGCCTGTTCGGCATCGATGCCGGGACGGCGATCGCCCTCTCGCTCGCCCGCCGCGTTCCCGATGTCGTGCTCGGCCTGCCGGCCCTCCTGGTCTGGCAGAACCTCGAGGCGCGGCGCACGGGGGTCCGGCCGGCGACGCCCACCTGCGACCGCCCGTGACCCCGATGACCGACACGCCGCATCGCGACACTCAGGGCCGCCCGGCCCGTAACCGCCGCACGCTGCTGGGCCTCGCCATGCTGGCCGGGGCCGTGCTGGCCGCCGGACCGGCCCTGTCCCAGAGCCTCAGCGTCGATCTCGGCGCCGGCGGCACCACCGAGCGGGCGCTCCAGCTCGTCGCGCTGATCACGATCCTGGCGGTGGCGCCGTCCGTGCTGGTGATGGCGACCGCGTTCACCCGGATCGTCGTGGTGCTGTCGATCCTGCGCTCGGCGCTCGGCACCCAGACCGCGCCGCCCACCGCGGTGATCGTCAGCCTGGCGCTGTTCCTCACCGCCTTCGTGATGGCGCCCACCGGCCGCGTGGCCTACAGCGCCGGGATCGAGCCGCTGGTCGCCGGGCGGATCACGCAGGCTCAGGCCTTCGAGCGCGCCTCGGCGCCGTTCAAGACGTTCATGCTGAAGAACGTCCGCGAGAAGGACCTGAAGCTGTTCCTCGACCTCGCCAAGGTGCCGGTGCCGAAGGGACCGGAGGATGTCGGCCTCGAGATCGTGACCCCGGCCTTCATGATCTCGGAGCTGCGCCGCGCCTTCGAGATCGGCTTCCTGCTGTTCATCCCGTTCCTGATCATCGACCTCGTGGTCGCCTCGGTGCTGATGGCGGTGGGCATGATGATGGTGCCGCCCGCCACCGTTGCGCTGCCGTTCAAGCTGATCTTCTTCGTGCTGGTCGACGGCTGGACCCTGGTGGCCGGATCGCTGGTCCAGAGCTACGGCGGATAGAGCGCGCGCCGCCGAAGTGGATACCGGTTCGGTGCACGCAGGTGGATCAGGACAATGACGTCGCGGCGCTAGGTCGTCGCAGTCAGGCCGGATACCTCGCAAGATTCATCCAGGCAGACGTATAGAGTCTCGAAGGCTGTTTTAACTCGGGTTTAGCAATCTCTTGCTAACAGAGCGCATGCTTCTCGTGCGCCGCTATGTTTGTGATCAGAGAGGGGCCGCAGCGGTCGAATTCGCCCTGGTGGCGATGCTGTTCATCCTGACTCTTCTGTTTATCATGACCGTAGCCACGATCCTGTTTATCAATCAATCGCTAGACTATGCCACGACCCGCGCCGCACGGCAGATCCTGACAGGGGCCGCCCAGACGAGCGCCCTCGATCAGGCCGGCTTCAAGACCGCCCTATGCCGGAACCTGCCGGCCTCGATGACATGCGCCAACCTCGTGGTGAACCTGTACCTGGTGCCGCCCGGAAGCGGGTCGAGCGGCTACTACAGCTACGTGAGATCCGATGTCAGCGGCCTGGCGATCCCGGCGCTGACCCCCGGGTCCGGCCAGTACAGTCTCGGCACGCGCGGACAGTACCAGTACCTCCTGGTGATCTATCCGATCACGTTCCTGCCCTCCGCCTTCGCGAAGATGCTGGGCGGCGGCGCGGTGTTCAATGGCGCCCCGGCCTACCTGGCGGTGTCGACGGCGGCGTTCCGCAACGAGCTGTTCTGATGCACGGGCGCTCGCCGACGAACCGGATGGCCCGCGTCGCGGGATCGCGACCGGCTCAGGTCGAGCCGCCATCGGCGAAGGGCTTCCTGCGCGACAGGCGGGCGGTCTCCGCGATCGAGTTCGCCCTGATCCTGCCGGTGCTGCTGATCCTGATGCTCGGCGGGACCCAGCTGATCACGTATATCAACGCCAGCCGCAAGGTCGGGCTGGTCGCCCAGTCGATCAGCCAGATGATGTCCCAGGCGATGCCGCCCGCGGGCTCGACGGTGGCGACCGTCAACGCCACCGACCTGCATTTCAGCTTCGATTCCGCCCTGGTCCTGTTCCCGTACCTGATGACGGACGCGCCGCGGCAGGGTCTGCAATGGTGGCAGGACATCGCCATCACCTACGCCGCCGTCGCGTTCACCCAGACGGCGGCAAACTGCACCGGCGGCGACCTGAGCGCCTGCTACACGGCCGCCGTCGCCTGGACGAGCTCGGGGACCAGCGGGGGCAACTACCGGCCCTGCACGGTCCCGCAGCTTCCGGCCGCCGACACGGCCCCGCCGAACCGCACCACGCTCCCCCGCTCGGTCTTCGGGCCGGGATCGATCGTGGCGATCGACGTCGTCTTCAACTTCAAGCCGTCCTTCGGCGCGCGGTTCATCCCCGCCGTGCGGATCGCCCGCTCGATGTACGTGCAGCCGCGCTACGCCACGCTGGTCAATTTCGACCCGGCGGGCAACGATGGGATCGCCACCAAATGCCCGGGCTTCTGAACCGCGTGCAGCGCCGCATCGTCCGGGCGACGGGTCTCTCGGGCGCACGCTCCGGCAACGTGACGATCCTGTTCGCCCTGAGCCTGCTGCCGATGGTCGGCCTGCTCGGCTACGGGATCGATTACGGCGTCGCGATCACCGACAAGTCCAAGCTCGACGCCGCCGCGGATGCGGCCGCCATCGCCGCGGTGGCGACCGCGAAGGCCTACATCGCGGCCAACCCGGGCCAGGCGAACGTCACCGCCAACGCCATCGCGGCCGGCATCGCGCAGGCGTCGAAAGCCTTCACGGTCAACGCCGGCACCGTGCCGTTCGCGCAGGTGCAGCTTCAGACGCCGCAACTCACGCGCAAGAGCCAGACGCTCGTGTCGACGGTCGTCTACAGCGCCACGGTGAAGAACAATTTCGGGCAGATCTTCCGGACCCCGACCACGAACTTCTCCAACACGGTCACGGCCTCGGCCGACCTCGCGAGCTACCTCGATTTCTACCTGCTGCTGGACGTGTCGGGCTCGATGGGCCTGCCGGCGACCACCGCCGGCATGAGCAAGCTGGCGAGCCAGAACAACGACAAGAGTTCGGACTACAAGCAGGGTTGCCAGTTTGCCTGCCATTACCAAACCTACAACGGCTGGACCCTTGCCGCCGGCAAGATACAGCTGCGCTCGGACGCACTGAACACGGCGGTCTGCTCGTTGATCCAGCGGGCCGCCAACCCGTCGGTGACGAGCCAGTACCGCGTCGGCCTGTACCCGTTCATCAACCAGATGGGTACGCTCGCCGACATCAACAGCTCCATCGCCACCCTGAACACCGTCGCCGACTGTGCCAACACGAACCCCTACCCGCTCGCCCTGACCAAGCTTCTGGATACCGGCACGACGCAGCTGTCCACGGGGGGGGACCCGAGCACCGGCACGGGGGCCGGCGGAACGCATTTCGAGGTCGTCCTGCCGCAAATGAAGGCCGCCATCACCAATGCAGGCGGATTCGGGGACGGCTCCAGCAGCGGTGCCCGCAAACCGTTCGTGTTCCTGGTCACCGACGGCATGCAGAACGGCCAGCACTATTCCATCAACAAGAACGGCAAATACTACTACCCGGGTAGCCCCTCGAAATTCCCGGGCTACGCCGCCGGCGACTTCGACGGCTCGTCTCCCGCGCAGATCGATCCGTCACTCTGCACCGCGCTCAAATCGGCCGGTGCGACGGTCTCGATCCTGTACATCCCCTACAACAGCATCGCCTTCACGGATTACGGCGGCGGCATCGCCGCAGAAAACAAGAAGGTCAACGGATTGAACCCGACGCTGGCGGCGACCGTGCAAAGCTGTGCGTCACCGGGATATTTCTACACGGCCAACAGCCCAGACGACATCACGACCTCGCTCAACGCGATGTTCGACAAAGCGCTTCAGGTCGCACGCCTGACGCAATAGGCGCCCGGATCAGGCCTCGACGATCCGCACCCGCGAGAACCCCTCCTCCACGGTCGGCGGCTCGAACAGGCTGGCGACCGTGCGGATGCTCGCCTCGGGGACGATCGCGTCGGCGCGCCGCTGCCGGTTCCGTTCGAGCGCGACGTCGAGCGGAACGCGGATCAAGACGGCCTCCACGGGGACGCCGTGACGGCGCGCGACGGCGATGATCGGCGCCCGGTGCCGAACGCCCGGGAGAGCCGCGTCGAGATAGACGGGACCGACATCGTCGGCCTGCGCGGCGATCCAGGTCGACTTGCCCGCGCCCTGCAAGCCGCAGACGACCACGACACGCCGGACGCCGCCGCCCGCCAGCGCCTGCTCGAGCGCCGCATGGGTCTGTCGCCAAGCCTCGGCGTTCCGCTCCGGCGTTCAGAGGCGGCCGGATCTGGTTTCGAGGAACCGGTCCGGATCGATCACCAGCGCGATCACCAGCGTCATCCGGCTCTCAGCCCGGGGGCGCGCCGCGGGCTTCTGCGCTGGTCTGGCGCTCGCCCGCGGCCGCGCCGCGTTCGGGGAGAGCGGTCTCGGGATAGCGCTTGCGGTACTCGGCCAGGAAGGCCGACAGGGTGTCGGCCTTGGTAGCGCGGGCCGCAATGCCGCGGAATTCCGGGGTCTTCGTCGGGTTGGCGCCCGTGAGCAGCGCGAAGGTGCGCGCGTCGGGGCTCTCGGCCATCGCCTCGGAGAACTTCGCCTTCAGCCGCTCGAGACCGATCGCCTCACCGGCGAGGTCGTACGCGATGGCGGCCCGCACCGCGTCGGCCCGGGCCTGCACGTCGAGGGGCCGGCCGGCGCGCCAGGCGTCGCCGAGCAGCGATTCGTGCGATTCGCCGGCCTCGCGCCAGCGGCGGGCGCCCCAGTAGATGTCGGCCCGCAGCCGCTCGATATCGGGGCCGCTCTCATCCTCGATCGTTTCCAGGGCCAAATCGGTGCGGGTCAGGTCCGAGAGGGCGCGGGCGCGGACCAGGGCGCGGGCGCGCTTCAACTCGCCGGGCAGCTCGGGCAGGTTGGTCGCGTCGAGGGCTTGCAGCGCCCGCATCGGCTTGTCGTCCATCAGCCGGATCGTGGCGAGCCGGGCCGCCACCGCGGAGCGGGCGGGACCGGTGAGCCGGTTGTCGATCTGGTACTGGAGCAGGTCGGCGGCCGAATCCAGGAGGTCGAGCCCGACCAGGCGGTCGGCCAGCCGGCGCACCACCTCGTCCCCGCGCCGCCCGATCGGGGCCAGCTCGCGGAAATCGAAGTAGAGCGCCACGGCCTCGATCCCGGTGAGCCGGTCACCCTTGTCGGTGAGATAGAGGTTCTCGAAGGCGGTGCGCACCTCGCGGGAAAGCGCCTGCGTGGCCGGGTCGTTCGGCGCGATAGCGTTCGCCCGGCGCAGGGCCGCGAACGCGTCGCGCCAGCGACCGGCGTCGAGGTAGAGCCGCGCCAATCCGACCGCAATGCCGGTCTCGGTGGGGCCGCCATGCCAGGTCAGCGCCAGCCGTTCCAGCCGCTCGATCGCGGCATCCGGCTCGATCTTGCCGGCGGCCCGGGCGAGCAGGGTGCTGCGCAGTTGCGCCTCGGCCGCCACCGGCCGCTGGCCGACTTGCTCCAAGCGGGCATACGCATCGAGCGCCGCGTCGGCCTGGCCGGTCGCCTCCGAGACGCGGGCTCGGACCAGGGCGAGCCGGTCGCGGATCCAGCGCGGCAGGTGGGCCGCGTCCTCCGCCCGGGCGGCGGCGGTCTCGGCGTCGCCGTTCTCGATCGCCGCCTCCGCGGCCTGGGCCCGGATCTGCTGGGCGAGGTCCGTGGGGTAGCCATCGGCGACCGGCAATGCGTTGGGGAAGCCGGTCTCGGCCGCCTTCCAGTCGCCGAGACCGGCCGACGCCATCGCGCGCCACAGGGCGGCCTCCGGGTCGCTCGCGAGTCGCGGCCCCGACAGGGCCTTCAGGGCCTCGGCGTTGCGGCCGCTGCGCACGAGGGCCAAACCGCGCAGGATCGCGACGTCGCGCTGGGTGGCGAGCAGCGGATCCTCGGCTGCCGCCGCCTCCAGGGCTGCGAGGCCTTCGAGATCGAACCCGTTGGCGATGTTGGCGCGGGCGAGCGCGAGGCGTGCCGGCCCGCGCTCAGCCGGGGGCACCATCGCGGCGGTGCCGGCCAGCGTCCGGAGGGTCTCGCGTACGTTCCCGATCCGCGCCTGCTCCCAGGGCTCGCGCGCAACCGCGAGGGTGCCGGCCTCGGCCAGGGCGGGATCGGGCTTGCGCGCGGCCGTGGAGGCAGCAAGGCCGCCTTCCCGGCCGATCGTGACCGCGTCGAGCTGGGGCCGCACCGCGAGGTCGTCGGCGCTCGCCAGCACCGCGAGCCCGTGCCGGCTCGGCAGGATCTCGAAATCCACGAAGCGCCGGCTCTTCGGATTGCCGATCGCGCGCTGCGCCGCCGAGGCGACCACCGCGATGCGCTCGCCGTCGAGGTCGAGCCAGGTGGCCGATCCGGGCCGGGGCAGCGCCAGGGACACGGTGATCCGGCCGGACGGATCCGGCTTCCGGACCGGATCGAGCGTGTCGCTCGGGCTCAGCGTGTCGCCGGCCGACAGCTCCCAGGCCGATCCGGTTCCGGTCGTGACCGCGGCCAGATCGACCAGCCGGCCCGGCGGCACCCGGAAGCGCAGGACCGTGACCGGTCCGGTCCGGGTCGGCGCTCCGACCGGTGCGAGGCCCTGGTTGCCCGCCGGGGCGGTGACGGGCTCGGCGGTCTCGAACACCAGCGTGGCGACGCCGCCACGCTCGAACAGGGCGGCGGGCGGCAAGGTCGTGAACGGGAAGACCAGGCCGGATCCGGCCTTGCGGGTCGGAGGCGCCTCGGGTGCGGCGTCCGGGGTGGCCGGAGCCTCGGCCTTTCGGGTGGGCTGAGGGACCGGCACGACAGGTTTGGCGGCGCCCGCATCGGCCGGCCCCGGCACCTCGGCCGCCTTCGATTCCGGGGCCTTGAGTGGCGTGCGGCTCACGACATCGATCGTGTAGGCCCCATCCTCCCGCTCCGTCGTGACGGTGTAGCCCTCGGCGGGGGTCAGCAGGATGCTGGCCGAACTCGCGTCCGACTCGGTGGCGAGCTTGGCGATACCCGGCCGCGGACGGCCCCGGGCCTCGTTCGAATCGATCGTCCAGGAACCGGCGACGCGCAGGCGCGTCGTCGGCCCCTCGGCGCTCACGGTCGCCACCGCCTCGTCGGGCAGGCGCAGCGACAGGCGCGTCAGGGTCGGCAGCCGGGCGAGTTCCAGCGCGAGGGCCTTGCGCGCCGGCGGGAGCATGCGCGCCTTCAGAGCTTCTCGGCCACGCGGGCCCGGCGGGCGAGCTCGGCCACAACCTCGGGGGGCAGCGGCGGCGGCAGGCCCGACCAGCCCTCCGGCAGGAGGTCGACGAAGACGCGCTCGCCGGCCAGCTGGACGTTGGCCTGGTACGGCCGCTGCAGGGCGACCCGCAGGCCCGACCCGTCGGGGTCGCGCCGGACCATCGACACGAAGGCCGGCATCTCTTCGGCGATACGCTCGGGACCGGGGGTTACCCGCTCGCCGTAGCCGAGCAGCAGGATGCCGCCGGCGAGCTTCGCCTTGACGGTGACCGGCCTATCGAAGGTGAGCACGATCCGGCCGTAGCCGCCGGGTCCGCTGCCGGCCTCGCTGCCCTTGGCTACGATCAGCCGCGCGGCGAGCGCCGGCTCGATCGCCGCCAGGAGCGCGAGCACGGGCAGCGACACGCGCAGCAGCCGCGTGCCGAGATATCCGCAGATCCCGGATCGATTGCCCCCCGAGCCCATCGCCCCGCCGATCCGATCCCGGAGCGCGACCCGACCGGGGCCGCGGCGCCGGGCGCCACACTGGGACCCACCCTGCGGCACGGCGGCTAACGCTGGCTTAACCGTAAGCCGGAGATTGGCGAGATCCGATCCGCCCGATGTCAGCCACTGAGGGCCACGGCGCGGTCGAGGGCCTGCGGGAAGCCTTGGAGGGGCACCGTGATGGTGGCGGGCTCGCTCCCGCTCGATTTCTGGCCGGTCACGAGCAACGTCTTGGCGTTGCGCATGCCGTCGAGCGCCAGGGTGGGGAAGCTGATCGGCACGAGACAGCCGTCGCTCACGCACATGCTGTAGGGCGCGCCCTTGCCGAGGGCCTGCTCGTCGAGCTTGAAACTCACACCGGCCTCGATCGACAGGCCGAAGGGCATCAGCACGATGCCTTCCGAGCGGCCGTCGTTCGGAGATTGCAGTTCTAGGCCGAACTTGCGTCGGCCGGTCTGCGAATCACCCTGGGATTGCGCGACGATGCAGGTGACCTTCTCGCTCGGGCGCGTGCAGGTCATCGTCCAGTCGCCGTAGCTCTCGCTGACGGTGCTGGCACCGGTGGGCCAGGCCGCGTGCGCTGCGGCAGGCGCTGGCGCGGCAGCCGGCTTGGCGGCCGGCTTGGAGGCGGGCGGTTTCGGCTTGGGTTTAGGCTTGGCCTTGGCCGGCGCGTTGGCAGCGGCGGGTGCCTCGGGCTCGGCATCCTGGGCACGCGGCGACGCGAACGGCACGGCAAGCAGCAGCGTCGCGGTCAGACTGAAGCGAACGACCGCTCGATACGTCGACATGGAATCACGATCCCCCAGGGCCATTGACGGCAAAGCCGCCTAACGTCCCAATCGGGGCGAGGCAATCACCCGGCGACGCAGGTCCGCGCTGTCGCCACGTCCTCAGAGCGGGTTCGGTCCGCCCGCGGCCTCGGCGAGGGCGCAGCGGCGCGCGAAGGCGGCCTCGGCCCCGTGGCGGACGACGCGGGCCAGGGAGAAGACGAGGGTGAGGATGCCGGGATCGCGGTCGGCGGTCTCGGCGACCGGGCCGGGGATGCGTGTGGCGATGATGGCGAGCATGACGACTCCGAAGATCAGGATCTCGGACGTTTCCTCGGCCTCGATCTATTGATCTTGTCGGGAGGCCTTTGCTGCGTCGCAATATGAGCCATGCGATCGACACCTGCCACGGGCCATTGCGCGCAGGACACATGCACTGCGAACATGATGTTGCCCCAGCTCGATCAAGGGCGCCTTAACCCTCGATGGTGCAGCGCGGTTGACCGCCAGCGGGTGAACGGCCATTGAGCGGCCTTCTCGACGACAAGATTCGACGAACGCGCCGATGCAGGCCGCGCGGCGTGTGCCTGTCGCCCCACTGTCACACGCGCGCCATAACCCGCTCGCGAGCCGAAGAGCGGACCTCAGGCGTCCGCCAGACAAGGACCTTCCGCATGACCGACCAGCCGTCCCGTCACCCGATCCATGGCCGCATCAGCGGCCCCATCGTGATGATCGGCTTCGGCTCGATCGGCCGGGGCACCCTGCCCCTCATCGAGCGGCACTTCGAATACGACCGCGCCCGCTTCACCGTGATCGACCCGGTCGACACCCACCGGGCGCTCGCCGAGACGCACGGCCTGCGCTTCGAGAAGGTGGCGCTGACGCGGGAGAACCTGCGCGACGTGCTCACTCCTCTGCTGACCGAGGGCGGCGGCCAGGGCTTCTGCGTGAACCTGTCGGTCGACACCTCGTCGCGGGCCATCATGGAGCTGTGCCGCGAGCTCGGCGCCCTCTACATCGACACGGTGGCTGAGCCCTGGCCGGGCTTCTACTTCGACAAGGACCGCAGCCAGGGCGACCGCACCAACTACGCCCTGCGCCAGGACATCCTCGACGCCCGCACCCAGAAGCCGGGCGGCACCACGGCGGTCTCCTGCTGCGGCGCCAATCCCGGGATGGTCTCGTGGTTCGTCAAGCAGGCGCTCCTGAACATCGCCAAGGATACCGGCGTCACCACGCCCGAGCCCAAGTCCCGCGCCGACTGGGCCGCCCTGATGAAGACCCTGGGCGTGAAGGGCGTGCACATCGCCGAGCGCGACACCCAGCGCGCCAAGAACCCGAAGCCCCGGGGCGTGTTCGTCAACACCTGGTCGGTCGAGGGCTTCGTCTCGGAGGGCAACCAGCCGGCCGAGCTCGGCTGGGGCACGCACGAGACCTGGATGCCGGCCAATGCGCGCGAGCAGGAGAAGGGCTCGCGCTGCGCGATCTACCTGCTGCAGCCGGGCGCCGACACGCGGGTGCGGAGCTGGGTACCCACCGCCGGCTCGCAGTTCGGCTTCCTGGTGACCCACAACGAGGCGATCTCGATCGCCGACTACTACACGGTGCGCGAGGGCGATAAGCCGGTGTTCCGCCCGACCTGCCACTACGCCTATCACCCGGCCGACGACGCCGTGCTCTCGCTCCACGAGATGTTCGGCAAGGCCGCCAAGGTGCAGGAGCAGCAGCACATCCTCGACGAGACCGAGATCGTCGACGGCATCGACGAGCTGGGTGTGCTCGTCTACGGCCACGCCAAGAACGCCTACTGGTACGGCTCGCAGCTCTCCATCGAGGAGACCCGGCGGATCGCCCCCTACCAGAACGCCACCGGCCTGCAGGTGACCTCGGCGGTGCTCGCCGGCATGGTTTGGGCCCTGGAGAACCCGGAGGCCGGCATCGTCGAGGCGGACGAGATGGATTTCCGCCGCTGCCTGGAGGTCCAGACCCCGTATCTCGGCCCGGTCGTGGGCGTCTACACCGACTGGACCCCGCTCACCGACCGCCCGGGCCTGTTCCCGGAGGACATCGACACCAGCGATCCCTGGCAGTTCCGCAACGTGCTGGTGCACGGCTGACGACGGCCGGGCCGGCGGATCAACCCGCCGGCCCAATCCTGCTTTCGGCAAACGGCTGCCCCAAGCTTAACCGTAACAACGGGGGGCTCGGGGCAAATGGAATCGACCACGCAAGAGAAGATCCTGATCGAGCAGCGCGTGACCAACGAAGGGCTGAGCGTCGTCCTGGCCTACCTGCTCTGGTTTTTCTTGGGCGTCTTCTCCGCGCACCGATTTTATCTCGGGCGCACAGGCTCTGCGATCCTTCAGAGCGTCCTCAACTGCATCCTGATCGGATTCATCTGGGTCGTCGTCGACCTGTTCCTCCTCCCAGGCATGGTGCGCGCCAAGCAGGCCGCCCTTCGCGCACGCTTGACGCGGGAACTCAGCCCGTCCGGCAGCCGCGCTCTGGCCTCGCCCACGCACGGTTGAGCCTCGCCCCGGCTACTCGGCCTGTCGGCGGGTCACCAGGGTGCGGTTCGGTTCGACCTCGCTCGCATCCTGCTGGTAGAGCGGTACGATCACCCGCAGCCAGCCGCGGGTCTCGCGGCCGCGATAGTTGCGCTGGGCCACGTCGCGGGTGAGGTAGGCCTGCAGGTTCACCGGCCCGAAATTGTACCCGACCAGGCCGCCCACGGCGATCTGCCCCTGCGGCCGGTCGCTGGACACGCCGGTCGGAAGGTCGCTCGATCCGAACGCGACGGCACCGACCTGCCACTTGCCGAACCTCTTCGCCGCCGTCAGGTCGAGGTTCAGGTAGTCCGGGTAGAGGGCGCCGAAGGGCGAGCGCGTCTCGAGGAAAATGCCGTGGAGCAGGTTCGCGGTCAGGTTCCACTCCTGGCCGGTGTAGCTGATCGCGAATCGGTGGGTCAGCGACGCGGATTGGGTCAGGAAGCGCGTCTCGATCGGCAGGTAGCCGCCGAAGAAGTAGCTGACGCCGACATCGTGGCCGAGATCCCAGGCGAGCTGGGCCGCCAGCAGCGGCTGGCCGATGCCGCTCTGATAGGGCGCACCCTGGAGGGTGGCGGCCACCACCGGCTGGGTGACGAAGAACTGCAGGCGCCCGCCCGCGATCTCCCACGGCGTCGCCCACGCGAAGGTCGGCAGGTTGACGTTCGTCGCGGTATCGCCCGGCCGCGCGCTCCGCGAGCCGAAGCTCGACAGGTTCACGAAGTACAGGCCCACGGGGAGCTGCGCGCCCACGGGCAGGCCGATCGTCTGCCCCGGCTGGGCCGCGGAAGCAGCCCGTGCGGGTGCCGCCGCCCCCACGCTGTAGACAGCAAGTGCAGCCGACGCGATCCCACGTAATCCCAGGCTCAATCCGGTCATCAGAACCCCGATTTAGAGCCCCGGAACGCGGGGCCGATCAGGGTGGGACGATCCGCCGAACCGCCGGCATCCCGGCTCTACGGCCAAGCCGTGCGGAACGACACGCACTCGACATGCGCGGCCATGGGGCCGGGACTAAGTGAGCCGCGACCGTTTTCCGCTGTCGCGGTCACGCTAGTCCGCCGTCCCCACCGTCACGGAGAAATCCGCCCGGTAGCTTTGCCCTTCGACCGGATTGGAAACCCAGCGGCAGCGGCCGATCCACATGTCATGCCCCGCGTGGAAATGGCCGGAGATCCACGCCTCCGGCCGGGCGGCATCGGGGAGATCGTCGAGTGCGGTGCTGGCGTAGAAGGCCGGCACCCACCAGGGTACGCCGGGCTGGTCCCGGTACCGGTCCGCCGCCAGGGGACTCGCCGGGTGATGGGTGACCACCACGGTCGGGCCATCGTGCGGCCGGGCGAGCGCGGCGTGCAGGGCGGCCCGCTCCTGCGTGTGCGCCGCCATGGCGTCGGAGGGCTGCCAGGCGGCGCCATCGGCCCTGCGGATCGATCCGAGATATTCGCGGGAGCCCGTCACCGGATCGGTCATGCGCGCGGCCGCGAAGGCGATCGGATCATCCGGGTGCCCGGGTGCGTCCGCGGCGAGCCAGCGGCCGGCGAGGCGCCAGTCGCTCCACAGGGTCGTGCCAAGGAAGCGCACGCCGTCGATCACGCAAGCCTCGGCGCCCTGAAGCAGGTGGATGCGCGCGCCGAGGGCGTTCACCCGGGCGACCTCCGCCTCCAGATCGGCCAGGAGCTCCGGCGCGGTGCGCGGGTCGCCGGTCGGCGCGTAACGCTCGTGGTTGCCCGGCACCAGGACGATCGGTTTGCCCTGCGCCAGGTGGATCAGAGCCGCCAGCCCCCGCTCGGGATGCCCCTCGTAGAGGTCCCCCGGGCAGGCGAGCAGGTCGAACGGCTCCTTGGGCAGCGCGATCAGGTCGAGCCGCCGCCGCTCCAGATGGAGATCGGAGATGGGGAAGATGCGCATGAGGGTGCCTATTTCGCAGCGGCCCGACGCTCGGCCGCGGCGGCCCGGAAGATGTCGGCGGCGGAATCGGCGTTGAGGACCGCGATGCCGGCCGCCGCGACGAGGTCCGGCCAGGGGCTCGGATGGAGGGCGGTGACCAGTCCGGCCGCGATGATCGCCAGGTTGGCGTAGGCGTCGTTGCGGGCCGAGAGATAAGCCGCGCGGGTCAGGCTGCCCGAGCCGGACCGGTGCCGGGCGAGCATCAGCGCGCAGGTGAGGTTCACCGCGAGCGCGCCGAGGCCGGTCAGCGTCAGCGGCAGGGCCGCCGGAGGAACGAAGTCGGCAAACTTCTCATAGGCGGCGTAGGCGGTCGCCAGGGCCGGCACGAGCAGGATGAACGCCATCGCGGTGCCGAGGCGCGCACGGTTGCGCGCGCTCCAGGACAGGCCGGCGAAGATCAGCAGGTTGATCGCCGCGTCTTCGAGGAAATCGAGGCTGTCGGCGATGAGCGCCACGGATCCGATGGCGAGCGCCACCGCGATCTCGATGCCGAAATAGCCGAGGTTGAGCGCCGCCACGCGGGCGACGACCGGGCGCAGGGCGGGCGGCTCGGGACGGGCGGCGGGTTCAGCGGTCACGGGGCGCGTCATCGCCGAGTGCGGGGCGCCTGTCGAGCCGCTGTTGAGAAAACCCTGGCCGCGCCTCAAGAAAGTTCAAGGATCCTGCGCCGTCGTCCGGGTGGATTCGGCGGCGCGATCGTGCGACGCGGTCTTGTTGAGCCGGCCGCGCCAGAGTTGCGACCGGCCGGAACCGGAGGTCTGCCGAGCCATGCTGCCCGAATTGCGCGTGCTCTATTTCGAGGATCTCGAGGTCGGGTTGTCGGAAACCCTCTCGAAGACCATCGCGTCCTCCGACGTCGTCGGATTCGCCGAGATCACCGGCGACCGCAACCCGATCCACCTGTCCGAGCACTTCGCCGCCCGCACGCCGTTCGGCACCCGCATCGCTCACGGCCTGTACACAGCCGGGTTGATCTCGGCGGTGCTCGGCACCCGTCTGCCGGGGCCGGGGGCCGTTTATATCTCCCAGACCCTCAACTTCCGGGCGCCGGTGCGCATCGGCGACATCGTCGACGTCACCGTCATGGTCGCCGAGCTGATGCCGGAGCGTCGCCGGGCCCGCCTCGCCTGCCGCTGCTCGGTGGCCGGGGAGACCGTGCTCGACGGCGAGGCGCTGGTGAAGGTGCCGACCAAGGCCGAGGCAGACCCGCTGGCCGTCCGCGCCGAGCGCAAGCAGAGCTGACATGGGCGGGGCCGGGGAGACGGTCGCCGCGGAGACCATCGCGGACCCGGACGACCCGCGCCTCGAACCCTACACGAAGATGCGGGAGCGCGACCTCGTAGGCCGCTCCCGGCGCTTCATCGCCGAGGGCGAGGTCACCCTGCGGCTGCTGCTCGGCCCGCGGACCCGCTTCCGGGCGGAATCGATCCTGCTCGCCCCGGAGCGCTGGCCGGGCCTCGCCCCGGACGTGGCCGCCTGCTCGGACAGGCCGCCGGTCTATCTCGCCGCCAAGGCGGTGATGAGCACGGTGACCGGCTTCCCGATCCATCGCGGCGTGCTGGCGGTGGGCCTGCGCGACTCGGGGCCCGCCCCCGCCGACCTCGTGCCGCCGGCCCCCGCCCCGGCGCTGGTGCTCGGGCTCGCGGGCCTCACCAACCACGACAATGTCGGCGCCGCCTTCCGGAATGCCGCTGCCTTCGGGGCCGACGCGGTGCTGCTCGATGCCGCCAGCTGCGATCCGCTCTACCGCAAGAGCATCCGGGTCTCGGCCGGCGCTGCGCTGATCCAGCCCTTCGCGCGGCTCGCCCCCGGGCAGGACTGGCTGGCGCTCGCCCAGGCCCTCGACCTCGAAGCCCTGGCGCTCAGCCCGGGGGCGACCGAATCGCTCGACGCCATCCCCGCACCCACGCGCGTTCTGCTGATCCTCGGGACCGAGGGACCGGGCCTCGACGTGGCCACGCTCGGACGGGCCCGCCCGGTGCGGATCCCGATGGCCCCGGGCTTCGATTCGCTCAACGTCGCCACCGCGGCGGGCCTCGCCCTCCAGGCGATCGCCCGCGGCCAAGGACGGCTCGTCACAACCGGTTAGCGCCGTCCCTTTGCGTCCGGCTCCGAACGCGCGACAAAGGGCTGCAATTGCCGTGGGGCGTTGCGAGGCTAGCTTGGCCGATAAGGTTCGGGGGTTGCGAGGGGAGTCGTCGGCGTTGCTTCAGTCTGGGGATGGTTTGCGAGCGCTGACCGGACGCCGCGTGGCCGTGGTCGGCGCCGGTCCCGGCGGCTTGGCCTCGGCCCTGCTCCTGGCACGTGCCGGGATCCACGTGACGTTGTTCGAGAAGGACGCGCAGGTCGGCGGCCGCACGAAGACCGTAACCGCACCGGGCGGCTACAAGTTCGATATCGGGCCGACCTTCTTCCTCTATCCTCAGATTCTGGCGGACATCTTCACGAGTTGCGGCGAGCGGCTCGAGGACCACGTCAAGCTCGAGCGACTCGATCCGCAGTATCATCTCGTGTTCGAGGGTGAGGACGGGATCACGGGTACGATCCGCGCCACCGGCGACATCGCCCGGATGGAGGCGGAGATCGCCCGCCTGGCGCCCGACGATGCGAAGAACGTCAAAACCTTCTTCAGCGAGAACCGGACGAAGCTCGAATATTTCAAGCCGATCCTCCAGCAGGCCTTCCATACCCTGCGCAGCATGGTGAGCCCGGCGATGCTGGCCGCCCTGCCGCACCTGCATCCCGGCCGCAGCGTCGATCGCGACCTGAAGCGTTATTTCGCAGATCCGCGGGTGCGCCTCGCCTTCTCGTTCCAGACCAAATACCTCGGCATGTCGCCATTCCGCTGCCCGAGCCTGTTCACGATCTTGTCGTTCCTCGAATACGAGCACGGGGTCTACCACCCGGTCGGCGGCTGCGGTGCGGTCTCCGAGGCGATGGCCGGCCTTGCCGGACGCATGGGCGTGGACCTCCGGCTCAATGCCAACGTCGAGCGGGTGGTGTTCGACGGCAAGCGCGCCAGCGGCGTGGTGGTGGACGGCGAGACCTTCAACGCCGACGCGGTGCTGATCAACGGCGACTTCGCCAAGGTGGTGCGTGCCCTCGTCCCGGAGCGGCACCGCCCGCGCTGGCGGGACGCCAAGATCCACAAGGCCCGGCTCTCCTGCTCAACCTTCATGCTGTATCTCGGCATCGAGGGGAAAGTGCCGGACAGTCTGGGGCACCACACGATCCTCCTGGCCGACGGCTATGAGCGCAACATCCGGGAGATCACCGAGGGGACGCTGCCGATGCAGCCCTCCCTCTACGTCCAGCATGCCGGCTACACCGACGGCGGCATGGCGCCGGCGGGGCACACCGCCCTCTACGTCCTGGTGCCGGTGCCGAACCTCAAGGCCGGGATCGACTGGGCGGCGACCCGGGAGAGCTACCGTGCCCTGATCCTGGAGCGCCTGAAGCGGCTGGGTCTCGAAGACATCGAATCCCGCATCCGCTACGAGCGGGTGATCGACCCGACCCAGTGGGAAGAGGATTTCGCAGTCCACGAGGGCGCCACCTTCAACCTCGCCCACGACCTGATGCAGATGCTGTATTTCCGGCCGCACAACCGCTTCGGGCCGGGGCTCTACATCGTCGGCGGCGGCACCCACCCAGGCTCCGGCCTGCCGGTGATCTACGAGGGCGCCCGCATCACCGCGCGTCTGCTGATCGAGGAGTTGGCCGGGGCCCGCGCTGCCGCCCAGGCCGGCATCCCCGACACGGCGCCGCTGGCGACCTCCGGCGAGGCCTCGTGATCGGCGCGCCGGGCCGGGTGACGCTGACGGCGGGTCTCTGCGCCCTCGCTCTGCTGTCCGGCTCGGCTGCGATGGCCGCGACCCTGCAGGTGGAGGTCGACGGCATCGAGCCCGGCGGCGGCCCGGTCCGGGTGGCCCTGTGCCAAGGTGGCTTGTCCGAACCGTTCTGTACCCGGGGCGACGAAGCGTCGGTCGCCGGGGGCCGGGCGCTGTTCGCCTTCCGGGACTTGGCTCCGGGCACCTACGCGGTGGCGGCTTTCCAGGACGGCAACGGCGACGGCCGGCTCGACCGGACCGGGCTCGGCCTCCCGCTCGAGCCCTACGGCTTCTCCGGCGCCGTCGCGCGCCGGGGGCGGCCGGACTTCTCCGATGCGGCTTTCGCACTCCAGGAGCCCGGCGCCGCCATAAGGGTCCGGCTCGCCCGCGCCCTGCCGCGGCGGTGACGGGGTGGACGGCAACCTCGTAAGGATCACGGGAGTCGGCCTCGACCTGCGCGGGCGGCGGGTGCTGGAACAGGTCGATCTCGACCTCGACGCGGCCGAGACCCTGGCGCTGCTGGGGCCGAACGGCGCCGGCAAGTCCTCTCTGATGCGTCTCGTGGCGGGCCGCCTCGCGCCCAGCGCCGGGACCGTACGGGTGGCCGGCGCGGATCCGTTCCGGGCGGGCAGCGCCCGCCGGAGCATCGGCTGGGTTCCCCAGGAGATCGCCCTCTATCCGCGCCTCACGGTCGCCGAGAACCTCGGCGTCTTCGGCCAGCTCGCGGGCGTGCCCCGCCGCGACCGGCGCGGGGCCGTCGCGGCGGCCCTTGAGATGGCCGACATCGCCGACGTCGCGCATCGCCCGGTCGGGGTGCTGTCCGGCGGCTACCGGCGCCGGGTCAACATCGCGGCGAGCCTGATGAACCGGCCCAGCCTCGTGCTGCTCGATGAGCCGACGAGCGGCGTCGACCTCGCCGCCCGGGCGGCGATCCACGCGGTTCTGGACCGGCTGAAGGCCGCCGGTACCGCGATCCTGATCGCCACCCACGATTTCGCCGAGGCCGAGCGCCTCGCCTCCCGGGTCGCGTTCCTGGCGCAGGGGCGGATCGTGCGCGCCGGGCGCCTCGCCGACCTGCTGGCGCAGCTGCGGGTCGGCGCGCGCCGGAACGGGAGCTGAGCCTCGCCCTGCCGGCGGATGCGGTCGCGGAGACCGTGCTGCGCCGCGGCGGGTTCGTGCCCGCCGAGCCGGACGGCCTGGTCTGGCGCTCGGTCGAGCGCTCCGGCCTCGACGGCGCCGCCCTGCTCGGGGCGCTACGCGCGCAGGGGGTTCCTGTGGCCGAGGTGCGGGTCCGCGCCCCGCGGCTGGAGGCGCTGTATCTCGATGCGATCCGGCCCCGGGACGTCGCGGACCGCGCGGCCTCCGAGCCGCGCCGGGCGGGGGCCGCCGGATGATCGGCGCCGCGTTCCGGGTGATGGCGTTGAGCCTCCTGCGCGACCGCGCCGCGCTGGTGATGGCCTTCGTGCTGCCCACCGTGATCTTCTCGATCTTCGCGGCGATCTTCTCCGGGGCGACCGGTGACCGGATCCGCATCCATCTCGGGCTCGCCGACATCGCCCGGACGGCAGCCACGCAGCGCCTCGCCGACGCCCTGGTGACCGACCCGTCCCTGCGGGTCACCCGCCTGCCCGCAACCGATCTGGCGGAGGTGACCCGGGCGGTGCGTTCCGGCGCGGTCGACGTGGCCCTGGTGCTCCGCGGCGACCTGATCGCCGCCCCGGCGGATGCCCCGCCCGGCCCCGCGGACCAGCCCGTGGTGCTGGTCGAGAACCCCGCAAAGGCGCTCGCCACCCCCATCGCGCTGGGCCAGCTTCAGCGCGTGCTGAACGAGGCGCTCCCCGACGTCGTGCTCTCGCGCATCGTCGCCGACGTGGAGCGCACCGGAAAGATCGGGCCGGACGAGCGACGCTTCCTCGACGAGGCTTTCGCCGAGCAGCGCGCCAGGAAAGAGCCGTTCAGCTTCGCCTCGCTGGTCGAGCGCCGGAGCACCGCCGCCGGCACCGCCAATGCCCGGGTCAGCTATTACGCCGGCGCGATCACCGCGGTGTTCCTGCTGTTTGCCGCCATGCAGGGGGCGCTCTCGCTGGTCGAGGAGCGGGAAACCGGTATCGCGGAGCGCCTGATGGCCGGACCCGGTGGCCTGCCGGTGGTGGTGCTCGGCAAGTTCGGATTTCTGACGCTGCAGGGCATGGTCCAGGCCGGGCTGATCTTCCTGGCCGCCGGGCTGCTCTACGGCGTCGAGATCGGCCCACACTGGACGGCCTTCCTCACCGCCTGCCTGCTGGTCTCGGCCATGGCCGCGGGCCTGGCGCTCGCCGCCTGCGCGCTGGCCGCGTCCCGCCAGCAGGCCCACCTCGCCTCGACCTTTGGGGTACTGCTGCTCTCCGCCGTCGGCGGCTCGATGGTGCCGCGCTTCCTGATGCCGCCGTGGCTGCAACAGGCCGGCTGGCTCACCCCGAACGCCTGGGCGATCGAGGCCTATCAGAACGCGCTGGGCGAGGGCTTCGGCTCCGCCGCCCCGGCCTTCGCGGTGCTGCTGGCGCTGACCCTGTGCGGGTTAGGGCTTGCGCTCGGCCTGGTGGCACGGCGGACCGTCTGATCGGACCACCGCGCCGCGACGATCCGCGCGGCGCCTGCGACCAGCCGTCCCCGGACAAGGCGTGGCCGTTCGGGCAGGGTCCGCACCCGTACAAAGTGAGAACGCCATGCTCCGCCTGCTCATCGCCGACGGCAACGATCGGGCCGCCCGCGAGCGGCATGTCGCGGCGACGGGCCGGACCTCGGCCGAGTCCTACGCCGTGGTGGTTCACGACTTCGCCCCCGAGACGGCGTGTCGATTTCTCAACCCGGCCGATGCTGACGCGGACCTGCCGCAGGACCTGTCGGACTTCGACGGGCTGATCTTCACCGGCTCGACCCTGAAGGTCTCTGAGGGCACGCCGGCGGTGACTCGCCAGCTCGATCTGATGCGGGCTGCCCTGGAGGCGGGGCTCGCGGTGTTCGGATCCTGCTGGGGCGTGCAGGTCGCCGCGACCGTGGCCGGCGGGCACGCGGCCGAGAATCCGCGTGGGCCGGAATACGGCTTCGCCCGGGCGATCACCCCAACCCAGGAAGGCCGGACCCACCCGCTGCTGGCCGGCCGTCCGGCGGTCTGGGACGCGCCCGCGATCCACTCGGACGCGGTGCTGGAGCCGCCCCCGGGTGCGCGGGTTCTGGCCGGCAACCGGGTGCTGGGCGTCCAGGCCATCGAGATCCGGCACGGGGCCGGCTGGTTCTGGGGCACGCAGTACCACCCCGAACTCGACCTCGAGGAGGTCGCCGCGATGCTGCGCCTCTGCGATACCGCGATCGTCGAGGCCGGCTTCGCCGCGGATCCGGACGCGGTGGCGGCCTATGCCGACGAAATCGCGGGCCTTCAGGGCGAGGATTTCGAGGCCGCGCGGCGCCTCGCCTGGCGCCACGGCCTCGGCCCGGAGGTGCTCGACGCACCCCTGCGCCGTCGCGAGATCGGTAACTTCCTGGCCCAGCTGTCCACAAACAAGGCCTGACCGGCCAGTACCGCGACCGGGTGGCGCGTTGACCCACGAGGTCTCGCGTCTAGCTTCGCAATGCGGGCAGCGCTCTGACGGGCCCGGGGAGCAACCTATCAGGATGAGTCAGGATTCGACGGTCGCCGTGATCGGCAGCGGGCTCGGCGGACTCGCGGCCGCGTGCGTGGCTGCGGCGCGTGGCCACCGCGTCACGGTCTACGACAAGAACGGCTGGCTCGGTGGCAAGGCGGCGGTGCTGCACGAAGGCGGCTTCCGCTTCGACATGGGCCCGACCATCCTGACGGTGCCACGGGTGCTGGAACGGATCTTCACCGAGGCCGGTCGCTCGGTCCACGATTACATGGACCTGCGCCGCCTCGACCCGCAATGGCGCTGCTTCTTCGACGACGGCTCCCGCATCGATCTGATGCAGGATATCGAGCGGATGGCCGGCGACATGGATCGCTTCGCCCCGGGCAGCGGCGACGGCTACAAGAAGTTTCTTTCCATTTCCGAACATCTCCACGGCGTGTCCGAAAAATTCTTCTTCTGGAAGCCGGTCGAGGATCTGTTCGACACGATCAACATCCGGGCCAACATGAACCCCGGCACCCTGCGCGACGTGCTGTCCCTGCGGATGCACGCCTCGGTCGCCTCGACGATCCGCGGCAAGGTCAAGGATGCGCGCCTCGCGCAGATGCTCGACCACTTCGTGCAATACGTCGGCTCCTCGCCCTACGGCGCCCCCGCGGTGCTCTGCGCCATCGCCCACATGCAGACGGCGGACGGGGTCTGGTACCCGATGGGCGGCACCCGCGCGGTGGCCGAGGGCCTGGCCAAGCTCGCGCAGGAGCTCGGGGCCACCTGCAAGACCGACACTGAGGTCACCGGGATCGAGACCGCCAACGGTGCTGTCCGCGGCATTCGCACCCAGGAGGGTGTCACGCCCTTCGACGCCGTGATCTCGAACATGGATTCGGTCCGCACCTACCGCGAGCTGGTGGGTGGCGCCGCCGGCAGGGCCTACGAGAAGAAGAACCCCGAGCCGGCCTGCTCGGGCGTGGTGCTCTATCTCGGCCTGAACAAGCGCTACGAGCACCTGAACCACCACGACTTCGTCTTCTCCCGCGACCCCGAGGAGGAGTTCGACTTCATCTACAACAAGGGCGAGCCGGCCCCGGACCCGACCGCCTACCTCGCAGCCCCCTCCTCCACCGACCCGAGCGTCGCGCCGGAAGGCGGCGAGGCCCTCTACGTCCTGGTGCACACGCCCTACCTGCGCCCGCACCACGATTGGCGTCCGGACGGCCCCCTGTTCCAGAACTACCGGCGGACCATCCTGGACAAGCTCAAGCGCACCGCCGGAATGCCCGACCTGGAGGAGCGCATCGTGGTCGAGCGCCACCTGACCCCGCAGGACATCCACGAGCGCTACCGGGTGCTCAACGGCGCGATCTACGGCCTGGCCTCGCACGGCCGGGTAATGGGGGCGTTCAAGCCTGGCAACCGCTCCCGACAGGTGCGCGGCCTCTACCTCGCCGGCGGCGCCGCCCATCCCGGCCCCGGCATGCCGATGGTGATGATGTCGGGCTGGATCGCCGCCGACGCGCATGACCAGGACGCGCGCGGAACGCTGCGCGCCTCGGCGTGAGTTCCAATCTTCCATCCCCTCCCCCCTCTGCGGGGGAGGGCGGCCCTCGCGTCAGCGAGGGTCGGGAGAGGGGCAGCGCGACGGTACGGGATGAGGCGATTGTCGCGACTTTTCCAGAAGCCTCGCTCCCCTCTCCCGACCCGCTTCGCGGGCCACCCTCCCCCGCAGAGGGGGGAGGGAAACAGCGGCGCCGTCCGCCATCCACGCCCTTGCATCCGGTCTCGCCCCTGGTCCGCCGCTTCATGGAAGCGTGGTTCGCGCGTTACCTGCACCGACACTTCGACGCGCTACGCCTGCCGCACTGGAGCCTGCCGCCGGACCAGGACCATCCTGGCCCGCTGGTGATCTATTCCAACCACCCTGCGTGGTGGGATGCGGCGGTGATCATCGTCTTGTCCGGCCGGCTCTACCCGGGTCGCGAGAACCGGGCGCCGTTCGACGCCGCCATGCTGGCGCGCTACCGGGTGTTCGAGCGGATCGGGGCCTTCGGGGTCGACCTCGACAGTCCCCGGGGCGCCGCACAGTTCCTGGCCGCCGCGCGGGCGATCCTGACGCGATCCGGCACGGCCCTCTGGATCACCGCGCAAGGGCGCTTCGTCGACACCCGCGTCCGGCCGCTCGGCCTGCGCCCGGGCGTGGCCCGGCTGGCCGAGATCGCCCCCGACGCGCTGTTCGTACCGCTCGCCCTCGAATACGCCTTCTGGGACGAGCGCGGAGCCGAGGCCTTCGCAGCCTTCGGGCCGGGGATCTCGGGCGCGGCGTTGGCGGCCCTGTCGCGGACGGATCGGCTCGCCCGCCTGGAGGCCGACCTGACCGCGACCCTCGACCGGCTCAGCAGCGACGTGATCAGCCGCGAGCCGGAACGCTTCCGGGCCCTGGTCGCGGGCCGCAAGGGCGTCGGCGGCGTCTACGATCTCTGGCGGCGCCTCGCCGCGCGGCTCGCCGGGCGCCGCTTCGATCCGGCCCACCGGGCCCGCGACGGTGAGCCCGGGCGATGATCGACCCGATCCTCACGGCGCTGGCCGTCGTCTGCCTGTTCACGGCTGCCCTACCGGCGGTCCTGACGGCGGTGAACCTGTTCGCCCTGCGCCGGCCCGCCCCGGTGGCCGACCGCGACCTGGTCTCGATCCTGATCCCGGCACGCAACGAGGCCGGCAACATCGCCGGGACTGTGCGGGCCGCCCTCGCCAGCATTGCCGTGCCCGTCGAGGTGATCGTCGGCGACGACCATTCCACGGACGGGACCGCCGAGATCGTGCGCGGCCTCGGCGATGCGCGCCTGCGCGTCGTCCCGGTGCCGCCGCTGCCTGAGGGCTGGACCGGCAAGAACCACGCCTGCGCCCATATCGCCGAGCTCGCCGACGGCCGCCACCTCCTGTTCATCGACGCGGATGTCCGCCTGGAGCCCGAGGCCGCCGCGTCGCTCGTCGCCCAGGCACGACGTGCCGGCGCCGCTCTGGTCAGCGGCGTTCCCCGGCAGCGCACAGAGACGCTCGGCGAGATGCTCACCGTGCCGATGATCGATTTCCTGCTCATCGGCTTCCTGCCGGTGCCGTTGATGCGCCGCCGCCCGGATCCCGCCCTGGGCGCGGCCTGCGGGCAGCTCATCCTGTTCGAGCGCGCAGCCTATGCGGCGATCGGCGGCCACGGCGCGATCCGCGGTTTCCTGCATGACGGCGTGCGCCTGCCCCGGCTCCTGCGCGCGGCCGGCTACCGCACCGACCTCGTGGCCGGCGCCGGGCTGGCGACCTGTCGGATGTATCGGGGCTTCGGGGAGGCCTGGGCCGGGTTCTCGAAGAACGCGCATGAGGGCATGGCCACGCCCCGGGCCCTGCCGGTCTGGACCCTACTCCTGGGCTGCGGCCAGATCCTGCCGCCGCTCTTGGTGCTGGCCGGGCTGCTCGAGCTGATCCCGCCGCTGGCCCTGACGGCGGCCGCCGCGGCCTGTGCGCTGTCGCTCGGAACCCGGGCGGCGATCACCCTGGCGGTGCGGGCACCGCTGGCGACGATCCCGCTGCACCCGGCGGCCGTGCTGGTGGCGCTGGCGATCCAGTGGAACGTGCTGCTGCGGGGCGGCCGGGCCGGCGCCGCCACCTGGAAGGGCCGCACCTACCCGGTCAGCGGCGCCTGAATGGCTTTGACGATCCGGCGGCGCGTGTCCGCCGGATCGCATCCATCGGCGGTCAGGTCAGCCCGACGATCACCGCGCGGTCGGCTGGCACGGCTCGACCGAGCGCTTCCCCTTCCGAGGCTTCAGCGACACGATCAGCTGGACGTTCGGCACGTCGCCGACCTGCCGGGTCAGGTGCCCGACATGACCCTCCGGTCCCTGGGGGGTGGATCCGGTATCGGCGTTGAACTCCACCTCACCGGGCCCCTGCTCCAGCACGGACCCGTCCGTCGCCTCCACCGACCAGCGCCCTGACAGGGTGATCACCCATTGCGGGCCGGGGGCGGTGTGCCAGGTGCCGACGTAGCCGACCGGCAGGATCGCGTACTTGACCGACGCAACCTCGCCCGGCGGGAAGCCGACATACTGAGGCGCGGCGGGCGGCGCGTAGCTCTTGAAGATGAAGTTCTTGAGGTCGCAATACTGGACGTGGCTCTGGCCCTTGGCGTCGGCGTAGAGGGTGCCGTAGCGGAGCGCCGGCGGATTGGCCGCCGTCAGCCCGGCCGGGCCCGACGGGGCCGCCTCGATGGTCATCAGCAGCTCGCTCGGCTTGCCGCCAGCCGCCAGCACGGCCGTCCCACCCGCACCGGAAGCCAGCAGCACCATCGCGATGCGGCCGGCGGTCTTGAATGCATTCATGGTCTCGACGTCCCGAGTTTGCGGCGCCGAAGACGACGCCACGCGCCCTATAGTCGCGGCCATCGGAGAGACCAAATCAAAGGGCCGGTACTATATGCGGAACGTCCAATTCAATCTCAAGATATCAGCTTGAATATGAAGTTTACCCTCAAGTGATTCGTGAGACATCTTGATTTTTTCGTGGAACGTCGAATTCAGATCCTGAGCCGCAACCCTGTCATCGGCGCATGGCATCGTCGGGCCGGGCTGCCTCTTGGCGGCCGACGCCGATCTGCGCGCGGGCTGCTGGCTGGAAGCGGAGAGCATCGTCGGCCCCGGCGCGGAGCTGAAATCCGCCTTCCTGTTCGCCGAGGCGGCCGCCGCACAGTTCAACGTCGTCGGCGACAGTATCCTGAGCGCGAACTTGAACCTGGAGGCCGGCGCGATCATCGCCAACCACCGCAACGAGGCGCCGGACCGGCCGATCGCGCTCCGGCTGGCTGGCGTGTCGAGACTGGAACGCCGTGGTGCCGCGCCTCGGTTTGGCCGACCAGGGTGGTTGAGGCGCCGCTCAGTTCCAAGTGTGCAGCACCGTCCGCCAACCATCCTTCTGCCGTTCGAGGACGTTCACCCAGTTACCCTCGAACTTCTTCTTGGGGCCGCCTTCCACCGGACCGGTCATCTCCCAGCGTCCTGAAACAATGAGCAGGTTGTCCTTCGCGACCGCGTTCTTCACCGTCGTCTTGTGGTCGTCCCAGCCCTTCGCCTTCAGGCCGGAGAAGAATTTCTGGATGCCGTCGCGGGTCTGGGTCGCGCCCTTCGTCACCACGAGCGCGTCGGGCGCGTAGAGCTTGCCCAGCGTCTCCATGTCGTCGCGGTTGTAGGCCTCGTCCCACTTGGTCGCCGCGCTCTGGGCATCGGCCTCCAACGCTTCCGCCAGGCACAAGCCGGGCAGGATCGCGGCGGCAGCGAAAACCAGGACCGGCAGAACGTAATTGCGGGGCATGATGTCCTCCCAAGACTGCTGCGAACAGGAAATCAGGGAACTTTCTCCCAAACCAGCGTGATGATGCTCAGCCTCCCGTCGACGTTGAACTTGAACGGCGTGGTTGTGTAGACGAGTTGCCGCCCCCGTTGCTCGACCTGCCGAACCTGCGAGGTCCCCGTCCAGGCCTCGTTCCACGACGTATCAATGCTATGGGTGACGCGGTCGGCCTCGAAACGGTACGTCCCCGCATAGGCGAAGAACGTCCTGTGCAGGTGGACCCGATCCGCATCGGACATCGCCTCGTTGGCGGCGGGCCTGTTGCGCCCTTCGAAGGCGCAGACCACCATCATCCGTCCATCGCGGCCGTAGGTGATCCAGCCATTCGGCTTCGGGCCGCCATAGGCGTCCACGACTTCTCCGGTCTCGACGATCTTGCGCGTGGCGGTGACGAGCCGCCAGGTTCCGACCACCTCGTCGGCCTCCAGGGCATGCGCGTCCGGCAGGCCGACGCCGATCGCTAGGATTGCAAACAATCCCCTCATCGCGAATCACCGCAAGTCGTGGAGGCGCATACGCCGCACGCCTCCCTTCAAATGCAGCATTGAAAGATTAGGAAGTCAATTCTTCCTGCGCAAATATTGCAGACACCGAGCACCAGCATTCAGCGAATGTCTGGATACTTCGCCGTGAGACCCGGTGCGGGTGCGGCGGCCCAGCTTACTCTGTGCCTCCGGCTCCGGTCTCGGACAGGATCCAGGCGGCGGTGTCGGCATCGGCGCCCGCGATCGGCCAATGCAGGATGATCGGCGTCTCGTAGGGATGACGCGCCTTCAGGGCGGCCGACAGGACATCGGCCAGGCCCTCACGGCTCTTGAGGATCGCCGCGACCTCCTCACCTCGTTCCACCGCGCCCTTCCAGCTGTAGACCGACAACATCCCAGGCAGGACGTTGATGCAGGCGATGAGGCGCTCGCGGACCAGGGCCTCGCCGATATTCAGCGCGGAGGCGGCGTCGGGAAAGGTGGTGTAGACGAGGAGCGGACGCTCCATGCTATGCCTCCAGGATCGCGCATGTGCCCGAGGAGTCAGACGCATGCGGGGCACCGACGTCAACCGGGCGGTTCGCTCATCAGACTGGAGCCGTGACGTGACCCCCGACGCGACCCCGACGCGCCTGCCCGGCATCGCCTGACGCCATGCCGACATCCAAGAAGATCGCTTTCGTCGCGAGCCCCACCGGGTATGCCCGCGAGGCCGCCGCCGCCCTGATGCGGCGCTACGATCACGTCTCTCCCGAGGAGGCGGATGTCGTGGTCGCGCTCGGCGGCGACGGGCTCATGCTGCAGGTGCTGCACCGTTTCATGGATCGGCCGAAACCGATCTACGGGATGAACCGCGGGACGGTCGGCTTCCTGATGAACGAGTTCCGGGATGACGATCTCCTGGAGCACCTGGAAGCCGCCCAGCGCAGCGTGATCCACCCGCTGGTGATGGACGTGACCGACACGGAGGGCCGCAGCCACCGGGCCCGGGCGATCAACGAGGTCTATCTGCTGCGCCAGACGCACCAGACGGCCAAGCTGAAGATCGCCGTGGACGGGCATGTGCGGCTGGACCTGCTGATCGCCGACGGCGTGCTGGTCGCAACGGCGGCCGGCTCGACCGCCTACAATCTCTCGGTCGGCGGCCCGATCCTGCCGCTCGACGCCAAGCTCCTGGCGCTGACCCCGATCTCGGCGTTCCGCCCCCGGCGCTGGCGCGGCGCCCTGCTGCCGGATTACGCGAAGATCCGGATCGACGTTCTCGACGCCCCACACCGCCCGGTGGCCGCAGTCGCCGACCACACCGAGTTCCGGCGGGTCTGCACGGTAGAGACCTCGCTGGACCGCGCCACAGAGCTCGTGCTGCTGCACGATCCCGGGCACAGCCTCGACGAGCGCATCCTGCGCGAGCAGTTCGGTTGAGCCCGGAGATCAGACCGGCGCGCGCCTCGAACCACGGGGCGATCGCCCGGATCATCGTGCCGACCGTACGGGCGGGTGAGACCTACGCGCTCGATCCTCGGCTCGGCGAGGTCGAGGCCGTCGCCTATTGGACCGGCGCGGATCGCGAAACTTTCGTCGCCGAACGGGACGGGGCGGTGCGCGGCACCTATTACCTGCGCGCCAATCAGGCGGGCGGCGGGGCCCATGTCGCCAATTGCGGCTTCATGACCGACCCGGCTGCAGCCGGTCTCGGCATCGGCAGGGCGATGGGCCTGCACGCCCTCGATCGGGCGCGCGAGCGCGGTTTCGCGGCAATGCAATTCAACTTCGTGATTTCGACGAACCTGCGGGCCGTTGCACTGTGGCAGAGCCTCGGGTTCGACATCGTCGGCCGACTTCCGGACGCATTCCGGCATCCGGGTCTCGGCTTGGTCGACGCACTGGTGATGTATCGCAAGCTTTGAACGACGAGCCGATCAGAGACGCGAGACAGCCACCAGCTCGCTCTCGCGAATCGCCCGCTCGCCAGCTTCCGTACGGATCCGGTAGGAACGCTCGCCGGTCTGATCCTCGGGCATGAGACGAAGGATCTCGAACACCTCGCCGCCGCCCTTGTCGCCCGGTAGCCCGAGCTGCACCCGGCAGACGCGCTGGCCGATCTTGAATTTGTGGGTCATGCCAAGCTCCTGAGGCGGGGTCTCGAACGGGGCGCTCGAGGGTGGCCGACCGCATCGCGATCGGACCGGTCCCCAATGTCTTGATGCTGACGCGCCCGCGTGCCGGATCGGCAGCTGCTTCGGCGTTGAGACCTTACCGCTTCTTGGCCGCCTTGGCCTTGCGGGCAAGGTAGCGTGCATCGCGCTGGAGCTTCTGCTCGGCCTGGAGGGCCTTGGCACGCTCCTGGGCGGCGAGCTGCTCGGCAGCCTTGCGCTCGGCCTCGGCCTGACGCTCGGCCTCGGCCTGGGCGGCGGCACGCGCGAGGTCTGCCTCGCGCTGGGCGGCGCGCTCGGACGCGCGGGCCTCGCGGGCATCAACCACGGCGCGGCGCGCGGACTGGCGGGCGAGGACGGCCGGATCATCGGCAGTCGGGCGAGCCCGGAACCGGGCCAGCATCTCGGACCGCGCCTTGGCAGCGGCCTCCAGTCGATCGACGACGCCTTGCTTGTTCGGAAAGCTCACAGACACTCCTGAGTTGGGCGCGGCGGGCCGCCGTCACCCCGGGATCGAATGCAGATACGAAGAAGCCGCTCCCTCGGGAGCGGCTTCAACACGGGCCGTCTAGCGGCGATCAGACCGTCTGAAGCTGGCCGGCCGACTCCTTGCCGCTGCGGCGGTCGGTTTCCAGCTCGTAAGAGACCTTCTGGCCCTCGTTCAGGCCACGCAGGCCGGCGCGCTCGACAGCCGAGACGTGAACGAACACGTCCTTGCCGCCGTCATCCGGCTGGATGAAGCCGTAGCCCTTGGTCTCGTTGAACCACTTGACGGTTCCGGTGCTCATGGAATTCCTCGATCTTCGCAGGCGTAGTGAGAAATGGCATCCGCTCGTAAAAGCAAATGCCGGTATCGACCGATAGCGATAGGAAAGTCAGAACCGCCCTGCGAAGGCGTAACGGTCCAAGATATCCGGACACGTGCCGATGCGGCTGAGATAGCCCCTCACCCGCGCATTGGCAAGTCCGCCGAACTATTTCGGCGCGGATCAGGATCGACGAGGCTGGCTTCGTTTCGACCGGCAGTGAACCGAGAGACGGCTGGAAGATGCACGCCTCCAGGCAGATGGCGGCCGCTGTCGAAGGGCCGCGTGGCCCGGCGTCCAGGCACTTCGGACCGTTTCTGCAGGCTGATCAGGCCGTCTGCAGGCGCAGGACCCCTTCGCCACGGCGATGGCCCACCGTCGTTACCGCCACCTCGCGGGCCGACCCTGCCGCGACGAGACCCGCCGCGAGAGCCGCCCCGAGCGGGGCGACGACCTCGAGACCGTGCCCGATCACGTCGCCGAGCGCCCGGATATCGGCACCCGGCACGAGCCGCGTGAGCGCGTCCCGCTCCTCCTCGGTGATCACGGTGACGCCCGAGGCTCCGGACAGGACGCGGTCCGGGGCCGAGAGGCCGGCCTGCAGCCAGAGCGCTTCGAGGCTGGCGGCGACGCTGCCGGGGACGCGCCGCGTGCGGTCGCTCGCGACACGGTCCAGCCGGGCGAGCGCCCGAGCCCCGCGAGCAGCCGCGTGTGCTTCCGATTCCAGCATCAGGAAGGCTGCGCAGCTCCCCAGGATGAAGCCGGGCGCCGCCGCAGCCCGCTCGAAAACCGGACGGTACGGTGCGCGGGTGAGGTAGCCGCCCATCTCGTGGACCACGAGCACGTCCGGCCGTTCCGCGCTGTAGGAGCCGCCGACCAGGATCGCGTCGATCTGCCCCGAAGCGATTCGCGCCTGCGCAATCCGCAGCGCATCCACGCCGGCCGCCTCCTCCCCCATGAAGGTCCGCGAGGCCCCCGTGACCCCGTGCACGATGGCGATGTTGCCGGCGAGCAGGTTCGAGAGCTGGGCGAGGAACAGCGTCGGCCGCAGGTCGTTCTGCAGCCGCTCATTGAGATAGGCGCCCGGATCGGCGGCATCGCGCAGACCCGTCAGGATCGCGCCATCGACGGCGTAGTCGCGCTCGCCCCCGCCCGCCGCGACGACGAGATGGAGCGCCTGCTTGAGGGCGGCATCGTTCTTCACGCCCGCGGAATCCAGGGCCAGGCCGGCGGCGTAGACACCCAGACGCTGCCACGCCTCCATCTGCCGCTGGTCGCTGCGCTTTGGGATCTGCTGGTCCCAGGTGATCGGCGGTGCCGGATGTACACAATAGGGGGCGAACGTCTCGGTGTCGGTCCGGGGCGCCGCGCCGGCATCGAGGGCCGCGAGATGCGCGTCGATCCCTTCGCCCGCGCAGGAGACGAGGCCGAGGCCGGTGACGACGACCGGACGGCTCATGGCTGCGCCGGGTCCGCGAACAGGCCGATTGCCTGGGCCCGCGCGCGCATCGGCACGTCGAGCCCATCCGGGAACGGCATGGTGCGGAAGCGCAGTTCGGCGTCGCACAGCGCCGTCCCGGCATGGCTGATCGCCGCCTTCGTCACGGCGTAGCCCGAGCCGTCATGCTCCAGCGTCGCGGTCACGATCAGGTCCGCGCCAGGCCCGACGAAGGACCGGAACCGGGCCTTGTCCACGCCGGTGAGGAACGGCATCCGGGTGAAATCGAGATGGGCGAGCACGAGGTAGCCGGAGGCCTGCGCCATGGTCTCGGTCAGCAGCACCCCGGGGACCAGCGGATGGCCGGGGAAGTGTCCCTCGAAGACAGGGCTTTCCATCGGAACCCGAGCCAGCGCCTCGATCCGGCCAGCGGCCCGATCGAGGTGCCGGACGGAATCGATCATCTCGAAATATTCGAGGCGCATGGGGCGTCGGGCTCTGGCGCGTCAGACCTTGGCGGCCTTCTCGGCCACCAGGCCGTCGATGCGCGCGCACAGGTTCTTGAGGACGAAATACTGCTCGGCCGGGACCTTGCCCTCGTTGACTTCCTGGGTCCAGCGCTCGAGCGGCAGCTTGATCCCGAAAGCCTTGTCCACCGCGAAGGCGATGTCGAGGAACGCCAGGCTGTCGATGCCGAGGTCGTCGATGGCGTGGCTCTCCGGGGTGATCCTGTCCCGGGGGATGTCGGCGGTCTCGGCTATGATGTCGGCCACGCGCTGGAAGGTGGCGCTGCCGTGGGCGGGCTCGTCGGACATGTCTTCTCGCGGGCTGTTCGGTTTCCGGATCGGTCGGGCGGGGAGCCCCCCTCGACGCCGGGCGACCCGGCGCTCACGCCCCGAGCGGCCACCAATACGCGTACGGGGCCCGCTACGGGCCCGTCGGACGGCCGCGACCTCTACACGAGGGGGTCAGGGGCGGCAACCGCGGCGGTTCCCGGTGCGTTGCAGCGCTGGTTCGGGGTCGTGCACCGGATCGTGTGCGCGGACGCCCCCTGCGCCGCGACGAATTCGGCCTATGTGCGCGGCATCGGTTGCGCGGCGTCAGGAGACGAGACGGATGTTACCCACGGTCCAGCCCGTCACGGCTCCGGCCCATCCCGGCCCCCCACCGCCGCCGGAGCGGGCGCGCTCCCAGGGCGCGGCCCGGGTCGTGCTGGTGCTGGCGCTCTCGGCGCTCGGGCTCTGGATCCTGCACGGGTTCCTGCCGGCGCTGGCCTGGGCGGTGGTGCTGGCGATCGCGCTATGGCCGCTCTACGCCCGCCTGGAGCGCCGCTTCCCACCGGGCCGGCACAATCTGCTGCTGCCGACCCTGATGACCACCGCGGTGGCCCTGGTGTTCCTCGCGCCCCTGGCGATCCTGGGGGTTCAGGCGGCACGCGAGGCCCACGACGTCGCCGAGTTCGTGCGCAACGCCGAGGCGAGCGGCATCCCGGCCCCCGAATTCCTGCAGCACCTGCCCTACGGCGCCGCACAGGCGACCGCGTGGTGGAACGACAATCTCGGGCACGCCCAGGCGGGATCCGACCTGCTGCACCGGTTCGACAACCACTCGGTGGTCGGCGCCTCACGGAACTTCGGACGCGAGGTGGTGCACCGGATCGTGCTGTTCGGTTTCAGCCTGGTCGCCTTGTTCTTCCTGTTCCGCGACTGGCGCACGATCACCGAGCAGGCCCGCTCCGCCTGCGACCGGCTGTTCGGCCCCCGGGGCGAGCGCGTCGCCCGGCAGATGGTGGCTTCGGTGCACGGGACCGTCGACGGCCTCGTTCTGGTCGGACTCGGCGAGGGCTTCATCCTCGGGGTGGTCTACTACTTCGCCGGGGTACCGCATCCGGTGCTGCTCGGGGCCTTCACGGCGGTGGCCGCCATGATCCCGTTCGGCGCGGCGCTCGCAATCGCGATCGCGGCGCTCCTCTTGGTGGCGGCGGGTTCGATGAAGGCCGCGGTCGTCGTGGCCGTGGCCGGATTCGTGGTCACGTTCGCGGCCGACCACTTCGTTCGGCCGGCGCTGATCGGGGGCACCACGAAGCTGCCGTTCCTGTGGGTGCTGCTCGGGATCCTGGGTGGCGTCGAGACTTTCGGGCTGCTCGGCCTGTTCGTCGGCCCGGCCGTCATGGCGGCGCTGGTCCTGCTCTGGCGGGAATTCACCGAGGGCCACGACAAGACGGCGTGATCGCGTCTACGGCGTCGCCGTGTCTCGAAGGCGTGCGGGCGCCGTTCGGGACGATGCCCTAATCAGCCGCGCTCGCACCGGCCGAGGCTTCCATGCGACGCCGGTCCTGGCGCCAATCGGCGGGCTTCTCGAAGGTCCCGGCCCAGAGGCCGCGCCGCGTCGCCCAGGCGTGGCCCTCCTGCGGGGTGTAGGCCACCGTGACCTGGCGGCTGGCCAAGGCATGGCCCTGGGCGACCATCCAGGCCGAGAGGTCCTCGCCATGCGCGCGGCAGACGCCCGCAATGCCGCTGACGGGCGTACCGTCGCGGCGCTCGCAGGTGACGACGCCGCTGCCGATATGGGCGGTCAGCGCCAGGGCGGCGTCGCGACCGCAGCGGTATTCCCGGCCGGTGACGGTCTGGCAGCTCTGCGCCGTCTCCGGCGCGTCGATCCCGTAGAGGTTGATGCGGGTGCCGTGCACCTCGATCGTGTCGCCGTCGATCACCGTCGCCGGTCCGCTGATCGTTCCGGCCGCGGCGGCGGGGGAACAGAGGAGCAAGAGGGCGAGCATCGATCTTGTCATTGGAAAGCTGTCCACGAACGACCGGCAAGGATTTCTCGAAGGGCCCGGAATCGCCGGCCATTGTGGCGCTTTTGCCGGCTCAGCCATGCGCTTTGGGAAGACCCGGGCGTCCCGCGGAGCGCGCTCGACCGACCGTTACGCGAAGAGATTGCGAAAGCGTTGCCCCTCAGCTTCCACATTTCACGCGCAGGGACGGGCATCGAGCCGGCGATCCACCGACATCCGCGACGGTATGGGACCGGAATCCGGCGAACCGAACGTCAAGTCCGGTACTTGCCGCTCCGCTTGACCAGGACCCGGGTGCCGACCGGGACGCGCTCGTAGAGGTCGGCGATGTCCTCGTTGAGCATCCGGACGCAGCCCGACGACATCTGCTCGCCGATGCTCCAGGGCTCGTTGGTTCCGTGGATCCGGAACAGGATGTCGCGGTTGCCCTGGTAGAGGTACAGGGCCCGGGCGCCCAGCGGGTTGTCGACGCCGCCCTTGCGGGTGCGGGGCAGGTCGGGGTTGAGCGAGACCATCGTGACGGTCGGGCTCCAATCCGGCCAGACGCCCTTGCGGCCGACGCGCGCCTCACCCTTCCAGGAGAAGCCGGCCTTGCCGACGCCGACGCCGTACTGCATCGCGGTGCCGTCGGCCTGGACCAGGAGGAGCTGGCGCTGGTCGATGTCGACCAGGATCGTGCCGGGCTTCTCCGGACCGTTGTAGCTCACCTGCTGGCGGCGGTACTTCGGATCGAGGCGGGCGGTGTCGACCAGCGGGATGTCGAACGGCTTGTCGGCCTTCGTCCCGATGTACCAGGCCGATTCATCGTCCTGTGCGAGCTGGGACGGGCGGGTCTGGCAGGCGGCCAGCGGCGCGATCGCCACCACGGCGAGCAGAATTCGCGAGAGCAGGAGCCGGCGAATTCGGCTCCAGGCCGACAGGTGGGATGCGATCATGGGTCCTGACATGCGGGATACGGTCCAGGGCGCTATGCCTACCGTCTCCCCGTCTGCGACGATGTAGCTTTTGCGCCGCACGGACGCGCGAGCGCCCACTGCCACGGCCATGGTTGCGCCCTAATTCGGCGCGGAAGATCGCGGACCGGTACGGCCTTCAAACGGTCGCTGCCGGTTCCTGGGCGACGACGGCGCCCCCGAGATCCGGCATCCGCGGAGGCACGACATGGCCGAGACCGAGACGCTTGCGACCGACGCGGCGGTCGTCCCCGGGGACCTTCTGCGCCCGGCCATCCACCTCGACCATTGCGTGATCCACGTCACCGACTGGTCGCGGTCCAACGCCTTCTACCGCGACGTGGTCGGCGCCGAGGTGATCGAGCGCGGGAGCGGCTTCGCCTACCGGTTCGGCGGCGTGCAGCTCAATTGCCACGGGCCGGGCGTGAAGGCGGAGCCGGTGGCGGCGCAACCCGTGCTCCCGGGGAACAGCGATCTGTGCTTCCGCTGGTCGGGCACGATCGAGGCCGCGATGGCGCATCTCGAGGCGGCCGGCGTGCCGGTGGAGCTGGGCCCGGTCGAGCGTCACGGCGCGGCAGGCCTCGGCCTCAGCGTCTACTTCCGCGACCCGGACGGCTCGCTCCTGGAATTCATCACCTATCCGACCGCGTGAGGTCAGCCCCGACTCTCAGCGAGCGCCTGGTTGGTCTGCTCCAGCCGCAGCGCCAGCACCCGCATCAGCGCAATGCTGATCTGGGGAAACTGCGCCAGCAGCTCCAGGAACACGCCGCGGTCGATCCGCAACGCCGTCACCGCCGTCTCCGCCGTCACCGTGGCGGAGCGGGGCTGGTCGGCCAGGATGCCCATCTCGCCGACCAGGGCGTCCTGCCCGAGCAGCGCCAGCCGGACCGGGCCGGCCGGCCCGTCGATGCTCACCTCGGCGCTGCCCATGAGGATCACGTAGGCGGCGTCGGCCACGTCGCCCCGAGCGAAGAAGCGTTGGCCCGGCTCGAAATGCACGCGCTCGCTGGTGAAGGCCAGAAGCTTCAGGCGGGCCGGCTCCACCTCGCGGAACAGCGGCACCTGCCGCAGGGAGGAAACCTCGGTGTCGAGGGTCATGCACTGGCTCCGCGACGGGTGTCACGCCCTCGCGGGCATGGGTGGTACTGAGAGGGCCGGACCGGCCGACGACATATCCATGCGGTTCATCAAGCCCTTGTCCAGTCCCAGGCCCGACGCAATCCGCACGGTTCAGTACCTGATCGTCAGCCTACTGACGATTGCATGCGCTGGCCTGGCGAATCCCGGGACCGCCCAGGCGCGCCTGGTTCAGGCGGACCTCGCCCGGGTGGCGGCTGCCCCTGCGCCCGGCGCCCAGGCGCCGCTCTCCGTACCGGTGACGGACGCGCGGACCGGGCGCACCACAACGCTGGGAGAGGCGCTGGGCGGGCGCGCCACCCTCCTGTTGCCGGTGGATTACACCTGCGGGAACGTCTGCGACCCGATGGTGTCGATGGCTGCAGATGCGTTGGTGGCGACCGGCCTCCCCACGGACCAGTACGCGTGGGTGCTCGTCGGGATCGATCCCCGCGACGACGCCGCGGCCGCGCGTCGCATGCTGGACGAGACGCTCGGACCGCGTGGGGCCGGCGTCACGCCCTTGCTCGTCACCGATGCCGCCCTCGCCCGGCTGACCGGAGCACTGGGTTACACGGCCGTCTACGATCCCGGGACCGACAGCTTCGCCCATCCCGCCGCCGCGATGCTGCTGACCGGCGACGGCCGGGTGGCGCGGGTGCTCTCGCCCCTGGCGCTGACCGGCCGGGACCTCCGGCTCGCCCTGACGGAGGCCGGCGAGGGGCGGGTCGGCGGCCTGGCCGACCGTCTGGCGCTGCTGTGCTACGGCTACGATGCCGCACGCGGCCTCTACACGCCGCTGGTCCAGCGCATCCTGACCGTGGCCGGCCTTGCCACGATCTTGGGGATCGGCCTGCTGGTGTTCGGCCTGTCTCGCAGGACGCGGGCGGGGCCCGGCTGACGGGCGGCGCCTCAGCGCTTCGTCGAAAGCCCCTGCTCGCCCGGTGCCGGCGCCTCACGCTTCAGGCTGGCGTTGAGGTGCGGCGAATCGATCGGCTCCTCGCGGGTGGTCGGCGTCGGCGAATCCTCAGGGGCCGGCATCGGCGGGAGCGGCGGCGTATTCGGCTTCACGGCCGGCTCGGATCCGGCCGCGTCCTTGACCATGTTGCGGTTCGTCACTGGCGGAAACCTCTCTTCATGAGCCTGCATCGCGGGATCCGGGCGCGGCCGCGCGAGAGTAGGCCGGCCTTGGGCCGGTCGGCAGCGGGCGCCTGCGGAGAAACGCGCAGATCAACCGGGGACCAACGCCGCACTCAGCCCGCGGTTGCCGCCAAGCTTAGCTTTGCCAAACTTGACCACGTCTCATGACAGGAACCTTGGTTATTGCTGAAGGTTGTTGCGGGGTGAAGCGAAGCCTGAGGAGGAACTGATGGCATCCGGAAATTCAACCTCGAAGCGGGGCTTTGCCTCGATGGACCTGTCGCGGCAGCGCGAGATCGCCAGCAAGGGCGGACGCAGCGTGCCGGCCGAGAAGCGCTCCTTCTCGCAGGACCGCGAACTGGCCTCGACGGCCGGTCGCAAGGGTGGGCAGTCCACGGGGACCGGCCGCGCCGAGTGACGCACCGGACCGAACGAGTCGCGTAACGGCGCCGTGTCCCCTGGACCGGCGCCGTCTTTTTTTGACCGACCGGCTCACGTCATCGCGGGAACTCACACTGCGGCCCAGACACCAGAAAGCCCCGCCGGACGGACGGGGCTTTCTGGTGTCTGGAAGAGGACCAGCCGGGCTATCAGGAAATGCAGCGACCCGGAATCATGCGGCGGGCCTCGGGTCCGACCAGGGAGCTGAGCGCGGTCTCGCACCCCTCGCGGACCAGACGGCGCGGCTGCTGCGGCTGCTTCAGGAGCGGCCGGATGCCGATTTCCTGCCCCTCCTCGGCGACCGAGCCCGAACGGCTGTCGACGCGCTGTACCCCGGCGACCCGAGTCGGGCTGAGAGCCAGGGAGGCCGGGCGCATGCCGGGAAGCGGCGCCTGAACGGCGGCCGCCGCGGTCAGCACCGGCGGCGTCCAGCGGTCGGCGGTCTCACGCACCACCGGCTGAATCAGCACGGTGAGAAGAGCCGCGGGAGCACTCACGCCCAGAATGAAACCCGACCGCAGCATCGCCCCGACCTCATCATGAGAGCTTGACAGGATGTTTCCACAACGCGGCGTGCAATTGCAGGTTCCACAACTATCCCGTCCCTGTGGGCACTGAGTATTCGTTCGCGTTCAAGCCGTTGGTGCGACGGCGCACCGGCGTCATCCACAACCGTCCCCTGTGCGGAAAAAGTCACGCTCGCTTAAAAAGCGCATTGTCCGGAACCTCCCGGCCCGGCGCTCGTTCTCACGACACCCGGCCACCTGGTCCTCCCCGCATTCCCCTTGTGCATCGGCCGGAACCTCTTCGACGGGCTGGAGCCATCTCCAGCCCGTTTTTTTGCGCGCCGCAGGTCAGGGGCATCGCGAGGGACACTGCAAACAAAAACCCCGGCTTTCGCCGGGGCTTGTTCGGGACAGTCCTTCGGGCCGAGCCCGGAGACGGCGGACCGCCCCCGGTTACTGCAGAGAACCGACTTTCGTGGTCACGCCGACTTGGCTTCCCGGCGGCGCGCCGTCTGCTGGAAGAACAGCGCCTGGCTGATCACCGCGGAGACGTTCGCCGGCTGGAACGGCTTGGCGATGAGGAAGGCCGGCTCGGGCCGCTCACCCGTAAGGAAGCGCTCCGGATAGGCGGTGATGAAGATCACCGGCACTTCGAAGGTTTTCAGCAGGTCGTTCACCGCGTCAAGGCCCGAGGAGCCGTCGGCGAGCTGGATGTCGGCCAGGATCAGGCCGGGACGCTTGCCGTCGCTGGCGATCTTGATCGCCTCGGTGCGGGTACGGGCGACACCGATGACGTTGTGGCCGAGGCCTTCCACCAAGGCCTCGAGGTCCATGGCGATCAGCGGCTCGTCCTCGATGATGAGGATCTCGGTGGCCATGTCGGCGGCGAGCTCGCGGCCGGCCTCGTCCACCAGGTCGCGGACCTCGGAGACGTCCACGGCCAGGATGATCGCGGCGTCCTCTTCCGAGAAGCCTTCGAGGCAGGAGAGCAGGAAGGCCTGGCGCGGCAGCGGCGTGATCTGGCCGAGGCGGACTTCGGCGGGGAGGTCGTGCTGGACCTGCTCGCTGCGTCCGTTCACCGACAGGGAGTTCCAGATCCGGGTGAACACCCGGAACAGGTCGGCCTTGATGTTGGTGCTGCGGCCGAGCGTATCCGGCTCGTTGACGAGGGTTTCCAGGGTGGCCGCGACATAGGCGTCGCCCGCCACTTGGCTCCCCGTGAGCGCCCGAGCGTAGCGGCGCAGGTACGGCAGGTGCTGTACCACGAGTTGCGATGTCGACATTCGATCCCCTGTGCCTCGCCGTGTTGCCCGGCCGCGATGCCTCGATCCGCGACCGAGGCCGTGCCGGGGCCGGCTTGTATCCTGCGCAGCCTACCGCCCAACGCGGCGGCCCGCACTCCGTTCCGCCCCCAGCGGAACCGATCCGGCGGGCGGGCGTTGCAGCCGCAGCCATGGCGTATGTCGAGCCGCAGTACAATGCGGCCCAGCGGACTTCGGCAATAAGGGGCGTGTGGATGGCGGATCAGGGTAAGGATGTAGCCCCCAATGCGGGCGATCCATATACTGGCACCGCCGCAGAACCCACGGCACCGTCCGAAGCGCGCCAATCCGGGGCTTCCCGGGGCATCGCGACATCCGCTGGTGCGCGCTCCGACGGGAGCGGCCTGAGCGACCAGACCCGCAACCGCATCGCCGCTCAGTTGCGCGCGATGTACGATACCGTCGCCCTGCAACCCGTGCCCGACCGGTTTGCCGAACTCATCGCCAAGCTGGACGGCGGTGAGCGCGAGAAAACCTGAGCGGTGGAAGTCTTCAGCGACGGAAGACTTGAGCTTGGAAGGCTCGGGCGGCACCGGTGGACCCTGTGGATCCTGATGTCGCCGCGATGAAAAAGCCGCCGTTTGGGACGGCGGCTTTTCCCAAGTCCATCGTCAGCCCGGCGCCAGCGCCGGCCTCTACGATGGCTTTAAAGCGTCGGGGAACGGCCACGCATCAGGCCGACAACGGCCGAGATCGCGAACAGGACGATCGCCACGAAGAACACAAGCTTGGCAGCTTCCATGGCGGTGCCGGCAATACCACCGAAACCGAGCAGAGCGGCGACCAGAGCCACGACGAGGAAAGTTACGGCCCAACCGAGCATTGTGCGTATCCTTTGAAAGGTCCGGCGCGGGCGGCCGCGTCGTTCTGGACTCCAAAACGCCAAGGTTTGGTTCTGGTTCCGCGCACTTGACAAAGCCCACCGGTTTCGTCTCGCTGGCGAACCGCCCCGCGACGATTGGGTGACGGAACGGGAGTCAGACGGTCGCGTTCGCTGTTAGGTCACTAGGTCCGAACCGGGATCCGAGATGCTGCAAGCTGCAAAGAGAGCCGTTCGATCCAAGCTCGCCGCCCTGGCGGCGCGTGTCACCGAGATTGTCGATGGTGCCGCCGACGCGGCGCGCGCGGCCGCACTTGGGCTCGGCGTGGCGCCGGCCCCCGTACCGGTCCCCGTTCGCGTCCGGTCCGGGCGTTCGCACCGCGCGGGCTGACGTCCCGCATGCCCTGAGGTACGGCTCCCTCCGGGACCGTTGTCCTCAGGGAAAGCCCCCTGGCCGCTGCGCCCGATTGCGCGGCGATCGCGCGCAGCCGTAGAACCACCGCCGGCACGGGACGGGGTGGCGATGACGGTCGAAGACGAGAGCGGGCCGCGTGTCGAGCGGTCCCTGCCCGAAAGCGGGCGCATGGAGCGCGTAGCCCCGCTGATCCGGCGGCGGATCGCCCCGAACGGCGGCCCCTTCACGGCAACCGGCACCTGCACCTACGTGGTGGGCCAGGATCGCGTGGCGGTGATCGATCCCGGCCCTGACGATCCCAGCCACATCGCGGCGCTCCTGGACGACCTCGGCCCCGAGCGCGTCGAGGCGATCGTGGTGACCCACACCCATCGCGATCATTCGCCGGGCGCCCGCCTGCTGGCCGCCCGGACCGCGGCGCCGATCGTCGGCTGCGGCCCGCACCGGGCCGCCCGCGCCCTGGCGGAGGGCGAGGCGCCGATGCTCGATGCCAGCTCGGACGCGGCGCACGCGCCGGTGCGCATCCTGGTGGAGGGCGACGCCGTATCCGGTCCCGGCTGGACCCTCGTGGCCGTGGAGACCCCCGGCCACACGATGAACCACCTCGCCTTCGCGCTGCCCGAGGCGGAAGCCCTGTTCTCGGGCGACCACGTCATGGCCTGGAACACCACGATCGTCGCCCCCCCGGACGGGGAGATGCGGGCCTACATGGCCTCTCTGGAGAAGCTGCGCGGGCGCGGCGAGACGATCTACTGGCCCGGCCATGGCGGCCCGGTCCGCGAGCCCGCGCGGCTCGTCCGCTGCCTGATCGGCCACCGTCGCCAGCGGGAGGCGGCGATCCGGGCCCGGCTGGTCGCCGGGGACACGCGCATCCCGGAGGTGGTGGCGGCGATCTACCAGGGGCTCGATCCGCGGCTGCGGGGCGCGGCCGCCCTGTCGGTGTTCGCCCATCTCGAGGATCTGGTCGGGCGCGGGCTGGTCGCCTGCGACGGGCCGCCGCGGCTTGATGCGACCTACGTGCCAGCCTGACCCTACTTCACCGCCAGCGCGAGGTTGGCGACGTCGTCGAGATAGGCGCGGATCCGGTCGGCGTTGGTGCCGAAGTCGCGCCCGCCGAGCCGAGAGGCCGAGCGCACGTCGATCCGGGCACCGTCGGCCCGGGGGCGGATCCGCACGGTCACGTCGTCGGGCAGGTTCAGGATGAGGCCCCGGGCCACGGCCTCGATCCGCCCGTTGCCGGTGCGTCCCCCGGGACGGATCGCCTCGACGATCTGCCAATGCCGGTTGAGGGCCGCCTTGCGGGCCAACTCGAACGCCTCGTCGGCGCCGATGTCGAGGGTCAGCGGGGCGATCTGCGGGTAGGCGGCGCGCTGGCGCTCGCGGATTGCCGGGCCGGGATCGGCCGGGTAGCGCCCACCCGGGCCGCGAAGGCGGCGCGCGAGCGCAGAAGGCCGGCGGGTTGTCGATATCGGTGGTGATGTCCGACAGGACCGGCAGGCGCAGGCCGCGCACCCCAGATAGGCCAGGTAGCCCAGCAGGAGGATCGCCAGCACCAGGCCGGCCAGCGCGGCGCCCAGGCCGCGCGCGCCCTCGCGCCAGACATGCACGAACGCGAAGACGGCCGCCACCGCCGCGGCCAGGGCGACGTACAGCCCGGCCGCGAGCGCCACCAGCGCCGCGTCGGTGTCGGCGCGCGGGTCCCGCACCAGGATCAGGGCGAGACCGGTGGCGAGGATTGAGAACACCGCGAGCTGCCGCGACAGCGGCCCGGCTCGGGTGACGGGATCTCGATAAGCTGGCGGCGCATGGGGTCACGGAGGGTTCGGGGCCGGAGCTCAGGGTCGGGCGGCAGGCGCGGAGATCGGGGTCAGGGTGCGTAGGCGCGGGCGGCACCGCTCAGCCCGAGGGCGGCCGGCACCTTGAAGGGATCGGGCAGCATCGCCTCGCCTTGAGACACGATCTGCGCCGTGGGGGCATCCAACGGACCCGTCACCTCGAACAGCAGCCCGCGGCCCGGGAGGTCGGCCAGCGGTCGCAGCGCCAAGTCGCCCCGGGCCGCGATCCGCCGGCCCGGCAGCGACACCTGACCCTGCAGGCTCGCCCCGACGCTCGGGCCCCGCAGGCCGGATTCGGCGAACTCGCCGATCCCGTCGGAGAAGCGCAGGGTGATCGCGGCACGCTCGAAGGCGGTCCGGCCGTTCCGGCGCGCCAGCGCCCCGGTGGGCACCGCACCGTTGCGGTGGACGAGCTCCGCCAGGTCGAGCCCCGTGATCGCACCGCCATCGACCGAGAGGGTCGCGCGGCCGCCGAGGCTGGCGAGCAGGGAGCCGCTGTCGCGGGCGCTACCCTCCAGGCTGAACTGGCCCTGCAGCGGGCCGCTCAGCCAGCGTCCCGCGCCGATCTCGCCCAGCAGGGAACCGATATCGACCCGGTCGAGGCTACCCTGCATCCGCACGTCGGTCTCGGCCGGATCCGCGGCGCTCGCCAGGGTCACGCGCCCCTTGAGCATGCCGTCCTGCACGCGCGCCCGGTTCACCGCGACCTCCACGGCCGCGTCCCGCACCAGGATGCTGGCGGCGAGGTCCTGTGCCAGGACCGGCCCGACGCGGCCCTCGGCCGCGGAGAGGCGCAGGTCGAGATCGCCACCGGTCAGTGGTCCCAGCGCCAGGGAGGCCGGCTCGGCCTGGAACAGCCGGATCAGGTCGGCGAGAAGCGGCGACAGGTTGAGCGTCTCGGCCGCCAGGGTGGCCTGGACCGAGAGGCGCGGCTCGGGCTCCGCCCCGAGAGTCACGGCGCCGGCCCCATCCAAGACGTCGTCGCCGAGCCCCACTCGCAGGCTCGGCCACGACACCGACCTATCCCCGGTCTCGAACCGTCCGTCGAGCGAGAAGGTGCCGGCGAGGGCGGCGAGCGGTGCGTCGCGCCCGAGCCAGGCCAGGGTCCTGGGGAGCGCACGGCTCTCGAACCGGGCGCGCCCGGCCAGGACCGGCAGGCCGCCGCCGTCGGATGGCGGTCCTGCCGTCCCCTCGGCCGCCAGGCTGCCATCCGGCCAAGTCACCGTCGCCGTGAACGGCGTGCGCAGGCCCTGCGCGATATAGGCCGGCAGCATGTGGGCCAGGGCGATCCGTGTCGGCACGCCCCGCCAGGTCATGCTGGCATGGGCCTCGGCGGTCGCGCTCCAAAACGGCCAGGCGAGATCGATGTCGATGTCCCGGGCGTCCGTGCCGTCGCCGACCCGGGCGCCGTTGAGGGCGATCCGGCGCGGGTGCTGGGTCGCGCCCGCCCGCATCCCGTCCGGCCAGCCGCGCCATCGGCTCGCGCCAGGCGGCGGCATCCGGCGACAGGCGCGCCGCGTCGAGCCGCAACCCGCCAGGGCGGCGCGGCCGGCGAGCAGACCGATCGGATCGAGCTCGATCGTCAGGCGGCCGCCCTCCGCAAGCGTCGGCCCGGCGGATCCGGCAGCGAGGCGGACACGCTCGAGGCTGAGGCGGGGAATCGGGAGGAGCGTGAGGTGCGCGGGCCCCTCGGCGGTCAGCGCGAGGCCGTACTCATCGAGTGCGGAACCCGCGAAGGTCATCGCCCGGCCGCCGTCGACCGACCAGTCCTGCAGGCCGAGCCCTGCGAGGACCAGGCATCCAAGGGCGGCAACGAAGATGGGGCGGCGCGGCGACATCATGCTCCGGATGGGCGAGCCGCAGGCGCGGCCAGTGGCCGGGTGCGGCGCCAGCCCCCTCAAGCCGTCGCGGCCCGGTAGGGTCTGCTCGTTGCGTTAACCTCATAGCGCGCTCGGGACGCCTTGTCTGCGGGGGCCCCGCCCGGCGACCCCGCTCTCCCCAGGCTCGCGGGTTACGGATCGCCCCGGACACCATGCGGGCCGTGTGCACCGGCACTGGATTTCGGCCGCGGAATCGGGGACAGCGGGCCGAGGAAACGTAGTTCCCAAGATTTCGACCGGGCCAGACCGGACGAGAAAAGGACGGTTCGATGAAGAAGGTCTACACGGATCCCACCGCGGCCTTGGCCGGCCTGCTGCGCGACGACATGATGGTCATGTGCGGCGGGTTCGGCCTCTGCGGCATCCCCGACGAGCTGATCGAGGCGGTGCGCGCCTCGGGCGTCAAGGGCCTGACCATCGTGTCGAACAATGCCGGCATCGACGGGGTCGGCCTGGGCAAGCTCCTGGACACCCGGCAGGTGCGCAAGATGATCTCGTCCTATGTCGGCGAGAACAAGGAGTTCGCCCGGCAGTATCTCGGAGGCGAGTTGGAGATCGAGTTCAACCCGCAGGGGACCCTGGCCGAGCGCATCCGCGCGGGCGGCGCCGGCATTCCGGCCTTCTTCACCAAGACCGGCGTCGGCACCAAGGTCGCCGAGGGCAAGGAGGTGCGGGAGTTCGACGGCGAGCACTACGTGATGGAGCGCGGGCTGTTCGCGGACCTCGCCATCGTGCACGCCCATACCGGCGATACCGAGGGCAACCTCCGCTACCGGATGACCGCCCGCAACTTCAACCCGATGATGGCCACGGCGGCCACGATGACGGTGGCGCAGGTGGAGCACCTCGTGCAGCCGGGCACCATCGACCCGGACACGATCCACACCCCCGGCATCTTCGTGAAGCGGATCATCGAGGTCGGCGCGCGCGAGAAGCGGATCGAGCAGCGCACCACGCGCAAGCGCGGCGACAGCACGCCGGCGGCCGCCGCCGGCGGCGGCACCCACTAGTCGAGGGAAAGGGAATAGAACGATGGCCTGGACCCGCGAGCAGATGGCGGCGCGCGCCGCCAAGGAACTGGAAGACGGCTTCTACGTGAACCTCGGCATCGGCATCCCCACGCTGGTGTCGAACTACATCCCCGACGGCATGTCGGTGCAGCTGCAATCCGAGAACGGCATGCTCGGCATGGGCCCCTTCCCGTACGAGGGCGAGGAAGACCCGGACCTGATCAACGCCGGCAAGCAGACGATCACGGCGCTGCCGACCACGAGCTACTTCTCGTCGGCGGATTCCTTCGGGATGATCCGGGGCGGGCACATCAACCTGTCGATCCTCGGCGCCATGCAGGTGGCCGGCAACGGCGACCTCGCCAACTGGATGATCCCCGGCAAGATGGTGAAGGGGATGGGCGGCGCGATGGATCTCGTCGCCGGGGTGAAGCGCGTCATCGTGGTGATGGAGCACGTCGCCAAGAACAAGGACGGCACCGAAAGCGCAAAGCTGCTCAAGGCCTGCGACCTGCCGCTCACCGGAACCCAGGTGGTCGACCTCGTGATCACCGATCTCGGGGTGTTCGAGATCGACAAGAAGGGCGACGGCGGCATGAAACTGATCGAGCTCGCCGACGGCGTCACCGAGGACGAGATCCGCGCGAAGACCGAAGCCGACTACACCGTCGCCCTCGCGGGCTGACGGCTGCCAGACACCGGGTCCGCCTCAGGCGGCCCGGATTCCAGCGAGGAAGCGGGACACCTCGGCGTTCAGGCGCCCGGACTGGTCCGAGAGCGTGGCGGCCGCCCCCAGGACCTGGGTCGCGGCCGCCCCGGTCCGCTCGGACGCATCCGCGACGCCGACGATGTTGCTCGTGACCGCACCGGTCCCCAGCGCGGCCTCGGAGACGTTGCGGACGATCTCCTGGGTCGCGGCACCCTGCTGCTCGACCGCGGCCGCGATGCTGGCGGTGACGCCGTCGATCTCGCCGATGCGGCTGGTGATCCCACCGATGGCCGCCACGGCATTCTCGGTCACGGCCCTGATCGCGCCGACCTGGCCGGTGATCTCGTCCGTGACCCGGGCGGTCTGGCCGGCGAGCGCCTTGACCTCCGTCGCCACCACGGCGAAGCCCCGCCCCGCCTCGCCGGCGCGCGCCGCCTCGATGGTGGCGTTGAGCGCCAGCAGGTTGGTCCGGTTGGCGATGTCGGCGATCAGCCCGACCATCTCGCCGATCTTCGCCGAGGTCTGGCTCAGGGCCTGAACCAGCTTGGTGGTCTGCCCGGCCTCCTGGGCCGCGATCCGGGTGAGCCCGGCCGAGCCCGTGACCTGACGTCCGATCTCCTGCACCGAGGTTCCGAGCTGTTCCGCGGCGGCCGCGACCGTCTGGACGTTCCCGGCCGCCTCCTCGGCCGCCGAGGCGACGGTGGCGGCCTGCATCGCCGCCAGGCTGGCGGTGTCGGTCATGTCCTGGGCGGCTGTCTGCAGCGCGCTCGCCGATGTCGAGACGGTGCCGACGATGCCGACCATGGCCTGCTCGAAGCTGTCGGCCAGCTCGGCACGGGCACGCCTGCGCTCGGACGAGGTCGCCTGATCGGCGCGACGCCGGATCTCGGCCTGCTCGGCAGCCTCCGCGGCGACCAGGCGCTTGATCCCTTCCACGGCGCGCCCGACGGCACCGATCTCGTCGCCGCGGGCGGCCTCGAGGATCTCGCTGTCGGTCTCTCCGCGCCCCATGCGCTCGAGGGTTTGGACCAGCCGTTTGAGCGGGGCCGTCACGCCGAGAACGACCACGGCGACGCCCGCCCCGATGGCGACGGCAAGGCCGATTGTTGCCGCCGCAACCAGGAGAAGGGTCGCCCGGGAGGCCACCCCCTCGGACTCGTCCCGCTCCCGTTGAAGGTCGCCCTTCAGGACATCGACCCGAGCCTGTATCATCTCCACCAGCTTGGCCCGGAGCGGATTGCCCTCGGCCAGCAGGATGGCGCCGGCGGCGTCGGCCTCCCCGCGCTCCGCGCTCGCGGCAACCCGATCGACCACGGCGCCGAACGCCGTCAGGATCTGCCGCAATGTCTCCCCGGCCGAGCGCCGCGCGGGCGTGTCGGCCATCTGCATCAGGGCATCGAGCAAGCTGAACGCGTGCGCCGTGTTCTGCTTGATGAGGGTCTGGTACCCCGCCATCTGCGACTCGCGCGTTTCGAGGACGAGGTTGCGCGCCTGGACGGCGATCTCACCGAAATCGATCTGGAGGCCGAGGATCATCGCGAGGCGGTTGGCCTGGACATCGACGATCTGCCGGGTCTGGGCCGATTGGGCGATCAGACTCGCACGCGCGTAGACGATCAATCCTCCGGCGGCCAAAGCCACGATGACGAGCGGAATGGCAAATTTCACGAGAATTTTTGCGTCACGCAACAATTTCATCGTGCCGATCCCGCATCTTGGAAACTCGATCCAGGATATCTCGTATCATCGCGAAAACATCAACGGCCAAAATAGCCTGGGCCACGACGGAGATACGGGCGTCATAGTAGATATTTTGTAGATCTCACCAATCCGTTCTCACATATTTTTCTAAAAAAACGGTTCCACACCCTAATGATATCATTCTTCGTCGGTTGTCGACAAATCCAGCGCGGTTCTGAGCTGTCGCCAGCCTCAGCGCGTGGGCGACAAATCCCTCGCTGGTGCGCAACGCCGCTTCGTGCCGACGATGTGTGCGATCGCCGCCGGTGTCCCGCGACAGCGAGCGTTGCCACAGTACCCTCCGCGCGGCCGGCCATGCCCCGGGAACCAAGAGAACGCCCGCGTGGATGAACAACCCGCGCGCCGCAGCCAGCCGTGCCGACCGCGGCGCGCGAGACTCCCAAACCTTACATCGGCGGGGTCAGGCCGTCCTTGCCGACCGCCACGAGCTTGCCCTCGGCCTTGGCGCCGTCCTTGGCGACGACCGCGAAAACCTTGGAGCCGGGGGCCAGGATCGCCTTGTCGGCCGGCTCGAAGGCGACGATCGGCGCCGAGGCCGGCACCACGATCTCCTTGGAGCCGTCCTTGCCGTAGCTCACCGTCAGGGTGCGCTCGCCGCCGGACGCCGCCTTGTCGGCCTTCACGGTGCCGTTGGTCATCGCGCTCTTCACCTTGGGGGCGTTGGCGGTCTCGGCCTTCACGGTGCCGTTGGTCATGGCGCTCTTCACCTTCGAGCCGGCGCCGCCGGTCTGGTCGGTGATCGAGTCCCAGCCGTAATGGCCCTCGCCGGTGCCGCGCATCGACTCGGGGAACAGCACGACTTCGAGCGCCGTCATCGGGTTCTCGCCCTTGGTGGCGGTGCCGATGAAGACGCCGTCCTTGATCGCGTCGAGGCTCGACGGGACCACCCAGGCGAACTTCGCGCCGCCGACATCCACGGTCTCGGACTTGCCGTCCTCGGTCTTGATCGTGAGGGTGGTGCCCTCGGCCTTGTCGATGGTGCCGCGGACGCGCTCGACCTGGGCGGCGAAGGCCGCGCTCGACAGGAGCGCCGTCAGTCCGGCTGCGGCGGCGAGGGTCTTGCTGAGATGCTTCATCGGGGGTCCCATCCTGGCTTCAGGAGCCGGGTTATGGGGCGCTGGCCGCGCTAAACAAGGTTGTGCGCAAACGAAACGTCCTCGTCCGAGCCAAAAAGAAGGCGGCGCCCCGGGGGCGCCGCCTTTGAAAGACCGGGTGGGCGGCGCGGACGCCGCCCGTCGTGGATCAGGCCGCGAGCGAGCGCAGCACGTAGGGCAGGATGCCGCCGTTGCGGAAGTATTCCAGCTCGTCGAGCGTATCAATCCGGCAGGTGAGCGGCACCTCCATCTTCGATCCATCGGCCGCGGTGATCGCCGCGACCAGGGTCTGGCGCGGCTTCAGCTCGCCCGACAGGCCCTTGATGGTGACGGTCTCGTCGCCCTTCAGGCCGAGCGACGCCCAGGAGGTCTCGCCCTGGAACACCAGCGGGACGATGCCCATGCCGACGAGGTTCGAGCGGTGGATGCGCTCGAAGCTCTCGGCCACCACGGCGCGGATGCCGAGCAGCTTCGTGCCCTTGGCCGCCCAATCGCGCGACGAGCCGGTGCCGTACTCCTTGCCGGCGAAGACGACGAGCGGCGTGCCGCTCTCGGCGTATCTCTGCGCCGCGTCGTAGATGAACATCTTCTCGCCGGACGGCTGGAACAGCGTCCAGCCACCCTCGACCACGGTGCCGGACGGATCCCGGACCATCTGGTTCTTGATGCGGATGTTGGCGAAGGTGCCCCGCATCATCACCTCGTGGTTGCCGCGCCTTGTGCCGTACTGGTTGAAGTCCTGCACCCGGACCTGGTGGGCCTGCAGGTACTCGCCGGCCGGCGAGGCCGCCCGGATGTTGCCCGCGGGCGAGATGTGGTCGGTGGTGATCGAGTCGAGGAAGAGCCCGAGGATGCGGGCGTCCTCGATGTCCTCCACGGGCTTGGGAGTCTTCTCCATGCCGACGAAGTACGGGGGGTTCTGCACGTAGGTGGAGCCGGGGTTCCACGCGAAGGTCTCGGCCTCGGTGACCATGACGTCCTTCCAGTTCTGGTCGCCACCGAACACGTCGGCGTAGCGGCGCTTGAACAGCTCCGAGGTGATGTTCTCCTCGATGAACTGCTGCACCTCCGCGGACGACGGCCAGATGTCCCGCAGGTAGACCGGCTTGCCGTCGGAGCCGTGGCCCAGCGGCTCGGTGGTGATGTCGATCTGCATCGAGCCGGCGAGCGCGTAGGCGACGACGAGCGGCGGCGAGGCGAGGTAGTTCGCCCGCACGTCGGGGTTCACCCGGCCCTCGAAGTTGCGGTTGCCCGAGAGCACCGCGGCGGCCACGATGTCGTTGTCGTTGATCGCCTTGGAGATCGCCTCCGGCAGCGGCCCGGAATTGCCGATGCAGGTGGTGCAGCCGAAGCCGACGAGGTTGAAGCCCAGCGCGTCGAGGGGCTCCTGTAGGCCGGACTTCTCGAGATACTCACCGACGACCTGCGAGCCGGGGGCGAGCGAGGTCTTCACCCACGGCTTGGAGCGCAGGCCCTTGGCGACGGCGTTGCGGGCGAGCAGGCCCGCGCCGATCATCACGGAGGGGTTCGACGTGTTGGTGCAGCTGGTGATCGCCGCGATCACCACGTCGCCGTGCCCGATGTCGAAGTTCGTGCCCTCGACCGCGTAGCGGCTGGCGAGGTCGGCGGCCTTCTTGAACTCGGTCTCCATCGAGGCCGCGAAGCCCGGCTTGGCGGCGTCGAGCAGCACCCGGTCCTGCGGGCGCTTCGGGCCGGCCAGCGAAGGCCGGACCTCGCCCATGTCGAGCTGCAGCGAATCGGTGAAGACCGGGTCGGGCGTGTTCGCGTCGCGCCACATGCCCTGCGCCTTGGCGTAGGCCTCCACCAGGGCGATCCGGTCGTCGGCGCGGCCGGTGACTTTCAGGAAGTCGATGGTGCGCTGGTCGATCGGGAAGAAGCCGCAGGTGGCGCCGTATTCGGGGGCCATGTTGGAGATCGTGGCCCGGTCGGCGACCGCCATGTCGTCGAGGCCGGGGCCGTAGAACTCCACGAACTTGCCGACCACGCCCTTCTTGCGCAGCATCTGGGTGACGGTGAGCACCAGGTCGGTGGCGGTGGTGCCCTCGGGCAGCTTGCCCGACAGCTTGAAGCCCACGACCTCGGGGATCAGCATCGAGAGCGGCTGGCCGAGCATGGCCGCCTCGGCCTCGATGCCGCCGACGCCCCAGCCCAGCACCGCCATGCCGTTGACCATGGTGGTGTGCGAATCGGTGCCGACCAGCGAATCGGGATAGGCGATCTCGGCCCCGTCCTCGGACTTCATCCAGACGGTCTGGGCCAGGTATTCCAGGTTCACCTGGTGGCAGATGCCGGTGCCCGGGGGGACCACGGAGAAGTTGTCGAAGGCCGATTGGCCCCACTTCAGGAAGGTGTAGCGCTCGCCGTTGCGCGAGTATTCCAGCGCGACGTTGTCGGCCAGCGCCTTGGGGGTGCCGAACTCGTCGACGATCACCGAGTGGTCGATGACCAGATCCACCGGCACCAGCGGGTTGATCTTCTGCGGGTCGCCGCCGAGCGCCACCATGGCGTCGCGCATGGCCGCCAGATCGACCACGGCCGGGACGCCGGTGAAGTCCTGCATCAGCACCCGGGCGGGCCGGAAGGCGATCTCGACCTCGGCCTTGCCCTTCTCGGCGAGCCAGCCGACCGTCGCGGCGATGTCGGCCTTGCGGACGGAGCGGTCATCCTCGAAGCGCAGCAGGTTCTCCAGCAGCACCTTCATGGAGAAGGGCAGCGCGGTGGCGGAGGCGAGGCCGTTCTTCTCGGCCTCGGGGATCGAGTAGTAGGTGTAGGTCTTGCCGCCGGCTTCGAGCGTCTGGCGGGCCTTGTAGCTGTCGAGTGATGGCACGGCTGGTTCAATCCTCGCTGCGGGTTGTCGAACACGCGCAGGCAAGACCTGCGCTACGAAGTCTGTGTTCGGCCTGTGTAGCGCCCGACGGGCGCGCGCCGCCCCGGGAGTGCCCGGGCAGGACGATGCGCGGGGGCGATTTGGACGCCCGTGGAGCCGCGCGGCGCAGCCAGATCCCGATATAGAACTTTTCGAATCTGGCCGCTACCGGGTTGCGATGACAGCCGCGCTACCCTGTCGGGCGCCGGAGCGGGTTCCGTGCCGCAGCATCCCGGGGGAAGGCGCGCATCGTGCCGGGAAGCGGGACGGCAGCCGCACGGACCTCCCCTCCCCTTCTGTGGGAGGGGGAAACCCGCCTGGGCCCGGCCTATACCCTCATGCGTCGGCGAACCGGAAACATCATAGCCCGCAGCGGGATCCGGAAGGCGCGCGGCAGATCCGGACGGTCACCGTCGCGGGATAGCCGTCACCCCCGCTCCGGCGTCGGAGCCCCCGACAACGCCTTGAACCGATTCGGCTGAGCGGCGAGCTTGCGCAGGGACGCCACGTTGGAGGCGGCCTCATCGGGACCCATGTCCCGGCGCAGGACGGTCTCGGCGTCGGCGAATCGGCCTTTCAGGCCGAGCACGAGGGCGAGGTTCGCGCGGACGCGGGCGTCGGCTCCGGGTTGGTCGGCGGCGAGCCGCAGGGTCTGCTCGGCCTGGTCGAGGTTGCGCGACAGCGCGTAGGACAGGCCGAGATTCGACAGCAGCGACGGCTCGTTCGGCCGGATCTTGAGCGCGGCCTCGTAGAAGCTCTGGGCCCGGGCCTGCTCACCGAGTTGCGCGGAGGCCGAGCCCTGCGCCGACAGGATGCGCCAGTCGGGCGACGCCGGGGAATGGGCGTTGGCGAGGACGTCGATCGCCTCGCGGTAGCGACCGGCCTCCACCAGCGACTTGCCGTAGGCGCCGAGGATGAAGGTGTCGCGCGGGTTGCGCAGGGCCGCCTGCTGCAGCACCGCGGAGGCCTGGGCCGCCTGGTCGTTCGACCGGAGGGCGCGGGCATATGCAAGGGCCGCGCGTCCGTCGCCCGGATTGGCGTTGAAGCGTTCGGCCAGCCCGTCGAGATCCTGGCGTGAGGCGACCTCCTGGCGCGGCGCGACCGACCGACCGGTGACATCGCCAATCGAGCCGGTGGTCTCGGGGGAACGGGTGTTGCAGCCGGCGAGGCCCAGCGCCACGATGGCCGCGGCGGCGAGGCCGCGGGTGGAAGCCAGGGTCGTGGTGACCCGGATCGGGGCCGTCATCATGGTGCGCTCCGCCGGCACTGGCCGGGCGGGCTCCGACCCACGCTTCACCCTCCCGGCCGGCCGGTGATAGAGCGTTAACCCTAACCACCGGTTAAGCCGCTGCCGGCCCGACCGCCGCACGAGAGGCACATGACCCAGGCCGACATCCCCGCGACGCACGCCGCCCTGCTGCCCGCAGACACGCCGTCCGTTCCGGTCATCCTGGTGACGACGGCATCCTGGAGCGAGGCCGAAGCGGCCCTGGAACCGGCGCACAGGCGTTTCGCGCAAACAATCGGCTTCAAGCCGAAGGCCGGGAGCCTGGCGCTGCTGCCGGGCCCGGACGGCGGTCTCGCGCGGGTGCTGTTCGGCCTCGGCGATCCGGAGGCGGCCACCTATGACCGGCTGATCGCCGGCAAGCTGCCCGCCCTGCTTCCGGACGGGACGTTTCGCCTGGAGAACGCCCCCGACCCGGCCGAGGCCGCGTTGGCCTGGCTGATGGGCAGCTACCGCTTCGGCCGGTACCGGACTGCCGGGGGGACGAAGGCGCGGCTGGCGGCGCCGGCCGGGATCGACGGGGCCGAGGTCGCGCGGGTCGCCGCCGCGGTGGCGATGGGCCGCGACCTGATCAACACCCCCGCCAACGATCTCGGACCCGCCGAGATCGAGGCCGCCGCCCGGTCGCTGGCCGAGCGCCACGGGGCGTCGATCGACGTGACGCAAGGCGAGGCGCTCGCGCGGGAATTCCCCCTGATCCACGCCGTCGGGGTCGCCTCGCCCCGGGCGCCGCGCCTGATCGACCTGACCTGGGGACCGGCGGACGCGCCGCGGGTGACCCTGGTCGGCAAGGGCGTCGCCTTCGACACCGGCGGGCTCGACATAAAACCCTCCGCCGCGATGCTGCTGATGAAGAAGGACATGGGCGGTGCCGCGGTGGCGCTGGCGGCCGCCGACATGATCATGGGCGGGGGCCTGCGGGTCCGCCTGCGCGTGCTGATCCCGGCGGTGGAGAACGCGGTCTCGGGCAACGCCTTCCGCCCCAGCGACGTGCTGCCCAGCCGGGCGGGCTTGAGCGTCGAGATCGGCAACACCGACGCGGAGGGGCGGCTGATCCTGGCCGACGCGCTGGCCCTTGCCGACGCCGAGGAGCCCGCGCTGATCCTCGACTTCTCGACCCTGACGGGCGCCGCCCGGGTGGCGCTCGGGCCGGATCTGCCGGCGTTCTTCACCGAGGACGAGGCCCTGGCGGCCTCCGTCTCGGAGGCGGGGCGGCGCGCGATCGACCCGATCTGGCGGATGCCGCTCCACGCCCCCTACGCGAGCCTGCTCGACTCCAAGGTCGCCGACCTCAACAACGTCTCGGGCGGCCCGTTCGCCGGGGCGATCACCGCGGCCTTGTTCCTGCGCCGCTTCGCCCCGAAGACCAGGGCGCACGGCCATTTCGACCTCTACGGCTGGAACCCCTCCACCAAGCCGGGACGGCCGGAGGGCGGCGAGGTCCAGACCGCCCGGCTGACCTACGCGCTGCTCAAGGCCCGCTACGGGGCCTGACCGCGCCGGTCAGGCCAAGCCCGACAGCCGCAGCAGCATCCCGGCCCCGGCACACAGCGCCAGGGTCGGCAGCGCCCCGAGGCCGAACCGGAAGACCGCCAGGATCGCCGACAACGTCAGCACCAGGGCGGCGGGATCGAGGCTGGCGGGCACGGGCAGGTCGAGGCGCAGCGGCCCGAGCGGCACAGACCGGACCTCGGAAAACAGCGTCCGCAGCCCGAACCAGACGGCGAGGTTGAGGATCACGCCCGCCACCGCGGCGGTGATCGCCGACAGGGCGCCGGCCAGCAGGCGGCTGCCGCGCAGGCGCCCGATCAGCGGCGCCCCGGCGAAGATCCAGAGGAAGCATGGCGCGAAGGTGACCCAGGTCGTCAGCAGCCCGGCCAGCGTTCCCGCCAGCAGCGGCGGCAGGGTGCCGGGCGCCCGATAGCCGGCCAGGAAGCCGACGAACTGGAGCACCATGATCAGCGGCCCCGGGGTGGTCTCGGCGAGCCCCAGCCCGTCGAGCATCTCACCGGGCCGCAGCCAGCCGTAATGCTCCACCGCCTGCTGGGCGACGTAGGCGAGCGCCGCGTAGGCCCCCCCGAAGGTCACGACCGCCATCTTGGCGAAGAACACGGCCACCTGCCCGAAGACCGGGGGCGGCCCGGGCAGGAGCAGCAGGGCGGCCACCGGCAGGAGCCAGATCGCCAGCCACAGGGCGGCGACGCGCAGGGATTCCTCCGGCCCCGCACGCTCGCGCGACAACATCGCCTGGCCGATCAGGAACCCGCCCTCATCGCCCGCCTCGGTTTCGGCGGAGGCCGGCGCGGGCCTGCGTCCCAGCACGAGGCCGAGGGCGCCCGCCGCGACCACGACCAGAGGGAACGGCACCGCCAGGACGAAGATCGCCACGAAGGCGGCCGCCGCGATGAGCCGGTCCGCCCGTCCGCGCAAAGCCCGGCCGCCGAGGCGCCAGAGCGCGTGCAGCACGATGGCGAGCACCGCCGCCTTGAGCCCGAAGAACAGTCCGGCGACGAGGTCGACCGCGCCGTACAGGACGTAGAGCCAGCTCAGGCCCATCAGGGCGAGCAGCCCCGGCAGCACGAACAGCCCGCCCGCGACGAGGCCGCCGGCGGGGCCGTGCATCAGCCAGCCGATATAGGTCGCGAGTTGCTGCGCCTCCGGGCCGGGCAGGAGCGTGCAGAAGCCGAGCCCGTGCAGGAAGCGCCGCTCGGAGATCCAGCGCCGCTCGTCCACCAGGATGCGGTGCATCACGGCGATCTGCCCGGCGGGGCCGCCGAACGACAGGGCCGCCACCCGCATCCAGACCGGGACGGCCTGCCGCAGGGTCGGGAGCGGGATAGGGTCCGGGCCCGCCGGGCCCGCACCGTCCGTCACGCCGCCGGTCAAGCCGTCCGGGGCAGCGCCGTCTCGATCAGGCGCGCCCACAGCGACGCCCCGTACGGGGTCGCGGAATCGTTGAAATCGTAGTGCGGGTGGTGGAGCGAGGCACTGTCGCCGTTACCGATGAACATGTAGGCGCCGGGGCGGCGGCCGAGCATGTAGGAGAAGTCCTCCGCCGTCATCATCGGCGCGACGGTCCGGTCGACATTCTCCGCGCCGACCAGCGCCTCGGCCACGCCGGCCATGAACTCCGTTTCGGCCGGGTGGTTCTCGGTGACCGGGTAGCTCGACCCGTATTCGACCACGCCGGTGGCGCCGAAGGCCCCGGAGACCTCGGTCACCAGGGTTTCGATCCGTGCCTTGACCTGGCTGCGCACCGCCTGGGACAGCGTGCGCAGGGTGCCCCGCATGGTCACGCTCTGCGGCAGCACGTTGAACGCCTCGCCGGCCTCGAGCGCGCAGACCGAGACCACGGCGGATTCGAGCGGATCGAGGTTGCGCGCGACGATGCTCTGCAGGGCGATGATCACGTGGCTCGCCACCAGCACGCTGTCGACGGCGTTCTGCGGCAGCGCCGCGTGGCCGCCCCGCCCCTCGATGGTGAGGGTGAAGCGGTCGGTGGACGCCATGATCGGCCCCGGCCGGATCGCGAAAGTGCCGACCGCCATGCCGGGGATGTTGTGCATCCCGTAGACCGATTCGATCCCGAACCGCTCCATCAGGCCGTCCTCGACCATCGCCTCGCCGCCGCCGCCGCCCTCCTCGGCCGGCTGGAAGATCAGCACCGCGGCGCCGTCGAAGTCCCGGGTCTCGGAGAGGTACTTGGCCGCCCCGAGCAGCATCGTGGTGTGCCCGTCATGGCCGCAGGCGTGCATCGTGCCCGGCACCGTGGAGCGGTACGGCAGGTCCCGGACCTCCTGGATCGGAAGGGCGTCCATGTCGGCGCGCAGCCCGATGGCGCGGTTCGAGCTTCGGCCGTTGCCGCGGATCACCCCGACCACGCCGGTCCGGCCGATGGCGGTCTCCACCGTGTCGCAGCCGAAGGCCCGGAGCTGGTCCGCCACGAACCCCGCCGTCCGCTCCACGTCGTAGAGCAGCTCCGGGTGGGCGTGGAGATCGTGCCGCCACGCGGTCATCGTGTCGGCGAAGGCGCGGATCCGTTCGAGGGCGGGCATGGGTCCGGGGCTTTCGTGGCCGTGAGGTCTCGGCGAGAGACTGGGCCGTTCCAGCAAAGCCGGGGCCAGACGCGGCGTCAACGGCCGCGCTTGTCGCGCGAAACTCCGAACCGCCTTGGATCGATGATTTTGGACGTTGTTCGACGGCTCAAGGCGCCTTGCCGGTCAGCCACAACATGCCAAATCCAAGGGCAAGCCCCGCAAGCGGAACAGCGAGGAAACTTACGAACTGAAATGTCGTCATGGGTCCAGATTCCCGAGACGGGATCGTGCCACCAGATGTGGGGTACTACTCGACAACGAGCAAACGCCGAGCAGAATGAGAGCGCCGACAAGGAAGCCATGTTGCTCCGTGACGATACCAAGGGCCGTGATGAAGGGCGAGAGGCCGCCGACAGCGAAGACAGCGATGGACAAGCCATTGATATAAGTCGCCGTCGGCTTCGCCTGCTCGTTGGCGACAAGCTTACGCCGAGCGTCCACCTCCGGTATCAAACCCGTCATTCTCACACCCTCCGCACAGGTCTCCGCTGCCCCAGACCGCGACTCGATGTTCGAGTTAAGCGCGGCCCATCCTCCGTGGCGAGGTCATCGAGGATCGGGCAATCGGGCCGCGCGTCGCCGCAGCAGCTCTCGGCGAGGCGCTCCAGAGTCCGGGCCATGCCCTCCAGCTCGCCGATCCGGCGGCGCAGGTCGGCGATCTGCTCCTCGGCGATCGCCTTCACGCCGGCGCTCGGCCGGGCGCGGTCGCGCCAGAGCGCCAGCAGGTCCGCGATGGCCTCGACGCTGAAGCCGAGGTCGCGGGCGCGGCGGACGAACCGCAGGGTGTGCAGGTCCGCGTCGTCGTAGTGGCGGTAGCCCGCCTCGGAGCGGGTCGCGGGCGGCAGCAGGCCGGTCGCCTCGTACCAGCGGATCATCTTGGCCGAGACGCCGGTGCGCCGGGCCGCCTCGCCGATGGTGATGGATCCCGCGCTCATGCCGGCCTCGGCACTGGTGCGGATGCTTCGGCGGCGGGCGCGGCCCGGCCCCCGGCCCGGCGCAGCCGCAGGGCGTTGCCGAGCACGAAGACGCTCGAGAACGCCATCGCACCCGCGGCCAGGACCGGCGACAAGGCCGGGCCGCCGAACGGCACCAGCAGGCCCGCGGCCACGGGGATCAGGGCCGCGTTGTAGGCGAAGGCCCAGAACAGGTTCTGGCGGATATTGGCCATCACCGCCCGGGACAGGGCGAGCGCCTCCACCAGCGCCTGCGGCTCCCCCGACATCAGCACCACGTCGGCGCTCTCGACGGCGATGTCGGTACCGGTGCCGATGGCGAGGCCGACATCGGCCTCGGCCAGCGCCGGGGCGTCGTTGATGCCGTCGCCGACGAAGGCTACGGGCCCATGCGCCGCCCGCAATCTCTCGACCGTTTCGACCTTGCCCCCGGGCAGGATCCCAGCGGCCACCTCGTCGATGCCGAGGCTTTTGGCGACCCCGGCGGCTGTGCGCGGGTCGTCGCCCGTCACCATCGCCACGACGAGCCCCTGCGCCGTCAGCGCCGCCACGGCCTCGCGGGCGCCCGGCTTCACCGGGTCGGCCACGGCCAGCAGCCCGGCATGGCGGCCGTCGAGGGCGAGGTGTATCGGGCTCTTGCCGTCCTCGGCCAGCTGTCCGGCGCGGGCGGCGAGGTCCGGGTCCAGGGCGATGCCGAGCCGGTCGAGGTAGCGCGGCGCGCCGAGAGCCACGCTTCGGCCCGCGACCTGTCCGGACACGCCGAACCCCTCCACCGCCTCGAAGCGCTCGGGCTCGCGCCTGTCGTCCAGGCCCCGGGCGCGGGCGGCCGCCACCACGGCGCCGGCCAGAGGATGCTCGGACCGGCTCTCCAGGCCGGCCGCGAGGGCCAGTGCCTCGTCCTCCGCGAAACCCGAGGTCACGAGAAGATCGGTGACCCGCGGGCGGCCCTCGGTGAGGGTGCCGGTCTTGTCCAGGGCGACGACGCGCACGTCGCGCAGCCGTTGCAGCGCCGCGCCGTCGCGGAACAGGATGCCCCGGCCCGCCGCCCGCCCGGTCCCGACCATGATGGCGGTGGGCGTGGCCAGCCCCATGGCGCAGGGGCAGGCGATGATCAGCACTGCGACGGCGTTGACCAGGGCCGGCCCGAGGGCGGGGGCCGGGGCCAGGATCAGCCAGCCCAGGAACGTCGCGAGCGCGATCCCGATCACCGCCGGCACGAAGCGCCCGGTGACGCGATCGACCAGCGCCTGGATCGGCAGCTTGCCGCCCTGGGCCCGCTCCACCATGGCGGCGATCTGCGCCAGCACGGTGGCGCCGCCGACCGCGTCGACCCGGAGGTCGAGGCTGCCGCGCCCGTTCAGGGTTCCGCCGACCATCCGGTCCCCCGGCCCCTTCCGCACGGGCACGGGCTCCCCCGTCACCATGCTCTCGTCGACGTGGCTCGTGCCGGAAACAACCGCGCCGTCGGCCGCGACCCGCTCGCCGGGTCTGACGCGGACCACGGCGCCGATGCGGAGTTCCCCGAGCGGCACCTCGACCTCCGACCCGTCGCGGATCACCCGGGCGGTCTTGGGCGCCAGATCCATCAGCCGCGTGATCGCCTGACCGGTCCGGCCCCGGGCGCCGGCCTCCAGATTCCGCCCGAGCAGGATCAGCGTGACGATCAGCACGCTGGCCTCGAAGTAGAGATGCGCCGCGCCCGCGGGCAGCAGGCCTGGGGTCAGGGCCGAGACCAGGGAGTAGAGGTAGGCGGCCCCCGCCCCGAGGGCGACCAGGGCGTTCATGTCGGGATGGCCGCGCAGCAGGCCCGGCACGCCCCGCAGGAAGAAGCGGCGGCCGGGCCAGGCGAGCACCAGGGTCGCCAGGGCGGCCTGGACCAGGGCCGTGGCCGGGCTGGCATGGAAGCCGGGCAGGACGTGGCCGCACATTTCGAGGACGACCACGGGGGCGGAGAGCAGCCCCGCCACGGTGAGGGCGCGGCGGAGCGCGCGGCCCTCGGCCTCCTGCCGGGTCGCCGGATCGGTTCGCGGCCCGTCGTCGAGGGGCCGGGCTTCGTAGCCCGCCGTGGCCACGGCCGCGACGAGGTCGCCGACGGAGACCACGCCCTCCGGATGGCGGATCGCGGCCTGGCCGGTGACCAGGTTGACGCTGGCGCCGCTCACCCCCGGCAGGGCGGCGAGTGCGCGCTCGACCCGTCCGACGCAGGACGCGCAGGACATCCCCGAGACGGCGATCCGGCTCTCGGTCTCCGGGATCGGGTAGCCGGCATCCGCCAGCGCGGCCGCGGCGTCGGCCGGACCCGCGCGGCCGCCGAGGACGAGGCTGGCGCGGTTGGTGGCGAGATTGACCGCCACGTCGCGGGCACCGGGCAACGCCTTCAGGGCGCGCTCGACCCGCCCGACGCAGGACGCGCAGGACATCCCATCGACGGGGAAGCTCAGGGAGACGTGTTCGGGCACGGGGGCGGTTCCGATCGAAGCATCCATGCCGCCTCAGATGGGGCTTCCCATCATGGGAAGGTCAAGGGCCTCCTGGATCGCATTGCCGAATCGGGATCGGGCCGACACTGTGCGGCCATCGGTTTGCGACCGGCGGGAGAGGGAGATGCGCTCGGGTCCAGCCGTTGCCCGCATCCCGCGGCGCTCTGCGAACGATTTGACCCAGCCCTGCGAGGCCTCCGATGACCGAACCGCTGACGCTCTACGGGGATCCGGGTTCCGGCAACTGCCTCAAGGTCAAATGGGTGGCCGATCGTCTCGGCATCCCGTCGATCTGGCGCACCATCGACGTCCCGGGTGGCGGCACACGCGATCCGGCGTTCCTGGCGCTGAACCCCGCCGGCCGTGTCCCGCTCGTCGTGTTTCCCGATGGCGAGACCCTATCGGAATCCAACGCGATCATCGTCTACCTCGCGGAAGGCTCGGCGCTCGTGCCCGAGGCGGCCCGCGACCGCGCCCGCATGCTGCAATGGATGTTCTGGGAGCAGTACAGCCACGAGCCCTACATCGCGGTCCGCCGGTATCAGCTTCATTACCTGAAGCGCGCACCGGACGCGCTCGATCCGAAGCTCGCGGAACGCGGCACTGACGCGCTTCGGCTGATGCAGGCGACGCTCGAACGCGCGGCCTTCATGGCCGGCGATGCGCTGACGCTCGCCGACGTGGCGCTGGTCGCCTACACCCGCATGGCCCACGAGGGCGGCTTCGACTTGGCCGCCTACCCGGCCATCCGCGCCTGGATCCCGCGGGTCGAGGCCGGGCTCGGGATCGGCCCCTATGCCGGCCCGGCCTGATCGGCGACGCGGGCCACCTCCGCGTCGCCGCCGTATTCCGGCAGGCTGACGCGCACGACCGTCCCCCGGCCGACCGTGCTGTCGATGGCGAGGCGACCGCGGTGGCGGTTGAGGCTGTGCTTCACGATGGCGAGGCCGAGCCCCGTCCCGCCCCGGGCGCGGCTGGAGGCGACGTCGACCCGGTAGAAGCGCTCGGTCAGGCGCGGGATGTGCTCGGGCGGGATCCCCGGGCCGTCATCCGTCACGGACAGCACGATCCGCCGGCCGAGCCGGGTATCATCCTCGCGGCTCAGGGCGACGCCGACATGGCCGCCGCCGTACTTCACAGCGTTCTCGATCAGGTTCTCGATCACCCGGGCCAGCTCGTCGGCATCACCGGGCACGGGATAGGGGCCGTCGCCGTCCGCGAACCGCACCGTGGCGCCCCGCGCCTCGGCGGGCGGCCCCTGCGCGTCGACCATCTGCCGGGCCAGCGCCCCGAGATCGACCACGGTGGTAGGGGCCACGTGCTCGCGCAGCTCGATCCTTGACAGCGACAGCAGGTCGTCGATCAGCCGGGTCATGCGCAGCGCCTGGACGCGCATGATCTCGAGGAATCGTTCGCGGGCCTGCGTGTCCTCGCGGGCCGGGCCCTGCAGGGTCTCGATGAACCCGATCAGGGTGGCGAGCGGCGTGCGCAGCTCGTGGCTGGCATTGGCCACGAAATCGACCCGCATCGCCTCGAGGCGCCGGGCCGAGGTGAGATCGCGCAGGAACAGAACCGCGCTGACCCCCGACCCATCGGGCATCGGCAGGGCGCCGATCTGGACCTCGAAGGTCCGCTCCAGGGGCACCCGGGTCGACAGGGGGACACGGCGGGGCATGCCGGAACTCAGCACCGCCTCGACCCCGTCGAGGACCTCCGGGCTGCGCAGCGCGAAGGACAGGGGCCGGGCCTGGAGCAGGGCCGGCAGCAGCGCCCGGGCCGCCGGGTTGGCCTCCACCACCAGGGTGCGGCGGTCCACCAGGATGACCGGATCGGGCACGTGGGCCAGCAGCGCCTCGGCGATCGCGTGGCGCTGGGCCGTCGCCGCCGGCCGCGGCACCGGGGCTTCCGGGCCGCGCCCCCGAGCCAGCCGCCCAGGCAGACCGAGCCGAGGCCGGCCAGGATCAGCGGAAGGTCGAGCCGGCCAGACAGCGCCAGGGCGACGGCGAACAGGCCGGCCGCGATTGCGGCGCCCGTCCAGGCCTGGGAACTGCGCGGGCGGTCGGTCATGATCGACGGCGGTCCGGTGGAATTACCGGGACTCGGTGTCGTCGGGCCAGGGGCGGCCGGACGGGCCGGCCGTGCCTTCCGGCGGCCCCGGATCGCGCGCGCCGCCGGCCCGCTTCACGATCTCGTAGAGGCCGAGCATCGCCAGGGCGACGACGAACGGCACGACGTAGTAGCAGCCCCGGAACAGCAGCAGCGAGGTCAACACCTCGTTGCGCGGCAGGCTCGACAGGGCGAGCAGAATGGTGGCCTCGAACACCCCGATGCCCCCGGGGGCGTTGGAGGCGATGCCCAGCATCGCGGCCAGCACGTAGATCGCCAGGAACGTGGTGAAGCCCAGCGTCATCCCCTGCGGCAGCAGCACGTAGAGCACCGCCGCCGCCGCGCAGACGTCGCCGATCCCGACGATCATCTGGCCGATCGAGACCGAGGCGCCCGGCAGTTCCAGCCGCCACTGCTTGACCGTGATGCTGCGCTTCTTGGCCGAGACCCAGGCGAGGTAGCCCAGTACCAGGCCCAGGGCCACGAGGCCGACGCCCTGGTTGATCCGAATCGACGTGAAGGCGAGCCCGGCGAGCTGCCCGGCCTCGATGATTAGGCTCAGCCCCAGCACCACGCCCATGCCGAGCCAGAAGGTGAAGCCCGCGATGACCGTGAGCGCGGCGATCTTGGCTGTGGACAGGCCCTGCCGGGCGTAGATCCAGTAGCGGATCGTGCCGGCGGTCAGCAGCGGGAAGCCGAGGGTGAAGCTCACCGCGTAGCTGGTGAAAGAGGCGAGCGCGGTGATCCGGTACGGCACCTTGATTCGGAGCTGGCGCAGGGCCAGCGCGTCGTAGCCCGTCAGGAACAGGTAGCTGATCCCGACGAACAGGAAGGCGAGGCCGAGCTGCTCGCCGGTCGCCGCCGTCACCGCCGCCCGCACCTCCGCCCAGCTCACGCTCTGGACGAGCTTCCACAGCACGCCCAGCGAGACCGCGAACAGCACGATGCTGGCGGCCGTGCCGATCCAGGCATACCGGCTGCTCCAGCTCTTGCGCGGCTTGTCCGCGACAGCGTCGTGCTTGACCGGCTCGACCGGCTCTGCCGGTCCCCGGTGCTGTCCCTGAAAGTTCATGCCGTTCGGCGTCCGCCCTTCCGGCTGCGCGGCCCGGCCGAAGGCCTGCGCCCGTACCGGATGATCCCGGACCGCGGCCCGTTGCCTCGCCATGTAGGCCGAACCGGCGCCCAAGGCCAGGGAAGGCCGGGATCCGATGGGGATCCGATCCTCACCGCGCGGCGCGGCACAGGATCGCCGCGGCCTCGGAGAGGCCCCGCCGGATCCGCGCGGGCACCTCCGGGGCGGTGCAGACATAGGTCGGGCTCGGGTGGGGACCGCGATCAGCGGCAGGCCCGGACGCAGGGCCGCGATCGCCGGCGCCGTCCCGCCGGCGGTGCGCCCGGCCAGCACCGCCACGGCGAGCCCGGGCAGCAGGTCCAACAGCGGCGCCAGATAGGGCGCGGCCGCCGCGACCTCCGCCCGGCGCGGAGCCCGGTTGAGGGCGCCCGCCTCGTGGATCAGCCAGGGCACCGCGTTCCAGATCAGGGTGTCCGCCCGCGCGATGCCGGCCTCCCGCAGGAAGCGGAACAGGTTGGCGGCGGTGCCGTTCGCGCTGTCGCGGGTGACGAAGCCGGTGCGCAGCACGGCCGGCCCCGGCGTTTCCAGGAGCAGCAGCATCCTGGCCGCGACGCCGCCATCCAGCGGATCGGGCACCGGGACCGGCGCGCCCCGCTCGGCGACGATCCGGTCGGCCAGCGCGCGGATCGGGGCGATGTGGGGCGCGTCGATCAGGGCCCGGCGGGCCGCGAGCGCAGCCGGGTCGGCGAGGGATTTCGGCGCCTGCGGCTCAGGCGGCATCGAGACCGGGGATCGGCGCGGCGAGGCGGCCGGTGAGGCGGAAGCGCTCGATCCCCTCCTCCCGGGCGAGCCGCGCGTCGAGGCCGGCCGGTCCGCCGAATTGGAACCCGATCTGGCTGCCATAGGCCGCGCAGGCGGCGCGCTTGCGCGCCTGGGCCTCTGGATCGAGCGTCATCCGGTGCGCTGGCAACCCGGCGAACAGCGCGGCCAGGGGCTCCCGGGGTGCGGCCTCGCGGACCGTGTAGGGGAAGTCGCGCCACCACAGGATCGGGGGCAGCCCGTCGAGGCCGCGCAGGGCACGGACGGCCTGGACGTGGTCGACATGGCCGCCGATGGCCTGCGGGGCGAGGACGAGATCGGGCCGCTCCGCGGCGATCAGAGCCGCCAGGGCCGGCGCCAGGTCGGCCGTGATGGCGTCATCCCCGCGCGTCTGGGAAAACAGTTCCGGCGCGGAGCCGTAGCCCCGGTGCGGCGCCTCGCGGAACGGCAGGTGCCGGGGCGGCGCGATCCCGAGCGCGACCGCGGCCTGGATGTCCTCGGCCCGGCGCAGGGCCATGTAGTCGACGGCGGCCGACAGGCCCTTGTCGAGCTGGCAGGCCAGCGCGAACCCCGTCGGGTCGGCGACGCTGCCGGTGAACAGCGTCGCCATCACTACGTGCCAGCCCTCTCGGGCGAGGCTCGCGAGCAGTCCGCCGCAGGAGAAGGCCGCGTCGTCGAGATGGGGCGAGAGGGCGAGGGCTATCGGCACGCGGCGGGGCTTCCTGCGTCAGAGGAGGTGCGGCTCGGCGCGGAAGCGGCAGGTGGGATCGTCGGGCAGGTCGATGGAGAAATCCGTGGCCGGGCGCTCATGCTGAACGCGTCCGTACACCTCCATGATCTGCCGGCCGACGGCGCTCCAGGAATAGACCCGGCGGCATTCCTCGAGGCCGGCCGTGGCCAGGCCGCGGCGCAGCTCGGCGTCGGTGACGACCCGGGTCAGTGCGGCGGCGAGCGCCTGAACGTCGCCCGGATCGACCATCAGGCCGTTCTCGCCGTCGCGCAGGCAGTCCGAGACCCCGACCGCGTGGCAGGAGACCACCGCGAGCCCCGCCGCCATCGCCTCCAGGATCGTGTTGGAGAACCCCTCGGCGTAGGTCGGCGAGACGAACACGTCGGCCCGGCGGTAGAGGTCCGGCACGTGGCCGTACTCGGCATAGCCGGTGAAGGCGATGTCCCGCGGCGCGAAGGCGAGGTCCGTGGCCAGCGCCTGGGCGGGATCCACGTCCGGCCCGATACCCGAGATCGTGGCGGCGAACGGCGTGCCCTGCGCACGCAGGATCGCCAGGGCGTTGATGAAGTCGAGCACGCCTTTCCGGCGGTCGACCCGGCCGTGGTAGAACAGCCGGATCGGACCGGCATGCGGCGCCGGCAGGCCGTCGGGCGTCCCTTGCGCGAAGCGGTCGGTGTCGACCGCGCCGGGCACGATCGTGAACCGGGCCGGATCGGAGCCGAGGCGCTCGCAGACCTCGTCCACGAAGGACGCGCCGCCGATCAGCAGGGCGTTGGCGTGGGCCAGGACCTCGCACATCGCCACCCGGTGGGTCTCGCAGCAGGAGCCGACCCAGTGGCCGTCGCCGCCCTGGATCGAGACCACGCTCGGCACCCCGAGCTTTCGGGCGGCGAGCAGGACCGCCCAGCCGGTGGGATAGCCGTACTGCGCGTGCAGCACATCGAAGGGCGTACGCGCATGCTCCCGCTCGATCGCCTCGACCATGGTGGCGATGTCGCGCTCGAAATCGCCCGCCTGCTGCTCGCCGAGCTGCTCCAGGCCGATCACCCGCACCCCCGGCACGGGTGGCGGTGGGCCACCGCCATAGACGCGGGTCCCGAAGGCATCGCCCCGGTATTGCGAGATCATCGTCACGTCGTGGCCGGCGCCGACCAGCTCGCGCAGCAGGTTCTGCGCGTAGACGCTCATGCCCGAAATCGCCGGGAAGTAGCGGCGGCTGAGGAAGAGGATTTTCATCGGGCGACACCGAAGGGCGAGGGTCCCCTTCCCCGTGCGGGGAGGGGTAGGGGTGGGAGTGACGCAGTCGGCACCGTGGCGCTCCATCCTGCGCGACCCCCACCTCCAGCCCCTCCCCGCATAGGGGAGGAGAGGTGCGCTCGTCCGGTCACGGCCATTGCCGGCGGGTCTCTTGTTCGCTGGCGAGGACCGGGCCAGGCCGCCGGCAGGCGCGGAGGTAGTCCAGCGCCTGCGGGATCATCACGTCGGCCCGGTGGCTCTCCCGAGAGAGCTCGACGCAGATCAGCTTGCCGAAGCCGACCGCCTCCAGCGCCTCCAGCACGCTGGGCACGTCCATATCGCCCTCGCCGAAGGGCAGGTGGATATGGCTGCCGCGCTTCATGTCCTCGATCGCCACGGTGCCGGTGCGGTCGGCGAACTCGCGGACGGCCGCGGCCGGCTCGCGCTCGCCGGTGACGAGGCAGTGGCCGGTGTCCAGGGCGAGCTTAAGCCCGGGGACGTCGAGGGCCTCGTAATCGTCCAGCGTCTCGATCAACATGCCGGGCTCGGGCTCCAGGCACGGCACGATCCCGGCCTCGGTGGCGAAGGCCGCGACCTCGTGCAGCCCCTCCGCCAGCCAGCGCCGGGCTTCGCCGTGCTCCACGCCGGGCTTGGGCACGCCCGCCCAGAACGAGACCGCCTCGGCGGACAGGATCGCACCGATCTCCACCGCGCGCTTGAGGAAGCCGACCCGCCGGGCGCGCCCGGCGGCGTCGGCGGTCACCAGGGTCGGCTCGTGCTTGGCGTTGGGGTCGAGCAGAAAGCGGGCGCCGGTCTCGATGACGCAGGCCAGCTCCAGCCGTTCCAGCAGGCTCGCGACCCGGCCGGTTTCCGCGGCCCAGGTCTCGGCGAACGGATCGAGGTGGTGGATGTCCAGCGTCAGGGCCACGCCGTCGTAGCCCGCGGCCTTAATCAGGTGCAGCGCGTCGTCGAGGCGATGGTTGGCGGCGCCGTTGGTGTTGTAGGCGAAGCGCAGGGTCACGCCGCTCTCCCGGTCTTCTGGGCGAGCCGGAACGGCGCGTGGTGCGATTCCGGTTCGCGGTAAAGCGGATAGTGCCGGCCGACGATCTGCTCGGCGAGGGCGGTATCGAACAGCGGCTGGCCGCCGAACCGCTCCAACGCCTCCGGGGTCAGGCGCACCGGGCGCAGGGTCTCGCTCTCGGTGCCGAACCGGATCAGCGGGAGGTCGCGCTCGATCAGCTTGCGCGTGTTGCGCTCGCCGATGCGGTAGTAGCTCATGGTCTCGACTTCGAGCCCCGGCACGATCGCCTTGACCACGCCGACGCTGCCGCCGAGCGGCGAGCAATCGACGTAGAGCACGTCGAACCCCGCCTCCAGCAGCCGGTCGCAGGCGATCTTGCCCCGGGCATGGCCGTCCGGGGCCGGGGTGGAAGGCAGATCCGCGAACCGCTTGGTGCCCCGCTGGCTGTAGACGGTGTCGGCCAGCACGTCCCGGAGGCCGGCGGCCGGCATCTCGATCCATTCGAGCATCGCCTGAAGGGCGCGGCTCTCCTCGAGATCGAGGCTCGGCAGCGCCTTCTGGATGAACGCATCGACGTAGCCGGGCGGGGTCACGGTGGCGGCCATGTCGAGGGGGCCATGCCCGAAGGTCTTGCGCACCCGCGCCGCTTGGAACTCCAGCAAGGCCTTGCGCAGCGCCCGCTCCCGGTCCGGATCGCAGGCCTCGCCGCAGGCCGAGAGCGCGATCGGCGCCGGGGTGCGGGCCGGATCCTCGTCGTAGCCGACGACGTAGAGGTTGGTGAGGCCGAACTGGTCCGTGGCGAATTTCGGCAGCGCCCGGATGCCCAGCTCCTTGAGGCGGGCCAGCATCGCGGCGTTCTCCGGCCCGATCCCGTCGAGGTCGAGCATCACGCCCTGGTCGAGCGCCCGGAACAACAGGCCGTTGCCGTCGCGCTGGAGCAGCTCCAGGACGCCGTGACCCAGCGCGAAGGTCACGTCGGGTCCGGCGCCGAGGCCGTTGGTGATCAGATTGGTGAAAGGCTTGTAGCCCTCGGACAGCTCGAAATAATCGGTGGCGGCCACATCGAGCGGCATCAGCACGATCTCGCCGGTGGCGTGCCGGACCGTCGGCGTCCATTCGAGCACCGTGTCGCGGCCGACCGGGGAGCCCGCGGGCAGGCAGAGGGTCAGCGGGTCGGCCACCGAGGCGGCGCCGTAGACGCGGGCGAGGTCGGTGTAGCTCGCCCGCTCCTTGGCCCGCGGCAGCACCGCCAGCGACGGCATCAGGTTCTCGGCAATCTCGGCGACGGCCCCGATCAGCGCTTCCTCGTCGGTGGCGCCGTAGCCGATGCCGGACGGCATCGCGCCGACGAAGAACGGGTCGTCGAGGAACAGGGCGACGAACCAGACCGGGACGCCGGTGCGATCCAGCGGCGCCAGGGGGAAGCCGACCACGCGGCCCTCAGGCAGGACGTCCAGATAGGCCTTGACCGGGTCGGGCAGGGCCGCGGGCAGCCCCTCGATCGGCCTCTTGGCCCCGAAACGGTAGGGCCGCGGCGCCTTGATCCGGTCGTGGCGGGCGCGGTCGTCCTGGTCGTGGATGGCGTCTGGGTTGGTCAAGTCGTGTTCCCGTCTGGTCGTCTCGGATCGCCTCGTACCGCGTGCCCCCTCCCCTCATCCCGACGTGGCGCGAGGCGGCCTCGAAGGATAAGGGGCCGGGTGGGACATCCGGGCTTCGGCTCAGCGGTTGCTCATTCTCAAGGTGCGCGCCTACCCCTGCCCATAGGCGCGGGCGACGAGCCGCATCGTGTGGAGATCGCGCGGAGCCGACCATGCAGTCCGCTCCTCGGGCCGGCGCAGCGCCGAGCCGAAGGCGCGGACCTGTTCGGCGAAGGGCGAGGTGTCGGCATCGAAGGCCTGCGGTTCGGAACGCCCGGTCACGCCGTCGATGAACAGCAGCGTGCCGCCTGCCGTCTGGCCCATCGTGTTCTCGGCGACGAGCATGCCCTTGGTGCCGACGATCTCCAGGCGCCGGCGCGGGAGCGCGTCGGGGCAATTGTAGGCCACGTGCAGGCTCGCCAGCGCGCCGCCGGCGGTGCGGCCGATCAGCAGGGCGCCGTCATCGACCGAATAGTCCTGGGCGCGGGTCTGGGTCAGGGCCGCGAGATCCGCGATCGGCTCGCCGAGCAGGAAATCCACGAGGTCAAGCCCGTGGGGCGCGAGGTCCATGAGGGCGCCGCCGCCGGCCTGGGCGGCGTCGATCCGCCAGTTCGGCTGGCCGGCCTCCGACCAGTCGCGCCCGAGCCAGCAGGCGTAGACGATCCGCACCGTCGTGACGGTGCCGAGTCGCCCGGCCTCGACCTGAGCACGAATCGCCCGGTGGGCCGGATGGTGCCGCTGGTCGAACGCCGTCCCGTAAAAGATTTTTCGGTCCCCGACAGCCCGCACGATGGCGTCCGCGTCGTCGAGCGTCGCCGCCATGGGCTTCTCGCACAGAATCGCCTTGCCGGCGGCGGCCAGTGCCTCGACGGCACCGCGATGCAGGTGGTTCGGTGTCGCCACGTAGACCGCCTCGACCTCAGGCTCGGCCAGGAGGCCAGCCAGATCGGAATGGGAGCGGGCACCCGCGCGCTCGGCCGCTGCACGACTCAGCGGATCGAGATCGCACACGGCCACGAGTCGGTGCCCGGCGGCCCGGATGCCCGGGGCCATGTAGTCGCGGGCGACCCAGCCGTAGCCGACGATGCCCCAGCCGACCCCGTCCATCACCAGCGCTCCGGCAGATCGACGAATTCGCGGGCGCGGACGCGCTGCGTCTCGGGCCCGTCGATGCGGCCGTCGAAGGTGATCTGCGCGGGGCCCGGCGATCGCATCGGGTAGGTGGCGCGGGGGGCGTATTCCGCCTCGTAGCGCTCGGAGGGCCAGCGGATCGCGTAGCCGTCCCCGTCCGGCCGATACAGCGGGTTGAGCCGCACGACGGTGCCGGCCTTCGGCAGCGTCAGACCGTCCACCACCGCGCGCGGAGCCGGACGCATACCGGGGCCGGCCACCACCGAGAACGCCTCGCAGCTCCGCAATGCCGCGGGCTCCTGGGGAACCGGCGCCCGGGCCTCGACCAGGGCGCGGGTCAACTCGGCATCGTCGTACACGAGGGCGTCCGGGAACAGCTCGGCGATCTCCTCGGCGGTGACGGCCCGGCCGGCGGAGAAGCCCGGGCAGTCGCTGTTGTGGATGTGACTGAGCGCGAGCCAGCCGTCGTCCCCGGCATTCAGCCGCAGGTTCTCGAGCAGGGCCGCCTTATCGTCGAGGAAGTAGAACGCGTCGTTGCAGGCCACGAGATCGACCGGTGCACCCGGAATCGGCCAGTGCGGCGAGCCGGCATCGAAGCAGACGAGCTGCGCCTCCGGCCCCACGACCCAGTGGCGTGCGACCCAGAGCTTGGCGAAGACCACGTCGGCGCCGGCGGTCTTGCAGCCGCGGCGCTCGAGTTCCCGCAGGTAATGGCCGATGCCGCAGGCGAATTCGAAGACGCAGCGCGGCTCGTTCCAATGGGCTTCGAGCAGCGTCAGGCCGGCCAGGAAGGTCGAGTCGGTCCAGCGATGCAGGAAATAGTCGCCGACCCGGCCCCAGCCGAGCCAGTCGACCGCGTCCCGGAGGGTCGCGTCGCGCCGGCCCTTGATCAGCCGGATGATCCCGGCCGGGTCGGCGGGAGGGCCGTTCCACCAATCGTCCTGATCGACCAGCAGGGCGGCCAGGGCTTCGTCGAGCTCGCCCGCGTCGAGATGGGCCAGGACACGCTCGACCAGCGCCTCGCGGCCGACCCGCAGGTACGGGATTCCATCGATGACGGGCCAGCGCGCGCCGGTGCCGGCGTCGCGCAGGGCGTGCGGCGCAACGGACTTCAGGGGGTTGCCGGTCTGCGGCGATCGGAGTTCGAACGGGATCATGGGCTCTCGAGACCGCCCCGTCAGATGGGCGACCGGGTCTGACGGACAACGCGAGATCGGTCCTATGGGATGCGCATGTCGCGCAGGACACGATCGTGGAACCCCTTCACCGGCCCGGCATGGACGAGCTCCCACTCATCGAGCACCGCCGCCATCGTGGTCGAGGCACCCCGCAGATGCTGGGCGATCTGGAGCACCCGGTCGACGCAGTCGGCCGCATGGAAGGCACGGCCCTCCGCGGTGGCGTCGTCCGGCAGGACCGCGCGCGCCCGCTCGACATGCCCCCGCAAGGGCCCGTCGAGCTCGGACATCGCCCAGCCGGTGGTCAAGGCCATGATCGGGCCGAGATGGTCGCCGAGCAGCATCTCGCCGGTGAAGCCGGCATCCGGCATCGCGGCGTTGTGGAAATGGTGCGCCATCGCGGCCAAGAACACGGTGCCGGGATCGGCCCGGTAGAACGGGCTGAGGCAGACGCCGTAGACGGCCACGATCAAGCAATGCTCGGCGTGGTTCTCCGGCGGTTCCAGCAGGATCCGGGCGCGGCCGGGGCAGGTCACGCCCGCTCGCGGCTGCCTGGCCAAGGCCGCCACGAAGGACGGCAAAGGTCCAGGCCGGCCCGGCGGGCGCGGCGCGAGCCGGCTGCGCAGCCGATCCCGCAGGTCGGGATCGAGGTCGCCGGTCACGGCGTCGAAGCCCGCGACCAACACCGCGGAGGCCGCGGCATCGGAGAGACCCGCCGCCGACAGGAAGGCGGCGTCGAGGTCGCAGAGCCGAGTCGCGGCGAGCGTCGTCGCGGCGATGTCGAGGGCGACATCGTCGGGCGAGGCCCCACCCGTGAGAAGGCCCCACCCCTGTGCGAACAACCGCTCCGCGATCGACCCCTCGCGGCCCGCGGAGCGGACGCGCTTGAGGTCGTTCATCTCGACGAAGAGTTCGCGCAGCGCGGCCGGCGCCGCCGCACCGGACATTAGTGGACGCCGAGCCAGTCGAGAAGCATCGCTTCCTGCTTGCCGAAGGCATGCTCCGGCCCGCGGCCGTTCTTCACCATCGGGGCCTTGAAGAAGGTCGAGAGTTGCTCCTGCACGCCGCCGTCGCCGCGCTTCTTCGCCAAATCCAGCACACGAGCAATCTCGATCACGAGCGGCGCTGCCAGGATCGAGTCCTTACAGAGGAAGTTGACCTTGATCTGCATCCGCTGGCCCATGAAGCCGGTGACGTCGATGTTGTCCCAGGCTTCCTTGTCGTCGCCGCGGGGGCGATAGTAGTGGATGTGCACGAGGTGGTCCTCGACCGGGTAGCCGAGGATCGAGTCGAGCACCGTACCCTTGGTGTTGAGCTTCGACTGCAGCGAGTTCGGGTCGTTCAGGGCGAGGCCGTCGCGGTTGCCCAGGATGTTGGTCGAGAACCAGCCGTCGACATGGAGGGCGCGGGCCTTGAAGGCGGGAGCCAGCACCGTCTTCATCATGGTCTGGCCGGTCTTGCCGTCCTTGCCGGCCACCGGGACGTTCATCTCCGTCGCCAAGCCGAGCAGAGCCGGCACGTCGGCCGCGATGCTCGGGGTGAAGTTGGCGTACGGGATCCCGCTCTTGATCGCCGCGTAGGCGTAGAGCATCGCCGGCGAAATCGCCTCGTCGCTCGAATCCAGGCCCTTCTCGAAGGCGGCGGTGGAGTTCAGGGTCGGGTCGTTGAGGTCCGGCCAGCGCTCCGTGGAGGCGAGGTTCACGACGACCACCTCGTCGAGGTTGCTCTCCTTCTGGAAGCGGCGCAGGTCGTTGGCGATCACCGAGACCGCCTCGCGATGGTCCTTGGCGACGATGCGGTTCTGCCCGTCGATGTTCTTGCAGAACTTCGCACTGCCCACCGCCGGCCAGGGCGTGATGCCCTTCAGGACCTGGGCGCCGTTCTCGATGTCGTCCTTCGACAGCACGCCGTGACCGGTCGCAGCCGAAGCGAGGTCGTCGCCGTTCAGGTCCCAGCCGGCGAACACGAGGTCCTTGTAGTCCACCATGCCCGCGACGGAGAGGCCGGCGAGCGGCAGCCCGTCAAGCCGGTTCGATCCGGATTTGATCATTTCGATGCCGGCGATGGCAGTGGTGGCAACGGCGCCACCCATGCCAACGAACGCGACGCCGACGCGGCGACCGGTCTGCATGCTCATCGGGAAATAGTGTCCTTGTGGGGACGCGCGTCGCGTCTGGGGAATGAGTAGTTGAGCCCCCCGGGGCGATATTTAACTGGCTCGACCGTGGCCCGTTCCAAGTCGAATGCGACAACTTTGCGCCTCGAGACCGCCAAGCACGGCCGGATCACGGCGTTAAGGCGGCCTGAAAAAGCAGGGTTAACCCTTCGTTGACCGTGCCACGCTTGAATCACGGAGCCGTCCCATTCTGGTCACGGCAGGCGCCGATAGGGCCGCCGCTTCGAAGAGCCCGGCCGCCAGACGCCGGGCCGACGCAAGGGACAATCTGGAAGAGGACCAGTGATGGGGGTTTTCCCGGAGCCGGCGCGTTGCGCCGACGACGTGAGCCGACTCGTGCCGAATACGTCCGACTGCACGAGCCGTTTTGAGGATGAGACCGTGGCCTGGCTGCCGCGGCAGCAGGATGGGACCCAGCACCGGGCACTTCGCCGCATGGGCCGCAACGGCCTCCGGCGCTTCACCGGGACCCTGGCCCTGGGCGTCGTTTCCGGGTTCGGCCTGCCGCAGGCGGCCTTCGCGCCGGCCTTCTTCGCGCCCGCCGCGCAGGCCCATGACCGGATCGATATTAGCCCGCGCACCGCCCAGACGCTCGCCGCCGACGGCCGCACCGGCTGGATGCGGGACGGTGCGCCGGACGAGGGCCTGCGGGCCGGATTCCCGGACGCGGCGCCGGCCGAGGGCGTGGCCGCCTGGACCGGGCTCCCCGTCGAGGACCAGGAGCCGGCGACCGCCGCGCTGATCCAGGACGACCTCGCGAGCCTGCCACGGGTCATCCAGGAGCAGGGCGAGGATTCCGTCCGGTTCGGCGAGCGCAGCGTGCCGCGCAAGGTGGTCGACACGATCGTGAAGGCCTCCGACGAGGCCGGGGTCGACCCGGTCTACATGATGGCCCTCGCCGACAAGGAATCGAGCTTCGACACGGAGGCCAAGGCCGGGACCTCCTCGGCGCAGGGCCTGTTCCAGTTCGTCGCCCGCACCTGGCTGGAGATGATCCGCGATTACGGCGCCCGCTACGGTCTCGACGAAGAGGCCGCCGCCGTGAAGGGCCGCGGCTCCGCGATCACCGTCACGAGCCCCATGCGGGCCCGGGTGCTCGGCCTGCGCAACGATCCCCGGATCGCCGCCCTGATGGCGGCCGAGCTGATCAAGCGCGACCGCGAGCGGATCGAGGCGCGGGTCGGCCGGGCACTCACCACCACGGAGCTGTACCTCGCCCACTTCCTGGGCAGCGCCAGCGCCGGGCGCTTCCTGTCGCTCTCCTCGGAAAAGCCCGACGAGGTGGCGGGACGCGAGTTCCGCAGCGCCGCCCGGGCCAACCGCAGCCTGTTCACCGAGAAGTCCGGCGGCAAGCGCCGCAGCCTGACGGTCGCGGAGCTGCACGGCCGGATCGACGACATGATCGACCGCCGCCTGACCCGCTACCAGGGCGTCGCCGCGGTGGCGGGGGCCGTCGACAGGGCGCCGGCCCAGACCGAGACCGCCGCCAACGAGGCCGGCCCGTCGCCGGACAACCGCCGCGTCGAGGTCACGGAGGCGCTGCCGCCGGACGGCGTCTGACGCCATCGACGGTCAGTGCCCGCCCGCCGCCGCGCCACCGCCGAGCTTGACCGATTTCAGGCTCAGCGCGAGGGGCACCGCGCAGGCGGCGACCAGGCCCAGCACCCAGAACACGTCGATATAGGCCCAGTAGGCGACCTCGGTCTGGAGCACGCTGCCGATCCAGGCGGTCGCCTGGCTCTGGGCCTCGACGCCGGCATAGCCGTGCTCGGAGAAGTACTGCGTCGCCTGGCGCATGGTCTCCTGGTAGCCGGGCGCCGTCGGGTTGACGCTCTCGACCAGCCGGCTCTGGTGGAACTGGCTGCGGTAGGCCAGCACGTTCTGGGCGAGCGAGACGCCCATGGAGCCGCCGACGTTCCGTGCGACGTTGATCAGGGCCGAGGCCTGGTCGGTCTGGTCCTTGCGCAGGCCCTCGTAGGAGGCCGAGGTGATCGACAGGAACACCATCGGCAGGCCGATGCCGATATAGACCCGCGACCACGCGAAGAACGAGAAGGTGGTCGTGCCGTTGAGGCGCGTCAGGTCGTACATTCCCAGCGCCACGATGGTCATGCCAGCGGCGATCAGCCATTTCGGCTGCACGTAGGCTGAGGCCCGGCCGGTGAGGAACATCATCACCACCGTGACCATGCCGCCCGGGCCGAGGACGAGGCCCGACAGGGTGGCGGTGTAGCCGTAATATTCCTGCGTGATCTGCGGGATGAACTGCGTGGTCGAGATCAGGATCGCCCCGGTGAACATCATCACCAGGAAGCAGGAGCCGAACTGGCGGTTGCCGATCAGGCGCAGGTCCACCGCCGGGTTCTTGTGGTTCAGGAGCCAGGGGATCATGGCGACGAACGAGACGACCATGAGGACGCCGGAGACGTTCATCAGCGTCGAGGTGCCGAACCAGTCCTTCCGCTGCCCCTCGTCGAGGATGACCTCGAGCGAGCCGAGGAACACGGCCACCAGCAGGAAGCCGACGAGGTCGAACCGGATGCCCTTGCGCACCAGGGCGCGGCGCTCCTTCTTGGCCGACTCGCTGTCCTCGATCAGCCAGTACATCAGCCCAAGCGCGATCATGCCGATCGGCCCGTTGATCAGGAAGCACCAGTGCCAGGAGGCGTTGTCCGACAGCCAGCCGCCCAGCGTCGGGCCGATCACGGGCGCGACCACGATGGCCACGCCGTAGAGGGCGAAGGCCTGCCCGCGCTTCTCGGGCGGGAACGAATCGGCGAGGATCGACTGCGCCAGCGGCGCCATGCCGCCGCCACCCAGCCCCTGCAGCACCCGGAACAGCAGTAGCGATTCGAGGCTCCAGGCGAATCCGCACAGGATCGACGCGATGGTGAACAGGGCCACCGACCACATGAAGAACGCCTTGCGGCCGTAGCGCTTGGCCAGAAAGCTCGACGCCGTCAGCGTGATCGCGTTGGCCACCAGGTAGCTCGTCACCACCCAGGCCGCCTCGTCGGGCCCGACCGCGAGGCCGCCTGAGATGTAGCGCAGGGCGACGTTGGCGATGGTGGTGTCGAGCACCTCCATGAACGTCGCCAGCGCCACCACGCCGGCGATCAGCCAGGGATTGTGGCCGCCGGGCGCCTTTGCAGCGGATGCCTTCCCCGCGGACGCCTTTCCCGCTGAGGGTTTGCCGGCAGGCGATCTGCCTCCGGAGGCCCGGCCGGTTCCGGCCATCGCGGTCACCGGACCGTGACGGTGGGCAAGACCGACATCCCCGGACCGATCGACACGTCCGTCGGCCAGTCTTTCACCACGATCTTCACCGGGATGCGCTGCGTGACCTTCACGTAGTTGCCGGTGGCGTTCTGGGCCGGCAGCAGGCTGAAGGCAGTGCCCGAACCCGGCTGGACGGAGGCCACGGTGCCGTGGATCTTGCGGCTCGGATAGGCGTCGATCGCGAGGTCCACCGGCTGGCCGGGACGCATGTCGGCGATCTGCGTCTCCTTGTAGTTCGCCGTCACCCAGATGTCGTCCGGCACGAACATCGACAGGCTCTGGCCGGCCTGCGCGTAGGCTCCGATGCCGCCCGTCAGACGGACCACGCGCCCGGGCTGAACGGCCTGGATCGTCGTGTAGCCGAGGTTTAGCTCGGCCTGCTCGACCTGCGCCTTGTCGCGGGCGAGCTGCGCCTCCGTCGAAGCCTTCTGGGCCTGGAGCGAGCCGATCTGCTTCTGCGCCGCCACGACGCTCGCGTTGGCGCTCTGCACGGAGGCCTGGCGCTGTTGCAGCGTCGAGGTGGCCGACTGGGATTGCTGGACCGAGCCCGATCCGCGCTCCGCCAGATCCTTGTACCGGGCCGCATCCTCCTGAGCGAACTTCAGCGCCGCCTCGGCGGTGGCGACCTGAGCCTTCGACACGTCGATGTTGGCGTACTGGGCCTGAACCTGGGCATCGATGTTCTTGATCGCCGCCTCGTCGGCCACGACCTGCGCCTTGGCCTGCTCGAGGGCGATCTGGTAGTCGCGCTGGTCGATCTGGAACAGCATCTGCCCGGCAGCGACGTGCTGGTTGTCGGTAACCGGCACCGCGACGAGATAGCCGCCGACCTTCGGCTGGACCGAGATGCTGCGGGCATCGACGAACGCGTCGTCGGTGCTCTCGTAGGGGTGCATGTACAGCAGCCAGTAGAAGAACACGGCGACGCCGAGCGCGACCACCGCGAGGCCTCCGAGGATGAACGCCACCGGATGACGCCGCAGGACGCTCGGGCGCCGTTCGTCTTCGTCCTGCTCACCGTCCTCGGAGCCACCGTCCTCCTGGTCGCCATCCTGGTCGGCGTCTGCCTCGGGCGCACGGCGGTCGTCGCCCTGGGACAGCTTGCGCGCGGTCTCGGGCGTGTCGTTGCGGCCGAGGTCCAGGATGTCGCGAGCGGGCGGCTCGGGCCGGCTGTCGGCCGGCAGCGGATGGGACGCGGACTCGGCAGCCTGCCGCGGATCGTCAAACATGGCGTCTCATCACCACGGGATCGGCCGGCCACCCTGCGGCGGCCGGGCTCTGTTCGTGCCCGCCTCGGTCAGCAAAAGCCGGCGGCCGCGGCAAGGTTCCGGCCCGGCGGCGGCCGCGATCAGGAACGCTTGTCGCAGTGCAGCGTTCAGCGGGCGGGTCGGCCGGGCATGCGCCCGACGCGCTTCGGAGTTCCGCCATGACCAGCACCCCGTCCCCGAGACCACCGGGATCCGGCGTCGGCTCGACCGCGACGTCGCCTTCGGGCATCCCCCTCACCGGCACCGCCCGGCTGGACGCCATGAGCACGGTGCTCGCCCGGAACTGGTGGCTCATCGCCCTGCGCGGCGTCGTCGCGATCCTGTTCGGGATCGTCGCCTTCGCGGCGCCGCAGGCCTTCGTGCTGTCGCTGGTGTTCCTGTTTGCCGCCTACATGCTGGTCGACGGACTCTTCGCCATCGTCGGCGCGGTGCGGGCGGCGCAGCGGCACGAGCGCTGGGGCTTCCTGTTGATCGAGGGCATCGTCGACGTCGTCGTGGGCGTGGTTGCCGTGCTGGTGCCGGCCGCCGCGGTCTGGGCGTTCGTGCTGCTCCTCGCCGCCTGGGCGCTCGTGACCGGCGGCCTGATGATCGCGGCCGCGTTCAGGCTGCACCTGCATTACGGGCGCTGGTGGCTGGGGCTCGGCGGCCTGGTCTCGATCCTGTTCGGAATCGCGCTGATCCTGGAGCCCGGCATGTCCGCCCTGGTCCTGACTTGGTGGATCGGCGCCTACACGTTCGCGTTCGGCGTGCTCCTGCTGATCCTCGCGGTGAAGCTGCGCAGCCGCCACGGGATGGCCGGACCGGTCGCCGGGCGGTAGCGGTTTGCGTTGCGCGGGGCACACGGTCGCGGCGCCTCGGTCGCCGCGACCGGGCCTCGTTCGTTTGTCGGCGGGACACGCACTCGAATGCAGCTTAGAACGCGGCCTCGACCGGACGGTCCGGTCCCGGAACACGCATCGCGATGACGCCAGACGCGCCGGAGCGCGCACCGACCGATCCGGGCCCCGCGCGGGATCCCGGGGCCGACACGTCGGACCCGCGCCGGGCGGCCCGCGAGGCCGGACGCGCCGCGCGCGACCTTTTCCGCCACCTGTGGATCCTGATCGCCGCCGCCGGACGCGGCGTCCTGCAAGCCGGGCGTTCTGGTTTCTCGCGCATCGCCGGCGCCCTGACCCGTCGACGTGACCGCGCGCAGCCCGTCGCGGCCGATCGGCCCGCTGCGGCGGACACGGTACCGCGCGTCGCGGCAGGTCACGGCCGCTTCGCCCGCCTGCGGCGCCGGCCCGTTCTGCTCGCCGCCGGGGCCGCGATCCTGCTGCCGGCCCTGGCGCTGGCGGTCTACCTGCTGGCCGCCCTGGTGACCCTTCCGCCGCTGGGCGGGGCGATCGTCGATACCGGCCAGCGGGCGATCACCGTCGAGGCCGATGACGGCCGGGTCTTCGCCACCCGGGGCAGCTTCCGCGGCCAGAAGCTCAACGCCGCCGATTTGCCCCCGAACCTCGCCAAGGCGATCGTCGCGATCGAGGATCGCCGGTTCTACAGCCATTGGGGCATCGACCTGCGCGGCCTCGCCCGCGCCGCCTGGCGCAATGCCGCGGGCGGCGGGGTGCGCGAGGGCGGCTCGACGATCACCCAGCAATATGTCCGCCTGACCTCGCTCAACCAGGAGAAGACGCTTTGGCGCAAGGTCCAGGAGGCGTTCCTGGCGCTGCGGGTCGAGACGACCATGAGCAAGGACGAGATCCTGCTCGGCTACCTCGACACCGCCTATTTCGGGGCCGGCGCCTACGGGGCGGACGCGGCCGCCCGGCGCTACTTCGGCAAGCCCGCCAAGGCGCTGACCCTGCCCGAGGCGGCCATGCTGGCCGGGCTGGTGCGGGCGCCCTCGCAGCTCGCCCCGACCCGCAACCTCGGCGGCGCGAAGGAGCGCGCCGACGTGGTGCTCCAGGCCATGGTCGAGACCGGGGCGATCACGCAGAAGGAGGCCGACGCCGCGCGCAAGCAGAGCGTCACCCTGAAGTCTCCGCCCGAGGCGCCGCCCGGCACCAACTACTTCCTCGACATGATCGCCGGCGACGTGAAGCGGCTCGCCGGCACCGACGGCGACATGACCGTGCGCTCCACCCTCAACCTCGACCTGCAGAGCCTCGCGGAGGGCGTCGTCGCCCGGCGCCTCGACAAGGACGGCGCCAAGCGCAAGGTCGGCCAGGCCGCCATGGTGGTGCTGTCGAAGGCCGGCGCGATCCTCGCGATGGTGGGTGGCCGGGACTACGAGGACAGCCAGTTCAACCGCGCGGTCCAGGCCAAGCGCCAGCCGGGCTCGCTGTTCAAGCTCCTGGTCTATCTGACCGCCTACGAGCAGGGCCTGACGCCCGAGAGCGTGATGGACGACCGCCCAGTGCGCATCGGCGACTGGGAGCCCGAGAACGACGACGGGCGCTATCGCGGCCCTGTGCCGCTGCGGACCGCCTTCGCGCTATCGATCAACACAGTGGCGGCCCAGCTCGGGCAGGATGTCGGCATCCCGGCGGTGATCGCCACCGCCCGCAAGCTGGGGATCCAGTCCGAGCTGCCGAACGTGCCGAGCCTCGTCCTCGGCTCCGGCACCGTCAGCCTGCTGGAGATGACCCGCGCCTACGGCTCGGTGCTGTCCGGCCGCGCGCCGCTCGCGAGCTTCGGCATCCACGCGATTCGCGGGGCGGGCCCGCAGCCGCTCTACGTCCGGGCCGAGCCGGCGCCGGCCGCCACCCTGGGGCAGGAGCCGCGCCAGATGATGCTCGATTCGCTCCAGGCGGTGGTCGATTCCGGGACCGGCCGGGCGGCGCGGGTGCCGGGCCAGATCATCGGCGGCAAGACCGGCACCAGCCAGGATTTCCGCGACGCCTGGTTCGTCGGCATGACCCCGGACCTCGTGGTCGGGGTCTGGATCGGCAACGACGACGACAGCCCGATGAACCGGATGTTCGGCGGCGAGATGCCGGCCGGGATCTTCCACGATTTCATCCAGCGGGCCTCCGCCCAGCTCGCCAAGAACCGTCCGCGCCCGTCGGCGGAACGGGCCGAGCCGGCCCCGGCCGTCGCGTCGGCGCCGCAGCTGGCCCCTCAGCCGATCCCTGTCGCGTCCAACGAGATCCGGGGCGTGCCCGAGGTAATCGACACCGGGACCCTGTCGCTGCGTGGGCGGACCGTGCGCCTCCTCGGCGTCGTGGGCGAGCGCGGGCATCTCGCCCGGCAGCTCGCCAAGTACCTGCGTCGCCGCGAGGTGGTCTGCAGCGTGTCCGAGGATGCCGCCGGCCGCTGCCGGATCGAGGGCGACGACCTCGCCGCCCTGATCCTCACCGCGGGCGGCGCCCGGGCCTCGGACGATGCGCCCCCCGACCTCCTCGGCGCCGAGGAGCAGGCCCGGGCCGAGCGCGTCGGCCTATGGGGCCGGTGACCGCTCAAGGGTGCCCGAGCTTGGCGAGCGTCAGCGGGTCGGGCTCGCCGTCAAAATACCGCGCCAGGGCCGCGGCGAAATCCGGCTCCTCCGGCGCGGCGCGCGCGAACAGGGTCATGCTGGAGCGGAATTTCATGTCGTCCGGGGAGCCGAAGATCGCGTGGGCCGTGCGGCCGGTGACGCCGTTCACCGCCGTCGTGCAGGCGCGCAGCCGCGCGCCGAGCACCGGATGCGCGCCGTAGGCCCGCGCTTCGTCCAGGGTGCCGATCGCGTAGCGTTGCGCCATCGGGCTGGAGCCCAGGCCGGCGATCTGCGGGAAGATGAACCACATCCAATGGCTGCGCTTCTCCCCGGCCCGCAATTCTGCGAGGGCCCGGTCGTAGACGCCCTCCTGGGCGGCGACGAAACGGTCGAGATCGTACGGTTCGGCCATCATGATCCGGCTCCGGGCTGCACCACACCAACCCGGTAGCGGGCGCCCGGATGCGTGCGGCCGACGCGCGGCCGGGGGATCGCGCCAGTAGCACCGGATGCTCGACACGCTCACCGGCTTCATGATCGAGGACTGGAACGCCGGGCGCGCTCTACCGGGCGGCCGGATTATCCGGACGGGCGCTGATCGCTGCCGGCGGACGACCTATCTCGGCGGGACGTGCCGTCGGCCGGTGGGAGGCACCGGTCCGGATGCAACCGTACACGGAGACGTCTGATGCCGAAGATCACCGTCCGGGGACTCGCGTTCCGCTATCTCCTGGAGGGCCCCGAGGACGCCCCCGTGGTTGCGTTCTCGAACTCGCTCGGTGCCACCCTGGACATGTGGGACGCCCTGCTGCCGGCGCTCGCCGGCCGTTTCCGGACCCTGCGCTACGATACCCGCGGACATGGCGGCTCCGAGACGTGCGACCGGCCGACCGAGATCGCGGACCTGGCCGGCGATCTCGCGGGGCTCCTCGACGCGCTCGGGATCGCCCGCGCCCATCTGGTCGGGCTCTCGCTCGGCGGCATGATCGTGCAGGCGCTGGCCAGCGCCGATCCGGAACGCTGCACGAGCGCGACCCTGATGGCGACGGCCGCGCATCTTCCAAGCACGCAGAGCTGGGACGAGCGTGCCGAGACGGCGCGGATGCAGGGGACCGGTGCGCTCGTCGATGCGACGCTGGCGCGCTGGTTCACCCCCGCCTTCGCCGAACACTCACCCGGCGCCATGCGGGCCGTGCGGGAGCGCTTCGTCGCCTGCGATCCGGTCGGCTACGCGGTATGCTGCGGCGTCATCGGCCGGATGGACCTTCGGCCCGCCCTGTCCGCGATCGCGGCCCCGGCCCTGGTGATGGCCGGGCGCGACGACCCATCGACGCCCCCCGCCATGGCCGAGGCGCTCTGCGCCGGCATCGCCGAAGCCGAACTCGTGGTACTGCCGCGGGCGGCGCACCTCCTGGCGGTCGAGCGCGCCGACGCCGCCGGACGCTACCTGCGGGCGTTCCTCGATCGCATCGAGGCCGGCAGCGCCTGAGGACCGGCGACCCTCAAGCCGGCCATCGCCTTGAACGAGGCGTCAGTGGCAGGGAATGCCGGCCTCGGCGGGCGTCATGCCCCGCGCGAGCCGGCGCCCGACATGAAACAGGACCTTCTCGATCAGCGCGATGGTCAGCGGATCGCCGTCGTGTTTCGCGAACTGATAGGCGTCGAGCAGGCTGTCGCTGATGTCGCCGAGCAGGTCCGCGGGATCGTGCGGCGCGTCTGCCCCGTGTGTCGACACCGGAGCGGCCGCCGATTCGCCCACCGGCCCGACACGGGTGACCTGCGAGCCTTCGATGACCTGGCGCGCGGCGTCGATCATGGCCCGCATCTCTGCAAGCAATTCGAGGCTCGTGACGTCGTCTGGCGTGTCCTTACGCATGGTTCGGTCCCCCAACCGCCTCCAAACTGCACCTACAGGTTGCGATCAGTCAACCGTCCGCCTGCCCATCTTGCAGGCATAACGGTTTCAAAGCGGGATTGTCGCAGGCTACGCCGTCGGAAAGGTCGATCCCGACATCATCAAAGAAGAAGGTGATTACAACCGAGGGATGTAATAGCAGTGACGCCGGCTTGCCGGCCATCCACATGGCATTCCCGGTTCGAACGCAAGAACGCCCCCGCGGAGAGATCCACGGGGGCGCCTGCATCTTCGATACGCGCAATCAGTATTAACGCAACGTTACTTGACGAGGGCGAGCAGCGCCTTGCCGGCCTTGGAATTCAGCTCCTTGGCGTCGAGGGTGCCGTCGTTGTCCGGGTCGGCCATCTTGAAGCGCTCGCCGACGGCCGCGAGGTATTCCTTCTTGTCGACGGTACCGTCGTTGTCCGGATCGGCCTGCTTCAGGCCGGCCTTGCTCAGGCGACCCTTCAGCTCCTTGGCGTCGAGGGTGCCGTCGGCATCCTTCTCCAGGCGGTCGAAGGTCGCGGAGGCGACGGCCTCGACTTCCTTGAGGTCGACGGTCCCGTCGTTGTCGGTGTCGATCATCTTGACGGCGCTGGCGCCCGTCACCGGCTTGGCGAGGGCGGCCGGGACGGCGAGGCCGGAAACGGCGAAGGCAAAAGCCGCGAAACCACTGATGAACCGAAGGGTCATTGCCAAATTCTCCCGAAACTCGATGCGGGATCTTCCTAGTCTCGCCCAGACAATGCTGCAAGTGCGAAATTGGCAGGGCAGGCCAGTCGCACGTCTTCCGGGTGACGAACGACGCGAAAAAGGGGTCGGCCTGGGCCGACCCCTCAAAAAGCATTCAGTCACGCAAGCTGTGGACAGCCCGAATCAGTAACCGTAGCCGCGGCGAACCGCCGGACGGTCGTCCTCGAAGCGCTGGCGGCGATACATCCGGTCGTCGTCATCGGCGCGGTCACGATCCCGGCGGTATTCGTCCCGGCGGAAATCCCGCTCCCGCTGACCGCGCGAGCGCAGGTCGACGCTGGGACCGTCGGGTCCGATATCGATGCGCTGGGCCGAAGCCGGGACGACAGTCGCGAGGGAGGCGGCCAGGATGGCGCCGGCGAGCAGGGTCTTCATGGGACACTCCTTCGTGCGTTGGGGTCCCAACACAGTCTCGCGACGATCGTTCCCGATTCGCCCAGGCATCTCCCGCGGCGTCGCAGAGGTCCCGGCTGTCTCAGGCCAGCGTCGACAAGTCCTGAAACCAATGCTGCGCCTGAACATAGTTCTTCACTCGCGGTGACAAAGCGTGCGGGTTGGTATCGTGCACCACCCAAACCTGCACCGCGTCGTCGACGACGATTTCGTGGATGCGGGCCAGCAGCCTGTTCTGCTCCTCGGGGTCCAGGCTCGCCTTCACCTTGTCGCAGAGGGCGTCGACCTCGGGATTGCGGTAGTGGCTCCAGTTCACGCCGCTCGGGGCGATCTGCTTCGAATCGTAGAAGCGCAGGATCGCGTAGAACGGATCCGAGGTGACGTAGGCGATGTTGCCGGCGGTGACGCCCTTGAGGCTCGGATCCGCCGCGCCCTGGCGCCACGCCGTGTAGGCAACCTCCAGCTCGACGGTCTTGAACTCGACCTGGATGCCGACTTCGGCCCAGCTCTGCTGGACGAACTCGTTGATCGGCAGGGACAGCATCTGCCCCGTCCCGCCGGTGGGGATCATGATCGTCGCCTTCGCCGGGTTCTTCACCGAGAACCCGGCCTCCTCCACGAGCTTGCGCGCCGCCTCGACGTCGGTCCTGATCTGGAAGCTCGGCTTGCCGAACCACGGGCTCGACGTCTGCATCTGGCCCACGGCCGGCTGGGCGAGGCCGCCCAGGAGCTGGACCACGCCGTCGCGGTCGATGGCGAGGTTGGCGGCCTTGCGCAGGCGCACGTCCCGCCAGGGCGAGCCTTCCAGCATCGACAGGTGGTAGTTCCAAACATGGGGCGTGTCGTTGCCGACGACGCGCATGCCGGATGACTTGAGGCGCGGCACCGCGTCGGGGGCCGGCGCCTCGATCAGGTCGACATTGCCGGAGAGCAGCGCGTTCACCCGGGCGAGGTCCTCCGGCACGCAGGTCAGCGTCAGCTTCGCGAGCTTGGGCACCCGCTTCGGGTTCCAGTAGCCGGCGTTCGGCAGGAGCTCGAGGCGGACCCGCGGGACCAGCTGGCCCATCTTGAACGGGCCGGTGCCCGAGGGCTGGAACGCGAACTTCGCCCAGTCGCGCCCCATCGCCTCGTACTGGGCGGGCGAGGAGATCAGGAACCACAGCATCTGGTAGGGGAACAGGCTGTCGGGGTTCTTGGTCGTCACCTGGACGGTCTTCGCGTCGAGCTTGCGGTAGCTCGCGACGCCCGGCAGCCGCGGGCGGACCTGGGCGGCCTGCCGCTGGTCGAAATGCGGTGCCTCCTTGTTGAGCACCTTGTCGAAGTTCCAGATCACCGCGTCGGCGTCGAAGGCCGAGCCGTCATGGAACGCCACGCCCTCGCGCAGGTGGAAGACCCAAACCTTCGGATCCGCCGCGTCGACCGCCCAGGAGGTGGCGAGACCGGGGACCATCCGGCCCGGCCGGTCGGCAATGCCCAGATCCCAGGCGACGAGGGGATCGTACAGGGTCAGGCCGGTGAACTGGTAGCCGCCGGCGCCGCGATCCGGCTGGCCGGTCGTGAGCGGGAGGTCGGTCATCGAGATGCCGTAGGTCAGGCTGCCGGCGGCCGCGCCCTGCGCGCCGGCCCGGCCCGCAGTGCCGAGCGCAGCCAGGGCGGCGCCCCCGGCCATGAGCGAGCGGCGTGTCGGCTTGATCGGGTCCATCGGGTCTCTCGGCAGAAGGGGACGCGCGGCCGGCCGGCGGTCGCCCCCGTCATCGAGACGCGCCGCAGGCAGGCTGCATACGGTATCCTGCATGCATCGTGCCCAGCGCGGCGGCGGTCGGTATTCTGCGCCTCAGGCTCCCCAGACCTGCCCGGGCCGCAGCGCCAGGAAGCGCTCTGGAGCGATGCCGTGCGCCTCCAGGGCCATCGCCAGAGCCTCAGCGGGCCGCTCGATGCCCTCGTCGGTGAGCTGGAACGTGCCCCAATGGTGGCCGAGCGCCTGGTCGGCCCCGAGCAGCGCGAAGGCCTCCACGGCCTCGGCCGGGTTTACGTGCTGCGCCTGCATGAACCAGCGCGGCTCGTAGGCACCGATCGGCAGGGTCGCGAGGCGGGGCGCCCCGAACCGGGCGCGGATGTCGCGGAACAGCCCGCCGTCGCCAAAGCCGGTATCGCCCACATGGTAATGGACGCCCTGGGCCGAGGTGATCACGAAGGCGCACCACAGCGCCATGCGCCGGTCCTGCACGCCGCGGGCCGACCAGTGGTTGGCCGGCACCAGGTGGACGGCGAGACCGTCGCCGAGATCCACCGACTCACCCCAGTCGCGGGTCTCGACGTGCATCGTGTCGTCGAAGTTGCGCAGGATCGTGTCGTTGCCCAGCGGCGCGACGATCAGCGGCTGGTGGGCCTGCCAGATCCGGGCGAGGTTCGGCCCGTCGAGATGATCGTAATGGTTGTGGGTGATCAGCACCGCATCGATCGGGGGCAGGTCGGCGAACGCGATCCCGGGCGGGTTGACCCGCTTCGGTCCGGCGAACCGGACCGGGCTGGCGCGCCGGGCGAAGACCGGATCGATCAGGATGTTGCGGCCGGCGACCTGCACCAGGTAGCTCGCGTGCCCGATCAGCACGACGCGCAAGGATCCGCTGCGCTCGGGCGGACGGTCCGCGGGGAACGGGCTCGGGTAGCTCTTCGGCCAGGGCTCGCGCTGCCGCTTGGCCTGCCAGCGCAGCACGTCCGGCAACGACTTGTCGGTGGCCTGGTCCGGCAAAAAGAAGCGCAGGCCGTCGAAATGGTCCGATTCCGGGCCGCGATAATAGGGGTTCTTGCCCCGGCGGTGGGCGGCATAGCCGACGCCGCCGAGCGTCATCACCGTGGCCGCACTCGCGACCGTGAGCAGGCTGCGCCGTTTCATGGTTGGGAAATGGCCGGCCCGGCGCCGTGGTCAAGCTCCGGCCACCGCGACGGGGAGCCTCAGGCTCGCTTTTGCCTCACTCCACGGCCTCGGCGGCGAGCGACAGGCGGGCGCGGAACACGACCTTGCCGACCGTATCGCGGACGCAGGCGACGTAATCCTGGCGCTCCACGTCGGGTAGCATGTCGCGGGCGATCGCCGACATGATCCGGGTGACCTTGGCGCGGGCGGCCGGCAGGTCCGGTAGGTCGAAGCCGACCTCGTCGCGGACCGGCTGGGAACCGTCATGGAGGTCGATGTAGAAACGGGGCATCGGCGCGCAGCGTCTCGAGAGGAATAGGCCTAGGAAATCATTACGCAAAGTGTGGTTAATAGAGCGTTACTCGCCCTGAATAGAGCCCAATAACTGTCCTATAAATCAGGACCGCCAGCGCAGCTCGCGCCGTTCCAGGGGATTCTCGAACGGGCGCCCGGTGCGAGCCGAGTCCAGGGCTTCGCGCTTGAGCCGGAAATACCATTGCGAGGGCAGGTCGCCCTGCCCGAACAGCACCATGGTCGGCTTACGGTCCAGGCCGTCCTGCGCGTGCTGAAGCACCTCCTGGTCCTGCGTGAGGAACTGCCGCATCAGCGGCCGCGCGATGGGCTTGAGCAGGTTCAGCGCCGGCATGCTCCACACCAGGACGTTGGTCAGCATCGTCCGGTCCGGCGTGAGCGGCGTGGCGAAGGTGTAGTTGGCCACCCGCTTGTCACCCGCGCGGATGTGCTCCAACCGGACCCCGGGCAGCCGGAACTCGATCTCGACCTCGGGCACGCCGCCGAGCAGGCGGTAGACTGGTGAGCTCGTCGTGGTGGCGTGGCTCGTCATGACGAAGCCGTGCGGCACCGGCTGGAACGTCTTGACCTTCTCGCGCAGCTGCTTCGAGGGCCGGAACCACCAGCTGTCGTGCACGAAGGCGACATGGCCGGGATCGACCAGGCTCAGCGTGGTGAGATCGTAGGACGCCTCGACCACGAGTTCCACGACCAGGGAGCCGGCCGGCGCGAAATCCAGCTCCGGCACCGCGGGCACGTCGCCGGAGGCGGGCCCGAGATGCGGGTTCACCCACAGGAACCCAGCGCTCTCCCGTACCGGGAAGCGCTGGACCTGGATGCGGGAGAAATCGGCGGCGTCGTGCTCGGACAGGGTCGGGACGTCCCGGCAGCGCCCGTCCGTGCCGAAGCGCCAGCCGTGGAACGGGCACATCAGGGTGTCGCCGTCGAAGCGGCCCTTCGACAGGGCCATGCCGCGATGCGGGCAGCGGTCGCGCAGCGCGAACGGGGTCCCGTCAGGGGCCCGGCCGAGCACGATCTGCTCGCCGTTCAGCTCCACGGCGCGGAGCCCGGTGCGGCCGAGGCTGCGGGACTGGCCAACGCAGTACCACGCGTTGCCGAGCGGCTGACGCATGGCCTCGGGATCGAGGGCTGCATCCTCGGGCGGACGCGGCAGGGGCGTGACGGGCGCGTTCAACGGCGGTTCGGGCTGACCTCGGTGGGCTCGTCATACGCCCGGCAGCCGAAGCGGGAAAGCGGGCGCACGGGGAGGACAAACGGGCGCAGCCACGGGGCTTCACAAGCCGGGTCCGGCCACCTACCTTCGCATCACCCGCAACGAACGAAAGGAGGTGATCCAGTGTCTCATTGTCATCATCCGTCAGTCTCGGCTTACCGGACCTGGACCGTCGCCTCCGGCGCGTCGCTCTAAGACGCGTCTGAGCCCCGATCTCGGGACAGTTCCGCCGGACATGATGGTTCGGCAATGGAAGGGCCACCCTCACGGGTGGCCCTTCGGCTTTTCAGGGGTGTCTTCAGCGCTTCGGGGCCTGGAACAGCGGCTGGGCCAGGGCCTCGGTCCGGGCGCGCCACAGGTCGCGCTCCTCGCGCAGGGCGTCGCGCTCGGCCGCCATCGCGTGACGCTCGGCCCGCAGCCCGTCGCGCTCCGTGACCGCGCGGTCGCGCTCGGCCCGCATGTGTTCCCGCTCCTGACGGAACCGCTCGCGCTCGCTCCGGAACTCCTCGCGCTCGGCGCGGACCTCCTCCTGCTCGGCGCGCAGGTCCTCGATCGAGCCGATCTCCTCGCGGATATGGTCCCGCAGCGCCCGGATCTCCTCGGCCAGGATCGCCTGCAGCTCGGTCTGGCGGTCGGCCTCGAGCTTCAGCCTGGCCTTGAGCATCATGTTCTCGGCCATCAGCTCGGACACGTCCGCATCCTCCGCGACCGCGCCGGGCGCCTCGGGCTGCGCCACGAGTCGCGGCGACCAGGCCGCCTCGGCGGCCCGGGGGGCCTTGGTATCCGGTTCAGCCTCATACGGGCGGTCGTCGCCATGCTGCTCGGCGGGGCTGTGGGTCTTCATCGTCGCCAGCCAGTCCCGCAGGGGGCCGGGGGCGATGCGGCTGCCGGTCTCGTGCGGCGGCAGGGTGCGGGCGGGTTCCGACATCGGCGGTCGTCCTGAACGGGTGCTGCCCGATCAGAGTCGCAACATGCTTAACGATCCGTAAAAGTTAATGGCACTCGGTCCTCTCAACCGTGAGATGGTTCGCGGGCGGGATACCGAAAATTGACTTTTGCGGTGGCTGCCGCTACCCCGCGCTTCCGATCCGTAGCAGATCGTCACGACACGAAGCCGACCGGCCCCTGAGGCCGGAGGTCAACGCCCGACAGCGCGTCCGCGCCCTCGGGCGCGATCTGTGTTGGGCCGATCCGCTTCGCCGGGCTCCGCCGGTCGAGGCTATCGCATGACCCAAGTCGCCGTGACCCCAGCCGCATTGAATATCGCGGATGCGATCAACGAGACCTGCCCGTGGTCGGGCAAGCCGATCTCGGCCGACTCGCTGACGCTCTACAACGGCGCGGTGGTCGGGTTCTGCAATCCGGAGTGCCGGGACAAGTTCGCGAGCGCCGTGCGCAGCTTCGAGGCCGCCCTCCAGGCGCGCCGCGTCGAGCGCGCCGGTCTCGAACAGTAAGCGCGGGTCGGAAAAACCATGTTCGAAGGCCTGTCCGACCGCCTGTCCGGCATCCTCTCGGGGCTCACCCGCCGGGGCGCCCTGACCGAAGCCGACGTCACCGCGGCGATGCGCGAGGTCCGCCGCGCCCTGCTGGAAGCCGACGTGGCTCTGGAGGTCGTGCGCGGCTTCACCGACCGGGTGAAGGAGAAGGCGGTCGGCGCCGTCGTGCTCAAGTCGGTCACCCCCGGCCAGATGGTCGTCAAGATCGTCAACGACGAGCTGGTGGCGATGCTCGGCACGGATGCGGAGGTGATCGACCTCAACGCCCCGGCGCCAGTGCCGATCCTGATGGTCGGCCTCCAGGGCTCGGGCAAGACCACCACCACCGCCAAGATCGCCCGGCGCCTGTCCGAGCGCGAGAAGCGCCGCGTCCTGCTGGCCTCCCTCGATACCCGCCGCCCGGCCGCCATGGAGCAGCTCGCGGTGCTGGCCAAGCAGGTCGGCGTCGAGAGCCTGCCGATCGTGGCCGGCCAGTCGGCGGTGCAGATCGCCAAGCGCGCCATGGAGGCGGCCCGCCTCGGCGGCTTCGACGTGGTGATGCTGGACACCGCCGGCCGCACCACGGTCGACGAGGCCCTGATGGTCGAGGCGGCCGAGGTGAAGGCCGCGACGCGGCCCCACGAGGTGCTGCTGGTCGCCGACGCGCTGACCGGCCAGGACGCGGTCAACACCGCCCGCGCCTTCGACGAACGGCTCGGCGTCACCGGCATCGTGCTCACCCGCATGGACGGCGATTCCCGCGGCGGCGCGGCGCTCTCGATGCGCGCCGTCACCGGCAAGCCGATCAAGCTCGTCGGCACCGGCGAGAAGGTCGACGCGTTGGAGGAGTTCCACCCGGCCCGCGTTGCCAACCGCATCCTCGGCATGGGCGACATCGTCTCCCTGGTCGAGAAGGCCGCCGAGACCATCGACCACGAGCAGGCGCTCCGCACCGCGGAGAAGATGCGCAAGGGCAAGTTCGACCTGGAGGACCTCTCCATGCAACTCGCCCAGATGGAGAAGATGGGCGGCATCGGCGGCCTGATGGGCATGCTGCCCGGCATGGGCGCCATGAAGAAGCAGGTCGAGGGCGCCAACCTCGACGAGAAGATGTTCAAGCGCCAGCGGGCGATCATCTCGTCGATGACCCCGCACGAGCGGAAGAACCCCGATCTGCTGAAGAACTCCCGCAAGAAGCGCATCGCGGCGGGCTCCGGCGTCGATGTCTCGGAGATCAACAAGCTCCTGAAGATGCACCGGACCATGGCCGACATGATGAAGGCGATGGGCTCGGGCAAGCGCGGCATCGGGCAGGCCCTCGGCTCGATGTTCGGTCTCGGCGGCGGTGGCATGGGCGGCGGCATGCCGGGAGGCCTTCCGCCGGGCATGCCCGAGCCGACGCCCGAGCAGATCGCGCAGATCGAGAAGCAATTCGGCGGCAAGCTGCCGCCGATGCCGCCGGGCCTGGGCGGGGGCGGACTGGGCGGCGGCCTGGGTGGAATGCCGAAGATGCCGGGGCTTCCCGGCCTCGGCGGCCCGAAGCTGCCCGGTCTCGGCGGCTTCATGCCGGGGAAGAAGAAATGAGCGTCCTCGCTGCCCAAGCGGTCGATCCCGAACTCGCCCGCCTGCGCGACAGCATCGACAATTTCGATGCGGCGCTGATCCATCTGCTCGCCGAGCGCTTCCGCTGCACGCAGCGGGTCGGCGAGCTCAAGGCCCGAAAGGGGATCCCCCCTTCCGATCCGGACCGGGAGGCGCGTCAGGTCGCCCGGCTCCGCACACTCGCGGTCGAGGCCAAGCTCGACCCCGACTTCGCCGAGAAGTTCCTGGCCTTCGTGGTCAAGGAGGTCATCCGGCACCACCAGACGATCGCGGCCAACCATGCGCCGTCGGTCGACGAACAGAGAAAGTCCTAAGACAATGGCCCTGAAGATCCGTCTCACGCGCGGTGGCGCCAAGAAGCGTCCGTACTACCGCATCGTCGTCGCCGACGCCCGCGCCCCCCGCGATGGCCGCTTCATCGACAAGGTCGGCGCCTACGACCCGATGAAGGCCAAGGACGATCCGGCCCGGATCCAGCTCGACGCCGAGAAGATCCAGGGCTGGCTCGCCAAGGGCGCGCAGCCGACCGACCGGGTCCTGCGCTTCCTCGACCAGGCCGGCCTCGCCAAGCGCCCGACGCGCAACAACCCGCAGAAGGCCGAGCCCGGCGAGAAGGCCAAGGAGCGCGCGACCAAGCGCGCCGAGAAGGCCGCCGCGCCCGCCGAGGACGCCGCGGCCTGAGGCTCGAGGCCATGGCACGCCGCCCCGCTGGTCCATCCTCCCGCGACGGCGGTCGCCGTGGCCGCGCTGGCACGGCTATCGGCGCAATCGCGCCCGAGGCCGCGACCTCGCCCAAGGCACCGGCCCCCAAGCCGGTGGCCCCGCCCGTGCCGCCCGACCCGAACCTCGTCCTCCTGGGCGAGTTCGGCCGCGCGCACGGGCTCAACGGCGAGATCCGCCTGAAATCCTACACCGGCGATCCGTTGGCGATCGCCGGCTACGGCCCGCTGATGACCTCCGACAATCGCACGCTGACCCTGTCGGCCGTGCGCACCGCCCCGGGATCCTCCCCCGACATCTTGATCGCCCGGGTCAAGGATATCGGCAGCCGCAGCGCTGCCGAGACGCTCAACCGCGTCGCCCTGTTCATCCCCCGCGACCGCCTCGCGGAGCCCGACGACGACGACGAGGTCTATGCAGCCGACCTCGTGGGGACCACGGCGGTGGACGAGGCCGGCAACGTCGTCGGCACGGTCGTCGCGGTTCCGAATTACGGTGGCGGCGACCTGCTCGAGCTCAAGCCCGCCGCGGGCGGCGCCACGGCGCTGCTGCCCTTCACCAAGGCGTTCGTGCCGGTCCTCGACCTCGCGCAGCGGCGGGTAACCGTGGTGCTGCCAGAGGATTTCTTCGCGCCGGTGGGCGAGAAGCCGGCCGACGATCCGGGCTGAGTGTTCTGACAGGCTCAGGCTGGGTGCCGGTGCGTGATCGGCCACCCGCTTAGGGCCTGTCGATTCCGGGAAGCTCGGCAAGCGCGGCCGCCAGGGCATCGACCACCAGACGGATACGCCGGATGCGGATGCGGCCCGGCACGATCAGGATCGAGAGTTGGACCGGCGCGGGCGCGTAGTCCGGCAGGACGTGCTCGATCGCCCCCACCGCCAGCAGATCGTCCACGAGCCAGATATGGGCGGCCGCGATGCCACGCCCCTGCGCCAGGGCCTCGCGGGCGGCCAAGCCGTGGTCGACCAGCAAGCGGCCGCCCACTGGGACGCGGGATGTCGCGCCGTCCGGCCCGTACAGGCACAGCGTGTCGCTGCCGGCAACGTTGCTCATGCGGATGATTGAATGCCGCACCAGGTCGTCCGGTTTCTCGGGCCGGCCGTGATCTGCGAGATAGCGCCGGGACGCCACCAGGATCCGGCGCGAGCGACCGACGGCCTTGCGCTGCAGGCTGCTCTCCGCCAGCGGGCCGAGCCGGATCGCGACATCCGTCGCCTCGCGCACGAGGTCGATCCGCTCGTCGGTCAAACCGAGATCGACGCTGAGTCCCGGATAGTGATCCTGGACTGCGAACAGCGCCCGGCAGACGTGTCGAACGCCCAGGGCCGCCGTGCATGACACGCGCACCGTGCCGGTCAGGCCGCCCCCCGCGTTCCGGACGCCGTCCGCGGCCTCCTCGACCATCCGCAGGATGGTGCGCGCCTCGGCGTGGAAACGCGTGCCCTCGTCGGTCAGGGTGACCCGCCGCGTGGTCCGGTTCAGCAAGCTGGCGCCCAGGGCGGCTTCGAGTTCGGCCACGTGCCGGCTGACAGTCGATTGACCGACGCCCTGCTCGCGCGCCACGGCCGACAGGCTGCCGCGCTCGACCACGCGGACGAAGCTCCGCATCCGCTCCAGCGTGACGCTCGATTGATCCATTGCGCGGAACGATCCTATCCCGCCGTTCCGTCTACCGGATGGCCTGGCGGCCTTCTAGCTTCGCGGCTCTTCCTCCCCAGCGAGCCCGCCTCATGAAGATTCTCGTCGTCTCAGCCCATCCGGATCCGGCATCGCTGACGAACGCGTTGCGCCGCGCGGCGGTGGACCAACTGGAGTCGGACGGACACGAAGTCCGCGTCACCGACCTCTACGCAGAGGGCTGGAAGAGTGCCATCGATCGGGCCGACTTCCCGATCCTACCGGACGCGGCGCGCCTGCGGGTCCCGGCCGCATCCAGCGCGGCGTTCCTCACCGGGACCCTGACCGACGACGTAACCACCGAACAGGCCAAGCTGCTCTGGGCGGATGCGCTGATCCTGGCGTTCCCGCTCTGGTGGTTTTCGATGCCGGCGATCCTGAAGGGATGGATCGACCGGGTCTACGCCTATGGGTTCGCCTACGGGGTGGGCGAGCACAGCGAGACCCGCTGGGGCGACCGTTACGGCGAGGGCACCCTCGCCGGCAAGCGCGCGATGCTGGTGGTGACGGCCGGCGGCTGGGAGACGCATTACGGCCCCCGGGGGATCAACGGGCCGATCGATGACCTGCTGTTCCCGATCCAGCATGGCGTGCTGTTCTACCCGGGCTACGCCGTGCTCCCGCCTTTCGTCGTGTATCGGGCCGACAGCATGAGCGAGAGCGGCTTCGCGGCCTCCGCGGAGAGCCTTCGGGCCCGGATGCGCGCGCTGTTCAGCACGGATCCCATCCCGTTCCGGCGGCAGAACGGCGGCGCTTACGCGATCCCCTCCATGGAGTTGCGGCCCGACCTGGTCCCGCATCTCACCGGTTTCGCGGCCCACCTCGATACGGCGCTGCCGGGCACCGCCGACACGCCCTGACCGCACGATCCGGACCGCTCAGCGCGGCGTCGCGGCATCCCGGCACGGGCGGATCGTCTCCGGGCGCGGCCTCTCATCCGGCGCAGGGGCCGCGAACACCGCCAGGTAGGCACCGCCGTTCAGGGGGTGAAACCCCGTCTCGCGGTAACCGGCGGCGGCGAGTTCGCAGCGCAGGAGCGCCGGCGGGGTGCCGTGCCGCGACGGGATGTCGTCGGCGTCCACGATGCCGACCCGGCCGCCCGGGCGCATCGCCGGGGCGAGGTTGTGCAGCAGGCCGAAGGGCTGGGCGATCTCGTGGTACATGTGCACGAGGATGGCGGCATCGACCGAGTTGGGCGGCAGCCGCGGGTCGTGGGGCTCGCCGCGCACGACGGTGACGTTGTCGAGCGCCGTCACGCGCTTTTCGAGGCTCGCCAGATAGGCGGGGGTCACGTCCTCGGCCAAGACCTTGCCGCCGGGCCCGACCCGCGGGCTCAGGCGCACCACGTAATAGCCGCTGCCGGCGCCGATATCGGCCACCGTCTCACCCGGGGCGATGCCCATCCCACGGGCGACAGCCTCGAACTCGCCTGCCTTGTCGCGCGCGGCCTCCGCCGACCATTGCGGCGCCACGATCTCGGCCACGGGCCGGTCGGGCTTGGGGAACGCCCCGGCGGGGGCGCCCGGGGGCGCCAGGGGCCCGGCCGCGAGGGCCGGTCCCGCCAGGAGGGCAGGTCCCGCCAAGAGGGCCGTGAGGAGAAGGGTGCGCCGGATCATCGCCGACAACCCGCCGGGGACCGAACGGTGCCCGGGCCGTTGACCGTGCCGCACCCGGCGCGCGATCAAGCGCCATGACGCGCGCGGAAACGCCCTGGCGGGCCACGATCCTCACTCTCTACCCGGAGATGTTCCCGGGCCCGCTCGGCGTGTCGCTGTCCGGCGACGCGCTCGCCCGGGGCGACTGGAGCCTGGAGGCGCGCAACATCCGTGAGCACGGGCTCGGCCGCCACCGCTCGGTGGACGACACGCCGGCCGGCGGCGGCGCCGGGATGGTGCTGCGCTGCGACGTGCTCGCCGCCGCCATCGACGCCGCGACCGGGGCGGACGATCGCGGCCCCGGCTGCTGATGTCGCCCCGCGGCCGGCCGCTCAGCCAGGCCAGGTGCGGGACCTCGCCGCCGGCCCCGGGGCGCTGATCGTCTGCGGCCGGTTCGAGGGCGTCGACGAGCGGGTCATCGCCGGCCGCGGCCTGGAGGAGGTCTCCATCGGCGATTACGTGCTGTCCGGGGGCGAGATCGCCGCCCTTGTGGTGCTCGACGCCTGCGTCCGGCTCCTGCCCGGTGTGATGGGCAAGGCGCAATCGGGCGTCGAGGAAAGCTTCGAGGGCGGGCTCCTGGAATACCCGCACTACACGAGGCCCCGCGATTGGGAAGGCCGGCCGATCCCGGAGGTGCTGTCGGGCGGCAATCACGGAGCCATCGCCCGGTGGCGGCGGGCGGAGGCCGAACGCATCACCTCCGAGCGGCGCCCGGACCTTCAGGCGGGTTCCAGATCGATCACGGGCCCGTCGCACTCGTAGTCCAGCGGATCGAGCTGCAAGGGCTGTACGGCGGAGGACCGGAGCCGGCCCGCGAGGGCGAGGCGGGTCGCTAACGCGCCGATAACCATAAGTAAAACCGACCAAGCCGAGACTATTGCAGTACTGTGGAAAGACATCAGCGTACCTCGAACGCAACACGGCACGCCATTAAGGCTAACGACCCAAGATTAATCGACGGTTCCGTAGGCCCGAACAGCCTGTCCCGGGCAGGGGCACGCACCGAAGACTGCAACCCGGACAAGCGCTTGCCAGAGGCCCGGATTGGGCGCATGCGCGGTTCCGGGACACTCCTCCCCGCCGAGGAGCGCCCATCTGCAAGGATGGATCCGACGATGAGCCGACCCGACAGGCGCCCGCGCGTTCCCCACTTCTCGTCCGGCCCCTGCGCCAAGCGTCCGGGCTGGAGCCCAGCCGCCCTAGACGGTGCCGCGCTCGGCCGCTCGCACCGCTCCAGCATCGGCAAGGCCAAGCTCGGCCGGGCGATCGACCTGACCCGCTCGGTGCTGCAGGTGCCCGCCGATTACCGCATCGGCATCGTGCCGGCCTCCGATACCGGCGCCGTCGAGATGGCGATGTGGACGCTGCTCGGGCCCAAGCCCGTGGAGGTCGCCGCCTGGGAGGCCTTCGGCAAGGAGTGGGTCACCGACGCGCTCAAGCAGCTCAAGATCGCGCCCAGGATCCACCAGACGCCCTACGGCGTGCTTCCGGACCTGTCGGCGATCGACACCAGGAATAACGACGTGGTCTTCACCTGGAACGGCACCTCCGCCGGCGTGAAGGTCCCGAACGGCGACTGGATCGCCGCCGACCGCGCGGGCCTGACCATCTGCGACGCCACCTCGGCGGCCTTCGCGCAGCCGCTGTCCTGGGACAAGCTCGATGTCGTGACCTTCTCCTGGCAGAAGGTGATGGGCGGCGAAGCCGCGCACGGCATGCTGGTGCTCTCGCCCCGGGCGGTCGAGAGGCTGGAGAGCCACGTCCCGGCCTGGCCGCTGCCGAAGGTGTTCCGACTGACGAAGGACGGCAAGCTGATCGAGGGCATCTTCAAGGGCGACACGATCAACACGCCCTCGATGCTGGCGGTGGAGGACTACCTCGACACCCTCGACTGGGCCGTGCGGATCGGGGGCCTGCCGGCGCTCCACGCCCGGGCCAACGCCAACGCCAAGGCGATCTACGACTGGGTCGCCCGGACCCCGTGGATCGCGCCGCTGGCGGTCGACCCCGCGACCTACTCGAACACCGGCGTCTGCCTGGTAATCGCAGACCCGGACGTGCTCGCCCGCGGCGACGCGGCGGTGGCGGCGCTTGCATCGGGTATCGTCGAGCGCCTGGACCGCGAGGGCGTCGCCCTCGACATCGGCGCCTACCGCGACGCCCCGGCCGGCCTGCGGATCTGGTGCGGCGCGACGGTGGAGACGGCCGACCTCGAAGCGCTGACGCCGTGGCTGGACTGGGCGTTCGCGGAGGAGAAGGCGGCACTGGCCCAGGCAGCGTAGCGCACTCGCCGCCGACTCGTCGCGCCGACCGCTTCGCGCGACGCGTATCGTCGTGCGACGAGGCCCACCAGGACGCGCCGCGCCGCCGTCCGCTACGCGTAGACGCTGCGTGACCGATTTCACGCCGCCCCTCGCGAAGCCTCTGCACGACAATGGCGACCGCTTCTTTCGAAGCGGATGCGGTGATCATGAGACCGGGCGGCATGCGCAGGCTGGCCGGAAGGTCGCCGTCGATGCCGCCATCGGATTCCGCCCTCCCCCGCGTCAGTCCGCCGTCCTCGCGAGCTGCGCGCAGCAATTCGGCGCGGCGTGCAATCTCCGGATGCGGCGTATCACCGGGTTGCGTCGCTGCGCACTGACGGTGTGGACCGGATCTACGTCGGGCGTGCTTCGGCGCGTCGGTCGACGGCACAACATGAAGACAAAAAACCCCGGCCCTCGCGGAGCCGGGGTTTTCATGTCAGCGGCGCGACCCCGGAGGGCCGCGCCGTTCATTCTCAGTAGTTGTAGGCGCGCTCGCCGTGGTCGGCGATGTCGAGGCCCTCGCGCTCCTCTTCCTGGGTCACACGCAGGCCGATCGTCAGGTCGACGAGCTTGTAGAGGATCGCCGAGCCGATGCCGGACCACAGCAGGGTCAGGCCGACCGCCTCCGCCTGGATGATGAGCTGGCTCACCATGTCGTAGGCGCCGACTGCCAGTTCGCCCGGCTTGGAGGTGTAGTCGGGGATGCCGACGCCACCGAGGTTCGGATCGACCAGGATGCCGGTCGCCAGGGCGCCCAGGATGCCGCCGATGCAATGCACGCCGAACACGTCGAGGGAGTCGTCGTAGCCCAACGCGTTCTTCACGGTGGAGCACATCACGAAGCAGACCACGCCGGCCACGAGGCCGAGCACGATCGAGCCCATCGGGCCGGCAAAGCCCGAGGCCGGTGTGACGGCCACGAGGCCGGCTACCGCGCCCGAGAGCATGCCGAGCAGCGACGGCTTGCCCTTGAGCGCCCACTCGGCGAACAGCCACGCCACCGCGGCGCCGCAGGTCGCCACGAAGGTGTTGAGCATCGCCAGCGCGGCGGTGCCGTTGGCCTCGAGGTTCGAGCCGGCGTTGAAGCCGAACCAGCCGACCCACAGCAGCGAGGCGCCGATCATGGTCATGGTCAGCGAGTGCGGGGCGAGCAGGTCGCGGCCGTAACCGATGCGCTTGCCCATGATCAGGCAGCCGACGAAGCCGGCGATGCCCGCGTTGATGTGCACCACGGTGCCGCCGGCGAAGTCGAGGGCACCCTTCTGGAAGAGGAAGCCCGCATCCTTGTTGACCGCGTCGAGCGCCGCCTGGGCGGTCGCCTTCGAGGCGTCGTCGGTGGCGGCGGCCAGCGCCTTGGCGGCGTTGCCGACGGCATCCGGGCCGGCCCAGTACCAGACCATGTGGGCCATCGGGAAGTAGATGAGCGTGACCCAGAGGATCGTGAACACCACCAGGGCGGAGAACTTCATCCGCTCCGCGAAGGCGCCGACGATCAGCGCCGGGGTGATCATCGCGAACGTCATCTGGAAGCACAGATAGGCGTATTCGGGGATCACGACGCCGTTGGAGAAGGTCGCCACCGTCGAGTTGGCGTCGATGCCCTTCAGGAACGCCTTCGACAGGCCGCCGACGAAGTCGTTGATGCCGCCGCCGTTGGTGAAGGCGAGGCTGTAGCCGTAGAACACCCACAGCAGGCCGACGATCGACACGATCGCGAACACCTGGGTCAGCACCGACAGCATGTTCTTGGTGCGCACGAGGCCGCCGTAGAACAGCGCCAGGCCCGGCACGCTCATCAGCAGCACGAGGGCCGCGGAGATCATCATCCAGGCGGTGTCGCCCTTGTTGGGCAGCGGCACGGCCGCGGCGGCCGGCGCCGCGGAGGCGGCTTCCGGAACCGGGGTCTGCGCGAGGGATGGCTCGATCAGGAGGGCGGCGAGCGCCGCGCCTCCCAAGCCGAGCATCAAGGCGTTACGGACTTTCATGGACAGGTGGCTCCGGTCACGATGCGTTGCGCGTTGCGTAAAGGTTGAGGCTGTCGGCGGGCCGGCTCAGAGCGCGTCGGCGTCGGTCTCGCCGGTCCGGATGCGCACCGCCTTCTCGAGGGGCAGCACGAAGATCTTGCCGTCGCCGATCTGGCCGGTGCGGGCCGCCGCCGCGATGGCGTCGATGACGCTGGCGGTCAGGTCGGAGGCGACCGCGACCTCGATCTTGAGCTTGGGCAGGAAGCTCACCGCGTATTCCGCGCCGCGGTAGATCTCGGTGTGGCCCTTCTGGCGGCCGTAGCCCTTCACTTCCGTCACCGTCAGGCCGTGGACGCCGATTCCGGTGAGCGCGTCGCGCACCTCCTCCAGCTTGAACGGCTTGATGATGGCCATCACGATCTTCATGGGCGGCGCCCCCTAACCGAGTCCCTGGGAACCGATGCCGTCGCCCGATCCACGCAGCGGCTCGAACCGAGCCGCCCGCCGAGCCGGGCTGGCCCGCGGTTGAGCGGGGCTATTCAAGGACTATGCCACCCGAGCTTGGCAGGGAACTTTTCAGGCGGGCGCGGTTATGCCCAGCAAATAGACCTATCAGGCGAAGCTGTGGGCAGGCCGCGCCGGATGGCTGCCTAGAACACGTGCAAACGATTGATAAATGGGCACATAGCAGCGGTGCAATTCTGCAACGCACGTTGGCGAAGGCGTCTTAATCCTCGGGCGAGGGACGATTCGATCACTTATGGGGCCCTGTTAGAACCCTATCGCCTCGCGCGCCCGTCGCTCAGTCCGGCGCCGCAGAGCGAAGCCCGAAGCCCAGACACGCAGGTGGCGTAAGTCGGGGAATCGGCCGCGGATCCGAATCCCAGGCTCGGCTTCGGCGCGCCGAGATGACGGCGCAGTTCAGCCGGCCGGCGCCGCCGCGCGGATCGGACGCGAAGATGTGCCGCGCCATGACCTCATCCCCCGTGGGGTCGAATGAGACCTTCCTGCGCAACGGACGCGACGAGTTTGCCGGCGCGGTCGAAGATCTGGCCGCGGGCGAAGCCGCGCGCGCCGCCGGCGGCGGGGCTGTCCTGAGCATAGAGCAGCCAGTCGTCGATCCGGACTGGGCGGTGGAACCACAAGGCGTGGTCGAGGCTGGCTGCCTGGATGTCGGGGTCGAACACCGAGCTGGCATGCGGGATAAGAGACACGTCGAGCAAGGTCATGTCAGAGGCGTAGGCCAGCACCGCACGGTGCAGGGCCGGGTCGTCCGGCAGCGCCGAGGCCGCCCGCAACCAGACATTGAAGACCGGCTCGGGGCGCGACCCATCCTTGCGTCGGGCAATGTAGCGGTCAAGATCGACCGGGCGCAGTTCGATCGGGCGCTCGCGGCCGAAATAGGCGGCGACAGCCTCCGGCATGCCGGCGGCACCGGCGGCCGCCAGCGCCTTGCCGTCGAGGAGGCCGTCCGGCCCGGCCACGTCCGGCATGGTCGGCTGGTGCTCGAACCCGCCCTCGGAGACCTGGTAGGAGATCGTGGTGGCGAAGATCGCCCGCCCGTGCTGGATCGCCTTGACCCGCCGGGTGGTGAAGCTGCGCCCGTCGCGGATGCGCTCGACCTCGTAGACGATCGGCGCGCGGGGATCGCCCGGCAGCATAAAATAGGCGTGGAGCGAATGGGCCGGCCGGTCGTCCGGCACCGTGCGGGTGGCGGCCACGAGAGCCTGCGCCACCACCTGGCCCCCAAACACCCGGCGCCAGCCGGTCTTCGGGTTCTGGCCGCGGAACAGGTCGACCTCGAGACGTTCGAGGTCGAGGATGGCGATGAGCTCGGCGACCGCGTCGGTCATCGCGTCGGTGGTGGCGTCGGTCATGAGTCGCGGGGTTTCCGTTCATCGTCCAAACGCGACATAGGCCTTTCGGGCGGAGCGATCCACGCGCTCGGCCCCCAGATCGGAGATCCGTGACGATGACGGCCCAGACGCCCCGCCCCGGCAGCCGCAGCCTCCTGATCGCCGGAGGCGGCCTCGCCAGCCTCGCCCTGGCCTTCGCACTCAAGCAGGCCCACGGGCCGGCTCTGGCCGTGACCGTGATCGACCCGCACGGCGCCGACCCCGCACGGCACCGCGGCCGCGCCTACGCGCTGGCAGCGGGTGGGCGGCGGATGCTGACGCAGCTCGGGCTGTGGGAGCGAATCGCGGCCTCCGCCGAGCCGATCGCCGAGATGGTGATCTCCGACAGCCGATTGGCCGACCCGGTGCGGCCGGTGTTCCTGACCTTCGGGCGGGAGGAGGAGGACCAGGCCGACCGGGCGGTGGGCGAGCCTTTCGCCCACATGGTCGAGGCCGAGCCCCTGGCGCGCGCGCTGTCCGAGGCCTGCCTGGACGGGGGCGTCGCGATCGTCACAGGGGGCGTGGTGCGGGCGCTGCCTGAGGGCGTGGCGATCCGGACGGAGCTGACCACGGGCGAGAGCCTCCGGGCCGACCTGCTGGTGGCCGCCGACGGCGCGCGTTCCCGCCTGCGGGAGGCTGCGCGGATCGGCTGGGTCGGCTGGTCCTATCCGCAGGTCGGGATCGTGGCCACGATCGGGCATACCCGGCCGCACCAGGGCCGAGCCTTCGAGCACTTTTTGCCCGCCGGCCCCTTCGCGATCCTGCCCCTGCGGGACGGCGGCACGCTGGGCCACCGCTCCTCGATCGTCTGGACCGAGCGGGCCGACGAGGCCGACGCGCTGCTCTCGGGCGAGCCCGACGAGGTGCTGGCCGAGATCGAGCGCCGGTTCACCCTGGATCTGGGAATGCTGGCCCTGGAGCACGGCCCGAGCCGGCACCCGCTGGCCTTCGGCATCGCCCGGGCGTTCTGGGCCGACCGGCTGGCGCTGCTCGGCGATTCCGCCCACGTCATCCACCCGATCGCCGGCCAGGGCCTCAATCTCGGCTTGGCGGACGCCGCGGCTTTGGCCGAGGCGGTGACCGGCGCCCTGCGGCTCGGGCTCGATCCCGGCAGCCCGGACGTGCTGCAGGCCTATGAGCGCGCCCGCCGGTTCGACAGCTTCGCCATGGCGGCAGCCACCGACGGGCTGAACCGGCTGTTCTCCAACGACGCCCTGCCGCTGCGGCTCGCGCGCGACCTCGGCCTCGGGATCGTCGACCGCCTGCCCGGTCTCAAGCGGTTCTTCATCGGCGAGGCCGCGGCCTCACGGGGCACGCGGCCCCGGCTGATGCGCGGCGAGGCGCTGTAGAGTCAGGAGGGCCGGCGCTCGCTCACCCAGCGGGCCGCGTCGGCCCGGGGGGCGACCACATCGGTGTCGGTGCGCAGCTGCGGGCTGTAGGCCGGGTCGTCGGTCAGCACGTCGTCCCAGCGGCGCAGGAAGCGCGAGATCTGCGAGCCCGGGGCGAAGCTGGTCTGCCGGGAGGCGCTCTCGCGGTGCGCCATCTCGGCGAACGGCGTGTAGACGATGCGGTAGCCGAGCATCCGCAGCTTGAAGCACAGATCGACGTCGTTGAAGTCGAGCGCAAAACTCTCGTCGAAGCCGTCGACCGCTTCCAGCACCGCCTTGCGGGTGGCGAACAGCGCGCCGGTCACCGACGAGCAGTCGCGCTGCGCCAGCGCCCAGTCGCCGTAGGTCGGCTCGGCCGCGTCGCGGTTGTACCAGGGGTGGGCGCAGACGTCGAAGATGCCGCCGAACATGCCGGCGTGCTGGATCTTGCCGCTCGGGAACAGCAGCCGCCCGCCGACGCCGCCGACGCCGCGGTCGAGCGCGAAGGTCAGCAGCGCCTCGATCCAGCCGGGGCGGCGCACAACGAGGTCGTCGTTCATCAGGATGACGAGGTCGGTCTCGGCGGCGCGCCAGAGGGTGTTCATCTTGGCCGCGTAGTTGAAGGGTGCGCCCTCGGGCCGGGTGGTGAGCAGGCGGGTCACCGCGAACCGGTCGGACCGGCCGCGATAGATCGCGTCGTCGGCCTTGTCGTCGCCGATCAGCACCCGGATCCGGTCGGCCGGGTAGCTGCTGCGGGCGAGGCTGTCGAGGAGGGTGATGACGTGCGGCTTGGCGCCCGCGATCGGGCTCCCGTCCTCGTTCCGGGGCCTGGTCTGGGCGGTGGGCACCACCAGGGTCACGGGCGGGCGCGCATCGAGGCTGCGGCGGATCTCCAGCGTGTCCGGGGTCAGGCCCGGGGCGGTGCGCAGGGGCGCGCCCGAGCCCTGGAACCAGCGGTCGAGCACGTCGGCGCGGGCGGCGCGCTTCGCCTTCGGACGGACGAGCGGCGAGGCGATCAGCGTCTGCGGGATCCGGTCGATGCCGATGCCCGCCGAGAGCGCGTCGAGCAGCAGCCGGAACCAGGCGGCGTTGCCGGTACGCCGGCCGAAATCCGGGGTCAGGCCTGCCAGGGCCGAGACGCGGATCACCAGCGGGAAGCCGATATAGTCGTCGGCCATGAGGAGCGCCGGGTTGAAGGCCGGCTTGCAATGGACGCTGCGGACCTGGCCCGCGCCGTCCATCACGGCGTCGTCGCCGTAGAAGATGCCGATATCCGGCCGCTCGGCCATTGCGGCGAGGATCGGTGCGAACAGCTCCGGATGCAGATCGGACGCCGCCGGGGCCACGAACACGGCCCGGCAGGCGGGCAGCTGGCCGGCGGCGACCTGGCCGAGCTTGCGGTCGTCGACCGGGTGGAAGCGCTCGTCGAGGGGCAGCGGCAGGATCGCGTCCGGCCAGGCGCGCGCGCTCCATGAGGCCGACGGGGCCGGGACCGGCTTCTTGTTCAACACGGATCGCGTCTCCCGGGCGTCAGGTACGTTCGGCCTTGAGAAGGCGCGACAGGCTCGCCTCCATGGCGGCGGCCACCGCGCCGATCGACAGGCGCTCGCGGATCCGCGCGCGGGCGGCGGCGCCGATCCGGGCGGCATCGCCGCTCGCCACCGCCCGGGCGGCGTCGGTGAGCGCGCGGGCGAGGTCGTCCTCGTCCACCTGCCCCCATTCGGCGCCGCGCAGATATGGCCCGTAGGTCTGGTCCAGGGCGGCGATCTCGGCCTTCACCGGGAAGCCGCAGGTGGCGTCGAGGAAGTCGCGGCTGCCGCCGTAATCGGTGGCGACCACGACCTTGCCCATCTCCATCGCCTCGGCGATCGTCAGGCCGAAGCCTTCCGAGGAATGCGACGAGGCGTAGACCGCGCAGAGCTCGAACAGGGCGCCGAGTTCGTTCTGGGACAGCGGCTGATCGATCACCACCACGTCCCCGGCCTTGCCGACGAGGTCGAGCAGCTTCTTGCCCTCGTCGGGCAGGTCGAACACGTGCTTGGTCTTGAGCACGAGCTGCCAGGCGGATTGCGCCAGCCCCGCCGCCCGGAACGCGCGGATCAGCGCGTGCGGATTCTTGCGGGCGAGGTAGCTCGACCCGTCGAAGGCGTAGAGGATGACCTTTTTGGCCGGGTCGATGGAGAACGCCTTGCGCAGGTTGGCCTTGGCGGCGGCGCTCGCCGGCTCGCCGGGCTCGTTCTCGACCACGTAGGGCACGACATCGACCGGGATGTCGGTGATCTGGCGGAAGATCGCGGCGCAGAACTCCGTGGGCGCCCAGATCGCGTCGAGGCCGTCCACGGTGGGCAGCCAGCCCCCGGGCACGTGCGAGGTCTCCCAGACGAACAGCCCGATCTTGAGCCGGGCGCTCGCGGCGATGTCGAGCTGCCGCTCGCTCATCAGCGAGTGCCAGCTGTCGCCGTTGAAATGGACCAGGGCGACGTCCGGCGCCCCCGAGAAGGTCCGGGCCTGCCAGCCCGGCCCGACCCGGGCATGGACGTGGAACGACCGCTCCATCGGATGCACGTTCAGGGCGAACGGCGCCCGGTGCAGCGCCCGCACGTAGCTGCGCGCCGCGACGCCGAGCCCGTTGGCGTAGTTCATCGGCGAGACGTAGGAGACGCGCAAGGGCCGCTCCGGCGCCTTCGGCCTGCGCAGGTCGGCCCAGATCTTGGGGCCGGGATACGTGAAGGTCTGGTCGAGCCGGTCGAGGTCGAAGCCGCGCTCGCCGATGGCCTCGCGCACCGCCGCGCCGCCGATCGCGGCGTGCTCGCCCAGGAGCGAGCGCTTCACGAACGGGAAGCCCTGGGTCAGCATGTTCTCCCAGTCGAACAGGGTGCGGTTGTTGCGCGGGTCGTTGACGAGCGTCATGTGCTTGTTCTGGGCCGAGAACAGGCTGCGCATGCCGAGCCCCGCGGCCCGCATCCGTCCTGAGAAGGTCAACTCGTACTCGGTGATGACTGTGTTCTTGTCCGGCCAGTTTGCCACCGACTGGATGAAGTGGTTGAACGCGTAGGAGGACACGCAGCGCTTCTTCAGGGCCAGGAAGAAGCTTTGCAGGTGGTGACTGTAGTAGAAGTTGTCGGCGAGTCCGATCACCGCCTCGGGGTAGGCATCGATCTTCGCCAGCATCCCCGCGAAGTCGCCGCTGTCGAGGGGGCCGACCAGGCTGTCGTTGGCGAGATACAGGGTCTCGGAATCGAGTAGGTCGTCGTCCTCAAGGAGGACATGGGCCCAGGCGGCGAAATCGAAGCCGGTGTTTTCGCGCAGGTAGGCCGAGGCGCAGAGCTTCAGGATCGCCTCCGGCACCGCGGTCTTGTGCTGGTCGGCCGCGATGATGAGCACGATGTCGATGCCGTTCTCGGCAAACGCCCGCAGGTAGGGCTCGACATGGCCGCGGATGCGCCCCTCCGGCGCGTGGGTGATGAACAAGGCCGTGCGGCCGTGCCGGCGCGGCTCCCGCTTCAGGCAGGACAGCCGGGCGTCGGCGGCCTCCGGAACGGCGGTGCCGGCGACCCGGCGGGTCAGCCGCCCCGCCTCGAGCCCGGTGATGACGTAGTCGACCAGGGGGTTGAGCCCGAGCGCCGCGACCCGGGGGTAGCGGGCGAGGTACCAGGGCGCGTCGAAGCGCGGGGACGGGCTCGTGCGCCGGCCGTTGTCGGCCAGGAAGTGCGCAAGCGGATTGGCATCCGTCGCGTCGTCGGCGAGATAGGTTTCGGTGTACCAGCGCGTATCGAACCAGGGGCCGGGATCGAGCCCCTCCCGGGCGCCGTGCTCCAGGAAGTGCACCAGCGGGTTGAGGCTGTCGGCGCGCACCGCCGCCGATTGGGCGGCGTACCAGTCGGGGTCGAACAGGGGATGCGGGGCGTAGCGGCGGTAGCCGCCCGCCATCACGTAATGCTCCAGCGGCTCGAGCCCGCTGGTCTCGGCCTCGGGGCAGCGCCCGCGGTAGAACTCCGCGTCGAAGATCCCGGAGCGGCGGATCAGGTCGACGTGCCGCGACAGCCCGGCGAATTCCTCGGGGGTGCGCAGATAGCCCTGCTTCCGCCCGGTCTCGAAATAGTGACTGAGCGCGATGCCGCCCGCCTCCCGGGCATCGGGGTAGCGCGACCGGTACCAAGCGGAATCGAACAGTGGCGACGGGTCGGTGTCGGGGCTTTTCAGGAAGTGGAAGAACGCCCAGGCGCGGGCGTCGGCGCCGCCGAGATAGCGCTGCGCGTACCAGTCCGGGTCGAACAGCGGGTTGGGGGCGATGCCGGCATCGGCGCCGCGCTCGACGTAGTGGATCAGCGGGTTCACGCCCTCGGCGCGCAGGCCCGGGACGGCGTCGAGGTAGCGGTCGCCGTGGAACAACGGCGACGGCCAGCGCCCCTCCCGCCCGCCATGGACCGCGTAGTGCACGAGCGGGTCGATCCCCTCGCCGACCACGTCGGGATAGCGCCGCCCGTACCAGGCCGGATCGAACAGGCCCGAGGCCTTCACGGCCGCCACGAGATCCGCTTGCCGGGGCTCGCTCGTCCGCCGCCGCTTCAGGCGCCGGGCCAGAGGGCGCGTGAGGGACCGCGCGGGCCCGGCGACGAACACATCTCGAAGGCGCATGGTGAGTACCGGATACGCGGGAGGCCCGCTGTGCTGCCTACGCCGCAATCCGCGAGAGACATCAGGGTGTTCAGCCGGTCGCCCCGGCCTCGCGGGCCTTCCTACTGGTCCGGCTCGCCCGAGCCAAGGGCCGGGGTAGATTGGGCCGGGGTAGATTGGGCCGGGGCAGGTTGGGCCCGGACAGATCGGACCGAGGCAGGTTCACGTAGACGGCAGCGGCATCGCGGCGGGGCCGACGGATGCCGGAGCGCGTGCTAGAGGGGGCGCCGTCGATCCAGCCGGCACCGCCGCAGCGGCCGCCCCCGCCCCGTGCCGCAACCCTTTGGAGCCAACCCTTATGAGTGAACGCATCATCCTCCGCGCCGGCGAGGCGCTCGTGGCGGGCGGCCCGCCGAACACCGCGTCCGAGCCGGAGGTCATCATCGGAGAGCTGGACGGTCCCGTCGGCACCGCGATCGCGACGCTGACGGGCGACCAGGTGGTCGGCCACAGCCGCGTCTTCGCGCTCCTCAACACCGACATCATGGTCCGGCCGGTAACGCTCTGCGTCTCCAAGGTCAGCGTGACCGAGAGCAAGTACACCTCGATCCTGATGGGCACGGTGCAGTTCGCCATCGCCAACGGCGTGCTCGACGCCGTGCGGGCCGGCTACATCCCCAAGGAGAAGGCCAACGACCTCGGCATCATCTGCTCGGTCTGGCTGAGCCCCGGCGTGATCCAGGCCGAGACGGTGGACCACAAGGCGCTGTTCGAGATCCAGCGCAAGGGCATGACCGAGGCGATCCGCAAGGCCATGACCAACGAGCCGTCGATCGACTGGCTGCTCGAGAACCAGGACAAGATCGTGCACAAGTATTACACGATGGGTCTCGAAGGTAAGATCTGACCCGCGCGCTAAACAAGCAGTCCCGGGAAGCGGTGGCGGACCAAACGACTTCGCTCCCGGGCATCGGCCAGCGCAAAACGTAAGGGTGTGCGGCTTCCTGGAGGGGGCGCCCCCGAAGCTGGTACCCGACGTTGCATTGCCGCGCGGATCCCACCGCGAATCGGCGTGCGGCGATCCCGACCTTGCCAGCCCGGTGCGAACGGCCCCACATTGACCGGATGACCGGCGGGGCACCTTGGGTACCTCGCACAGGAGACGGACAACGGCATGACGCAGGCGATCAGCCCGGCCACCAGCCTCGACGACGGCATCGTGGCCACCGCGGAGAGCTGCCTCGCCGCCGTGGGTCAGGCGCGGGACGCGATCCACGGGGTGATCTTCGGCCAGGAGAAGGTCGTCGATCTCGCCCTTGTGACGATCCTGGCCGGCGGCCACGGCCTGCTCGTCGGCCTGCCGGGGCTCGCCAAGACCAAGCTGGTCGAGACGCTGGGCACTGTGCTCGGCCTCGACGCGCGGCGCGTGCAGTTCACCCCGGACCTGATGCCGTCCGACATCCTCGGCACCGAGATCCTGGAGGAGGATGCCGAGCGCCGCAGGGCGTTCCGGTTCGTGCAGGGGCCGGTCTTCACCCAGCTCCTGATGGCCGACGAGATCAACCGGGCGAGCCCGCGGACGCAATCGGCCCTGCTCCAGGCGATGCAGGAGGGCCACGTCTCGGTGGCCGGCGTCCGCCACGACCTGCCGCGGCCGTTCCACGTGCTCGCCACCCAGAACCCGATCGAGCAGGAGGGCACCTACCCGCTGCCCGAGGCGCAGCTCGACCGCTTCCTGCTGGAGATCGATGTCGGCTATCCCGACCGCGCCGCCGAGCGCCGCATCCTGATCGAGACCACCGGCATCGACGAGGTGCGCCCGCACGCTGTGATGTCCACCGACCAGTTGCTCACCGCCCAGCGCCTGGTGCGCCGGCTCCCCGTGGGCGAAGCCGTGGTGGAGGCGATCCTCGACCTCGTGCGCGCCGCCCGGCCCGACGGAGGCGATCCGCTGGTGAAGGACAAGCTGCTCTGGGGGCCCGGCCCCCGCGCCAGCCAGGCGTTGACGCTGGCCGCCCGCGCCCGCGCCCTGATCGAGGGCCGGGTCGCGCCCTCGGTGGCCGACGTGAAGGCCCTGGCGGAGCCGGTGCTCAAGCACCGGATGGCGCTCAGCTACACCGCCCGCGCCGACGGCGAGACGATCGAGGGCCTGATCGGCAAGCTCGCGGAGAAACTCTGATCTTGGTCGCCACCCACGCCCTCGACGCAGGCAGGCGCAGCCCCGGCCGGCGCGAGAGTGAGGGCGCGACGGCCCTCTCCGAAAGGATGCCCCGCCTCGTGCTGGAGGCGCGGCGGGTATCGAGCCTGCTGGCCCACGGCCTGCATGGTCGCCGCCGGGCCGGGCCGGGCGAGAGCTTCTGGCAGTTCCGCCCCTTCGTCACCGGTGAGGCCGCCGCGCGGGTCGACTGGCGCCGCTCGGCCCGGGACGACCGGCTCTACGTACGCGAGCGGGAATGGGAGGCGGCCCACAACATCTGGCTGTGGATGGACCGCTCCGCGTCGATGGGGTTTTCGTCCGACCTGGCCTCGGCGTCCAAGATCGAGCGGGCCCTGGTCCTCGGGCTGGCGCTGGCCGACGCCTTCGTGGAGGGCGGCGAGCGTGTCGGGCTCCTGGGGTTGACCCGGGCGACGGCATCGCGGGGCATCGTCGAGCGGATGATCCAGGCGCTGGTCGCCGACAAGGCGGGCCTAAATCAGGACCTGCCGCCCCGGGCGAGCCCGGCGCGCTTCGACGAGGTCGTTCTGATCGGCGACTTCCTCACCGATCCCGCCCGGATCGCGACCGCGGTCCAGGCCCTGGCCGGACGGGGCAGCCGCGGCCACCTGCTGATGGTCGTGGACCCGATCGAGGAGACCTTCCCGTTCTCGGGCCAGGCCGTGCTGCACGACCTCGAAGGCGGGCTCAGCCTCGATATCGGCGACGCCGATTCCTGGGGCGTCCGCTACCGCGCCCGAATCGCGGAGCATCGCGCCGCCCTGCAGGCGATCGCCCGCCAGCAGGGTTGGACACTCACCCTTCACCGCACCGACCGCCCGGCGAGCGAGGCGGCCCTGCGGCTCGCCACGCTGATCGCCGCGCGCGGCCCGGAGTGAGGCCGCCATGCTCGGTCTGACCTTCGCGGCGCCCCTGGCGCTCGCCGCCCTGATCGGCCTGCCGGCCCTGTGGTTCCTGCTGCGGGTGACGCCGCCGCGGCCCCGGCGGATCGACTTCCCGCCGCTCAAGCTCGTCGCCGACCTGATCCCGCAGCGGCAGACGCCGGCACGCACACCGCCCTGGCTGCTGCTCCTGCGCCTGCTGATCGCCGCCGCGTTGATCCTCGCGGTGGCAGGCCCGGTCTGGAATCCTGGTGGCGTCGGAGCCGGTGGCGGCCGCAGCGCGCTCCTCGTGCTCCTCGACAACGGCTTTCCGGCCGCCCACGATTGGCGCGACCGGTTGCGGGTCGCCACAGACGCCGTGGAGGGTGCGGCCCGGGACGGCCGGCCGGTGGCGGTGATCGGCCTGGCCGAGCCGCCCGCGGCCTTCGAGGCCAAGACCCCGGCCGCGGCCCTGGAACGCCTGCGTGCCCTGGCGCCCCGCCCGATCCTGCCGACCCGCGACGCGCATCTGACCAGCATCGGGACGTTCCTGGAGAAGAACCGCGGCGCAGGGCTCGTCTGGATCAGCGATGGCGTCGCCGGGGCAAGCGACGAGCGCTTCGCCAAGGGCTTGGCCGACCTCGTGGGCGGCAGCGGCGCCGCCCTGACGGTGTTGCGCGCCGACAGGCCTCCGGCCCTGGCCCTCACCGCCGCGGAGACCGGCGGCACCCTCACCGTCCGGGCCCTGCGCGCAGCCCCGAACGGGCGCGACGCCGGCGTGATCCGGGCGCTCGACCAGAAGGGCTTGCCGCTCGCCGAGCGCGACATCGCCTTCGCGGCCGACGCCACCGAGGCGACGGCGACGTTCGAGATGCCGGTGGAACTGCGCAACAGCATCAGCCGCCTGGAGATCGCCGGTGAGCGCTCGGCCGGGGCCGTGGTGCTGCAGGACGAGCGCGGCAAGCGCCGCCGGGTCGGCCTGGTGTTCGGCGGCACCCTCGACCAGGCCCAGCCGCTTCTGGCGCCGACCTACTACCTCGCCCGGGCGCTCCAACCCTTCGCGGACGTGCAGGAGGCGCGCGGCGCCAAGGGTACGGCGGAATCGATCAACCAGCTCCTCGACAACCAGGTCTCGGTGCTGGTGCTCGCCGATGTCGGCGCGCTCGACGAGAAGACCACGGCCCGGGTCGAGAGCTTCGTGAAGGCCGGCGGCATGCTGCTGCGCTTCGCCGGCCCGCGGCTCGCGGCCGGCAACGACCCGCTCGTGCCAGTCCGCCTACGCCGGGGAAACCGTACGCTCGGCGGCACCCTCTCCTGGGACAGCCCCAAGACCCTGGCGCCGTTCCCGCCCGAGAGCCCCTTCGCGGGCCTGACGCCGCCGGCCGATATCGGCGTGCGCCGCCAGATCCTGGCCGAGCCGGACGGCGACCTGCCGAACCGGACCTGGGCCTCCCTGCAGGATGGCACGCCGATCGTCACCGCGCAGAAGCGCGGCCAGGGCACGTTGGTGCTGTTCCACGTCACCGCCGACACGACCTGGTCGAACCTGCCGCTCTCGGGGCTGTTCATCGACATGCTCCGGCGCGTGGTCGGCTTGGCCGGCACGGCAGCGCCCCCCGCGGGCGAAGCCAGTCGCGCATCCGCCGTGGTGCTCGCCCCTCGGGTGACACTGGACGGGTTCGGCGCGCTCGGCTCGCCACCCGCTTCGGCCACCGCGGTGGCGGCCGATTACGCCGACCGGGGGAACACCGAGCACCCGCCGGGCTTCTACGGACCGGCCGACGGCGGCATCAGCGTCAACGCCCTGAAGCCCGACGACCGCCTGAAACCCCTCGACACCGCAGCGCTCGACGGCGCCCGGATCGGAACCCTCGCCGGAGCCGAGACCCTGGACCTGCGCCCGACCCTGTTCACCCTGGCGCTGCTGCTGCTCGCCCTCGACACGCTTGCGGGCCTGTGGCTCGGCGGCTTCCTGCGCCGCTCCGCCTTGGCGAGCCGTCTGCGCGGACGCCCGGCGGCGTTGGCCGTCGCGGGCCTCGTGCTGTTCGCCGCCCTCCCGGCACAGCCGCTGCGCGCCGAGGAACCGGCGGCCAACCGGCCGAACGGCATCGAATCCGCCCTCGTCACCCGGCTGGCCTACGTGATCACCGGGGACGCCGCCGTCGATGAGGCAAGCCGGACCGGCCTGTCCGGCCTGACCCAGATGCTCGCCTCGCGCACCGCCCTGGAGCCGGGTGAGCCCGCCGGGATCGATCCGGCCAAGGACGAGCTCGCCTTCTACCCGCTGATCTACTGGCCGATCGCACCTTCGCGGCCCCAGCCCTCGGAGACGGCGATCCGCAAGATCGACGCGTTCATGCGCAACGGCGGCACGGTCCTGTTCGACACCCGGGACGCGCTCACCGCCCGCCCGGGCGGGCCGCCCTCCCCGGAGGGAGCCTACCTCCGCAAGATGCTGGCGACCCTGGAGGTGCCGGAGCTGGAGCCGGTGCCCCTCGACCACGTGTTGACCAAGGCGTTCTACCTGGTCGACAGCTTTCCCGGCCGCTACGCCACCGGCCAGACCTGGGTCGAGGCGCTGCCCCCGCCGCCGAAGGCGCCGAGCGCCGCCCGGCCCGGGCCGGCGACGGCGTCAGCCCGATCATCATCACCGGCAACGACCTCGCCGCCGCCTGGGCGGTGGGCCGCCGCGGCGAACCGCTCTACCCGGTGGTCGGCGGCGACCAGCGCCAGCGCGAGATGGCCTTCCGGGGCGGCGTGAACATCGTGATCTACACGCTCACCGGTAACTACAAGGCGGATCAGGTCCACGTGCCCGCGCTGCTGGAGCGGCTGGGGCAGTGATTTCCTTGGACAACCAGCGAAGCGCCGAAGGCCCTCCCCCCTCTGCGGGTAACGAGCGGCACGAGCTCGATGCGCGGGTGCTGATGCAGGCCGCGACGCGATCCCTCTCCCGTACGGGAGACGGAACCTGCGTTTTCCGCGCTCACGCCACGACGACGGCGGCGGTTGCAACCTGCGAAGCCCGTAACTTTGCGGATGGAAGAAGCCCCCGCATCACGGAACCGGAGCGCTCCGCCCCATGCTGAGCCTCAGCTTCACCCCCCTCCTCCCGTGGCCGGTCCTCGCCGCCCTCGGGCTCGTCGTCGTCGTCCTGGCTCTGCTCGCCTTCGTGGCGCGGGGCCGGACCGCCCTGCTGCGCGCGCTGGTGCTCGCCCTGGTGCTGGCCGCCCTCGCCAACCCCGCCCTGGTGCGGGAAGACCGCGAGCCGGTGAAGGACATCGCGGCGATCGTGGTCGACCGCTCCGGATCGCAGGCGCTCGGCGACCGGCCGCAGATGACCGATGCGGTCCGGGCCGAGTTGCAGCGCCGCTTCGGCGCGCTCACCAACATCGAGCCCCGCTTCATCGATGTGCCCGACGCAAAGGACGGCGACGACGGCACCAAGCTGTTCACGGCGCTGGGCCAGGCGCTGGCCGACGTGCCGCCCGAGCGGCTGGCCGGCATCGTGATGCTCACCGACGGCGTGGTCCACGACATCCCATCCTCGATGGCGCAAATCGGCATCAAGGCGCCGCTCCACGTCCTCGTCACCGGCCATCCGGACGAGCGCGACCGCCAGATCAAGCTTCTGGAGGCGCCGCGCTTCGGCATCGTCGGCAAGGATCTCACGATCCGCGCCGAGGTGATGGAGCGCGGCGGCACCGGCCATGCGGTCGTCACGATCCGCCGCGACGGCGAGGAGATCGGCCGGCGGGACGTACCCACCGACAAGCCGTTCGCTCTGACCACCCGGATCGAGCATGGCGGCCCGAACGTGGTCGAGATCGAGGTCGAGCCACTCCCGGGCGAACTCACCACGGTCAACAACCGCGCGGTTCTGCCGATCGAGGGCATCCGGGAGAAGCTCCGGGTGCTGCTGGTCTCCGGTGAGCCGCACCAGGGTGAGCGGACCTGGCGCAACCTGCTGAAATCAGACGCTAACGTTGACCTCGTGCACTTCACCATCCTGCGCCCGCCGGAGAAGCAGGACGGGACGCCGATCTCCGAATTGTCCCTGATCGCGTTCCCGACCCGCGAGCTGTTCGTTCAGAAGATCAAGGATTTCGATCTGATCATCTTCGACCGCTACGCCAACCAGAGCGTGCTGCCGCAGGCCTATTTCGACAACATCGTCCGCTACGTCCGCGAAGGCGGCGCGCTGCTCGTCGCCGCCGGCCCCGAATATGCCGGGCCGGCGAGCCTGGCCCGCACGCGGCTCGCCGGCATCCTGCCCGGCGACCCGGACGGGCGCGTGGTCGAGCGCCCCTACAAGGCGACCCCGACGCAGGTCGGCCAGCGCCACCCGGTCACCCGCGATCTGCCGGGCTCCGACGCGAACCCGCCCGCCTGGGGAGACTGGCTGCGCATCGTCCAGGCCCGCACCCGGCCCGGCATCCAGCCGATCCTGTCCGGCGCCGAGGGGCTGCCGCTGCTCGCCCTGTCGCGCGAGGACAAGGGCCGCGTCGCGCTGCTGCTGTCCGACCATGCCTGGCTCTGGGCGCGGGGCTACCAGGAGGGCGGCCCCTATCTGGATCTGCTGCGCCGCCTCGCCCACTGGCTGATGAAGGAGCCGGCCCTCGAAGAGGAGGCCCTCCGGGCACAGACCACCGGCCGCGGCCGCGAGGTGCGGGTCGAGCGCCAGACCATGGCCGAGCAGGTCGAGCCGGTCACCGTCACCGGGCCGACCGGCAAGGTCACGACGCTGACCCTCAAGCCCGGCGAGCCCGGCCTGTTCACCGCCACCTTCGACGCGGAGACCCTGGGGCTGCACACCCTGCGCTCGGGCAACCTCGTGGCCTTCGTCAGCGTCGGCCCGGCGAACCCGCGCGAGCTCGCCGACGTGTTCAGCGATACCGAGCGGCTGAAGGCGGTGGCCGAAGGCTCCGGCGGCTCGATCCGCCGGGTCGCGGATGCCGGCGGCACCACCCAGGTGCCGCGGCTCGCCACCGTGCGCAGCGGCCGCCTGGCCGGCGGAGACTGGATCGGCTTCCGCCCGAGCGACAGCGCCAACATCCGCGGTGTCGAGGTCTACCCGCTGGCGCTGGGCCTCGCCGCCCTCGCAGCGCTCGCCGCCGCCGTGCTCGCGATGTGGCTGGTCGAGGGCCGCCGCGGGCGTGCGGTTTAAGTTTTTGTGACTCGGCGTCTCGCCACCGCCTCCCCAACCGCGACGCTTTCCCTCCCCCCTCTGCGGGGGAGGGTGGGCCCTGCGTCAGCAGGGGTCGGGAGAGGGGCAGCGCGACGGTTCAGGATGAAGCAACCGTTGCGCCCTTTCCAGAAACGTTGCTCCCCTCTCCCGACCCGCTTCGCGGGCCACCCTCCCCCGCAGAGGGGGGAGGGCGTGGCGCGGATCCGGCCCGCCTCAAGAAGCCCCACGCCGCAGGTGACGTCACGGTCGCGCACCGACCGGCAAAGAAGCGGCCTCGACGCCCGGGCCGCACCCGGCCTAAGACCCTTCGGAAGCCCGAATTCCCGCACCGCCTGGTGCGATGACATGGAGATAGCCTGCCCGTGACTGGACGCCTCCTTGCCGCCACGCTCTGCATCGCCTGTCTCCAGTTCGCCCCCGCCCGCGCGCAGGAACCGGCGGCGAGCGCGGCCGCCACGGAGGCGGCGATCCCGGCTGCTACCGGCCAGTGGACCCACGCGATCACGCTGATGGGTGAGCCCAAATACGGCCCCGGCTTCAAGCATTTCGACTACGCCGACCCGGCCGCGCCCAAGGGCGGCATGGTGCGCCTCGGCATGCAGGGCGGGTTCGACAACTTCAACATGATCGTCTCGGGCCTGAAGGGCGACCTCGAAGGCGGCGTGCTGCAGATCTACGATACGCTGATGACCGAATCCTCGGACGAGCCGTTCACGTCCTACGGCCTGCTGGCCGAGGCGGTCCGGGTCGCCCCCGATCTCGGATCGGTCTCGTACCGCCTGCGCGACGACGCCCGCTGGCATGACGGCCAGCCGATTACCCCCGAGGACGTGGTCTGGTCCTACGGCGTGCTGAAGGCCAACAGCCCATTCTACGCCGCCTATTATCAGACGGTCGCCAAGGCCGAGGCGACCGGGCCGCACGAGGTGACCTTCACGTTCACCGAGACGGGCAATCGCGAATTGCCGCAGGTGATCGGCCAGTTGCGGGTGCTGCCCAAGCACTGGTGGACGGGCAAGGACGCCAACGGCAAGCCGCGCAGCCCGACCGAGACCACCCTGGAGCCGCCGCTCGGCTCCGGCCCCTATCGGCTCGCCAAGTTCGAGCCGGGCCGCAGCGTCACCTACGCCCGCGTGCCGGATTACTGGGGCAAGGACCTGCCGGTGAATGTCGGGCGGTACAATTTCGACACCGAGCGCCACGAGTACTTTCGCGACGGTACCGTTCTGGTCGAGGCCCTGAAGGGCGACCTCTACGACTTCCGAGCCGAGAACATCGCCCGCAATTGGGCGACCGCCTACGACGATTTCCCGGCCGTCAAGGAAGGGCGCCTGATCAAGGAGGCGTTCCCGGAACGCGGCATGGGCATCATGCAGGCCTTCGCGTTCAACACGCGACGGGACAAGTTCAAGGATCCCCGGGTCCGCCGGGCGTTCAACCTGGCACTCAACTTCGAGGAGATGAACAAGAACCTGTTCTATGGCCTCTACAAGCGGATCAACTCCTACTTCTTCGGCTCGGAACTAGCGTCCTCGGGCCTGCCCGAGGGGCAGGAGAGAGAGATCCTGGAGAGCGTCAAGGACAAGATCCCGGCTTCGGTCTTCACCGCGTCCTTTGCCAACCCGGTCAACGAGAACCCGGAGGCCGTGCGGAAGAACCTGCGTGAGGCCGTGGGGCTGTTGCGCGAAGCCGGCTACGAGTTGCGCGGCGGCAAGATGGTCAACAAGACGACCGGCGAAGCGCTGACCGTCGAGTTCCTGGAGTTCCAGAACGCGTTCGAGCGGGTGATCCTGCCCTTCGCGGCGCAGCTGAAGCTGATCGGCATCGATGCGACGATGCGGGTGATCGACGCCGCGCAGTACCAGAACCGGATCCGCGACTTCGACTTCGACATCACCACCAACGCCTGGGGCGAGTCGCTGTCGCCGGGCAACGAGCAGCGCGAGTTCTGGGGCTCGGCGGCGGCCGACAAGTCGGGCTCGCGCAACCTGATCGGGATTAAGGATCCCGGGATCGACGCGCTGATCGAGAAGGTCATCTATGCCAAGGACCGGGCCGGGGTGATCGCCGCGACCAAGGCGCTCGACCGGGTGCTGCTGGCCCACGATTACGTCGTGCCGCAATGGTCGGCGAGCGAGCAGCGGACCCTGCGCTGGAACCGGTTCAGCCACCCCGCCGTCCTGCCGCGCTACGCCGGCTCCGGCTACCCGACGACCTGGTGGTACGACGATACCCGCGCGGCCAAGACCGGAGCCCCGCGGTGACGGGCCGGTCCTGGCGGCCGAGCCGGCGCGGCCTCATCCTCGGCGCCGGCGCGCTCGCCGCGATCCGTCCCGCCTGGGCCGACGGCGAGGAGCGCCACGGCCTGTCGAGCTTCGGCGAGCTGAAATACGGCCCCGGCTTCGAGCATTTCGACTACGTGAACCCGATCGCCCCCAAGGGCGGCCGGTTCTCGACACAGCTCGCCGGCACCATCGGCAACCAGTCGCTCAACACCTTCAACACGCTCAACATCTACGTGCTGCGCGGCGACGGTGCGGCCGGGCTGGACCAGACCTTCGACAGCCTGATGGTCCGCGCGCTCGACGAGCCGGACGCCGTCTACGGGCTGGTGGCGCGCGCCGTGACGGTGAGCCCGGACGGGCTGACCTACCGGTTCGCGCTGCGCCCGCAGGCGCGGTTCCACGACGGCTCGCGGCTGACCGCCCGGGACGCCGCCTTCAGCCTCACGCTCCTGCGCGACAAGGGTCATCCCTCGATCTCCGAGGTGATCCGTCCGATGACCGAAGCCCGGGCCGAGGGCGACGAGACGCTCGTCGTCACCTTCGCCGAGGGCCGCGCCCGGGACCTGCCGTTGTTCGTGGTCCAGCTGCCGATCTTCTCGGCGGCCTATTACGGCGGGCGCGACTTCGAGGCCTCGAGCCTGGAGGCTCCGCTGGGCTCCGGCCCCTACCGCGTCGGCACCGTCGATCCCGGCCGCTCCATCGGACTGGACCGGGTTCCGGATTACTGGGCGGCGGACCTCGCCGTGGCGGCCGGGCAGAACAACTTCGACACGATCCGCTACGAGTATTTCCGGGATCGCACCGTGGCGTTCGAGGCGTTCAAGAGCGGCGCCTTCACGTTCCGCGAGGAGTTCACCGCCCGGGTCTGGGCCACCGGCTACGACTTTCCCGCCGCCACCGAGGGGCGGGTGATCCGACAGACCGTGCCGGATGCGCGGCCGAGCGGGACGCAGGGCTGGTGGATCAACACCCGCCGCGCGCCGTTCCGCGACCCGCGCATCCGCGAGGCGATCGGCCTGTGCTTCGACTTCGAATGGTCGAACCGCAACCTGATGTACGGCGCCTACACGCGCACCGCCTCGTTCTTCGAGAATTCCGACCTCAAGGCCACCGGCAAGCCCTCGGCAGAGGAACTGGCCCTGCTGGAGCCGATCAAGGACCTGCCCCCGGAGGTGTTCGCCGAGGCCTGGACGCCGCCGGTCTCGGACGGGTCCGGCCAGGACCGGGCGCTGCTCAAGCGGGCCGACGCGCTGCTGCGCGAGGCCGGCTGCACCCGCCAGGGCGGCGGCCTGCTGCTGCCGGGCGGTCAGCCCCTGGCGATCGAGTTCCTGGACGACGATCCCGTCTTCCAGGCAGTGACCCAGCCGTTCATCCGCAACCTCGGCCTGCTCGGCGTGAAGGCGACGCACCGCACCGTAGACCCATCGCAGTATCAGGCCCGCGTCAACGATTTCGACTTCGACGTCACGTCCCGTCGCTTCTCCGGTGGTGTTACGCCGGGCACGGAATTGCGCGAGCTCTACGGCTCCCGAGCGGCGGCCACCAAAGGCTCCAACAACCTGTCGGGGATCGCGGACCCGGCGGTCGACGCGCTGCTCACGGCCATCGCGAATGCCAAGTCCCGCGCCACGCTGAGCACCGCGTGCAAAGCCCTCGACCGCGTGCTGCGGGCCCAGCGTCTCTGGGTGCCGATGTGGTATTCCGGCGCCCACCGCCTCGCCCTTTGGGACGTCTACGGGCGCCCGGCGAATCCGCCGAAATACGATCTCGGCGCCCCCGGTACCTGGTGGTTCGACGCCGCCAAGGCCAAGCGGATCGGGCGGGACTGAGACCATGCTCGGCTACATCCTGCGCCGCATCGGCCTGATGATCCCGACCCTGTTCGGGATTATGCTGATCACCTTCACCATCGTGCAATTCGCCCCGGGCGGCCCGGTGGAGCGGGTTCTGTCGCAGATGAAGGGCCAGGGCGACGGCACCCTGTCGCGGGTCACCGGCGGAGGCGGCGACCTCGGCGGCGGCGGTCGTCCGGCAGGGGGCGGAGAGGGCAACTCCCGCTATCGGGGCGCGCAGGGGTTGAGCCCGGACTTCATCGCCAAGCTGGAGCAGCAGTTCGGCTTCGACAAGCCGGCCCCGGAGCGTTTCGCCAAGATGCTGTGGGACTACGTCCGCTTCGATTTCGGCCGCAGCTATTTTCGCGACGTGACGGTGATCCAGCTGATCAAGGAGCGGCTGCCGGTCTCGATTTCGTTGGGGCTGTGGATGACGCTCTTGTCGTACGCGATCTCGATCCCGCTCGGTATCCGCAAGGCCGTGAAGGACGGCGAGCGCTTCGACCGCTGGACGTCCTTCGTGGTGATCATCGGCTACGCGATCCCGGGCTTCATGTTCGGGCTGATGCTGATCATCCTGTTCGCGGGCGGCTCATTCTATCAATGGTTCCCCCTGCGGGGCCTAACCAGCGAGGGCTGGGAGAGCTTCTCCGCCTGGCACAAGTTCACCGACTACGCCTGGCACCTGGCGCTCCCGCTCACCGCCCTGGTGATCGGCGCCTTCGCGACCTCGACCCTGCTCACCAAAAACTCGTTCCTCGACGAGATCCGCAAGCAGTACGTCCTGACCGCCCGGATGAAGGGCCTATCCGAGCGCCGCGTGCTCTACGGCCACGTCTTCCGCAACGCCATGCTGATCGTGATCGCCGGCTTTCCGGGCGCGTTCATCTCGGCCTTCTTCACCGGCTCGCTGCTGATCGAGACGATCTTTTCCCTCGACGGCCTGGGCGAGCTGTCGTTCCGGGCGATCGTCGGCCGCGACTACCCGGTGGTGTTCGCGACCCTCTACATCTTCTCCCTGCTCGGGCTGGCGGTGAACCTGCTCTCGGACCTGATCTACGTCTGGATCGACCCGCGCATCGATTTTTCCGCCCGGGCGACGTGAGGGCTCGGGCGCGCGGCCGATCGTTCCGCGTCGTCATCGGGGTGGTCGCCGCCAAGACGTTGAGCCGCTGGACAAGCTGACGATCCAATCCATCCGGATCTGCATCCGCTGTCGGGATCGGGCGACTTCTGAAGGCGGCCCAAGTGGATCCGCTCCAGTTATTTGTCATAGCGATCGCCCAGGCGCATTGATCCGGATCACAATTACGATAGCAGTGCCCGGGCCGTGCAACGTTGGATCGTACGGCGATCGTGACCGGAGCAACCATGCGCCTCTCGACCCTTCTCGTCGGCCTCTGTCTCGGAACCGCGCTGCCCGGCACGGTGCTGGCGCAGACGGCGCAGAAACCCGCTTCGGCCGCGGCGCCGGATCCGGCCTTGCTGAAGGTCGCCCGGGAAACGGTCGCGCAGATGCAGGGCGATCGCGCCGCCACGCTCAGCTCGATGGCCGCCCCGATGGTCGGCATGATGCAGCAGATCGGCATCAAGGAAGCCGACAAGGCGCAGGTGCTCGTGCAGGAGGTCGTGATGCCGACCCTGTCCGCGCATTACGACGAACTCCTCGATATCCAGGCTCGCGGCTTCGCCACGATCCTCGGCAAGGACGACCTGCAGGCGATCGCGGCCTTCTACGCCACGCCCACCGGCAAGCGCCTCGCGGCCGCCCAGCCGCAGCTCGCCCAGATCCAGCTGGCCGGCATGCAGCAATGGATGCAGGCGGTGGCGCCCGAGATGCAGGGCAAGATCGTCAAGGCGGTCCAGGACCACGGCTGGGGCCCGGGCGGCCAAGCGAAGCCGAAGTGATCGGCTGATCCGGACTGGGTGGCGGCGCGGGCCGCCTAGGGCGTTCCACCGCCACCCAGCACCCGCGCCACGGTGCTCCGCAGGGCCTGCGCGCTGCGATAGCCCACCGCGGCTGCGACCATGCCCGGTGGGCGGCCCTCGGCGGTCAGCGCGAGCGCCCGGATCACCCGGGCCCGCGCCCGCCAATCGCCGAAGCTGAGCCCGGTCTCGGTGCGGAACCGCCGGGTCAGGGTGCGTCGGCTCGCCCCGGCGCGGTCGGCCCAGGCGTCGAGGTCGTCGGCCGCGGCGGGATCCTCGATCAGGCCGAGGCAGACCCGGCGCAGGCGGGCATCCCGCGGCAGCGGCAGGGTCAGCGGCGTCTCGGGCGCCCGGCCGATCTCGTCGAGCACCAGGGCGGCGAGGTGACCGCCGCGGCCGGCCTCGTCGTACAGGACCGGTTCCTCCGCAAGGGCGGTCAGGGCGGAAGCCAGGAGCGCGGAGACCGCGATCACCCGGCAGATCGTCGGAAACGCGTCCACGGCGGCGGGGTCGAGATAGGCCGTGCACAAGGCCACGGGTCCGTGGGTGACCGTGGCGTGGGGCAAGCCCGGCGGGATCCAGAGGGCGTGCCCCTCCGGCACGACCCACGTGCCGTCCTCGGCCGCGGCGCTCATCAGCCCTGCCGTTGCGTAAAGGAGCTGCGCCCGGATGTGTGCATGCAGGCCGGTGCCGCTCCCGGCCGGAAGCGGCTTGCGGACGACCGCGACCGGCCGCGGCACATGTTCGTAGTCGGCAGCGGCGGTCGATCGCGGCACCACCGGCGATTTTGGCCCGTTCGCATCCATATCCGGCCCGACACCGCCATCGGGCCAGGGTATCAGCGGTCGATCCCGGAGGATACGCCGCGATGGATGCCGAAACCCTGTCCCGCCGCACGCTGCGCTTCGTCAACGTCGCGCACGCCCTCGACCACTACGTGCTGCTAATCTACCCGACCGCGGTGATCGCCATCGCGGCCCAGACCGGCCTGAGCTACGGCGAGCTGATCGGGTTGGCGACCGGCGCCTTCGTGGCCTTCGGGTTGTGCTCGCTGCCGATGGGCTGGCTCGCGGATCGGTTCGGCCGGCGCAACCTGCTGGCGGTGTTCTTCCTCGGCTACGGCCTGTCCTGCCTCGGGGTGGCGAGCGCCACCACGCCGCTGAGCTTCGCGCTCTGGCTATGCGTGCTCGGCCTCGCCTCGGCGATCTACCACCCGGTCGGCTCGACCATGCTGGTGACCCATACGCGCCGGCTCGGCCGCGACCTCGGCATCAACGGCGTCTGGGGCAATCTCGGCGCGGCCTCGGCCTCGGGCGTCACCGCGCTGCTGGCCGCCAGCGTCGGCTGGCGGGCCGCCTTCGTGGTCCCGGGCCTCGTCTGCCTCGCCTGCGGTGCCGCCTTCCTGGCGATGGTGCCGGGCGACGGCGAGGCCGGCGGCAAGAAGGCCGGGGGCGCGGCCGCGATCGCAGTGAGCCGACCCTGGGCGCTGATGGCGCTGTATGGGGTCGCGATCTTCGCGGGCGGCGTCACCTTCAACCTGACGACGATCAGCCTGCCCAAGGTGATCGACGAGGGCGTCGGCCAGGCGCTGCCGCTGGCGCTGATCGGCTCGCTCGCCACCGTGGTTTTCCTGGTCGGGGCGCTGATGCAGCTCGCCATGGGCCGGCTGATCGACCGCTTCAGCCTGCCGTCCTTGTTCGTCACCCTCTCGGTGCTGCAGCCGCTGGGGCTGGCGCTCGCGGCGCTGAGTACCGGCCTGCCGCTGCTCGCCGGGCTGATGCTGGCCATGACGGCGATCTACGGCCAGGTGGTGATCAACGACGCGATGATCGCCCGCTACGTGCCCCCGGCTTACCGGGCCCGGGCCTACAGCGTGCGTTACTTCGTCGGCTTCACCGCCAGCGGCTTCGTGGTTCCGGCGATCGCGGTGCTGCACGACCGCGGCGGCTTCGCGCTGGTGCTCGGCATCGCGGCCACCTGCGGCGCGGTGATCTGGCTCGCGGCGCTCGGCTTCCTGAAGCTGACGCAGGGCGAGCCGCGCCCCGCCCTGGCGGCGGCGGAGTAGGGATGACGGTTTGCGAGCCCGGGCCGGCGCTGCTACGCGGCGGCGGTTCCGAGCCGCGAGCCCGCCCTTGACCACACTCTCCCTCGTCATCAGGCCCGAGCGGCCGGAGGACGCACCCGCGATCGATCGCCTCCAGGCCCGGGCCTTCGGTCCCGGACGGTTCGCCCGCACCGCCTATCGCCTGCGCGAGAAGGCGGCCGAGCGGATGGACCTCGGCGTCACCGCCTCGGTCGGCAGCTTCCTGGTGGGCTCGGCGCGGATGGGCCCGGTGCGCACCGGGTCTTCGCGCTTCGTCATGCTCGGTCCCCTGGCGGTCGACCCGAGTTTCGAGGGCCGCGGCATCGGCGGCACCTTGACCCGCGCGGCGATCGAGGCGGCGCGGCAGGCCGGCGAGGGTCTGGTGATCCTGGTGGGCGACGCACCCTATTACAGCCGCTTCGGCTTCACCCCTGTGCCGCCGGGCCGCCTGACCCTGCCGGGCCCCGTGGACCCGGCCCGCGTCCTATGGCTGGAACTGGCCGACGGTTTTCGCCAGGGCATATCGGGCGCCGTGGAAGCGTTGCGCCCGGAAGAGTCCCGGTCTTGAGCTTTCTGTCGCTTCGCGGGGCGGCCGCGGTCACGCCCGCCGCAACGCCAGGGCCGCGATCAGCCCGGCGGTGAGCAGCGCCAGGGCCACGGGGGTGGCCGAGGTCGCGGGCCAGGCCGAGGCCGCGGCCGTGAACAGGGCCCCGAAGGTCATCTGGGTGAAGCCGTAGAGGCTGGAGGCCGAGCCCGCCGCGTGCGGATCGACGTTCATCAGCCCGGCCACCGCGTTGGGGCTGAGCAGGCCGACCCCGACCGCGTAGGCGAAGAGCGGCACGATCAGGGTCACGACGCCGAGCATCCCGCTCCGGTCGACCAGCAGCAGCGCCAGCGCCGCCGCGATGCAGAGCAGGTTGCCGCTGCGAGCCGCCTTGCGGATCGGCACCCGGGTCGCGAGCCGGCTCGCCAGCACGGCGCCGCCGACCATGCCGAACACGACGATCAGGCAATCGAACCCGACCTCCTGCGAGGAGCGCCCGAGCCGGTCCACCAACAGGAACGGCGCCACCGCCAGGAACGCGTAGAGGCTGGTGCCGCCGCAGGCCCCGGCGACCAGATAGGCGCGGAACACGGGTACCTTCACCAGCCGCAGGTAGCCCGCCAGGATCGCCACGAGTCCCGGCAGAGCCACCTTGTGCCGATTGGTCTCCGGCAGGGTGAACACCACGAGGGCGCCGAGCACCGCGACGATCCCGGCGAGCACCACGAACACGGCGCGCCAGCCGAAGGCCTCGTTCACCACCCCGCCGATCGCCGGGGCCAGGGCGGGGGTCAGCGTCATGGCGGTGGTGAGGATCGCGAGCTTCCGGGCCGCGTCCTCCCGGGTCGAGACGTCCCGCACCATGGCCCGGCCGATCACCAGGGAGCCGCAGGCCCCGAGCGATTGCAGCACACGCGCCACCAGGAGCACGCCGATGCTCTGAGCCGGGATCGCCAGCAGCAGCCCGGCGAGGTAGAGGCCGAGCCCGCCGATCAGGATCGGACGCCGCCCGAACCGGTCGGAGAGCGGCCCGTACAGCAGCTGGCCGCCCGCGAGCCCGATCAGGTAGACCGTGATGGTGAGTTGCGCGGCGGCCGTCGTGATGCCGAGGTCGGCAGCGGCGGAGGCGAGCGCGGGCACAAAGATGTGCAGCGCCACCGTGCCGGTCATGGTCACGCCGACCAGCAGCGGCAGGGGCGCCCGGCGCGCTGCCGGTTCCGGACTTCGATCGGGCAAGCGGAATCCTTATCGGTGTCTGACCCGAACGGAGATCGGGTCGCGGACGCCTCAAGGCAAAGGCCGGGCCTGAACGCCCGGCCGGGTCGCCGCTAGTTCTTCGGCGTCGGCAGGGGCGCGTTCTGGTCCTTGGTCGGGCCGTCGACCTCCAGGTCCTTGGCGCGATCCACCGCCTCGGGGTTGGCCTGAGCCGGCGGCTCCTTGGCGGCCGGGGCGGACGGCGCCGTCGGCTCGGCCGGGATCAGGCTCGACGGCGTGCCGTGCTGGTCGCCGTCATGAGCACCGGCCGGCGGAGCCGGAGCGTTGCGGTCGCTCGACTCGCTCGGCGCCCGGGGGCTGCCGGCGGACTTCTCCTCGACCGGCTTGGCCGTGCTGGTGTCGGCGGGCTTGGCCGGGCTGTCCTTGCCCTCGGAGCCCTTTCCGGCCGCGGGCTTGGCAGCCGAAGGCTTCTCCTCGGACGCCGGCGCGGGTGCGGGCTTGTCCTCGGGCTTGGCGGCGGCCGGAGCGGCCTCGGGCTTCGCCTCGGTCTTCTCGACGGCGGGCAGAGGCTTGGGGCTGTCGGCGTTGTTGCGCAGGTAGGCGATGACGTTGGCCCGGTCCTGCGGCGACGCGATGCCGGCGAAGGCCATCTTGGTGCCCTTGGCGTAGGCCTTCGGGTTGGTGAGGAACGCGTCCAGGTCGTCGTAGGTCCAGGTGCCGCCCTTCTCCTTCAGGGCCGCCGAGTACTCGAAGCCGGCATGCCCCCCCTTCGGGCGCTCGACCACGCCGTACAGGTCCGGGCCGACCTTGTTGGGGCCGCCCTTCTCGAAGTTGTGGCAGGCATGACAGGCCTTGGTGCCGGCCTCGCCCTTCTCGACGTTGGCGCTGGCGAGCCGGACGGCGATTGGCTCGACCTTGGCCTCCGGTGCCGCCGCGGCGGTCTGCGGCTCAGGCTCGGGCAGGTCGTAGCCGGCTTTGCCGGCCGGCTTCGGATGGTAGATCAGCTCGGCGACGAAACCCGATCCGGCCGCGAACAATAAGGCGCCGAGGACGGCGCCGAGAACCTTGTTCACCTCGAACGAGTTCATGCTCTTCTCTCGATCTGCCCATGCCCGTCACAGGCAGGCACGCCGGGACACAGGACCTTGGAAGATTTCAAGGGTGCTTAGCCGTTCCGGCACGATCTTGACAATGCCGGTGGGGGGATACGTTCCGTCGCGGGGCGAAACGCGCGTTCCAAATCGCCGAGCTTGTTACCCGGCGGCATCATTTTGCCGGATCGTGTGGCCCGACGCCCCGGTCCCGCAAGGGACGACAACCCGGAGCAGGCCTGCTAAGCACCCGCGCTTCGCTGGCGGACGCCTCAGCCTCAGGTCCGAGCCCTTCATGTCCGATCCCCTCGTGCTGATCCCGGCCCGCCTCGCCGCGACGCGCCTGCCGAACAAGCCGCTGGCCGAGATCGCCGGCGAGGCGATGATCGTCCATGTCTGGCGGCGGGCCATGGAGGCCGGGATCGGTCCGGTGGTGGTGGCGACCGACACGGCCGCGATCGCCCACGCCGTCGAGGCGGCCGGCGGCATCGCGGTGATGACCCGGGCCGACCACCCATCCGGCTCGGACCGCCTCGCCGAGGCGCTGGAGAGCGTCGATCCGGCGGGGCACCATGACGTGGTGGTCAACGTGCAGGGCGACCTGCCGACCATCGACCCGGCGATCATCGGGGCCTCGATCGGCCCGCTTTCCGACCGCACGGTGGACATCGTCACGCTCTGCGCACCGATCACCGATCCGCACGAGGCGGAGAACCCCAACGTGGTCAAGCTCGTGGGCCATCAGGTCGGCCCGGGGCGGCTGCGCGCGCTCTATTTCACCCGCGCCCGCGCCCCCTGGGGCGACGGCCCGCTCTGGCATCATATCGGCCTCTACGCCTATCGCCGCTCCGCGCTGACCCACTTCGTCGCCCTCCCCCCCGGCGAGCTGGAGACGCGGGAAAAGCTGGAGCAATTGCGGGCGCTGGAAGCCGGCATGCGCATCGATGCCGTCATCGTCGACGACCTGCCGCTCGGCGTCGACACCCCAGCCGACCTGGAGCGCGCCCGCGCCCTGCTCCAGGCCCGACGCCTGAACTGAACGCATGACCAACGCACCGACGCCCATCACCGACCGCACCATCGCCTACCAGGGCGAGCCCGGGGCCAATTCGCACATCATCTGTGCGCAGGCCTTTCCGGACTGGACGCCGTTGCCCTGCCCCACCTTCGAGGACGCCTTCGCGGCGGTCACGGAGGGCCGGGCCCAGCGGGCCATGATCCCGATCGAGAACTCGATCGCCGGCCGGGTGGCCGACATCCATCACCTGATCCCGACCTCGCCGCTGCACATCGTGGCCGAGCACTTCCTGCCGATCCACTTTCAGCTGATGGTCCTGCCGGGCACGGCGCTGGAGGCGGTGCGGACCGTGCACAGCCATGTCCACGCGCTCGGCCAGTGCCGACGGATCGTCCGGCGGCTCGGCGTGAAGGCCGTGGTCGCCGGCGACACGGCGGGCGCGGCCCGCGAGGTCGCGGAGATCGGGGACCCGAGCCGGGCCGCCCTGGCACCCGCGCTCGCCGCCGAGGTCTACGGCCTCGACATCCTGGAGCGCGACGTCGAGGACGAGGCGCACAACACCACCCGCTTCGTGGTGTTCTCCCCCGATCCCGAGCCGGCCGCGGCCGGGGCCGGCCCGTGCGTGACGAGCTTCGTGTTCCGCGTCCGCAACATCCCGGCCGCGCTCTACAAGGCACTGGGCGGGTTTGCGACCAACGGCGTCAACATGTCGAAGCTCGAGAGCTACATGATGGACGGCGAGTTCACCGCCACGCAGTTCTACGCGGAGGTGGACGGCCACCCCGAGGATCCGGGCCTCGCCCGGGCGCTCGACGAACTCGGCTATTTCTCCCGCGAATTGCGGGTGGTCGGCACCTACCCGGCCCACCCGTTCCGCGAGGCCGCGCGGCCGGCGGCGGAGTAAAGGCATCTGGAGGGCGTCTGCGGGACGGGTCTTGCAGTAACGACAATCCGTAACTACGCTACACCATGGGCTTTCAGTGGGAGCCCGAGAAGGATGCGGCGAACCAAGCCAAGCATCTCATCGGATTCCGCCAAGCGGCCGAGATCTTTCGCGGTTTTAGGCTGACCCGCGAAGACACGCGCCGCGACTATGGCGAGCGTCGGTTCATCGCACTGGGTCTGTACGATGATGCTGTGCTGCGGGTGGTCTACGTTCAGCGGGCGGGCGACATCCGCATCATCTCGGCATGGAAGGCGAGCCGCCATGACAGGCAAGTCTACGCAGAGGCGCGTACCAGAGCGGGCGGCGACCGTCCGGTTTGACGACTATACCGACATGCCCGCGGCAGAGCCGCTCAGCCCGGCGTTCAACGTCTTGGATGATGCGGAGATCGAGCGGCGAGCCGCAGCCGACCCCGATGCCGGATTAATTCCGCCGGGCTTCTGGGACGAGGCTTCACCGTCGACCGTCGAGACGAAGGAGCAAATCACGCTACGCCTCGACTCGGATGTGCTGCGGCATTTCCGGAGCGCCGGAAAGGGCTACCAATCGCGGATCAACGCGGTGCTCAAAAGCTACGTCAGGGCGCAGGACAAACGACGTTAGGGCGGCCTCACTCCCGCCGCAGCACCGTATCCGCGGCGAGGTCCGACCAGAACCCCGGCCGAAAGTCGCGCTTGAGCGCCTCCGGATCGTAGATCGTCTCGACCCAGGTCAGGAAATCGATGCCCCTCGCCTCACCCTCCACCAGGTACCGGGCGAAGAATGCGTCGAGGATGCCGGTCTTGGCAAAGCGGAGATGGCCGTAGCGGACCGAGAGCTGGCGGGCGGCCTCGGCCACCGGGCGGCCCTCGTGCAGGATCAGGTAGAGCGCCGAGGCGAGCCCGGCCCGGTCGGCGCCCGACTTGCAGTGCATCACCGCCGGGTACTGGATGTCGGCGAAGAAGGCCTTCGCGCGGAGCAGGGTGTCCCGGTCGGGGGCCTCGCGGGAGCGCAGGACGAACTCCACCAGCGTGAGCCCATGCCGCTCGCACGCCTCGCGCTGCAGCGGCCACGAGCCGTGCTCGCGCCCGCCGCGCAGGGAGATGATCGTGCGGACGCCCTCGGCCCGGAAGCGGGCGAGCTGGTGCGGGCCGGGCTGGGCTGAGCGCCAGATCCGGCCCGTGCCCACCCGGTGTCGGTTGAGATAGGCCAGCCGGAACACGCCGTGATCGATCAGCAGCATGTTCGCCCAGGCCTTCAGCCGGTCGCCGGGGCTGGCGATCGGCCGCTCGAAGCGGGCGATCCGGGCCATGCGGCGCGCGTAGCGCGTTTCGGGCTTGAGGAAGCGGTTGAACACGATGAGGCTGCCGCGGAATCGGGAGCCGGCTCTACCAGCCCCCCGGAAGCCCGGCAATTCATCCGTCCGACCGCCCGATCGCGGCCTTTCCCCACCCCCACCGGAAAGTTCCGAAAAAACGGCGTCGATCTTGCCTTCACTCTGCCCGGATCGGGATCGAACCTGGGCGGACCGCGTGGGTTATCCGCAGGTCGCAAGGGGGAAGGCCGGAAGCCCATGAGCACGCGCACCACGAGCATCCGCCGGGCTCGCGAGGCCGACCTCGGCAGCCTGTCGACGGTGTTCGATGCGTCGTGGCGCGAGGCCTATCGCGGCATCATACCCGGCGTGGCGCTCGAGCGGCTGATCGCCGGGCGCGACCGGCCGTGGTGGCGCAGCGCACTACGCCGGGGCCGCCCGATCGCGCTGGTCGAGACCGGCGAGCGGGTGGTCGGCTACGCCGCCTACGGGCGCACCCGCAGCCGGGCGCTCGGCACGGAAGCCGAAATCGACGAGCTCTACCTGCTGCCGGAATACCAGGGCATCGGCCTCGGACGCCGCCTGTTCAAGGCGGTGCGCAACGATCTCGTCGATCACGGGCTGACCCAGCTGGGCGTGTGGAGCCTGGAGGACAACGACCGGGCCGGCGCCTTCTACGAGGGTCTCGGGGGCCGGGCCGGGCCGCGGGTGATGGACCGGGTCGCGGGCGTCGCCCTGCCCAAAGTCGGATACCTGTTCAGCTAACGTTTCCTGGGACTCGTCGCCGGCCCCGCACCGATACTGATTTGCATCGCGGGGCCAGGCATCTAAGAGGTCCGGGAAGCGGTGCAGACCGCATCCCGGAAGCGATACGCCATGAACATCGACGCCATCCCGCTCGGCAAGAAGCCCCCGCACGACGTCAACGTCATCATCGAGGTGCCGCTCGGCGGCGAGCCGATCAAGTACGAGATGGACAAAGAGTCCGGCGCGCTGGTGGTCGACCGGTTCCTCTATACGCCGATGTTCTACCCCGGGAACTACGGCTTCATCCCCCACACCCTGTCGGGCGACGGCGATCCCTGCGACGTGCTCGTGGCCAACACCCGCGCGGTGCTGCCGGGCGCGATCATCAGCGCCCGCCCGGTCGGCGTGATGGTGATGCAGGACGAGGGCGGCGAGGACGAGAAGGTCATCGCGGTGCCATCCCGCCACCTGACCAAGCGCTACGACCGCGTCGAGAACTACACCGACCTGCCCGACATCACGATCCAGCAGATCCAGCACTTCTTCGAGCACTACAAGGATCTGGAGCCGGGCAAGTGGGTGAAGTTCGTCCGCTGGGGCGACAAGGAAGAGGCCCACCGGCTGATCGAGGAAGCGATCGAGCGGGCCAAGGCCAAGAAGTGATTTTTCCGACGACAGGCAGACTAGGCCCTCCCCTCCCCCCTCTGCGGGGGAGGGTGGCTCCCGGAGAGGAGAGGTCGCGGCAGGCGTGAAATCCTGCGCCGTCGCGTTGCCCTTCTTGCAGAACTTCGGCGCGACCCGCCCTGACGGCCGGCCCACCCTCCCCGCGCAGAGGGAAGGGAGCGGCGTATTTCAGGCGCTTACTGACAAACCCGATCGGTAAGCCGGCGCACCGCCTTCACCCGTCGATGCGGCGCAGGCCGGCCTTGTAGCGCCGGCCATTCTCGACGTAGCGCAGGGCCGCCTGCCGCAGACCCTCCACGGCCTCGGGATCGAGGGTGCGCACGGCCTTGGCCGGCGACCCGACGATCAGGCTGTTGTCCGGAAATTCCTTGCCCTCGGTCACCAGCGCGTTGGCCCCGACGAGGCAGCCCCGGCCGATCCTGGCACCGTTCAGCACCGTCGCGCCCATGCCGATGAGGCTGCCGTCGCCGATCGTGCAGCCGTGGACGATGGCACCGTGGCCAACCGTGACATCCGTTCCGATCGTCAGCGGGAAACCGGGATCGACGTGCATGATCACGCCCTCCTGCACGTTGGTGCGGTCGCCGATGCGGATCGGCTCGTTGTCGCCGCGCAGAGCCGCACCGAACCAGATGCCGACATCGAGCCCGAGATGGACCCGGCCGATCACCTGAGCGTCCGGCGCGATCCAGACCCGGGCGGGATCGGCCAGCTCCGGGGCGTGGTCGTCGAGGGCGTAGAGCGGCATGGTTGGCTTCCGTCGCGGTGCTGATGTCTCGGGAGCGACGCGGCCGACGATGGGCATCGCCTGTCGCCGGAATGGCACAGGTCCGGGTCGCCTGCCAGTGCTAGGCTGGCGCTGCAACCGGGGGCGAGGCGCGGGCTTGAAGCGGATCACGGCATCGATCGGGCTCGCCGTCCTGCTGCTCGCGCAATCGGCCGACGCGGCGGACTGGCACGATGGCGTCCGACGGAGCGGCTTTCGGGCCACCTGCGAGGACCTCGCGACGTTCTGCTTCGCGGATGCCTGCGGGGGCGATCAGATCGATGCCGCCGAGACCTGCCGGGCGCGCTGCCCGAGCGCGGTGATCCTCAGCGTCGTGCCAGCCGCCTGCCGGATCCCTGGCGCTACATCCGGACCGATTCTCCGAAGCCGCGGCTGAGATGTCGGCATGATCCGATCCGGGCAAGACGAAGGATCAGAAGTCATCGCCGAGAAAAAAAACGTCGGCCTGCGGCAACGAAACGCGGAACCCGGCATTGACCGTGCTCAAACAGCTCACGAGTCACCTCGACAACGCGGACCGTTACTCGCGCAAGCGCGAGACCGGAAGCAAACAGCATGATCAACGACGATCTCAACCCGCCGCATGCCGGTCTGAACGCGGATCCCATTCTGTACGGGGTTGCGGCCGGATTGGCCGCCCTGTTTCCGCCGGTGCTGTTGCACGGCCGGGACTCGGCCGACCTGACCGCGCCGTCAGACGGCGACGAGGATCGGGAGACGCGCGACACGGAGTGAGCGCGACGTGCCGGCAACGCGGGCGCCACGGCTCCCGACCGTCACGCGGCGAGCCGCGCGATCAGCAGCACCGTCGCCAGGATCGGTGCAGCGGCAGCAAGCCAGAGCGCCCCGGAATGGATCGCGGGCGGCGCGGTGAAGCGAAGAGGCCTCGAGACGCCAGGGCGCAGCGGCACCCGATCCCTCAACCCGATACCGACTGCCATGCGCCGTCTCCTCGATACCCGAGGAGAAAATCCCGATCGCCCTCAAGGGCGTCTGAATCGTGGGCGGCGTTCGTGCAGCGTGGTGAATTCGGCCTTAAGCCGGCCGACGTGGCCCGCCCTATTCCGCGTTGCCCGAGTCGGCGGAAACCCCAGGAGCGGAGACGTCAGGAACCGTCCTGCCGCTCAAACGACCAGTGACCGGGCAGATTGGGCGGTCAGAGCGCCCGGTCGAATTTCAGCTCGCCGTTCGGGCTCTTCAGCACCAGCTGGGAGCCGACGAGGTCCCACACCGCCGCGGTGCGCAGGGCGACGAAGAACGCCTGCTCGGTGGCCGCGAGACCCTTGTCGCAGCTCTTCTTGGTGAGGGCGAGGGGACCGACCGCGAGGTGCTGATCTTTGAGCGGGAAGGCGGTCGCCGCGAAGGTGTTGCAACCGCCGTAGCCGCGGGCGCGGTACTGCTTGTCGATGATGAAGCTCGGACGGTCGCCGCCGGTGAAGGGCTTGCCGTTGAGGCTCACCGCCGTCCAGGTCGAGTCGAGCGGGAAGATCTTCTCGCTCGCCTTCGTGCCGGGCACGTATTGCGGCTTCTTCTCTTCCTCGCCGCCGGGGCGGCGGTTGCCTCGGCCGAAGCCCGTGGGCGCTCCGCCGCCCATCTGGGCTTGGGCCTGCGTGGCGGCAGTCAGGTCCACGGCCATCACGGCACAGGCCAGGGTAGCGATCAGCACCGCTCTCATCGTTCCGCCCTCATCGTGCGCGCACGGCGCCCAGTCCATCGTCCATCCGGGGGACGCGACGGCCGCCCGACTCCCCCCTGAGTCGCACGGCGTGGTCGCCCCGAATCCATACACTCCGGCGCATGCGACGGAATTTCAGCACAATTATGGTCGTGGCGCATCGCGCGGTGCCCGGAAACGATCGGCGACCGATATCGTTGTCGATCATCCCGAAAGGGACCAACGACGGGTGGAGGACGACGTGGCAGGATCGGACGAGGGCGGCCAAGCCGGGGCGAGCACGCTGGCGATGAGCTCGGCGCAGTCGCGGGCGGCCCGGGGGCTGCTCGGATGGTCCGAGGCGGAACTCGCCGCCAAGGTCGGCCTCGACGAGCGGTTCGTGCGCGATTTCGAGAGCGGCTACGGCGACCCGCCGAGCGGGCAGATCGAGGCCCTGCGCAGCGCGCTCTGCACGGCGGGCGCAGTGTTCGACGACGTGCCGAATCCCGGTGTCCATCTGGCGGCCCAGGCCAAGGCCGACGAGGGCGTCCGGCTCGGCGCGCTCACCACGGAGAACGATCGGTAGAGAGCCCGCCGCGGACGGCGCCGCTCATGGCGCGTTCAGCCGCCGGGGCCGATAGCCGGAGGGCAAGACCTGCTCGCCGTCCCAGGAGCGATCCGTGACCGTTCACGCCAGCCCCACGATCCGCAACGGCGCCCCGGGCGCCTCCGCGACGGGGACAAGCTGATGCGGGCCGACGCCTTCCTGACCGCCTCCGACGCGCTGCCGGTGGCGGATCTCTCCACCTTGGTGGAGCGGGGCGGCCTTGTCGTGGTCGCGCCCCATCCCGATGACGAGAGCCTGGGCTGCGGCGGCCTGATCGCGGCGGCCCGCGCGGCGGGACGGCCGGTGCATCTCGTGGTCGTGAGCGACGGGTGCGGCTCGCACACCCATTCCCGCGTGTACCCGCCGGAGGCGCTGCGCACCCTGCGCGAGGCGGAGACGCTCCGGGCGGTGTCGATCCTCGGCCTCGCGGCGGCGGACGTGACCTTTCTGCGCCTGCCCGACGCGCATGTGCCGAGCGACGGCCCCGAGGCTGAAGCCGCGGCGCACGCGGTGGTGCAGGCCGCGGCCCGGTGCGGTGCCGGCGCGGTCTTCGTGACCTGGCGACACGATCCCCATTGCGACCACAAGGCGGCCGCCGCCATCGTCGGACTGGCCCGGCGGCAGATGCCGGGCGTCGTGGTCTACGAATACCCGGTCTGGGGCTGGACCCTGCCGCCGGAGACCGAGGTCGGCCCGCCTCCGGATGGCCTGCGCCTGGACGTCTCGGCCCATCGCGAGACCAAGACCCGGGCGGTGGCGGCGCACGCATCGCAGACCACCGACCTGATATCGGACGATCCCCAGGGGTTCCGCCTCGAGCCCGCCATGATCGCGCGGCTCTGCGGCCCCTACGAGCGCTTCGTCAGGATTCCCGCATGAGCCGGCGAACCGAGACCCTCCCGGAGGATTACTTTGCCGGCATCTATGCCAGCGATCCGGATCCGTGGAAGTTCACGACCTCGGCCTACGAGCGGGACAAGTACGCCGCGACGCTGGCGGCACTGCCAAGGCCGCGCTACCGCTCCGCCTTCGAGCCGGCCTGCGCGATCGGGGTGTTCACCCGCGCCCTGTCCGAGCGCTGCGACAGGCTGCTCGCGGCCGATCCGGTCCTTGCCGCGGTCGAGGCGGCCCGCGCGCGCTGTGCCGACCGGCCGAGCGTGGAGATCCGCCAGGGCGCGCTCCCGGCGGACTGGCCGGAGGGCCGGTTCGACCTGATCGTGCTGGCCGAGTTCCTGTACTTCCTCGCCCCGCCCGACCTCGCCGCGCTGGTCCGGCGTGCCGGCGACGCGATCGAGCCCGGCGGCGACCTGATGCTGGTCCACTGGATCGGCGAGACGGACTATCCGCAATCGGGCGACGAGGCCGCCGAGAGCTTCATTGCGCAAGCCGCGCCGTTCGCAGAGCTGCTGCATCAGGCCCGGACCGACAAGTACCGGCTCGACGTGCTGCGCGCCGGAGACGCGGCGTGAGCACCACGGTCATCACCCTGAACAAAGGCCGGGGGGCGCATCTCGCCCGTCTGCTCGAAGGCCTCGCGCGCGGTGCCCCGCCAGACGCCTGCATCGTGGTCGAGATCGGCGGCGACGACTCGCCCTTGCCGGACCTGCCGTTTCCCATCGCGCGCGTCCCGTTCCGACGGGACGGCCTGCCGCTTGCGGCTGCGCGCAACGTCGGGCGCCGGGCAGCCCGCACCGACACGCTGATCTTCCTCGACGTCGATTGCATCCCGTCGAACGGCTTGGTCGCCGGCCTGTCGGGCGCAGTGGCCGAGCATGACGCCCTGATCTGCTGCGAGATCGGCTACCTGCCGGCCGGCGCGGTCACTGATGGCTGGCGGGAGGGGGACCTCCATCGGCTCGGCCATCCTCACCCGGTGCGCGCCTTCCCGGGGGCCGGCCTCGTGGCACCGGCACCGCAGCCCGGCCTGTTCTGGTCCCTGGCCTTCGCGGTGCGTGCCGCGACCTACGACCGGATCGGGGGCTTCGACGAGTCGTTCTCCGGCTACGGGGCCGAGGATACCGACCTGGCATTCCGGGCCGATGCGGCCGGGGTGCCAATCCTGTTCCTCGGCGGCCCGCGGGCCTACCACCAGCACCACGCGAGCTACGATCCGCCGCTGCAGCACTTCCGCGACATCGTCGCCAACGCCGGCCGCTTCCACACCCGCCACGGCTTCTGGCCGATGGACGGCTGGCTCGACGGGTTCAGTCGCCTCGGCCTGATCGCGGCCGACCGGTCGAACGGGATCGTGGTCTACCGCGATCCGACCCCGTCGGAGATGGCGGCGGCACGGCTGCCGGACACGCAGCCGTTCTGAGGGTGTCGTGAACGTCTTGCGTCGCGACCGATCATGCCGGCCGCGACGCAGGGCAAATCGCCCCTCCCCGTGGGGAAGGGCAAAGGCGGCCTCACGCCTTCATGGCATTCGCCTTCTCGATCAGCGCCTCGGCCATGCGGATCGACGCGATGTCGATCAGGCGGCCGTCGAGGGAGACGGCGCCGCGGCCGGCCTTGGCGGCCTCCTGCATGGCCTCCAGGATACGGCGGGCTTTGGTGACCTCGGCCTCGGACGGCGTGAACACCTCGTTGGCGAGGTCGATCTGAGAGGGATGGATCGCCCACTTGCCCTCGAAGCCCAGCGCGGCGCAGCGCTTGGCCGCCGACTTGTAGCCGTCCGGATCGGAGAAATCGCCGAACGGGCCGTCAATCGGGCGCAGGCCGTAGGCGCGGCAGGCCACCAGCATGCGGTTCTGGGCGAACAGCCACGGGTCCTGCCAATGGGTCTGGCGGTTGCCGGCCTCGTCCTTGTCGGTGAGCACCGAGAAGTCGGCGTTGACGCCGCCGATCACCGTGGAGCGGGCGCGCGTCGAGGCGGCGTAGTCGGCCACGCCGAAGGACATCGCCTCGAGGCGCTTCGAGGACTGGGCGATCGCCTCGACGTTGGCCATGCCGAGCGCGGTCTCGATCAGCACCTCGAAGCCGATCTGCTTCTCGCGCTTCTTGGCCTGCTCGATCTGGGTGACCAGCACGTCGATCGCGTAGACGTCGGCCGGCACGCCGACCTTGGGGATCAGCACCATGTCGAGGCGCGGGCAGGCTTCGACGATATCGACCACGTCGCGGTACATGTAGTGGGTGTCGAGACCGTTGATGCGGATCATCATGGTCTTGGTGCCCCAATCCAGGTCGTTCAGAGCCTGGATGATGTTGGTGCGGGCCTTCTCCTTGTCGTCGGGGGCGACCGCATCCTCGAGGTCGAGGAAGATCACGTCGGCGGTCGACTGAGCCGACTTCTCCATGAAGGTCGGGTTCGAGCCCGGGACGGCGAGTTCGGAGCGATGCAGGCGCGGCTTGGCCTGCTGGATCAGCGTGAAGCTCATGGGTGTTTCTCTCTCCTGGTGACGGTTCTGGTGCCGCCGGGGTGCGTAGGGATCGCCCTCCGGGAACAAGATGGGTCAGGTGTCGGGCTCAGACAGTGCACCCCACCTCACCCGGTCGAGCCGAAGCCGACCGCGATGCAGTTGATCGACAGGAGCAGGGCGGATTTCACCGCCTCGCGCCGGTCCTCGTCGGTCTCGGCCCGGTAGCGGGCCAGCAGCTCGACCTGCTCGCGGCCGACCTGGTTGATGGTCGGCAGCCGGCCCTTCAGCCGGTCGCGGAACAGCGGGAAGCGCTCGGCCAGCTCGGTTCCGCCGCTCACCCGCAGCACCATCTCGCGGGTGAGCGCGTACTCGGCCTCGATCATCGAGAAGATCCGGTCCCGGACCCCCGCATCCTGGACGAGGCCCGCATAGGCCCGGGCGATGTCGAGATCGACCATCATCAGGGTCTTCTCGACCTCGTCGAGGACGAGGCGGAACACGCGGGATTCCTGGAACAGGCGCTTCAGAGTCGCCTCGCCGTCCGGGCCGCGCACCTCGAGGAAGCTCGCGAGCCCCGAGCCGACGCCGTACCAGCCCGTGATCACGTGCCGGTTCTGCGACCAGGCGAACACCCAGGGGATCGCCCGGAGATCCGAGAGCGAGCGGGCGCCGAACCGGCGTGCCGGGCGCGAGCCGATATTCAGGAGCGCGATCTCGTCGAGCGGGCTCGCCGACTGGAAGTAATCGACCAGCCCGTCGGTCTGGAGGAGCCGGACATAGGCCGCCCGCGAGGCGCCGGCCAACGCCTCAAGGGCGTCGTCGTGGCCGACACTCGCCCGCTCGCCGTCGCCCGCCAGGGCGTGCTCGAACACCGAGGCGGCGAGCAGCTCCATCTGGTAGGCGGCGGTGCCGCGGTTGGCGTACTTGAACGAGACGACCTCGCCCTGCTCGGTGGTGCGGAACCGGCCGCGGATCGAGCCCGGCGGCTGGGCCATGATGCCCCGGTGGGTCGGCACACCGCCCCGGCTCACCGAGCCGCCGCGGCCGTGGAAGAACGCGATGCCGACGCCGAGTTCCTGGCCGAGGCGGGTGAGCTTGCTCTGCGCCTTGTACAGCTCCCAGTTGGCGGCGACGAAGCCGCCATCCTTGTTGGAGTCGGAATAGCCGATCATCACCTCTTGGACGCCGCCCTGCCAGCGGGTCGAGCGGCGCACCACCGGAACGGTCAGGAGTTCGCGCATGATCGCAGGGGCAGCGCGCAGGTCGTCGATGGTCTCGAACAGCGGCACGATCGCGAGCGGGCAGATCTCAGGGCGGATCTCCGGGCCGGCGGCATCAAGGAACACGCCGGCCTCCTTGGCCAGCAGGTAGGCGCCGAGCACGTCCTCCACGGAGCGGGTCATCGACAGGACGAAGGCGCCGAACGCCTCTCGGTCGAGGGTTTCGCGCATCTCGGCGACCAGCGCGAAGGTCGCCAGCGTCTCACGGGCGGCGTCGGGCAGGTTCTCGAAGGAGCGCTCGGGATCCCGGGGCCGCACCAGTTCGGCGTCGAGCCACTGCCGCCACGCCGCGGTGCCGAGCGCCGGAGGCTCGCCGTCGCCGTTGTGCTGGCGCCAGAGCGCCTGGAGCGTGTCGGTGGTCCGGGTGGTGTTCTCGCGCAGGTCGAGCCGGACCGTGGAGAAGCGGAAGATCTCGACCATGCGGCGGACCGGCCGGACCAGATCGCGGCCGAGCGCCCCGCACTTCGCGTCGTCCAGCCCGCGCTCCAGGGTGCGCAAGTCCTCGATCAGGCCGTCGGCGCTGGCGTAATCGGGGCCGGACGGGTGCTGGCCCTCGTTGCGGGCGATGGTGGCGTCGAGCTTGCGCAGGACGCAGGTGAGATACTGGCGATACGGCTCGCCGGGATTGCGCCGGGCGATGGCCCGGGCCTGCCCGCTCTCGGCGAGCTGCCGGTCGAGTTCCCGGCGGAACGTCTCGGGCAGCGGCAGCGCGCGCTCGGTGAGCGAGAGCGTCCGGCCGAGCTCGTGCACGCCGTCGCGGTAGCGGTTCAGCGAGGCCAGCGCGTTGCGGTGCAGGGCCTGCCGGGTGACCGCCGCGGTGACGTAGGGATTGCCGTCCCGGTCGCCGCCGATCCACGAGCCAAACTGGAAGAACGGCGGGACCCGGAACTGGGTGCCGGGATAGGCCTCGGCCAGGGACTCCTCGAGGGTGTCCATGGTCTCGGGCAGCATCTCGAACAGGGTCTCGTCGAAGAAGTGCAGCCCCCAGGCGACCTCCCGCTCGACGGTGGCCTTCTCCAGGTGCAGCTCGCCGGTCATCCAGACCAGCTCGATCTGATCCCGCAGCTCGTTCATCAGCCCGTTGCGCTCGCGGTCCGTCCAGCGCGGCATCTCCAGCTCGCGCAGCACCAGGTAGATCCGCCGGAACTTCTCCAGCACGGTCACCCGCTTGCCCTCGGTCGGGTGCGCGGTGAGCGTCGGCCGGATGCGCAGGTCGCTAAGCAGCGCCTGGATCTTTTCCGGTGGGATGCCCTGGGCGCGGGCGTCCGAAAAGACCTTGGCGAAGGAGCCGCTCAGCGAGGCCCGCCCCTCCGTCCGCTCGACATGGCGGCGTCGGCGCATCGCGGTGTTCTGCTCGGCAATCGAGATCAGGTGGAACCAGATGCCCTGCACCTGAAGCGCGCGCGCCAGCATCTCCGGCGAGAACCGAGAGATGTCGGCCGTGCCGTGCAGCACCGCCTCGAGATCGGGGTCGTGCCGACGGGCGACGTCGAGCAGGGCCTGGAACAGGATGTCGAGGGCCTGCTCGGCCGCGGTGCCGGTGATCACCGGAGGCGCGAAGGCGCTGGCCTCGGCGAGGCCGGGCGATGCGTGGAGGGTACGGGTCATGGAGCCACCTCGTGGCGCACGTTTTTTCAAAGGTCGGCGCGACGCACTCCCTCCCCCCTCTGCGGGGGAGGGTGGCCCGCGAAGCGGGTCGGGAGAGGGGAGCGACGCTTCCGGACAGCGCGTGACGGGCGCGAAACCCGCTACCGTCGCGCTGCCCCTCTCCCGACCCGGCCTGACGGCCGGCCCACCCTCTCCCGCAGAGGGGAGAGGGAGGACGTCGCGCTTTGCATCGGGCGCGGCGTCACGCCGCCCGGGCGAGCACGTCGGCCACGGTCTGGCCGAAGGAGCCGGGATCCGGCGCCACGGTCAGGCCGTAGGAGCGCATGATCTCGGCCTTCTCGGCGGCGCTGTCGCCGGCCGCCGAGATGATCGCCCCGGCATGGCCCATGCGGCGGCCCTTCGGCGCCGTCAGGCCCGCCACGAAGCCGATCACGGGCTTCGACATGTTGTCCCGGATCCAGGCCGAGGCCTCGGCCTCCTGCGGGCCGCCGATCTCGCCGATCATCAGCACCGCGTCCGTATCCGGGTCGGTCTCGAACAGGGCGAGGTGGTCGAGGAACGACGAGCCGTTGATCGGGTCGCCGCCGATGCCCACCGAGGTCGAGATCCCCAGCCCCAGCTCCTTCAGCTGGGAGGCAGCCTCGTAGCCGAGCGTCCCCGAGCGGGAGATCACGCCGACATTGCCCTTGAGGTAGATGTGGCCGGGCATGATCCCGAGCATCGCCTTACCGGGCGAGATGATGCCGGCGCAGTTCGGGCCGACCACCATGGTGCGGCGATCCCGCGGGTAGCGCATCAGGTAGCGCTTCACCCGCATCATGTCCTGGGCCGGGATGCCGTCGGTGATCGAGCAGACCAGCCGCAGACCGGCATCGGCCGCCTCCATGATGGCGTCGGCCGCGAAGGGCGGCGCCACGAAGGTGATCGACGTGGTGGCGCCGGTGGCGGCGACCGCCTCCTTGACGGTGTTGAACACCGGCAGGCCGAGATGGGTTCGGCCGCCCTTGCCGGGCGTGACGCCGCCGACGACGTTCGTGCCGTATTCGAGCATCTCCTTGGCGTGGAAGGTGCCCTTGTCGCCCGTGATGCCCTGGACGATGATCGGGGTGGTCTCGTCGATGAGGATGCTCATGGCGTGGTGTCCCCTCAGCGGTTCTTCTTGGCGGCGTCGCAGGCGTCGACCGCCTTGCGGGCCGCGTCCGACAGGGTGTCGGCGGTGATCAGGTCGAGGCCGCTGTCGGCCAGGATCTTCTTGCCCGCCTCGACGTTCGTGCCGGCGAGCCGCACCACCAGCGGTACATCGATCTTGACCTCCCGGGCGGCCTGGATGACGCCCTCGGCGACCCAGTCGCAGCGGTTGATGCCGGCGAAAATGTTGACCAGGATCGCCTTGACGTTGCGGTCCGAGAGCACCAGCCGGAACGCCGTGGCGACCCGCTCCGGGGAGGCGCCGCCGCCGACATCCAGGAAGTTCGCCGGCTCACCGCCCGCGTGCTTGATCATGTCCATGGTCGCCATGGCGAGACCGGCGCCGTTGACGATGCAACCGATCTCACCCTCCAGCCCGATATAGCTGAGGTTGTGCTCGGCGGCCTGCGCCTCGCGGGGATCGCCCTGCGACGGGTCGTGCATGTCGGCGATGCCCGGCCGGCGGAACATCGCGTTGTCGTCGAAGGACATCTTGGCATCGAGGGCCAGCACCCGGTCGTCCTTGGTGACGACCAGCGGGTTGATCTCGAGCATGGTGCCGTCGCAGTCGCGGAACGCCCGGTAGGCGTTCATGATGGTCTTCACCGCGGCCGAGACCTGCTTGATGTTCAGGCCGAGCTGGAAGGCGATCTCCCGGGCCTGAAATTGCTGCAGGCCCACCGCCGGCTCGACGACGACCTGGATCAGCGCCTCCGGCTCGTTGGCGGCGATCTCCTCGATGTCCATGCCGCCGCGCTGGCTGGCGATGACGCGTACGCGCTCGGCCTTCCGGTCCAGCACGTAGCCGAGGTAGAGTTCGCGCTCGAACGGATCGGCGGTCTCGACGTAGACGCGCTGGACAGGCTTGCCCTCGGGTCCGGTCTGGAGCGTGACGAGGCGCTTGCCCAGAAGCTCCTTGGCTGCGTCGCGGACCTCGTTGTAGGTCCGGCACAGCTTGATTCCGCCGGCCTTGCCGCGTGCGCCGGCGTGGATCTGGGCCTTCACGGCCCAGAACGAGCCGCCGAGTTCGGTGGCGGCATAGACCGCTTGATCCGGGCTGAACGCGATGGCGCCCTTCGGGACCGCCACACCGAAGCTCGCGAGCAGCTCCTTGGCTTGGTACTCGTGGACGTCCATTCGGCGCCTCCTCCGCGGTCGTTGCCGCCGTTTGACGCTGTCTACTTTAGTTGAGTGGGAAGATTACGCCCGTCAAATTTTTTGAGCCGCGGGTTCAGGCCGGCTTTTTCGCGGATGCGGTAGGAATCGCATCCACTATTGCAATGCAGCATCGCAGAAAAACAGCGAGGCCGGGCGCGTGATGCACCCGGCCTCGACTGTCGAACCACTTGCGTCCGCGGCGGCGGATGCGGCGCGTTTCAGTTCACCTTGGCCTTCACCACCTCGTAGACCTTCTCGCTCAGCGCTCCCGCCTCGCCGAGCAGGCCTTCGAGTTCCCGGAGCCGCTCGTCCGCGAACTCCCGGTCCTCGAGCCCCTTGGCGTTGACGTAGACGTTGAGCGCCGCGCTGCGCAGGCCCGCATAGGCCGACAGGACCGCCACGCCGGCGTCCGAGACGACGTTGAGATTGCCCTTCTCGGCGGTGATCGCGGCGAGATCGATGACCGCGCGGCAGGCCCGGCAGCAGGCGAGCGGCACGTCGGTGGCCGTGCGGAGCGCGGACTGGATCGCCGCGGCGCGCGACGCCTTCTCGTCGTCGGTGCCCTTGGGCAGGCCGTAGGCCCCCATGACGGCATCGAACGCCTGGACGTCCTCGCCGATCATGCCGGTCAGGACGACCCGCAGGCCCTCGGACCGGGCGAGCACGTCCTTCAGTTCGGCCTCGACCTCGACATACTTCTTCTTGCCGATGGTCAGGTTGCAGACCATCGACACCAGGGCTGCCCCCATGGCGCCGGAGATCGCGGCCGCACCGCCGCCACCAGGGGTCGGAGCGGCGCTCGCGAGTTCCGTCAGGAAGGTCTGGATGGTCGCCGTCTCGGGCGCCTGCTGCGTGTCCGACATGGGCGTCCCTCTCGTCAGGCCATCTTCTTGGCGAGCGCGTAGATCTCCTCGGCATCGAGCACCTGCTCGGTGCTCTCGAAGAGCTGGCCCACGCAGGCCCGGTGCAGCTTGAGCTTCAGGCCGCCGATGCCGAGGGCGCCGAACGCCTTCTTGCCGTTGCGATCCTTGCCCTTGTCCATCACGTCGATGCCGCCGACGCCGGTCGGGGGCTGCGCGTTGTAGTCGGCCACGAACTCGATCGCCGAGTCCTGCGCCCAGGCGGCCTCCGGCAGCAGCTCGACGCCGATGGCGCCGGCGGTGAACACGAGGTTCTTGCCCTTCACGAGCGCGATGCGCGAGGCCTCGTCGGGGGTCGCGGCGGCCTTCACGTTGACCTTGAAGCGCTTGTTGATCTGCTCGGCGGCGGCCTGGGTCTTGTCCAGCGCGCGGCCCGCGATGGTCACGTCCGCGCCCTCGCCGGCCAGAAGCGCGGCGGAGCGCATGCCCACCGGGCCGGTGCCGGCCAGGACGACGGCCGTCTTGCCCTGGAGCGAGCCGGCGGCCTTGGCCACCAGGGCGACGCCCGCGGCGGCCGTGGTGTTGGAGCCGTTCGAATCGAGCATGCACGAGACCCGGAACGGGCCGAAGAAGCGCTTCTTGACGGCGGTGAACAGTTCCTCGCCGGCCGCCATGCTGCCGCCGCCGACGAAGATCGCCGTCGACTTCTTCTCGGAGCCGCCGCGGGTGTAGATCGTGCCGTCGACCAGGGCGCCGACATTCTCCGGGGTCACGCCGCCGTAGCCGGTGATGTGGTCGGCACCGCCGTCGTAGCCGACCACCGTGTCGAACACGTTCGGCATCGCATCGGTGTCGAACAGGAACAGCAGCTTCTTCATGTTTTCATTCCTCTGCCCGGTTCGCGGGCATCACGTGTTCAATGCACTCGCCCTGTCATCCCGGGGCCGCGCGGCAAAGCCCGGGACCGAGAACCGCAGGTTGAGCGAGGTCTAGCGTCGTCGGCGGATCTGGATCCCGGGCACGCCTGCGGCGCCCCGGAATGACGGGCCGTGACGTCAGCCGCCGCGTCTCAAGCCTCGACCACGTTCTGCGGCTTGCCGGCGACGAACGCCTCGACGTTGTCGACGAGCTGATCGGCGAGGATCTGCATCGCCTCCTTGCTGGCCCAGGCGACGTGCGGGGTCACGATCAGGTTCGGCAGGTCAGCCTCGCACAGGATGTTGCCGTCTTTCGGCGGCTCCTGCGCGACCACGTCGAAGCCCGCGCCCGCGATGGTGCCGTCCTTCAGCGCGGCCAGCAGCGCGGCCTCGTCCACCAGACCGCCCCGGGCGGTGTTGATCAGGATGGCGCTCTTCTTCATCCGCTTGAGTTCGGCGGCGCCGATCATCCCCTTGGTGTCGGGGGTGAGCGGAACATGCAGCGTGATCACGTCGGACTGCGTCAGGATCGTCTCGAAATCGACCAGGCCGTCCTGCGGGAACACGTCGTAGGCCAGGACCTTCATGCCCAGCGCCTCGGCGCGCTTGCCGATCGACTTGCCGAGCGCTCCGTAGCCGACGATGCCGAGCGTCGAACCGGCGATGTCGTAGATCGGGTAGTCGAAGTAGCAGAACTGCGTGGACTTCGCCCAGTCGCCGCGCCGAACCGAGTTGGCGTAGGGCACGATCGCCCGGCGGAGCGCGAACATCAGCCCGACTACGTGCTCGGGCACAGTGTTGAACGCGTAGTTGCGGATGTTGACGACCGTGATGCCCTGGGCCTTGGCCTGGGCCTTGTCGACCACGTCGGTGCCGGTGGCGGCCACCGCGATGAGCTTCAGGTCGGGGAGCTGCTTCAGGGTCTCGGCCCGCATCGGGACCTTGTTGATCAGCGCGATCTCGGCGCCCTGGAGGCGGGACACCGTGTCCTCCGGCGTCCAGGTCGATTCGTGCTCGACGTAATCGTGCGGGAAGTTGAACGGTCGGACCGTCGCGTCGAGGGACTCACGGTCCAGGAACACGATCTTCTTGGTCATAGATCCCCTCTCGGGCAACGGGCGACTTCCTCGGGATTCTTGTTCTTACTTGCGCGCCGGGGCGGGGCCGGCAACCCGGCCCCGCCCCGGCAGCGTGCATCAATCACGCCTTGTGAAGCGGATTCTCGCGCAGGTAGCTGGAGGCGGCGGCGACGCCGGAGCCCGGCGTGACCTTGATGCCGCAATCGATCATGGCCATCTCGGCGCCCGCGATGGCACCCAGCAGCGACAGCTCGTTCAGGTCGCCCAGGTGGCCGATACGGAACACCTTGCCAGCGACTTTCGACAGGCCGGCACCCAGCGAGAGGTTGTAGCGCTCGTAGGCGTGGCTGATCACCTTGGCGGCGTCGGCGCCCTCCGGGACCACGATCGCCGTGACCGTGTCGGAGTTCCACTTCGGCTCCTTGGCGCAGGTCTTGAGGCCCCATGCCGCCACCGCCTGACGAGTCGCCTCGGCGAGCACGTGATGGCGGTGGTAGACGTTCTCCAGCCCCTCCTCCTTCACGATCGCCAGGGCCTCGCGCAGGCCGTAGAGCAGCGGCAGGACGGGGGTGTAGGGGAAGTAGCCGGTGGCGTTGGCGGCCAGCTGGTCCTTCCAGGCGAAGTAGGCGTGGCCGAGCCGGTCGTTCCGGCCGGTGCCGCCCTCGGCGATCTTAAGCGCCTTCGGGCTGATGCAGATCAGGCCGAGGCCGGCCGGGAGCATGAAGCCCTTCTGCGAGCCCGCGATGGCGCAGTCGACGCCCCATTCGTCCATCTTGAACGGCAGCGAGCCGATCGACGAAATGCCGTCCACGAACAGCAGCGCCGGGTGGCCGGCGGCGTCGATCGCCTTGCGCACCGCGCCGATATCGCTGGTGACGCCCGTTGCGGTCTCGTTGTGGACCACCATCACGGCCTTGATGGCGTGATCTTTGTCGGCGCGCAGGGCCTCCCCGATCTTCTGCGGATCGGCGCCGGCGCCCCAGTCCTCGTCCTGGACGATCACGTCGAGGCCGAGGCGCTGGGCCATGTCGACCCAGAGGTGGCTGAACTGGCCGTAGCGGGAGGTGAGCACCTTGTCGCCGCGGCACAGGGTATTGGACAGCGCCGATTCCCAGATGCCGGTGCCCGAGGACGGGAACAGGATGACGGTTCCGGCGGTCGAGCCGAACACCATCTTGGAATCCTGCAGCAGCGGCTTCACCAGCTCGGGAAAGCTCGGCGAGCGGTGATCCTCGGACGGCACGTGCATCGCGCGCAGGACGCGATCCGGGATGTTCGTGGGGCCCGGGATGAAGAGATGGTTGCGACCGGGGCGCCGGGTTGCGGCCATGGTGTTTCCTCCAAAAACTCTGTTGCGCGCGGGCGGACCCGCGCTGGTTTGTTCAAACGTTCTCGGCGCCTTCGGCGGCCTTCTCGAGCTTCCTGCACGCGGTGCCGGCGGGCGCGGTACGGGCCGCAACTCCCCCGAACGCCATCCGTGTCATCCGTGGATCGGAGGGCTCAGCGGAGCGGCAGGCGGCGTCTTGCCGCTCGCGTCGCGGCGCGCCCCCGCGCCGGTCGCCTCCGAAATGCCGTCCCGGTCTACGGCGCCTCGTCTCAAGGCACCCTGGCCGCCCTCGCCGCCTTCCTATACGCGTCCGGCCCGGCTCACGCCGAGCCACCGGTCGCCTGGTATTATGAGGCGGCGAAGCTGGGAAGCAAAACCGGAAAAACTTCGGGATCTCGGTAAAAAAATTTTTTGTGCATCGCAACGTCAGCTATCGGAACTTGAGAACTTCCGTTGCGGCGCACCAAGACACCCCACAGCGATTCAAGCCCGCGTCATCAAACTGAGACGTGATCGCGCTCTGGATCCCGGCACCGTTCGACCGCCGGGAGGGTGACGTGGCCGAGGATGAGGAGATGCCGGTCCGGGTCCGGACGCTGTTCCTGTCCGACCTGCATCTCGGGACGCGCGGCTGCCAGGCCGGCCTCCTTCTGTCGTTCCTGAGGGATTACGACGCCGACACGGTCTACCTGGTCGGGGACATCGTGGACGGCTGGCAGCTGCGCTCCGGCTGGTACTGGCCGCAGGCGCACAACGACGTCGTCCAGAAGCTTCTGCGCAAGGTCCGCAAGGGCACCAGGATCGTCTACCTGCCGGGCAACCACGACGAGTTCCTGCGGGACTACGTGGGCACGAATTTCGGCGGCATCGAGATCGCCGAGACCGCGATCCACGAGGCGGCCGACGGGCGGCGCTACCTGGTCATCCACGGCGACCAGTTCGACATGGTGGTGCGGCACTCGCCCTGGCTCGCCCATCTGGGCGACGGCGCCTACACCCTGGCGCTGACTCTCAACACCGTGATCAACCGGATCCGGCGGCGGGCCGGCCTGTCCTATTGGTCGCTGTCGGCCTGGGCGAAGCTGCGGGTGAAGAACGCCGTTAGCTTCATTGGCCGGTTCGAAACCATCCTGGCCGAGGAGGCTCGCCGCCAGGGCGCGAACGGGGTGATCTGCGGGCACATCCACCACGCCGCCGACCGGGCGATTGGCGACCTGCGCTACCTGAACACCGGCGACTGGGTTGAATCCTGCACCGGCCTGATCGAGCATTACGACGGCCGGATCGAGGTGCTGCATTATCCCAGCATCCTGCGGGCCCGCGAGGCCGAAGCTGCGCCGCGGCCGGTGGACGGCCGGCGCGCGGTGGCGTGAGGACCCCACGCGTGAAGCTCCTCATCGCCAGCGACGCCTGGCATCCGCAGGTCAACGGCGTGGTCCGCTCCCTGGAGCAGATGGTCCGCCGGGCGCCCGAGCACGGCTTCGAGACGGCCCTGCTCTCGGTGGCCGATTTCCGCTCCCTGCCCCTGCCGGGCTACCCGGAGATCCGCCTCGCCTTGGCCGGGCGGGACCGGGTGGCGGAGCGCTGGGCGGCCGAACGCCCGAGCCACGTCCACATCGCCACCGAGGGACCCATCGGCTTCGCGGCCCGGCGGCACTGCCTGGCCAACGACCTGCCGTTCACCACGAGCTATCACACCCGGTTTCCGGAATACCTCGCCGCCCGCCTCCCGGTGCCGGAGGCGTGGTCCTACGCTTATCTGCGCCGCTTCCACGGGGCGGCCCGCGGGACCATGGTCAGCACCGTCTCTCTGCAGGCGGAACTGGAGGCGAGAGGCTTCTCCCAGCTGATGCGCTGGACCCGCGGGGTCGACACCGAGCGGTTCCGGCCGGCCGCCCCCCGGCGAGCCGCCGCCGGCGGACCTCGCCGGCCTGCCCCGGCCACTGTTCCTGTATGTCGGCCGGCTTGCCGTGGAGAAGAACCTCGCGGCCTTCCTGAGCCTCGACCTGCCCGGCACGAAGGTCGTGGTCGGGGACGGGCCGGACCGGGCGCGCCTGCAGGCCCTGGCCCCGGAGGCGCGCTTCCTCGGCACCCGGACCGGGGCAGCGCTCGCGTCCGTCTACGCCGCCTGCGACACCTTCGTGTTCCCGAGCCTCACCGACACGTTCGGCATCGTGCTGCTGGAAGCGATGGCCAGCGGCCTGCCGATCGCGGCCTTCCCGGTGCCCGGCCCCAACGACGTGCTGAGCGGGACCCGGGTCGGCATCCTGGACCAGGACCTGCGTGCGGCGGCCCTCGCGGCGCTGCGCCTGTCCCGGGCCGAGTGCAGGCAGGAGGCGCTGCGCCGCGGCTGGGACGTCAGCGCCGACCAGTTCTTCGGCAACATCATCGAGGCGCATGGCGGCGAGCGGAGCACCCGGAACGCCGCCTGAGCCGTGACGGCGGCGGCGCCAGATGGCAGGACGGCGCCATCATGCCCGTTCAGAAACAGCCGTCCGCGAAACGAACACAACCCGCCCTCACCCCACCGTTCGATCCGGCCCGGGCCGCGGATTACCCCGCGGTGATCGGCTGTGACGAGGTCGGGCGCGGCGCGCTGTGCGGCCCCGTGGTGGTGGCGGCGGTCTGGTTCGACCCCGCGGCGATCCCACCGGCCCTGCTGGCAGCCCTCGACGACAGCAAGCGCGTGCCCGAACCAGTCCGCGCGCATCTGGCGCCGCTGATCCGGACCCATGCCCGGGTCGCCGTGGCGGCGGGCTCCCGGGCCCTGATCGACCGCATCAACATCCGCGCCGCAACCCTCGACGCCATGGCGCGGGCGGTGGCGCGCCTCGGGGTCGCGGCGCCGGTCCTGGTCGATGGCCGGGACGCCCTGCCGGGCCTGCCGGGCCGGGCCGTCATCGGCGGCGACGGCCTCGTGCCGCAGATCGCTGCCGCCTCGATCGTCGCCAAGGTCTTCCGAGACGACCTGATGCGCCGGCTGGCCGAGCGCCACCCGGGCTACGGCTGGGAGCGCAACGTCGGCTACGGCACGGCCCTGCACCGGGCCGGCCTGACGGCGTTGGGCCGAAGCCCGCACCACCGCCTCAGCTTCACCCGCGGGTTCGGCTAGGGTTCAAAAGGTCGAGACCTTGTGCGGGTGCAGGGTGGAACCCTGCGGGCCTCGGGGGCTCCGCCCCCGAACCCAGCCAAAGGACTGAGCCCTTTGGAAACCCCGTCGTGACCCAGGGCGGACCGGATCACTTCGATCCGGCTTCGGCCGGCAGCGCGTAGGCGACCACGTAATCGCCGCGGTCAGGCGATTGGCGGGCACCGCCGGCCGTGATCACGACGTATTGGCGGCCCGTCTTCGGGGACCGGTAGGTCATCGGCGCGCCCTGGCTGCCCACCGGCAGGCGGCCCTTCCAGACCTCGCGGCCGGTCCCGGCCTCGAACGCCCGCAGGTAATAATCCTGCGTCCCGGCGAAGAAGATCAGGCCCGAGCCGGTCACCAGCGAACCGCCGAGCGAGGGCAGGCCGATCGGGATCGGCAGGTGCATCTTGATCCCCAGCGGCCCGGTATCCTCCACCGTGCCGAGCGGGACCTGCCAGGCGATGCGGCGGGCCTTCAGGTCGATGGCCGTCAGCGTGCCGAACGGCGGCTTCTGGCACGGGATGTTCAGCGCCGACACGAAGCGGTTCCGGAGGGAGACGTAGGGCGTGCCGCGCATGGACGACAGGCCCATCTCGGTGCCGGCGGCCTTGCCGGTCTCGACCTGCTCCCTGGGGATCAGCCGGTTCCACAGGCCCAGCCGCATGTCGTTCACGATCAGGTAGTCCCGCGTCATGTCGATGGCGGTGCTGCCCCAGTTCATGCCGCCGAGCGATCCCGGCATCTGGAGGGCGGTGTCGAAGCCCGGCGGGGTGAAGGTCCCCTCGTGGCGCATGGCCTTGAACTGGATCCGGCACAGGAGCTGGTCGAAGGGCGTCGCCCCCCACATGTCGGCTTCCGTCAGGGTCTCGGCGCCGATCGACGGCATGTCCGAGTGGGGCTGCGTCGGCGCATAGCGCTCGCCGGGCACGCTGCCCTGCGGGACCGGCCGCTCGGTGATCGGCGCGATCGGGGCGCCCGTCTCGCGGTTCAGCAGGAAGATCTGGCCGTGCTTGGTCGCCGCGATCAGCCCCGGCACGGTGCCACCCTTCCCGTCCGGCAGGTCGTAGAGGGCCGGCTGGGCCGGGACGTCGAAGTCCCACAGATCCTTGTGCACGAGCTGGACGTGCCAGCGCGGCCGCCCGGTCGCCGCGTCGAGGGCGAAGATCGACGAGTTGGTGGCATCGTCCTGGGCTGTCCGGTGGCCGCCGAAGAAGTCGGGCGTCGCGTTGCCGGTGGGCGCGTAGATCAGGCCCAGGGCCGAGTCGTAGGCCATGCTGGTCCAGACGTTCGGCGTACCCCGCGTATAGGTCTCACCGGGAGGCGGGAGGCGCGTGGTCACCGGGTTGCCCGGATCCCAGGCCCAGCGCAGGTCGCCGGTGCCGACAGCGTAGGCGCGGACCACGCCGCCGGGCTCCCCGGTCTCGATGTTGTCGGCGACCCGGCCGCCGACCACCACGAGGTCGCCGGCGATCAGCGGTGCGGCGGTCTGCGTGTAGAAGCCGGATTTGACCTCGCCCATGTCGGCCTTGAGATCGACCGTGCCGTCCGTGCCGAAATCGGCACAGGGCTGGCCGGTGGCGGCGTCCAGCGCGATCAGGCGCGCATCGATCGTGGCGAGCAGCAGGCGGCGGGGGCAGACCTTCCCACCCTCGCCTGCGCCGGCGTCGTGATAGCCGAGCCCGCGGCACCGCTGCCATTGCGGCGCACTCGCCTTCGGGTCGTAGCGCCAGCGCTGCGTGCCGGTGTCGGCGTCGAGGGCGACGACGATGTCGTTCGGCGTGCAGACGTAGACGGTGTCGCCGATCTGGAGCGGCGTGGTCTGGTCCTCCGCCCCGAAGCCGTTGCTGACGGCGATGTCGCCGGTGCGGACGGTCCAGGCCGGCCGCAGCTTGGCGACGTTGGTGGCGTCGATCTGCGTCAGCCCGGCGAAGCGGGTGCCGCCGTTTGTGTTGCCCCAGGCCGTCCAGTCGACCTGCGGCCCCGCCTGCGTGGCCGGGTGCACGTCCGGGATCTCGGTCGCGGTAATGATCGGCACCGGCTGAAAGGCGCGTAGCGTGGCTGCCACCAGGGCCAGCGCCAGCGCGGTGGCGAGGCCCAGGGATGCCCGGCGCCACACGCCGCTGCCGGATCGATCGAGCAGCGGTGCGAACAGGGCGACGACGCAGGCGAGGACGGCGAGGGCGAACAGGCGCGAGACCAGCGGCCAGAACGCGAACCCGACCTCCCAGACCGCCCAGATCCCGGTCAGGATGAACGCCCCGCCGTAAAGCAGCGCCCCGGCACGCCGACGTCGAGCAACCAAAACGCCGGAGACGAGCATCGCGGCGCCCATGGCCGCGAAATACCAGCTGCCGCCGAGCCATACCAAGTATGCACCACCGCCAGCCAAAAACAGACCGATCAAGACTATGATCAGTCCAAGCATGACCAGCACCCAATCGGACAGGTTTTTTGGTAGACGCATCTCAAATCCTCAATCTCGCAATCTTTTCGCTTATTTATCTTGAGTCTTGCGTCAGTCAACGATGAATTTATGATGAAAAATCCTGCAGGACGGCGGCTATTTATCTTCCTGCCGAAGTAAATCAGCGAACCGACAAACGAACCTTTGACTCGACCGCAGCGGATCAATGTCCGCTTTACTTCGCCGCGCTGAACACGCCGGTCGGATCAGGTCTCGCAACCGGTGTCCAAGCCCGAGACAAAGACTTCGGCGTGTCGCGACGGCGGCCCGTCAGCGCTCAGGCGGCCCGGACGTTGGCCAGGAAGCGATCCACCTCGGCCGCGAGTTGCTCGGACTGGCGCGACAACCCGGTGGCGGAGGCCAGGACCTGCTCGGCCGCGGCGCCGGTCTGCTCGGCGGCCTGCGCCACCCCGGCGATGTTGCCCGTGACCTCCTGCGTGCCCGCGGTCGCCTGGGTGACGTTGCGGACGATCTCCCGGGTCGCCGCGCCCTGCTGCTCCACCGCCGCCGCGATCGTCGTCGCGACCGTGTCAATCTCCCGGATCCGACCGGTGATCGTCTCGATCGCCCTGACCGCCTCGCCGGTGACGCCCTGGATCCGGCCGATCTGGCTGGCGATCTCCTCGGTCGCCTTGGCGGTCTGGCCGGCGAGTTCCTTCACCTCGGCCGCCACGACGGCGAAGCCGCGTCCGGTTGCACCGGCACGGGCCGCCTCGATCGTGGCGTTGAGCGCCAGCAGGTTGGTCTGCGCGGCAATCGAGGCGATCAGCTGCACGACGTCGCCGACCCGGGCGGCGGCGGCGCTCAGCTCGGACACGAGGGTGGCGGTCTGGTCCGATTCGCCGACCGCCCGCTGGGCCAGGACGGTCGAGCCCTGCACATGGCGGCCGATCTCCGCGACGCTGCTGCCGAGTTGCTCGGCGGCACTCGCCACGGTGCTGACGTTGGAGGCCGATTGCTCCGCCGCCGCCGCCACCGCGCCGGACTGGCTCGCGGTCTCCTGCGCGCTCGCAGTCATCTGGGAGGCCGTGGCTTGCAGTTCGGTCGCGGCGGACGAGACCTGGGTGACGATGCCGGAGACAGCCGCCTCGAAGGTCTCGGCCATGCGGGACATGTCCGCGCGGCGCTGGTCTTCGGCGGCGCGGCGAGCCTCGTCCGCCTCGCCCTCGAGCTGGCGGGCCCGGATGAGGTTGTCCTTGAACACCTGCACGGCGGCGGCCATGGCGCCGATCTCGTCTTGGTGCTTCCGAGCCGGGACCATGACGGATGCATCGCCCGCGGCCAGCGCCCGCATGGCATCGGTCATCCTGCGGATCGGCAGCAGCACGCGTCGGACCACGACCAGCGTGCCGACGCCGGTCAGCAGGAGAGCGGCGAGCAGGAACAGCGCGGTCCGCAGCAGGGCGGCGCGCGCCTCGTCGGTCAACGCCTGGGCTCGGTCCACCAGCGCGTCGAGGGCCGCGCTCGCCAGGTCGGAAATCGTGTTGACCTCGGCGGTGTGGCGGATGCGCAGCGCGTCGATGGAGAGCCCGGTCGGCCGCCCCTGTGTGAGGGCCTCCGTGGCGGCCTTGCGGCGCGCCTCGGCCTCACCCTCGAAATTGTCGGCCTTGGCCTTGCGGAAGGCGGCCCGGACCACATCCGAGGTCTCGTCGGCGGCGGCCGCCACGACGTCGGCCCAGGCGGCAGCCAGCCGCCCGCGCTCCTCGGCCGCGGCGACGATGTCACCCTGAGTCCACGAGGTTCCGGCGGCGACGGCAGCTTCGATCCGGACGACCACGCCGCCGATCATGGCCCGCGAGGCCCAGGCCGCGCGCTTGAGGTCGAGGTAATGCGCGAGGGTGGCGTCGCCGCGGGGGATGGCAGCGTCGACCGCGTCGTTTGTGGCCAGGAACGCGTCGAGCAGCGCCTGGGAGGCCTCCGCGATGGCGGGCAGCGTGCCGGGGGGTCGCTGCCCCGCCGGGACCGCTAGGGCGGCATCGACCTGCGGGCGCAGCTTGAGCGTGGCCTCGTAGGCCCGCTGCAGCGGCGCGACCTTCGCCACCAGCGAGGGCGCATCCACCGCCCGGGCGAGCGTCGCGAGCCGCTCGAGACCGCCCGCGATGGTGGTGCGCTGTGTGGCGATCAGCGCCACGTCCTTCGCGGGAATGGGGTCGGCGGCCTTCAGGGCCTGGAGCGTGCGGCCCCGCTCCATGCGGATGGCCAGGAGATCCTTGAGAAGCGTCCGGCTCGCCTCGGTCAAAGCCACCACACGGTGGCTCCGATCCGCCTGCACCTGGGCTTCGCGAAGGGTGGACACCTCCGAGGCGATCAGCATGGCGCTCAATGAGAACAAGGTCGCGCACAGGATCTTGCCGATCGTGAGGGTTGTGAGTTCGAACCCGGCAAATGTTAAGGGTTGCCCACGAGACATCGGCGTCGATTCCATCATGGTTTTGATGCGGCGCCGGGCGAATTTCGATCTTGATCTGGAACAAATCCAGAGATCTTACGGCGTAATAGCCTCTCTGGATCCAGAACATGACGTTTTCATCTCGGTTTCATGACACACGTCATCAGCCCGCGTGCCTGGTTCAGGATCATTGTTCGTCACGACTTTCAAATACATCTCGACCGACGCCCGACGATGACGCGGCTGTCGGCCGAATCCGGCTCTCCGAAGCTTGAAGCCAGCGGCAGGCCGAAGTCATAAACGAAGGCCCCGTTTCGAGCCGCCCGCATCGGTACGGCGATCGCGGCGCCTGAGAGCTTCAGAACAGGGCAAGTTGCGCCCCGGGCTTGCGGAACGCCGCCGTGTTCAGCGCCATGCGCCCGAACGCGAAGCCGAACCGCCCGCCCGCGAGACGGACCCGCCGGCCGATCATCTCGGCATAGGCCCCCTCCCCGCGGAATCTGTGGCCGAAGCGGGGATCGTTCTCGCGGCCCCCCCGGGCCTGCGCCAGCAGCGCGAAGGCCCGGGCCCGGCGCTCGGGGTAATGCTCGGAGAACCAGTCGGAGACGAGGTCGGCGACCTCACCGGGCAGGCGCAGCAGGGCATGGCCGATGCGGCTGGCGCCATGATCGCGGGCTCTGGCGAGGATCGCCTCGATCTCGTGGTCGGTCAGGCCCGGGATGATCGGCGAGACGTTGACCATGACGGGCACGCCGGCCTCGGACAGGCGCCGCATCGCGGCCAGCCGCTTCTCCGGCCGCGGCGCTCTGGGGTCGAGCAGGCGGGCAAGGCGCGGCTCCAGCGTCGGCAGCGACACCGCCACGAGCACGAGGTTGTCCGACGCCATCTCGGCCAGGATATCGAGGTCGCGCAGAACGAGGTCGGACTTCGTGGTGATTCCGACAGGGTGGCGCGCGGACTGCAGCACCTCCAGCACCGCCCGGGTGATCCGGTGCTCCCGCTCCACCGGCTGGTAGGGATCGGTGGCGGTCCCCAGCGCGATCGTCTCCGGCTGATAGCCGGGCGCGGCGATCTCGCGCGCGAGCAGCTTGGCGGCATCGGGCTTGACGAAGATCCGGGATTCGAAATCGAGGCCGGGCGAAAGGCCGAGCCAGGCATGGGTCGGGCGCGCGTAACAGTAGATGCAGCCGTGCTCGCAGCCGCGATACGGGTTCACCGAGCGATCGAACGGGATGTCCGGCGAGGTATTGCGGGCGATGATCCGCGTGGCCCGCTCCAGGGTCACCTGCGTGCGCAGGGTGGCGGGTTCATCGGGCTCCCAATCGGGGTCCCGGAAGACCTCGCGCATCGCCGTCTCGTACCGGCCTGTCGGGTTCGCCGTGGCACCGCGGCCGCGTCGGGCCTCCGGGGGCAGCGTGCTCGATCCCAGTCGCACCGGTGCGACGGGTGTCGAGCCGTTCGGAATCTTAGCCATGCGCGCCGCCCCGTGTTTCACGTGGAACATAGCGCGAACAACGCGACGCCGACGCCTTAATTTCAGGCAAACGCCCCGGCGCCCGGGCGAGACGACGACGCCCGGTTTACCGCCGCGCAGAATCGTCTATGGGCGCGCAGATGCTCTCCGCGGTGACCTACCTGGCCGACCCGGCCGATCCGGACGCGATCGATCGCCTCGCCGACACGCTCAGCGTGTTGGTGTCGGGCGTGGCCGGCGGTCTGGTCGGCGACGCCGTGATCGTGACCGGCCGGGAGAGCGACGCGGCGGAAGCCATCGCGGACGCGACCGGGGCAGCCCTGGTGCTCCACCGGGGCAGGGATCCCTATGGGGCCGGGGCCGCGCAGGCGCGACGGGATTGGGTGCTGTGCCTGGAAGCCGGGGACGTTCCGGCCGAAGGCTGGATCCGCACCCTCGACCGCTTCATCGGCACCGCCCGGCCGGAGACCGGCCTCGGCCGCCTCCACCGCCCCGCCTCGGGTTGGACCGGCCGGGTCGTCGGCCGGCTCGACGCGCTCATGGGCGCCCGGCAGGCCCGGGCCGGCGACGTGGTGCGGCGCGAGGCGCTGCGGGCCGGCGCGGCATTCGCACCCCGCCTCAAGGTCCGGCCGCTCATCGCCCGCATCGACCGGCCCTGATCGACAGAATGTCGCAGCTCGACTTATCGTTATTGGCGGAAAGTTTTGGAAAACTCCTGGCGCGACAGCAGAAAACTTGCTGAATAAGTGTTTGCCGGCGCATCCGGATCCACTTCGCGCCGCCGGGAGGGATGCGAAGATGGACTCCTCGGGCCTGATGGGGCGGAAGTCCGTCGACGACATCCTGGAGAGCGGCGAGGGCGAGCAGCAGCTCTCGAAATCGCTCGGGGCGCTGTCGATCACCGCGATGGGCATCGGCGCGATCATCGGCGCCGGCATCTTCGTGCTCACCGGCACGGCGGCGGCCCAATATGCCGGGCCGGGCATCATGCTGTCCTTCGTGCTCGGCGGCATCGCCTGCGCGTTCGTCGGCCTGTGCTACTCCGAGATGGCCGCGCTGATCCCGGTGGCGGGATCGAGCTACACCTACACCTACGCCACGCTCGGCGAGTTCTTCGCCTGGCTGATCGGCTGGGACCTGATCCTCGAATACGCCATGGGCGCGGCCACGGTGGCGGTGGGCTGGTCGGGCTACGTCACGAGCCTCCTGAAGGACGTCGGCCTCGTGATCCCGGCCCGGTTCGCGCACGCGCCTGGCACGGCGATCGACGGCGGCGGCACCGCCCTGTTCAACCTGCCGGCGGTGGCGATCGTGGCGCTGATCACGATCCTGCTGATGCGCGGCACCAAGGAATCGGCGCGGTTCAACAACATCATGGTGGCCGTGAAGCTCACCGTGGTGGTGGCCTTCATCGCGCTCGGCTGGGGCCATGTCGACACCGCCCACTGGAGCCCGCTGATCCCGCCCAACGCGGGTACCTTCGGGGAGTACGGCTACAGCGGCATCCTGCGCGGCGCGGGCGTGGTGTTCTTCGCCTTCATCGGCTTCGACGCGGTGTCCACGGCCGCCCAGGAGGCGCGCAAGCCGCAGAAGGACATGCCGATCGGCATCCTCGGCTCGCTGATCGTCTGCACGATCCTGTACGTGCTGGTGGCCGCGGTCCTCACCGGGCTGGTGCCCTACAAGGAGTTGAACGTCCCAGACCCGATCGCCAAGGGCGTCGACGTGATCGGCATCGGCTGGTTCGCCCTGCTGATCAAGCTCGGGGCGCTCACCGGCCTGACCACGGTGATCCTGGTGCTGCTCTACGGTCAGAGCCGGATCTTCTTCACCATGGCCAATGACGGGCTGCTGCCGAAGCTGTTCGCCCACGTCCACCCGACCTACCAGACCCCGTATCGCAGCCAGGCGCTGATCGGAGCCGTGGTCGCCCTCGTGGCGGCGCTGTTCCCGATCAACATCCTGGGCGAGATGGTCAGCATCGGGACGCTGGCCGCGTTCATCCTGGTCTGCGGCTCGGTGATCTACCTGCGGCGGACCGACCGGCACATGAAGCGGCCGTTCCGGGCCCCCGCCGTGCCGGTGGTGCCGATCCTCGGCATCCTGTTCTGTCTGCTGCTGATGGCCGGGCTGCCCCTGGACACCTGGCTGCGCCTGGTGATCTGGATGGGGATCGGGCTCGTGGTCTACTTCTTCTACGGCCGCAGGCACTCGGTCCTGCGCCGCAAGGAAGGCAACGCGGTCACGCCGTGATGCTGGCGCCCCGCCGCAGGTGCTCGTCGAGCCGCGGCATGATCTCGACGAAGTTGCAGGGGCGGTGCCGGTAATCGAGCTGCTGCGCCAGGATGCCGTCCCAGGCGTCCCGGCAGGCCCCGGGCGAGCCCGGCAGCACGAACAGGTAGGTCGCCTGCGCGACTCCGGCGGTGGCCCGGGATTGCAGGGTCGAGGTGCCGATCTTGTCGTACGAGATCCGGTGGAACACCGCGGAAAAACCGTCCATCCGCTTCTCGAACAGCGGCTCCAGGGCCTCCGGGGTCACGTCGCGCCCGGTGAAACCGGTGCCGCCGGTGGTGATCACCACGTCGACCGCCGGCTCGCGCAGCCAAGCCTCCACCTGCGCGCGGATCGCCGGGATCTCGTCCGGTACGATGGCCCGGGCGGCGAGCCGGTGCCCGGCCTCCGTGAGGCGCTGGCTCAGCGTGTCGCCCGAGCGGTCGTCGGCGATCCGGCGGGTATCCGAGACGGTGAGCACCGCGATCCCCAACGGGATGAAGCAGCGTGAGTCGGACTGATCGGCCATCGTGAGGGCTCTCCGGGATGGGCATCCGATATGGGCTGCCGGCCCGGAATTGTCGCCCCCCTCGGGCTGCCGCTCCAGCCGAGCCCGCCTGGAGCGGAAACCACGCCCGGCATGGCAGGCCCGCTCGCGCCGCTCGACCCGGCTGTTTCGTCGCGTGCGCCTCGACAGGCGCCCCCGCGGCAAACGGATCGCGCGCACCCCAGCACCTCAACCAAGGATCGCCAGGTCACGGGATGATCTGATTAGAACGAAACTATTCTAGCCAAGTGAGGGGCACAGCTTCAATCACAGAATCTTGAGAGGCACCGGGATCGCAGATTTCGATGACGAACGTCTTAGACTGATGCGCTGGAATAGACTCAAAACTGTCTCGCCACCGCACCACCTATACAAGCAACATGCCACCTTCGATGCAACTTATCTTTGTATCATTATAAATAAATGAAATAAGGGCCACAAAGCCTTTGACTTTTCTTCCATCAAGACCACTGTGGTCAAGCCGGAGCGTTATAGTTCGTTACGGCTTGTCGCGGGCTGACACGATAGACAGTCTTTCGCGCGCCGACACAGGAGCCGAGATCCCATCCCGGCTTCGCAACGACACTTCGAGAAGGAGTTTGCGCGCGAATCGAATCGAGGCTTCCGTTCCGCAATCCGATTCATCGAGCCTGTACGGACAGCGTCCAGGTGCGGACATCGATTCTCTTCGCGTCCAGGCGCTCTTTCGCAAATCATTGGCATGGCCCGAAACTCAGCATAGAACAGGCGATGCTCCGCACATGTTCCAGCGCATCCAGGCAGAAGATTTCCTGGATGGCGGACACATCGTCATGACGCGGAATCGTGGAGCGCAAGATGATTTCCGTCTCTCGAAAGTTGGGTATCCTTGGTGGATTGAGCCGCCATTCGACGCTCAGACATCACAATCTCGTCAATCGTGAAGTTCTGGATCTGACTCGCAATCGCTCCGCCGCAAATCTTTCCACGTGGAGTCTCGATCCGGATACGATCGTTCATCTCCTCTCACAAGACGGCTGGCCCGCAATCGCGCATCAGGTCGAGGAGGCGGTCACCTATCTTCTTCTGGAGGGCGTCGATGGGTTGATGATCACCAGCGACACCCTTCACTGCGTTCTCGAACGGGAAGCGATTCATCTTGGCGTTCCTGTGCTGCACAGGCGGGACGCCTTGGTCGAGGAGATCCGGCGCATGTCCCTTAAGAAAGTCGGCTTCATCGGGACCTCGGTGACGATGAGCCAATCCTACTACGGGGCTCTGATCGACGGATCGCACGGCGTGGATGTGGTGCTCCCCAGCCAAAAACTGTGGGTCAACATAGACTATTCAGTCTGCAATCGGATCTACAACGGCGAGTGCACCGCGCTCGAACTCGAAACCTACAACCAGATCATCGCTGACTTCGAAGCGCAGAACGTCGATGGAATCGTCGTCGCCTCGCCGGAGATCGACCTGGCCTTCAACAAGCCGAACGCGGTGCCGGTCCTGCACACCGCCCGGATCCACGCCGCGGCGGCGGCCAGGTGGTGTGTCGCCGGACATGACATCGTGCGTCCGGCGCTGCCACGACACGACGAGATGCGGCCCGCTCCGGTGGGATCGCGCGACGTGGCCGCCGACGACACGTCAAAAATTCCCGTCACGCTGCCCTATCGCGACAGCTTGCCTTATCCGCACAAGGTCAAGGGCAAAGGCAAAGGCAAGCGAAAGGCTGCCGCATCGCTGCTCGCATCGGTCGGTGGACAGCAGGATCCGCGTACGTAGCGGAAGCCCTGCCGCCGAGGGGGTCTAGCGCCGTGCGATCGGTGCTGTAACGACGCGGCGTCGACCCGTCCCGGTCGTCGCGACTTGCCGTTGGCAACGAATCGCGGTGTCTTCGCGTGTCTTGCGCGGCGAGGACACCGCGCTTCGGAACCCATCCCATGCACATGTACGGCAACTGGCGCTCCGCCGCCGCCTTCCGGGTCCGGATCGCCCTGAAGCTGAAGGGCCTCGCCTACGAGGAGACCTTCATCGACCTCGATGCCGGCGACCAGCACAAGCCCGAGTTCCGCAGGATCAACCCGCAAGGTGCGGTGCCGGCCCTGTTCGACGGCGACGGGCCGCCGCTGACCCAGTCCCTGGCGATCCTCGATTACCTGGAGGAGACGCGGGGCGGCGTTCGCCTGCTGCCGGACGAGCCGCGGGCGCGGGCCCGGGCACGCTCCCTCGCCCAGGTCGTGGCCTGCGACACCCACCCGCTTTACGTGCCCCGCGTCCGCACGTTCCTGATGGAGGAGTACGGGCTGCCCCGGGAGCGGATGCTGGCCTTCCTGCGCAACGCGTTCGAGACCGGCCTGACGACCCTCGAAACCCGGCTCTCCACCGAGCCTGGCACCGGCCGCTTCTGCCAGGGCGACGCGGTGAGCCATGCCGACCTGTGCCTCGTCAGCCTCTGGGTCGGGACCGGCATTTTCGGGATCGACACGGCCGCCTACCCGACGGTCACCCGGATCGCCGAGGCCTGCCTCGCCCTGCCGGCGGTCGTCGAGGCGCATCCCCTGCGCCAGCCCGGCGCCCCCGCCGCCTGACCGGCGACGCCCGCGCGTGCTCTGGTCACGCGTGCGCTCGGCCGGCAGATGTGGCAAGCGGACCTCCGAGGCGTTTAATCCGGCCGGGGCGTCAATCCCGACCCGTGGGGAGAAAGGGTGTCGATGGTACCCGACGAGAACGAGTCCGGCCTGCATCGCGTCGTCGTGGTCGGCGGCGGGGCCGCCGGGCTCCAGTTGGTGACGAAGCTCGGCGACAAGCTGGGACGCGGCAAGCGTGCGCACGTCACCCTGGTCGACCGCGCCCGCACGCATATCTGGAAGCCACTGCTCCACGAGGTCGCGGCCGGCAGCCTCGATATCGGCCACCATGCGGTCGATTACCTGCACCACGCCCACAAGCACGGGTTCCGATACCGGATCGGCAGCATGACCGGGCTCGACCGGGAGGCGCGCACGATCCGGCTCGCCGCGAGCCACGATCCCGAGGGCCGCGAGGTCACGCCGGAGCGGTCGGTGCCCTACGACACGCTGGTGATGGCGGTGGGCTCGACCACCAACGATTTCGGGACGCCGGGCGTCGCCGAGCACGCCATCGCGCTGGACACCCAGGACCAGGCGGTGCGCTTCCACCAGCGCCTGGTCAACGCGTCCCTGCGGGCCCACACCCAGGCCGGCCCCGTCCGGCCCGGCCAGCTCCATGTCACGGTGATCGGGGCCGGGGCCACCGGCACCGAACTCGCCGCCGAGTTGCACCGGACCTTCCGCCACGTGGTCGCCACCGGCCTCGACCGGATCGACCCAGGCAAGGACATCCGGATCACCCTGGTCGAGGCGGCCGAACGGATCCTGCCGGCGGTGCCGCAGCGCCTTTCGGTGGAGGTGATGCAGCTCCTCCACAAGATCGGGGTGGACGTTCGCGTGAAGGCGCGGGTGACCGAGGTGCGCGCGGACGGCGTGCAGCTCGCCGACGGCACCTTCATCCCGTCGGAGCTGGTGGTCTGGGCGGCCGGCGTGAAGGCGCCGCCGTTCCTGCAGGGCATCGGCGGGCTCGAGACCACCCGGACCAACCAGCTGGTGGTCGCCCCGACCCTGCAGACCACCCGCGACCCTGACATCTTCGCGATGGGCGACTGCGCCTACCTGGTCGAGGCCGGTTCGGACACGCCGGTGCCCCCCCGGGCGCAGGCGGCCCATCAGCAGGCCAGCCACCTGATCGGCCAGATCCAGGCCAACATCGACGGCAAGCCCCTGAAGCCGTTCAAGTACAAGGATTTCGGCTCGCTGGTCTCGCTCGGCGAATACTCGACGGTGGGCAGCCTGATGGGCTTCGTCCGGGGTAAGAACATGCTGATCGCCGGGCTGTTCGCCCGGATGATGTACCGCTCGCTCTACAAGATGCACGAGCGTGCCCTGCACGGCAGCGTCAAAACGGCGCTCGACGCCCTGGCCCGGGCGCTCACCCGCCGTACCGAATCACGGGTAAAGCTGCATTGATGTCCCACAGGCACCCCGGCGACACGGGGGCCGCAACAGGAAGGACGAACGGTCGCTAGAATCGCGTGGATCTCGAACGCATCCTAGGAGGCGGAATGTGAATTATAGTTGACATTTTGCCGCTTTCTGGGTTACGAGACCTAACATGTTCCAAGTGCGCCGCACCGGCGAATTCATCGCTTGGCTGAACGCTTTGCGGGAAGTCCAGGCGCGGGCGCGGATCACCAAGCGGATCGACCGTATCGCTCAGGGCAACCTCGGCGACGCCAAGTCCGTTGGCGATGGCGTCAGCGAATTGCGGTTCTCTTTCGGGCCGGGATACCGAGTTTATTACACTCTGCGCGGTGATGTCGTCGTGATCCTGCTGTGCGGTGGCGACAAGGGCTCGCAGACGCAGGACATCGAACGGGCCAAGACTATGGCGCGGGAGGTTTGACAATGGCGATAGAGACCAAGCCCTGGGATGCGGCCGAAGTCCTGAGAACCCCGGCCGACATCGCAGCCTATCTCGATGCCTATCTCGAGGACGGGACTCCGGAGGAATTGCTGGGCGCGTTGAACACGATTGCCCGCTCGCACGGCATGTCTGCGCTGGCCCGCGAGACGGGTATCAGTCGCGAGGCGCTGTACAAAGCCTTCAGCGACAATGGCAATCCGACGCTGGACACCTTGCTGCGCGTCCTGAAAGCCTTGGGTGTGCGCCTCGCCGTGGCGGCGTGATCGATCCCCGAACAGTGTAAAAGGGGGCCAGCGATCCGGCCTGTCCTCACGCTCGACGCGTTCGCCGGGGCGCCTGTCGCGACCGGACTTACCGCGGGCCATGCAGCAGCGGGCGTGACGTTTGGGACAACCGCTTTATACGAAGCCCTCGCCGGCATCATAGCACCGTGCTTATGATCCGGTCGCTCTCGGAGCAAAAGCCGTTCACGGGCAGATGAATTTCGCCCGGGTGCTCGAGGGGACCGCATTTTCTCAGCCGAACCCGCGCCAACGTCGTCGGAACATGCTCTAAGCCGTCAACACGGCATCATCGTTTTCCGACAGCCGGCATCGCCCGCTCGGAATGATGCGCCCGGATCCACCGGCACCCCGGCGACACGGGGGCCGCAACAGGAAGGACGCCCTATGATCCTCGTGAGCGTGATGTATCCGACCGGCCCGAACTTCGACATGAGCTACTATCTCGGGCACCACATGCCGCTGGTGCGTGAGCGCTGGTCGGCGCTGGGCCTCCACGAAGCGAAGGTGGTCAAGGGTGCCGGCACCCCCGACGGCGGCCCGGCCCCGTTCCAGGTGATGGCGCTGCTGACCTTCGAATCGGCCGACGCGTTCAAGAAGGCCGTGGCGGCCCACGGCGAGGAGATCTTCGCCGACATCCCGAACTTCACCGCGGCGCAGGCCCAGGTGCAGATCAACGACTTTGCGGAGAGCCCGTGATCGATATCGTCAAGGCGGTGCAGCAGGCCGATCCGAGCCTCGGCACCTACGTGGTCGTGCTGCGCGCCGACGCCCGCGCCCTCGATGGCCCGGATTGCCTCACCCCCGAGGCGCAGGCCTGGATCGACGCGAACGCCCCGGGCGGTCGCCTCGCCCGGGTGCGGGTCCTGCTCGCCCCCTATCCGGGGGCGGTGCCGGCCGAGCGCGACGTGAGCGTGGCCACCTTCGCGGATGCCCGGCAGCTCGCCGCCTTCGCGACCACCTGGACCGGCGATCCGCTTTCGGAGGTTGAGGAGCCCTAGAACCGGTTCACGCCGCCCGCAGCTGGCGGATCGCCCGGAGGGTCGTGGCCCGTTGCACCTCCAGGCGCCGGATCAGCGGCACGAGGTCGGCGCCCGCATGGGCGGCGGCCTCGACCTCCCGGCACAGGCTCGAGAGCCCGACGAAACCGAGGAGCCCGGCCGCCGCCACCATGGCGTGGGCGTCGTGGGCGATCTGGAGGCGGTCGGTCTCGCTCGGGCGGAAGCGCTCGGACAGCTCGTTGGAGAGCAGATCCAGCAGCCCGCCCACCTGATCCGTACCGAAACTCGTCTCCATGTCGGCGAGCACCGCAGCGTCGAGAACCGCGGGATCGACCGCAACTTTGCGCCGCGGCGTCTCCTGGCGGGCCCGGCGGCGGGCTCCGGGGGCGGTCCAGCGGCTGATCGTGGCGAACAGGTCCGCCCGGCGGAACGGCTTGCCGACATGGTCGTCCATCCCGGCCTCGCGCAGCTCCGCGACCTGCTCCGGCAGGACGTTGGCTGTCATCGCCACGATCGGGACGTCGCAGGCCGGGGGCGCCAGGGCGCGGATCCGCCGCGTGGCGGTGAGTCCGTCGACGCCAGGCATCTGCACGTCCATCAGGACGAGGTCGTACGGGCGCCCCTCGGCCACCGACAGGCCGACGGCCGTGATCGCCTCGCCGCCATCCCCGGCGACCTCGACGGTGTAGCCTTGCGATTCGAGGACGGCGCAGGCGAGCTCCTGGTTGAGCGGTACATCCTCGACCAGGAGCAGGCGCAGCGACGGCCCATCCGGCGGCGGCCGGGATCCGCCGGCCGGACGCGGCGGCGACGGCGCCGTCCCAAGGCGAAGCGCGTCCACGGCCTCGCTGCTGCGCGGCAGGACCAGGCGGAACCAGAAGGTCGAACCCACCCCCTCCCGGCTGTCCATGCCGATCTCGCCGCCCATCAGGGTGACGAGATGCCGGGAGATCGCCAGACCGAGTCCGGTGCCGCCGAAGCGGCGGCTGATCGAGCCGTCGACCTGGCTGAACCGCTTGAACAAGCGCTCCTGCTGCGATGGCGCGATGCCGATGCCGGTATCGGTGACGGCGAACCGGACCACGTCGCCGGGGCCGCCCTCGGGCGCGATGCCCTCGCCCTCCCGGCGCACGGTCACGATCACCGAGCCCTCGGGGGTGAATTTCACGGCGTTGTTGAGCAGGTTGAGCAGCACCTGCCGCAGGCGGCCGGGATCGCCGACCACGACGCTCGGAAGCGCCGGGTCGATCTCGGCCTCGATCCGCAACCCGCTCCGGAGCGCGCTGCCGCGCACGATCGAGACCGTGCTGTCCACGAGCGCGGCCAGCGGGAAGCCGACCGGGTCGAGGGTCAGTTCGCCGGCCTCGATCTTCGAGAAGTCGAGGATGTCGTTGACCACGGTGAGGAGGGCCGCCCCGGAGCTGTGGATCAGCTCCAGCCGCCGCCGGTCCTCGTCCCGGATCGCGCTCTCGTCGAGGAGCAGGTCGGCGTAGCCCAGGATGCCGTTGAGCGGCGTGCGGATCTCGTGGCTCATCGCGGCCAAAAACTCACTCTTGGCCGCGCTCGCCCGCTCGGCATCGGCCCGCGCGGCCTCCGCGTCCCGCGTGGCTTCCCGCAGGGCGGCCTCGGCGGCCTTGCGCTCGGAGATGTCGAGGTGGAGCCCGACCATGCGCTGCGGCTGGCCCTCGGGACCGAAGAGCGTGCGCCCGCGCGCGTAGATCCAGCGCTCGCCCGCCCGGAACTCGGCGACGTAGGCGGAGGACGATTCCACGGCGCGGCGAATCTCGTTCCAGACGTCGCCGACGTCCTCGGCGTGGACCAGGGCGGTCCAGTCGGCCGCGGCCATCGTGTGCGCCCGGCCGGTATCGGGCAGGCCGTGCATGCGCGCGCTCTCGGGGCTCAGGGTGGCGAACCCCGTGCGCATGTCCCAGTCCCAGGTACCGGCATCGGCCGCGTCGAGGGCGATCCCCAGGAGCCCGCGCGCCTCCTCGACGGCAAGCCGCGCCGTGACGATGTCGTCGACGTCGAGCGCGGTGCCGAGCCACTCCACGACCTTGCCGTCGTCGGGATCGAGGTAGATCGGGATCAGAGAGATCTTGTGCCACCGGTAGGCGCCGTCGTGCCGCCGGATCCGCCATTGGCCGCCGTAGCCGATCCCGGTCTCGATCGCCTGCTGCCAGGCCGCCTCCATGCCGGCGGCGTCCTCCGGGTGGTTGCGGGCGAGGCGATCCACGCGCTCCAGCCCGATCGGCCCGTAATAGGCGTGGAACTGTGCGTTGGCGTAGGTCGCCTGCCCGTCGCCGACCCGCATGGTCCAGATCAGCAGCGGCAGGGTCTCGGCGAGACCGCGGTAGCGCAGCTCGCTGCGGCGGACATCGTCCTCGGCGCGGCGCCGCTCGGTCACGTCGATGAGCACGCCGATCAGGCCGGTCACCGGCCGATCGCCCCGGCAGACGCCGCGCACGACCACGTCGCGGACATCGCCGTTGGGCCGAAGCAGCCGCGCCTCGAAGTCGAAGCTCGCGCCCCGGGCGATGGCATCCGCGACGATGCCCTCCAGCCGCTCGCGGTCGTCGGGGTGGTAGATCTGTGAGAAGGCGGAGAGCGGCGGCGCCGGCTTCCGCGGATCGCGGCCGGCGATGGCGTACAGGCTCTCCGACCAGACCGGCTGCCCGTCGGCGAGGTCCACCCGCCAGTTGCCCACGCTGGCGAGTTGCTCGGCCATGGTCAGCTGGTGGTTCGCCGCCGCCTGCGCCTCGGAGCGGGCGTTGATCTCGCGATGCTGCTCCCGGATCAGGGCCTCGCGGATCACCGCCTGCGCCATCTCCTGTCTGCGCCGGCCATCGGCCTCCGAGAGCCGCAGATGGGCGATCACGATCTCGGCGAGGTCGCGGAACGCCTCTGCGTCGGCCTCGGAGAGCCGGTCCCGAGGCGCCGGGTCGATCAGGCAGAAGGTGCCGATCCTGACGCCCGGCGACAGGCTCAGGGGGATGCCCGCGTAGAACCGGAAGCCGCCCGGGGCGGCGACCCCGGGCAGATCGCGAAACCGGGGATCGGCCCGCGTGTCGGGCACGACCAGCATGGCGTCGCTGCGAATCGTGTGCTCGCACAGGCCCAGCTCCCGCGGCATCGATCCCGGCACGTCGATGCAGGGGGTCTTCAGCCAGAGCTGCGTGTCATCGATGAATCCCACGAACGCGCTGCGCACGCCGAACAGGCGGCAGGCGATCCGGCAGACGGCGTCGAAATGCGGCTCGGGCGGGGTGCCGACGATGCCGAGGGCGTCCAGGGCCGCGAGCCGCGCCGCCTCATCATCCGGATGTACTCTCACCGACCGTCTCCGGGGCCAAATCGCCGTCGGGCATTCCTCAGCGCCTGTTCGGGCCGAGCGGGAGCGTTGCCGCGACTGCGGACGCGTTTCAAGCTGGTCTGGGGTCGCGCACGATCACGTCGCCCTCACGGGCGGCCGGTTCCGCCGATCCAGGGGGCGCGCAGCCGGGCCGCCTCCAGCGCCCAGACCATCCCGAGCATCATGTAGACGTGGCGCCACTTCTCGATGTCGATCTGGAACGCCTGGAGAAAGAACATCAGCAGGGCCGGCCAGACGATCTGGGCATGCGCCCGGACGGGCGATGGCCGCACCAGCAGGCGGAAGCCCACGAAGCTGGTTGCCAGGACTAGGCCGATGAACACCACCCCGCCGAGCCAGCCGCCGTTGGCGAACGAGCCGATATAGGAGTTGTGGGGCTCGAGACCGAAGACCAACCGCCAGTGCATCGGCCCCATCCCGAACGGGCGCTCCAGCAGCATCGCCAACCCACGGACCTGGTTGCCGAAACGGCCGGTCTCGCCCTGGTCGTAATCCTGGGTCAGGGCCGCCCGGGTCTCGAACATCTTGTGCACGTGCTCGACCGACAGGAGGCCGATCACGGCGATCGTGGCGAGCACCAATGTAGCGAGCGTCAGGAGCACGATGCGGCGGCGCAGCCGGACGGAGCCGCTGCCGGCGTAGACCGAGCCGACCATCAGCAGCACGGCGACGACGCTGCCGCCCCAGGAGCCGCGCGAGAACGACAGGAAGATGCCGGCCAAAATGATCAGCAGCCCGGCCAGCGCTACCAGCGGGCGCCGGGCGCTGCCGGTGAGCAGGCTGTGCATCAGGTACAGGGCGCCGAGCGTCAGGAACGAGCCGAACACGTTCGGGTCCTGGAAGGTGCCGGAGGCCCGGTCGTACTTGTAGAACAGGTCCTCGATGCCGAGCCATTGCAGGTAGCCGACGATGCCGAGCGCCGCGGAGAACACGCAGCTCACCGTGTAGGCCTTCAGCGCCAGCTCCATGCGGGCGTGCGTGTCCTCCGAGAAGAACATCGCGAAGAACACGCAGGTGATCACGAGGTAGATCAGCTGGATCGTCCAGGTGACCGGGAACTCCTCGTTCAGGTACGGGAACAGCGCCGTGACGATCGCCACCAGGTAGAGCAGCAGCAGCGCGAGCAGCGGTACCGCCCCACGGTGCAGGCGCACGCCGAGGCAGAGCCACAGCAGGATCGTGGGGATCGCCACCGCGTCGTAGGGCGAGGTTTCCGAGAACGCGAAGCAGGCGAAGAAGATGAAGGCGGCAAACAGCGCCATGGCCAGCCCCCGGATGACCCCGAGGAGCGGGATCCCGGCGGGCAATCCCGACGGGACCGGGATTGCGGGCGCTGCGGTCTGAGCCATGGATACGCGGACTCCGCGGGCCGGTTACTCGGGCCCGCACATCCGGTAGCCATGACATCCAATGGTTGAGAATCGGCTGCGCCTACGGGCGGACCCGTTCCTCTCGGCGGGTGGCGTCAGCCCTTCAGCCGCTTGTTGCAGACCGAGTAGAAGCCGCCGCCCTTCTGGATCCATTTCGCGTCGCCCAGCGTCCCGGCGGCCTTGGCCGCGTTGTAGCTGTCGAGGCAGGTATGCATCCGCGCCTTCCCGGCGGATTCGCTCGCATATTTCGGATCGACGGCGGACGGATAGGCGGCCGTCCCGGCCGGGGCCGCCGTCGATCTCGCGGCCGGGGCTTGCGGCGTGGGGGCCGGGGCCGCGGACTTCGTCGCACCGGGTGCCACGGGATTCGGCACCGTGTTGGCCGTCGTGTTCGACGCCTCGGCCCCGCATTCCGCCTTGCGGAAGTCGTTCCACTTCTGGCCGTTGAGCGTCCCGGCCTGCTTGGCGGCCTGATACTTGGTCGAGCAATCCTTGGCGGACAGGGCCGCCGCCGGCGTGACGAGCAATCCGGTGCTGCCAGCAAGTATGGCGGCGGTCAGAAGTAGACGTACCATGGCGAAATCCCCCGCGTCGATATCGATCCGTATCGATACGCTATATCGAGGACATTCGCTCCGACAATCGATCGCTATACAAGTGCTTGTGAGCGCTGCGCCGTCACCCCGCGGCCGCCGACGGCGCGGAACCGCGACACGCCGGCGAATGCCGCCCGGGTCCAGCCGGGCGGCATTCGATCAGGCCCGGCAGGCTTCGAATTCCTGGCGGATCGCCACCGGATCGAGGTTGCGGCCGATGAACACCACCCGGGAGACCCGCTTCTCGTCCGGGCGCCAATCCCCCTGGACGTCGCCGTCGAGGATCATGTGCACGCCCTGGAAGACGAAGCGCTTCGGCTCGTTGGGGAAGGCCACGATGCCCTTGCAGCGCAGGATGTCCGGTCCCTGAACCTGGGTCAGGTTCGAGATCCAGGGCATGAACTTCTCCGGATCGACCTCGCCGTCGATCTTGGCCGAGACCGACTGGATCTCGGAATCGTGATGGTGATGGTGGCCCGACTCCAGGAAATCCGGCTCCACCTCGAGGATTCGGTCGAGGTCGAACGCGTTGCGCTCCAGCACGGCTTCAAGGGGCACGGCGCAGTTCTGCGTGCGGTGGAGCTTGGCCAGCGGGTTGATGCCGCGGATCTCGGCCTCGACCCGGTCCAGATCTTCCGGCGAGACGAGGTCGCTCTTGTTGAGCAGGATCACGTCCGCGAAAGCGATCTGGTTCTTCGCCTCCGGGGCGTCCTTGAGGCGGTCGGACAGCCACTTGGCGTCCGCCACCGTCACCACGGCGTCGAGGCGGGCGGCGTCGCCGACATCCTGGTCGACGAAGAAGGTCTGGGCGACCGGGGCCGGGTCGGCCAGCCCGGTGGTCTCGACGATGATTGCGTCGAACTTGCCCCGCCGCTTGACCAGGCCGTCCATGATCCGGATCAGGTCGCCGCGCACGGTGCAGCAGACGCATCCGTTGTTCATCTCGAACACTTCCTCGTCCGCGCCGACGACGAGGTCGTTGTCGATACCGATCTCGCCGAACTCATTGACGATCACGGCGTAACGCTTGCCATGGTTTTCCGTAAGGATCCGGTTGAGCAGCGTGGTCTTGCCGGCGCCGAGATAGCCGGTGAGCACGGTGACCGGGATCTTGCCGGCGGTCGAACCGGATGGGGCGGAAGCAGAACTCATGTCGGTCATGGCGGATTCTTCGATCGGATCTGCGGGACGGATCGGGTTTCTGGCCCGGGAGCGTTGTCATATTGTAACAAATCCCAGCGAAGGAAGACGGAGCCACACGGTTTCGCGACCTGGCCCCCCGATCGATTGCGGATCAGCCAAGCTTTGCTCTAGGCACGTGGTGCCGTCCGGGACCTCAGCCCGGATGGCACGCCTCGAAAAGCGACTCCGATCACCATGAAACGGCCGGGGTCTGGGCTGAAGCCTGTCCTCATCTGCCATCCCGGTCCCTCGCCCGGACCCAGAAGACCAACCTTATGGACGCCCGCAATCCTCTGGACCAGGATGAGGCCCGCGCCGCATCCGCGCGCCGGCGCCGCACGCCCTGGCCCCTGATCGTCCTCGTGCTGATCGCGGTCGCGGGCGGCCTGGCGCTGGCCGTCTCGGACCGCGCCCGCGAGGCCGTCTCGGGCGTCGTCGCCGGGCTGTTCGGATCGGGCAACCCGGATGCGGGGATCGAGGCCGAGAAGGCCGGGACGGTGGAGCGGGTGTTCCGGCCGAGCAAGGAACAGCGCGCCGCGTTCGAGATCCTGCCTGTGGCGACTCAGATGTTCCGCCCGGAGGGCTCCGCGGAGGGGCGCATCGCGCTCAACGACGATGACAACGTGCCGGTGGTCTCGCCCTACGCGGGTCGGGTGACCAAGGTGCTGGCCCGGGCGGGCGACGACGTGAAGGCCGGCGACGTGTTGCTGACGCTGGAGGCCACCGACATGGTCCAAGCGCAGAACGACTATCAGGCCGCCCTGAACAATCTCCAGAAGCAGCAGGCCCTGCTGAAGCTCGACCAGACCATCGCGGCGCGCCAGCAGGAACTGTTCCAGGCCCACGCGGTGGCGCTGAAGGACTACCAGTCGGCGCAGAACGACGTCATCGCCGCGCAGAGCGACCTGAAGACCGCGGAGGCGTCCCTCGACGCCGTGCGGAACCGGCTGCGGCTTTTGGGCAAGTCCGACGCCGAGATCGTCGCCTACGAGAAGAACGGCCGGCTCAGCCCCGAGACCCAGATCCGGGCGCCGATCGCCGGCACGATCGTCCAGCGCAAGGTCGGCACCGGGCAGTTCCTCTCCGCCTCCAGCGACCCGGTCTTCGTGATCGGCGACCTGTCCACGGTGTGGCTCGTCGCCAACGTGCGCGAGAGCGAGATCCCGAAGATCCGCATCGGCCAGGAGGTCGAGGCGAAGGTGGCGGGCTTCGGGGCGCGGGTGTTCAAGGCGCGGGTCAACTACATGGCCGCGAGCCTGGACCCGGCCACGCGGCGGCTCGCGGTCCGCAGCGAGGTCGACAATCCCGACCGGGTGCTGCGCCCGGAAATGTTCGCCACCTACACGATCATCACCGGCAAGGGCGAGCCGAGCCCGAGCGTGCCGGTCGCCGCGATCGTGTACGAGGGCGACCGTACCCATGTGTGGGTGGCCCGCCAGGACGGCGCCGTGGAGGCGCGCGACATCAAGCTCGGCGTGATCAACGGCGACAACGCGCAGGTCGTCGACGGCCTGCATGCGGGCGATCAGATCGTGACCCGGGGGGCCCTGTTCATCGACCGGGCGGCCTCCGGCGACAAGGCGTCCTGAGCGGGAACCCGGGCGATGAACAGCCTGATCGTCTTCTCGCTGCGCCAGCGCGTGCTGGTCGTGCTGCTGTTCGTGGTGATGCTCGGCATCGGCTACGGCGCCTATACGCAGCTCAACATCGAGGCCTATCCCGACCCGGTGCCGCCGCTGGTCGACGTGATCACCCAGAACCCGGGCCAATCCGCCGACGAGATCGAGCGCTACATCACCATTCCCCTGGAGGTGGCGCTCGCCGGCATCCCCAACGCCCAGGTGGTGCGGACGATCTCGCTGTTCGGCCTGTCCGACGTGAAGGTCCAGTTCAACTACGAGTACACGTACGAACAGGCGCTGCAGCGGGTGCTCAATCGCCTGTCGCAGGCCCCGCCCCTGCCCAACGGCGCCACGCCGCAGATCTCGCCGACGAGCCCGGTGGGCGAGATCATGCGCTACAAGCTGGTCGGCCCGGCGGGCTACTCGCCCATGGACATGAAGACCCTGCAGGACTGGGTGCTGCAGCGGCGGTTCAAGGCGATCCCGGGCGTCACCGACGTGACCGCGTTCGGCGGCAAGGCCAAGGAATACGAGGTCGCGGTCGACCTGAACCGCCTCCAGGCCCAGGGCCTGACCCTGGTCCAGCTGACCACGGCGCTGAACAACGCCTCGATCAACGTCGGCGGCCAGACGCTGAATGTCGGCCAGCAATCCGCGGTGGTGCGCGGCATCGGCCTGATCCGCGACATGGACGACATCCGGGACACGATGATTAGCCTCGTCAACGGCACGCCGGTGCTGGTGCGGGACGTGGCGGAGGTGCGCGTGTCGAACGCGCCGCGGCTCGGCATCGTCGGCCACGACGACCAGTCCGACGTGGTCGAGGGCATCGTGCTGATGAGCCGCGGCGGCCAGAGCCTGCCGACGCTGCAGCGGGTCGAGGCCGAGATCGACAAGATCAACACCTCGACGATCCTGCCGCCCGACGTGAAGATCGAGCGGATCTACGACCGGTCGGGCCTGATCCACACCACGACCCATACGGTGATGCACAACCTCGTCTTCGGGGTCGTGCTGGTGTTCATCGTGCAGTGGTTGTTCCTCGGGTCGCTCACCAGCGCGATCATCGTGGCGGCCACGATCCCGTTCGCCCTGGGCTTCGCGATCCTGATCCTGGTGGTGCGGGGCGATTCGGCCAACCTCCTGTCGCTCGGCGCGATCGATTTCGGCCTGATCGTCGACGCGACGGTGATCATGGTCGAGAACGTGTTCCGGCACCTCGCCGAGCCCGAGCATTCCGAGGGTCAGAAGGCGCCCGGGGAGCTCGAAGGCCGGCTCGGCATCATCGCGATCGCCGGTGTCGAGGTGAACCGGGCGATCTTCTTCTCGGCGATCATCATCATCGTCGGCTTCCTGCCGCTGTTCACGATGAGCGGGGTCGAGGGCCACATCTTCGGGCCGATGGCCAAGACCTACGCCTACGCGCTGGTCGGCGGCCTGCTGGCGACGTTCACGGTCTCGCCGGCCCTCTCGGCGCTCATCCTGCCGAAGAAGCTCGAGGAGCGCGACACCCTGATCGTGCGGGTCCTGCGGGCCGGGCACGAGCGCATCCTGGCCTTCGGCCTCAAGAACCGGGTGCTGGCGCTCTCGGTGATGCTGGTGGTGCTGCTGGCCTCGGGGCTGGCGGCCCGGAACCTCGGCCTGGAATTCCTGCCCCGCCTCGAAGAGGGCAACCTCTACGTGCGCGGCACCATGCCGTCCTCGATCTCGCTGGAGGCCGGCAACGACTACGTCCAGAGCCTGCGCAAGATCTTCCAGGACGTCCCGGAGGTCGTCACGGTGATCTCGCACCAGGGCCGGCCCAACGACGGCACCGACGCCACCGGGTTCTTCAACGTCGAGATCCTGGCGCCGCTCAAGCCGATCGACCAATGGCGCAAGGGCCTCGACAAGGACAGCCTGATCCACGACCTGAGCAAGAAGCTCGAAGCCGAGTTTCCGGGGATCGAGTTCAACTTCTCGCAATATATCGAGGACAACGTCCAAGAGGCGGCCTCGGGCGTGAAGGGCGAGAACTCGGTCAAGATCTACGGCAGCGACCTCGCCCAGCTCACCAAGACCGCCAACGCGGTCAAGGCGGCACTGGCCACCGTGCCCGGCATCACCGACCTGGCGGTGTTCGAATCGCTCGGCCAGCCGACCGTGCGGATCGACGTCGACCGCCACAAGGCGGCCCGCTACGGCCTCTCGATCGGCGACGTGAACACCACGATCCAGGCGGCGATCGGCGGCCAGACCGCGGGCGACCTCTACGAGTACGGCTCCGACCGGCACTTCTCCATGCGGGTGCGGCTGGCCAAGGAATACCGCTCGTCGCTGGCCGGGATCCGCAACATCGCGGTGGGCGCCCAGAATCCCAACGGCGGCGTGATCCAGGTGCCGCTCTCCGAGATCGCCGATGTCGACCTCGTCTCGGGCGCCTCGTTCATCTACCGCGAGGACCAGGAGCGCTACATCCCGGTGAAGTTCTCGGTGCGCGGGCGCGACCTCGGCAGCGCGGTGATCGAGGCGCAGCGCAAGGTCGCCGAGGCGGTGGACCTGCCGCCGGGCTACCGGATGGAGTGGGTCGGGCAGTTCACCAACCTGAAGGACGCCGCGACCCGCCTCAGCCTGGTCGTGCCGGTCACCCTGGTGCTGATCGCGCTGCTGCTGTTCATCAACTTCTCGTCCGTGGCGGACATGCTGCTGACCCTGTCGGTGATCCCGATGGCGATGATCGGCGGCATCTTTGCGCTGGCACTGACCGGCACGCCGTTCTCGATCTCGGCGGCGATCGGCTTCATCGCGCTGTTCGGCATCTCGACCATGGAGGGCGTGATCCTCTTGGCCTACTACAACCAGCTGCTCGACGAGGGCTGGCAGCGCAAGGACGCGGTGTGGAACGCCGCGATCGTGCGGATGCGCCCGGTGATGATGACCTGCGTGGCCGCCTGCGTCGGCCTTCTGCCGGCGGCGATCTCCACGGGCATCGGCTCGCAGGTGCAGAAGCCCCTGGCCCTGGTGGTGGTCGGCGGCATCATCCTGGCGCCCAACCTGATCCTGGTGGTGGTGCCGGTGCTGATCTCGCTGTTCTCGCGGCGGCACCCGAATCCGAACGGGCGGGCCGTGACCGGGCACCGGGTGGCGGCATGAGCCGGGCGAGAGCGACGCGTGCCGGGCATCGTCACGTGGCCCGGGCGCCACAGCGCGGCTCCGGCGCACAGGATCGCGGCACCGTCGGATTGACTTGGTCGTCCGCCGGGACGCTCTACCGAGGGAGGGGTTTCGGGGGCATGATGGTGGCGTTGGCGCCGAATCGGTGCGGTCGTGCGGCCATCATGCTGGCGGCGGCCGTGTCCCTATCGGCTTTGTCCCTGTCGGCTTGTGCGGTCGGCCCGAACTTCGTGCCGCCCGAGGCGCCCCCGGTGGGCCGCTACACCAAGGAGCCGCTCCAGAATCCCTCGGCCGCCGACAACATCCGCACCCGACAGGGCGGATCGGCGGACCAGAGCTTCGTCTCCGGCGCCGACATCCCCGGGCAGTGGTGGACGCTGTTCCACTCCAAGGCGCTGAACCAGCTGGTCGAGCAGGCGCTGGCGAACAACCCGAATCTAGAGGCCGCGCAGGCGTCGCTGCGGATCGCGCAGCAGAACGTGCTGGCCCAGAAGGGCACGCTCTATCCAAGCCTGTCCGCGACCCCGCAGGCCCAAGGCGTCCTGGCACCGGGCCTCGACCTGCAATCGCCGCTCAACAACGAGTCTCGGTACCTCTACAGCCTGTACACGCCGCAGGCCGTGGTCTCGTACAATCCCGACGTGTTCGGCGGGAACCGCCGGCAGATCGAATCGCTTGAGGCGACCACCGAGAACCAGCGCTTCCAGCTGGAGGCGGCCTATCTCAGCCTCACCGGCAACGTCGTCGCCGCCGCCATCCAGGAGGCGGCGCTGCGGGCGCAGATCGACGCCACCCGCAAGGTTATCCAGGCACAGACCGAGGTGCTGCAGCTGTTCAACAAGCAGCTCTCGCTGGGCCAGATCGCCGGAGCCGACGTGGTCCAGCAGCAGGCCGCCCTGGCCCTGTCGCAGCAATTGCTGCCGCCGCTGGAGAAGCAGCTGGCGCAGCAGCGCAACCTCCTCACGGCGCTGGCCGGGCGCCTGCCCTCCAACGAGATCGCGGAGACCTTCCAGCTCTCGGCCCTGCGGCTCCCGACAAGGCTCCCGGTCAGCCTGCCCTCACGCCTCGTGCAGCAGCGCCCCGACGTGAAGGCGGCCGAGGCCTTGGTGCAGCAGGCGAGCGCGAGCGTCGGCGTCGCCGTGGCCAACCGCCTGCCGCAATTCACTCTGACCGCCACCGGCGGGTCCAGCGCGGTGCGGCTGGCGCAGGTCGCCAATCCCGGGGCGGCGTTCTTCACGATCATCGGCCAGGCGACGGCGCCGATCTTCGACGCCGGCACCCTGTTCCGCCGCCAGAGGGCAGCCGAGGAGACGCTGACCCAAGCCCAGGCGCAGTACAAGGCGACGGTGATCACCGCGTTCCAGAACGTCGCCGACGCCCTGCGGGCGCTCCAGGCCGACGCCAAGGCGGTGGCCGCCGCCGATGCCGCGGTCAGCGCGACCAACCAGAGCCTCGGGCTGATCCGCAAGCAATACACGGCCGGCGCCGTCACCTCGACCCAGGTGCTGATCGCCCAGCAGGGCTACCTCTCGGCGCTGGTCACCTCGGCGGCCGCCCGCGCCACCCAGTACGGCGACAGCGCGGCGTTGTTCGTGGCGCTCGGCGGCGGCTGGTGGAACCGCAACGACGTGGCCCCGCCCCCGCCCGAGACCGACCCGCTGAAGTTCCTGTAAGGCGCGCCCTCGAGCCTCACACATCCATCGCGATGGCGTCCTGCAGCATCTGGTCGGCGGCGCTCATGACCTTCGTGTTGGCCGTGTAGGCCTGCTGGGTCTCGATCATCTTCGAGAACTGGTCCGAGATGCCGGCATTCGACTGCTCCACCGACCCGGCCGCGATGGTCGCGCCCGCGAACCCGAAGCTCGGCGCGCCGGACTGGCCGCTGGCCACGTAGGTGCCGCCGTCGAGCGAGGTCAGAGTGTCCTGGCCCCCGAACTGCGCCAGCGTCAGCGACCCGAGCGGCACCGTGCCGCCGTCCGCGCCCGTACCGGTGAGGGTGCCCGCGGGCGAGACCGTCAGGCTCGCCAGGGTGTCGGTCCCGGTCGGAACCTGCACGGGCGCGGTCGCGGACGGGCCGGCGAACAGGTAATAGCCCGCGCCGTTGACGAGGTAGCCGTTCGCATCCGGATCGAAATCGCCGCGGCGGGTATAGCCGGTCTCGCCGGTGAAGCTCGGACTCTGCGGCGTGCCGGTGTTCGACCGGACCACGAAATAGCCGTTGCCCGAGATGGCGAGGTTGGTCGTGACCCCGGTGGACTGGATCGTGCCCTGGAGCCCCAGGGTGTCGCGCGTACTGGTCGCGACGCCGCCGCTCGACTGCGCCTTGGCGGTGGTCTGGGCCAGCATGTCGGCGAAACTCGTCTCAGTGGTCTTGTATCCCGCGGTCTGGGTGTTGGCGATGTTCCCGGAGATGTTGTTGAGCGCCAGGGATTGCGCCGAGGCGCCGGACACCGAATTCGAGAGCGCGTCGAACAAGCCCATCGGGGTCCCCCTTCGCGAGACCGGCGCGGAAGCGGATCCCAGGGCGTTCTTGCCCGCGGCATGGTTAAGCCGCCGTGTGTCAGCGAATGTTGCTGCCTGCGCCGGGCCAAGCGCCCCGATTCAAGCGCCGATCACGCTCACGACGATCTCCCGCCGATGCGGCCGGTCGCGGTGCTCGATCAGGTAGATCCCCTGCCAGGTGCCCAGGGCCAGACGGCCCTCGACCAGCGGGAAGCTCAGGGCCGAATCGGTGACGAGCGTGCGGATATGGGCCGGCATGTCGTCCGGTCCCTCGGAACCGTGGACGTAGGGGACGCCGCGCGGCGCGAAGCCGTCGAGGGCCGTCATCAGGTCGGTCTGCACGTCCGGGTCGGCATTCTCCTGAATGGTGAGAGAAGCGGAGGTGTGCCGGCAGAAGACCGTGACGAGCCCGTCCCGGATCCCGCTGCCGCGCACGAACTCCGCGACCGCGCCGGTGAAATCCGTGAACCCCTGCCCCGGGGTCGCGATGGTCAGGCGGCCGCTCGCATGGCGCTCCACCGCGCCGGAGGCCAGCGGCTCCACCGGACCGATTGTCCCCTGTCTCATGTCCCCGACTCCATCAACGCTGCCCCGGGCGCGATCTCGCGCTCGCCGCGGGCCAGGATCCGCTCCAGCACGTCGATCCGGTCGGCCTCCGCGGCGGGCTTGTCCCACCGGATCCGGCTGACCCGGGGGAAGCGCATCGCCACCCCGGACTTGTGCCGGGTCGAGCGCTGCACGCCCTCGAAGGCGATTTCCAGCACGAGCCCGGCCTCATGCCCGTGGGTGACCTCGCGAACCGGGCCGAAGCGCTTGGTGGTGTTGTTGCGGACGTAGCGGTCGAGCTTGGCGAGCTCCGCGTCGGTGAAGCCGTGATAGGCCTTGCCCACCGGCACCAGCTCGTCCCCGCCCTCGGGGGCCTCCCGCCAGACCCCGAACGTGTAGTCCGAGTAGAACGACGAACGCTTCCCGTGGCCGCGCTGTGCGTACATCATCACGGCATCGACGACATGGGGCTCGCGCTTCCACTTCCACCAAGGGCCTTTCGGGCGGCCCGGCAGGTAGGGGCTGTTCAGGCGTTTGAGCATCACGCCCTCGATCGCGTCCGCGTCCTCGCCGGCTCCCACCGCGGCCGGATCGGCCCGGGCGGCGGCGAGGGCCTCCCAATCCGCGAACGGCACCAGGGGCGAGATGTCGATCCGCGCGTGGTCGAGGCGTGTGACCAGGGCCTCCAGCTTCTCCCGCCGGGTCGCGAACGGCTCGGCCCGCAGATCCTCGCCGTCCAGCGTCAGGAGGTCGTAGGCCCGGACATGGGCGGAGAACTCCTCCAGGAGCTTGGCCGTGACGGCCTTGCGGTTCAGGCGCTGCTGCAGGACGTTGAAGCTCTGGACCCGGCGCTCGCGCAGGATCAGCAGCTCGCCGTCGACCGTCCCCGTGAAGCCGATCGCCTCGGCGAGGTCGGGGAACGCACCGGTGATGTCCTCGCCGGTGCGGGAATAGACCTTCGCGACCTGCACGCCCGCCTGGTCGCGCCCGCCAACGAGCTGGACGCGGATGCCGTCCCACTTCCACTCGGCCGAGAACGCTTCCGGCTCGAGCTTCTCGAAATCGCTCTCCTCCTCGATCGGATGCGACAGCATCGGCGGCCGGAACGGGGCCGGGTTCAAAGTCTCGGGGCGCTCGGCCCGGCCCTCGACCCAGGCGAACAGGCTCTCGAACGGCGGCGTGAGGCCATGCCAGACCTCCTCAACCGCATCCGCCTCATGGCCACCCAATGCGCCCACCGCGGTCTTGGCGAGCCGGGCCGAGACGCCGACCCGCAGGTTGCCGGTGACGAGCTTCAGGAGAGCCCAGCGCCCAGTCTCGTCGAGGGCGTCGAGCCACTCGGCGAGGTGGCGGGGCAGGTCTTTCTTCGGGATGGTCGCCAGGGTCTCAACCACCTCGGCGAGGGTCGGAACGTGGGGCGGTGGGTTGTTGTGTCCGAGTCCGGGCTCATGCGGCGCCACCGGTGCCGGCCAGATCAGCGCCGTAGTCTCGGCCAGATCGCCGACGTAGTTGTGCGACAGCCGGAACAGGACCGGGTCGATGCGCGCCTCCACCAGGCCGCGGATCAGCGCCGGCTTGGCCTCGCGGAAATTCAGCGTGCCGGTCATGGCCCCGAGCGCGTAGCCGCGCTCGGGGTCGGGCGTGCGGGCGAAGAAGTCCTGGAGCAGACGCAGCTTGGCGTTGCGGCGCGGCTCGTAGGCGAGGCGGTCGAGGAGGTGGGCGAAGTCGTTCACGCGGCCACCTCCGGCTCGGCGACGCCTGCGGGGACCGGCTCCGCCTCACCGTCGTCCCCGTAGCCCAGCATGTGCAGCGGCTTGGCCTTGATCCCTTGCGTCCCGCACCAATGGACCAGCGCATCCTCCTGCCCGTGAGTGACCCAGACCTCCCCGGCGCCGGTGTCCCGGATCGTGCGGCACAGGTCCGGCCAGTCGGAATGGTCGGAGATGACCAGCGGCAGCTCGACGCCCTTCTGGCGCGCGCGGGCGCGAACCCGCATCCAGCCGGACGCGAAGCAGGTCACCGGGTCGGGAAACTTGCGCGACCACAGGTCCTGCATCGCGCTGGGCGGACAGATCACGATGGCCCCGTGCAGATCCTTGCGGTCGGCGGCCACGACTTTCGGGGTCTCGCCCAGGGGGATGCCCTCGCGCTTGTACAGCTCGGTCAGCTTCTCCATCGCGCCGTGCAGGTGGATCGGCCGGTCCCAGCCCTCCTCGCGCAGCAGCGCCATCACCCGCTGCGCCTTGCCGAGCGCGTAGGCGCCGACGATGTGGGCGCGCTCCGGGAACAGGGCCACGGAAGCCATCAGCTTGCGGACCTCGTCCCGCGTATCGGGATGCGTGAAGACCGGCAGGCCGAAGGTCGCCTCGGTGATGAACACGTCGCAGGGCACCACCTCGAACGGCAGGCAGGTCGGGTCCGTCGCCCGCTTGTAGTCGCCCGAAACCACGACGCGGACGCCGTCCCGTTCGATGGCGATCTGCGCCGAGCCGAGCACGTGGCCGGCGGGGGCGTAGCGCACCGTGACGTCGCCGACGCGCAGGGCCTCGCCGAGCCGGGCCTCCTGGCGCTGGCGGCAGAAATCCTCGCCGTAGCGCACCGCCATGATCCGCAAAGTCTCGGGCGTCGCCAGCACGTGTCCGTGGCCGGCCCGGGCATGGTCGGCATGGCCGTGGGTGATCAGCGCGCGCTCGACCGGCCAGGTCGGATCGACGTGGAAGCCGCCGAGCGGACAGTAGAGGCCCTCGCGGGTCAGGGTGAGGAGATCGCTCGCGCGTGTCGGCATCGGGCCCGCTGCTGCCGGTGGAGTCCGCCGGTGGCCCCGGTATATAGGCGCCTCCGACCCGGCAGACGCATGGCCACGCAACACAGTTCCGGTGACCTCCTCGCCGACCGCCGCTATCGCTACGCCGAGGCCTGCCTGGCGGATGGCGACCATGCCGGGGCGGCCGACCTCGCCGAGCAGGCGCTGGAGATCGCACCCCGCTACGCGCCGGCCTGGCTGGTGCTGGGCCGCGCCCGGGAGGGGCTGGCCGTCCGGGGCGACGACCCGGCCCTGCGAGCGGCCGCGACCCGGGCCTATACCTGTGCCCTCGACATCGACCCCGACGATACCCTCGGCGTGCGGGCGCACCTCGTCCGCCTGGGGGAAGGCGGCGGCCTGCCGGCCCTGTCGCCGGCCTATGTCCGGGCCCTGTTCGACGGCTACGCCCCGCGTTTCGAGCGCCACCTGGTGGACGGGCTGGGCTATATCGGCCCCCAACTGGTCCACGACGCCCTGCCGCCGGAGCCGGAGCGGTTCGATATGGCGCTCGACCTCGGCTGCGGCACAGGCCTGATGGGCGCGGCGATCCGCGACCGGGTCGGGCACCTCACCGGGGTCGATCTCTCGCCCGGTATGCTGGCGCTGGCGCGGACCAAGATGCAGAACGGCCAGCCGCTCTACGACCGCGTGGCCGAGGGCGACCTGGCCGCCTTCCTGGGGGCCGAGCCGTCGGAATCCGCCGACCTCTGCCTGGCGGCGGACGTGCTGATCTACGTGGCGGATCTCGCGCCTGTGTTGAAGCAGGTCGCCCGCGTCCTTCGGCCCGGGGGCCTGGCCGGCTTCACGGTGCAGTCTCATGACGGCGACGGCGGCGTCCTGGGCGCGGACGGGCGCTACGCCCACGCCGACGCCCACGTCGCCGCGGCGGCCTCCGGTGCGGGCCTGGAGGTCTTACGGCTGCACGAAGCCGATGTGCGGCGCGAAGGCGGCCGGCCGGTGCAGGGCCGAGTCGTCGTGCTGCACCGCACACGCCGATGATTCCCCCGGCATGAAACTGCTTGGCTGTTCGTCCATTGTCTGTCGGCCGCATGACCTGCGGCGATGGGATCGGGGATTGGCATGGCGGATTTCGGCGGCAGGGACGATGGGCGCGCACCGGAGCGCAAGCCCGACCTGCCAGCGGACCGGTCCTTCCCAGCGGATCCCCGGACGCGCATCTCCTTCGCCATCGCGCTGGCGTTGCTGGCGGGTTGCGCCGATTCCATCGGCTTCCTGGAATTCTCGCAGCTGTTCATGTCGTTCATGTCGGGCAACACGACCCGATTCGGCGTGGCGGTTTCCAACGGCGACTGGGAGAACGTCACCCGCGTCGCCAGCACGATCAGCCTGTTCTGCTTCGGCGCCTTCCTGGGCACGCTGATCGCCGCCTGGGTCGGGCGCTGGCGGCTGGCCGTCCTGCTGACGCTCCAGGCGCTGCTGCTCGCGGGCGGACTGCTGATGCCCTGGGGCACCTTCGCTTATCCGCTGCACGCCTACCCGATCGTGCTGGCTCTGGGCCTGCAGAACGCGACGCTTCAGGATGAAGGCGGCCGCTCGCTGGCACTGACCTACGTGACCGGCGCGGTGGTGCGGTTCGGGACGGGCTGCGCCAACCTGCTCCTCGGCACGGTGGCCCCGTCGTTCTGGATCCAAGCGCCGCTCTGGGCCGGTCTCAGCACCGGCGCCGTGCTGGGCGGCCTGCTCGATCTCCGCTACGGCGAATCCGCCTTCCTGTTCCCCGCCGGCCTCGCGGCGATCCTGGCGCTGATCGCGATCGCGCTCACCATCGCCAAGCCGGGAAGCACCCTGGTCGCCGGCTCGTCGCCCGCCCCCGACGCGAGCCCAAAGGCGGAGGTGATCGACGCGATCCACTAGATCGCTCGCCGCGGAGGCCGCGGCTCGCTCGGCGTGAGCGAGCGCGGCACGTCAAGGACGTGAAGCCGCTCCAGCCGCTCAGCCTGACCGGCAGCGGGCCGGCTCAGCCGTCGGAATGCCGATAGCTGCCGCGCCCCTGCTTGACCACGGCACGGCTCTTCTTGGCGCCGATGCGCCGCTCCTTCGAGCCCTTGGTCGGCTTCGTCGCGCGACGGATGGGCGGCGGCGGCTTAGCCGCCTCGGTCACGAGATCGACCAGCCGTTGCAGCACGTCGGCCCGATTGCGCTCCTGGGTCCTGTGCCGCTGCCCGGACAGGATCAAAACGCCATCCTTGGTCAGGCGCCGGCCGGCGAGCTTGTACAGGTTCGCCTTGACCCGCTCGTCGACCGAGGGGGAGGCCAGGACCGACCAGCGCAACTGGACCGCGGTCTCGACCTTGTTGACGTTCTGTCCGCCCGCCCCGGAGGCACGCATGAAGGACAGCTCGATCTCGTCGTCCGCGATGGCGATCCGTGCGTTCACCCGCAGGGACATGATGAACTCCGGTACGAGGCTGGCATATGGCAGCGGCCTGTGTGCCAGCGCACCCGTGCACGTGGGAAACCGGTGATCTCTCGGATGCGCACCGGAACCACGGTCGCCATATCCCTCGTACCGTCTTATCGACCGCGCCGGACCGGCGACACCGGGCTTCAGCCGGCCTCGGCCGGGGTCCGGACGCGCAACGCCAGGGCGTGCAGGCCACGCCCGAAAGCCTCGTCCATGAGCGCGTTGACCAAGCGGTGCCGCTCCACACGGCTCTTGCCCTCGAACGCCGATGCGACGATGTCGAGCCGGTAATGGGTCTCGCCCCCGGGCCGCGCGCCGGAATGGCCCGCATGCAGGTGCGATTCGTCGATTACATCGAGGTGCGCCGGCGCGAGTTCCGCGCGCAGCTTCGCCTCCATCCAGCCCCGAAGGGTGCCGTCCTCACCAGTCCCGTCAGTCATCCTGCCCTCACCTCACGTCGCCGGCATCCGTCAAGCCCGATCCCGCGCATGCGTCATCAGGCCCGGTGCCCTTGTGTCTCCGGTTTGCCCCCTCATAATCGGCCCGTCATGGATCTCAACTCGCGCCTGTTCGACAGCATCCGGATCAGGAAACCGTCTTGCGACGAGCCGAAGCCCGCGGCCGAGGCCCTGTGCGAGAGCCCGGGCTGCACCCGGCCGGGCCCGCACCGCGCCCCGAAGGGCCGGAAGGCGGAAGGCCAGTACTGGCGGTTCTGCATCGATCACGTCCGCGCCTACAACGCGAGCTATAACTACTTCGACGGCATGAACGATGCCGCCGTCCAAGCCTACCAGAAGGACGCGATCATCGGGCACCGCCCGACCTGGGCGATGGGCGTGAACCCCGCGGGTCAGGGCAAGCCGGCCGAGGAGCCGACCCGGGACTGGGCCTACGTCGATCCGCTCGGCATCCTGCGCGGCGCGGGCGTCGGCGACGGACGTCGGCGCAACAGCCAGCCGGAGCCGGAGAAACCCCGCCGTACCGCCACGGTACGCCGCGCCCTCGACGTCATGGGCCTCGAGGAGGGGGCGGACGGGCCGGCCATCAAGGCGCAGTACAAGGCGCTGGTGAAGCGCTTCCACCCTGACGCCAATGGCGGCGACCGCTCGTTCGAGGAGCGTCTGCGCGACATCATCCGCGCCCATGACGTCTTGCGCGCCGCCGGACTCTGCTGACAGCGGCACGAACGATGCAATCCTGAGCGCCGTGAGGCCGCACAGGCATCCCCTTCGACGGTGATCGCTCTAGGATAAGGCAAATTGCCGGGCGGGACCCTATATGGGGCTCATGCCGGTTGGTGGCGCCGCACCGCGCCGCCGTTTAAGGATTGAGTCCGCCCCGCGGCGGATGCCCGGCTCGACGTTCTTCCGCGCGGATGCTCCCTTCCTTCGGGCCGGAGCCGCCGCGCCTCACGAGGTTCCGAATGCTCTCTGACGACACGCCCGCCGCGCTGCCCGATCGCACCGTCTCCGTCCGCGAGGTTTTCGGCATCGACCTCGACCTCAAGGTCCCGGCCTATGCCGAGCCCGAGGAGCATGTCCCCGATCTCGATCCGGACTACATCTTCGACCGGGAGACGACGCTGGCTATCCTGGCCGGCTTCGCGCGCAACCGCCGCGTGATGGTCACGGGCTACCACGGCACCGGCAAGTCGACCCATATCGAGCAGGTCGCGGCCCGGCTGAACTGGCCCTGCATCCGGATCAACCTCGACAGCCACGTCTCGCGCATCGACCTCGTCGGCAAGGACGCGATCGTGCTCAAGGACGGCAAGCAGGTCACCGCCTTCCAGGATGGCATCCTGCCCTGGGCGCTCCAGAACAACGTCGCCCTGGTGTTCGACGAGTACGATGCCGGCCGCCCGGACGTGATGTTCGTGATCCAGCGCGTGCTGGAGTTGTCGGGCCGGCTGACGCTGCTGGACCAGAAGCGCGTGATCCGCCCGCACCCGGCCTTCCGGCTGTTCGCCACGGCCAACACGGTCGGGCTCGGCGACACCTCGGGCCTCTATCACGGCACCCAGCAGATCAATCAGGGCCAAATGGATCGCTGGTCCATCGTGACCACGCTGAACTACCTGCCGCACGACCGCGAGGTCGACATCGTGCTCTCGAAGGCGCTGCACTACCGCAGCGACCAGGGCCGGGACATCGTTAACCGGATGGTGCGCGTGGCGGACCTGACCCGCAACGCCTTCATGAACGGCGACCTCTCGACCGTCATGAGCCCGCGCACGGTGATCACCTGGGCCGAGAACGCCGACATCTTCAAGGATGTGGGCTTCGCGTTCCGGGTGACCTTCCTGAACAAGTGCGACGAGCTGGAGCGGACCCTCGTGGCCGAGTTCTACCAGCGGGCCTTCGGCAAGGAGCTGCCCGAGAGCGCGTTGAACGTCGCCTTGAGCTGACCCGCATGGGGGACACGATGGCGCATCCGGCATGGACAGGCGAAGACGCTTCGGCGGCTTCGCATGCCAAGGGTCGGGCGTGCCATGCGGACGATGTCTTCATCTGGTTTCAGGGGCGGGTCGCACTGCTCCGTTCCGGCCAAGTGGACGCACTCGACCTCGACGACGTCGCCGAGGCGTTGCGTGAGGTTGGCTTGGAACAATCCGATAAGCTCGAGAGCGCGATCGAGGTATCGTTGGCCCACGTGCCCAAATGGGGCCATGGACCCGAAAAGCGCAGCTTGAGTTGGTCGCGCACGATCGCCGAGCAGCGGATGCGGATCAACACGCAGTTGCACAGGAACTCGGGCCTTGAGTCGCGCATCGTCGAGGCTGTCGCTGATCGCTATCGGCTTGGTCAGCTCCAGGCCGCGCGCACGATGAAGCGCTCGCTCGAAACACTGCCCGCGGAGTGTCCCTACAACGGGGACGCCATCGTGAATCGCCCCTTCGAATTCGAGGCCGACCGGTAGCCCCGCATGTCCATCTCCAACCGCAAGCCCGGCGAGCGCCGCGAATCCGTGGCCGAGCCCCTAAAGCGCTCGGTGGCCGGGTGCCTGCGCGCCATCGCCCGCCGGTCGGAAGTCGAGGTCACCTACGCCACCGACCGGCCGGCGCTCACCGGTGACAAGGCCCGCCTGCCAGAGCCACCCCGCAAGCTCTCGGCGCAGGACGTGGCGGTGCTACGCGGCAATGCCGACGCCATGGCGCTGCGGCTCGGCTGCCACGACATCGCCGTGCACCGCAGGCTCGCTCCCGAGAACGCCGCCGCCCGCGCGGTCTACGACGCGGTCGAGCAGGCCCGCGTCGAGGCGATCGGGTCACGGCGGATGACCGGTGTCGCCAGCAACCTCACCGCGATGCTGGAGGACCGCTACCATCGCGGCGGCAAGTACGAGACCATCACGGACAGGGCCGACGCGCCGATGGAGGACGCCGTCGCCCTGATGGTGCGCGAGCGCCTCACCGGGCAGCAGCCCCCCGAGGCGGCCGCCAAGATCGTCGAGCTGTGGCGTTCGCATATCGAGGCCAAGGCCGGCCCCAACCTCGATGGCCTGATCGGGTCGATCGAGGACCAGCGCAAGTTCGCCCGTTCGGTGCGTGACCTGCTGACCTCCCTCGACATGTCGGACGAGACGCCGTTCGACTCCGAGGATGACGAGAACGACGACGAGAACGACGCCCAGGACGACGAGCAGAACCCGAGCGAGGGCGATTCCGAGGAGAAGAGCCAGGGCGAGCGTGCCGAGATCGAGACCTCGGAGGAAGCCTCCGACGAGATCGAGGAGGGCGCTCAGGAATCCGCCGACGCGCCGTCCGGCGAATTACCCGACGAGGCCGAGGATGCGGAATCCGAGGAAGCCTCGGAGGCATCGAAGCCGCCCCAGCGCCAGGGTAACGAGGCCCGCGGGCCGGAATACCGCGTGTTCAACCCCCGCTTCGACGAGATCATTCACGCCGAGGAGCTGTGCGACGCCGAGGAGCTGTCGCGTCTGCGCAGCTACCTCGACAAGCAGCTCTCGCACCTGCAGGGCGTCGTCGGCCGCCTCGCCAACCGGCTGCAACGCCGCCTCCTGGCGCAGCAGAACCGGGCCTGGGACTTCGACCTCGAGGAGGGCCAGCTGGATCCGGCGCGGCTCGTCCGCGTCGTCATCGATCCCTACCAGCCGCTCTCCTTCAAGCAGGAGAAGGACACCAACTTCCGCGACACCGTGGTCACGCTCCTCCTCGACAATTCGGGGTCGATGCGCGGGCGTCCGATCACCGTGGCTGCAACCTGCGCCGACATCCTGGCGCGGACGCTGGAGCGCTGCGGCGTCAAGGTCGAGATCCTGGGCTTCACGACCCGGGCCTGGAAGGGTGGCCAAAGCCGCGAGGCCTGGCTCGCCGCCGGCAAGCCGCCGAACGCCGGCCGCCTGAACGACCTGCGCCACATCGTCTACAAGTCCGCGGACGCGCCGTGGCGTCGGGCCCGCAAGAATCTCGGGCTGATGATGCGCGAGGGTCTCCTGAAGGAGAACATCGACGGCGAGGCCCTGGACTGGGCGCATAAGCGTCTGCTCGGCCGCCCCGAGCAGCGCAAGATCCTGATGGTGATTTCGGACGGCGCGCCGGTCGACGACTCGACCCTGTCGGTCAATGCCGGCAACTACCTGGAGCGGCACCTGCGCTGGATGATCGAGGAGATCGAGACCCGTTCGCCGGTGGAGCTTCTGGCCATCGGTATCGGCCACGACGTGACCCGCTACTATCGTCGGGCCGTGACGATCATCGACGCCGAGGAGCTGGGCGGCGCCATGACCGAGAAGCTCGCCGAGCTGTTCGAGGAGAACGGATCGCCGGCCCCGGTAGGCCGCGCCCTGCGTGCGGCCGGCGGACGGCGCTGACGGGAGGGCGTCGGGGTAAGGCCCCGACTCCACAGCCATCTCGTCTGGCCGTGTTTGGATTCCGGGACTGGGTAACGGACTTTCGGCTTCCGACCGGCGCCACGGGGTCCGGTAGGTTCGATCGGTAACAGCGATGTTGGCGCGGAGCGCGCCGGCGACGAGGCCGTGGCGATAGAATCTTGGGTCTGGCGTCGTCAGCGCGCGACGAGGTCGTCGGGTCCGGACAGAGGTGTGGCCGCAAAATACGTCAGCTGTTCGGGAGCAAGGCGAATCGGCATGGCCCTCAGCTCATCGAACGGGCGAGCGGCGCGAAATGCAGGCCCCCCGCGATGCGGTTCCAGGCGTTGATGTTGGCGATCGCGACGTTCAGGAGCAGCATCTCGTCCCGGCTGAACAACGGCGATTGTTCGGCCAGGGGTGCCGCCCCATCGGCCATGCGTGTGAGATGCTCGGCCCAGGCCAGGGCGGCGCGCTCACGCGGAGAGAAGACCGGACTGTCGCGCCAGACCGCAACCAGATCGAGGGTGTGCTCGGCAAGGCCGAGCCGGCGGGCCGTGTCGAGATGGAAGCCGACGCAGAACGCGCATCCATTAATCTGCGACACGCGGATCTTCACGATCTCGCTGAGGCGCTTGTCGAGACCCGCCTCATCGACGGCCTTGCCGAGGGCGAGAAGCGCGGCGTGAGCCGCCGGTAACCCGGTCCTGAACAGGTCGTACGAAAAGCCCGCGTCGTCAGACGGTTCGACATCGGACATCGTGCGCCCTCCCACCATTCGCGCTAAAATCAGCGCACGAACAACATATCAGAACTCTGATAAGCGCCAAGAGGCTGGGTCATGGGTGAGCTGCCGCGGGCAGGCGAAGGCAAGCGCGGCCTCGATGGGCATCTCGGCTACCTCTTGCGGCAGGCGGCCCACGCACACAGGCAGCGTGTCGAGCAGCGGTTGAGCGGCATCTGCCTGACGCTGCCGCAGTTTTCAGTCCTGACGATCTTGGCTGCTTATCCAGGCCATAGCAGCGCGGATCTCGCCCGCCTCGCACTCGTGACGCCGCAGACCATGAGCGTCATCGTTGCGAATCTGCTGAAGGCCGGCCTCGTCGTACGGGAGCGGCACCGGGTCCACGGCCGCATCCAGACCCTGACGCTGACCGCGGCCGGTGAGGCGATGCTCGAAGCCGCCAAGCGGCACGTCTACGCGCTGGAGGCCGAGATGCTGAACGACCTTACGCCCACGCAGCAGACGGAGATCCGCCAATGGCTGACACGAATCGCGCGGGCACCCGGATAGGCGATGACGCCCCCGCGCAGGCAAGCATAAACCGCCGCAGCATGGCCTGCCGCGGCGGTTTATGTCGTCCGATCGGTGAAAGGCGCAGCGCGCCTGAAATCAGGCCGCGACGGCCGTGGTCTCGGCGAGCTTCTTGTGGATCTCGCGCTTCAGCAGGCGGGCGGTCTGCGACAGGTCGCCCTCGCCGGCCTTAACCAGGAAAGCGTCGAGGCCGCCGCGGTGCTCCACCGAGCGCAGAGCGTGCGCGGTGATGCGCAGGCGCACCCGCTTGCCGAGCGCGTCCGACTGGAGCGTGACATTGCACAGGTTCGGCAGGAACCGGCACTTGGTCTTGTGGTTCGAGTGGCTCACGAGGTGGCCGACCTGAACGGCCTTGCCGGTGAGTTCGCAGCGGCGCGCCATGATGACTAAAATTCCCGTCTCGTTCCGCCTGAGAAGACCCGATCGCAAGCGGCGCGATCATCGTCGCAGCGGGCGTCGCCCGATACGTATTCCAGGTCCAGCGGAGTCCCGTTGAAGGCGCGAGCCTATAGGCGACCTGCACCCGTTGCGTCAAGCTCCGTACCGCCTGGACATGTCCGGGGCGGCCGCCCAACGGTCTGTTAACCACGAGGCCGGGATATAACAGGCATCTGCTCGAAGAAGGCCAGCGCCTCGCCTGCACCGAGCGTCGAGAGCCTGTCGTACGGGATCGTCCCGCGCGGCACCCTTGGCCCAAGTTCCCCTGGGATGCGATCCGGATCATGAGCGCCACGCCTGTCCGTCGGACGATCAAGCCGCTGACGATGCGCATTCTCGGGACCGTGCTCGCCGTCGCGACGCTCGGTGCCCCGGCCGAAGCCGCCCGGCGCGCGAAGCGGAACGCCGCAGCCGCCCCCGCCACGGTGACGGTCGATTACAGCATCAACCTCGCGGGCCTGCCGATCGGCACCGCCCGGCTCGCCGGCAGCTTCGAGCGCGACCATTACCTGATGGATGTCTCCGCGACGCTGACCGGGCTGGTCGGGGCGATCACCGGCGGCAGGGGCTCGGCCCGGGCGTCAGGCATCTTCTCGGCGGCGCCGCAGCCCGGCGCGTTCTCGATCGCCACGCACACGGCGAGTTCCGGGATCGCGGTGCGCATGGCGCTGGCGCACGGCAACGTCGTGCAGGCCGAGATCACGCCCCCCCTCGTCGACATGCAGGACCGGGTGCCGATCACGGCCGACCACAAGCGCGGCATCATGGATCCGGTGAGCGCTCTGCTGATGCCAGCACAGGGCCGGGGCGAGTTGCTCGATCCAGCCAATTGCAACCGTAGCCTGCCGGTGTTCGACGGTGCGACCCGGTTCAACGTGGTGCTGAGCTACGCCGAGACCCGCGCGGTGCAGAAACCCGGTTATGCCGGCCCGGTTCTGGTTTGCACGGCCCGCTATCAGGCGGTGGCCGGCCACAGGCCGGATCGACCCGGGGTGAAGTTCATGGAGGACAACCGCGAGATGTCGGTCTGGCTCGCCCCGGTCGAAGGCACGCGGGCGCTCGTCCCGCTGCGCATCTCGGTGCTCACCACCATCGGTACCAACATCATCGAGGCGACGCGCTGGACCCAGGGCGCTGCCGCCGGGACGGCCGGGGCGAGCGTCGCGCAGGCGAGTTTGCCCGGGCAATAGCGCCAAACACCGCGATCCATCTTTGACCGGCGGCCTCTTTCCGGGCACCCCGTGCGCCCGCGGCAGAGAGGATGCAGGACCATGGCGAAGGTCTACATCATCGTCCGGATGACGGTCACCGACCCGGAGACCTACGCGGCCTATGCCGAGATGGCCTCCGCGGCGATGCGGCTTCACGGCGCCAAGCCCCTGGTGCGGGGCGGACGTAGCGAGGCGCTGGAGGGCGAGGCCCGGCCGCGCAACGTCGTGCTGGAATTCGATTCCTACGACGCCGCGCGGGCCTATTATTTCTCGCCGGAATACCAGGCGGCCAAGGCGAAACGCCTGCCCGCCGGTATCGGCGAGGTCGTGCTTGTCGAAGGTGCCGACTGAAGCTGCCCGCTCACGCGGCCAGGGGCGCCCAGTCGTAATGGGTCGCATAGGCGTTCTCCACCGCCGGGATGATCTCGACGATCGTGAACCACCGGTCCCAGAACGGCGTCTCGCGCAAGGCTTCGACGACGCTTTCGTAGGCATGATGCTCGCTGGCCTCCCAGACCCAGAGATCCGTGAAGCGGGCCGTGTAGAATTCGGCGTCGTAGAAGCGCAGCGTCACGGAATCCGCGTGGCGGCGCAGGATCGGCTCGAACACCTCGCGCAACCGGGCGAAGCGATCGTCGATCGACATCGCGAGCCATTCGGGCGAGGTCTTCACCAGCATGAAGACGGTGAGTTTGGGGTTGAAGGTCGGGTGGGACATGCGTTCTTTCATTCCGCGGGTCGGTTGGGACGCGGCGATGATGCCCCCGGGCGGCTCAGCGGCGAACTCGCGTTCATGACCGCCCGGACGGCGCGCGGGCCGCTGCTCAAGCCCCGGAAAAACCCGGAACAATCGCGGTCTGCCGAGACGGTGCGGACGATCCTCGAAGGCGCGGCTCGCGTTCTGGAGGAGCGCGGGCTGGCCGGCTACACGACCAATGCCGTGGCCGAGCGGGCCGGCGTCTCGGTCGGGTCGGTCTACCAGTACTTCCCCGGCAAGGATGCGCTGACCGCGGCCCTGGTCGCGCGGGAGACCGGCCTGCTGATCGCCGCGGTGCACGCCGCGGCCGAGGCGGCGACGCCGGAACTCGGACTGCAACGCATTGTGCAGGCGGCCGTCGCCCATCAGATGTCCCGGCCACGTCTCGCGTTGCTGCTCGACCGCGAAGAGAACCGGCTCCAGCCGGCCGACAGCCTTGACGCGGTCCACCGGGCGATCTCGGACGCGTTCCTGACCCTGCTGGCACGCCTCGAACCCGGACCGCCCGTCGCGATCGAGATTGCCGCGGGCGACCTGTTCGCGCTTGTGCGGGGCATGGTGGATGCCGCCGGGGAGCGGGGCGAGCAGGCCGGCGATGCGCTCGAACATCGGGTCCTGCGCGCGGTGTTCGGCTATTTAGGATTGCCCGCGGTGCTGCCGTAACCCGCGGGTCCGGCAGCGCCGCCTACGACCGTATCGCGCAGTACTTGAGATCGCGTGCGATCGAGCGCCATCGAATGTCATCGCGGTGGACGGACCGGTAAACCCCCGATCGGATGTTACCGACCACGGCCAACAAACCCCGGCGCCTGTTGCGCGAGATGTAAACCCGCTTGCGCTGCTCGAGCTGATGAAGTGCCCGTTGGAAAAAATCGATCGCTTTCCTGCGGTCGAAAAGCGGAAAGGTGACCTCGGTCTCAGTTGGGAGATTGCGGATCACTTCGACCATATCGGCGGTCGCAGAGATATAATCGTCGAATTCTTTGATTGGGTCGTAGCCTCTCGTTTTTTGACTGCGTCGGCCATCGCCAAATAGATTTGTCGAATGTTGGCGGTACGTCACGAGCGGCTTATCGAACTCGGCAGTCTCGCCCACGACTTGGCCGAGAAAAACGATCCATCTGTCGTGTGCAATCTTTTCTTTGGGGACTATGAAGTCGCGGAATCGGCCTTCGATATTGGCTAGGCTCAACAATTCCCGACGAAACACGATGGAGAAGCCGAAGAATGTCAGCCAGGGATCGTAGCTCAGCGGCGGCTTCACTCCCGTGCGCTCGATGCCCTGAGTAAATTTTACCAGCTTACCAGTTGCTTGATCGAGACTTGAAGCGGCGTGAACGATCAACGAAATATTCTTGTTGTCAAAATGGTGCGCTGCGCAAGCAAGTTTCTCCAGATCCCAAATATCATCCTGGTCACAGAAGGCTACGAAGTCCCCTTTGGCCGACAACGCCGCCATCAGAAAATTGTCGCGAAATCCGAGATTGATGTCGTTGACCGTGATTTTGATGGCCACCGCCGAACGAGCCGCAATCGACCTGACGATATCTAGCGTTTCGTCGCTCGACCCGTCATCGGCGACGATAATCTCAATCGGCTTGATGGTTTGATTGATGACGCTTTCAAGCTGCTCGCGGATAAACGCCGAGCCGTTATAGGTGGCTATAACGACCGAAACAGTTTTTCCTGCAGTACCCATTCCCGCCGGCCTCGACATCTTAGATTTTAGAATTCAAAGCTCGATCCACCTATGAACCCAGCACACTCGCCACAGAGCGAGAAATATAGCGTTTCATTAATAGAGCACGCCCATCTAAAGCGGAAGCGCGTATAATTCCGGCAGCGCTTGCGCGCTCCGGTGGCTCTGGCAGGCCTTCATTCGAACAAATTGCGGATAAAATTCTGTCGTATTTGTATAATGAGCCCTATGCTCACCATTGGCCGCTCGGCGGCATCTATTCAATCGATAATCTATGCATGTCGGAAGGGTGTGCCACTCTTTTCCGCGGTTCGATCAAGGCGCGGAAATGTCAGCCGCGGCATTCACGATTTGCGCACGGATCGTTCCCATTTCGAATAGCGCCCTGTTTATCGACATCGGCGCGCGAAGCCGAATAGGATGAAATTTTATCTTAAAGTCACAGCTCAGATGGCGCTATTGAGAACTCATATCACACTTAATACCTGCATATCTCGGGACTATAATTATAAATTTGAAAATATTTATCGATAAAATCAGCCTGCTTGGACCTGATCATTTGATCGTAGTGGCTGGTGCATTGCCGGTTAGCCCCTATGGCTTTGACGGCTTGGCTGTTCCTTGCCGGGCGTCTCGAATCTGCCCGCACTTTGGCTGGGCGACCTGGCGTGTCCGGCCTGGAATCCGTGAGTTCCCGTCCCCGAGTGAATCAGTTGCAGCCTTCGAAACGCGGCTGAGGATTGTGGTCTGGCGTTTCGAGGGCGTTCCAGGATGGGTGGGATTGTGCGGCCTGCTAACCGGCTGGCCGCCGCACACGAATTGTTTTGATGTTCCCACGATGATCGGCCCATGGCCCTACACCGCTTTCAAGTCACCCTGATTGTCGGGGCCGTGGCCCTCGTCGGACCGGCGGCGGCCCAGCCCCTGAGCGCCGGATCAGGCGATCCCGGCTGCGGCGGCGATGCCTTCTCGTCGGCGCAGGTGATCGAGCACCGGCCGCCGCGGCATGGCCCATTGGTCTCCGTTCCCGACACCCTCTGCGCGGACGTCGCGCCCCAGCCTGGATCGCCGGCCATGCAGATCGTGGTCGATCCGCTGATTATGCCGCAGGTTGGCAGCGACCCAGGTGATATCCCATATGGGGGAGGACCGAGGCGGCCCTATCGTCCCTGACGCGACCGGCCGTACGAGACCTCCAGCCCGCGCCATGACGGCGCCGCGCCGGCCTTCCCGTCCGAAGGAACCGCCGACCATCGACGCGCCGCTCCGCCCCCTCCCCCGCCGGTCCCTGCCGCGCGACGCCCGTGCCCGCGGCGTGACGGCGGTCCTCGGACCGACCAACACCGGCAAGACGCATCTCGCGATCGAGCGGATGCTTGCGCACCCGACCGGCATGATCGGGTTGCCCCTGCGGCTGCTCGCCCGGGAGGTGTACCTGCGCGTGGTCGCCAAGGTCGGCCCCGAGAAGGTCGCCCTCGTGACCGGAGAAGAGAAGATCAAGCCAGACCGGCCGCGCTACTGGATCTGCACGATCGAGGCGATGCCGCGCGACCTCGACGTGGCCTACGTCGCCATCGACGAGATCCAGCTCGCAGCCGACATGGATCGCGGCCACGTCTTCACCGACCGCCTGCTCTACGTGCGCGGCCGTGAGGAGACGCTGCTGATCGGCTCCTCGACCATGCTGCCGCTGGTCCAGGCACTGCTTCCGAACGTCCACACCACGACTCGGCCGCGGCTATCGAAGCTCACCTTCGCGGGGGAGAAGCGGCTGTCGCGCCTGCCCCGGCGCACCGCGATCGTCGCCTTCTCGGCCGAGGAGGTCTACGCCATCGCAGAGCTGATCCGACGCCAGCGCGGGGGTGCCGCGGTGGTGCTTGGGGCGTTGTCGCCCAGGACCCGCAATGCCCAGGTCGAGATGTACCAGGCCGGGGACGTCGACTACCTCGTGGCCACCGACGCGGTCGGGATGGGGCTCAACCTCGATGTCGACCATGTCGCCTTCGCGGCGAACTGGAAATACGACGGCACCCGGTTTCGCAAGCTGACGCCCGCCGAGATGGGCCAGATCGCCGGCCGCGCAGGACGCCATCTCTCGGACGGGACCTTCGGCTCCACGGGGCGCTGCCCGCCCTTTGAGCCCGAGATGGTCGAGCGGTTGGAGAATCACGACTTCGACCCGCTGCGCATCCTGCAATGGCGCAACCCTGACCTCAGCTTCGGCACCCTGGAGGCGCTCCAGGCGAGCCTCGACGAGCATCCGCGCGAGTCAGGTCTGACCCGGGCGCCGATGGGCCAGGACCAGCAGGCCCTCGAGATCCTGATGCGCGAGGACGATATCCGCGACATGGCGCGGAGCGCTTCCACCGTGCGGCGGCTCTGGGACGTCTGCGGCGTTCCGGATTACCGCAAGGTCCACCCGCAGGTGCATGCCGACCTCGTGGCCCAGCTCTACCGTTTTCTCATGAAGGGCATGGCCGGACGCATCCCCGACACGTGGTTCGCCGAGCAGATGGCGATGATCGATCGCACCGACGGCGACATCGATACGCTGTCCCGGCGGATCGCCCAGGGACGCACCTGGACGTTCGTGGCCAACCGCCCCGATTGGCTGCGCGACCCTGAACATTGGCAGGGCGAGACACGTCGGGTAGAGGACAGGCTGTCAGACGCCCTGCACGAACGCCTCGCGAGCCGCTTCGTCGACCGGCGCACAAGCGTCCTGATGCGGCGCCTGAGAGAGAACACGATGCTCGAAGCCCAAATTTCCGCCGACGGTGATGTCACCGTCGAGGGTCAGCATGTCGGTCACCTGCATGGATTTTTATTTGTTCCGGATGCCAGCGCAGAGGGGCACGAGGCCAAAACTCTGAGGAGTGCCGCCGAGAAGGCGCTCTCCGGGGAGATCGAGGCCCGGGCCGACCGCTTCGCGGCGACAGCCGATTCCACCCTCGTGCTCGCGCATGACGGGATGATTCGCTGGACCGGTGCCCCGGTGGCGAAGCTGACCCCCGGCGAGAAGCTGTTCGCGCCGCAGATTCGGCTGCTGGCCGACGACAGCCTGACCGGCGCCCATCGCGAGAAGGTCGAGGCGCGCCTCGATGCCTGGCTCAAGGCCATGATCGTGCGCCTGCTCGGCCCGCTGATGGAACTCGAGACCGCCGGCGACCTCACCGGCCTCGCCAAGGGTATCGGCTATCAGGTGGTCGAGGCTCTGGGCGTGTTGGAACGCTCCAAGGTCGCCCAGGAGATGCGCAGCCTGGACCAGGAGGGGCGCGGGGCGCTCCGCCGGCACGGCGTGCGATTCGGCGCCTACCACATCTTCCTGCCGGCCCTGCTGAAGCCGGCGCCGCGGACGCTTGCGGCACAGCTGTGGGCCCTCCGCAACGGTGGCCTCGACCAGCGCGGCCTGGACGAGATCGCGCATCTCGCGGGCTCGGGCCGGACCTCGATCAAGGTCGATCGCGAGATCGCCAAGGGCCTCTACCGGGCGGCCGGCTTCCGTGTCAGCGGTGAGCGGGCGGTGCGGGTCGACATCCTCGAGCGTCTGGCCGACCTGATTCGGCCGGCGATCGCCTATCGCCCCGGTACCACACCGGGCGCGGCGCCGGAGGGTACGGCCGACGGTGATGCCTTCGTGGCCACGGTCGGAATGACCTCGCTGGTCGGCTGTTCGGGCGAGGATTTCGCCTCGATCCTGAAGTCTCTGGGTTACTCGCTGGAGGCCCGCCCCGGACCCGCGATCACGGTACCGCTGGTACCAGCGGCCGCGACTGCGCCGGTCGTCGTGACCCCACCATCTGAAACTGCACCGGCAAGCGAGACCGGCGAAACCGATCCCGGCTCCCTCGGCGAGTCGACCGGAGACGAGGCCGACGCCTCAGCGCAGGCTGCGACCGCGGAGGCCTCCGTCGCGGAGACTTCGCTCTCCGAAAACGCTGAGTCTGACGCCGCTCCAGAGACCGGAACGGAAGCCGAAGCCGAAGCCGCTCCCGAAGCCATGGCGGAGGCTGAGCCCGTCGAGGCTGCTGCCGACGCCTTGCCGGAAGCGGTTGACGCACCGCAATCCGAGGTGGAAGCGATCCCAGCCGAAGCCGCGCAGGCCGCCGAGGCACCCGAATCCGAGACCCGTCCGACCACCGAGACTCACGAGGTGGTGGAAGCGAACGAGACCGTATCCGAGACCGCCAGGAACGAATCCGCGGCTGTGGAGGGTGAGACCCCGGCGGAGCCGGTGCTGATCGAGGTGTGGCGCCTGCAACGCCATCAGCGGCCGGCCAATCCTCGGCCGCAGAACCGCCCGCGGGGCGCGGGGCGTGGACGCGATGGCGCTCAGCCGGGGCAGCCGGGTCAGCATCAGGGTCCGGGCCGACCGGAGGGCGGGCGTCCCGAACACCGGCGGGCCGAAGGCGGTGAGCGCCCCGGCAACGAGGGCGGTCCCCGCACCGGACGCGACCGCGGCCCCTCGCCGTGATCGCTTCGAGGGCGGCCGGCCCGAGCGCCGGGACGACCAGCGCAGCGCCGAGCAACGCCACGCGGCGCCGCGGCCCGACCAGCGTCCGCCGCGGCGCGAACGGGCTCCGGATCCGGATTCGCCCTTCGCCAAGCTGGCGGCGCTCAAGGCGCAACTCGAAGCCGGCGACGGCGGGAAGCGCTGACGCCCGCGGATGCGGGAGGGTCGGCAACGGCTCGACAAATGGCTGTGGTTCGCGCGGTTCGCGCGGACCCGCTCCCTGGCCGCGCGCCTGTCCGAAGACGGCTTCGTGCGGGTGAACGGAACCCGAGCCGAGAACCCGGCCAAGGGCATCGTGATCGGCGACGTGGTGACTGTGGCCGCTCCCCACGCGACCCTGGCCGTGCGCGTACTCGCCCTCGGTGAGCGGCGGGGACCTGCCCCGGAGGCGCGGGCTCTTTACGAGGACTTGGCTGGCGTACAGACGGCGATCGAGCCACCCGAGTGATGAGCTGGCGCCACATCCGTGCGTCGCGGATCGGGTCGCAGGCCCCTGGGACACCCGTGCGCTTGTCAGCCTGGAAGGCAGGGTCTAGAGCCCTTGGCTTCCGAAAGACTTGGTTCGACGCGAGGTTTTGCGGCGCACCATCGAAGCGCCGCCTGGGCGTGCGGGCCTTCCAGGCTCCGCCCGGGCTGAACAGAATTTTTAGGACGAAGACAGCCGATGACCTACGTCGTCACTGACAACTGCATCAAGTGCAAGTACATGGACTGCGTCGAGGTGTGTCCGGTGGACTGCTTCTACGAGGGCGAGAACATGCTCGTCATCCATCCGGACGAGTGCATCGATTGCGGCGTCTGCGAGCCCGAGTGCCCGGCTGAAGCGATCAAGCCTGATACCGAGTCGAACCTCGAGACGTGGTTGAAGCTGAACGCCGACTACGCCAAGAGCTGGCCGAATATCACCCAGAAGAAGGACGCGCCGTCGGACGCCAAGGAGTGGGATGGCGTCTCGGGTAAGCTCGAGGCGCATTTCTCCACCAACCCTGGCTCGGGCGACTAGAGCCTGATGTCCTGCGGAGGTCGCCCAGGACCAGGGCGGATCGAAACGCGGACACGGGCGGGCAGAACTAGGATCACGGATCGCCTCACGATGTTGCGATCCAGCCTCGGCCCGTTCGGCGCTTGTGGATCATGGCCGAAACCGTCTTTGACCTGCGTCAAGCGAAGCCCTGAGCCGCGATCAGGTCATTCCTCTCCGGCTTGGCCGGTGTAGAACTCTTTCGAGGCTGCGCCCGGATGGCGCGCGCTTCTTCAGGGATGCTTTGATCTGTGCGCCGGATTGTGATACACAATCCGCCTGCCGTCGCTTGCGCCAGACGTGCTTCCTCAGGCCGAAATGCCTTTCGCTTTCGTGAATTAGAGGAGTGGCACGCGAACGACCGCCGAGGGTGACTTCGGCGGGTGTTCCGGTGTTTGCACGGCCGCGCCGGGGAACGCCCGGATCTGTGCCTGGTGGGCACGGATCCCGGGAACGGCGAGGCAAACCGGGTATCCCGCCCGGAAGAACACGGTTTTGCGCGGTGCGGAGCATCGCGCGCCAGTGGAGGCCCTTCTCGCATGACCACAGCCAAGAAGACGACGACCGTTGGCCGGCAAGGCTTCAAGACCGGTGAGGCCGTCGTATATCCGGCCCACGGCGTCGGTCGCATCACCGCGATCGAAGAGCAAGAGATCGCGGGCTACAAACTTGAGCTGTTCGTCGTCTCGTTCGAGAAGGACAAGATGGTTCTGCGCGTCCCGACCGCCAAGGCCAACTCCGTCGGCATGCGCAAGCTCGCCGAGCCGGACCTGGTAAAGAAGGCGCTAGACGTGCTGACCGGCCGCGCTCGGATCAAGCGCACCATGTGGTCGCGTCGGGCTCAGGAATACGAGGCCAAGATCAACTCTGGCGACCTGCTGGCCGTCACCGAGGTGGTGCGCGACCTGTTCCGCTCAGAGGCGCAGCCCGAGCAGTCCTACTCGGAGCGCCAGCTCTACGAGGCTGCCCTGGACCGGATCGTGCGTGAGATTTCCTCGGTCAACCGCATCACCGAGACCGAGGCGCTGAAGCTGATCGAACAGAGCCTGGCCAAGTCCCCACGCCGCGCCAAGAGCGAGGCCGAGCCGGAGGCGGAAGCCGAAGGTGAGGGCGATGACATCCAGGAAGTCGCTGCCTGAAGCGCCCCTGTTTCTTCGATGAGAACAAGCCCGGCCCCTTGGGGTCGGGCTTGTTCGTACCGGCATGCCGGATCGGTCGCGTCTCCCGCTTTTCCACGTCAGTTCGACGCACAGGGGACTGGACGGCGCGACGTTAGAACCCATGTTTCTTGGTGAAACACGAAATCGTGGCCATCGGCCTGTCGCACTGCGAAGGCACGTGGCGGAACTTTCGTGATTGGCCTTCCGTTGTCGGTTGCCTGGCGCCGCCATTCGGTGACGCCCTGCGGGTTGGACGTTCCGTTCGGCGCCGCAACAGCACTCGGCAACAAGAGGCAGGCGGGATGGCTGATATCGCTGGAATTCGACGGCAGTTCATTCGGACTGCCATGGAGGCGCCCTTCCTGGCCCGGGAAGAAGAGCGCGGCCTCGCCGTCCGCTGGAAGGACAACCGTGACGAGAGAGCGCTGCACCGCCTGATTTCAGCCCATATGCGCCTCGTCATCGCCCTGGCGGGGCGTTTTCGTCACTACGGGCTGCCGATGGCAGACCTGGTGCAGGAGGGTCACGTCGGCCTCATGGAGGCCGCAGCGCGGTTCGAGCCGGAGAGGGATGTCCGGTTCTCGACCTACGCGACGTGGTGGATCCGCGCATCGATCCAGGACTATATCCTGCGCAACTGGTCGATTGTGCGCGGGGGAACGTCCTCGGCTCAGAAAGCCCTGTTCTTCAACCTGCGCCGGCTGCGTGCCCGGTTGATGCAATCCACTGAGGAGCATGTCGGCGACGAGATCCATCGCCGCATCGCGACCGCCATCGGCGTCTCGCGCGACGACGTGGCTCTGATGGATGCCCGCCTTTCAGGTCCCGACATGTCGCTGAACGCCCCCGTCGGCGAGGACAACGACGCCTCATCCGAGCGCATGGACTTTTTGGTCGACGGTGCGGCGCTTCCGGACGAGACCGTGAGCGCGACGGTCGACGGCGAACGGCGCCTCAGCTGGCTGCAACAGGCCCTGACGGTCCTGTCCGAGCGCGAGCTGCGCATCCTGCGTGAGCGGCGCCTCGCTGAGGATCAGGCGACCCTCGAAGCCCTGGGTCAGCGCCTGGGCATCTCGAAGGAGCGGGTCCGCCAGATCGAGAACCGCGCCCTGGAAAAACTCCGTCGCGCCCTGGCTGACAGGTTCCCGGCCGCGACCGGGAGTCCGCATATCGGCTGATCCTTCCGACAGGAGCAACCGATCTTTTGAACAAGCCCGGCCCCTCGGCCGGGCTTTTTGCGTTTCCCGCAGGGGGTCCCGTACCTGATCGGCAAGAATTTTTACGCTCCCTGGCCCGCCGTGCGTCGCCGCTCCCTCCGACGCCTGCGCCGACCGGGCTCCGGCGTAGCGTCGAGCCATATCACCAGCACCAGGGCGATAAGGGCCGGTACGCCGAGGGCGAGGAACGCGCCGGTCCAGCCGAACAATCCGTAGGACAAGCCACCATACCAGCCCGACAGGGCGCCGCCGACGCCCTGCACGGCGTTGACACTGCCGAGCGCTGTCTGGGTTCGCCCGGACCCCCAGGTCAGGTCCGCCACGATCACCGGCACCGCCACGCCGACGATGCCGGAGGCGACGCCGTCCAGGACTTCCGCCGTGATGAGCCAGACCGGATCGTCAATCAGACCCGACAGGACGGCCCGCACCGGCAGTACTGCGAACGCCACCATCAGGAGCTGGCGTCGTCCGCGCCGATCCGCCAGGGAGCCGGCGAACAGGGCCACGGGCACCATCACGAGCTGTGCCACCATCACGTAGCGGGCCGTCCATGTCGTCGCGTCGGCGGCGGTGGCCACCAGTTTCTGTCCGAGCAGGGACAGCATGCCGCCATTGCCAAGGTTGAACAGCGTCAGCGCCACGGTGAGCACCAGCAGACGCCGGTTGCCGAGGACCTGACGAATGCCGCTGCGCTGCGGCTCGTCGTCCGCGTCCTCCTCCCAACCGACCGCGCGACGTCGACTCCAGGCGCCGGCCGGGGTCGTTAGCGTCGCGACGATCGCGGCGACCGCCATACCGCCCAGCACCCAGAAGGCGATTGCCGGACCGAATGTTCCAGTGCCGAGGCTGATGCCGCCGGCGGCGATCAGGATGCCAACATGGTTGAACGCCTGGTTGCGGCCCTGTTGTTTAGGGAACCCGTCCTTCCCGACGATCCCGAGGGTCAGCGCGGCGACCGCCGGCAGCAACAGGGTACCTCCCGCCGCGGCGAGCAGCTGCGCCACCAGGACCGCCGGGAAGCTGCGCGCCGGGAGAAGCAGGAGCGTGCCCGCCAGGATCGCCGCGCAGGCGAGCGCCACCAGGAGACGCGGACGTGTAAAGCGGTCGACCATGGCCCCGAACGGGCCGCTCAAGAATAGCGTCGCGATGCCCACTAGGGTGATGACAAAGCCCACCCGCGCCGGACTCCAGGACGCAGCCTGCGCCAGCCACGTCCCCAGGAAGGGGCCGAGGCCACCCTGGATGTCCCCGGTGAACAGGTTGATCAGGGCAAGGTGTGCGGTGGGGCTCATGCGATCCAGGTCTGGCAATGGGCCCCGGACCTGAACGCCGTCCCTCGTACGGTCAAGCCCGGCAGCGAGCGTCCGCCCCCTGCGGCCGCGCCGGCCGGGCGGGCCGTACGGCGTGAGCCCGTCGCCGAACGACCCGTTCTCTGGCGCGACCTCGACCGAGTTCACGAACACGTCGGCTGGCGTCACCCCCGGCTCGCGCCCGAGGGCTGTGTCGGCGACTGCTTTTGTGCCGTGGTCCGTGTGGCGTTGCAGGTGATCTGGATGATGACCAGCCCACCACCGCGATGGCTGTCGAGATGGTCAGCCCCGAAGTGGGAGTTCGCCGAGCTACGGATTTCGAAGATGCATGGGCGGGACGAGATCGTGCTGGTAGAGGAGAGCCTGCGCTGGTTCCTAGCCCCGGACTTCACCGATCCCACCAGCGGGCGAGCCGTTCCGTCTGGCCAGCTAATCGGGGCCCTGCAACGTCCTGGCGGCGACTGAGCGGGCGCCCTGTAGAAGCGCTGCGAACGCTGGCTGCGGCCTATCGCGGTCCCGGCGGCCACTTGACCGCCGGGACGGTTCAGCGCCTCAGGAAGCGAGCGGACCGCTGGCGCCCTGGGCCTCCATCGCCTTCTGGCGGTAGAGCGCAACGAAATCGATCGGATCGATGTACAGGGGCGGGAAGCCGCCGTTGCGCACCGCCTCGGCCACGATCTGCCGAGCGAACGGGAACAGCAGGCGCGGGCACTCGATCATCACCGCGGGATGAAGCTGGTCGGCCGGGATGTTGACCATGCGGAAGACGCCCGCGTACTTCACGTCGAAGGCGAACAGCACTTCGGCCTGGATCTTGGCGTCGCCCTCCAGGGTCAGCTCGACCTCGAAATCGGTGTCGGAGAGCTGCTGCGCGCTGACATTCACCTGAATGTTGATCTGCGGACCCTGACCTTCCTTGGGCTGGAGAGAGCGTGGCGCGTTCGGGTTCTCGAAGGAGAGGTCCTTCGTGTACTGAGCCAGCGCATTGATGGTCGGCGCGTCGCCCTGCGGCATGCCGCCGCCGTTGCCGTTGGCTGCCGGAGAGTCGGCCATGCGGATCATCCTTCTCGATCGGCCGGCAGGGCCGGCCCGGGTTGTCGCGGCGCGAGCCGCGGAACGGCACCGCGATGCGGCCCGGAAGGCAGCGCCGCTAACACGCGCGTCGGAGACGGACAAGCAGCGGGCTGGCGTGGCGCTGGCGGCAGCGGTGTTCGAGACCCATATCGGTTGACGCATGGGGATCGCGGCGTTCCGCATCGGTATAACCGGCTCGCTCCTTGCGCGTTGGTCAGTTATGAGTCGCCCAGACCCGCGAGCGCTTTGCCGGCGCCGCACCGCGCACGACCTCGGCACGGGGCACGAGGTCCCGCCGCGGCCACCATCGGATCGGTGATGCAGGACAGTTTCGACATTACGACGATCATCTTCCTCGCACTCGCAGTCTTCGTGATCTGGCGCCTGCGTTCGGTGCTCGGCCAGAAGACCGGTGCCGAGCGCTCGCCGTTCAAGCCGGTGGATCGAAGCCGTACCGAGCCGCAGGCCCGATCTGAGGGCGACAACGTCGTTCGGTTGCCCGGTGCCGACCGGGTTCAGCCCGCGTCGGCCACAGCGTCTGCGGCGGTACGTGACTGGCGCGGCATCGCGGAGCCCGGCTCCGAGATCGCCCGCGGGCTCGAAGCGGCCGTTCAGGCGGAGCCGAGTTTCGACCCTCGCGCGTTCATCGAGGGGGCCAAGTCGGCCTACGAGACTATCATGATCGCCTTCGCGAAGGGCGACCGGAAAACCCTGCGGGGGCTCCTGTCGAAAGAGGTCGGCGAAGCTTTCGAGCGGGCCATCGTCGAGCGCGAGCGCAACCGACAGACCTTGGAAACCACCTTCGTGTCGATCGACAAGGCGGAGATCGTCGCCATCGAGGTGCGTAACCGTGTCGCGCAGATCACCGTGCGGTTCCTGTCGAACCTGATCACCGCCACCCGCAACGCCGAGGGCAAGGTCGTCGACGGCAGCGCCGAGACGGTTGTCGAGGTGCCGGACGTCTGGACTTTCGCGCGCACCCTCGGCTCGCGGGACCCGAACTGGCAGCTCGTGGCCACCGAGGCCGGCGCCTGATTTCGTGACCCCGTTGCCGTGCCAAACTTGCGTGCCTGGTCCGGAGGTATCCCGACCGCCCTCATCCCCGCCCTCTTCGCGACGTTCCTAGCCGGCTCGTCCATGGCCGCCTCCGCCGAGGTCGGCGGGGCGCTCCTGACACCCGTGGCGTTCGCAGCACTGCCGGGCTTTCCCGGCCCCGATCCGGCCGCTTCACTCGACGCGTTCCGGAGGGTCTGTGCCGCGCCCCAGCCCGCGACGCCACAGCCGGCGGGGGTCGCTGGCGATCCGGCGGACCTGTCGGCGGCTTGCGCGGCTGCGGTGGGGGTGACGCGCGAGGCGGCGGCCACGTTCTTTCAGGATCGGTTCGAGGCCTACCGGGTGGTGCGGCCAGGGGCAGAGCGCCCGGGCTTCCTGACGGGCTACTTCGAGCCGGAGCTGGACGGCTCCCTCACGCAGGGTCCGGACTTCCCGACGCCGGTTCTCGCCCGACCTGACGACCTCGTCTCGCTGGCCCCTGGCGAGACCCGCCCCGGTCTCGACCCGGTCCTGCGCGCTGCCCGCGCCACCGCGGATGGGTTCAGACCCTATCCGGACCGAGCGGCGATCGAGGACGGGGCGCTGGGCGCCCAGGCGCGGCCGATCCTATGGCTGCGCGACGGGGTCGATCTCCTGGTCCTGCAAGTCCAGGGCTCCGGACGCGTCCGCCTGCCCGACGGCCGGGCCGTCCGAGTGTTGTATGACGGCCGCAACGGCCGGCCCTACACGGCCGTGGCCAAGCTGATCGTGCAGGAGGGCCACCTGCCTTTGGAGGGCCTCACGCTGGCCCGTTGGACGACTTGGCTGCGCGCCCATCCCGAGAGTGCGCGACGGCTGATCCGCACCAATGCCTCCTACATCTTCTTCCGCTTGGCCCCGGTGGAGAATCCGGCGCTCGGTCCGCCGGGTGCCGCCAATGCGCCGCTGACGCCGGGGCGTAGCCTCGCGGTGGATGGCGGACTGTGGCGTTACGGCCTGCCGTTCTGGCTGGACGGGCCGTTGCCGGGCGGCGTGCCGGGCGACACCGGACGCCTGGTCATCGCCGCCGACACGGGGTCGGCGATCGTCGGCCCGGCCCGGGGCGATTTGTTCGTCGGGACCGGGGCGCAGGCCGGGGTCGCGGCCGGAAACCTACGCGATTCCATAGGCTTCGTCGTGCTGCTGCCCAAGCCCGCCCGCGGGGTCGCGCCGTGAGGCCGCCGCGCCGCACGCGCCGGCTGAGCGCCGGGGAGGCCCGGCTCTGGGGTGAGATCGCCAAGCTCGTGACACCGCTGACCGGCCGGGCGACGCTGCCGCAGCCCGGAGGTCGCGCCGGCGCCGCCGACCGCCACCATGCCGCCGCTGACGGCGCCGATCCTGAAGCCGACCGCGCCTCCGGTGGCCAAGAAAGCGCGCCTGAAACCGCCGCCCAAGCCGGCTGCCGCCCTGCCCCAGAAGGTCACCGCTGCGCCCTATCAGGCGCCGCTCCAGAGCCACGCTGCCCCGTCGGGGCTGGAGCGGCAGGCCAAGGTCGGGCTGCGCCGGGGGCGTCTGGCCGTGGAGGCGCGGATCGACCTGCACGGGATGGTGCAGGCGCAAGCCCATGCTGCGCTGACAGGATTCCTTCTGCGGTGCCGGGCCGCCGGGCATGCCTACGTACTGGTGGTGACCGGCAAAGGGGGCCAGGAGAGAGGAGGCTCGTCCTATCCCGATGCCTTCGCGGAGCGGGGGGTGCTCCGGCGCAGCGTGCCGCACTGGCTGCGCGGCGCCGAGCTGCGCGGCATCGTGCTGGGCTTCGAGGAAGCGTCGCGGCACCATGGCGGCGGCGGCGCGCTCTACGTCAGACTTCGCCGTCGCTGAGCGCCAGCCTTCGCGCGCTCTTCGCGGGCCAGGGCGGCAAACCGCGCCGTTGCCGACTTCTTCGAAGAACTCGATATCCTCAACGCGCGCTCGCGTGGTCGAACGAAAAGTCCGAAAACAATGCCGGAGCTTCCCGAGGTCGAGACGGTGCGGCGCGGCCTGGTGCCCGCGATGGTCGGCGCCCGGTTCAGCCGCGTCACCCTGCGCCGGCCGAACCTGCGCTTCCCGTTCCCGGAGCGATTCGCGGCGCGGCTTGAGGGTCGCACCGTGACCGACCTCGCCCGCCGGGCGAAGTACCTCACCGCCGGGCTCGATTCGGGCGAGACCCTGATCATGCATCTCGGCATGAGCGGCCGGTTCGACGTGGCCCTGCCCGACGGGAGCAACCTCTCCTCCGGGGATTTCTACCTGGAGGGGGCGCAGGGCACGCCGAAGCACGACCACGTCGTGATGGCGATGAGCACCGGGGCCACGATCACCTACAACGACGCCCGCCGCTTCGGCTTCATGGACCTCGTCCCGAGCGAGACCCTCGCGACCAGCCGCCACTTCGCCCGGATGGGGATCGAACCGCTCGACGGGCTGACCGGGGCGGTGATCGCCGGCCTGTTCCGGCACAAGATCACGCCGCTGAAGGCCGCGCTGCTCGACCAGAGCCTGATCGCGGGCCTGGGCAACATCTACGTCTGCGAGGCCCTGCACCGGGCCCGCCTCCACCCGGAGACCCCCGCCGGCCTGCTGATCAAGCCCGACGGGCGCCCGACGCCCAAGGCCAACGCGCTCGCCAAGGCGATCGTGCAGGTGCTGCAGGAGGCCGTGAAGGCCGGCGGCTCGACCCTGCGCGACTACGCCCACACCGACGGCAGCTCGGGCGCCTTCCAGCACGCCTTCCGGGTCTACGACCGGGTCGGCGAGCCGTGCCGCCACCCGGGCTGCCGCGGCTTGGTCACCCGGATCGTGCAGGCCAACCGCTCGACCTTCTTCTGCGCGACCTGCCAGCCGCCGGTCTGACCCATCGCCCCGATCGGCCCGCTCTCGCGGCGCGAAACGGCATTTTCGCCACAAACCCGACTAGGGTCGCGGATCTCGACGCGCACACCGGGTTGCGGGCTGCCGGTCCCGGCCCGCGGCGCGGGATCGGTCGCGCGGGCCTGACGCGTCGTCCCGGAAGTCGGATCCGGGACGACGCGTCAGGCCGCTGGTTTTGCATCCTCGTCGTCCCGAAGGCCGCGTGCCGGCGTTCGGGATGATGCTCGTGACAGGAACGCGATGTTCTTCCGCCGCTCAAAGACGCCCGCGCCCGAGACCATCGCGCAGGATCCGACGGAGGGCCCTGCGCTGCCGCAGCGGCTGTCGCCGCGCTCGCCGGGCGAGGCGATCAAACCGACCGCCGCGCCGCCGCCGCCGGAGAAGCCGGTGCGCGAGCGCAGCGGCCTCGTCGGCATCATCAGCGGCGCCCTCACCTTCGCGGTGGTGATCGCCATCGCGGCGATGATCGGGATCACCCTGTTCCAGCGCCAGGTGCGCGAGCCGGGGCCGCTCGTCGCCGACAAGGTCGTGGTGATCCCGACCCACAGCGGCACGGGCGAGATCGCCGAGACCCTCAAGCGCGAGGGCGTGATCGACCATACCGGCCTGTTCGAGTTCGCCGCCCGCTTCGGCGGACGGCCGGCGCTCCGGGCCGGCGAGTACATCTTCAAGGCGCATGCGAGCATCGCCGACGCCCTCGACACGGTGACCACCGGCCGGCAGGTCCAGCACGCGATCACGTTCCCCGAGGGTCTCACCTCCGAGCAGATCGTCACGCGGCTCAACGACAACGACATCCTCTCGGGCGAGATCAACGAGATTCCCCCGGAGGGCTCACTCCTGCCCGACACCTACAAGTTCGAGCGCGGCGCCACCCGCCAGCAGATCGTGAACCTGATGCGGGCCAAGCAGCGCGAGGTGCTGAACCAGATCTGGCTCCGCCGCAGCGCCGACGTGCCGGTGCGGACGCCGGCTGAGATGGTCACCCTGGCCTCGATCGTCGAGAAGGAGACCGGCCGGGCCGACGAGCGGCCGCGGGTCGCCGGCGTGTTCATCAACCGCCTCAACAAGCGGATGAAGCTGCAATCGGACCCGACCATCGTGTACGGGCTGGTGGGCGGGCGCGGCACCCTCGGGCGCGGCATCCTGCGCTCCGAGATCGACCGGGCGACGCCCTATAACACCTACGCGATCGAGGGCCTGCCCCCGGGGCCGATCGCCAATCCCGGCCGCGCCGCCCTGGAGGCGGTGGCCAACCCGTCCCGCACCAAGGACCTGTACTTCGTGGCGGACGGCAGCGGCGGCCACGCCTTCGCCGACTCGCTCGAAGGCCACCAGCGCAACGTCGCCCGCTGGCGCGCGGTCGAGAAGAGCCGCCAGGCGCCGCCGGACGCGGTCGACAAGGTCGAGCCGGGCCCCGACCCGAGCGTCCCCGGCCGGGCCTCGGCCTTCGCACCGGGCAACGCCCCGAACACCAACGCGGCCTTCGCCCTCGATTCCGGCACGCCGGGCACCCGCGCCTTCGACGCCTCCGAGGGCACCCGCCTCGATCCGCTGAAGAACCGCAGCTACGATCTCGGCTCGCCCAAGACCGTCCCGGCGCTGGCCGACCCGACGCCGGCCCCGCGCGGGCGGCGGTAGGCTGGGAGGCGCCGGGCTCCGCTGAAGCGCGGCGCTTTCCAGAACCAGAACGGATCCACTGCAAATCCACGCGGTGCGTGGGCCGTCTGTCCGCTGCGTCGCCGACGGCTCTCCGTCATGGCGCGTGCAGCGAGCCTGGCGGTGAGAATCCGACGGGTGGAACGCGTGCCGTGGGTCCGCTTCCGACCCTACGGACCTTCGGAATGTCCGCTTCGCAGCAGCATGGCGGAGGATGACCTCCGACTGGGTTGGGTGGATTTCCGCCGGTCCGCTTCCAGGCGGCGCAGGTATCGAAGCGGACATCGCTGTTCCGCCCGTTCTCGGCTCATTACAGAAGCCGGGAACGTACGCTGCCGGGCAGATCGTTCCGCAAGCAGACGGTGCGCCAGCGGAACGCTGTCAGGTGATGTCATGCGGACCCTGGAGAGCCCAGCATCCTCACCATCAATCGAGCGTAAGGACGATCTTGCCGATCTGCTCGTTGGACTCAAGGAATTGGGTCGCTTCCCGGATCTGGTCGAACGGGAAGGTCCGCGACACCAGTGGATTGAGCTTGCCGCTTTCCAGTCCCTCGATGATGAATGCCTTCGCACGGGCAAGCGCCTCATCATCGCTGACGATCTCGGTGTAGAGGTATCCCTTCAGGGTCAGGCTCTTGCCGAGCACGGCGAACTGCGGGAATGGCCCCTCGTCCGGGCTGAGGGCGCCATACTCCAGGAGAATGCCGCCCACGGCCATGACTTCGGCAAACTGCGCGATGGCAGGGCCACCGATTGGATCGAACACGACGCGGGCCCCCTTGCCCCCGGTGATGTTCTTCACGCGCGCCGCCAGGTCGCCCTCGTCCGTGGCGATCACGTGATGCGCACCGGCATCGATCAGCGCCTGCGCCTTGGCGTTCGTGCGGGTGGTTGCGATCACCGTCGCCCCGACGCTGCGGGCGATCTGGAACGCAGCGATGCCGACGCTGCTCGACGCGGCCGACACGATGACGAAATCGTTGGCGGTGAGTTTGGCCTGGTCGATCAGAGCCCCCCAGGCGGTGACGTACTGCATCCAGGATGCGGCTGCCTTCTCGAACGAAAGGGCGGCCGGATGCTTCACGACGGAGCGGACGGGAATGTTGATGACCTCGCCATAGGTGGGCCAACGCGACATATCGAGCGTCGGGATGACGCTGACGGCGTCGCCCTCGGCGAACCCGGACACATCGCGGCCCGTCGCCTTGACCGTACCGGCTGCTTCGTAGCCGAGCTGCGAGGGGAAGTTCGCTTCCTGCAGGTAAGCGCCCTTGCGGAACATCACCTCCGCACGGTTGAGGCCGATTGCTCGAACCGCAATCTGCACTTCATCGGCGGGAGGCCCGGGAACCTCGATGTCCTCGATGCGCAGCACATCTGCGGAGCCGTATTCGTGAAAGCGGACAACGCGGGTCATCGGTCGTTTCCTTTCGTGAGTGCCGAGGTCAGGCGTCAAAGGCAGATCGTACGCGCGACGCGAACGCCGAACTCGGCGTCCGGATTGGTCTTGCCGTCGCCGACGCGCTCCTGCACCACCGCGACCACGAGGTCGCGCCGCTTGGGCAGGCGGGCCCTGTCGGCTGCCGCGAGTGCGCCCGGCATCTCCTCGCGCGTCAGATCCGTGCAGTAGCCCGGCGCACCGGGTTGTTGGCGCCACGACTCAGCGAGAGACCCCGCATCGAAGGCGTCGAAGCCGGTATCTTCAACCAAACGCATGCCCACGCGACGATCCTCCTCGCGATCGGCCGCAATCGGAATGGCGATGCGTCCCGGCTTACCGGATGGTGAACCCTTCTCGGCCAGCGAGCCCGAACCGATGGCGTTCCAGGCCTTGACGATGGGCCGGCCCAGTTGCTCGGAGACCCACAGGCTCTCGACCTGACCGGCCTCGATGGCGTCGATTGTCCCGTCGCGCATCGGGTAGTAGTTCGAGGTGTCGATGACGATGGTCTTCTCGGAGATCGCCCGGATCAGAGGGGCGATCTTCTGAATGCCGGTCGGCGGGATGGAGAGGATGACGACGTCGACATTCGAGGCCGCATCCTGTGCCGTGACGGCGCGGGCGCCCCACGACAGCACGTCGGCCCCGATGGTTTCAGGACCGCGAGAGTTGGCAACCTTCACATCGTGACCGGCCGCGCTGAGCTTCGTGGCCAGGGACTTGCCGATGTGCCCGGTGCCGATGATGCCGATTTTCATGCCCTGTTCCCCAACCCCGTCAGTTGCGATGCAGCGGGAAATATGGGTAGCTAGAAGTATCAGCAAGAACCTACCAAAAGGTGGGTAGCTTACCTGGAGGTAAGTATGGGTCAGGGGCGCGATTGTTTCTGCGAAGACCCAAAGCAGCAGCTCGTTTGGGCGGCGGCGACCAGCGAGACCCTTCGGGTGCTGGAGGGCAAGTGGAAGATCGTCATCATCGTCCAGCTCTTCGCCGCGAAGGTGCCGCTACGGTTCTCGGAGCTGGAGAAGCGGATCGAGGGCGTGAACCAGAAGATGCTGATCCAGCAGCTCAAGGAGTTGGAGAAGGACGGCATCGTCACCCGGACGGTCTACCCCCAGGTGCCGCCGAAGGTTGAGTATGCGCTCAGCGAGATGGGCGTCGCGCTCGGGCCATCCATCGAGGCACTGATCGACTGGGCCTTCGCCCGCCGGGAGGCCATGGGTGGCGAATCCGTAGACGTCGCCGGATGATGCATTTGGTTCGAGGGCGGAATGTCCGCTTCAGGACGAAGGGCCAGGGTCCTACCTCCACCCCGAGCCGAATTTGCCGGACGGTCGACGGATGACCGCCTACGGGATGCCTCCATGGTAAGCCGGGCGAGCAGGTTGGGTTGGGGCAGGAACGTCCGCTCCAGGGGGAAGGGTCAGGGTCCGCCTGCCAGCCTTCCCGGACTGTTCGGCTGAGGACCACCCGACCGGCGTCATCACGTGGGCTGCGGGATCCCGGGCCGTCACGGATCGCCGGGTCGCTGCGCTGCGTGCACGAGGGCGCCGCGGCAAGGACGTCGCAGCAAGGACCCCGCAGCAAGGACGCCGCGGATCAGCAGCCCCGAAACCTCGGGGCCGTCCGAAATGAACCCCGATCCGGCATCCCCTGCCCGTCCGCCCTTCCCGAAGCGATCCGTGCTACAGGCCCCGATCTTCTTGAGGACGGGGGTCGGCTTGGCCCAGATCGCGAGCATGACCGGGTTCGCCCGGGCGGCGGGCACCACCGGGGCGGTGCAATGGGCCTGGGAGGTCCGCAGCGTCAACGGGCGCGGGCTCGACGTGCGCGTCCGGGTGCCGGCCGGCTATGACGGACTCGGCGAGACCGCGCGCGCGGCCCTGCAGAAGACCCTGTCCCGGGGGCAGTGCCAGCTTACCCTGACGCTGACCAAGCCGGACACGACGGCCCGCGTGCGGATCAACGAAGCCCTGCTGGCGAGCCTCGCGCAGGCGGTCGCCCGGGTGCCGCGGCCCGATGGCGTGGCGCCCGCGACCCTGGACGGGCTGCTCGGCGTGCGCGGGGTGATCGAGAGCGACGACGAGGCGGCATCGCCGGAGACGGAGGCGTTCGCCCGGGACCTCGCCGAGGGCGTGGTCCGGGTGGTCGCCGACCTGGTCGAGGCCCGCCGGGCCGAAGGGCGCCAGCTCGCCGACATCGTCACCGCGCAGGTCGACCGGATCGCGGCGCTGACCCAGGCCGCCGAGGACAACCCGGCGCGCAAGCCCGAGGCGGTGCGGGCCCGGCTGGCGGCCTCCATCGCGGCTCTGGGCGGGGCCGGCCTCGATCCCGACCGCCTGCACCAGGAGGCGATGCTGCTCGCCGGCAAGGCGGATGTGCGCGAGGAGCTGGACCGGCTGCACGCCCACGTGGCCAGCGCCCGGGAGCTGCTCGCGGCGGGCGGCGCGATCGGCCGGCGGCTGGATTTCCTGGCTCAGGAATTCGGCCGCGAGGCTAATACCCTGGGCGCCAAGGCCAACGACATCAGCCTGTCGCGGATCGGCCTCGACCTCAAGGCCGTGGTCGAGCAATTCCGCGAGCAAGTGCAGAACATCGAATGACTTTTCGGGACCGGGGGATGCGGATGGATATCGCGACGGAGCCACGCGGATGAGCGGACCGGCCAACAACGTCTCCGACACGATCGCGCGGCGGGGCTTGATCCTGATCCTGTCGTCGCCCTCCGGGGCGGGCAAGACCACGCTGACGCGGGCGGTCGCGCAGGACCCGGCCTGGGCGCTCGACCTGTCGATCTCGGTCACCACCCGGTCGCGCCGCCCCTCCGAGATCGACGGGCGGCACTACCACTTCATCGACCGGGAGGCGTTCGAGGACCTGCGCAGCCGCGACGACCTGCTCGAATGGGCCGAGGTCCACGGCAACTATTACGGCACGCCCCGCCGGCCGGTGGAGAAGGTCCTGGGTTCGGGCCGGGACATGATCTTCGACATCGACTACCAGGGCACCCGCCAGGTCCGGGCCAAGCTGGCCCAGGACGTCGTGACGGTGTTCATCCTGCCGCCCAGCATGGCCGAGCTGCGCCAGCGCCTGGAGCGCCGCGCCGAGGATTCGGCCGAGACGATCGAGAAGCGCCTGGCCAACGCCCGGACCGAGATCCAGCGCTGGAGCGAGTACGACTACGTCATCGTCAACGAGGACCTGCAGGACGCCTTCCGGGCGCTCCAGGGCATCCTGTCCGCCGAGCGGTTGAAGCGGGCGCGCCGGACGGGTCTGGCGCAGTTCGTGGACGGGCTGCTGGCGGAGGCGGACGCCTGAGGGATCGCGATGGCAGTGGCGATACCGCTCACGCCGTGATCGTGAAGCACGCGCCCGGGTTGTTGGCCACGTCGAGCCGGGCGTTGATCTGGTCGAGCATCGCCCGGATCAGCTTCATCCCGAGGCCCGTGCCCCTGCCGCGCACCTTGGCGTCGGCCCAGTCGTCGGGCAGGCCCGAGCCGTCGTCGCAGACCCGGAGCTGGACCTCGCCGGAGCCGGAGGCCGAGACGCTGACCTCGACGCGGCCGCCGCCGGCGGGGTTGGCGGCGTACTTGAAGGCGTTGGTGACGAGTTCGGTGGCGATCAGCGAGAGCGCCACCGCCTTGCGGTAGGGCACCATCAGGCCGGGCTCGGCCGAGAGGTCCACGGCGTGGCCCTCGCCGGCCAGCCCCGCCAAATCGTTGCACAGGTTCTCGATGGTCTGGCCGAGATCGACCTCGTCGAAGCGCTCGGCCTGGTAGAGGCTGTCGTGCACGCGCGCGACGCTCATCACCCGGGCGGAGGTGTCCGCGAAGGCCTGGCGGGCGTCGGGATCGGCGATCTGCCGGCGCTGCATCTGCAGGAAGGCCGAGACGATCTGCAGGGAGTTCTTCACCCGGTGGTCGATCTCCCGGGTCAGCAGGTCCTTCTGCTCGAGCAGGCGCTCCTTCTCGGCGAGCAGGCTGGTCAGCTCGTCGATCTTGCGGCGTTGGCGCAGCACCACGCCCTCGACCGCCTCGGCGAGCGAGCGGGAGAGATGGACCTGCCACGCGGCCCAGGCCGTGGCGTAGCCGGTGCGCTCCTCGACCCAGCGCTCGAACGAGCGACGCGGCAGGAGGGCCACCGGACCGCTGCCGGCGAGCACCGGTTTGCGCGGGTCGCCGCCCCAGGTCACGGTGCTGGGCACCTCGGGCCGGAACCAGATCAGCAGGGTCTCGCGCGACTCGTCCACGAAGGCGGCAAGCACGCCGCTGGCGATCTCCCGGTACGGGGCCGCCTCCAGGTATTCCGCGGTGAAGCTGCTGCTGCTGTAGCCGGTTTCGCCCGGTTGCAGCCCGGTCCGCAGCCAGCGGGCGATCCGGGCGACCACCGCGGGGGGCGGCGCCTGCCCGATGAGGGTGACCCGCTCGCCCGCCACGATGCCGGCGCCGGTGGCGCTGAACAGGTCGAGCAGGGTCGTGGTGCCGCCAGTGAGCGCGGCCACGAAGTCGTCGGACCGGGTCAGGCCGCGGACCAGGCGGCCCTCGACGTCGAGATGGGTCTGCCGCTCCTCCCAGAGCCGGCGCGACTCGATCTCCTGCACCCGCATGGCGAAGGCGTCGGTGAGCACGGTAGCGGCCGAGCGCGTCTCGGGCGTGACATAGTGCGGGCGGCGGTGATGGCCGATCATCAGGCCCCAGAGCCGGCCCTCGACCATGATCGAGATCGACATGGAGCCGTTCACGCCCAGGTTGCGCTGGTACTCCAGGTGGATCGGCGACAGCGTGCGGTGCTGCGCGAAGGTCAGGTCGATCGGGCCGTTGCCGGCGCCGGGGGCCGCGACCAAGCCGACCGGCACGCTGTCCCGGTCGATCACGAAACGGTTCTTGGCCCGGGTGTAGAGGGCGCGGGCCTGCGCGGGGATGTCGGAAGCCGGGAAGCGCAGGCCGAGCAGGCTGCGTGACCAGTTCGGAACCTTGTCCTCGGCCACCGCCTCGCCGTTCCAGTCCGCGTCGAACCGGTAGACCAGCACGGCCTCGAAGCCGGTGAACGCCCGGATCTCCAGGGCGGCGATGCGGGCGGCCTCGGCCAGGGTGTCGGCCTCGCGCAGGCGCCCGACCGCGAGCTCGGTGTCGACCTGGCTGGCGGTGGGGAAGTCGTCGGCGGATTCGGGCTCGAGCTCCAGCTCGACGATCACCCGGCCGGCATGGGCGTGGGCGACCACGTAATAGGGTGCGGCGCGGCCGGTCAGGGTCAGCCGGCGGCGGACGGACAGGCCGTCCGACAGGGTGCCGGCCGAAAGCCGCGCGCGGACCGCCGCGACGAAGTCCCGGGGCAGCACCTCCTCCAGGGGACGGCCGGCGAGCGGCGGATCCACGGGATCCACGATCTCGTCGACATTGGCCGAGTAGGCCAGGACCTGGAGGGTCCCGGCGTCGGCCGCGATCATGACCGCGTTGGGCTGGATCGAGCCCGGGATGTGGATCGGCTCGCGCTCGCAGTGGCTGGCATCCACCGGCTCGGCCCGGGCCCGCCGGCCGATCGCCGCCATGACGGCCTCACGGGACAGGCCGGCGCCGAGGCTCTCCAGCGGATCGATGGTCAGCCACGTGACCGGCCCGGCCTCCGCGGTCTTGCCGTGGCGCATGTGGACCCGCGCGCGCAGGGGCTGGGGCAGCCGGCCGAACACGTAGTCGAAGCTCTCGTCCAGGGCGCCCCTGCGGGTTCCGGAGAGGAAGCGGCCGCGGAAACTCGGCACGTTCGTGCCCGGCATCACCTCGCGGAAATAGTTGCGGCCCAGAACTGATTCGCGCGAGAGGCCCGAGAGGGTGCTCGCGCCCTCGCTGAAGACCACGACCGTGCCGTCCGCGTCGAGGCCGATCACGCCCTCGTCGAGGCGGTCCAGCGCGTCGGACGCGAGCGTATCCAGGTCGGGGCCGCCTTGGGGGGCCTGTTTCGGCGGCATCAGGAAAGCACCCCGCTCATCCGGTCTGATATGACCGGGGGCGCAGTGAAGTGCAATGCTTCCTCAGACACCAAGATGAAACCGGAATCACGATGCCGTTGAACGCAGACTAAGACCGGCAGATCGTGTGTGTGATTTCAGACAATGCCGTCGAAAATCCCTCCTCAACTGTAGGGTGGTATATGGGCTGGTTCAGGACAGTTGCGGCGGTCTTTCCGTCCGCGATCGCGTGGGTCAGCAGATGCGCCAGATGCTCGACCGCGGGTCCGATCATTTCGCCCCCCAGGAGCGTACCGTCCCGGTCGGCCCAGATCCGCAGGCCGCCGCGATTCGCGCCGTCGACCCGGGCGCGGCCCTGGTCGGCGAACTCGACGGTGCCGGTCACGCGGCCGGGGGCGTCGGCCTCGTAGGGCGCGCCGACCACCGCGACCTGCGGATCGGTGAACACCATGGCGAGGCTGGTCCAGGGTTCCGGCTTCGCCACGGCGCAGGACGCAGCCAGCGCCGCCGCGTTGGCGCCGGCGATCCCGCCCTGGCGGCTGGCCTCGTGCAGCACAGGCCGCCAGCCATCGGCGTCACCGGCGATCAGGATCGGGGCGCCCGCACAAACGAGACTGCGCCGGTCGAAATCCGGCACGCCGTCGTCGCCGAGGCGCAGGCCTGCGGCGTCCAGCCCGAGTCCGTCGAGGTTCGGCGCGCGGCCGGTCGCGGCGAGCACCCGCTCGGCCCGCGTCACCTGCGCGTGCCCGTGCTGGTCTGTCCAGGCGAGGCGCACGCCGTTGCCGTCGCGCGTCGCCGATTCGAGCGTCGCGCCGAGATGCAGGTCCAGCTCCGCACCGAAGATCGCGGCGGCCTGTCGGGCGAGGTCCGGCTGGGACAGCCCGGCGACCGTGTCGCCCGTATCGAGCACCGTGACCCGGACGCCGAGGCGCGTCATCGCCTGGGCGATCTCGATCCCGACCGCGCCGGCGCCGAGCACGGCGAGAGAGCCCGGGAGATCGGAGATCTCGAACAGGGTGTCGGTGGTGAGAAGCCGGTCGCCAAGCCCGTGGAGCGGCTTCGGGATGTTCGGGCTCGATCCCGTGGCGATCACGGCGGCCTTGAAGGCGATGCGCGTGTGGGCATCGACCGTCAGGCTGCGGCCATCCTCAAACCGGGCGGTGCCGGCGATGCGCGCGCCCTCGGGCAGCCTGTCGAGACCGTCGAGAACACTGTCGACGAACCGGTCCCGCTCAGCACGGACGCGTTCGAGCACCGCGCGCCCATCCACCGCGACGCCGGACACCCGGATGCCGAACGGATCGGCGCTCCGGGCCGCGTGGGCGGCCTTGGCTGCCGCGATCAGCAGCTTCGAGGGCATGCAGCCGACCCGGGCGCAGGTCGTCCCCCCCCGGCCGCGCTCGATCAGCACGGCGCTGGCCCCGGCGTCGGTGGCGGCCCGATAGGCGGCGATGCCGGCGGTCCCGGCCCCGATCACCGCCACATCGCACGCGTGTTCGTTCATCGTATTCCCAGGCCGGTTGCCGGGGCCAAAGTCCGCCCGCCCCGGTTCGTTCCGCCTGCGCGGACGCGCCTCAGGTGTAGGGCTGGCGGGTTTGGACGGGATGGGTGCGAAGGAGATCCGGCTGGGATGCGGCCGGCAACCGCCGCCCCCCCCTTGTTTCCGAATGCGCCGCAGGTCGCCGCCCCCGCGCGGATGACGACGGTCACACGCCGTCGTCCGCGCGGGGGCACGAGGCGCTCTCCTACCCTTGTGACACCGGGTCGGACAGGTTGGAATTTTGATCGCTGTTCAGGGCGGAAGGCTCAGTCTTTTCCGCCTTGAGGCTCCGTCGAAAAAGCCACCCGCCGTCATCCCGGGCTCGCCTGCGGCGCCCCGGGATGACGGCGCGGGTCCCCTCTTCGGTACGGGAGAGGGGGTTCGTCGCGCCCTGTGAGCGCCGATGCGTGAACATCCAAACCACGAGGGGGAGGAGAAACGCGTTGTGTTCGAAAGACTTGCGCTGAAAAACCCGAACCGTCGATCCGGCAGCCCACGTCGGTGAAGGTAGGACGGCCGTTACCCGGCGTTGCGCCCCGGCGCCGTGCCGCCGAGGTGGAACACCCGGTGCGGCACCAGTTCGCCGCGCTCGACGTCGCCCACCGCGACCAGGATGCCGCCGCAGGTCGCGAAGGCCTTGCCCTCCACGGGGGCGTCGCGGCCGCGCAGGATGACAGACTGGCCGCGCATCAGGCGCAGGCCCAGGTCGCGCGAGACCGTCACCTCGGGGATCGCGTCCAGCGCGGTCTCGACCGGCCGGAGATGCGCGAGTGCGGCTTCCGGGCCGCCCTCGGTCAAGCCGGCGGCGGAGCACGATTCGGCTTCCGAGAACGGCCCGACGCGGGTGCGGCGCAGGGCCGAGACATGGCCGTAGCAGCCGAGCATACGGCCGAGGTCGCGGGCCAGGGCACGGACATAGGTGCCCTTGCCGCACTCGGCCTCGATCACGGTGCGCTCGCCGTCATGCTCCACCACCGCGAGGCGGTCGATCTGCACCGGCCGGGCCACCAGTTCCACGATCTCGCCCTCGCGGGCCAGGTCGTAGGCGCGCTCGCCCTGGATCTTGATCGCGGAATAGCGCGGCGGGACCTGCTCGATCGCCCCCACGAAGGTCGGCAAGGCCGCCTCCACGGCGGCGCGCTCCGGGCGGGCCTCGCTGGTCGCCACGGCCCGGCCCTCGGCGTCGTCGGTGTCGGTCTCGACACCCCACTGCACGGTGAACCGGTAGGCCTTGCGACCGTCCATGACGAACGGGACGGTCTTGGTCGCTTCACCGAGGGCGATCGGCAGGATGCCCGACGCCAGCGGATCGAGGGTCCCGGCATGGCCGGCCTTCTTGGCGTTGAAGGCGCGCTTCACCACCGCGACGGCGTGGGTCGAGGTCATGCCGACGGGCTTGTCGAGGATGACCCAGCCCGACACGTCCCGGCGCTTGGGCCGGTCGGGACGCGGCCCGCGCTGCGGGCGGCGCTCCTCCGGGCCCCGGCGCTCGGCGCCGGGACCGGGTACCGCTCGCTCGGCCGGCGGATGATCTTCGATGGAAACGGTCATAGCCTCGTGTCCCCCGGGGTCGTTGCCCCGTTCCTGTCCGTGTGCCGTCGGGGATCAATGCCCCCGACCGGTCTCCGGTTCGTCGTCCTCATGCCCGTCGCCGTCCCGCTCCGGGACGAGGTCGCGCTGCACCCGCTCGTCGCGGAGCAGCTTGTCGATGCGTGCCGCCTCGTCGAAGGTCTCGTCGCGGAGGAAGCGCAGCTCGGGCGCGAATTTCAGGTTCACCCGGCGCGCCACCTCCTGGCGCAGCACCTTGCGGTGGCGGTCCAGGGCGGCGATCACCGGCGCCTCGTCGACACCGCCGAGCGGCATCACGTAGGCGGTGGCGAGCTTCAGGTCCGGCGACATCCGCACCTCCGGCACGGTCACGACATGCGTGTTGAGCACCGGATCCTGGATGTCGCCGCGCTGGAGCACCTCCGCGAGGGCGTGGCGCACGAGTTCGGCCACGCGCTGCTGGCGCTGCGAGGGGCCGCTGGAGGTTGGTTTCTGGGCCATTCTGTCTCGGGCCGGCGGCGCAGGGCAGCCGGTTCACGTCCAAGAGGGATCACGTCCAAGAGGGGCGCGGTGCGCGAAACGACGCGCGAAACGAAAAGACGGCCGCGGCTGACGCCGCGACCGCCCTGTCCGGATCGGGTCCGGGCTCTCAGAGCGTGCGGCGGATCTCTTCGACCCGGTAGCACTCGATCACATCGCCTGCGCGCATGTTCTCGAAGTTCTCGAAGGCCATGCCGCACTCCTGGCCGGAGGTGACTTCCTTCGCGTCGTCCTTGAACCGCTTCAGGGTCTTGAGCTTGCCCTCGTGGATCACGACGCTGTCGCGGATGAGGCGGACATGCGCGCCACGCTCCACGATGCCGTCCTGCACGCGGCAACCCGCGACCTTGCCGACCTTCGAGACCTCGAAGACCTCCTGGATGGTCGCCTCGCCGAGGCGCTCCTCCCGCAGGGTGGGCGGCAGCATCCCCGACAGCGTGGCTTTGATGTCGTCCACGAGGTCGTAGATGATGTTGTAGTAGCGGATATCGATCCCCGCCCGCTCGGCGGCCTCGCGGGCCTCCTTGAGGGCGCGCACGTTGAAGCCGATCACCACCGCCTTCGACGCCTGAGCCAGGGTGATGTCCGACTCGGTGATGCCGCCGACGCCCGACAGGAGGATGCGGGCCGCGACCTCGCCGTTGCCGAGCTTCTCGAGGGCGCCCGAGATCGCCTCGACCGAACCCTGCACGTCGCCCTTGATGACGACCGGCAGCTCCTTGCGGCCGGCGCCTTCCTTGAGGTCGCGCATCATGTCGACCAGCGAGCGGTTGGCACCGCCGGCGCGGGCATTCTGGCGCTCCCGCTTCTGGCGGGCGCGATACTCGGTGACCTCGCGGGCCCGGGCCTCGCTCGGCACCACGGTCACGCGGTCGCCGGCATCGGGGGTGCCGTTGAAGCCGAGGACCTCCACGGGCACCGACGGGCCGGCGTACTGCACGTTCTCGCCGAGGTCGTCGACCAGGGCGCGCACGCGGCCCCACTCGGCGCCGGCCACGACGATGTCGCCGGTGAACAGGGTGCCGCGCTGAACCAGCACGGTCGCCACCGGGCCGCGGCCGCGGTCGAGCTGCGCCTCGATGACCGTACCCTCGCCGTCGCGCTTCTCGTTGGCGCGCAGGTTCATGATCTCGGCCTGGATCTGGATGCCCTCCAGCAGCTCGGGCAGACCGTCGCCGGTCTTGGCCGAAACCTCGAACTCCAGGGTCTCGCCGCCCATCGACTCGACCTGGATGTCGTGCTGCAGCAGCTCCGTGCGGACCCGCTGGGGGTTCGCGTCCGGCTTGTCGATCTTGTTGACCGCGATGATCATCGGGACGCCCGCCGCCTTGGCGTGCTGGATCGCCTCGATGGTCTGCGGCATCACGCCGTCGTCGGCCGCCACCACGACCACCACGATGTCGGTGACCTTGGCGCCGCGGGCGCGCATCGACGTGAACGCCGCGTGGCCCGGGGTATCGATGAAGGTGATCATCTCGCCGGACGGCGAGGCGACCTGATAGGCGCCGATGTGCTGGGTGATGCCGCCGGCCTCGCCCTCCACCACGTTCGCCTTGCGGATCGCGTCGAGCAGCGAGGTCTTGCCGTGATCGACGTGGCCCATGATGGTGACCACCGGCGGACGGGGATCGAGATCCTCCTCCAGATCCGGCTCGTCGGAGGACAGGCCCTCTTCCACGTCGGACTCGGCGACGCGGCGCACGGTGTGGCCGAGCTCCTCGGCGATGAGCTGGGCGGTGTCCGAATCGATCACGTCGGTGATCTTGTGGATCTCGCCCTGCTTCATCAGCAGGCGGATCACGTCCACGGCCCGCTCCGACATGCGGTTGGCGAGTTCCTGGATGGTGATCGTCTCGGGGATCGTCACCTCGCGGGACAGCTTCTCCTTCTGCTCGACCTGCCCGCGGCCGCTCATGCGCTGCTGGCGGCGGCGGAACGAGGCGACCGAGCGGGTCCGCTCGTCCTCACCGGACGTCGCCGTCGCGATGGTGAGGCGGCCGCGGTTGCGGTCACCGCCCGGCGACTTCGGCGTCTTCGGGGGCGCGATGATCTTGAGCGGCATGCCGGGACGGCGGATGACCCGCTTGGTCTCGGACTCGTCCTCGTTGGTCTGGGCACCGCGGCCGGCGGGACGCGCCGCGGCGGTCGCGCCGGCGGGCGGGCGGCCGTGGTCGGCGTCGCGCTCTTTCGGGCTGGGGCGCCGGGCGGGCCGCGCCATGAAGTTGAGGTCGCGGGCTTGCGCGAATCCGCCGTGATGGTCTTGCGCGGCTCGCCGGTGGCGGACGGGCGGTCAGCGGCGGACGCGCCGCGGGGCGGCTGGCGCCGAGGCGGCCGGACGCGCGGGCGGCCGCCGGACGGGCACCCTCGGGCTGACGGCCTGAAACGGTGGTCGGACGTGCCGGCATCGGACGCGTCGCCCCGGCCGGACGGGCGGGGGCGGCAGCCGGAGCGGCGGCCGTGGGCGCAGCAGCGGCGGCGGGGGCATCCGGCGCGGCGGCCGGAGCCTCGGCGGCGGCAGCGGCGCTCGCGGCGGCGGCGGCCTTGGCGGCCTCCTCGGCGGCGCGGGCGGCCTCGGCGGCGGCGGCCTTGCGGGCCTCCTCCTCGCGACGGCGGGCCTCGGCCTCCTCGCGCGCTCGCGGCGGGCCTGCTCCTCGGCCTCCTTGCGGCGCGCCTCGGCTTCGGCCTCGACCTTCTGGCGGGCCTCGGCCTCGCGGCGCTTCGCGTCGGCGAGGGCAGCGGCGCGGGCCGCTTTCTCCTGCTCGCTCAGCGTCCGCAGCACAACGCCCGATGCCGAGCGCTGGGCCGGGCGGGGCGGCGGCGTGGTCGTGGCGGCCGGGGCCGGGCGGGGGCGGGCGCAGGCTCACGAGCAGGAGCGGCCGGCGCCGCGCCGACGCCACGGGCGCTTGACCGTCTCGACCACGACCTGCTTGGAGCGGCCATGGGAGAAGCTCTGACGTACGGTGCCCGCCTCGATGGGCCGCTTGAGGGAAAGCGGCTTCGGAGAAGTCCTGTTCAGAGTCTTGTCGCCCGGGTTGTTCGTGTCGCTCATTCAGCCTGAACCCTGAGGGTTTCCATCGTCCCGTGAACCGACGCCCGGTGGCGCCAGCCAAATTCGTCCTGGTGCGTCGTCAACGTGAGGCTTCGTCGATCCCGCCGATTCGGGCTGGATCGGGCTCCTCGGTCGCCGCGGCGGCGCCCTCGAAGGAGCGTAGCCGACGCCAACGCGACAGGCAGCCGGCAGCTCCGGCTCCTGCGACGAGCGCAGCGTGTATCACATGATCCCGACCTAAGGCCATGTCCAATTCATCTTCGGACAGGTCGTCGATGATTGGTATCCTTGACATGGCCTCACCGTGCCGTCGGTACAAGGCCGCGGCGATCTTGCGCCGGCCGTCCGGACTGGCTTCCGCGGCGTGGATCAGGGCCACCGCGCCGGGCTGGCCGCCGATCGCCGCCTCGACCTTCGAGAAGCCCGCGACCACGCAGCCCGCCTTGTTGGCCATGGCGATCGCCTGCCGCAGGTCGTCGCGCAGGCCTGCGACGATCCGGTCCGGGAGGTCGGCGCCGGCCTGGGCCGGTCCCTTGAACGCCCGCGCGAACAGGTTCTTGCGGACCGCCGTCGCGACGGCATCCCGCTTCGCACTGATCCAAGCGCCGCGCCCGGGGAGCTTGGCCCGCAGGTCCGGCACCACGGCGCCATCCGGGCCGCGCACGAACCGGATCATCGCCTCGGGCGGCTGGACGACGCGCGTGACGATGCAGGTCCGCTGCGGCACGCGCCGGCCGGGGCCACTGTCGAGCCCCCCGGCTTCCAGCGCGTCCTGCGGCCCCTCGTCGGGCAGAGTCTCGCCGACCTCGGCCATGAGCGCGTCCGCCGCGGCCTCCGCTCAGGCCTCGGCCGGGGTGGCGGCGGTCGGCTCGGGCGCCTCGTCGCCCTCGGCAGCCTCTGCATCCTCCTCGGCCTCCGGCTCGGGCAGCGCCTCGATCCAGCCGGCCTTCAGGCGGGCGGCCATGATCAGGCCCTCGGCCTCGGTGCGGGACAGCTCGAAGCCGTCGAGATAGCCTGCGTGGCGCACGGCGTCGGGTCCGCGGCCCTCGGTGTAGCCGACCAGATCGTCGGTGGCGCAGCCCGCCAAGTCCTCGACGGTCTTCACGTCGTTCTCGCCGAGCGCGACCATCATGGGCGTGGTGATGCCCTCGATCTCGCGCAGCTCGTCGGCGACGCCGAGTTCGGTGCGGCGGGTGTCGTGCTCCTGCTCGATCCGGGCGAGGTGATCCTGGGCGCGGGCCTGGATCTCGGCGCCGGTCTCGTCGTCGAGCCCCTGGATGCCGGACAGCTCCTGGATGTCGACGTAGGCGATCTCCTCGACGTTGCGGAAGCCTTCGGCCGCCAGCAGCTGGCCGACGGTCTCGTCGACGTCGAGGGCTTCCATGAACACCTGGGTCCGCTCGGCGAACTCCTTCTGGCGCCGCTCGGATTCCTCGGCCTCGGTCAGGATGTCGATGTCCCAGCCGGTGAGCTGCGAGGCGAGCCGCACGTTCTGGCCGCGGCGGCCGATGGCCAGCGACAGCTGGTCGTCGGGCACCACCACCTCGATGCGGTCGGCCTCCTCGTCGAGCACGACCTTCACGACCTCGGCCGGCTGGAGCGCGTTGACGATGAACGTCGCCTCGTCCTCGGACCACGGGATGATGTCGATCTTCTCGCCCTGGAGCTCTCCGACCACGGCCTGGACGCGCGAGCCGCGCATGCCGACGCAGGCGCCGACCGGGTCGATGCTGCCGTCGCGGGAGATCACGGCGATCTTGGCGCGCGAGCCCGGATCGCGGGCCACGGCCTTCACCTCGACGATGCCGTCATAGATCTCGGGCACTTCCTGGCCGAACAGCTTGGCCATGAATTGCGGGTGCGAGCGCGACAGGAAGATCTGCGGCCCGCGCACTTCCGAGCGCACGTCGAACAGGTAGGAGCGGATCCGGTCGCCCGGCCGGAAGGTCTCGCGCGGGATCATCTCGTCCCGGCGCACGATGCCCTCGCCCCGGCCCAGATCGACGATGACGTTGCCGTACTCGACCCGCTTGACGATGCCGTTGAGGATCTCGCCGATGCGGTCCTTGTACTCGTCGAACTGCCGGGCGCGCTCGGCGTCGCGCACCTTCTGGACGATGACCTGCTTGGCCGACTGGGCGGCGACGCGACCGAAATCGAACGGCGGCAGGGTGTCGGAGATCACGTCGCCCACGAGCGCGCCGGGATTGTAGCGGCGGGCCTGGTCCAGGGTGATCTCGCGGGCGTCGTTCTCGACCTGATCGACCACCAGGAGGTGCCGCGATAGGCGCAGCGCCCCGGTCTTGTTGTCGATCTCGGCGTGCACGTCCGTCTCCGCGCCGTAGCGGGAGCGGGCCGCCTTGGCGATCGCCTCCTCCATCGCGTCGATCACGATGGAGCGATCGATCACCTTCTCGCGGGCGACCGCGTCGGCGATCTGGAGGAGTTCGAGCCTGTTGGCGCTGACGACGGCCATCGGTGTCGGTCCTTCTCTTCCGTCAAGTCCTGGTGCCGGGCGCCCGGAGGCGGCCGGCCCAAACCTCAATTCACGTCAATGCAGGTCGTCGCGGCTCTTGAGCCGGGACGCCTTGGACACGACCGGCTTCTTGGGGCCGGTGCGCGGCGGTTTCTTGTCTTTCGCGGCCTTCGGGGCCGGCTTGCCGCCGACCTTGGCGGCCTTGACGGCCTTGGCCTTCGGACCCTGCGGCCGGGGCGCCGGCCGGGCCGGGACCGCCGGCGCGTCGTCCGCGTCCTCGTCCTCAGCCGCGTCGTCCTCATCCAGCGCGTCCGCATCCGCGTCGTCGGCGGGCGGGCCGCCGCGGCGGAGGGATTCGCGAATCAGCTCGTCGGTGAGGACGAGATGCGCCTCGGCCAGATCCCGCAGCGGCAGGTCGACCCGGCTCGGCAGGCCTTCCTTCACGTCGGGCAGATCGATCGGGACGGTCAGCGCCTCCGGGTCCGGAGCGCCGAGGATCCCGCGAAACCGCTTGCGGCCGTCGAGCGGCGGGCTCAGTTCGACCTTGACCTCGTAGCCGATCCAGCGGGCGAAATCCGAGACCCGCACCAGCGGCCGGTCGATCCCCGGGGAGGAGATCTCCAGGTTGTAGGCGGTGCCGACCGGATCATCGACGTCGAGGACCGGCGAGATCGCGCGGCTGACCGCCTCGCAATCGTCGATCGAGAAGGTGCCGTCGGGCCGCTCCGCCATGATCTGGACGGTGCAGCCGTTGGTGTTGGTGACCTTGACCCGGACCAGCCGGAACCCGAGGCCCTGGACCGGCCCCTCGATCACCTGCACCACGCGCGCGGCGACCCCGGTCTCTCGGACCAGGCGCTTCTCGGACAGATCCGCTTCGATCTCGGACGACATGGATGGGGGCGTAATACCTTCGCGGCGTCCCGGGTGGCACGTCCCGGCCTGCGGCCTCGCGCATCGAACCCGATGCGGCGAAAAAAAAGAGCGGACCCGGTGGGGCCCACTCCCGAACCGCAGCCTTGCGACTGCCATCAGAACTGTTGGTTGGATAGATAGCCGCGGTCGGTCGCGAGCGCAAGGTGGATCGGGGCTTGTCGTGTCGGCACATCTGTTACGGGACGCCGGCCTCCGAGGTGGGCCCGTTCGTCGTGGGCGTGGCAGCACGACCACGGATCCAGATTGAAGTCCTTCCGCCCATCCCGTCATTCCGGGGCGCCGCAGGTGGGCCCGGGATGACGGGGTGGAAGCCTCAGCCCCAGTCGGGAATCAACGGCCGCGCGGCACCCGTCCCTCCAGCGGATAGGCCGGGTCGTTGTAGCCCGGGGTGGTCGGATGCCCGGCCGCCACGAAGCCGTCCACCAGCGCCTCGTCCTCCGGGGTGAAGGCGTAGTCGAGGGCGCCGAGATATTCCTGCCACTGCGCCTCGGTGCGCGGCCCGGCGATGACGCCGGTGATCAGGCGGTTGTTCAGAACCCAGGCGGTGGCGAATTGCCCGGCCGTGATGCCGCGGGCCTCGGCATGCTCCCTCAAGGTGCGGGCGATGCGCAGGGATTCCGGGCGCCACTCGGTCTGCATCATCCGGGTGTCCTGGCGGCCGGCGCGGGATTCGGCCGGCGGCGGGGCGTCCGGGTCGTACTTGCCGGTCAGCACGCCGCGGGCGAGCGGCGAGTACGGGACGACGCCGAGCCCGTAATGGGCGCAGGCCGGCAGGTGCTCGGTCTCGGGCATCCGGTTGAAGGCGTTGTAATAGGGCTGGCTCACCACCGGCCGGTCGATGCCGGCCTCGTCGCAGAGCCGGCAGATCTCGGCGACCCGCCAGGAGCGATGGTTCGAGACGCCGAAATGGCGAATCTTGCCCGCCCGCACCAGGTCGGCCATCGCCCGCACGGTCTCCGCGAGCGGCGTGTCGTGGTCCTCCTTGTGCAGGTAGTAGATGTCGATGAACGGCGTCCCGAGCCGGCGCAGGCTGTCCTCGGCGGCCTTCATCACGTGGACCCGCGACAGGCCGCGGTCGTTGACGCCGGGGCCGGTCGGGTTGGCGACCTTGGTGGCCAGGATCCAGGCGTCGCGCTCGCCCTTGATCGCCCGCCCGGTGATCTCCTCCGAGCGGCCGTCGGTATAGACGTTGGCCGTGTCGATGAAGTTGATGCCCGCCTCCCGGGCGCTGCCGACGATGCGGCCGGCCGTGGCCTCGTCGGTGGGGCCGCCGAACATCATCGTGCCGAGGCAGATCGGCGAGACCTTGAGGCCGGAGCGGCCGAGATTGCGGTACTGCATGGGATCCATCCGGTGTCCATCCGCCCGCAATTTCGGCGCTTGGGCGGCGAGGTCAACCGTGCCGGCGTAACACCGGAGACATCCGCGACGAACCGACCCGCGCGGGGAGCGATCCCCACGAGCGCCGGTTTCGCACCCTGAGACCCTGGCCCGAGGGCCACGCCGGTTCCGATATTCAGAACGCCGAGTCCGAAAGAATGATCGACCGCCTGGCTGTTCCCCTCGGTATCCCCCTCCCCTGGCTCGACCGGGCCGGACGCCTCTCGTGGCTGAAGCTCACGGTGTTCCTGGCCTGCATCGCGCCGGCCCTGTACCTGGCGGGCGCCTACCGGCTCGACGCGCTGGGCGCCAAGCCGATCACCGCGCTGATCCACGCCACCGGCGAGTGGGCGGTGCGCTTCCTGCTGTTCTCGCTCGCGATCTCGCCGCTGCGCCGGATCGCCGACTGGGCGAAGGTGCTGGTGGTCCGGCGCATGCTCGGGGTCACCGTGATGGCCTACGCGGTGGCGCACCTCACCCTCTACGCGGTCGACCAGAACCTGATCCTGACCAAGGTCGTCAGCGAGATCGCCCTGCGGCTCTACCTCACGATCGGCTTCGTGGCGCTGATCGGCCTGATCGCCCTGGGGCTGACCTCCACGGACGCGGCGATCCGCAACCTCGGCCCGAACTGGCACCGGCTGCACCGGCTGGTCTACACGATCGCGGTGCTGGCGCTCGTCCACTATTTTCTGCAATCGAAGATCGACGTCAGCGATCCGGTCTTCTCGGCCGGGCTGTTCCTGCTGCTGATGGGCTGGCGGGCGATGCGGCGGTTCAAGCTGCCGGAGCGGCCGTGGTCGCTGCTGCTGCTCGCGATCCTCGGCGGCCTCGCCACCGCGGGGCTCGAGGCGGCCTGGTACGGGCTGGCCAGCGGCGTCCCGGCGAACCTCGTGCTGGCGGCCAACCTGGATTTCTCCGGCCCGATCCGGCCCGCCTGGTGGGTCGTGGCGACCGGGCTGCTGATGCCCGCGATCGCGCTCCTGCGCGGCGGGCGCACCGCCGGCAAAGCCGCCAAACCGGGGGCCGGCCGGGACCGCGTGGCCGCGCCGCGGGACGGGCCCCGATGCGAGTGCCGCGCAACCCTTGTCGCCGCCCGCCTGATGCCGCAGAACCCGCGGCCGGCGGATCTCGCCGCAGCGGAGTGACCTGGGCTATGCGCGGCACGCTTCTCCTCATCGCGGGTCTGCTCGCCCCGGCCGTCGCCTTGGCTGCGCCCGCCTGCCCGCACCCACCAAGCCGACCCGGACAAGGCCGCGCCGGCCGCCGCCGGCCCGACGGTCACCGCCTGCAAGCCCCCCGGAGGCGCCGCCGGCGGCTTTGCGCCCGACCAAGCCCGTGCTCCCCGAGAAGCCGGCCTGCCTCGACGCCAAGGGCGGCTGCCCCGGCTGGGAGGCCTACAGCTTCAACGACGCGGTGAAGGCCTACAATCTGCAGGCGCAGGCGTTCCGGCCGATCGCCGAGTCCTACGCGCAGAAGCTCAACGCCTACGTCAAGGCGAGCGCGGATTACGCGCAGTGCGAGATCAACGCGATGCAGAACTGAGGTGCGACGCTGAAAGAGGCCGGCTGAACGGCGGCCAACCGGGGACGCGGCGGGGGGTCAGCCGGCGCGGCGCAGTCTCCGGCATCGATGGCTGCGATCCCCGCCGCCGCTTCCTGCCGAGGCCGACCAGTGCCCTTCCGTCATACCATCGGGCGCGCCGGATTCTGCGCCCTGCTGTTCGCCGCCGGACCGGCGCTGGCCGCCGACTTCGACGGCCCGCCTCCACCGCACGACTATGGCGGCCCGGCCGGGGGCTACGAGCAGCGCGACCGGCGGCCCCCGCCTCCGCCCCCGCCGCCGGAACCGGAGTTCCGAAGGCCCCGCTTCGGCGGCGCCGCCCGAGGCGTGCCGGGAGTTCGTCCGGCGCCAGTTCGATCCGGACGGCGCGCCGGTGCTGCGCCGGGTCCGGGTTTGCGACGAGCCCGCCTTCGACCGCGGGCCGCCCCGCCCCCGCCGGAGGACGTTCCGCCCGCCGCTGGGGCGGGCCCCGCTGGTAGGGCGGCGACCCGGATCAGATCCGGGCCGGGGCCTTCTTGAGGGCGGCCGCGAAGGCCTTGAGCTGGCGGTTCAGATCCGCCAGCTCGTTCAGCGCGATGGTCTTGTGACCGTCGCGGACCGCGCGCTCGATGTCCTCGACCTGGAGGCTGACGACGCGGCGGATGGCAGTGGCGACTTGTTCTCGGGTCATCGATGCGAGGGTCTCGTTCGCGCGTCCTGGCGGGCCACAACGGACGGCCGGACCACGGCCGCCGACACCGCCCGGTGATAGGCCGGTAGGCTTAACCGTTGGTGTCCGGAGGCCCCGCCATCCCCGGAAACCGGGTCCGCCGCAGCCCGTCAGCGGCCTCGGATCTCGCCCCGCCGCATCGGCATCGCGTCGATCGTGGCGAACAGTTTTTGGGGCGGGATCGGCGCCGCCTCCGTGAGCTTGGCGCCGCCGTCCTTGCCGACCAGGACCGCCCGGAATTCGCCCGCCGGCAGGGACAGGTGCGCGCGCAAGGCCCGGGCCTCGGCACCGTCCCCGACCGCCTCCAGCGCCACGAGGTCGCGCTCGGCCGCCCCGCCCCGCATCGGGCCGAGCGCCGCCCGTTGCGCCCGCAGGGGCCGCGTCGTCCGGATCGGGGGCCGACAGTACCAGCACCCGGGAGCGCCAGCGATAGGCGTCGAGCGGTCCGGCCGTCGCGGCGCCCGCCGTCAGGGCGGCCAAGCCTAAGCCGATCAGGGTCGCGCGCATCGAGCCTCCTTGCCCGCCGATCCCGGTCAACGCGCGGGGCGCCCCATTGGCCGCCGCCGCCTCGCGCCCCAGATCGGGGGTCGCAGGCAGAACACCCGGGAGCCTTTCATGAACGCCGTGAACCGCCGCATCGTCCTGGCGTCGCGCCCGCACGGGGAGCCGAAACCCGAAAACTTCCGCCTGGACGAGGGGCCGGTGCCGGAGATCGGGCCGGGCCAGATCCTGCTGCGCACGCGCTGGCTGTCGCTCGACCCGTACATGCGCGGCCGGATGAGCGACGCGAAATCCTACGCGACCCCGGTGCAGATCGGCGAGCCGATCACCGCCGAGGTGGTCGGCGAGGTCGTCGCGTCGAAGCATCCGGACATCCCGGTCGGGGAGCTGCGAACGGCCTTCGCGGGCTGGCAAGAATTTTTTGCCAGCGACGGTAAGGGCACCCGCCGGGTCGATCCCGACGCCGCTCCGCCCTCGACGGCGGTCGGCGTCCTCGGGATGCCGGGCATGACCGCCTATACCGGCCTGCTCAACATCGGCCGGCCCAAGCCCGGCGAGACCGTGGTGGTGGCCGCCGCCGCCGGGCCGGTGGGCTCGCTGGTCGGGCAGATCGCCCGGCTGAAGGGGGCCCGCGCTGTCGGGATCGCGGGCGGGCCGGACAAGTGCCGCTACCTCACGGAGGAGCTCGGGTTCGACGCGGCGGTGGACCATCGCGGGGCCGACCTGCCGGGGGCGCTGGCGGAAGCCTGTCCCAAGGGCATCGACGTCTACTTCGAGAATGTCGGAGGCGCCGTGTTCGCCGCCGTGATGCCGCTGCTCAACCCGTTTGCCCGGATCCCGGTCTGCGGCCTGGTCTCCGCCTACAACGCCACCGAGGCGCCCGCCGGGCCGGACCGGCTGCCCGGCCTGATGCGCTCGGTGCTCACCAACCGCCTGCACATCCAGGGCTTCATCGTCTGGGATTTCGCCGACCAGGCCGAGACCTTCCGGACCGAGGTCGGGGCATGGATCCGGGAGGGCAAGGTCCGCTACCGGGAGGACGTGGTCGAGGGCCTCGAGAACGCACCCGACGCGTTCATCGGCCTGCTGAAAGGTCGGAATTTCGGCAAGCTGGTCGTGCATATCCCGTGAGCGCGGCTTGCCGCCGGATTGGAACAGAGATAGAACATCGAGGTTCGACAGCATGCGGATAGCGGGCACAAGCCCGCACCGCAGGTTGCCGCCTCGACGGCCCGGGCGCATGAGTCCCCGGCCGCCGGGTGATGAGCCCAGTGAGATCCGTACGGTAAGGAGAGAGCGATGGCGGGCAGCGTCAACAAGGTGATTCTGGTGGGCAACCTCGGGCGCGACCCGGAGATGCGCCGCCTGGGCTCGGGCGACCCGGTCTGCAACCTGCGGCTGGCGACGTCCGAGTCGTGGAAGGACAAGGCCTCCGGCGAGCGCAAGGAGAAGACCGAGTGGCACTCGGTCGTGATCTACAACGACAACCTCGCCCGGGTGGCCGAGCAGTACCTGCGCAAGGGCTCGAAGGTCTACATCGAGGGCCAGCTCCAGACCCGGAAGTGGACCGACAATTCCGGCGTCGAGAAGTACACCACCGAGGTGGTGCTCCAGCGCTTCCGCGGCGAGATGACGATCCTCGACGGCCGCAGCGGCGGTGGCGGCGGCGACTTCGCGGGCGAGGACGAGGGCGGCGGCCAGATCAGCCGCGGCGGCGAGTCCGGCGGCGGCCGGGGCGGCGACCGCGGCGGTGATTTCGGCGGCGGCCGCGCCCAGGGCGGCGGCGGCGGACGTCCGGCCCCGGCTTCATCCGGCAGCGGTGGCGGCGGCGGTGGCGCCCGCGGCGGTACGACCTGGACGACGATATCCCGTTCTAGGGTTTTCGGGATTTCTTAGACCCGCCGCTCACCGCGGCGGGTTTTTCCTGCGTGATTGTGTAGTTTGCAAACCGACGCACGGTTGCTTGCTCTGGATTGCATCAGGTTCTCCACACGCCCACGACCCATCCAATCGAAGCCAACCAGGGAAACGCCTCGTCCCGAGATCGCACGCCGCCTTGGGTCGCTTCGCTGTGCTCGCAATGTCGGGTGAGCGGCCGACTGATGGCGATCTACGCCGCTCCCCGTATCGGCGCGCCGCCTGTGACCGGCGCCGCGGCCCCTGCCCTCCCGGGAGCTTCCGCCGCAGCGACGTGCCGTCGGTCCCGCCGACCGTCAGGACGACCGGGCGCGGGCCGGCATCGGGGTCGCCCCCATCCTCCAGCCAGGCCAGCCCCTGCCGGAAGGCCCGCCCGGGCGGCGCGCGCTTGGCAGCGCGACGAATTCCATCGGCCGCGGCATGCGACATGGATCTACTGTCGGCTACATGGTATATCCGTCCACTCAGCGCCGTTCGGCGGCGTTCGCGCTATTTGTTTCGCATGAATATTGAATATTATCCGGCCTATCGATTGCAAAATCGACGAAACCGGGATTAAAACTGGGTCCGGACAGGTCCTCGCTCTCGGAGAGGTACCTGCGACGCAAAAAGAACCGCGCGGGGAGACCCGTCGATGCCCGATGTCTAAGCCTGCCAGCGTCGATATCTCCATCGTATCCGGGAGCCGGAAGATGTCAGATCTCTGTGCGATCGAAGAATTCATCACCGAGGCCGAACACCACATCCGACATGCGGAAGCACTGCTGGCTGACCTTGAAGCGATGCAGTCGAGCGAGGGCCGGCGCCTGCGGGCTTGCATGTATCTCACCGCGCTGCAGCGGCTGAAGCGCATGATCGAAACCCACCATCCCGCGGAGGCGGCGGACGATGCCCCGCTTCCGGCCGCCATCCTGGCCGGGCCGAAGCGGCCGCGCTGGTGGCCGGTGCCGCGGATGGCGATCGAGACCGGTTTCTTCCGGCGCCGCGCCGGCTGATGCTCCGGTGATCGACGCCCCCGACCGGGACCGCGATCACCGGACCGAAGGGAGACCGTCAGGGGGGCGACCATGCCCAAGCGAGCGCTGATCGTCAGCCTGCCGATCCTGGTCCTGTTCGTGGTCCTGCCGCTGGGGCGGGTGGCCGGGCGGGATCAGCGCGGCCCCGTCCACCAGGCGGCGGAGATCGAGGCCCTCGTCAACAAAGCGGCCGACCTGATCGAGGGCGAGGGCCGCACCGCCTTCACGGCGTTCCGGCGCAACAACAGCCCGTGGCGCTACGGCGACGTCTACCTGTTCGTCGTCGACATGCACGGGACCGTGCTGTTCAACGCCGCCCATCCGAACCGCGAGGGCCGCGACCTGCTCCAGGAGCACGACGCGGCCGGCAAGCAGTTCCACAAGGACCTCATCGGGATCGTGCGGGAGTCCGGGTCCGGCTGGGTCGACTACATGTTCCCGCGGCCCCGGCGCAGCACGCCCGAGGTGAAGTGGAGCTACGTCTGCGCCACGACGGTCGAGGACGTCCCGGCGCTGGTGGGCGCGGGCGTCTACGTCGAGTGAGGCCCCGCCCTCACAGCATCGGGATGCCGCCGGTCACCGGCACGAGGGCGCCCGACATGAAGCTGCCCTCGCGCGAGGCGAGCAGGACGTAGGCGCCGGCGAGTTCCGCGGGCTGGCCGGCGCGGCCCAGCGGGGTCTGGGTGCCGAGCTCTTCCAGCTCCTCGGGGCTCTTCACGATCGGCTGAATCGGGGTCCAGACCGGGCCGGGCGCCACGCAATTCACCCGGATGCCCTGGGGCGCGAGCAGGTTCGACAGGCCGATGGTCAGGCTGGCGATGGCCCCCTTGGTGGCGGCGTAGATCAGCATGTTCGCGCCCGCGACCTTGGCCCGGACGCTGGTGCTGTTCACGATTGCGCCGCCTGGCTTCATGTGCGGCACCGCGGCCTGGGCGAGGTAGTACATCGCGAACACGTTGGCCCGGAACGAGCCCTCGATGTCGGCGGCCTTGAGGTCGTCGAGCCCTGCGTTCACCACCTGGGCGGCGGCGTTGTTGACCAGGATGTCGAGCCGCCCGAACGCCGCCATCGTTCGGTCCACCAGCGCCCGGCACTGGGCCTCGTCGCGGATGTCGCCCGGCAGGAGCAGGCAGCGGCGGCCGGCCTTCTCGACCCAGGCCTTGGTGTCCTCCGCGTCCGACTGCTCGACCTCCAGGTAGGAGATCGCCACGTCGGCGCCCTCACGGGCATACGCGATCGCCACGGCCCGGCCGATGCCGGAATCGCCGCCGGTGATCAGCGCCGCCTGCCCGGTGAGCATGCCCTTGCCGACGTAGCTCTCCTCGCCATGGTCGGGGCGCGGCGTCATCTTCGAGGTGAGGCCGGGCCGCTCCTGTTGCTGGTTGCCGGGAAAGGGCGGCCGGGGACCGGCCTCGCGGGGATCGTCGGTCATCGGGCGCGGAATCCTGAAGGGCGGGGGATCTCATGCGCGCTCCGCTCGGCCATGGCCGCCGGGCGGGCTGCGCAGCGCCGTCGCGAGCGCACGCAGAACAACCGCCCCTCGCCCTGATCCGAGCCGGATGAGGGGAGAGGTCGGTGCGCGTGGATTTGAAGGATGGTCGTGCGGGACGTCAGAACGCCCGGTCGCGGGCGGTGTGCGGGCCGCCGTAGCGGCGGCGCAGGAAGGAGACGACCTTGGGAAGCAGAAGGGCGATCAGGATCTTGCGCATCGGGCGGGCTCGCATCGCAGGTTCGTGATCCGCCAATGCGCCGTGGTCACCGCAGTTCCGTGACGCGCCGTCACAGCTCCAGGGTCAGGGTCACCGGGGCGTGGTCGGAGGGCCGCTCCCAGCCGCGGGCGTCGCGCAGGACCTCCACCGAGCGGACCGTGCCGGCCAGCTCCGGCGAGACCCAGGCATGGTCGAGGCGCCGGCCCTTGTTGGCCCCCGACCAGTCCGGGGAGCGGTAGCTCCACCAGGTGTAGATCTTCTCCGGCTCGGGGGTGAGATGCCGCGCCGCATCGATCCAGCCGGCCTCGCCGCGCAGCAGTTCCAGCGCCTCGGTCTCCACGGGGGTATGGCTCACCACGTCGAGGAGTTGCTTGTGCGACCAGACATCGTGCTCCAGCGGCGCCACGTTGAGGTCGCCGACCAGGATCGCCGGGCCGGAGACGCGCTTGCCGCCCCAGGCACGCAGCTCACCCAGGAAATCGAGCTTGTGGGCGAACTTCGGATTCAGCGCGCGGTCGGGCACGTCGCCGCCGGCCGGGACGTAGAAATCGTGCAGCACGATGCCGGCGGCGGCCCCCGCCTCCGGCCCGAGCACCGCCGAGATGTGCCGGGCATCCGGCTTCTCGCAGAAGCCCATCACGTCGCGGGTGTGCAGGGGGAAGCGCGACAGGATCGCGACGCCGTTATAGCCCTTCTGGCCGGCGAACATCACGTGCTCGTACCCTGAGCCGCGCAGGGCCTTGAGCGGAAACGCGTCGTCCGGGCACTTGGTCTCCTGGAGGCAGAGCACGTCCGGCTTGTGCTCGGACAGGAAGCGCAGGACCAGGTCGATGCGTAGCCGCACCGAGTTGATGTTCCAGGTGGTGACGGACAGGCGCACGGGCGAGGTCTCGGGTTACGTGTTCGATCAGTTGGGCTGCGATTGCTGGATCTGCTGCTGCATCGCCTTGTCCTCGGCGCGCCCGTAATTGATGAAGAACAGGCTCGCATCGACACTCTTGGGCCGCTGCAGGTTCGAGAGCTGCACCGTGGTGATGTAGCCCTGCGGGTCGGTGATCCGCCATTGCGACAGGGTCTTCATCTCGGCATCGAAGAACAGCTGGATCTTCGAGGTGCCACCCAAGGTCGCCCGGTCCTCCATGCTGATGCGCACGCCGCCCGGATCGTGGGCGACGTCGGTGACCGAGAGGTCGCGGGCGAGGTCGATCTTCTCGCGCAGCAGGAATTTCAGGGGCGTCTGGGCGATGAAGTAGAGGTCCTGGGTGGCGAGCTTGCGGTCGCGCACCGCCACGGAGGTGCCGTCGGCCACCACCTCCAGCGGCGAGGGCTGATCGTAGTCGAAGCGCAGGCGGCCGGGCTTGGCCAGCGTCAGCTTGCCGCCGATCCGGCGCCCGTCGGCGCCGATCTGCATGAAGCTGCCCGTCAGGGTGTTCATGGCGTTGAAGTAGGCGTTGGCTTGGGCCAGCACCGTCGCGGCGTCGGCCGGCTCGGACGGGGCGAGCACCGTGGGCGTGCCCACCGCGGCGACCTTGGGCTCGGCGGCCTTGTGGTCCGCCTTGTCGGACGTCTTGGTACCGGCCTTGGGGCTGCCGGCCTTCGGCGCCTCCTTGGCCGCGGACTCTTTGGCGGGCTTGGCCGCCGGCTTCCGGGGCGCGGGCGCGGGTGCCGCCGGGGCGGCTTCGGGGGCGGGTGCGGGCTCCTCCTTGCGGCCGAACAGGCTGTCGATGAACGCGCCGACCTGTGCCTGCGCCGGGGCGGCGGGGGCGAGCCACAGCCCGGCGGCGATCAGGGAGCCGGCTGTGCGGGTGCGGCGGCCGATCATCGGCAGAACCTCCTGGGCGCCCGGGCGGGCGATCCGGCAGAAACGGGATGGGCGGGCCCGGGATCCGGCCCGCGATGTGACGCGCGCTGACGCCGAACCGGCGTCTAATTCGGCGGCGCGCGCTTTAGACCTCCGCCCTGTGGCGAAGATGCGACGCGAAAGGGCCGCGACCGATCGGATCGCGGCCCTGCGTCGGCCTCACTCGTCGTCGTACATCCCGCTCGAGGCGTGGGGCGCCCCGGCGACCAGGATATCGCGCTTGCCGGCATGGTTGGCCGGGCCGACGATGCCCTCGATCTCCATCCGCTCCATGATCGAGGCGGCGCGGTTGTAGCCGATCTGCAGCCGGCGCTGGATGTAGCTGGTGGACGCCTTCTGGTCCCGCAGCACCACCTCGATCGCCTGCTTGTACAGGTCGTCCGACTCGCCGCCGGTCGCCGCCGCGAAGGCGCCGATGTCGAAGACCGGAGCCTCCTCGTCGGAATCCTCGGAACGCTCGACCTTCTCGGCCTTGGCGCCGCGACCGGACTTGCCCTCCTTGGCCGGCTCCTCCGGCGAGTCGTCGGTGGTGACGGCGTCGAGGTAGCTCGGGCGGCCCTGGCGCTTGAGGTGGGCGACCACGCTCTCGACCTCGCTGTCCGAGCAGAACGGCCCGTGCACCCGGGTCGTGCGCCCGCCGCCGGCCATGAACAGCATGTCGCCCTGGCCGAGCAGCTGCTCGGCGCCCATCTCGCCCAGGATCGTGCGGCTGTCGATCTTGCTGGTGACCTGGAAGGAGATCCGGGTCGGGAAGTTCGCCTTGATCGTGCCGGTGATCACGTCCACCGACGGGCGCTGCGTCGCCATGATCAGGTGGATGCCGGCCGCACGCGCCATCTGGGCGAGCCGCTGGATCGCCCCCTCGATGTCCTTGCCCGCCACCATCATCAGGTCGGCCATCTCGTCGACCACGATCACGATGTAGGGGAGCGCCGACAGGTCCATCGCCTCCTGCTCGAACACCGCCTCGCCGGTCTCGCGGTTGAACCCGGTCTGGACCGTGCGGGTGATGACCTCGCCGCGCTCGCGGGCCTCCTTCATCCGGGCGTTGTAGCCGTCGATGTTGCGGACCGCGATCTTGGACATCTTCTTGTAGCGCTCCTCCATCTCGCGCACGGCCCATTTGAGGGCGATCACCGCCTTCTTGGGGTCGGTCACGACCGGGGAGAGCAGGTGCGGGATGCCGTCGTAGACCGACAGCTCCAGCATCTTGGGATCGACCATGATCAGCCGGCACTCCTCCGGCTTCAGCCGGTAGAGCAGCGACAGGATCATGGTGTTGATCGCCACCGACTTGCCCGAGCCGGTGGTGCCGGCCACCAGCAGGTGCGGCATCCGGGCGAGGTCGGCGATGATCGGCTCGCCGCCGATGTTCTTGCCGAGGCAGAGGGCGAGCTTGTGCTTGCTCTCATAGAAATCCGGCACCGAGAGCAGCTCCCGGAGGTAGACCGTCTCGCGGGTCTCGTTCGGCAGTTCGATACCGATCACGTTGCGGCCGGGGACGACCGCCACGCGGGCCGAGACCGCCGACATCGAGCGGGCGATGTCGTCCGACAGGCCGATGACGCGGCTGGACTTGGTGCCGGGTGCGGGCTCCAGCTCGTAGAGCGTGACGACCGGGCCGGGGCGCACCGCCAGGATGTCGCCGCGCACGCCGAAATCCTGCACCGTCTGCTGGAGGTTGAGCGCGTTCTGCTCCAGCACGTCGGCGTCGACTTCCTCGGCGCCGCTCTCGTCCGGCAGGGCGAGCAGGCCGAGCGAGGGCAGCTCGTAATCGGCGTTCTCGACGCTGGCGATCTCCAGGTGACGGCCGGCCGGGATCAGGTGCGCCCGGGGCGCGACCAGCGGCAGGGCGGGGGCGGCGGGCACTGCGGCCAGCTGGGCGGCCGGCGCCTCGACCGGCTCCAGGGCGGCTTCGGCAGAGACGGGCTCGGCGTGAACCGGCTCGGGCTCGGCGGCAACGGGCTCGGCGGCTGGCTCGGCGGCGGGCTCGGGCTGCGGCGCCATCTTGCCGCGCAGCAGCACGGTGCGGGGTCATCGGGATCACCACCCGGTCGGCGTCCGAGGGAACCCGGACCGGATCGGCGGACGCAGGCGTCATCGTGTCCGAGACCGGCCGGTGCTCGGGCAGACGCTCGGGCAGATGCTCGGGCATGGCCACAGGGGCAGCCACGACCGGTTGTCCGGCGGCGCGGATCGCCGCCCGGGCCGCCATGGCGCAGAGCGCGGGGGCGCGGCGGGGCGCCTCGGTGGCGGCGCTGCCGGGACCGAACACCAGCGCGAGGGCGGGCTTGGCCGGCAGGAACGCGTCCCGGATCGCCGCCGTCTCCGCATTCTGCGGGTCGGCCGGCCGATCGTGATCCCGAACGGTGTCCTGCGTGCCCTCGCGCCCGTTGTCCTGGCCGTCCGCCGGACGCGGGGGCTGATCGAACCGCACCAGCCGGTCGAGAACGTAGACCGGGCGCGGCGGCTGCGGGTGCGCGGCCTCGTACAGCGGCTCGGCCACCGGCAGGTCGGGCACCGCGTGGACCGCCGCGATCACCGGAACGGCCGCGACCGCCGCGGCAGGCCGGCCGCCATGGGCTGGGTCGCCAGCGCGGCCCAGGCCTCCACGGACGACCCGTCGCCGGCATTCCAATCGCTGCCGTCGAACCAGGGCTGGACCTCGGACCAGTCCGGCAGGTCGGACCAGTCGCGCGCCGGCGCCTCGGCGGCAGCCGAGGGCATGGCCGGCTCCGGCACAAGAGCCTGGACCGGGACTGGGCCCTGGACCGGCATGGGTTCCAGGACGGGGGCGATCGCCGCCGTCGAGGTGGACAGCTCGACGCTCGGCCGAACCGGGCGCCGGTCGGGGGTACGGAAATAGCGGACGCCCGGGGGCGCCACGAAGGGCTGGCGCCACAGCGGCACCACACCGCCATCCTCGGCGAACTCGGTCGGCACGATCTCGGGCATGGCGGAAAGGGTCGCGACCCGCGCCTGCTCGGCCTGCTCCCGCTCGGCCTGCTCCCGCTCGGCCAGATCCCGGGCCTCCTGCTCGCGGGCTTTGCGCTCGGTCTCGACGGCCTGCGCGGCCGCATGGGCCTCGGCGCGGGCACGCTCCAGGGCGACCCGCTCGGCCTCCAGGGCCCGCTGGCGACGCTCCTGCAGCACCGAATCGGGCGTCCGGGTCCAGCGCGCCGCCGGGGCGGCGGCGGCCTGGACCGGAGACGCGGGTGCGAATCCTCCGGGCGATCGAGGCGGGCCGGCGCGGCTGGCGCACCAGCACGCCCGGGGTCGAGGCGCTGCGGTCGATCCGGCTCTCGAAGCGCGGCTCGTCGAGCGCGTCGAGGCTCGCCCGGTCGTCGAAGACCTGGTCCGGCCAGACGTGCTCGGGGGCGCCGAGGCGCCGGCGCGCGCGGCCGCGCTCGAAGCCGTCCCGTCCGACCATGGCGGCCGGGGCGGTCAGCCAGCTCGGCTCCGCGCGGCGGCCGGGGATACCGTAGGCCGGGCGGGCGGGCAGCCCGGCCGGAGTGCCGGACAGGCGGCGGGCGAGGCTCGCCCGCAAAGCCATCAGCCGGTGCGCCAGGGCGCCGAGCGACAGGCCCGAACGGTCGCCGCCGCGGACGGGGCGGGCAGGGTCACGGTGAGAGTACGGAGGCCGTCCCGATGCGCGCATGGGTTCTCGAACGATACTCGAAACAGGGATCCGCCGGTGGCCGGCGGGCTGCCCCGAGTTAGGCCAATTGTCGTTAACGGAGGCTTGTCGGCCCCCCTCGGGCCGGACACCACGATGGGATTTTCGGCCTGTGGCGCGGGGGCGAGCGAATGCGGCATTGCAGTGGAGGGATGCGCGTCGCCGGGGCGTGGCCGCGCTCCATATGATACCGGCAGCCACCCCTCACCCGGACAGGCGCCCGTGACCCAGCCGACTTCCGCCTCCCCCACCGATCCGACGGCGCGCTTCCGGTCCCTGTACCGCCACGGCTTCGCCCGGGTGGCGGCCTGCACCGGGCGCAGCCATCCCGGCGATCCCCCCCGCAACGCCGACACGGTGCTCGACCTCGCCCGGACCTGCCACGAGGCCGGGGCGGCGCTCGCGGTCTTCACCGAGCTCGGGCTTTCGGCCTACGCGATCGAGGACCTGCTGCTGCAGCAGACCCTGCTCGACGCGGTCGAGGCCGCCGCCGCCCGGGTGGTCGCCGGATCGGCCGCCTTACGCCCGCTGCTGCTGGTCGGCGCGCCCCTGCGCTGGCGCCACCGGATCTACAATTGCGCGCTGGCGATCCAGGGCGGCCGGCTGCTCGGCGTGATCCCGAAGACGTTCCTGCCGAACTACCGGGAGTTCTACGAGAAGCGCCACTTCGCCTCCGGCGCCGGGATCGTAGGGGAGACCATCCGGGTCGCGGGCCACGACGCGCCGTTCGGCACCGACCTGCTGTTCCCGGCCGAGGACCTGCCCGGCCTCGTGGTCGGGGTCGAGATCTGCGAGGACCTGTGGGTGCCGGAATCCCCCGGCATGCGGGCCGCGCTCGCGGGCGCCACGGTGCTCGCCAACCTCTCGGGCAGCCCGATCACCGTGGGCCGGGCCGAGTCGCGGGCGCTGCTGTCCCGCGCGGCCTCGATGCGGGGCGCCTGCGCCTACGTGTACGCCGCCGCCGGCCAGGGGGAATCCACCACCGACCTGTCCTGGGACGGCCAGACCAGCGTGGACGAGCTGGGGGTGCGGCTGGCCGAGGGCCAGCGCTTCCCCACCGGCCCGGTGGCGACGCTCGCCGACATCGACCTCGACCTGATCGCGCAGGACCGTCTCCAGGCCGGCAGCTTCGACGACAACGTGTCGGGCAGCCCCCTCCCCTATCGCCGCGTCGCGTTCCGGCTCGACCCGCCCGGACACGACCTCGGCCTGATCCGGCGGATCGAGCGCTTCCCGTTCGTGCCCACCGACCCGTCCCGGCTCGCCCAGGATTGCTACGAGGCCTACAATATCCAGGTCGCCGGGCTCGCCCAGCGGCTGGAGGCCACCGGCACCCGCAAGGCGGTGATCGGCGTCTCCGGCGGCCTCGATTCGACCCACGCGCTGATCGTGATCGCCAAGGCGTTCGACCGCTTGGGCTATCCCCGCTCGGACATCCTAGCCTACACGCTGCCGGGCTTCGCCACCTCGAACGCCACCAAGACCAACGCCCACGCGCTGATGAAGGCGCTCGGCTGCACCGCGGCCGAGATCGACATCCGGCCGGCGGCCAAGCAGATGCTCGCCGACATGGGCCACCCGTTCGCCCGGGGCGAGGCGGTCTACGACGTGACCTTCGAGAACGTGCAGGCGGGCTTGCGCACCGATTACCTGTTCCGTCTCGCCAACCAGGCGGGCGGGCTGGTGATCGGCACCGGCGACCTCTCGGAGCTGGCGCTCGGCTGGTGCACCTACGGCGTCGGCGACCAGATGAGCCACTACGCGGTCAACACCGGCGTGCCCAAGACCCTGATCCAGCACCTGATCCGCTGGGTGATCGGCAACGGCGAGGTCGATCCCGGGGCGAGCCACACCCTCCAGGCGATCCTCGACACCGAGATCTCCCCCGAGCTGGTGCCGGTGGACCAGGACGACAGCCCGCAGAGCACCGAGGCCACGATCGGCCCCTACGCGCTCCAGGACTTCAACCTGTTCTACACGCTGCGCTACGGGTTCCGGCCGTCGAAGATCGCCTTCCTGGCGCTGCACGCCTGGGGCGACAAGGCGCGCGGCCACTGGGCGCCGGACTTCCCCGAGACCAAGCGGGTCGCCTACGACCTGCCCGAGATCCGGCGCTGGCTCGGGGTGTTCCTGAAGCGGTTCTTCGGCTTCAGCCAGTTCAAGCGCTCGGCCCTGCCCAACGGCCCGAAGGTGTCGGCGGGGGGCTCGCTGTCGCCCCGGGGCGACTGGCGTGCGCCGTCCGACGGCTCGGCGCGGATCTGGATCGCGGAGCTGGAGCGAAACGTCCCTGAAACTTGACCGTCACAAACTCGACCGATTGTGCCATTATGAGCACGGTCAAGCCGAATCTATCCAGTCTTCGATCTGGTATTGGATGCATTCGGCAGGCGGGGCGGCCAAGCGGAGGGACTCCGATGCGAAGCTACAACCTGTTCCAGCTGAAGGCCGTCGAGGGCCTGTGCTGCGCGGTGCCGGAGGCCAGCACCGTGCCGCCGTTCATCGGTGCCGGCCGCTGGACCTTCGGAGGCAAGCTCGACGGCGCCAGCCGGCCGCCCCTGGATTTCGACGACCGGGCCGCCGACACCGCCGTGCGCTTCAACGGCTTCTACCTGTTCCAGACGGTGGACCGGCGCTTCATCGCGTGATCCTCGGGAATAGGCGCCAAGACCGTATTGCAGCCAGGAATCCTTAAGGGCTGGCCGGCAGACTGGCCCGCATGACGGATCATCGCAAAGAGACGCGCCAGCGGGTCTTCCTCAAGGGGCGCATCGTCTTCAACAACGGCTCGTCGAGCTTCGACTGCCTGGTGCGCGACCTCTCGGCCTCGGGCGCCCGGCTGGTCCTGAGCGACGCCACGACCCTGCCGCAGGTGTTCGACCTCTACATCCCGCAGCGGGACCGGACCTACCGGGCCAGCCTGTGCTGGCGCCGGGAGGACGGAATCGGCGTCGTGTTCGAGGAGCCAGCCCGGGCGGCCCCGTCCGCCCTCGATACCGAGGCCGCCCTACGGCAGCGGATCAGCGAACTCGAGGCCGAGAACGCCGCCCTGCGCCGGCTCATCGCCAGCGCGGCCTGAACCGGGTTCCCGAAGGGCAAGCCCTACGCCGGCGCCCTCGATCCATCGGGCGAAGCCCGGCGGCAGGACGCCACCCTGCACCCGCGAGAGGTCACGGACCTGTCGAACTCGGCGGTCTCAGCGACCGGCCTGCAACGCCGTCCGGATGCGCGCGGCGTACTCGGCCAGCACCGCGTTGTCGGCCATCCCGCCCTCGTGGCGCTTCAGCGGAACGCCCTCGAACCGGGGGATGACGTGGACGTGCAGGTGGAACACGGTCTGCCCGCCCGCCGGCTCGTTGAACTGGAACACCGTCAGGCCGTCCGCCTCGAACGCCGCCTTCACGGCCCGGGCCACCGTCTGGACGCTCGCCATCAGGGTCGCCAGGGCGGCCGGGTCGGCATCGAGCAACCCGCGGGACGGCGCCTTGGGGATCACCAGGGTGTGCCCCTCGCCCTGGGGCATCACGTCCATGAAGGCCAGCGTGTCCGCATCCTCGTGGACGCGGTGGCACGGGATCTCGCCCCGCAGGATCTTGGCGAAGATGTTGTCGGGATCGTACTGCGCGTCGGCCATGCGTGCTCCAAGGCGTCCTGATCGATCTCAGCTTGCACGGGGCACCGCCACGCGTCCACACGGGAACCGGTGCCGCACGGCAACGCTTGGGGGGCGAGGCTTGGGCGGCGAGGCTTGGGCGGCGGACACGGAGGCCGGGATGGCGCACGAGAGCACGGGAGCGATCTACGCGGCGGCGGGGGCGAACCTCGCCATCGCGGCGGCGAAGTTCGTCGGCGGCGCGCTCACCGGCTCGACCGCGATGCTCGCCGAGGGCGTGCACTCGGTGGTCGACACGGCCAACCAGGTGCTGCTGCTCGTCGGGATGAAGCGGGCCAAGCGGCCGGCCGATGCCCGGCACCCGTTCGGCTACGGGCGCGAGATCTATTTCTACGCCTTCGTGGTCGCGCTGATGATCTTTCTCGGTGGCGGCGTCTTCGCGGTCTACGAGGGCGTCGAGCGGATCCGCCACCCCTCGCCGGACGCGGACGCGCACCTGTTCGGCTACACCCTGCCGGGGATCTGGGTGAACGTCGCGATCCTCGGCTTCGCCATCGTGGCCGAGGGGATCTCGTGGTTCGTGGCGATGCGCCAGTTCTGGGCCGAGAAGGGCAAGCACTCGGCGATGCGGGCGATCCGGCGCAGCAAGGATCCGACCCTGTTCACGATCCTGGCCGAGGACACCGCGGCGCTGATCGGCCTGCTGATCGCCCTGGCGGGCGTCGTCCTGGCCCATTGGCTCGACAGGCCGAGCCTCGACGGCTGGGCCTCGGTGGGGATCGGCCTGGTGCTGGTCGGGATGGCGGTGTTCCTGATGATCGAGACCCACGGCCTGCTGATCGGCGAGGCCGCCGACCCCGCCGTGGTGGCGGCGATCTCGGACCTCGTGCGCGCCGAGCCCGGCGTGCTCCACCTCAACGAGGTGCTGACCCAGCATCTCGGGCCGACCGACATCCTGGTGAATGTCAGCATCGACATGGCCGACGACCTCAGCGCCGGGGAGGTCGAGGGCCTCGTCACCCGCCTCGACAAAGCTCTGAAGCAGCGCAACCCGCAGGTCACGCGGGTGTTCATCGAGATCCAGCCCCAGGCCGACCACGCGGTGCGGGCGGCGGCGTGACGCGGGCGTGACCGCCCAACCGACCCGCCTCGCCGTCGGGACCGAGCCCGCGAGTCGACGCGTTCATTGGCGCCGTCCCGGCATCTCCTTCGAAGATGGCGGCTCTAACGTGCGTTGTTGCGGGTAAATTCGCCCACCAGCAAAACGTTTACAGGCCTCGCTACTTCTTCGACATCTATAATGGCGGCTTGGCCCGCGCATTATGGCCGCGATGACGAAGGCACCGCGCTCGAGGACTTCCCGGCTGTCCGCCAGCACGTCTTGCGCCTGCTGCCGGACATCGCGCGCGACGAGGTGCCGGACGACGGCGACCGATGCGCGTTCTCGGTGGTCGTGACGGACGAGGACGGCAAGCCGATCTACACCGCCACCTTGAACTGGACTGGCCTGTGGCTGCTCCGCCGAAGCGGTCCCCGTTCTCGGGCACTGGCTGGCGCCGACCCGGTATCGGCGTCGGGCGCTCCAAGCCCGTGCGCAAAAATCGCTTTCACGGGGTCGAGTTGATCTATGTGAATTTCTCTCCCGAAGCTTCCGCTCAAGCTCAGACCTCGATGACTGGCAGAGGCGTGCGCTTCCGTCGAGCAGACGTGACGGGGCGAGATGCAGCTCACGACGACCCATCCGCTTGCGACGCTCGTGGCGCGGCTGTCCCGGGACATGCCGATCTCCGATGAGGCGCAGCGCGCCATCATGGCGCTGCCGGTCTCCGTGCAGGCGCTGGAGCCGAACACCGACCTTATCCATCCCGGCGATCGCTCGGCGAGCTGCTGCTTCGTCCTGAGCGGCTGGATGGGGCGCTTCAAGCTGCTGCAGAAAGGGGAGCGTCAGTTCCTGGCGTTCCACATCGCGGGCGACATCCCCGACCTGCAGAGCCTGCATCTGCCCACCGCCGACCTGGGCATCGGCGCCTTCACACAGGTGACCGTCGCCCTGATCCCGCACGGCGCCCTCCACGACCTGATAGTGCACTACCCCGATGTCACGGCGGCGCTCTGGCGCGAGGTGCTGGTGACCGCCTCGATCACCAACGAGTGGATGATCGGGCTCGGCCGCCGGTCCGGTCCCAGGCGCTTGGCGCACCTGTTCTGCGAACTGTACGTCCGGCAGAAGGCGGCTGGCCTGGTCAAGGAGGAAGGACGCTGCCCCCTCCCGATCACCCAGACGGTCATGGCCGACGCGCTGGGCCTCACCCCCGTGCACGTCAACCGAATCCTGAGGGACCTGCGTGCCGAGAAGATGATCCAGCATCGACAGCGCACGCTGACGATCCTGGACTGGGGGCGCTTGAAGGTCTTCGCGGAGTTCGATGCGCACTACCTGCACGTTGAGCCGCAGCTGATGTGAGGGACGCCCGTCGGAACCGCGCATCCCGACGATGCGGCGCCGGGCCATGTGCAGCACCGGAGCGCGAACCCCCGGATCCCCCGCCGCGCGCCGTCCCGCCATTTTGACCTTGGCGACGACCGAGGCGGCCGGCCTGACCCTGCAGAGCGGAGCACGCCCCCGGCCGGCGCCTCGAAGGCTGCTCAGCCGCCCCGCCCGACCTGCGCGAGGCTCAGCGCCCAGACGCGCTCCTGAACGGCTTCGTCGCGGCTCTCGGCCGACGACGCCTTTGGCCGGGACCGTGAAAAGTAGCGGCCGGTGACGCCGTCGAGTTCGGGGGCGGTCGCCACGTGGAGCGAGGTCTCGGCGCCCTTTTCGGGCCTGGCTAGGAACGGGCGCATCAGCGACCACGCGGTGCCGAACAGGCCGCCGGTGTTCTTGGCGAAGCCGGTGTCGATCACCCCGGGATGCAGGGCGTTGACCGTGATGCCGTCGGCCCGCACCCGCCGGGCCAGCGCGTAGGTGAACAGCACGTTGCCAAGCTTGGCCTGGGAATAGGCCCGCATCGCGCCGTAGCGCCGGGCGCCCTCGATGTCGGCGAAGTCGACATGCCCGCGTTCATGGGCCGCCGAGGCGACGTTGACGATGCGCGGGCCAGCCCCGGCGGACGCCGAGGCCTTCAGGGTGTCGAGGAGTTCCACCGTCAGCAGCACGTAGCCGAGATGGTCGAGCGCCCAGGTGCGCTCGATGCCGTCGACCGTGAGGACGCGCCGGTCGAAGATCGCACCGGCATTGTTCACCAGCACGTCGAGGCGGGGATACGTCGCGCGAAGGGACCCGGCGAGCCGCCGGATCTCCCCCTGGCTGGACAGGTCCGCGACGTGCGGGTCCACGACGGCGCCCGGGACCGCCGAACGGATCCGCTCCGCGCAGGCCCGCGTCTTGTCGGCATCGCGGCCGACGATGGCGACCCGGGCGCCATCGCGCGCGAGCCCCAGGGCCGTCTCGTAGCCGATGCCGTTGGTCGCCCCGGTGACGAGGCAGACCCTGTCCCGCATCGCGTCCGCCATGCGGCTTAGAACACCGCTTGGCCGACCGCGAAGGCGATGACCACGATCACGATGGCGACCAGCAGGAACAGGCCGAACAGGATGCGCGCCAGCGAGCCGGCGCCCGAGGCGATGCCGGTAAAGCCGAGGCCGCCCGCGATCAGCGAGATCACGAAGCAGATGAGGGCCCATTTCAGCAAGGTCATCGCGTCACTCCGGATGCGCCCGAGACACGGGCGAACTACAATCGATCCCTCAACCGGCCGCAAGCGAGACCGTTCCGCGCGCGCGCGATTCCGACAGCCTTTTAGTCTCAGGCTTTTTCAGCCTCACGCAGTCTTGGCCACCGGCTGGGCCGGTACGTCGGCACGCTCCAGCATCATCTCGGCCAGCGTGTGATAGAGCCCGCCCCGGCAGATCGCCTTCGAGGCGGCGTCGGCGATGACGGCCGCGATCATCAGCGGGATCATCATCGTGTGGTTCTGGGTCATCTCGGTGACGATGACGAAGCTGGTGATCGGCGCCTGCAGCACGCCGGTCAGGTAGGCGACCATCCCGATCAGCACGAGGGCGCCCACCGGCATGTCCGGCAGAAGGCCGTGCACCGTGCCGCCGATCCCGGCCCCGACCGCAAGCGAGGGCGCGAACAGGCCGCCCGGGATGCCGCTGATCGAGCTGAGCACCGTGGCGGCGAATTTCAGCGGCGCGTAGGTCCAGGACGTGGCCGCATCGCCGTGCAGGAACGCCCGGGCCTCCTCGTAGCCGGTGCCGTACGCGGTGCCGTTCGAGGCCAGCCCGCATAGGGCGACGCACAGGCCGCAGAGCGCCGCGAAGACCACCGGCCGCGCCTTGATCAGGCGCCCGGCCGCCCCCGGCAGGCCGCGGGCGAACAGGATGATCAGCCGGCTGAACACCCCACCCGCGAAGCCGCCCAACGCGGCCAGCAGCGGCACGATCCAGCTGGCCGCCAGGGGCAGATCCGCCTGGCTGGTCCCGAAATACGTGTAGTTGCCGAGCAGCCAGAGGGAGGTGAGGCCCGCGGCCACGATCCCGGCGACGATCAGGCCGGACGAGCGGGCCTCGTAGGCCCGGCCCAGCTCCTCGATGCCGAACACGATGCCGGCGAGCGGCGTGTTGAACGCCGCCGCGACCCCGGCCGCGCCGCCCGCGAGTAACAGCCCCGGCAGGCGGTCCGGCGTCAGGCGGCCGAAGGCGGCCATGATCGCGGCGCCGACCTGCACGGTCGGCCCCTCGCGGCCCGCGGAGGCGCCGCAGAGGAGGCCCAGGAACAGCACCAGCACCTTTCCGCACGCGACCCGGGGGGAGATCAGCGAGAACCGGAAGCGCGCGTCCCGGGCGTGCCGGGCCGCGATCACCTGCGGGATGCCCGAGCCTTGGGAGTTCGGGAACACCGTCCGGGCGAGCAGGGCCGCGAGCGCGAAGCCCGCCGGCGTGAGCACCAGCGCGATCAGCGGCGAGGGCGCGGTGAGCCGCCGGAACCCATCCTGCGCGAGGTCGGCGCCCTTGGCCATCAGCACCGCGGCCAGGCCGACGCAGATGCCGCCCGCGAGGAACAGCAGCCGCCCCCGCCAGAGCGGATAAGCCTCCCGCGACGCCGAGCGCAGGCGCGTGATCGAGCGGCGATACCGGGAGCGTTTCGGGCCCGACGCGGCCGGCTCCCTGGTCGTCGGTGCGTCCCGCATCTCGGTCATGAAAAGGCACTTCGTCCGCACAGCCGGAGCCTGCGGTATAGCGTGGCTTGCGGGGAATGGGGGATCGCCGAGCAGACACAGTCGATCGGCAGATGTCCAAATCGCCCCCTCATCCCGAGGTGCTGCGTATCAGCCTCGCTCAGACCTCAGGATGAGGCAGAGGATGGGACTGCACCGGAGCGAGCAGGCCCCTCACCCCTCGGCCTCGCACAGCCGCTCGACCGCCTTCACGTAGGCCTTCGCGTCGAACTTCTTCAGCGAGTTCTCGCTCTGGTAGCGGACCGTGCCGAAGATCGGGCGACGCTGCCAGGGGCGGTCATGGAGGCCGTACACCCAGGCGACGTTGGTGAAGGAGTTCGCGTCGCGCCCGTCCAAGAAATAACGGTTGTTGAGCCGCAGCGTCCGGGCAAAACCCTCCTTCGGCGAGGGCGACCATTCCAGGATCTTCTTGCCCCAGTACATGCGCAGCTGGTTGTGCATGTAGCCGGTCTCGCGCATCTCGCGCATGGCGGCGTTCCAATAGAGGTCGTGGGTCTCGCCGGCCGCGAGCTGGTCCTCCGAATAGAGGTTCGGTCGCTCGTCCTCGGCCTGCTCGGAGAGCGTCTTGCGCGCCCAGTCCGGCACCGCCGTGTCGTAGTCGTCGTAGCCCTCCGTGAAGAACACGTGGTTCATCGCGAGCTCGCGCCGGACGATCAGCTCCTCCAGGTAGGCGCCGCGGTCGTCGTCGTCGCCGGCCTTGGCCTCCCGCACCGCCAGGGCGATCTCCACGGGCGAGATCTGGCCGAAATGCAGGAACGGGCTCATGTGCGAGGCGGCCGCCGCCTCCGGCATGTTGCGCCCGGCGCCGTAGCCTTCGAACCCGTCCTTCAGGAACGCCTTGAGCCGCTTGCGCGCCTCGGTCTCGCCGCCGACGAAGCGCTTCACCGGGCCGACCTCCCGGTCGAGGCTCATGCTGGCGAGCACCGCCTCCGGATCCGAGACGTCGATCTCACCGTCGGGCGTCACGCCTTTGGCCGCATGCTTGGGCTTGCGCGGCTTCAGGTCGGCGATGAACGGGTCCCAGAGCCGGTTCAGCTTCGGCCGGAGCGTGCGGGCGGCGAATTCGTGCTTGTTCGAGGCCGTCTCGACGGGGACGACCACGTCGCCCTCGACCTGGACGATCCGGGTCTTCACCGCTTTCGTGATCTCCCGGTACCAGCCCTTCTGGATCGCGAGGTAACCCCGGTCCAGCACCAGCAGCGCGGCCTCGGCGGCCAGGTCGATGGCGATCCTGGCGGGCGAGCACTTGCGCATCACGAACCCGATGCCGCGCTTCTCCAGCCCGGCCTTCGCATCCGCGAGACCCTGGAGCAGGAAGGCGTAGTGCCGGGCGTTGGCCTCCGGGAAACCGCTGGCGCCGTCGAGCAGGCCGAAGCAGGCGACCACCGGCAGGCCCAGACGGTTCGCCTCCTCGATGGCGAGTTCCAGGGCCGGGTTGAACTGGGCGCGGTTGGCCTGCTGGAGGAGATACAGGACATAACGCCCGTCCTTGGCCGGCTCCACGTCGTTGAGAACCCGGATCCGCTCGTCCTGGATCGCCATACCCGCTCGCAGTCCTTCTTTGTCCGTCCCAATGGAGACTTGGCCGGACAGCTAGCGCGGGTAACGAATTCGTCCCTTCACGCGGCCGTCATGAATTGCCGCAGTGGAACGGGATCGCGGGGCCGCGGTTCCGCGCGGCGAAATCCGTGTTTCTCGACGGTTTACGGTGCGCTTTGCCGTCCGGCACCGCGGGAAGTCTGTCCCGCCGGGCCCCGATGCGAATGCGACATTTTCGACACAGCCGGATCGCGATGCGTGTGCGGCCGCACGAAAGGCCAGCCTTTCCGCCCCGACGGGCTTGTAATTTTTCGCGGCGCGCGCAGATTGTGCAGCGCGGGATGGCGATGGCGTCGCGATCCCGCTGCCCTTCTTGGGCGTTTCCTCCCTAGACTTCGGGCCGCTCCTTCGGGAGTGGCCTTTTTTCTGTTCGGTCCCCGGTGTCACCGAACCGGGGCGGGAGCGCTGGCCCCCAGCCGCGCGGGACGCCATGCTGCCTGCGAGCGCCGGGACAGGCGCCGGAGGACACGCCATGAGGATGCTTTCCACCGCGCTGCCGGCTTTGGCCTGCCTGCTCGCCCTCGCAGGGGCCGGGGCCGGGGCGGCCGCGGCGGCCGAGGCGCCGCAGTTCCAGGTCGACCCGTCCTGGCCGAAGCCGCTGCCGAACGACTGGATCCTGGGCCAGGCCGCGGGCGTCGCTGTCGACGCGCAGGACCATGTCTGGGTGGTCCAGCGACCCCGCACCCTCACCGACGACGAGAAGGCCGCAAGCCTCGATCCGCCGCGCAGCAAGTGCTGCAAGCCGGCCCCGCCGGTGCTGGAATTTTCCCAGGACGGAACCCTGCTGCGCAGCTGGGGCGGCCCCGGCGAGGGCTACGACTGGCCGACCAACGAGCACGGCATCCAGATCGACGGCCAGGGCTTCGTCTGGATCGCCGGCAACGGCGACCAGGACGGCCAGCTCCTCAAGTTCACGGCCGACGGCAAGTTCGTCCTGCAGATCGGCAAGTCCGGGCCGCAGACCGACAGCCAGGACACCAGCCGCCTGGGCAAGCCCGCCAACGTCGATTTCGACATGGCGGCCAACGAGGTCTACGTGGCGGACGGCTACTACAACCACCGCATCATCGTGTTCGACCGGGAGACCGGGGCGTTCAAGCGGATGTGGGGCGCCTACGGCAAGCCGCCCACCGACGACAAGCTCGGCCCCTACGACCCGGCCGCCGCCCCGCGCCAGCAATTCGCCAACCCGGTCCATTGCGTGCGCATCGCCCGGGACGGGCTGGTCTACGTCTGCGACCGCACCAACAACCGCATCCAGGTGTTCCGGAAGGACGGCAGCTTCGTGAAGGAGTTCGTCGTCGAGAAGAACACCCGGGCCAACGGCTCAGTCTGGGAGCTGGCCCTGTGGCCGGACGCCGACGAGACCTTTTTGCTCAACGCCGACGGCGCCAACAACGAGGTCCGCACCCTCGACCGTGCCACCGGCGCGACGGTGGGCGCCTTCGGCCGGAACGGCCGCATGGCGGGCCAGTTCCACTGGGTCCACAACCTCGCGGTCGATTCCAAGGGCAACGTGTTCACCACCGAGGTCGACACCGGCAAGCGGGCGCAGAAATTCCTGGCGGTGGGGAATTTCGTGCTGCGCAAGCGGGTGCCGTGACGGCGGATCGGCCGAACGGCCCGGTCCCGCGGCGCGTCCTCGTCCTCGGCGGCACCGGCACGATCGGCCGCGCGACGGTTCGGGCGTTGGTGTCGCGCGGGCACGCGGTCGTCGTCTGCCTGGTCAGGCGGCCCGCCCCCGTTGCCCGCGGGCGCCACCGCCCGGGTCGCGGCCGTGACCGACCCGGCCGCGCTCGCCCGCGACGGCATCCGGGGCGAGACGTTCGACGTCCTGGTCTCGTGCCTCGCCTCGCGCACCGGATTGCCCGACGATGCCTGGGCGATCGACTATCAGGCGCAGCTGAACGCGCTGGAGGCCGCAAAGGCGGCCGGCATCACGCAGGTCGTCCTGCTCTCGGCGATCTGCGTCCAGAAGCCGGTCCTCGCGTTCCAGCATGCCAAGCTGGCGTTCGAGCAGGCGCTGATCGGGTCGGGCCTCGCATACACGATCGTGCGGCCGACCGCCTTCTTCAAATCGCTCTCGGGGCAGATCGACCGCGTGAGGCGCGGCAAGCCGTTCCTGGTCTTCGGCGACGGCCTGCTGACCGCCTGCAAGCCGATCAGCGACGACGATCTCGGCCAGTACCTCGCCGACTGCATCGACGACGAAGGCCGGCGCAACCGCGTGCTCCCGATCGGGGGGCCGGGCTCGGCGATCACCCCCAGGGCGCAGGGCGAGCACCTGTTCGCGCTGCTCGGGCGCGAGCCACGCTTCCGGCACGTGCCGGTGGCGCTGCTGGACGCGATCATCGCCGTCCTGGCCACGCTCGGGCGCTGGGTCCCGGCGCTCGCCGCCAAGGCCGAGCTCGCCCGCATCGGGCGCTACTACGCCACGGAGTCGATGCTCGTCCTGGATCCGGCCACGGGCCGCTACGATGCGCAGGCCACGCCGTCGACGGGGTCGGAAACCCTGTTCGCCTACTATGGGCGTCTGGTCCGGGGCGAGGCCGTGGCCGAGCGCGGCGACCACGCCGTGTTCTGACGCCCCTCAGTCGCACCCCGTCAGCGCGTCGCGCTCGCCCCCGCCCGGCTCGCCGCCAGGGCCGCCGCCTTGCCGGAAGCCGCGTAGAGGTTGATCCGCGAATAGACCCCGAACTCCGAGCCGTCGTCGAGGAAGCCGCCGCCGGGGCCCTGCGTCTCGGTCAGGATCGCGTTCGCCTCCGCGAGCGTGAGCGTCGGGAAGGCCGCGGTCAGCAGGTGGCCGGCCTCCGGGGCGATCGTGCCGACATCCTCCCGGGCGTTGGCGGTGACGTCGTGCACGACCGGCAACCCGTAGGTCTGCGTCGCCTCGTAGAAGGCCGCGTTGGCGGCCGGGTCCTTGAACCGGCCGGTATCCTGCGCCGCGCAGGCCGCCACCGTGCCGCCGCAGCCGGCCGCGAGGGCTTCCGTCATCGCGGCGCGCGCCTCCGTCAGGAGCGCCCGGTAATCGGTGACGCCGACGCGCTTGTCCGCGTCGGCCGCGTTCGCGTCGATCACCGCCGGGTTCCTGCGGATCTGGCCGACATAGGCCGGATCGTTGGCGAGCAGATGCGCCACCGCGTGCAGCGAGGTCGTGCGCCCGCCGATCACGTCCATGGCGTAATGCGCGCCGACGATGATCCGGTCGTTGCCGTATTCGGCCGCGCGGGCGACCATCTGCTGGTAGCGCTCCGGCACCAGCAGGGCGAGGATCAGCGACTCGGTGTAGCCGTAGGTCGTGTGCCCGCTGGGATAGGACGGGCTGTCGACGAGATCCTGCTTGGGACCGCGCAGCCAGTCGAACGAGTGGGACGCCGCGCCGAAATAATCCGCGCCGCGATAGGCCTGGAGATGCGGCAGGGTCTGGAACGGGCGCGAATTGCCGAACCGGTCGGCCCCCGGGCTGCCCGCCGGCCGGCCGTAGGCCTTGCCGAACACGTCGGTGACGGTGCCGTCCGTGAGCAGCGCGGCGGCCTCGGCCGAGACCGCGTGCGTGCCGTGGATCGTGCCGTTGGCGAAGAAGTACTTGCCGGAATTCGAGTCCGACTTGGTGACGTTGTTGGTGTAGCCGATCAGGTCGGCCACCGGCTGCGCGACGCTGGTGAAGGTCTTGGAGTCGCTGTAGCGCGCCCGGCCCTGATAGGCGGTGGCGAGCGCCGTGCCGAGGCCGTCGGCGAGGCCCGAGGCGTTGCCGTCGGTGATGAAGCAGTCCCGCAGCGCCAGTTGCTGCTGCTCGGGGAACGGCAGCAGGGTCGGCTGCTTGAGGGCACCAGTCTGGATGTCCCCGGTCACCCGCAGGTTGGCGTCGAGCGCCGCCTTGCCGGCCGGGCTCCCCTGAAGCCGGGCCACCGGGGCCAGCCCGCGCAGGGCGGTGAGGTTGGCGGGCGATTGCGCCAGCGCCGGGAGCGGCAGCGCTGCCCCGAGCAGCGCCAGGCCGAGTCTCAAGGTCCCCATCATGCCGTCTCCTCCCCTGGTCGGCGCGCCCGGATAGCAACAGCAAAGGCCGGGTTTCCAAAGGGCTCAGCCCTTTGGCAGGGTTTGGGGCGGAGCCCCGAAGAAGGAAGGGCTGCGCCCTTCGCCCGCAAAAGGTCGACGACCTTTTGAAACCGAGATTTCGCTATCCTCTGGCCCGGGCCCGAATCATGAAGTTATCGTAGGTGTATTCGGCGACCTGGAACCAGAGATATTCTTCGTTCCGGAAGGTCCGCATCGCCTCGTAGACCCGGCGGAAATCGGCGTTCTTGGCGGCGATCTCGGCATAGACGTCGTTGGCGTTCTTGAGCGCGCCCTCCATCACGTCCTGCGGGAACGGCCGCAGCTGCGCGCCGCCGGCGACCAGCCGGCGCAGGGCCTGCGGGTTGCGCGCATCGTACTTGGCCTGGACCTCGGCCCCGACCTCGGCGGCGGCGGAGCGCAGGATCGCCTGATAGGCTTTCGGCAGGGCCTTCCACTTCTCGGCATTGAACCAGAAGTGCAGCATCGCACCGCCCTCCCAGAAGCCGGGATAATGGTAGACCGGGGCGACCTTCTGCAGTCCGAGCCGTTCGTCGTCGTAGGGGCCGATCCACTCGGCGGCGTCGAGCTTCTTGGTCTCGAGAGCCTGGTAGATCTCGGGGCCGGGGATCGCCTGCGGCTGGACGCCGAACTTCGTCAGCACCTGCCCACCCATGCCGCCGATGCGGAACTTGAGGCCCTGGAGGTCGGCCACGCTCTTGATCTCGCGCCGGAACCAGCCGCCCATCTGCGCGCCGGTATTGCCGCCGGGCAGGCAGACCAGGCCGGACTTCGCGAAGACCTCGGCGAACAGCTCCGCCGCGCCCCCCGCCAGCCACCAGGCGGCGGCGCCCCGTGCGTTGAGGCCGAACGGAATCGCGGTGGCGAGCGCGAAGGTCGGGTCCTTGGCCTGGCCGAGGGTCGCCGGTCCGTGGCCCATCTCGACCGTGCCGGCCGACACGGCATCGAGCAGGGTCTCGGCCGGGACCGGCTCGCCGGGGCCGAGCACCTGGATCTGGAACCGCCCGTCGGTGGCCTCGGCGACGATCCGGCTGAGCGCCTCGGGGGCGCCGAACAGGATGTCGAGGCTCTTGGCGTAGGCCGAGGACAGGCGCCAGCGCAGCTCGGGAGCGCCCTGGGCCAGGGCCGGCGCCGCCAGCGGCGCGGCGATCGCCGCGCCGAGGCCGGCGGTCAGGACCGCGCGGCGGGTTCCGGCGGTACGGGAGGGCGCATCATGGGGCTCGTCCAACGGCATCTCGTCTCAGCGTGTCCAATCCGGCCGGCGGAAGGTCGGCGCGCAGGTAGCACGTCCGCGGCCGTTCTCGAAAGCACCCGCGGCATGCGGAGCTGCCGCCGTGGCGCCATGGCGCCTCGAAACCGCACCGCCCCCGTGATAGGCGCCCGACCATGCGAGCCGATCCCGACATGCCACTCCCCGACATGCCACTCCCCGATATGCCCCTCCCGATATGCCCCTCCCCGACGTCACCCTGCACACCGTGTGCGGCCTGGAGGAGCTGGCCGGGCACGGCGCGAGCGGGGTCAGCCACGTCCTGTCGCTGCTCGATCCCGGCACGCCCGAGCCGGAGGCGTTCGCCGCCTACGGCGCCCATGCCCGCACGACCCTGCACTTCCACGATTGCCTCGGCCCCGGCGACGGCCTCGTGCCGCCCGAGCCCGAACATATCGCGGCGATCCTCGGCTTCGGGCGCGACCTCGACGGTGCCGGCCACCTCCTGGTCCATTGCCATTACGGCCTGTCGCGCTCCACCGCAGCGCTGCTGATGCTGTTCGCCCAGGCCGAACCCGACGTTTCCGCCGAGGCCCTGGTCGCCCGCCTGCACGCCCTGCGCGAGCCGGCCTGGCCCAACGCCCGGATGATCGGCTTCGCGGATGAGAGGCTCGGCCGCGAGGGCCGGCTCAGCGAGGCGGTCCGCCAGCTCCACGCGCTGCAGCTGCGGGTGCGGCCGCACCTGGCCGAGCTTCTGCGCGGGCTCGGGCGCGGTGCGGAGGTCGATGCCGCCGAGCGGGGGTAGGAGGCTCCCCACCTCGGATTGATCGCAGGCTGATGCCAATCGCTATCGTCACGTTCAGCCAGAACGGCTCAAACTCGTTGCGCACACATACACACGTCTGTTGCGCTGCGCGGTGCGTTGTGTAATCTTGTGCCTGTCGGAACTATGAGAGCCCCTCCTGTAGCAGCAAGCGCGGCGAGAGGGGCAGAGAGTGTTCCAGGCATGTCGAAGAAGGTGCGTGACCGCACAACACGCGGGGTGATCGCGGCGCTTCAGAGGGACGGTTGGTTCGTCGCTCGGAAGGGACCCGGCGATCACGTCCAGTTCAAGTATCCGAGAAAGCCCGGAAAAGTCACAGTCGATACCGGCGAGCCGGAAATACCGACTGGAACCCTACGTAGTATCTATCGGCAGGCTGGATGGACTTGGTGACAGATCAGGCCGCGACCTCTTGGGACTGCGGCCTGATCCCTCGATGGTGATAGCGACCGAGATGGCGGAAATGGCTCACGTTGTCATGCTGGTGCACCAGGAGGACGGCCGGTTCGGCGCCTCCTTCCCGGACTTCCCGGGAGCGACGACGGTCGCGGGCGATCTCGACACGCTCTATCGGAAGGCCGCCGAGATGTTGGCCTTCCACGTCGCCGGAATGGCGAAGGACGGTGAAGAGATCCCGCGCCTGCGGGCACTGGAGGAATTGCGCGGCGACCCGGGCTTTTGCGAGGACAGCGCCGACGCGATGGTCGCGCTCATGCAGGTCGAGCTTCCAGGCCGGGCCGTGCGCGTCAACATCTCAATGGAGGAAGGCCTCCTCCGACGGATCGACCGGGCCGCCGAGGCGACCGGCGAGAGCCGATCCGCCTTTCTGGCTCAAGCCGCGAAGGCGCGGCTATCGGCCGGGGCTTGAGAGCGAGAACTCACTTCCCGGCGGGCGTGAAGCTGCCGTCCTTCCAGACGTAGAGGACGTAGCCCTGGGCGGTGACGTCGCCCTTGGAATCGAACCCGACCGTGCCGAGCACGACGTCGAACCGCTCCGTGTGGAGCGCCTGGGCGATCGGCCTCGGCTCGACCGAATGGGCGAAGTTGCCGGCCGCGACCAGCGCCTGCAGGGCCGCGTAGCCGTAGACGGTCGAGCCGGTGGGATCGACGCCCTCGGCCTTGAACGCCTTCACGACGGCGGCGGCGGCGGGCTGGCGGCTCGGATCGAGGTAGAAGGTCATCAGCACGCCGTTGCTGGCCGAGCCCGCGACCTTGGCGAAGTCCGGCGTCGCGATCGCCGAGGTGCCGAACCATTGCGGGCGGTAGCCGCGATCGGCGGCGACCTTCACGAGGCGGCCCATCTCGGCGGCGTCGCCGCCGTAATACACCACCTCGATCCCCGCGCCCTTGAGCCGGTCCACCAGGGCGGCGTCGTCGGCGTCGCTCGGCGCGAACGACAGGGACAGGGCCTCGTTGATGCCGATCCGGTTGAGGTTGTCCTTAGTGGCGGCCGCCAGCGTCCGGGAGGCCGGGGTCTGGTCCTGGATCAGCGCGATCTTACGGTCGCGGAACCGCTCGGCGAGCACCGCGGCGGAGAGCCGGGCCTGGTCGTCGTCGCGCCCGCAGACCCGGAAGACGTTCGGCAGGCCCCGGTCCGTGAGCCGGGCCGAGACCGAGGCCGCGCTGATCATCACGATGCCGTTCTGGGCGTAGATGTCGGAGGCCGCGATCGAGGCGTTCGAGCAGACATGGCCGACCACGAGGCGCACGTTGGAGCGCACGAAGTGGTTGGCGACCGCGGTCGCGGTGTTCGAGTCGCAGGCATCGTCCTGCACGTCGAGGGTGACGGGCTGCCCATCGAGCCCGCCCATGGCGTTGGCATCCCGGGCCGCGGCCTCGACGCCGCGCAGCACCTGCTCGCCCACCGCCACGTAGGGGCCCGAGCGCGGAACCGCGACGCCGACCACGACATCGGCCGCCGCCGGCCCGGCCGACAGGAGCGCGAGACACAGGCTCAAGGGGAACAGCGTGGGCCGGAACAGCCCGCGGGCGGAGACGACGCGTCCGATCTTCATCGGGCTCTTCTAGGCATCCTTGCGCGAGGCAGCCACCGGCGCGGGTGGGTCGCGGCTTCGTCCGGGCGCTCCCGCGCCGCACCAAACCGCACGGGAAGCCCATACGCGAGGACGCAGCGGAACGCGATTGTTTTCCGCCGACGCGCGAAAGTCGTCCCGCGCTTACTTCGCGTAATAGTAGGCGGTCGCCACCGAGGAGACCGGGCCGGTAACGGAGGTGAAGACCGACAGCACCTTCGAGACCTCGGTGAACGGGGCGTTCGAGACGTAGATCAGGTCGCGGTTGCGCATGCGGAACGCCTGGGTGGTGAACAGGCTGTTGGGGTCGCGCATGTTGATCCGGTACACCACCGGCACCAGCGGGGTGCCGGTGAGCTTGGTGGCCGGGTTGAGGCGGCGCACCACGCTGGCGGGCTCGAACCGGAAGATGAAGGTGCCGGCCGGGTCGGCGGCGAAGTCCGAGAGGCCGCGCGCCTTGGCGAGCGCCTGGGCCAGGGTGATCCCGTCGGCCTGGAACGGCAGCTCGGTCGCCTGGCCGAGCGCGCCCACCGCCAGGAAGGTCTGCGGATCGCGCACCAGGGTCAGCACGTCGTTGGGCCGCAGGTAGATGTTCTCCTTAGGGTTCGACACCACCGTGGTCAGCGGCACCGTGGCGGTGACCGGCCCGCGCGACAGGCGCACGAAGGTCTCCGAGACCGGCGAGCGGTTGCCGCCCGCCGACGCGATGACGTCGAGGATGCGGTCGCCGTGGCCCGACAACGGCAGGCGCGCGCCGGCGGCGCCCTCGCCGGTGACGGTCACCGCCTGGCTGATCGGCCGGGTGACCGAGACCAGCACCTGCGGCTGGATCGCCTTGCCGGCGAGCTCGTTCTCGATCAGGCCCTGGACGTCCTGGGGCCGGCGGCCGGCGACCTTGATGCGCCCGGCATAGGGCACCGAGATCGCGCCGTCGCGGCCGACCGGCTGCTCGGGGATGAGGGCGGACTTGGAGCCGGCGGAGAAGCGGTCGGCCACCAGCGGGCCGGAGAACAGGCCGCCGGAGCCGGCCTCCCAGACCGAGACCGAGACCATGTCGCCGATGCCGATCACCGGCTCGGTGGAGGGGCGGTGGTCGCCGAAGGAGGCGAGCAGGCTGTCGAGGGGCCGGCCGCGCAGGGCCTCGACCACGGATGGGGTGACGTCGATGATTTCGTAGCGGGCGAGCACGCCGCCGTCGGCGGTGGCGACTTCCGCGCCGGCCTGGATCGCGCTCGCCGTCGGACCCGCCGAAGGCAGATACGAGCAGCCCGACATCGCCGTCGCGGCGAGCAGAGCGAGGGAAAGTTTGCGCATCCAGATGTTGCCCATCGGTTTTGCCGAGCCCGTGCCTAGCCCATAGCGGCCGGGGTGTCCGTAGCGGGTGGGCCACACTGCGCCCGCGACGGCCGAGCGGGCGGTTTCATCCTCACTAAGCACAGCTTTTTCGGGGCAGGCGGACGAAAACTTTACGGCCGGGGCGGGAACGGAGCCCCTCAATTGGCCTGGCTCACCGTCGTGCTGATGCGCTCGTAGATCGGGGTCATCCGGGAGCCGTAATACCGGATGCTGCCGGCCGCGACGATGAAGATCAGCGCGCCGATCAGGGCGTACTCCATGGCGGTGGACCCGCGCGCGTTCGCGGCAAAGCGCGACAACGCCTGCCGGGCGAGGTCGGCCCCACGGAGGCGGGATCGTCCGGAAGCCGCCCTCGATCCCTCGCAGCTCGGCTCCGCCATCCGTGACTCCGACTTCCGCTGCGCCTGGAACCGCACCCGATCGTATCACGATCGGGCCCGCCTCCAGGCCCCTGGTTCGACGTGCCTGCGCACGCATCCACCGGTATCCGCGCCGACGATGAGCGCTCTCGTCGCCCGGCGCGATGCGAACGTCTAACCGGGCTCCCATTGCCGCCGGCTTAATAGTGTCTTCGAAACATGCCTTCGAGACGTGGGTCCGAACGCCGAAAGGCCGGCGCCCGTGACGGCACCGACCTTTCGACATGTCCGATGACGCGGCCCGGCTTGGTCCAGGACGCGGTGTGCCCGGGTCGCTCAGGCGTGGCCGGCCTTGTGGCGCAGGTCGTCGATCCGCTTGGACGCCTCGGCCTTGTCGATGTCCGAGTCGAAGGCCTCCGGCTCCTTGGCCTCTTCCGACAAGGTCTTGAGATACGAAGCCTGCGCCCCGGTCATCGGCTCACCGCCGGTGGTCCACTGATCCGGATCCTTGATCTGGTTCGAGACGTCCTTCGGATCGGTCTTCGGGTTTTCCTGGGTCGCGTCGTGCTTGTCGGCTGCCTTGGCCATGGGACCCTCGTTCCTGAAATGTTCTGTCGTCGCCGGGGAGAACGTGCCGCCCCATCCGGGGTTCCACGGGATGTCGGCGCATTGCCCCCTGTTCCCCAGAAACCTTTCCTTCCCGCCCGCCGAGCCTATTGATGAAGCCCACGGCGCAGCGTTGCGCCCCGGAGCGGCATGGTCCGGATGAGCTCGGATGGGCGGATGCAGAACGAAGCCGGAGCGGCCGCGCGGGCGGCGCAGGTCCTGGTGGTCATGGGTGTCTCGGGCTCGGGCAAGAGCACCGTCGGCGCGCTGATCGCCGAGCGGCTCGGCTGGATCTTCGTGGACGGCGACAGCTTCCACACCCCCGAGCACGTGGCCAAGATGCATGCGGGCCACGCGCTGGACGACGAGGACCGCGCGCCGTGGCTCGCCCGGATCGCGGTCTGGATCCAGCATCGGCTGGAGGCCGGCGAATCCGGCGTGGTGGTCTGCTCGGCCCTGCGCCGGGCGTACCGGGACGTGCTCACCCGCGGGAGCCGGCGCGTCCGCATCGTCTACCTGGACGGCGACAGGGCCCTCGTGTCCGAGCGCCTCGCCGAGCGCCATGGCCACTTCATGTCGCCCCGGCTGCTGGACAGCCAGTTCGCCACCCTGGAAATCCCCGGCCCCGACGAGCACCCGGTCATCGTGGGGATCGACGCGGCGCCGGTGACCGTCGCCGACCGCGTCGTGGCGCAGCTCGCCGCGGAGCCCCCCCTCCCCGCCGGAAGGACCTGAGCGATGGCGTCCGACGCACCCAAGGCGAGCGGCATCGCCCTGGTGATCTCCGATGTCGATGGCACGCTGGTAACCGACGACAAGCAGCTCGCCCCCTCGACGATCGCGGCGGTGAAGCGCCTGCGCGCGGCCGGGATCGGATTCAGCATCGCGTCGGCCCGGCCGCCTTTGGGCCTGCGGGGCCTCGTCGACGCCCTCGGCCTCGACCTGCCGATGGGGGCGTTCAACGGCGCCAGCGTGGTCCGGCCCGATCTCTCGACCCTCGCGGAGCGGCTGATCCCGGAAGCCGCCGCGCGGGCGGCGCTGGAACGCCTTCAGGCCGAGGGTCTCGACGTCTGGGTCTTCGCCGAGGGGGCCTGGTGCCTGCGCGACCCGGAGGGCCCCTACACGGATCTCGAGCGCCGGACGATCGGCGCCGAGCCGCGCGTGGTGGCCGATCTTAGCAGCCTGATGGGGGCAGCCTCGAAGATCGTCGGGGTCAGCCGGGACCACGCGCACCTGGCCGATTGCGAGACCCGGATCGGGACCGCGCTGGCCGGGCGCGCCACGGTGCACCGCTCCCAGGCCTACTATCTCGACGTGACGCCGCCCGGGCTCGACAAGGGGCAGTTCGTGGCCTGGTTGAGCGCGCATCTGCGCATCCCGCCCGAGCGGATCGCCACCTTCGGGGATGCCGGGAACGACCAGCCGATGTTCGCCCGCAGCGGATTCTCGGTAGCGATGGGCAATGCCGACCCGGGTGTGAAGGCGGCCGCCAGCGCCGTGACGGACGGCAACGGCGCGGACGGGTTCGCCCACGGGGTGGCGCGCTTCATTTTGCCCTGACTGTCCAGGCCCGCACGCTGTGGATAACCGGGATGGTTAACCGACGGCGCCGCCCTGTGACCGACAAGGCACAGGGGTGCCCGACACTCCACGCGCCCACAGGCTGCCGGATCCGGGCCCCTTTACGGCCTCATTTCCCCGCGACCTAGCTTGACTACAGAACAAGCAGGACCGGGTCTCGGAATGCATCGCCTCTTCCTGGCTGCCGCTCTCGCGGTCGTGCCCGTGGCCGCCTTCGGGCAGGGCGCGCGCGACAACATCGATGCGCTGATCGAGCAGCAGGCCAAGGCGAACGGCGTCCCGGCGAGCTTCGTCCACGCGGTGGTGAAGCGCGAGAGCAATTACAACCCGAAGGCCAAGGGCGGCAGCGCCCTCGGGCTGATGCAGATCAAGCACGCGACGGCGCGCAGCCTCGGCTACACCGGCGACGCGGCGGGCCTCTACGATCCGGCGACCAACCTGCGCTACGGCGTCGCCTACCTGGCGGGCGCCTATCGCACCGCCCAAGGCAACGTCAGCCAAGCCTACCAGTACTACAACCGCGGCTATTACTACGCGGCCAAGCGCCAGGGCATCTCCACCGAGGTCGCCGCGGTGGTGGCCCCCGTCGCGGCCTCGGCCAGCGCGTTGGCGAGCCTGTTCGGCGGCGGCGTCACGGATCCCGGCGCCGCCTCGGGGGCCCTGGCCTACGCCCCCACCGCGGCCGCCGTCGCGGCGGTGCCGAGCGAGACGGTCGAGGTCCCGCTCCCGCCCCGGCGTCCGGACGCCCTCAGCGGCTCCGTCACGTATGCAAAGCCTGTCCGTCGAGCCCGCCGCCGCGGGTGCCGCGCCGGCCGCCGCCGTGCAGGTGGCCGCGGTCGAGACCGTGGAGGTTCCGCTTCCGCCGCGCCGCCCGGCAGGCCTTGGCAGCGCGGAGGCCGCGCCGGCCCAGCTCGCCGAATTGCGCCTCTCACCGCAGGCCGAGCCGGCCGGAGCGTTCCAGGGCGCCGCGATGACGCAAGCGGCGGCGACCAGCGGGGTGACCGAGACCGTCGACGTGCCGCTGCCGCCGCGCCGCCCGTCGATCCAGCTGCTGGCCGCCGCCCGTTGCGCCGCGCGCCGCCCGCGGCGGCACCCGTCCGCGAGGCCACGGCCATCCCGGTCGAGTGAGGCGGAGCCGGTCCGATCGGGGCCGGACAACCACTGCTTGTCCAAAATCTGCCCACACGAGGATCCTGCTCAAGGCTTGACCACTGGGCCGATCCGCAACACATAGACGATACGCCAGCAACAGGGTTGGGCCGGTGCGGCCATGGCCCGTGGACCGGTCGAAGCGGCCGGATACAGGCGGCGCAATACAGACTTCAGGGTAGGGTACGCCAGGCTTCGCACGAACGGTCGAGCAAGCACCCGCTCGATCCTAGGTTGCGAATCACAATGCATCTTGAAGTGGCAGACATGCAGGGCAAGCACTCTGCTTTCGGGCTGGCAGGAAAGCGGACGACGCCATGAGCGGCGTGTTGGAACAGGAATCGCTCTTTCTCACGGATCTCGGGCGCCGCGTCAGGCACGCGCGCACCGTGCGTGGCTTGTCGCGCAAGGTGCTGTCCCAGACCTCGGGCCTCTCCGAGCGCTACATCGCGCAGCTCGAGGGCGGACAGGGCAACGTCTCGATCATCCTGCTGCGGCGGGTCGCCAACGCCATGGGCGTGCGCCTCGACGATTTGATCACCGGCAATGACGGCCTGCCCGACTGGCCCGTGGTGCGCGACCTGCTCGGCCAGGCGAATCCGGCCCAGATCGCCGCCGCCAAGGAGGCGCTCTCCGGCGGCAGCCGCTCCGAATCGAGCGGGCGCCTGCGCGTCGCGGTGATCGGACTGCGCGGCGCCGGCAAGTCGACGCTCGGCAAGCTCGCGGCCGAGCGCCTGGGCTGGACTTTCGTGGAGTTGAACGCCGAGATCGAGCGGGAGAACGCGCTCTCGGTGCAGGAGATCTTCGCGATCTACGGCCAGGAGGGCTACCGCCGCCTGGAGCAGGCGGCCCTGCGCCGCCTCACCGAGCATCCCGGCCCGTTGATCCTGGCGACGAGCGGCGGCATCGTGGCCGAGCCGCTGACCTACGACCTGCTGCTCCAGGCGTTCTACACGGTCTGGCTCCGCGCCCGGCCGGAGGAGCACATGAGCCGCGTGCGCGAGCAGGGGCACCTCGCCACCACCGGCGACCATGCCTCGGCGATGCAGGAGCTGCGGGCGGTGCTGGCGAGCCGGGAGCCGCTATACGCCCGGGCCTCGGCCACGGTCGACACCTCCGACATCCCGCTCCAGACCATGGTCGACCGCCTCGTTTCGACGATCGAGGCGCGGTTCGGCGAAGTGGCCGTCGCCGGCTGAAACAAGCCCGCGCCCGCGACGGAACCGCTGACAGCGACAAAGGCGCGGCCTCTCCCGCACGCCTGCCACCCTTGATCGCTGCGCTGCGGCGCACCACGCTATGGTAGGCGCCGTCACGGGCGGCCACTTGCCGGAACGCACGATGCCCCAGACCAAGCGCCCCGCGCATAGCTCACCCTGTAGGACGACGTGCTAGGATGACCCGCAACGGCGCGGTCGTTCACCGCGTCGGCCGGGATGCCGGAGCTTCGCCGCAGCGCCCGGCTCCACCCGGCCATGAGGCCGGATCCGCGGCAGCGAAGCGCGCACCAGACACCTCGATCGCGAGCCACCGTTCATGAGTGCCAGTCCAGCCCTCAGCCCAGCCTTCGGCCGCGACGCAGGGGACCTCGCCGTCTGCGATCCGGTCTGGTCGCGGCTGCGCGCCGAGGCCGAGGACGTCTTGCGCACGGAGCCGCAGCTCGCCTCGTTCATCGTCGCGACCATCCTGAATCACGCCACCTTGGAGGGCGCGGTCGGCCACCGGGTCGCGGCCCGGCTCGGGCACCCGTCGCTGCCCGCCGAACTGGTCGCGCACGCGTTCCACGAGGCGATCGCGGCCGACTCCACCATCGGAGACGCGTTTCGCGCCGATATCGGGGCCGTGATCGACCGGGATCCCGCGACGCTGCGGGCCCTGGAGCCCGTCCTGTACTTCAAGGGCTTCCACGCGCTCCAGGCCTACCGCCTCGCCCACCACGTCTGGACCCGGGGGCGGCGCGACCTCGCGCTCTACCTGCAGAGCCGGGTCTCCGAGGTGTTCCAGTGCGACATCCACCCGGCCGCCCGCATCGGCCGGGGCGTGTTCCTCGACCACGCCACCGGCCTCGTGGTCGGCTCGACCGCGGTGGTCGAGGACGACGTCTCGATCCTCCACGGGGTGACGCTGGGCGGCACCGGCAAGCAGCGCGGCGACCGCCACCCCAAGATCCGCCGCGGCGTGATGATCGGCGCCGGCGCCAAGATCCTGGGCAATATCGAGGTCGGCGCCTGCGCCCGGGTCGCGGCCGGCTCCGTGGTCCTGCGGCCGGTCCCGGCCAACACCACGGTGGTGGGTGTGCCGGCCCGCGTCGTCGGCACCGCCGGCTGCGACGATCCGGCCCGGGCCATGGACCAGCTGGTCGCCCTCGATCAGTTCATCCACGTGGGCGACGGCATCTGACCCACCGCCGCCGCGCTCGGCCGATGCGCTTGCTGCTCCGCCGCGGGCGTGGCAAGCCCTCCGCCGATCCGGGGCGCCAACGCCGACAGGGGAGGCAAGACAGCGTGACCAAAGCCGAGACCGCGAAGCTGCAGGATTACCTGCGCCGCAAGTTCGCCAACAACAACATCCGCCTGACCGCGATGAAGACGGGCGATACCGCCGAGGTGTTCATCGGCGAGGAGTCGATCGGCGTGATCGCCGACGACAAGGAGGACGGCGACGATTCCTTCGTCTTCCGCATGGCGATCCTCGACATCGATCTCGAGGACGAGGCCTGAGGCACGGCCCGCGGGCCGGGTTCCACCGGCCCGCGCCTGTGCACAGGTTAACGCTAACCCGGGTGATTGCTTAACATCGGGTAAATCGTGTGGCTAAACTCCGCGCAACCTGTTTTAGGAGCGCGAATAATGGTCCTCACGCCCGCCGCCCTGGAGTCGATCCGGACGCTGTGCATCGGCCTGGCGCTGTCCGGGCTGATCGCCAGCGCCTTCGAGTTGTTCGCGGCGCGGCGGGCGAGTTTCAGCCTGCTGGAGCGGGGCGGCCTGCCCGCGGTGGCGGCCCTGCCGATGCTAGCCTTCTCGGCCCCCTTCATCATCCTGCGCAACACCGTGCGCGGCCGGAGGATCGAGGGCCGCCCGATGCCGTTCGTGATGCTGGCGACCGTGATCGCCTGCGGCTGGGGCCTGCTGTCGGGCCGGGTCGCCCTCGATCTGGCGGCGATGCTGGTCGGGGCGTGAGACCGCGGGCGACCGGGGCCGCACGTGGGCGTCCAGCCGCTTGAAAGCCCGGACGGGTCCGATGGCGGGCCCCTGTGGAACGGAGCGGGAGGCGAGCCGCTGCCGCTCATCGCCCTCGAGGCACCCTGCCTGCTGCGCACGCTCGCCTGCGAGCACCTGGACAGGCACGGATTGAGCTGGCGTATCCGCCTTCGTCAGTCCGAGCCTCGGAGGCCTCTGGGCGGCCACGGCGGCCGGCCTGGGAATCGCTGTGCGGACCCCGATCGGCCTGCCCTCCTCGGTCGGCATGCTCGAGGCCGCCGGGCATGGTCTTCCATCCTCGCCGTCCCTGGGCCTCATGCTCCGCCGGTCCGACCGGGGAGCCAGACCGCTCGTCGACGATCTCGCCGCCGCCATCCGGCAGGCCCTGCGCGAGGCTCGCGACGACGCCTGGCTGACGCCCTGACGCACCGGGGTCGGCCCCCATGTTCGGCGGTTTTCCCGATGGGTCGGGTCGACTCGATGGGGTGGACTGCCCTCCGCCTCGGCGAGCGCGCGGTTCACGGCTCCGCGGTGGCCACCTGGGCGGCGCCCTCCTTGCCCTCCAGCGAGACCCAGGCCTGACCGTCCTGGCCCGCGCGCTTGATGAAGCTGTAGCCGGTGCGCCGCCACGGGCGGATCGCGTCGGTCTTGTTGTCGAGGATGAAGTCGCCGTGGTCGGTGCGCACCGTCAGCACCGCGTGGCCGGCATTGGTCTCGTCGATCACGACGGTCATCAGCAGGGCCCGCCGCGAGAGGCCGCGCTCGGCCAGCATCCGGCGCTTCAACAGCTGGTAATCCTCGCAGTCGCCGAAGCCGTCGTCCGGGAAGTCCCAGCGATCGACGACGCCCCAATGCGCCTGATCGGTGATCGGCCGGATGCGCGCGTTGACCCGGCGGTTGACGCTCCGCAGGGTCCGCCACACCGCCACGGTGAGCGGGATTGCGGCGGGCTGCGCGACATCGAGGGTACATTCCTCCGGCAGGCGCCGGCAGAACTCCGTCCAGCCCGCGATCGCACCGACCGGGCCGCTGGCTTCGGGAGCCGGAGTGCCATCGGGGAGGTTCAAGCGGGCATGGGCGCGGGTGTTGGCGCCCCCGAGCATCAGGATCGTGCCCACCAGGGCGAGGCTCGCGGCCTGCCGGGCTCGGCGCAGCGGGGCGGACCATCCGCGCCAGTGGGGCGCCAGGAACGCGAGAGCCGGAATCCCACCATCCGCGTGCCGCATGGATCACGCCCCATCGCCCGATGATGACGGGAGGGTGACACGCGGGCGTGCAACGCACAATGGTTAAAGACGATGTGATCAACGCGCGAGCCTTCGGATCGGTTCCCATTGAGGGCTGTGTTGCATCCGCGTTGCTGTAGCCCAGAGCATGCGCTGGCGGAATGGCCGCCCTGCTCCCCTCTGGAAAGCCTTGATTCGACCGAGCTTTGCCGGCTTGAGACAGGGGTGGCCCGCTTCGAGATTCGCGGGCGGATCGATCACCTCGCAAGAACCCAGCCATCCCCCTGCGGGATCGCCCCATGCCAGAGAAGGATTTCACGATGCAGCCCGCCATCCAGCAGGTGATCAGAGCGCTCGCCGAGGATGGTCGGGCCGGTGCCATCGGCATCGCCGAGCACGCCGTGGAAGCCTACCTGGCCGGCTCGCCCACCGAGGGCGACCGTGCCTTGTCGCGCGACATCCTGGTCCGCGACCTCGCCAGCCTTCGGGGCATCGCCCCGCACCTCGCCGGCTTCATCGGCCGGATCGAGTCCTTCGTGGCCACCCTTGCTCAGCCGTCGCTGAGCCGCGCCGCCTGAACGGGCTCTTTCGAATCTAGGTTTCGAGGTCCGGGGCTCGGGTGTTCCGGGTCCCTAGGGCGGGCAGCGCACTGTCGGACACGCCTTACGGCGCGTAGCCGGTGCATGCAGGCCCTCGATACAATTCCGTCATCCCGGGGCCGCGAAGCGGAGCCCGGGACCCAGACCCGCCGCAACATCCGGATTTTTCGCCGTCGGCGGCTCTAAATCCTAGGCTCGCTTCCGGAGCCGCGGGATGACGGAGTGCTGTTTCGGCCTTGGACGTCGGGCAGCCGTGGCGGGACGGTCGCATTGCCACGCGTTTCCCGATCCCGCGTCCCCGCCCCTGAACCTCGCCACAGGGCCGAGCCTTCTGGGCAACCGCGACCGGCTGGAGATCGAAATCCCGATCAGCGGTTGGCGGTGGTGACCGGCGAGGTGACGCCGCCGAGCGAGACCCACGCGGTCGCATCCTGGCTCTCGCGCTTGATGAACACGTAGCCGGTCTTGTGCCAGGCCTCGATCACACTGGTCTTGTTGTCGAGGATCAGGTCGCCGCGGTCGGTGATCAGGGTCAGGACGGCGTGGCCCTCACCCTTCTCGTCGATCACCACGGTCATGCGCATCGCCCGGCGGGGCAGCCCGGCCTCGGCCAGCAGGTGGCGCTTGAGCAGCTGGAAGTCTTCGCAGTCGCCGATGCCGTCCTCGGCCAGGTCCCAGCGGTCGGCGACATGGAGATGATCCATGTCGGTCATCGGCTCGACCGTCCTGTTCACCCGGCGGTTGACCGAGACGATGGTGGCCCAGACCGCCGGGGTCAGGGTGATGCGCGCCGGCTCGCTCCGGTCCACGGCGCATTCCGCCGCGTAGGACTGGCAGAACGTCACCCAGGCCGCGATCGGCCGCGCGTCGCTGAGCACCTTCGCGCCGGATTCCACCGGGAGGCTCGCCAGGGTCTGGGCCTCCGCGGTGGCCGCGAGGCCGAGCAGCACCAGCGCGCCGGCGAGCGTCACCCGAACCGTCTTGAGAAGCCCCGCGCCCATCGAACCCGTCCTCGTTGTTGAGGACAGGATTGCGCCGCAGAGCCTCCGCGGCGCTGAAGCGGATCTGCGCAATTTTATCGATTCGCCCGCCGCGGCGGGTTCTAGCGCGACAACGTCGACGGGGGACTTGGGAACATCGGCAAATCCGTGGCTTCCGGTTCGGAAATCGGAAACCTTGAGGGCCCCTTACGGCCCCGGCACCCCCGAATCACCCCGCCGTCTGGTCGAGCTTGCGCTCCGTCTCGCCCTTCAGCTCGGGAAAATCCGCCTGCGTATAGGCCCGGCCCCGGTGCGGGTCCTCGGTGACGCCGTCATGCTCCAGCCGGCGCAGCTGAACCCGGCGGATCTTGCCCGAGATGGTCTTCGGCAGCTCGGTGACGAATTCGAGACCGCGCAGGCGCTTGAACGTCGCCAGCCGGGCATTGGTGAAGCGGAAGATGTCCAGCGCCGTCTCCGGGCCGGCCGAGGCGCCCGCCACCAGCGAGACGTAGGCCTTCGGGATCGTGTGGCGCATCGGATCGGGGATCGGCACCACCGCGGCCTCGGCCACGGCCGGATGCTCGATCAGCACGCTCTCCAGCTCGAACGGGCTGATGCGGTACCCCGACGACTTAAACACGTCGTCGGCCCGCCCCACGAACGTGTAGCAGCCCTGGTCGTCCACGAAGGCGACGTCGCCGGTGCGGTAGAGCGCGCCCTCGGCCCCCGACAGGGCGCCGGTGCCGTCGTCGTAGCCCTGCATCAGGCCGGCGGGGCGGTGCGTCCCGAGTTCGAGGCAGACCTCGCCCTCGCTGGCCGGCGCGCCGTCGGCGTCGAGCACGCGCACGCGATAGCCGGGCAGCGGCCGGCCGAGGGCGCCCGGCACCACCGGCTGACCGGGGGTGTTGGCCATCAGGGCCGTGGTCTCGGTCTGGCCGTAACCGTCGCGGATCGTGACGCCCCAGGCGTCCTTCACCCGCTCGATCACCTCGGGGTTCAGCGGCTCGCCGGCGGCGCAGACCTCGCGCAAAGCCAGCGTCCGGCCGGTCAGGTCCTCCTGGATGATCATCCGCCAGACGGTGGGCGGCGCGCAGAGCGTGGTGGCGCCGGTGCGCTCCAGCTGCGCGAGCAGGGCGGAGGCGTTGAACGGGGCCTGGTTGATCACCAGGATGGTCGCGCCGGCATTCCACGGTGCGAAGAACGACGACCACGCGTGCTTGGCCCAGCCGGGCGAGGACACGTTGCAATGCACGTCCCCGGGCTTGAGCCCGAGCCAGTACATCGTCGAGAGCGCTCCGACCGGATAGGAGCGGTGGCTGTGGCGGACCAGCTTCGGCTTCGCGGTGGTGCCGGAGGTGAAGTAGAGCAGCAGCGGGTCGTCGGCCGCGGTCGGCCCGTCGGGCGTGAAGGTCTCGGGTGCGCCGGACGCGTCGTCGAAGGCGCTCCAGCCCGCCGTCGCCGCGCCGGTGACGATGCGGATCGCCTCGCCGGTCTCCAGCCCGGCGAAGCGCCCGAGCTGCTCCGGCCCGGCCACGATCGCCCGGGGCCGGCCGCGGGCCAGGCGGTCGGCGAGTTCGTCCGCCGTGAGCAGGGTGGTGGCCGGGATGACCACGGCCCCGAGCTTCATCGCGGCCAGCATGGTCTCCCACAGGGCCGGGACGTTGCCGAGCAGCAGGAGCAGGTGGTCGCCGCGCTTCAGCCCGAGCCCGCGCAGGTGGTTGGCGACCTGGTTGGACCGGCGCGCCATCTGCCCGAAGGTCAGGCTCTGCTCGGCGCCGCTGGCGGCCTCGACGATGTGGAGCGCGGTGCGGTCGCGGCTCTCGGGGGCTGCGAGCTCGGCGTCGAACCAGTCGAGCGCCCAGTTGAACGGCACCGGGTCCGGCCAGGCGAAGGCCGAAACCGCCGCTGCGTAGTCGGTGCGATGGGCCAGCAACAGATCGCGGGCCTCCCGGAAGCTGGGCATGGTCGTTCCCCCCGTCGTTCTTGTTCGGCCGGCAGATCCGACCGCATCCCGCCCTCAGGCGGGAATCAGGTCCTCGCCGGCCTGGCCGCGCGCGAGGCGCTGCACCATGCCGGCGTGGAAATGGCGGATCTCCTCGGCGATCGCCTCCACCGCGCGGCCGTTGCGGGGAAAGTCGTCAGCGTTGAGCCCGATCAGGCCGGCCGTGTAGCCGGTCTCGTTGTTCTCGAACGGGTCGGCATAGAGCCAGGCCCACCAGTCCCGCGCCGGGACGAGGCTCGCGCCGGGCTTGACCCGCAGCGCCGCCAGGAACCGGAAGTGCCGGACCAGCTCCTTGCGCCAGACCGCCCGGGTCTCCGGAGCCACGTCGAAGGCCAACAGCGTCACGAGATGCTCGTTGATGGTCTCCTCGCGCCCGCGCGCCTTCTGGGCAACGATCGCGCGTGGGAACGCCATCTCGAAGCGCGCTTCGCTATCGCGGTCCAGGACGTCCATCGCCCATCCTCGCTCAGGTGTTCTCGAACCGGGCCGGCCGCTTCTCCACGAAGGCGGCCATGCCCTCCTTCTGGTCCTGGGTGGCGAACATCGCGTGGAAGACCCGGCGCTCGAAGCGCACGCCCTCGGTCAGCGTGGTCTCGTACGAGCGGTTGACCGCCTCCTTGGTCATCATGGCGATCGGCAGCGACATGGACGCGATGATCTCGGCCGCCTTGAGCGCCTCGTCGAGCAGCCGGTCCGCCGGGACCACCCGCGAGACCAGGCCGGCGCGCTCGGCCTCGGCGGAATCCATCATCCGGCCGGTCAGGCACATCTCCATGGCCTTCGACTTGCCGACGAACCGCGTGAGCCGCTGGCTGCCGCCGATCCCCGGCATGACGCCGAGCTTGATCTCGGGCTGGCCGAACTGCGCCGTGTCGGCGGCCAGGATGAAGTCGCACATCATGGCGAGTTCGCAGCCGCCGCCGAGCGCGTAGCCCGCCACCGCGGCGACGATCGGCGTGCGCACGGACGTGAACCGCTCCCAGTCGGCGAAGCGGTCTTGCGCATACATCTCGGCGTAGGTCGCGTGCTGCATCTCCTTGATGTCGGCGCCCGCCGCGAAGGCCTTGGCCGAACCGGTGATGACGATGCAGCCGACGCCCGGATCGGCATCCGCCTCGGTCGCGGCCCGGATCACCTCACGGGTGAGCTGCGCGTTGATGGCGTTGAGCGCCTTCGGGCGGTTGAGGGTGATGAGCAGGACCCGCCCGCGCGTCTCCGTCAGGATCGTCTCGTACGCGTCCATCACGACTCACTCCCCGATCCGCGAAGCATACGGATGATCGCGGAAAAGTCCTCTCCCCCGTGGCCGAGGCCCTCGAACAGACCGTAGATCTGTGCGGCCTCGGCGCCCAGCGGCGTCGCGGCCCCCGATGCGAGGGCGGCGGCCTGCGCCAGCCGGAGATCCTTGAGCATCAGCGCGGCGGCGAAGCCCGGCTTGTAGCCGGAATTCGCCGGCGAGGTCGGCACCGGGCCCGGGACCGGGCAATAGGTGGTCAGCGACCAGCACTGGCCGGAGGAGACCGAGGCGACGTCGTAGAGCGCCTGATGCGACAGCCCGAGCTTCTCGCCCAGCGCGAAAGCCTCGCTGACGCCGATCATCGAGATCCCGAGGATCATGTTGTTGCAGATCTTGGCCGCCTGCCCGGCGCCGGCCGCGCCGCAATGGAACACGTTCTTGCCCATGGCCTTGAGCAGCGGCTCGGCACGTCCGAAGGCGTCCTCGCTGCCGCCGGCCATGAAGGTCAGCGTCCCGGCCTTGGCGCCCCCGGTGCCGCCGGAGACCGGCGCATCCACGGAGAGGCAGCCGCGCGCCTCGGCGAGGCCGTGGGCCTTGCGCGAACTCTCGACGTCCACGGTCGAGGAATCGATCAGCAGGGTGCCGGCCGGCAGGGCGTCGGCGAGCTGGGTCCAGACCTCGACCACGTGACGCCCGGCGGGCAGCATGGTGACCACCACCTCCGCGCCCTCGGCGGCCTCCAGGGCCGAGCCCGCCACCGCGATCCCCGCGGCACGGGCCGCCTCCAGGGAGGCCGGCGCGAGGTCGAACCCGCGCACCGTGTGCCCCGCCTTCACGAGATTGGCCGCCATGGGGCCGCCCATGTTTCCGAGACCGATGAACCCGATGGTCTGTGCCATCATACCCCTCCCGTTCGCTTGTTACTGCCCCCCCCAACCATCCCCTCATCCTGAGGTGCGGCGAAGCCGCCTCGAAGGAGGGCTCCAGGGATCGCGCGGCGACTGGAGGGCTCCTTCGAGGCCCGGCGATCCTATGGATCGCTGGGCACCTTAAGGGTGAGGTGGGTGGTGGCAGAGGCCGCGCTCACATCACACCGGCCCCGTGCGCGAGCCCGGAAAAACCGGGTCCGCCCGCGTCTCCAGCCAGCGGGCGATGCAGGCCGGATCGACCGCGTCGAGGCGCGGCGGGTTCCAGCGTGGAGACTTGTCCTTGTCGATCACCGCCGCGCGGATGCCCTCGCGGAAATCGCCCTCCTCCAGCAGCGCCAGCGAGGCGTGGAACTCGCGCTCCAGACAGGCTTCGAGGTTGGGCGAGCGCCGGCCGAGGCGCAGCAGGCAGAGAGTCAGGACCAGGCTCGACGGGGACTTGGCCAGCAGGGTCTTCCGGGCCGCCGCCGCGAAATACGAGCCGTCCGCCGCCAGGGCAGACAGGATCTCGTCGACCATGTCGAAGGCGAAGCACCGGTCGATGAGTGCGCGATGCTGCGCCAGGGGCGGTTCGCCGGGGTCGCGCGCCAACCGGCCGAGCACGTCGCGCACGCCCGCGTCGCCGGCCTCGGGCTGCAGAGCCGACAGCGCGTCGATCAGGTCGGGCAGCGCCTGCACGGGCACCAGCAGGTCGGCGAGCCCGCAGTAAATCGCATCGGCGGCGCCGACCGGCTCTCCGGTCAGGCCGAGATAGGTGCCGACCTGTCCGGGCGCCCGGGGCAGCAGCCAAGTGCCGCCGACATCCGGCAGGTAGCCGATGCCGGTCTCCGGCATGGCCACGCGCGAGCGCTCGGTGACGATCCGGTGGGCGGCATGCCCCGCGAGGCCGACGCCGCCGCCCATGGTGATGCCGTCCATCACCGCCACGAACGGTTTTTCATAGGCGGCGATGCGGGAATCCAGCCGGTACTCGTCCCGCCAGAAGGCTTCGGCGAAGGCGGTGCCGGCGTTATCGTAGAGGCCGCGCAGGTCGCCGCCGGCACACAGACCGCGCTCGCCCTCGCCGGTGAGCAGCACCGCGGCGATGCCGGGATCGGCGGAGAACTGGTTCAAGGCGGCGTCGATCTCCAGGACCATGCCGTGGGTCAGGGCGTTCAGGGCCTTCGGCCGGTCGAGGCGCAGGCGCCCCAGCGCGCCGACGCGCTCGACGATCACATCGCTCATCAGCGTCCCCCGGTCAGCGCGCGGGCGATGATCACCCGCATGATCTCGTTGGTGCCTTCGAGGATCTGGTGCACCCGCAGGTCGCGGACGATCTTCTCGATGCCGTACTCGGCGAGATAGCCGTAACCGCCGTGGAGCTGCAGGGCCTGGTTCGCGACCTCGAAGGCGGCATCCGTCACGTGGCGCTTGGCCATGGCGCAGAGCTGCGTGGCGGCCGGATCCTTGGCGTCGAGCGCCGCGGCGGCGTGGCGCAGGAAGGTGCGCGAGACTTCCAGCGACGTGGCCATGTCGGCCAGCCGGAACTGGAGCGCCTGGAAGTCTGTGAGCTTCGCCCCGAAGGCGCGCCGGTCGGCCATGTAGGCCAGGCTCTTGTCGAGGGCCGACTGGGCGCCGCCCAGCGCGCAAGCCGCGATGTTGAGCCGGCCGCCGTCGAGGCCGCTCATGGCGATGCGGAAGCCCTGGCCCTCCGCGCCCAGGCGGTTGGCCACCGGGACCCGGCAGCCGTCGAACCGCACGGCCCGGGTCGGCTGGGCGTTCCAGCCCATCTTGCGCTCCTCCGCGCCGAAGGAGAGGCCGGGTGTCCCCTTCTCGACCACGATCGCCGAGATGCCCTTCGGCCCCGCCTCGCCGGTGCGGACCATGCAGACGTAGAGGTCGCTGACGCCGGCGCCCGAGATGAACTGCTTCTCGCCGGTCAGCACGTAATCGTCGCCGTCCCGCTCGGCGCGGGTGCGCAGCGCCGCCGCGTCCGAGCCCGAGCCCGGCTCGGTCAGGCAGTAGCTGGCGATCGTCTCCATGCCCATCAGGCCCGGAATCCAGCGCCGGCGCTGGTCCGCGTCGCCGTAGGCGTCGATCATCCAGGCGCACATGTTGTGGATCGACAGGAACGCCGCCACGGTCGGGCAGCCGGTGCTCAGCGCCTCGAAGATCAGGGCGGCGTCGAGCCGCGACAGGCCCGAGCCGCCGACATCCTCGCGGACGTAGATGCCGGCCATGCCGAGCGCCGCGGCGGCCCGCAGGGTCTCGACCGGGAAGGTCTTGTCCCTGTCCCAGTCCAGGGCATGCGGCGCGATGTGCTCGGCCGCGAAGCCGAGCGCCATCTCGCGGATCGCGGTCCGGTCCTCATCGAGCCCGAAACTCATGGGCATCACTCCAATAGGTCAGAACGGACGCTTCCCTCCTCCTCTGCGGGGGAGGGTGGCCCCTGCGTCAGCAGGGGTCGGGTCGGGACGAAGTCCCGCAAGAGGGGAGCGACGTTTCCGGACAGGTCGCGACGGGCGCGAGATCCTGCACCGTCGCGTTGCCCCTCTCCCGCCGCGCCTCCGCGCGGCACCCTCCCCCGCAGAGGGGGGAGGGTTGAAATGCCCCTACCGCATCGTCGGGATGGAGAACTCTGCCCCGCTCTTGATGCCGCTCGGCCAGCGCTGCGTGACGGTCTTGGTCTTGGTGTAGAAGCGGATCGAGTCCGGCCCGTGCTGGTTCAGGTCGCCGAAGCCCGAGCGCTTCCAGCCGCCGAAGGTGTGGTAGGCGATCGGGACCGGGATCGGCACGTTGACGCCGACCATGCCGACGTTGACCCGGGCGGTGAAGTCGCGCGCCGCGTCGCCGTCCTGGGTGAAGATCGCGACGCCGTTGCCGTACTGATGGGTCGAGGGCAGCGCCAGCGCCTCCTCGTAGTTCTGCGCCCGCACCACCGAGAGGACCGGACCGAAGATCTCCTCCTTGTAGATCGTCATGTCGGGGGTGACGCGGTCGAACAGCGAGCCGCCCATGTAGAAGCCGTTCTCGTAGCCCTGGAGCTTGAAGCCGCGGCCGTCGACGGCCAGATGCGCGCCCTCGGCGACGCCCTGGTCGATGTATCCCGCGACCTTCCGGACCGCCTCGGCTGTGACCAGCGGGCCGTAATCGGCCGAGCCGTCATGCGACGGGCCGATCTTGAGTGACTCGACCCGCGGGATCAGCTTCTCCATCAGGCGGTCGGCGGTGGCCTCGCCCACCGGCACCGCCACCGAGATCGCCATGCAGCGCTCGCCGGCCGAGCCGTAGCCGGCGCCGATCAGCGCATCGACCGCCTGCCCCATGTCGGCGTCCGGCATGATGATCATGTGGTTCTTGGCGCCGCCGAAGCACTGGGCGCGCTTCCCCGTCTGGGCGGAGCGGACGTAGATGTACTCGGCGATCTGCGAGGAGCCGACGAAGCCCACCGCGCGGATGTCCTCGTCGTCGAGGATCGCGTCGACCGCTTCCTTGTCGCCGTTGACGACGTTGAGGATGCCCGGCGGCAGCCCGGCCTCCAGGAAGATCTCGGCGATGCGCAGCGGCACGCTCGGGTCGCGCTCGGACGGCTTCAGGATGAAGGCGTTGCCGCACGCGATGGCGGGGGCGCATTTCCACAGCGGGATCATGGCCGGGAAATTGAACGGCGTGATGCCGGCCACGACGCCGAGCGGCTGGCGCAGGGAGTAGACGTCGATGCCGGGGCCGGCGCCCTCGGTGTACTCGCCCTTGAGCAGGTGCGGGATGCCGCAGGCGAACTCGACCACCTCGACGCCGCGCTGGATGTCGCCCTTGGCGTCGGGGACGGTCTTGCCGTGCTCGGAGGCGAGCAGCTCCGCCAGCGCGTCGTGCTCGCCGCGGATCAGCTCCAGGAAGCGCATCATTACCCGGGCGCGCTTCTGCGGGTTGGTGGCCGCCCAGGCCGGCTGAGCCGCCGCGGCGTTCTCGATGGCGGCCCGCATCTCGGCCTTACTGGCCAGCGCGACCTGGGCCTGGACCTCCCCGGTCGAGGGGTGGAACACGTCGGCGAATCGCCCGCTCTCGCCGCCCACGGTACGGCCGCCGATGAAGTGCCCGATCTTGCGCATGCGCGCCTCCCTGATGTCGTGTTGGGTTTGGTTTTGGCGCAGCCTAACAGGATCGCTTGAACGATAAAGCCGGATGCGCTTACATCCGTCGTGCATCGATGCACAGCGGGTTTGCGACCATGAGCCGGGCTGGACGCAACTGGGACGATCTGCGCTTCTTCCTGGCGGTGGCGCGCACCGGCACCCTGAGCGCCGCCGCGACCCGGACCGGCACCGAGCACACCACCGTGGGGCGTCGGATCCGCGCGCTGGAGGAAGGCCTCGGCGCCCGCCTGTTCCACCGCAGCAACGTCGGCTACGCGCTCACCGAGGACGGCGCCAACCTGATGGCCGTGGCCGAGGCCATGGAGAGCGCCTTCCTGTCCGCCAGCGCCGCCACGGAGGCCGGCGCGCAATCCGTCTCCGGCACCGTGCGGATCGGGGCCCCGGACGGGTTCGGCAGCGTGTTCCTGGCCTCGCGGATGCACCGGCTGACCGAGCGTCACCCGGGGCTGGAGGTCGAGATCATGGCCACAGCCCGGATCTTCAGCCTGTCGAAGCGCGAGGCTGACATCGTCATCGGGCTGTCGACCCCGCAGCAGGCCCGGGTGGTGGCGCGCCGCCTCACCGATTACCGGCTGTTCGTCTACGGATCCGAGGCTTACCTCGCGGCAGCGCCCGCGATCGCCGGCATCCCGGACCTCACGGCGCATCCGTTCGTCGGCTATATCGAGGACATGCTGTTCGCGCGCGAGCTGAACTATCTCGGCGCGCTCGAACCGGCTGTCTCGGCGCGGCTGCGCTCGACCAACCTGCTCGCCCAGGTCCACGCGACCCTGAACGGCGCCGGCTTGTGCATCCTGCCGGCCTTCATCGCGGCGGCCCATCCCGGGCTGGCGCCGGTCCTGCCCGGGGCGGTGTCGCTGACCCGCTCGTTCCACATGCACATCCACGAGGACCACCGGAAGGCGGCCCATATCCGGGCGGTGGCGGGCTTCATCGCCGGCGAGGTCGAGGCGGCGGGCGCGCTGTTCGCCGGGCCGTCCGTGTAAGCACCGGCGGTTTCGCGGCGGCGGCCCAAGTCCTAAGATCGACAGTTACCGGAAGGCCCGAACCGTCTCTAAGCCAAGGATCAATAACATGGTTGCCTCGATCGCCCTGCCGCGGCTGATGCGCATCGGCGCCGGCGCCTCGCGGCTGCTGCCGGAGATCCTGGGCCAGCTCGGCCTGTCCCGCCCCTTCGTGGTCACCGACCCCTATCTCGTCAGCAGCGGCCGCACCGACACGCTGCTCGAACGGCTCGCCAGCGCGGGGGCCCGCGGAACCATCTTCTCCGAGACCGTGCCGGACCCGACCGTGGCTTCCGTGGAGGCGGCGCTCGCCGCGCTCAAGGCCGGCGACTTCGACTGCGTGGTCGGCTTCGGCGGCGGCAGCCCGATGGACACCGCGAAGGCGGTGGCGGTGCTCGGCCGCCACGGGGGCCACATGCGCAACTACAAGGCGCCCCGCCTGCAGGACGAGCCCGGCCTGCCGATCGTGGCGATCCCCACCACGGCCGGCACCGGCTCGGAGGCGACCCGCTTCACCATCGTCACCGACGAGACCTCGGACGAGAAGATGCTCTGCATCGGGCTGGCCTACCTGCCGGTGGCCGCGCTGGTCGACTACGAACTGACCCTGACCAAGCCCAAGCGCCTCTCCGCCGATACCGGCATCGATGCGCTGACCCACGCCATCGAGGCCTACGTCTCGCGCAAATCCAACCTGTTCTCGGACGGGCTCGCGCTCCAGGCGATGCGCCTGATCGCGCCGAACCTGCGCCGGGTCTGGACCGACCCCAGCGACCGGGCGGCCCGGGAGGCGATGATGCTCGGCGCGACCCAGGCCGGCATCGCCTTCTCGAACGCGTCGGTGGCGCTGGTCCACGGCATGAGCCGGCCGATCGGCGCGCATTTCCACGTGGCGCACGGGCTCTCGAACGCGATGCTGCTGCCGGTGGTGACGGCCTTCTCGGCCCCCGCCGCGGTGGCGCGCTACGCCGCCTGCGCCCGGGCCATGGGCATCCCCGGCCTCGACGGCGATGACCGGGCCGCCGTCAACGCCCTGGTGGCGGAACTCGAGGCCCTCAACGACGACCTCGACGTGCCCGGACCCCGGGAATACGGGATCGACCCGGCCCGCTGGGAAGCCCTAATCCCGACCATGGCCGCGCAGGCGCTCGCCTCCGGGTCCCCCGCCAACAACCCGGTCGAGCCGAGCGCGGAGGAGATCCAGGCGCTGTACCGGCGGGTCTGGGCGGCCTAATCGTCGCTGGTGAAAAGCGCTGGTCTCCTCGCCCGTACGAGCTTGCGGATTCACACATCGGGTCGGCAGAACACACGGGAGACACCGCGGCTCTCCCTCCCCCCTTTGCGGGGGAGAGTGGCCCCCGAAGGGGGTCGGGAGAGGGGAGCGACGGTGCAGGAGAAAGCGCCGGCCTTCACCCCTGCGCGGCCTTCTTCCGGAAGCCGGGTTCCCCTCTCCCGACCCGGCCTGACGGCCGGCCCACCCTCCCCCGCGGAGGGGGGAGGGAGACGCGTCTGGGGTTAGCCTTGGCCCAAATCCGGCAGCGATGTGAGAATATCGTAGCCCGTGCGGGGAAGGGAGCGCGTCGCGTTCTGCAAGAGCAAGGGCCTTCAAATCCTTGACGGCCCTCGCCTCACGATAAGAGCGCCTATTACTTCGCCGCCGCCGTCAGCGGGCAGCCGCTCTCGGCCGGGCTCGCGTAGGCTTCCTTGCCCGGGATGGTCGCGAGTTGCTTGTAGAGGTCCCACGGGCCCTTCGACTCGGCCGGCTTCTTGACCTCGAACAGGTACATGTCGTGCACCATGCGGCCGTTCGGCTGCACCGTGCCGCCGTGGGCGAACACGTCGTCCACCGGGAGCGCCTTGAGCTTGGCGTTGACCGCCTCGGTCTCGTCGGTGCCGGCGGCCTTGACGGCCTTCAGGTAGGACAGCACGGCCGAGTAGGTGCCGGCCTGGATCATGTTGGGCATCCGGCCGGTGCGCTTCATGTAGCGCTGGCCGAAGGCGCGGGTCTCGTCGTTGGCATCCCAGTACCAGCCCTCGGTCAGGGTCAGGCCCTGCGCGACCTTGAGGCCGAGCCCCTCCACCTCCGAGAGGGTGAACAGCAGGGCCGCGAGCTTCTGGCCGCCCTCGACGATGCCGTACTCGGCCGCCTGCTTGATCGCGTTGGAGGTGTCCAGCCCAGCATTGGCGAGCCCGATCACCTTGGCCTTCGAGCCCTGCGCCTGAAGCAGGAACGAGGAGAAGTCCTGGTTCGAGAGCGGGTGGCGGACGCTGCCCAGCACCTTGCCGTTGTTGGCCAGCACGACGCGGCTGGTATCGGCCTCCAGCGCCGAGCCGAAGGCGTAGTCGGCGGTGAGGAAGAACCAGGTGTCGCCGCCGGCCCGGGTCAGCGCGCCGCCGGTGCCGACCGCCAGCGCGCGGGTGTCGTAGGCCCAGTGGTAGCCGTAGGGCGTGCACGCCTTGCCGGTGAGGTCGCTGGAGGCCGCCCCGGTGGTGATCGTGATCTTCTTCTTCTCGCGGGACAGGCCCTGGACCGCCAGCGCCACCGACGAGGTGGTCAATTCCATGATCGCGTCGACGCCGTCGCGGTCGTACCATTGCCGGGCGATGCCCGAGGCGATGTCCGGCTTGTTCTGGTGGTCGGCCGCGAGGATCTCGATCGGCACGCCGTCGACCTTGCCGCCGAAATCCTCCACCGCCATGCGGGCGGCCTCCACGGAGCCCTGGCCGCCGAACTGGGCATAGAGGCCGGACTGGTCGTTGAGCACGCCGATGCGCAGCGCGTTGCCCGAGAAGGCGCCGGCCGCGGCACCCTGGGCGGCCGCCGGGCCCGAGCCCAGAGCCAGGGCGGTGACCAGCACCGCACCGCCAAATGTCCTGATCATGTCACTCCCCGGCATGTTTTGCCCGGATGATCCGAGCACCCGATTCTGACGCGGGTTCGGGCGAAGACTATTGCAGCCGCGGATGCTGCGCCACGGCCAGGATTGGGCCGCAGGTGAGAGATCGCGCCGGTTGTGACAGGCCCTGCAACCGCCCCGTTTCCGGACCGTATCCGACCGGCGCAGTTATAATACCTTAACCATAAGTACACGAATGGCCCCCCAGGGTCCGGGGATGGACGGCAATTCGGCCGTCTCCGGCGCGTGGCGATGCGATGAATCCAGCCCGTCTCGCCGTCCTCGGCATCGCCCTCGCAGCGGGCAGCGGGGCGGCCTTCCTGATGAGCGGCGGCGACCCGCCTCCGCCGCCGCCGGCCCCGAAGGCCGAGCAACCGCCGCCGGCCCCGACGACCGAGGTGCTGGTGGCCGCCGCCGACATGCCCATGGGCCAGGTGCTACGGGCCGCGGACCTGCGCTGGCAGCCCTGGCCGGATGCCGCCATGACGGCGGGCTACATCAGCCGCAAGGACAACGCGAAGGCGCTGGACGAGACGGTCGGCGCCTCCGTGCGTTCGAGCTTCCTCGCCGGCGAGCCGATCCGGGCGCAGAAGCTGGTCCGGCCCGACAGCGGGTTCATGGCCGCGATCCTGCCCTCCGGGATGCGCGCGGTCGCCATCGTCACCGACAGCCGCGGCACCAACTCCGCCGGCGGCTTCATCCTGCCCAACGACCGCATCGACGTGATCCGCACCTTTCGCGACGACGCGAACTCGCGCGCCAACAACAGCGAGGTGCAGCTCTCCCAGACGATCCTGACCGATATCCGCGTCCTCGCGATCGGTCAGCTGATCCAGGAGAAGAACGGCACCAACGTCGTCACCGGCGAGACCGCCACGCTCGCCGTCACCCCCGCCCAGGCCGAGACGCTGACGCTCGCCCAGAAGGTCGGCACGCTGTCGCTGTCGCTGCGCAGCCTCGCGGATGCGGGACGCCCCCCCGAGGCCCAGCCGGTCGAAGCCCATCCGGGCGAGGCCGCGATGGCGCAGACGCCCGAACCCGGATTGACCGTCGTGCGCTTCGGCGTCGCGCGGCAGCAGACGCCGTGACCCCCATGACCGACCTGCCGACCCTCCTCCGCCCGGCGCGCGTCCTCGCGCTGCTCGCCCTGGTGGCCGGGGCCCCGCCCTCGGCAGGAACGGCCGACGCTCGGGCCCGCGCCGGTGCTCACCGTCGGCTCGGCGGAGGCCGCCTCGTCCCGCCGGGTCGAGCTGACCGCGGGCCGCTCGGTGATCGTCGACCTGCCGCGGGACGCCAAGGAGGTGTTCGTCGCCAACCCGGCGGTGGCCAACGCGGTGGTCCGCTCGACCCGGAAGGTGTTCGTGATCGGCATGGCCGACGGCGCGACCTCGATCTTCATCCTCGACGCCGAGGGCCGCCAGATCGCCGCCCTCGACGTGACCGTGGCCCGGGACCTGAACCTCGGGACTTTGCGCGAACTGCTCGGCCAGAGCATCCCGGGCGGTCGCTTCGACGTGCGCTCGTCGGGCGCCTCGGTGCTGCTGTCGGGCTCGGTCAACTCCTCCTCGGACGCCCAGCAGGCGATCGACATCGCCAACGCCTTCGTCGGCCTGGGCGGGGCCGCGGCCGCCACCGGTGCGCTGAGCGGCGGCGTCTCGGCCGGGGCGCGGGGCGCGGTGATCAACAACCTGACGATCCGCAACAAGGACCAGGTGATGCTGCGCGTCACCGTGGTCGAGGTGTCCCGCACCGTACTGAAGCAGTTCGGGATCAACATGACCGGCAATTGGTCGGCGTTGAATCCGCTGAGCGGTATCTACGATGTGGCGAGCGGCAAGCAGACCGGAGTGTCCAACCTCATCTCGAACTCGTTGCCGTTCCCGATCAACGGCAACATCGCCGGCACCAATCAGATCGCGGTATCGGCCCAAGGCGCAGGCTTCTCGCTGCAGGCGACGTTGAAAGCTTTCGAGCAAGCGGGCGTATCGCGCATTCTCGCCGAGCCGACACTGACAGCGATCTCCGGCGAAGCCGCAAAGTTCCTGGCCGGCGGCGAATTCCCGGTGCCGTCGTCGGCCACCTGCGCAGTCGGCGGCGTATGCACACCGGGAATCACCTTCAAGCCCTACGGCGTCGCCTTGTCCTTCACGCCCGTGGTTCTGGCCGACAATCGGATCTCGATCCGCGTCGCCACGGACGTAACTGAGATCGATCCGCAGCAGAGCTTCAACTACACGGTCGGCAACTCGACGGTAGCTGTCCCCGGCACTCGGGTGCGCCGCTCCGAGACCACGGTCGAGCTGCCGTCGGGCGGCGTGATGATGACCGCCGGCCTGATCCAGCAGGTCAACAAGCAGGCGATCACCGGCCTGCCCGGCCTGGTGAACTTGCCGATCCTCGGCGCGCTGTTCCGGTCCCGGGACTACCAGCGCATGGAGACCGAGCTGATGATCATGTGCACCCCGTTCATCGCCCGAGCGATGGAGCCCAAGCAGGTGACCCGGCCCGACGACAACTTCGTCGACGCCACCGACGGGCAGGCGGTGCTGCTCGGGCAGGTCAACCGCCTCTACGGCAAGGTCGGCGCCGCCCCGCTCGGGCGCACCTATCGTGGCCGCGTCGGCTTCATCGTCGAGTAGCGCCCCGCTTCCAGGACCGGATCCATGACCCGACGTTCCCTGCCCCGACGTTCCCTGCCCGCCCAGTCCAACCTCCTGGCCGCCTGCGCGCTCGGATTGCTGGCCGCCGCCTGCAAGGGCGAGCCCGCCACCACCGGGGGGATCGACCTGTCGGATTACCGGGCGCGCCACCCGATCGTCCTGGCCGACGGCACCCGCAGTCTCGACGTGTTCGCCACCGGGCCGGGCCATCTCGACCCGCGCCAGGCCGGCGACATCGACGCCTTCATGCTGGAATACCGCCGCTACGGCCGCGGCGGGATCCTGATCGAGGTGCCCCGGGGCCTGCCGCCGGCGCAGGCCGCCGCCGTGGAGCGCACGGCCGCGGCCTTGAGCCGGCGCGGCACCGAGGACGGCGTCGGCGCCCGCGAGGTCACCCTGTCGGCCTATCCGGTCGCGGCCCCCGGCCTCGCCGCGCCGATTCGCCTAAGCTTCCAGCGCATGCAGGCCAAGGTCGCCGACCAGTGCGGATTATGGCCCCAGGATCTCGGCACCTCGAACTTCGCGTCCGATTACGGCAACCGCCCGAGCTGGAATCTCGGTTGCGCCACCCAGGCCACGCTCGCCGCCCAGGTGGCCGATCCCGTCGACTTGGTGCGCGGCCGGCCGGAGGGCCGGATCGACACGGTCAAGCGCGTCCGGGACATCGGCCAGTTGCGGGAAGGCAAGGATCCGTCAACCACATGGCGGCAAGATGGGACCAACGCCGTCAAGTCCCAAGTCACCAACTAGGACGAACGGTGCGCGCCCCCTGGTCCCCGACGCCGCGACTCGACCACGAACCCGAAAGTGCCGTCATGGCGGACCCGTCCGAGACATCCGAGCGCACGATCGCCCCGGTGCCCCGGATCACGATCCAGGCCTTCTGCGAGACCGGCGAGACCGCCGCGATGATCGAGGGCGCAGCCCTCGACCGGCGCATGCAGAAGGCCCAGGTCAAGGTCCGCATGGGCGGCGGTGCCGCCGCGATCGAGGCCTACCGGCACGCGCCGACCCCCAACGTCGTCGTCATCGAGACGCAGGGCGTGCGCTCGAAGCCGGTCGAGTGCCTCGATGCCCTGGCCGAAGTCTGCGACGAGGGCACCCGCGTCCTGGTGATCGGCCACGTCAACGACGTGACCCTGTACCGGCAGCTGATCCAGCGCGGCGTCTCCGACTACCTGATGGCGCCGGTGGATCCGCTGACCCTGATCGCGGCGATCTCCGACCTGTTCACGGCGCCGGGCGTCAAACCGGTGGGCCGCACCGTGGCGGTCTACGGCGTCAAGGGCGGCATCGGGGCCTCCACGGTGGCGCACAACTTCGCCTGGTCGGTCGCCCGCAACCAGGGCGTCCAGACCGTGATCGCCGACCTCGACATCGCCTTCGGCACCGCCTCGCTCAACTTCAACCAGGACCCGCCGCAGGGCATCGCCGAGGCGGTATTCGCCCCCGAGCGCCTGGATTCAGCCCTGGTCGAGCGGCTGCTGTCGAAGTGCAGCGACAACCTGAGCCTGCTCTCGGCCCCGGCGAGCCTCGACCGGACCATCGACCTGTCCGAGCCGGCCTTCGATTCTCTGATCGAGTACCTGCGCGCCAGCGTGCCCTGCGTCGTCCTCGACATCCCGCACCAGTGGAACGCGTGGTCGAAGCGCGTGCTCACCGCGGCCGACGAGATCCTGATCGTCGCCGGGCCCGACCTCGCCTGCCTGCGCAACGCCAAGAACCTGCTCGGGGCGCTCAAGCACGGTCGCCCGAACGACCAGCCGCCCCGGATCCTGCTCAACGGCGTCGGCATGGCCAAGCGGCCGGAGATCGGCACGGCCGAGTTCGCCAAGGCCCTGGACGCGCCGATCGCGGCCACGATCCCGTTTGAGCCGACCCTGTTCGGCACCGCTGCCAACAACGGCCAGATGATCGCCGAGATCCAGGCCGGCTCGAAGGTGGCGGAGCTGTTCAACGACCTGGCGGCGGTCACCCTCGGGCGCCCGGAGACCCGGCGCAGCAAGTCGAGCCTGCTGGAGCCGCTGCTGGCCAAGCTCGCCGGCCGCAAGGCCTCGTGATGCGCGAGACCGTCGCCGGGACGATGCCACGCGCGGGCGCCTTGGAGCTGACCCATGTTTGGTAGGCGACAATCCGGAGCCGCCCCGACGGCGCCCGCACCGGTCCCGCACGCGCGGGCCGCCGTGCCGACGGCGCCGGTGCTGCGCGATTCCGCCCCGGCGCCCAAGCCGCCGCCAAGCCCGCCGCCCCGGTGGCGGTCGAGAACCCGCGCTCCGAGGATTATTACCGGACCAAGAGCCTGATCTTCGGCGCCCTGATCGAGGCGATCGACCTCACGCAGCTCTCGCGCCTCGACGCCGAGACCGCCCGTGAGGAGATCCGCGACATCGTCACGGAGATCATCGGGCTCAAGAACATCGTCCTGTCGATCGCCGAGCAGGAAGAGCTGCTCGACGACATCTGCAACGACGTGCTCGGCTACGGCCCGCTGGAGCCGCTGCTCGCCCGCGACGACATCGCCGACATCATGGTCAACGGCGCCAACCGGACCTTCATCGAGGTCGACGGCAAGATCCAGCTGACCAATGTCCGCTTCCGCGACAACCAGCAGCTGATGAACATCTGCCAGCGGATCGTCAGCCAAGTCGGCCGCCGGGTCGACGACGCCTCGCCGATCTGCGACGCGCGCCTGCCGGACGGCTCCCGCGTCAACGTCATCGCACCGCCGCTGTCCATCGACGGACCGGCGCTCACGATCCGCAAGTTCAAGAAGGACAAGCTGACCCTCGAACAGCTCGTGCGCTTCGGGGCGATCTCCCCGGAGGGTGCCGAGGTCCTGAAGATCATCGGCCAGTCGCGCTGCAACGTGGTCATCTCGGGCGGCACCGGCTCGGGCAAGACCACCCTGCTGAACTGCCTCACGGCCTTCATCGAGCACGACGAGCGGGTCATCACCTGCGAGGACGCGGCCGAATTGCAGCTCCAGCAGCCCCACGTCGTCCGCCTGGAGACGCGCCCGCCCAACATGGAGGGCCAGGGGCAGGTCACCATGCGCGACCTCGTCAAGAACTGCCTGCGCATGCGGCCCGAGCGGATCATCGTCGGCGAGGTCCGCGGCCCCGAGGCGTTCGACCTGCTGCAGGCGATGAACACCGGCCATGACGGCTCGATGGGCACGCTCCACGCCAACAGCCCGCGCGAATGCCTGTCGCGCATCGAGTCGATGATCTCGATGGGCGGGTTCACGCTGCCGTCGAAGACCCTGCGCGAGATGATCTGCGGCTCGATCGACGTGGTGATCCAGGCCATGCGCCTGCGCGACGGCTCCCGCCGCATCACCCACATCACCGAGGTGCTGGGGATGGAGGGCGACGTCATCACCACGCAGGACATCTTCCTCTACGACATCGTCGGCGAGGACCCGAACGGCAAGCTGATCGGGCGCCATCGCTCCACCGGCGTCGGCCGGCCGAAATTCTGGGAGCGCGCCCGCTACTACGGCCTCGACCGCCGGCTCGGCGAGGCGCTCGACGCCGCCGAGATCGTCGACGGGGCGTGACCATGGCGGATTCGTCCCAGCTCCCGCTCGCCGCCGGCCTGATCGGCATCGCCGTGGCGGCCGTGGCCTACGTGGCGGTGCTGCCGCTGCTCGGCGGTCAGCGCCGGGCGAGCAAGCGGTTGAAGTCGATCGGCGTCACGGCCTCCGGGGCGGCGGTGCGCGGGGTCGCGGTCAACCGGCGGGAGCAGGTCGCCAAGACGCTGAGCGAGATCGAGGCGAAGGCCAAGAACGCCAACACGGCGACGCTGGAGCTGAAGCTCGCCCGCGCCGGCCTGAGCTGGACCAAGCGGACCTTCTACACGGTCTCGGGGGCCAGCGCCGCGATCCTCGGCCTGCTGCTGTTCATCGTCACCGACAGCCCCGTGGCGGCGGCCGGCGCTGCCTTCGCGGGGGGCTTCGGCGTCCCCGCCTGGCTGCTGCGCCACCTGCGGCTCCGGCGCATCGCGAAGTTCAACAAGGAGCTGCCCAACGCGGTGGACGTGGTGGTGCGCGGCATCCGCACCGGCATCCCGGTGGGCGACTGCTTCCGCATGGTCTCGCGCGAGGCCGAGGAGCCGGTGCGCAGCGAGTTCCGGACGGTGATCGAGACCCAGGCGATGGGGCTCTCGCTCGGCGAGGCGGTCTCGCGCCTGTTCGAGCGGGTGCCGACCGCGGAGGTCAACTTCTTCGCGATCGTGATCAACATCCAGCAGCAATCGGGCGGCAACCTGTCGGAGGCGTTGAACAACCTCTCGGTGGTGCTGCGCGACCGGGCCAAGATGCGCGGCAAGGTCCAGGCGATGAGCATGGAAGCCAAGGCCTCGGCCTCGATCATCGCGTGCCTGCCCTTCGGCGTGGCGGGCATCACCACGCTCACCAGCCCGGATTACATCTCGCTGCTCTGGACGACGGATGTCGGCACGATCGCGCTGGTGGGGGCGGCGATCTGGATGTCGATCGGCGTCTTCACGATCAAGAAGATGATCGCCTTCGACTTCTGAGCCCCGTTGGATCCGGATCCCGTCCCATGATCGACGCCATCGCGGAGAAGCTGTTCGATCCCCGCTTCATGGGCACGCTGCTGACCGCCGTCGCGGCGGGCGCGACCGCCTTCGCGGTGGCACAGCCCTTCTTCGAGTCGGACAAGCTCGCCAAGCGGATGAAGATCGTCAGCGACGAGCGCGAGCTCATCCGGCGGCGGGAGCGCCAGGCGGACCGGGCCCGGCCGAACGACCGGGCGACCCTGCGCGTGGCGCCCAAGGCCTACATGAAGTCCATCGTCGACCGGTATCAGCTGCACCGCTGGCTCGGCACCGATACCGCCAAGCGCAAGCTGATGATGGCGGGCTATCGCGGCCAGGGCGCCGAGACGACGTTCCTGTTCTTCCGCCTGATCGTCCCGGTGGCCTCGGTGATCGCGGCCGTATTCTACCTGTTCGTGCTCGAGGCGATCGACGCCACCTACCTGATGCGGATCGGGATGGTGATCGGCGCGGCCTATATCGGCATCAAGGCGCCGGAGCTGTTCCTGGTCAACACCGCCAAGAAGCGGCAGGCCGAGATCAAGCGGGCCTGGCCGGATGCCCTCGACCTGACGCTGATCTGCGTCGAATCGGGGATGGCGGTCGAGAACGCGTTCCGGAAGGTCAGCACCGAGATCGCCACGTCCTCGGTGGTGCTGGCCGAAGAGCTGGCCCTGATGACGGCCGAGATGTCGTTCCTGCCCGACAGGCGGCAGGCCTACGAGAACCTGTCGCTGCGCACCGGGCTGGAGCCGGTCAAGTCGGTCGCGACCGCCCTGATCCAGGCCGAGCGCTACGGCACGCCGATCGGCCAAGCGCTCCGGGTGCTGAGCCAGGAGAGCCGCGACCAGCGCATGAACGACGCGGAGAAGAAGGCGGCCAGCCTGCCACCCAAGCTGACCGTGCCGATGATCCTGTTCTTCCTGCCGGTGCTGTTCGTCGTCATCATCACGCCCGCCGTCATCCAGGTCATGCGGACGCAGTGACGGCCGGCGCGGAGCCTGATCGATCAGACGCTCAGCGGATACGGCCGGGGCGGGTCGGCTCGAACACGATGCGCCGGTGGAACGCGCACCAGCTCTTGCCGTCGGAGACCGGCGCGCCGCAGCAGACGGCGCGGTCGTTCGGCTCGCCGATGATGTACTTGCACACGAAGGCACCGGATTGCGCGAAGGGCACGCGCAGGTCCGCCGACGGCTCCTGGACGCCCTCGGCATCACCGATCTGAGACATGCGGACGAGTTGATTCATGGGGGTGATCGGCTCAATAAGCAGGCTGCACGGTCGGCGCGGGCGCCTCGGCAGAGAGGGAGGATCGAACGCTCCTCCTTCAGGCGGCGGCCCCGTCTCGCGTGTCCGGGACTGGCGTCTCGCGGAACGGCATCGGGGGCGACCCGCCCGAGCCGGCCTCGACGGCTGGCGCGGTGAGCGTCATCGTGTTGTCGTAACTGGGGTTACAACGATTGAAAACAAGACCAGCGTGCATTCGCTGCATCGGACCACGGTGCCGGGTGCGTAGCTGGCCGCGGGATCGCGGCCCCGCGCCGGTCCGCCCGGGGGCCTGACGAAACCGCCCGACCGCGAAGTCTCCGGCCGGCGACCGGGCGTGCAACAGGCTCCGGCCTGTGGTTTGGTGGCCCCTCGCGCGAACAGAGCCGGATAGCGGATTATGGCCCACCCGCCCCTCGTCACCCCCGAATGGCTGCACGAGCGCCTCGCGGCGCCCGACATCGTGGTGCTCGACGCCTCGTGGTACCTGCCCGCCGCCGGTCGCGACGCCGCGGCCGAGTATCGGGCCGCGCACATCCCGGGGGCTCTGCGCTTCGACCTCGACGCCATGAGCGACACCGAATCGAGCCTGCCGCACATGCTGCCGCGCTCCGACGTGTTCGCCTCGCGGATGCGGGCGCTGGGCGTCGGCGACGGCATGCAGATCGTCGTCTATGACGGCCAGGGCCTGTTCTCGGCACCGCGGGTCTGGTGGATGCTCAAGACCTTCGGGGTGCGCGACGCGCTGGTGCTGGATGGCGGCCTGCCCGCCTGGACCGCCGCAGGCTACGCCACGGAGGACGGCGACCCGGCCCCGCGCGAGCGGCGCCACTTCACCGCCCGGCTCGACCACGGCGCCGTGGCGGACGCCAACGACGTCGCCCGGGCCCTGGAGTCCGGCTCGGCCCAAGTGGTCGACGCCCGCTCGGCCACCCGCTTCCGCGGCGAGGAGCCGGAGCCGCGGCCGGGGGTGCGGCCCGGGCACATGCCCGGCGCACACAACCTGCACTACGCGTCGCTTCAACGGGACGGCCGGCTGAAGAGCCCGGAAGAGTTGGAGACAGTGTTCGCAGAGGCCGGCATCGATCCCGACCGGCCGATCGTGACCACCTGCGGTTCCGGCGTGACCGCGGCGATCATCGCACTGGCACTGGAGACCCTGGGCCAGCCCGCCCGCGGCCTCTACGACGGTTCGTGGTCGGAATGGGGCGCGGACACCGCGCGCCCGGTCGCGACGGGCGGATAACGCCAAAGCCGGGTTTCAAAAGGTCGGCGATCTTTTGCGGGTCCAGGGCGGAGCCCTGGTCCATCATCAGGGCTCTGCCCTGACGACCCGCCAAAGGGCTGAGCCCTTTGGGAACCCGGACCTCAGGCGGTGCGCACCGTCCGGCGCTTGTCGGCGGAACTCCACTGCATCAGCCCGACCATCACCGCGATGGTGCCGAGATAGACCAGCCCCTGCAGGGCGGTCGGCCGGTCGGTGTAGCCGACCAGGGCGTGCAGCACCCGGCCCGGCCAGGAATTCTCCGCGATCACCCCGGAGCTGTTCCACAGGGTCTGGCCGAGGACATCCACCACACCGGCATTGGCCAGGAACTGTGCCGCCTGCGCGGCGAGCCCTGCGGCGAGGAAGATGATCAGCACGCTGGTGATCGAGAACACGTAGCGGCTCGGGATCGCGGCGAGGCCGAGATAGGTCACCGCGGAGAGGAGGATCCCGGCGCCGATGCCGGCGAAGGCGCCGAACTGGATGTCCGCGCCCGAGGTGCCCGACGCCACGAGGCCGTAGAGGAACAGCACGAGTTCGGCGCCCTCGCGCAGGATCGCGGCGCCGACGACGATCGAGAGCGCGGCCGCCTCGCGCTCGCCCGAGCGCACCGCAGCGCCGGCCGCCCGCAATTCGCCCGCGAGCTCCTTCCCGTGCTTGCTCATCCAGGTGTTGTGCCAGATCAGCAGCAGCACCGCGACGATCAGCACCGCGGCGTTGAGGATGTCCTGGCCGCTGCCCTCGAAGGCGTCGGAGATCTTTTCCGCGAACAGCGCCACGAGGCCGGCCCCGGCGAGGCCGCCGACGACGCCCAGCAGGACCCAGCGCATCCGCCCGGGGATGCCCCGCGTGGCCGCCAGCACGATCGAGATGATCAGGCCCGCCTCGATGACTTCGCGGAAGGCGATGATGAACGCGCCGATCATGGCGTTCTCCTCAGTTGAACGCGGACCGCGCTACCAGACCCAGAACAGAAGCACCCAGTTGGCGACCGAGAGGGTCACCGCGGAGGCGATGCAGGCCGTGGCCGCGGCCCGCTGAAGGCCACCCGCCCCGAGGCCGGCGACCCGCCAGGCGAGCCACACGCTCCAGAGGCCGGCCCCGATCAGCATGGCGGCCCGGATTTCCGACACGTACGGGATCACGATGCCGTCGCCGCGCAGGAACGTGACGGTCAGCGCCGAGAGGCCCAGGAAGACGCCGCAGCCCGCCACCGGGATCAGCGTCTGCGTCAGGTGATGGAAGCGCCGGAGCGACCATCCACCGAGCGCCACGGTCGCGAGCGCCACGATCCCCGACACCGCAAGCCCGAGAAACACGGTCGCGGCGCCGATGTAGGCCAGGAGCAACCCGCCGTCGAGGAGGGTCATCACGTCGCTGTGGTCGGGGTAGTTCGTCAGGATGAACCACGGCGCGGACATCTCCAGCGGCCATGTCGTCCCGTGCTCGATCAGCCAGGTGGCGGCCAGCTGCTTGGCCTCGACGAACCACGGGCTCGACGACCATTGGAACGCGCCCACCGCGAGGGCCAGCATGCCGAACAGGATCAGCACGGTCTGTTCCAGGCTCGGCTCGCTCCCGGCGACGTGGACGATCTCGTGGTTGGGCGAGCGCAGGGCCAAGCGCACCGCGCCGCGATGGCCGCTGCAGCGGCCGCACATGTGGCAGGAGCCCGCGCCGCGCATGACCTTGACCGGAACCAGCGGGGCGCAGTTGAACGTCTCGGCGCCCTGTGCGGGCTTGGGCGAGGCGGCCCAGGCGGCGCGGTCGACCTGGAAGCTCACCGGCGCCAGCTTCGAGAGCACGGCGAAGACGCCGTTGACCGGGCAGAGGTAGCGGCACCAGACCCGCTTGTTGCGGCCGTAGAGCAGGCCCACGATGATCGCCGCGACGGTCGAGCCGCCGAGCACGGCCAGCACCGGCTTCGGATAGCCGTAGACGCTGGTCATCTGCCCGTAGACCGTGGTGCCGGCGAACGCCAGGAACGGCCAGCCCTGCCACGTGATCCAGCGCGGCACGGCGTAGCCCCGGCTCCAGCGGCTGGCGAACTCGCTCAGGGCGCCCTCGGGGCAGAGCACGCCGCACCAGGCCCGGCCGACCAGCACCATGCTCAGGAGCACGAACGGCCACCAGATGCCCCAGAATGCGAACTGCGCGGCCAGCGTCAGGTTGGTCCAGATATGCGCGGTGTTGTCGGGCAGCGGCAGCAGCGCGGGCACGATCACCAGCACCCCGTAGACGCCGACGATCACCCACTGCACGGCCCGGATCATCCAACCGTGCTGCCGCAGCCAGTCGCCGAAGCGGGCGAGCCGCTCGTCGAGCAGGTCCCGGCGCGAGGGCACCTCGGCGAGGAGGGTCGGGGCAGTCACCATCGGGACCCGCTCACCTGGCCACCAGGGTGGCCTTCGCCTCGGGATGGAAGTCGTCGAACACCTGGTAGGTGCCGGGATCGAGGGTGCGGAACACGATCGACGAGGTCGAGCCGGCGGCCAGAGCCTTCTCGCGCTTGAGCTCCGTGCTCTCGAACTCCACCGGCGACTGCCCGGTATTCGAGATCTCCAGCTTGAACCGGGTGTTGGCCGGAACCTCGATGGTCGCCGGCAGGATCACGCCGTCGCGCATCTCCACCTTGATGACCGGCATGTCCTCGGCGCGCGCGGGGAGAGCCGCGCAGGAGACGGCGAGGAACGCGGCGGCGAAGCGGACGGGGCGCGACGAGTGTGACACGGATATCCTTACGGTTCAGGAGGCGCCCGCCTTGTCAGTAGGCGCCCTTCTTGCCGACGCCGGCGAAGGTGAAGTCCTGGGTCACGTCGAAGGGCTCGAACCAGGGGCCGACCCCGGTCTCCTTGTCGACGTGGCGGCCGAAGTGACTGTCCTTGCCGGGGGGGGCCACCGTGACCGTCAGGCGGTAGCGGCCGGGACCGAACAGCTTGACGTTGTCGCCGTAATGCGGGCCGTCGTTGGCGACCATCGGCATCAGCTGGCCCGCGACCTTCTGGTCCGTGGGCTTGTCGCCGTCGAGCTTCACCGCCTCGAACCGGACGTCGAGGGCCGGCACCCAATCGCCCTCCGCGAAACCGTTCCGGTTGTCCTTGGCGGCGCGGATGTCGGTCTCGAGATGCAGGTCCGACTGCGCGGCTTGGCGCATCATGCCGGGCGGGTCCATCTCGATCGGCTGCAGGTAGACGGCCGCGACCTCGAGGCCGTTCTTGGTCACGTGCGGACCGATCGGCACCTCCTTGGCCGCGGCGGCCCCCGCCGTCGCCAGGAGGGCACCCGCAGCCAGGCCGCGGAGAATCGGGAAGAGAGTCGGAGCGCGCATGCCGATGCACATAACGCTCCCACGAGGCATTTCAAAGAGGCAAACCGGCACAGATCAAATGATAACAATTCTAATCTGACGCCATTACAGCGCTGACGAGTGATAGTTCTTGGTCTTTACCTGTAGACGTATCAAGTTTCTGCGCGTGGAGCGAAGTTATTCCGCCGGCTGTGTCCGCGCGTATCTTGACCGCCGGAGAGACGTGGAGATCGTCACGGCACTGCCATGCACGGCATCGACAATACGACGCGGGACGAGAAACGATGTGGCCTGTGGTCGAGGCGACCCGAAACGGCTTGCATGTCCGCGAACCTCATTATAGCAAGTGCTATATCTTGTCTGCGAGTCCGATGTCGCCCCGTCCCGCGCCCTCCTCCGTGCCGCCGCCCTCGTCTTGGCCGCGCCCCTGATCGCGTCCGTTCCGGCGGCCGCGGCCGACCTCGCCGGGCGCCGCCCGGCGCCCGACCTGCCCGCCTATACCGACTGGTCGGGGGGCTATATCGGCCTCCAGGGCAGCGCGGGCGGGTCCTACGGAGCCTATAATTTCGGGCCGACGGCGATCGGGAACCGCGCTGTCCCGGCGTTCAAGAGCGGCGATTCCACCGGCCGCAGCGACCAGGGCCGCAACGCCACCACGGCGGTCGGGGGCCTGTTCGGCGGCTGGAACTGGCAGGCCGGCCCCTGGGTCTACGGAGCCGAGGCGACCCTCGACGTGGCGAACCTGAAGCGGCCGGTGCCCTCGACCATCACGGGCTTCGGGTACGAGGACGCCGACCAGCCCTTCAACATCGTGCGCGCCAAGACCGACCTGTACGGCACCCTCCGGGCCCGGATCGGCTACAGCTTCGACCGGTACCTCGTCTACGGGTCGTTCGGGCTCGCCGGCGCCAACGCGCGGTTCCTGGCGAACTACCCGGATCTCGACGCGGGCGGCCAGAACACGGCGCGTCGCGAACTCGGCTATCTCGGCTTCACCCTGGGCGCGGGCATCCAGTACGCGATCAGCGATTCGCTCGCCCTGGGGATCGACTACCGCTACATCGACCTCGGCGGCAGCCGGCGCTTCTCGCTGGGCAGCGTGCCGGGGGACGACGGCGGTCCGGTCACGTCCCGGGCGCGCTTCACCTCGAACCAGCTGTTCGCGCGGCTGATGTGGTTCCCGGGCGGCCTGAAGGCTCCGCCCGATCCGGACGAGACCGCACCGCACGATCCCGACAACGGCGAGACCGGGCGCTTCTCGCTGCACGGGCAGACGACGCTGATCGCCCAGGGGGTGCCGGGCTTCCGCTCGCCCTACGAGGGTGCGCAGAGCCTGATCCCGCACCAGGCCCGGCAGACCACCACGGCCACCATCTTCCTCGGGCTCAAGCTCACCGACAGCACCGAGCTCTACTACAACCCCGAGTTCAGCCAGGGCTTCGGCCTGTCGCGGACGCTGGGCGTCGCGGGCTTCGTCAACGGAGAGGCGCAGAAGGCCGGCGCCCCGTTCCCGAAGCTGCGCTCGAACCGCTATTACGTGAAGCAGACGATCGGCCTCGGCGGCGAGACCGTGGAGGTGCCGGACGGGCCGAACCAGGTCGCCACCCGGTACGATGCGGAGCGGATCACCCTGATCGCCGGCAAGTTCGCCCTGGGCGACTTCTTCGACGGCAACGTCTACGCCCACGACCCGCGGGTCGACTTCTTCAACTGGTCGCTGTGGGGGGCTTCGGCCTGGGACTTCCCGGCCAACCTCCCGGGTTTCACGCAAGGGGTCTACGCCGAATACAACCGGCCGGAGTTCGCGATCCGCGCCGCCTACACGCAGGTGCCCAAGGAGCCGTCGAGCGACGTGCTCGATCCGCGGGTGTTCCGGCGCGCCGGCCTGAACGCCGAGTTCGAGGAGCGCCACGTGCTCCCGTGGCTCGAGCAGCCCGGCAAGATCCGCATCGGCCTGTTCTCGAATGTCGGGGTTTCGGCCAACAACCGCGAGCTCGTCACCCTCACGCAACTCGGCCTGTTCGACAACGGCAGCGATGCCGCCCTCGCGACCCGCAAGCCGCGCCGGAAGACCGGCGGCTACATCAACCTCGAGCAGGCGCTGACGCCCGAACTCGGCCTGTTCGCCCGGGCCAGCCTGAACGACGGGCGCACGGAGAACATCTCCTTCACCGACATCGACCAGAGCTTCTCCGGCGGCCTGTCGCTGAAGGGCAAGGCCTGGGACCGGCCGGACGACACGGTCGCCATCGGCACGGCGATGAACCGGCTCTCGCCCTCTCACCGCGCCGCCTTCGCGGCCGGCTATTACGGCCTGCTGGTCGGGGACGGGCGGCTCAACTACGGCAGCGAGCGGGCGCTGGAGACCTACTACGCCCTGAACCTGACCAAGTTCGTGACCCTGACCTTCGACTACCAGTTCGTGAACAACCCCGGCTACAACCGCGACCGCGGGCCGGCGCACTTCTTCGCGTCGCGATTGCACGCGGATTTCTGATCGCCGGTAGCTACTCCGCCGCCTCGCTCACCGTGGCCCCGAAAATCTCTTCGAACGCGGCGCGCAGCTGCATGTCCACCTCCGCCAGGCTCAGGGGCAGGCCGAGATCGACCAGGCTCGTCACCCCGTGCTCGCGCACGCCGCACGGCACGATGCCGGCGAAGTGCGACAGGTCCGGCTCGACGTTCAGGCTGATCCCGTGGAAGCTGACCCAGCGGCGCACCCGGATGCCGATGGCCGCGATCTTGTCCTCCACCCCCGGCCCCTTCTCGGGGCGGCGCACCCAGACGCCGACCCGGTCCTCCCGGCGCTCGGCCCGGACGTTGAAGGCCGCCAGCGTCTCGATCAGCCAGCCCTCCAGGCTCGCCACGTAGGCGCGCAGATCCCGGCTCCGGCGGTCGAGGTCCAGCATCACGTAGGCGACCCGCTGGCCCGGGCCGTGATAGGTGTACTGGCCGCCCCGGCCCGTGACGTGGACCGGGAACCGATCGGGCGCCACGAGGTCCTCGGACCGCGCCGAGGTGCCCGCCGTGTAAAGCGGCGGGTGCTCGAGCAGCCAGACGCATTCGGGCGCCGCGCCCCGGGCGATCCGCTCGACGCGCGCCTCCATCCAGGCCACCGCGTCCGCGTAGCCCACGGGCGCGTCGCTCACGCGCCAGCCCACCGGATCCGAGCCGGGCCGCGTCGGGAAGGCATGGGGCGAGACCGTGAGACGGGGCGCGTTTACCAAGGGTTCACCATCCTGCGTCGATGGTCGAAGCCTTCAACATCCGCGGCCGGCGGTTGCAAGCTTTGGGTGCACCAGGTCGGCGGCGAGACGGGATGGGCGAGCGGTGGCGGTCTTCGAGACCCTGAAGGTCGATCTGACGGTGGTGCTGGGCCGGGCCCGGATGCCGCTGCACATGCTCCTGCGCATGGGCCGCGGCGCGGTGATCGAGCTGGAATCCAGCGACAGCGACATGGTGGAGATCCTGGCCAACGACCACCCGATCGCCCGCGGCCAGATCGTGGTCACCGGCGACCGCATCTCCGTCGAGGTGACCGAGCTGATCCGCAAGGCGGCGGCGATCATCGAGCCCGGCACCACGATCGGCGACAGCGCGACGCCGTTCCTGGACGACAACTACGCGTCCGTTTGAGCGCGGCGCTTGTCGGCGGCGGATCGATCTGTTATCCGCTGCGCCGCCCGACATGACGGCGACCCGAGGGTTTCCCCGGAGGTCGCATCGGTCGGGCGAACGGGCGGATCTTCGCGTCCGATGCGGCCATGGCGGAATTGGTAGACGCGCTAGCTTGAGGTGCTAGTCCCGCGAGGGGTGGAGGTTCGAGTCCTCTTGGCCGCACCACACGTTTGTTGTGGTGTTTTTTCTCCGATCGCTCGGCGCTCCGCCGGGTTCACGGCTTCAGCCGTTGATTGTGTCGGACCTTCGTTTTGCGGCCAGCAGCCCTGCGCTCGGCCGCAGAGGCGAACCGTTCAATCTTTGCGGGTGAACAGCGCTTCGGATCGGCGCAGGCCTTCCCCAGTCAGCACCACGCCAGCACCACGGACTTGGCCCGGCCGACCGGATCGGCGCTCGGCCCCTTCGCGTGCAGGCGGCCGAGCGACTCACAGTCGAACCCTTTCCAGGCCCGGCATCCGTGGTGGAACGTCAACCACAGACGGGCGGACACCGCCTCGGCAAGGCGCTCGTCATCGTCCGGCAGTCTCGATGCTCCCACACCGCTCCGACCACGCCCACGGTGCGGGGTGTTCGCGCGAGGCTAGATGTTCGATCGCATAAAATATCGATCGTCCAATATCGGAACCATAATTTTTGTCTTTCGGCGTATTTTTTGATTTTTCTGATATAATTAATTACATCGATATCGAATAAATGCTTACACGGACACGGGAAGAACGGTTGCATATCTCAGCCGCCTACCGATAAAATCGGGACCTTGGCTTCCGGAACCCGATTCGCATGTCCAGCGGCGCTCAACCGGCCGAACTGACCTGGCGCGGCCTCCTGCTCGGCGGCGCGCTGACGCTGCTGTTCACCGCCGCCAACGTCTATCTCGGCCTCAAAATCGGGCTCACCTTCGCCACATCGATCCCGGCCGCGGTCATCTCCATGGCGGTGCTGCGGCACCTGCCCGGCGCGACGGTGCTGGAGAACAACATCGTCCAGACTGTCGCCTCGGCGGCCGGCACGCTCTCGTGCATCATCTTCGTGCTGCCGGGCCTGGTGATGATCGGCTGGTGGCACGGGTTCCCGTGGCTCACCACTGCGGGGATCACCGCCACGGGCGGGATCCTGGGCGTGATGCTGTCCGTGCCGCTGCGCCGCGCCCTCGTGGTCGATTCGGACCTCCCCTACCCCGAGGGGCGAGCCGCCGCGGAGGTGCTGGCGCTCGGCACCCAGGGCGCCGCCGGGCAGGCGGACAGCGCGCTGGGCCTGCGCATCCTGGTCTGGAACAGCCTGGCCTCGGCCGGCTTCGCGGCGCTGGCGCAGACCCGGCTGGTGCTCGACAGCGCCGCGCTCTGGTTCCGCGTCGGCGCGGGCGCGACCGGGATCGCCGGCAACCTGTCCCTCGCGCTGCTGGGCGTCGGCCATTTGGTCGGCCTGTCGGTGGGGGCCGCGATGGCGCTCGGGCTGGCGATCGGCTGGGCCGTGCTGGTCCCGATCCTGACCGCGCAGCAGCCGATGCCGGACGTCAGTGTCGAGGCCTGGGTCGGCGCGGCGTTCCGGCAGGAGGTGCGGTTCTTCGGCGCCGGCGTGATGGGCGTGGCCGCGCTCTGGACGCTGATCCGGATCGCGCGCCCGGTGCTGGGCGGCATCCGCTCGGCCTTCGCGACCGGGCGGGCGCGCCACGCCGGCGCGACGCTGGCGCTCGAGGAGCGCGACCTGCCGATCGCGGTCGTCCTCGTGGTCTCGGCGAGCCTTCTGCTGCCGATCGGCTGGCTGCTGTGGGACGTCCTCGGCGGCACGAGCCTGGAGCGCTATGGCGTCCTGCTAGTCGCGGGCGGCCTGCTGTTCGTCCTGGTGATCGGGCTCGTGGTGGCCGCCGTGACCGGCTACATGGCCGGGCTGATCGGCTCGTCCAACTCGCCCCTCTCGGGGATCGGCATCCTGGCCGCGCTGGCGAGCTCGGCGATGCTGCTGGGGCTGCTCGGCCGCGACGGGGATGCGCAGAGCGGCGGGGCGCTCGTCGCCTACGTGCTGACCGTCACCGGCATCGTGTTCAGCATCTGCGCCATCGCGAACGACAACCTGCAGGATCTCAAGACCGGCCAATTGGTCGGGGCGACGCCGTGGAAGCAGCAGGCGGCGCTGGTCGTCGGGGTGGTGTTCGGGTCGGCGATCATCCCGCCGGTACTCAACGTGCTGGCGACGAGCTTCGGCTTCGTCGGGACGCCCGGGGCCGGGCCGAACGCGCTGGCCGCGCCGCAGGCCGGCCTGATCTCGACCCTGGCCAAGGGCGTGCTCTCGGGCGAGGGCAACTGGCGCATGCTGGGCTGGGGCGCGGCCGCCGGCCTGGGGCTGGTCGCGCTGGACGAGACCCTCGGCCGGCTGAAGCGTCTCCGCCTGCCCCCGCTGGCCACCGCCTTCGGGATCTACCTGCCCATGACGCTGGTCGTGCCCCTGGTGGCCGGCGCGGTGATCGGCACGGTCTACGAGCGCTGGGCGCGCCGCCGGGCCGATCCGGAGCGGGCGGTCCGGCTGGGCATCCTGACGGCGACCGGCCTGATCGTCGGCGAGAGCCTGTGGGGCGTCGCCTTCGCGCTGATCGTCTACATCGCGGGCAACGATGCCGTCCTGGCGCTGGCGGGCGATGGGTTCGCGGGCCCCGCGCTGATCGGCGGCCTGGTGCTGTTCGCGGGTCTGACGGCGGGCCTCTACCATCAGACGCGGCGCAAAGCGGCCTGAGCCTGCCCGGCATTGCGGGATCCGGCAGCGATCGCGCGAGCGATCCACCTCGGACAGGCCTAGCGGCGGCGCCGAGCCGTGCACCCAGGCGATCGGTGCCATGTCATCCCGCGCCAAGCGATGCATTGACTTCGCAGGCGCACACCCGCATATCGGCGGTGCAGCGTCAGCGGCCGTCATGGCCCGCTTGAGGGGGCTGCGTGACGGATCGGGCGCCTTCCGGCGTGATCCGGCCCCCCTCTTCATAACGTGCATGCACCCGGGCCGCCCCATCACGCGGGCTGCCCCCTGCCAACGGACCGACCAGATTTCTGCGCTGCTCGCACCGAACGCGAAGCGCCCGGCCGGCCCTGCTGCATCGGATATTTCTTTGACCCAATTCACCGATTTCGGCCTTGCCCAGCCCGTGCTGCGGGCGCTCGGCGAGGCTGGCTACGTCACGCCGACCCCGATCCAGGCCCAGGCGATCCCGCCGGCCATGGAGGGCCGCGACCTCTGCGGCATCGCCCAGACCGGCACCGGCAAGACCGCGGCCTTCGCGCTGCCGATCCTGCACCGCCTCTCGCTCTCGGACCGCCGGGCCCCGCGCCGCGGCTGCCGCGTGCTGGTGCTCTCGCCGACCCGCGAGCTCGCCAACCAGATCGCCGAGTCCTTCTCGGATTACGGGCGCCACCTGTCCTACACCACCACGGTGGTGTTCGGCGGCGTCACCATCAGCCGCCAGGAGCGGGCGCTGGCTCCGGGCGTCGACATCCTGGTCGCCACCCCGGGCCGCCTGATCGACCTGATCGAGCGCCGCTCCCTGACCCTCGAGGGCGTCGAGATCCTGGTCCTCGACGAGGCCGACCAGATGCTCGACCTCGGCTTCATCCACGCCCTCAAGCGCATCGTGAAGCTGCTGCCGGCCCAGCGCCAGAGCCTGTTCTTCTCGGCGACCATGCCGAAGAACATCGCCGGGCTCGCCAGCCAGTACCTGAAGGATCCGGTGCAGGTCGCCGTGACCCCGGTCGCCACCACGGCCGAGCGCGTCGAGCAGACGGTCATCTTCGCCCATACCGGCGCGAAGCAGGCGCTGCTCGCCCACATCCTGCGGGATCCGGCCATCGACCGCGTCCTGGTCTTCACCCGCACCAAGCATGGCGCGGATCGGGTCGTGCGCGGCCTCGACAAGGCCGGCATCGCCGGCGCCGCGATCCACGGCAACAAGAGCCAGCCGCAGCGCGAGCGGGCGCTCCAGGCCTTCCGGGACGGCGATTGCCGGGTTCTGGTGGCCACCGACATCGCGGCCCGCGGCATCGATGTCGACGGCGTCAGCCACGTAATCAACTTCGATCTGCCGAACGTGCCGGAGAGCTACGTCCACCGCATCGGCCGCACCGCGCGCGCCGGGGCGACCGGTCTGGCGATCTCGTTCTGCAACGACGAGGAGCGGGCCTACCTGCGCGACATCGAGCGGCTGACCCGCCAGAGCGTGCCGGTCGCCGGCTTCCCCGAGGGCTTCTCGCCGCCGTCCCGTCAGGAAGCGGCCGAGATCGCCCGCGAGGAGGAGCGTCGGCCCGAGCGCCAGCAGCAGCGTCCGGCCGGTGGCCGTCCGGGTCAGCGGTCCCGTCCGCAGCAGGGCCGTCCCAGCAGGGCCGTCCGGAAGGCGGCCGCGGCTTCGGCGGCGGCGGCCAGGGTCAGGGTGCGCCGCGCCAGGGCCGTCCGGAAGGCGGCCGCGGCGACGGTCGCGGTCCCGCCCGCAGGGACGCGAGGCCCGTTCGGACCGGCCCGCCCGTCCGCAGGGCGAGCGCCCGGCCCAGCAGCAGGCGCGCCCGGCGCGGGACAGCCGGCCCCAGCGGGCCGATGCCCGCCCGCGCAGCGCCGGCGGCGGCAACGGCGAAGGCCGCACCATCGGCTGGCTGGAGCGGTCGCCCCGCTCCTGACGACAGGGTTCCACGCCGGAACCACTGAGAGATCCGCAGGGCTCTGCCCTGCTCCCGCGAAAGGTCTCGACCTTTTGAGACCGGGATTCGTCTAGACCGGTACGGACGCCGCCTCGGGGAACCTCCCGGGGCGGCTTCTTTTTTGCGCGGGGCGTCCCATCTCACCGACACGTCGGACGAGAGGCTGCACCATGCGGTTCGAACTCTATCGGGATGCCAAGGGCGAGTGGCGCTGGCGCCTGCGCGCGCGCAACGGCGAGGTGATCGCGGATTCCGGAGAGGGCTACCTTCGCCGCGAGGATTGCGAGCACGGCATCGCCCTCGTCCGCCAGAGCACAGAGGCCCGCATCGAGGACATGACCACCAAGATCGCCTGATCGCGGGGTCGGCGCGGCACGCTGCGTCCCGGCGCAGCGTGCCGCCTACGGGGCCGGGATAAAAATAAACCCTGTCCGAATCTCCGTAGCGGTTACGCTGCAACGCTTCCCATCGCCCGTGCGTTGCAGCGTTTCGGACCGCCGACCGGGCTCTCGTCCCGCGTGCGGTTCGTCGTCGAAGACGCAATCACGCGAAGGGAGTCGAGACGTGCTGAGGAAATTCCTGCTCGCGGCCCTGCTGGTGCTGGGCTTTGCGGCCGCGGCGCCGCAGGGCGCATCGGCCGCGCCGGTCGGTCCGGGCATCGCCCTGCCCGCCGACGCCGCGCCGGCCGTAGCCCAGAAGGCCCAGTACTACTACCGCCGTCGGTTCTATGGCCCGCGCCCGTTCTACCGCCGTCCGTACTACCGCCGCCGGTTCTATTACGGCCCGCGCCCGTTCTACCGTCGCCCCTATTACCGTCGCCGGTTCTTCTACTGAGCGGTCCACGACGCTGACAGGCCCGGCGGCTCCCACGAGCCGCCGGGCTTTTCCATGCGCTGATTCGAGATGCGTAGCTGGTTTCCATGCCGTATAATGCAGGAACGGGACGCGCCGGCGACAGATCGGCCTGCCCGGGAGGAAACCCGATGAACGATATCGCGCAGCGCGCCGAGCCCACGGCCGCGACGCCGGACCTCTGGCAATCGATCCCGTTCGAATGCATCCTGGGCGCAGCCGCCATCTTGCTGGCGGCCGGGCTCAAGCTCGCCGGCATCCTTTCCTGACGGCGCGCGAGACAGGCGGATGGACGGCATGCAGCACGTCGCACGCGCGAAACTCGAGGTTGAGCAGGCGCCGCCCCCCGACGCGGACCTGCCGCGGGGGGACCTGACGGTCCGGACCATCGCGATGCCGGCCGACACCAACGCCAACGGCGACATCTTCGGCGGCTGGGTGCTGACCCAGATGGATCAGGCGGGCGGCATCGCCGGCGTGGACCGGGCCCAGGGCCGGGTCGTCACCGTGGCCCTCGACGCGATGACCTTCATCCGCCCGGTCCGGGTCGGCGACGTGCTGTGCGTCTACACCCGGGTCTCGCATGTCGGCCGCACCTCGATGAAGATCGAGGTCGAGGCCTGGGCGCGCCGGTTCTGCACCCAGGTCCGCGAGAGGGTGACGCAGGCCACCCTCACCTTCGTGGCGATCGACGAGGCCGGGCGCCCGCGCCCGATCCCGCCCCTGGTGCCCTCGCCGAACGCCGCCTGACCGGCGCTCGCGCATCGCCGCGTCCCGAAAGCCGAAATCCGCCGTTCTGGACGAGGCCCTACTTGATCACCGCGCAGGCGACCCGGTCGCCGGCGCCGCCGATCGGCTGGGTCGTGTGGTCGTCCTCGTTGGCGTGGATGATCAGCGCCGAGCCGTCGCCGTCCTTGAGGCCGCCCTCGCCGGTGAGCGGCGTCTCGCTGGTCACCTCGGCATTCCCCGAGCCGTCCTGCGCCACGTAGAGGTTCGGCAGGTCGCCCTCGTCGGGTCCATCCGGATTGAGCAGGCCGTGCTTGCTCTGGTCGTGGTTCACGTGGGCCTTCGAATTCAGGAATTTCGGATCCGAGCAATCGCCGACCGCGTGGAAATGCATGCCGTGCCAGCCGGGCGGCAATCCGCCGGGCTGGATGGCGACGCGCAACACGAGGCTGTTGGCGCCGTCGCGGATCGCGATCGTGCCGATCGGGTCGCCCTTGGCGTTCTTGACCGGCGCCTGGAACGTCTCGGTCGGCTTGGGGGCTGCCGGCTCCTGGGCGAAGGCGCCGCTCGCCGCGAAGGGTCCCAGCAGCGCGAGCAGCGGCAGGATGCGTGTCATACGGTGGCTCTCCTCTCCAGCCCGGTCTAGGTAGGGGGCACGCCGCCCCTTCGACAGGGCCGGCCCCCGAAACCTTTGCCGTAGCCCTGACGCGAGCCTGTAAAGCCCTGATGACCGGAGAACGGCCCATACCGGCAGGCGGAGCGCCCGCGCACCGCGCGCCTGCGCCAAAGCGGGCCGACCTGTTCCTGGTGGAGCACGGCCATTTCGAGAGCCGCGCGCGGGCGCAGGCCGCGATCCGGGCCGGGCTGGTGCGGGTGGACGGCCGGCCGCTGGCACGGCCCTCGGAGGCGATCCCCCCGGGGGCGCGGATCGAGGCCGCCCCCGAGCACCCTTACGCTTCCCGGGGCGGGCTGAAGCTCGCGGCGGCGCTGGACGCGTTCCGGCTGGATCCCGCGGGCCTCGTCTGCCTCGACGTCGGCGCCTCGACCGGCGGCTTCACGGACGTGCTGCTCGCCCGTGGCGCCGCCCATGTCCACGCGGTCGATGTCGGCCGCGGGCAGCTGCATCCGCGGCTGGCCGCGGATACCCGCGTCACCAGCCTGGAGGGCACCGATATCCGCGCGCTCGATCCGGCGCGGCTCGTGCCGCGGCCCGCAATGGCGAGCGTCGACGTGAGCTTCATCGGCCTGCGGCTGGTGCTGCCGGCCCTGCCGGCGCTGCTCGCTCCCGGCGCCACGATCGTCGCGCTGGTCAAGCCGCAATTCGAGGCCGGGCGCGAGCGCGTCGGGCGCGGCGGCCTCGTGCGCGATCCGGCCGTCCACGCGGAGGTCTGCGATGCCGTCCGCTTCGTGCTGGAGGGGCTCGGCGCGACGATTCTGGGCCTGATCGATTCGCCCGTGCCGGGTCGCGACGGCAATTCCGAATTTTTGATCGGCGCAAACCTGTCATGAGCGAAACGGTCACGATCCGGGAGCTCGGTGCCCGTGGCGACGGCATCGCGGAGGACGGGATCCTCGTCCCCTACACGCTGCCCGGCGAGCGGGTGACGATCCGCCGGGAGGGAAAGCGAGCCGAGCTGGTCGGCATCGTGCAGCCCTCCCCCGACCGGGTCGAGCCGTTCTGCCCCTATTACATGCGCTGCGGCGGCTGCCGGACGCAGCATCTCGCGCCCGCCGCGGAGCTGTCCTGGAAGCGCGGCCTCGTCGCGCAGGCCCTGTCGCAGGCCCGTCTCGGCGTCGAGCCGGGGGCCGCGATCGACGCGCACGGGGCCGGGCGCCGCCGCATCACGTTGCACGTCCGGGAGATCGACGGACAGGGCGAGGCCGGCCTGATGGCGGCGCGCAGCCACGCGCTCGTGCCGATCGACCATTGTCCGATCACGGTGCCGGCCCTGCATCCGGCCCCCGCGGTGGCGCGCCGGCTCGCCGGGCCGCTGGGCCACGGCCGTAAGCCCCTGGACGTCGCCGTGACCGCCACCGACCAGGGCCTCGACATCGACCTGCGTGGACACGGCCCGGTGACCGGCGGTGTTGCCTCCGCGCTGGTTCGGATCGCGGGCGAGCTGGGCTTGGCCCGGCTGTCGCTCCACGGCGAGCGCCTGATGGAGGCCGAGCCGGTCTCGGTCACGGATGCCGAAAGCCGCCTCTATCCGGCGCCCGGGGGCTTCCTGCAGGCGACTGCGGCCGGGCAGGCCATCCTCACCGCGCTGAGCGTGGCGGCCTTGGGGCGCCGTCCGCGGCGGGTCGCCGACCTGTTCTCGGGCTGCGGGCCCCTCGCCCTGGCGATGGCGCGGACAGCCGCGGTCCACGCCGTCGAGGCGGATGCGGCGGCGCTCGGCGGGCTCGACCGGTCGGCCCGGGTCGCGACGGGCCTGCGCCAGATCACCACCGAGCGCCGGGACCTGTTCCGCCGGCCGCTGCTGCCCACGGAACTCGACGGGTTCGACGCGGTCGTGTTCGACCCGCCCCGCGCCGGCGCCGAGGCCCAGGCCCGGCAGATCGCCGCCTCGCGGGTGCCGGTGGCGATCGGCGTGTCCTGCGATACCGGCACCTTCGCGAGGGACGCGGCGACGCTCACGGCCGGCGGGTTCCAGCTCGAATCGGTGACGCCGGTCGACCAGTTCCGGCATTCGGACCATGTCGAGATGGTCGGCGTGTTCCGGCGCGAGGCCCCGCGCCGTCGCTGAGGCGAGCAAGATCGAGAGGCTCACAAGATCGAGAAGCTTGCGGCGGGAAGGATTGCGGATTGCAGGCTTGCAACTTGCTGTAGATTCTGACCTTCTCACGATGACTGGAGGTGTCATGACCACAGCCTCGATCCGCCTGTTCGCCCTCGTCGTGCTGAGCCTCCCCGCGCTGAGCCTCGCCTTGCCGGCCACGCTGGCGGCTCAGCCGCGCGCCGCCGATGAGACCGGCATCGGCGGAGGGCCGCAATCGACGATCACGGCGCCGAACACCAACAGCCTCGGCGTGACGATGCCGCCCGGTACGTCGCTGGGCGCGGGCGAGGTTCCGTCGCGGCGGGAGCAGCGGCGCGAGCGCGCCCTGACCGACAAGATCGAGGGCAGCGTCTGCGAAGGCTGCAACTGAACGTCGGGCCTGACGGCACCGCTTCGTCGATGCAGGCCGCGATGTCACGGAAGCGTCAGAAAACAACGCCACACCCACGGCACAGCTTGCGCTTGGAGCCGCCGTGCCGGATGCGGATCGGACCCGGCGCCGCCCAGTGACCGTTTTGCACCCGAGACACCGTCGTGATTTTCATCCACCAGCCCTCAACCGGCGCCGGATCCTCGCTGCTTGAGCGCCGAATCGTCGATCTCCAGGACACGATCCCCGAGGACACCGTCTGGCTCGACCTGATTCGCCCGAGCCGCGAGGAGGAACTCAAGGTCGAGGCCTTCGCCGGCATCGAGGTGCCGACCCGCGAGGAGATGAAGGACATCGAGCCCTCGGAGCTGCTCTACGTCGAGGAGGGTGCCCGCTACATGACCGGGCGGGTGCTCTCGAAGGTCAGCGATGCCGAGGAGCCCGGGCTGGCCGGCATCACCTTCATCCTGCGCGGCAGCCGCCTCGTGACCGTGCGCCACGAGGAACCCCAGGCCTTCCGGATGTACACCCAGCGGGCCGGCCGCACGACCGGCAACGGCAGCGCCTCCGCGGTCTCCGGCGAGGCCATCCTGGCCGGGCTGATCGAGGCGGTGATCGACCGGGCCGCGGACGTGCTCCAGCTCCAGGGCGAGCGGATCGACCGGCTGTCGGGCAAGATCTTCGAAGTGCAGGACGACCCGTCCGCCCGCAACACCGCCCTTCAGGATACCCTGCGGGCGCTCGGACGCCATGGTGACCTGATCTCGAAGCAGCGCGAGAGCCTGGTCTCGATGGAGCGGATCCTGCTTTCGCTGTCGGCGACCTATCGGACCAACAAGGCACCCCGCGACCTTCGGGAGGATGTCCGCTCGACCCTGCGCGATCTTCAATCGCTGGAAGAGCACGCCACCTTCCTGTCCACGAAAATTCAATTCCTGCTTGATGCGACGCTCGGCCTAGTCAACCTCGAGCAGAATAACATCATCAAGCTGTTCTCGGTCATGGCCGTCGTATTCATGCCGCCGACGCTGATCGCCTCGATCTACGGCATGAACTTCAAGTCCATGCCGGAACTGGAACTGCCGTTCGGCTACCCCATGGCCGTGGTGATGATGTTCGTTGCCGCGATCCTGCCCTACGTTTTCTTTCGCTGGAAGAAGTGGCTTTAGTCGCGAATAGTTTCCGGCCGCAGATAAAACGTTAAGATATATCCCGGAGATCCTTGCACCCGGAAGCGCGGCTGGCCGCGACGACGGAAGCCCCGATGCGATTCTCTCTGAAGACCGTCCTTTGCGGAGCCATCGGCCTGCTGGCCCTCGCGGCTGCGGGCCAGGGGGTCGTCAGCGTCGTCCGCCTGTCCGAGATCGAACAGGACGCCAAGGAGGTCTCGCAGGTCTGGCTTCCGGCCCAGAACGAGGCCGAGGCCATCGGCATGGCGGTGCGCGACGTGCGGCTGAAGCTGTACCGGCTGGTCGCGGGATCGCCGGACTTCGCGACCCTCGACAAGAACCAGACGGCGCTGACCGACGGCCTCGGGGCGTTGTCCGAACTGCGCCAGGCCTACCAGGGCCGCCTCGCGACTCCGAAGGCGCGCGAGACCTACGAGCGGTTCACCGGCGCCTGGAACGCCTACCAGAACATCCAGCTCCAGGTTGTCGAGCTGATGATCGCCGGCGACCGGGACGGCGCCCTCAAGCTCGTCCTCGACCCGGAGACGGGCGCCCAGAACGATGCGGCGGTCGGCAGCCTCACCGAGGCGATCGCGCTGGCCCGGTCGCAGACCGACGGGAACGTCGCCGCCACCGCCGACAATGCGACCTCGGCCAAGCTCACCGCCCTGGTCGCGACCGCGGTGGCGCTGGCGGTCGCGGCGGCGGCGATGCTGTTCGCCCTGTTCGGCATCGCCCGCCCGATCCAGCGGATGACCGGCGCCATGGGCCGCCTGGCCGAGGGCGACGCCGCCGTGGCGATCCCCGGCACCGGCCGCCGGGACGAGATCGGCGCGATGGCGGCGGCCGTCCAGGTGTTCAAGGACAACCTGATTCACACCCGCGCCCTCGAGCAGGAGACGGCGCTCGCCCGGGCCGGCGCCGAGGCGCAGCGGCGGCGGGCCGTCCAGGAGATGGCCGATGGCTTCGAGGCCGCGATCGGTGGCGTCCTGGCGGCGGTGACGGAGGCGGCGCTCGATCTCCGCTCCAATGCCGAGGCCATGACCAGCACGGCGACCCGCACGGCCGAGCGCTCGGCCACGGTGGCGAGCGCCGCACAGGAGGCGACCGCCCATGTCGGCACGGTGGCGGTGGCGGCCGAGGAGCTCGGCGCCTCGGTGCAGGAGATCGGCCGCCAGGTCGACGGCTCCGCCGACCTGGCCCGGGGCGCGGTCGGTCAGGCCGGCCGGACCGCCGGCCTGGTTCAGGAGCTGAGGGAGGCCGCGGGCCGGATCGGCGACGTGGTGCGGCTGATCTCCGACATCGCCGGCCAGACCAACTTGCTGGCCCTGAACGCCACGATCGAGGCAGCCCGGGCCGGCGAGGCCGGGCGCGGCTTCGCGGTCGTGGCGTCCGAGGTGAAGGCGCTGGCCGCGCAGACCGCCAAGGCGACCGACGAGATCACCGCGCAGGTCGGCCGGATCCAGGGCGCGACCGGCCAGACCGTGGACGCCATCGACGGCATCACCGGCCGGATCCGCGAGATCGACGGGGTGGCGACGTCCATCGCGGCGGCGGTCGAGCAGCAGGGCGCGGCGACCCAGGAAATCGCCCGCAGCATCGCCGACGCGGCCGCCGGGACCGGTTCGGTCACCGGCACGATCGACGCGGTCGCCCGCGCCGCCGACGAGACCGGCACGGCCGCCACCCGGATGCTCGCCTCGGCCGAGAGCCTGTCGGCGCAATCCGAGGCCTTGCGCCGGGAGATCGGCGCCTTCCTGCAGACGGTGCGCGCCGCGTGAGGCCGGCGCGGCCGGTCAGGCCACCGCGGCGAGGTGCTTGACCTCGGCGCGGGCGACCACCTTGCCGACCGGGGCGGCCTTGGCGCCGCTGTCTTTTTCGGGGGCCAGGATCGGGGGCGACACCCAGCGGCCGGCTTCGAGTTCGGCGATCCGGCCGTTGATCTCGCGGATTACGTAGCGCGAGAACGGGTAGACGTGGAGGTAGATCACCATGTTGGTGACCACGGCCTCCAGGGCCGCCGGATTGTGGCGGGCGGTCTGCAGGAACACGCCCCAGAAGTGCTTGGCCAGCTCGGGCCGTCGCACGGTCATCCGCCAGCAGATCCGCAGCAGCGACCCCAGATCGCGCGCGATGTGGCGCCAGTCGAGCTTGTGGGCCGCGAATTTGGGCCGCTTCACCCGGCGGGAGATCTCGCGGACGCGCGCGAAGAAGTTCGGCGGGTCGTAGATCTCGGCCAGCACGTCCCGGTAATCGGCGAGCACGTCCTGCTGCGGGCGCAGGGTCACGAAGTTGAGCCCTTGCGTGCAGTGGTCGCCTTGCTCGGCGGTGGTGTAGGCGAAGTTCTCGAACAGGCGGCCTTCCTTGCGCAAGCGCCGCGAGAGCTGGGTGTTCGGCATCGCGTAGAGGAGGCCGACCATCGCGATCGGGATGCCGGTCTGGCTGATGCACAGCGACATCGCCTTGCTGATGCTGTCCTTCTCGGTGTCGAAGCCGACGATGAATCCGGCGGTGACGAACATGCCGTGCTCGTAGAGCTTGTGCACGCTGTCGGCGATCGACCGCTTGGTGTTCTGCTTCTTCTGGGTCTGGATCAGCGTCGCCTCGTCGGGCGTCTCGATCCCGGTGAACAGGGCGAAGAAGTTCGCGTCCCGCATCATCCCGAGCAGCTCGTCGTCGTCCGCGAGGTTCAGCGAGGCCTCGGTGGAGAACTTGAACGGGTAGCCGTGCGCCTCCTGCCATTTGATGAGGTGCGGCAGGAACAGCTTGATCGCCTTTTTGTTGCCGATCAGGTTGTCGTCCACGAAGTCGACATGGCCGCGATGGCCGAGGCTGTGGAGCCGGTCGAGTTCCGCCAGCATCTGCGGCGTGGTCTTGGTGCGCGGCGAGCGACCGTACAACTCGATGATGTCGCAGAACTCGCAGGTGAACGGGCAGCCGCGCGAGAACTGGACACCGATATACAGGTAGTGGCTGAAATTCAGGAGGTCGAAGCGCGGGATCGGGCTGGTCGTGACGTCCGCCTTGAACTTCTCCGCGGTGAACCGGCCGCGGCGGGCGCCAGATTCCCAGGCCTCCACGAAGGTGGCGAGGATGCCTTCGGCCTCGCCCAGCACCAGGAAGTCGGCCTTGTCGTAGATCTCCGGGGTCGAGGTCGGGGCCGGGCCGCCGACGCAGACCGGGACGCCGAGCGCCGCGCATTTGTCGATCACGACGAGGCAGTCCGGCTCCTGGGGGAGCATGCCGCCGGTCATCACCAGGTCGGCCGCCAGGATCTGCGCGTCGGTGAGGTCCTCGCAATTGCGGTTGACCAAGCTCACCTGCCAGGCCGGCGGCAGCATCGCGGCCAGTGTGATCAGGCCCAGCGGCGGCGCGGGTGCGCGGGCGCCCTGCAGCTCCATGGCCTCCTTGAAGTTCCACATCGAGTTTTCGTAGAACTTGGGGAATACCATCAGCACGCGCGGGGCTGTATTCGCATCCGACATGCTTGTTTTCCTCGTCGCACCGAAGTGAGCCGGCTCAAACACCGAAGTGCCGAAGCGGCCAATTACGGACGAGCGTGCCGGAGAATTAAGGCCGTTTTTCGCTCCCGCGGCGGGTCGAACCGGTTTCGGCGGGGCGGTCAGGGCCCGACGCGGAAGCGCTCCGGCTGGGTGCCGTCGGCATCGCTGAAGCCGTAGATCCGGGCGAGGTCGCCCGCGTGCAGCACGGCTCCGGCCCGGGTGGCGACGTCTGGGTCGGCGGCCAAGGCGGCGAGCGCCCGGCCGGCATAGAGCGGCCCCTCGGTGGCCCGCTCGTCCTGCCCGAGATCCCGGGCGCGCTCGGTGGCGACGAAGCCCGGCGAGAGGCCGAGCGCGGTCACGCCGTAGGGCGCGAGGTCCTGCCCGAAGGCGAGCGCCAGCCGGTTGGTCGCAGCCTTGGCGGAATCGTAGAACACGTCGCCGAGGTAATCCTCGGTCCCGAACGAGACCAGCGCGATCAAGCCGGACCGCGCCGCCACCATGGACGGGGCGACCGCCCGGGCGAGCAGCAGCGCCGGCAGCGGCCCGGCCTGGAGGAACCCCAGATACGGTTCGGCCGACCGGCGCCAGAACGGCGTGCCCCAGCCGGCCCCGTCCGGGTAGCGCTCGCCGTCGTAGCCCTCGTTGCCGCCCCAGACGCTGCAGGCCGCGACATCGATGCGCCCGAACCGGCGCAGCGCCCAATGAATCAGCTCATCCGTGGCTCGCTCCGAGCGGTGGTCGCAGAGGTAGTGATGGCCGCGCCCGCCGGCTGCATCGACCAGGCGGGCGGTGTCCTCGATCGATTCCGGCCGCATCTCGGTGCGCGGGCCGGTCTCGCTGGAGCGGGCGGTGACGATCACGGTGGCCCCGGCCTCGCCGAGGGCCCGGGCCAGGCCCCGCCCGACGCCCCGGGAGGCGCCGGCGACCAGGCAGATCTTGTGGGACAGATCGGGGGGCGTGCTCACGCCGACGCGGCGGGCTTGGCACGCGTCAGGAAGGCCGCGAGCCGCTCCTGGGATTCGGGCGAGCGCAGCTGCGCGTCGAAGGCCCGCGCCTCCGCCTCCAGGGCCGCTTCGACCTGCGCCTGGTCACCGCGGATCAGCGCCCGGGACGCCGCCAGCGCGCCGCGCGGCAGGGCCGCGAGCTTGGCCGCCTGGGCGATGGCCTGCTCCAGAAGCATGTCGGCCGGCAGCACCGCGTTGACGAGGCCCAGTGCCAGCGCCTCGTCGGCGTCGAGCGGGCTGGACAGGAGCAGCAGCTCCGTCGCCTTGAGGCGCCCGACCCGCCGGGGCAGCAGGTAGCTCGAGGCCGCCTCCGGCACGAGGCCGAGTTCCACGAACGGCATGCGCAGCCGCGCCGCCGGGCTGGCATAGACGAGGTCGCAATGCAGGCTGAGCGTCGCCCCGATGCCGACCGCAATCCCGTCGATCGCCGCCACCATCGGCGTGCGGGTGCGGGCGAGCTGGCGGATGAAGGCCAGGGCCGGCGAGGCGCTGAAACCGCCCGCGGCGCTGCCCATGAAGTCGGCAAGGTCGTTGCCGGCGCTGAACATCCCGGGTTGCCCGGCGAAGACCACGGCGCCGATGCCCTCGGACGCATCCGCCTCCGCCAGGGCCGCGCGCATCGCGTCGTACATCGCCCCCGTGAGGGCGTTCTTCTTCTCCGGCCGGTTCAGGGTGATCAGGCGGACGCCGCCTTCGAGGTCGGTGATCGCGATGGTGTCGGCCATGTCCGCCCCCTCAAACCGCCAGCGCCAGCGCGGCATCGTCGGTGAAGGTCCCGCCTTCGACGACGCTCTGCTCAAGCCCACCCGAGGCTACCAGAAGATTCTCGGCGTAGAACCGGGCCAGCGCGATCCGGGCGGCCAGGGCCGGGTCCGTCTCGCCGGCCTTCAGATCGGCGGCGGCCGCGAGCGCGCTGCGGGCGAGGCAGGCGCCGCCGAGGGCGAGGCCGAACAGGCGCAGATACGGGGTCGCGCCGGCGAGCGCCGCGTTCGGGCGGTTGGAGGTCAGCGCCGCGAGCTGGTGGCTGGTCGCCCGGTCGAGGCTGCCGATCCCGTCGCGCAGCCGCGCCGCCATGTGGCCGAAGGCGGGATCGCCCGCTTTAAGCAGCCCCTCCGCGGCCCGCCGCATCCAGGCGATCTGCGACCGGACTGTCGCGCCGCCGTTCAGAGGCAGCTTGCGGGCGGTGAGGTCGATGGCCTGGACACCGTTGGTACCCTCGTAGATGCCGAGGATGCGGGCGTCGCGCATCAGCTGGGCCGCGCCGGTCTCCTCGACGAAGCCCATGCCGCCATGGACCTGCACGCCGAGCGAGGTCACCTCGTTGGCGAGATCCGTCGAGAAGGCCTTGGCCACCGGGGTCAGCAGGGAGGCCCGGTCGAGGGCGGCCTGCCCCTCCGGGCCCCGGGAAGCGTCGAGCGCGGCGGCCGTGAGGTAGCAGATCCCGCGCGCCGCCGCCGTATAGGCCTTCATGGTCAGCAGCATCCGCTGCACGTCCGGATGCGCGACGATCGGGCTCGTCGGCTCGGCCGCGCCCACCGCCCGGCCCTGCCGGCGCTCCTGCGCGTAGGCGAGCGCCCGCTGGGTCGCGGCCTCGGCGACGCCGACGCCCTGCAGGCCGACATTGAGCCGGGCCGCGTTCATCATCGTGAACATGCAGGCCAGCCCCTTGTTCTCCTGCCCGATCAGCCAGCCGACTGCGCCGCCGGTGTCGCCGAAGGCCATCGAGCAGGTGGGCGAGGCGTGGATGCCGAGCTTGTGCTCGACGCCGGAGCAGCGCAGGTCGTTGACGGACCCGTCCGGCAGCACCTTGGGCACAAGGAACAACGAGATGCCGCGGGTGCCGGCCGGCGCGTCGGGCAGGCGGGCCAGCACGAGGTGGACGATGTTGTCCGCCAGGTCGTGCTCGCCGTAGGTGATGTAGATCTTGGCTCCGGTGATCCGGTAGGTGCCGTCGCCGGCGCGCTCGGCCCGGGTGCGCAGCAGGGCGAGGTCCGAGCCCGCCTGCGGCTCGGTCAGGTTCATGGTGGCGGGCCATTCGCCGGTGATGAGCTTTTCCAGGTAGCGCGCCTTCAGGTCCTCGGAGCCGTGGGCCGCGAGTGCCTCGATGCCGCCCTGGGTGAGCAGCGGGCAGAGGCCGAAGGCGAGGTTGGCGCCGTTCCACATCTCGGTGCAGGCGGCCTCGACCAGCTTCGGCAGGCCCTGGCCGCCATGGTCGGCCTCGGCCGAGAGGCCGTTCCAGCCCCCGTCCGTGAAGGTGCGGTAGGCCGCGCGCCAGCCGGGGGGCGTGGTGACGGATCCGTCGGCAAACGGGGTGCCGTGCCGGTCGCCGACCCGGTTCAGCGGCGCCAGCACCTGTCCGGCGATCCGCCCCGCCTCGGTGAGGATCGCCTCGGCGTCGGCCGGGTCGAATCCGTCCAGCCCGGCCACGTGCCGGAGGGTGAACAGCATCTCGGGAACGGGGGCGCGGTAGCTCATCGGGTCGTCGCTCCTCTCGGCCCGCCCGCTTCATATCCCGGGGCGGGTTTGACCGCGCCCGGGCACCGGGGCTACGGCGGCCCCAGGATAGGCGCGCGACGGGCGCGCCGCCATCACTTCGCCACGGCTTCCCGCATGAACGATCCCGGGTCAACGGTCCCGGCCGCGACCCGGCGGCTCGACCCCGACACCGCCGGCCTCGCCCAGGCCGCGGCGCTACTGCGGGCGGGCGAGCTCGTGGCCTTCCCCACCGAGACGGTCTACGGGCTCGGCGCCGACGCCACCGACGCCGCCGCGGTGGCGCGGATCTTCGCCGCCAAGGAGCGGCCGCGCTTCAACCCGTTGATCGCCCACCTGGCCGACATCGATGCGGCGCTCGCCGAGGGCCGCTTCGACGGATCCGCGCAGCGCCTCGCCGCGGCGTTCTGGCCGGGGCCCCTGACCCTCGTGGTTCCGGCCGGACCGGGTACGCGGGTCTGCGACCTCGCCCGGGCCGGCCTGTCCAGCGTCGCCCTGCGGGTCCCCGGACATCCGACCGCCCGCGCCCTGCTGGAGGCCGTCGGCCGTCCGGTGGCGGCGCCCTCGGCCAACCGCTCGGGCCGCGTCAGCCCGACCCGGGCCGATCACGTGCTCGACGACCTCGCCGGGCGGATCGCCGCCCTGCTCGATGGCGGGGACACGCAGGTGGGCGTCGAATCGACGGTCGTGGCGTGTCTCGACGGCATCCCGCGCCTGCTGCGCCCGGGCGGGATCACCCGGGCGGCGCTGCGCGCCGTGCTGGGCTTCGAGCCGGTGGGTCCCGTGATGGACGAGGCCGAGCGGCCGGCGGGCCCCGGCATGCTCGCCTCGCATTACGCGCCCCGGGCGCGGGTGCGCCTCGACGTGACGCGCGTGGAACCGGGTGAGGCCCTGCTGCTGTTCGGGGCCGGGCGGCCCGAGGGTCACGCGGAGGCCCGCGTGAGCCTGAACCTGAGCCCGGCAGGCGATCCGGCGGAGGCGGCATCCCGCCTCTTCGGGGCGCTGCGCACGCTCGATACCTCCGGGGCCGCCACCATCGCGGTGGTGCCGATCCCCCCGGACGGCCTGGGCGAGGCGATCCGCGACCGCCTTGCCCGCGCCGCCGCACCCCGTTGAGGGCGACGGTTATTTTTATCGGCGCCGTGGAACGGATGACGCCGCGACCCGTTCACTGCTCACGAAGGCCTTCTCAGCCCCCAAATGGCCTTTTTCCTTCAAGGCTCGGAGCAATCCGAGCCTTTTTTCTTGCGCTGTCCTGTCAGGCCAGCTTGGCCGCGATCCCGGCCACGTGGCGGCCCTGGAACCGGGCCCCGTCCAGCTCCACCGCGCTCGGCTGGCGCGAGCCGTCGCCGTCCGCGATCGTGCTGGCGCCGTAGGGCGTGTTGCCCTTGACCGCCTCGACGCCCACCTGGCCCGGGAACGCGTAGGGCAGGCCGACCACCACCATGCCGTGGTGGAACAGCACGGTGTGGAAGCTCGTCAGCGTCGTCTCCTGGCCGCCGTGCTGCGAGGCCGTGGAGGTGAAGACCGAGCCGACCTTGCCGACCAGCGCACCCTTCATCCACAGGCCGCCGGTCTGGTCGATGAACTGCTTCATCTGCGCGGCCATGTTGCCGTAGCGGGTCGGCGTCCCGAAGATGATCGCATCGTACTGGGGCAGCTCATCCACAGTGGCGATCGGCGCGGTCTGATCGAGCTTGAAGTGGTTCTGCCGGGCGACATCCTCGGGCACCAGCTCCGGCACGCGCTTCACAACCGCCTCGGCGCCGGCCTCCCGGGCGCCCTCGGCGACGGCATACGCCATCTGCTCCACGTGTCCGTAGGTCGAGTAGTACAGCACCAGGACCTTGGCCATCGAACGATCTCCCGTCTCGGGTTGCGGAGCGCCGCCGAGATCCTCCGGGCGGCGCGGTGGCATCTCCATCGCGCGTTTTGTGCTTTGCAAAAATGCCCCGCCACGCAAGAACGCCCTTGCAGGGATGCAAGGAGGCGGGCGTGTCGCTCGACTGGGACGAGTTCCGCTTCGTGAAAGCCGTCGCCGAGCGGGGCGGCCTGACCGCGGCCGCGATGCAGCTCGGGATCAATCATTCCACGGCGTTCCGGCGCCTCGGTTCGATCGAGGCCCGGCTCGACGTGCGCCTGTTCGAGCGCCTGCGCACCGGCTACGTGCCGACCCCGGCCGGCGTGGCGATGATCGAGGCGGCCGGCCGGATCGAGACCGACGTGACCCGGTTCTCCCGCACGGTCGCCGGCCAAGGGCAGACGCCCTCCGGGGAGTTGCGCGTGACGGCGCCGGTGAACTTCGCGACCGGGATCCTGATGCCGATCCTGGCGTCGTTCTGCGCACGCTACCCGGAGATCCGTATCGACCTGATCCTGGCCGAGGAAGCGCTGAACCTATCGCGCCGGGACGCCGACGTGGCGATCCGCGCGAGCCGGAGCCCGAGCGAGTCCCTGGTCGGGCGCCGTCTCACCGGTCTCGCTTGGGCCATCTACGGACGCGCCGGGCAGACCTATGGCGATCTCGCCGACGAAGCCTGGGTGGTTCCAGGTTCGACGGTGGGGGGCGGCCTGTTCGCATCCTTCCTCCAGACGCGGGCACCGCCGGAGAAAGTTCGCCTGCGGATCAACACGGTGACGGGGCTGAAGGAAGCGGTGACGACCGGACTGGGGATCGGGCCGCTGCCGTGTTTCGAGGCGGATACCGATCCCGCCCTGCGCCGGCTCTCCGGCCCACACCCGGAGATCGGGGCGGACCTCTGGGTTCTGACCCACCCCGACCTGCGCCATGCCGGACGGGTCCGGGCCTTCATGGAGCATCTCGCCGAGGCGATCCTGCCGCTCCGGGCCCGCTTCGAGGGCCGGTAAGGTTCAGGCGCGGATCTCGACGACCTCGACTTCGCTGCCGTTGACCTCGACCACGTCACCCACGCTCTTGCCGGTGATCGCCTGAGCGAGCGGGGCCACGTAGGAGATCGAGCCCTTGTGCGGGTCGGCCTCGTCCTCGCCGACGATGCGGAAGGTCTGCTTCGTCTCTTTCCCGGATTCGTCCTCGCGCAGGATCGTGACGGTAGCGCCGAAATGCACCGTCTGGCCGTCGATCGGCTCGACCACCTGCGCGGTGTTCTTGCGGGCGAGCCAGTACCGCAGATCCCGCCCGATCCGGGAATCCTCCGCCTTGTCGGCGTGATCCAGGGTGCCGAGTTCCCGCTCCAGACGCGCGACCTCGGCCTCGATCTGCGTCAGGCCGTCCGGCGTGACGAAGTTCGTGTGCGGCGAGATGGGACGGTCGGGCAGATTCTCGAAGGCTTCCCCGCCCTCGGGCTCTTTGACGAATGCTACGCTCATAAGAGATGCAATGCGGCGGGAACGGCAAGGGTTCCAGGCGAAGCTTCAGCCGACCTCCACCACGGTCCGCCCGCGGATCCGGCCGGCCAGGATCTCCGGCCCGAGCCGGCCGACCTCCTCCAGGCTGACCCGGCGCGTCATGCTGGCGAGCGTGTCGAGATCAAGGTCCCGGGCCAGGCGCGCCCAGGCCGCGCGGCGCTTCGCCTGCGGGGTGGTGACGCTGTTGATCCCGAGGAGCGAGACGCCGCGCAGGATGAACGGCGCCACGGAGGTCGGCAGGTCCATGCCTTGGGCCAGCCCGCAGGCCGCGACTGCGCCGTCGGAGCGGGTCTGGGCCAGCACGTTGGCCAGGGTGGTGGAGCCGACCGCGTCGATGCCGGCCGCCCACCGCTCCTTGCCCAGCGGCTTGCCGGGCTTGGACAGTTCCGTGCGGTCGAGGATCTCGGCGGCGCCGAGGCCCTTGAGGTAATCGGCCTCGCCGTCCCGCCCCGTGGAGGCGATCACGTGCCAGCCGGCCCGCGCCAGGAGCGCCACCGCCACCGATCCGACACCGCCCGACGCCCCGGTGACGATCGCCGGCCCGTGCGCCGGCGTCAGCCCGTGGGCGTCGAGGGCCATCCGGGCCAGCATCGCGGTGTAACCGGCCGTACCGATCGCCATGGCCTGTTCGGAGCTGAGCCCCTCGGGCAGCGGCACCAGCCAGTCGCCCTTGACCCGGGCACGCTGCGCATAGGCGCCGAGATGCGTCTCGCCGACACCCCAGCCGGTGAGGACCACGGCGTCGCCGGGCTTGTACTCCGGGTGATCCGAGGTCTCGACCACCCCGGAGAAATCGATCCCCGGGATCATGGGGAAGCGGCGCACCACCGGTGATGTCCCGGTGAGGGCGAGCCCGTCCTTGTAGTTGAGGGTCGAGTGGGTCACCCGGACGGTGACGTCACCGTCCATCAGCTCGGACTCGTCGACATCGCGGAACGCGAGGCTCTGCCCAGCCTCGCCCTTGTCGACCACCCAGGCCTTGAACGTCCCCATCGTCACCTCCCGTCTATCCACGGTTAGGTGTCGCCGGGATGCCCGGAATCAAGGCAGCCCCGTCAAACGCCGAGGCCTCGTCCCGGGGGCGCGCTCCAGGACGAGGGCGTCGATCGACCGATCAGTAGCCGTCGTAGCGGCTGCCCGTGGAGAAGCCGAGGCCGACGCCGATATCGGCGGAGCTCGCACCGGTGATGCCGACGGCATCCGGGATCGAGCCGACCAAGGGACCGCCATAGGCGGCTGAGCGGTAGCCACCCGCATAACCGCCGTACCCGCCGCCGGCCGGCACCCAGCCGGAGCGGGCCGGCGCCACCAGGACGCGCCGGCTGACGGTGGCGTATTCCGGCGGGATGGTCTCGGGGATCGACTGCGCGGGCCGCACGAGGACGGTCCGGCTGCGCACGGCGAAGCGCGGCGGCGTATCGATCCAGCAGCCGATCAGCTCGCCGCCGGGGCCGCGGCTCGTCTGCCAGACGCGGCCGCCGGGGGCGACCATCACGCGCTCGGACACGGTGTCGTAGACCGGCGGCGTGGTGCGATAGACCGTGCGTGGCGGCCGGACCAGCACGTTCTCCTGCACGGTATCGAAGACCGGCGGGGTCGTGACGTGGCGGTAGCATGCGGAGCCGTAGCAGCCGCCGGCCTGCGCGGGGGCTGCGAACAGCAGGCCGCCGAAGGCGGCGGCGAGAAGGGTGGAGCGTGCGACCGGCGCGGTCATGGAAGTCCTCTGGTACGCGGTACGGGCGAGATGCTGCGCAAAGGCGGCGCTGGTCTCGACGCACTACAGGCCAGAGTCGTTGCCCGACTCGCAAGCAGAGTTCGGAATGAAGGTAAAATTAACCCTCGGTTTGGACTGCTTAGCGATCCACTACCTAGGTAAGATGCGATCGAAGATCGGTGCTAATCCTTAACGCTGCCCCAGAAGCGGCGCCACGGGGTCCGGCAGCGGCTCGCCCCGAGCCTGATCAGCGCTCCACCAGCCCATTGCGCCTCAGTATGAGGGCGAGGACCGGCATTCCGGCCGACAGACCCTCACGTCTGCCCAGGCTTGAGCTGGTAAAAAATGTGCCGCCCGATGACGTCCATCTTGCGCAGGCGGCGCGCCCAGCCCGGCCGCACGTAGTCGGCGTGATAGTGGGTCGCCGCCCCGACCTCGGCGAGGTAGGTCCGGCCCTCGATCACCGAGCGGGCGATCCGGGTGGCGGATTCCCATGCGCCCGCGTCGGTGATGCGCAGGGACTTGCCCTCGCAGGCGAAGGAGAACTGGCAGCCCATGTAGTGGTGCCGGTTCTGGTAGACGACGCCGCAGACGCTGCTCGGATAGAGGCCGCTCTTCACGCGGTTCAACACCACCTGAGCCACGGCGGCCCGGCCGGCCTCGGATTCGCTTCGGGCCTCGAAATAGACCGCCTCCGACAGGCAGCGCTGCTCCTTGTCGAGGGATTCCGGGTCGATCAGGTCGGCGTAGCGCCGGCTGGCATCCTCAGGGACCGACTGAAGGATCCCGGGTCGCTCGGGGCGGATCGCGAAGTCGGGCAGCGCCAGGCTTGCGGCCGCCACCTCGATCGGGATCGCGTCCGCGGGCGCAGGTGTGGTCGACGACAGGGCGACCGCCCGGGGTACCGGCGGGGTCGAGCCGTCGTAGCGGCGCTCGGTTTCGCCATCCCCGGTCAGGTCGGCGCTGCTCTCGCCCGTGGAGGCGGCGCTGCCGGACCCCGTGGTCAAGCCGAGATCGGGCACCGGCACGAAGCCGGCCTCCGGCTCGGCCTCCGGATCCCAGACCGCCGAACCCGCGCTCAGCACGCCGCTGACGCTGCCGGTCACGTCGCCGAACACCAGGGCGGCCCCGGTCTCGCGCAAGGCGGCGGCGCGGCTGGCGAAACTCGCGGCCGGCGGCCGGAACGGGTCACCCTTGGTCTGGCGTTGCACAACCGGGAAGACGTGGGCGCCGGTCTTGAACACGCCCTGGAGTGGCTCGTCGGCGCTGCGCCGCAGGGCGGACCCGATCAGCGCGGTGCCGGGCGGCAGGGCCGGCACCGTGAAGGCGTCGATCGCCCCGAGCCGGCTCGAGCCGATGGCGTTCTCGGTTCCGGCATCGGCCGTGAACGAGACCAGCAGGCCGAGCCCCGCCATCCAGGGCGTCAGGGCGGCCGAGAGCCAGCGCAGGCTCGATTCCCGTCGTCCTCGTCTCACGCCCACGGCTACAGACCTGTCTTACTCAACCCCATCCGCGATCCCGCCCACCGATGACGGCGGTTCCGGTGCGGTCCGGGATTTATCCGCCGGCATGGTTGAGGTCGGGTTAAGCGCGACTTTGGACGCACACCCGAATGGGGACGGCATTCCGACCCGCGCCCCCTCAACCGCGGGGCGTTTCGATCCACCCCGTCCAATCCTCGGCCCTGCCGCTGTCGAGACGCCGCCGGGCCAGCTCCCGCCAAGACGGCGACAGCGCAGCGAGATCGGCGATGCCCACGAGGGCATCGCGATCCAGCCGGTCCACGTAGAAGACGCGCAGAAGCCGGGCGAGCGGCCAGACCGGATGCGGACGTTCGATCAGGCGCAGGCGATCACCCGGCACAATCATCCCCGGTTCGGCGATGCGGGAGTACCAGCCGGTCCGCCCGCTCGCCTGGACCCGGTGGGCCATGTCGGCGATGGCGAAGCGGTGATTGAGCTTCCAGCAGGGCTGCAGGGCCTGGCTGACTTGCAGCAGGGCCGAACCGGCGCGCCACAGGTCGCCGACGCAGATGTGGCGTTCGGTCAGGCCGGACGTCGACAGGTTCTCGCCAAAGGCACCGGGCCGCACGAGGAGCGACGGCTCCGCCTCCGGCAGTTCCAGCCGACAGCCGATGTAATGATCGAACGCGTACTGGTGCACGGCCTTCTCGGGACCGCCGTGATGGCGCCGGTCTGCTTGCTTGTCGCCGTCGCGCCTTCCGCCACCGCCGCGGTCTGACCCTCAAAGCGCTGGCGGCCGCCGCCGGCACCCACAAGGGGCACCCGTCCCGGATCGAGCGCGGCGAGAAAGCGCCCTCGGTCGGGACGCTGGAGGCGATCGCCCAGGCGCTCGGTACCCAGATGGCGGAACTGTTCGGGAAATCGGCCGCCGCCGACTTGGCGGTAGCCGACCGCCTCATCGCGCTGGGGGCGGGCGATTGCGCACCTACGATGGCAGCCTGCCCCATCGCTTGCGCGGAAACGGCGCGCAGGTGGCGTCCGTGCTGATCTTCGTGGCCGGCTGATCGAAGCCGGCAAAAGAAAGGGCGGCCTCTCGGCCGCCCCTCCTTGCGTCTGCGCTCCCGTACCGATCACTCGGCGGCGGGCGGCAGGCCTTCCATCGGATCCGCGGCGCTGCCGGCCTGCTTCTGCTGCAGGATCATCGCGTCGCGACGGCGCGCCACAGCGCGGATGTCGGCCACCATCGAGCCCGTGCCCGCCGGGATGAGCGAGCCGACGATGACGTTCTCCTTGAGGCCTTCCAGATGGTCGACCTTGCCGTTGACCGCCGCCTCGGTGAGCACCCGGGTCGTCTCCTGGAACGAGGCCGCCGAGATGAACGACTTCGTCTGTAGGGACGCCTTGGTGATGCCGAGCAGGACGGGGACGCCCTGGATCGGCTTCTTGCCCTCGGCGAGCAGCTTCTCGTTGAACTCGGTCAGCTCCGTGCGGTCGATCTGGTCGCCCGCCAGGATGTCCGAGTCGCCGCCGTCGGTCACTTCGACCTTCTGCAGCATCTGCCGGACGATCACCTCGATGTGCTTGTCGTTGATCGACACGCCCTGGAGCCGGTAGACCTCCTGGATCTCGTTGACGAGGTAGGCCGCGAGTTCCTCCACGCCCTTGATCGCCAGGATGTCGTGCGGCGCCGGGTTTCCGTCGACGATGTAGTCGCCGAGCTCCACCACGTCGCCGTCCTGCAGGTGGATGTGCTTGCCCTTCGGGATCAAGTATTCCACCGCCTCCGAGCCGTCATGCGGCGTCAGCGTGAGCCGGCGCTTGTTCTTGTAGTCGCGGCCGAACGCGATGGTGCCCGACTTCTCGGCGATGATCGCCGCGTCCTTCGGGCGCCGTGCCTCGAACAGCTCCGCCACCCGCGGCAGACCGCCGGTGATGTCGCGGGTCTTGGCCGAGTCGGTCGAGACGCGGGCCAGGATGTCGCCGGCCTGCACCTTGCCGCCCGGATCGAAGCCGATGATGGCGTCGACGGGCAGGAAGTAGCGGGCATCCGAGCCGCGCGGCAGCTTCACGGGCTTTCCGTCCCGGTCCACCACCACCATGGCGGGCTTCAAGTCCGAGGTCCGGGCAGAACCGCGCCAGTCGACGACGACGCGCTTGGCGATGCCGGTCGATTCGTCGGTTGTCTCGGTCATGGACTGGCCATCGACCAGATCCTCGTAGGCCACGATGCCGTCGACCTCGGTGAGGATCGGACGGGTGTAGGGGTCCCACTCGGCGATCCGCTGGCCGCGCTTGATCTTGTCGCCCTCGTCGACCCGGAGCTTGGCGCCGTACTGCAGGCGGTGGACCGCCCGCTCGACCCCGTCCGACCCGACGATCACGACCGCCACGTTCCGGCCGGTGGCGATCAAGTCGCCATCGGTGTTCTTGGCGATCGCGCGGTTGCGGATCTTGATCGTGCCCTCGAAGCTCGACTCGATGAACGACGAGTCGGCGATCTGCGCCGCACCACCGATGTGGAAGGTGCGCATGGTGAGCTGGGTGCCCGGCTCGCCGATCGACTGCGCCGCGATGACGCCGACTGCCTCGCCCATGTTGACGGGCGTGCCGCGGGCGAGATCGCGCCCGTAGCAGGTGGCGCAGACGCCGCTCCGTGTGGCGCAGACCAGCACGGAGCGGATTTTCACCTCCTGGATGCCCGCAGCCTGGATGGCCGGCAGGTGCCGCTCCTCGATGGTCTCGCCGGTCTTCACGATCACCGTGCCGTCGGCCGAGACCAGATCTTCGGCCGTGGCGCGGCCGAGGATGCGGGTCGCCAGCGTCGCCACGACCTGGCCGGCATCCACGATGGCGCGCATCTTGATGCCGTTGGTCGTGCCGCAATCGACCTCGCGGATGACCGCGTCCTGAGCCACGTCGACGAGGCGGCGGGTCAGGTAGCCGGAGTTGGCGGTCTTCAGGGCGGTGTCGGCGAGGCCCTTACGGGCACCATGCGTGGAGTTGAAGTACTCCAGCACGTCCAGACCTTCCTTGAAGTTCGAGATGATCGGCGTCTCGATGATCTCGCCCGACGGCTTGGCCATCAGGCCGCGCATGGCGGCGAGCTGCTTCATCTGGGCGGGCGAACCACGGGCGCCCGAGTGGCTCATCATGTAGATCGAGTTGACCTGCTTGTCGGCGCCGTTCTCGTCCTTCTGGACGCTCGAGATGCGGTTCATCATCTCGGCGGCCAGCTTGTCCGAGCACTTGGCCCAGGCATCCACGACCTTGTTGTACTTCTCGCCCTGGGTGATCAGGCCGTCGTTGTACTGCTGCTCGTAGTCCTTCACGAGCGTGCGCGTGGTGTCGACGATCGACCACTTGTTGTCCGGCACGACCATGTCGTCCTTGCCGAACGAGATGCCGGCCTTGAACGCGTGGTTGAAGCCGAGGCCCATGATCCGATCACAGAAGATCACCGACTCCTTCTGACCGCAGTGGCGGTAGACGGTGTCGATCATCGCCGAGATCTCCTTCTTGGTCATCAGCTTGTTGACGACGTCGTAGGGAACCTTGGCGTGCTTCGGCAGCGCGCCGGACAGGATCACCCGGCCGGGCGTGGTGTCGTAGGTCTTGGTCAGCGGCTCGCCGTCCGGGCCGATACCGGTCCAGCGCCACTTGATCTTGGTGTGCAGCGACACGGTCTTGGCCGCGAGCGCATGCTCCAGCTCGCCCATGTCCCCGAAGACGCCCTGCATCGGGTTCTTGGGATTGTCCGGATTGAACGCCCCCTTCGAGCCCTCGGCCACGATCGACAGGTAGTAGAGGCCGAGCACGATATCCTGCGACGGCACGATGATCGGCTGACCGTTGGCCGGGTGCAGGATGTTGTTGGTCGACATCATCAGGACGCGGGCTTCCAGCTGCGCCTCGAGCGACAGCGGAACGTGCACGGCCATCTGGTCGCCGTCGAAGTCGGCGTTGAACGCGGCGCAGACCAGCGGGTGCAGCTGGATCGCCTTGCCCTCGATTAGCTTCGGCTCGAAGGCCTGGATGCCGAGGCGGTGCAGGGTCGGCGCGCGGTTCAGCATCACCGGGTGCTCGCGGATCACCTCATCGAGGATGTCCCAGACCTCCGGCTTCTCCTTCTCGACCAGCTTCTTCGCCTGCTTCACCGTTGCGGAGAAGCCCTTGGCGTCCAGCCGCGCGTAGATGAACGGCTTGAACAGCTCGAGCGCCATCTTCTTCGGCAGGCCGCACTGGTGCAGCTTCAGCTCGGGGCCGACCACGATGACCGAACGACCCGAGTAATCGACGCGCTTGCCGAGCAGGTTCTGGCGGAACCGGCCCTGCTTGCCCTTCAGCATGTCGGCGAGCGACTTCAGCGGGCGCTTGTTGGCACCCGTGATGACCCGGCCGCGGCGGCCGTTGTCGAACAGCGCGTCCACCGCCTCCTGCAGCATCCGCTTCTCGTTGCGGATGATGATGTCGGGGGCGCGCAGTTCGATCAGCCGCTTCAGGCGGTTGTTGCGGTTGATGACGCGGCGGTAGAGGTCGTTCAGGTCGGAGGTGGCGAAGCGGCCGCCATCCAGCGGGACCAGCGGGCGCAGGTCCGGCGGGATCACCGGGACGACGGTGAGGATCATCCACTCCGGCTTGTTGCCGGACATCTGGAACGCCTCGATGATCTTGAGGCGCTTCAGGAGCTTCTTCGGCTTCAGCTCCGAGGTGGTGACCGCGATCTCCTCGCGCAGATCGTTGGCGATCTTGTCGAGGTCGAGTTCCTGAAGGATCCGGCGGATGGCCTCGGCGCCGATCATGGCGGTGAAGCTGTCCTCGCCGTACTCCTCCTGGGCGCGCAGGTACTCCTCCTCCGACAGGAGCTGACGCTCCTTGAGGGGGGTGAGGCCCGGCTCGATGACGCAGTAGGACTCGAAGTACAGGATCCGCTCGAGGTCCTTGAGGGCCATGTCGAGCAGGAGGCCGATGCGCGAGGGCAGCGACTTCAGGAACCAGATATGGGCGACCGGGGCGGCCAGCTCGATATGGCCCATGCGGTCGCGCCGGACGCGCGCCAGCGTCACCTCGACGCCGCACTTCTCACAGATGACGCCCTTGTACTTCATGCGCTTGTACTTGCCGCACAAGCACTCGTAATCCTTGATCGGCCCGAAGATGCGCGCGCAGAACAGGCCGTCGCGCTCGGGCTTGAAGGTCCGGTAGTTGATGGTCTCGGGCTTCTTGATCTCACCGTACGACCAGGAGAGGATCTTCTCCGGCGACGAGATCGAAATCTTGATCTGATCGAAGCTGACCGGTGTGGCCTGCTGGTTGAAAAGGTTCATGACCTCTTGGTTCATGATCCGCTCCTTGTTGACGCCGATCGCCCCGCGCCGGGCCATCGTGTCCTGAAAAAGATCCGGCGCCGCGCCCCGTTCGAGCGCCGCTGGCCGTCGTCATGGGAGGCCCCGCCCCTCCCCGCTCGACCGTGGCGGCCCGACGCCGCCACGGGAGGTTGTCGTGCGACCGCCGCTACTCGGCGGCGTCGGCCGGCGGCTCGAGCTGGTCGTTCGCGGCCTTCTTGGAGGACGTCAGCTCGACGTTGAGGCCGAGCGAGCGCATCTCCTTGACGAGCACGTTGAACGATTCCGGGATGCCGGCCTCGAAGGTGTCGTCGCCGCGGACGATCGCCTCGTAGACCTTGGTGCGGCCGGCCACGTCGTCCGACTTAACCGTGAGCATCTCCTGCAGCGTGTAGGCCGCGCCGTAGGCCTCCAGCGCCCAGACCTCCATCTCGCCGAAGCGCTGACCGCCGAACTGCGCCTTGCCGCCCAGCGGCTGCTGGGTGACGAGCGAGTACGGGCCGATCGACCGGGCGTGGATCTTGTCGTCCACCAGGTGGTGCAGCTTCAGCATGTAGATGTAGCCCATCGTCACCTTGCGGTCGAAGGGCTCGCCGGACCGCCCGTCGTAGAGCGTCGACTGCGCCGAGCGGTCGAGGCCGGCCATCTCGAGCATCTGTTCGATGTCGGCCTCCTTGGCACCGTTGAACACCGGAGTGGCCATCGGCACGCCGCGACGGACGTTGTTGCCGGCCTCGGCCAGCTCCTCGTCGGTCAGGCCATCGAGTTCACCCGGGGAGTAGATCGCCTCCATCTCTTGACGCAGCGGCGCGATGTCGTGCGACTTCAGATAGGCATCCACCGCCTTGGACACCTTGCGACCCAGGCCCGCAGCCGCCCAGCCCAGGTGCGTCTCCAGGATCTGGCCGACGTTCATGCGCGAGGGCACGCCCAGCGGGTTGAGCACGATGTCGGCATGGGTCCCGTCCTCCAGGAACGGCATGTCCTCGATCGGCACGATCCGCGACACGACACCCTTGTTGCCGTGCCGACCGGCCATCTTGTCGCCCGGCTGGATCTTGCGCTTCACCGCCACGAAGACCTTGACCATCTTCATGACGCCGGGGGGCAGCTCGTCGCCGCGCTGCAGCTTCTCGACCTTGTCGAGGAAGCGCTGCTCGAGGCGCTTCTTCGACTCGTCGTACTGCTTCTGCATCGCCTCCATCTCGGTCATGAGACGGTCCTCGATGACGGCGAACTGCCACCATTGCGAGCGCGGGTAGTCGTTGATCAGCTCACGGGTGAGCGTGGTGTCCTTCTTGAAGCCCTTCGGGCCGGCCACCGGCGCCTGACCGATCAGCACGTCCGCCAGGCGGGCGTAGGTGTTGCGGTCGAGGATCGCCTGCTCGTCGTCGCGATCCTTGGCGAGCCGCTCGATCTCCTCGCGCTCGATCGCCTGGGCGCGCTCGTCCTTGTCGACGCCGTGGCGGTTGAACACCCGGACCTCGACGATCGTGCCCGTGACGCCCGGCGGCACCCGCAGGGAGGTGTCGCGCACGTCCGAGGCCTTCTCGCCGAAGATGGCGCGCAGGAGCTTCTCCTCCGGCGTCATCGGGCTTTCACCCTTCGGGGTGATCTTGCCGACCAGGATGTCGCCGGCATTCACCTCGGCACCGATGTAGACGATGCCGGCCTCGTCGAGGTTCTTCAGCGCCTCCTCGGAGACGTTCGGGATGTCGCGGGTGATTTCCTCCGGCCCGAGCTTGGTGTCGCGGGCCATCACCTCGAACTCCTCGATGTGGATCGAGGTGAACACGTCATCCTTCACGATCCGCTCGGAGAGCAGGATCGAGTCTTCGAAGTTGTAGCCGTTCCACGGCATGAACGCGACGAGCACGTTCCGGCCGAGCGCCAGCTCGCCGAACTCGGTCGAGGGACCGTCGGCGATGATCTCGCCCTTCTTCACCGGCTCGCCGACGCGGACCAGCGGCTTCTGCGTGATGCAGGTCGACTGGTTGGAGCGCTGGAACTTCTGCAGGCGGTAGATGTCGACGCCCGGCTTGGTGGCGTCGGCCTCCTCGGTGGCCCGGATGACGATACGGGTGGCGTCCACCTGATCGACGATGCCGGAGCGGCGCGCCGCGATAGCGGCACCGGAATCGCGGGCGACCACCGCCTCCATGCCGGTTCCGACGAACGGTGCGTCGGCGCGGACCAGCGGCACGGCCTGCCGCTGCATGTTCGAGCCCATGAGGGCGCGGTTGGCGTCGTCGTTCTCGAGGAACGGGATCAGGGCCGCGGCCACCGAGACGAGCTGCTTGGGCGAGACGTCCATGAGATCGACGCGCTCGGGACCGACGACGATCACGTCGCCGGCGCGGCGGCAGACCACGAGGTCCTCCGTCAGCTTCTTGTTCTCGTCCATCTGGGCGTTGGCCTGGGCGACGTAGTACTTCGCCTCCTCCATGGCCGAGAGGTAGGCGACCTCATTGGTGACCACGCCGTCGCGCACGCGGCGGAACGGGGTCTCGATGAAGCCGTACTTGTTCACCCGGGCGAAGGTCGCCAGCGAGTTGATCAGACCGATGTTCGGGCCTTCCGGCGTCTCGATCGGGCAGATGCGGCCGTAATGCGTCGGGTGCACGTCGCGCACCTCGAAGCCGGCGCGCTCGCGGGTCAGACCGCCTGGGCCGAGCGCCGACAGGCGGCGCTTGTGCGTCACCTCGGAGAGCGGGTTGGTCTGATCCATGAACTGCGAGAGCTGCGACGAGCCGAAGAACTCGCGCACCGCCGCCGCCGCGGGCTTCGCGTTGATGAGGTCCTGCGGCATCACCGTGTCGATATCGACCTGGCTCATGCGCTCGCGGATCGCGCGCTCCATGCGGAGCAGCCCGAGGCGGTACTGGTTCTCCATCAGCTCGCCGACCGAGCGCACCCGGCGGTTGCCGAGGTGATCGATGTCGTCGATCTCGCCCTTGCCGTCGCGCAGCTCGACCAGCGCCTTGACGACCGCGAGCATGTCCTCCTTGCGGAGGGTGCGGACGGTGTCGGCAGCGTCGAGGTCGAGACGCATGTTCATCTTCACGCGGCCGACCGCGGAGAGGTCGTAGCGCTCGGAATCGAAGAACAGGGAGTGGAACATCGCCTCGGCGGTGTCGAGGGTCGGCGGCTCGCCCGGGCGCATGACCCGGTAGATGTCGAACAGCGCGCCTTCGCGGTTGGAGTTCTTGTCCACCGCCAGCGTGTTTCGGATGTAGGGGCCGACATTGACGTGGTCGATGTCGAGCACCGGCAGCTCGATGATGCCGACCTCGTCGAGGCTCTTCAGGAGCTTCTCGGAGATCTCCTCGCCGGCCTCGGCCCAGATCTCACCGGTCTCGGTGTTGACCAGGTCCTCGGCGATGTACTGGCCGACCAGATCCTCGTCGGTCGCCTTGAGGTACTTGGTGCCCTTGTCGGTGATCTGACGGGCGTTGCGGGCGTTGAGCTTCTTGCCGGCCTCGAGCACGACCTCGCCGGAATCGGCGTCGATCAGGTCGACCGTGGCCTTCATGCCCTTCATCCGCTCGGGGTCGAACGGCACGCGCCACTCGGCGCCGTCGCGGTCGTAGACCACGCGGTTGTAGAAGGTCGACAGGATCTCTTCGCCGTCCAGTCCGAGCGCGTAGAGCAGCGACGTTGCCGGCAGCTTGCGCTTCCGGTCGATACGGACGTGCACGATGTCCTTGGCGTCGAACTCGACGTCGAGCCAGGAGCCGCGATACGGGATGATGCGGGCGGCGAACAGGAGCTTGCCCGACGAGTGGGTCTTCCCCTTGTCGTGGTCGAAGAACACGCCCGGCGAGCGGTGCATCTGCGAGACGATGACGCGCTCGGTGCCGTTGACGATGAAGGTGCCGTTCTCCGTCATCAGGGGCATGTCGCCCATGTAGACGTCCTGCTCCTTGATGTCCTTGACCGACTTGGCCTGGGTGTCCGGATCGACATCGAACACGATCAGCCGCAGGGTCACCTTCAGCGGGGCCGCGAAGGTGATGCCGCGCTGGCGGCACTCGTCGACGTCGTATTTCGGCTGCTCGAAGGTGTAGCGCACGAACTCGAGCAGGGCCGTCGCGGCGAAGTCCGAGATCGGGAACACCGACTTGAACACGCTTTGGAGGCCCTCGTCACCGCGGCCGCCCTCCGGCTCGTCGACCATGAGGAACTGGTCGTAGGATGCCTTCTGAACCTCGATGAGGTTCGGCATCTCGGCGACTTCCTTGATCTTGCCGAAGAACTTCCGAATGCGCTTGCGACCGACCAGCGTGTTGGCCATGTGAACTCGCTCCATCCCGCGTGCCTCGCGCCCGGGGAAGCGTTCCCGAAAGGGACCTCCCGCGCCGGGCCGTAACGCGCGCCCCGCCGGACCGCGCCACCGAACCGAATCTCTCTGGCCCGTTTTCAGGGCCCTCCGCCGAAGCGGCCTAAAGCCCGCGGGTGCTGCACCCGCGGGCTCCAGTCACGATAGGCCCAGGACGGGCCTCCGTGGGGTGATGGGCCGGATATGGCCCATCGTCGACTTACTTGAGCTCGACCTTGGCGCCGGCCTTCTCGAGCTGGGCCTTGAGCTTCTCGGCCTCGTCCTTGGTGACGCTCTCCTTGACCGGCTTCGGAGCGCCCTCGACGAGGTCCTTGGCCTCCTTGAGGCCGAGGCCGGTGATCGCGCGGACCTCCTTGATGACCTCGATCTTCTTGTCGCCAGCGGCGGCGAGCACGACCGTGAACTCGGTCTGCTCCTCGACGGCGGCAGCGGCGCCACCGGCGGCCGGGCCGGCAGCGACGGCGACGGCGGCGGCAGCCGAGACGCCCCACTTCTCTTCGAGCATCTTGGCCAGGTCGGCGGCCTCGAGAACGGTCAGCGAGGACAGGTCGTCGACGAGCTTGGCAAGATCAGCCATTATCAATTCCTCTCAGATATCGGTTCGAACGATGGGTTTTTGAAGGGCCTCAAGCGGCCTCGTCCTTGGTGGCATAGGCCCCGAACACGCGGGCGAGCTTGGCCGCCGGCGCATTGACGACCTGAGCGATCTTGGTCGCGGGCGCCTGTACCAGGCCCACGATCTTGGCGCGCAGTTCGTCGAGGGACGGGAGCGAGGCGAGGGCCTTCACGCCGTCCGGGTTCAGGGTTGTCTTCCCCATCGCGCCGCCAAGGATCACGAGTTTGTCGTTCGTCTTGGCGAAATCGACCGCGACCTTCGCGGCTGCGACCGGGTCGCCGGAATAGGCGAGCAGGGTCGGGCCCTTCAGGAGCGGCTTGATGGAGGCGACGTCCGTACCATCGAGTGCGATGCCGGCGAGGCTGTTCTTGGCGACCTTCACGGTGGCGCCGGCCTGCTTCATCTGCGAACGCAGCTTCTGCATGTCGGCGACCGTGAGGCCCTTGTAGTGGGCCACGACGACGACGGCGCTCTGATTGAACACGCCGTTGAGCGTCGAGACGAGGTCAGCTTTAGCTGTCCGGTCCACTGGGCTCTCTCCGGTTGGCGGAACCCGAAATCGGGTCCGCCGGTTGCACATGCCGCCCGGACGTCGTCTCGGCCTTCAAGAGACCGGGAACGTCCGAACGACGCTTCGCGGCCCTGTCCCCGCACGTGCCCGTGAGGGCCGTTTCGGGTGAGTTGGTTCAAACCGACACCCCTCCGCGGCACATGCCGAAGCGAGGCTTTTCCTAAGTTCGGTCTTCCCCGTCTGTGCAGGTTGGGCGTGGATTAAGCCGGCGAACCGGCACCTGCAGTCTCGGACAGGACATAGCCGGACAAGGCTCCGCGGGGCTCGTCGCCCTCAGGATCCTGCCGGCTATTGCCACCCGGTTGCCCGGGCGACATTTCATGCGGAAACCGGCCGATTGGCCGTCTCCTTCCGTGAGGATGAAATGCGTAAGGCGCGGTGTATAGAGGCTAGCAAGCCACCTGCCAAGGGCTGAAGCGCGACTTTTCCGCCGCAGGCAAGGGCCGGAGCGAAGAATTCGCTCGGGACGCCGGGCATCCGTCGATCCCGGCCTGCGGCATTCTCGAGAGGGGGCCCGACGTCCCGCCCTCGATCGATGATCCGCAGGGTGCCGATTCGATCGCGTCGCACCGCATCGACGATCACGAGACGCCGGTCAAAGGCGATGAGCCGAAGGCTGCGTCTCAGGCCGTCGCGAGCCCGCCCAATATTCGTCATTGCGGAAAACCGTTCGCAAGGCACGCGGAACCGGCGGACGAACCCGATCGACCGTCCGGGGCCGTCCGGCCCGATCGGGTCGCAGAGCGCATCAGAGCCGGCTAACGCCCCGCCTGCAGCGCGTCCCCCAAGGCTCACGGCCGGCCTTAGCCGGCGCACATGCCGCGGGCGGCGCCGTTTGCGGGCTAGGCCGCCTCCCGCTCCGGTGCCAGCTTGCGCCGGGCATTCTCCCACCACGAGCGCCGCCGTGCATCCTCGGCCTCCGCGGCTTTGGCCGCGTAGAACGAGGCGTTGTGCTCGCCCCGCAGGGCCTCGCGGGTGAAGCGGATCAGGTGATGGGCAACGAAGCCCATGTTGAACACCGCCTCGATCTGCCCGCGCTTGAGCGCGTAGCCGGCGGCGCTCCAGAACGGCCTTCGGTAATCCGAGAGCAGACCGACCCGCGTGATGATGTTGAACCCGAGGATGAGGCCGCGGCGCAGGTTCGTGAAGGTCAGCTTGCCCTTGGTCGGAGTCTTGATCCGGTTCGGGTAGGTGGTCTGGCACTGGTGCTTGAACCGGGAGAAGAGCTGATCCGGCTCGTAGGCGTGGGCGATCGCCCGGCGCCAGCTCGACACGACGGTGTCGTGCGGGCGCTTGAACAGGACGTTCGATTCCAGCGCCGCATCGTGGACCAGACGCCCCTCGCGCTCAAGCCGATCCCACAGCGGGGTCTTGGGCAGGGCCTGGAGCAGGTTGATGGTCAGGACGGGAATCGCCGACTTGTCGATGAAGTCGATCAGGTTCTGCTCGGACTTGTCGCTGTCGGTATCGAGCCCCAGGATGATGCCCGAGGTGACTTCGAGCCCGTAGGAGTTGAGCGTCTCGATCGCCTCGTACATCGGCACGGCGGCGTTGTGGGTCTTGTCGATCCCCTTGAGCGCGTCCGCCTCGGGGGTCTCGATCCCGACGAACACGGTCATGAAGTTGGCCTGGCGCATCAGCTCGAGGATCTCGGGCTGCTTGGCCATGTTCAGCGTCGCCTCGCAGGCGAATTGCAGCGGGTAGTCGTTCTTCTTCTGCCACGCCACGAGATGGGGCAGCATCTCGCGGGTCGCCTTGCGGTTGGCGATGAAGTTGTCGTCCACGAAGTAGACCACCGCCGGGTGCCCGGGCTGGCTGATGATCGCGTCCAGCTCTGCGCACATCTGCTCCGGGGTCTTCAGCCGGGGCTGGCGGCCGTAGAGCTGCGGGATGTCGCAGAACTCGCAGCGATACGGGCAGCCGGACGAGAATTGCAGCGAGCCGATCAGGTAGCGCTTGAGCGGCGCCGCCTCGTAGGCCGGGGCCGGGAAGTCCGACAGTGCGAGCCGTTCACCGGTCTCGAACACAACCTGCTGGGTCGGACGGGCGACGTCGACGTCGAGCCGCTCGATCAGCCGGTCGGTGGCGTCGCCGATCTCGCCGACATGGAGATAATCGAAGTCCGGATATTTCTCCCGGGCACCGGACACCGAGGGGCCGCCAAGCGCCGCGACCTTGCCGGCGGCGTGGGCGCGCCGGCCGATGTCGTGGATCTGGCCCTCCTGGATGTGCATCCCCGAGACGAACACCGCGTCGGCCCAGGCGAAGTCCTGGGCGGAGGCGCGCCGGATGTTCTCGTCGATGAAGCGGTATTCCCAGCTCTCGGGCATGTAGGCCGCGATCACCAGGAGGCCCTGCGGGGGCATGAACGCCTTGACGCCCCCCATCAGCGGGTAGGCGTGCGAGAATGTGCCGAACGAGGGCGTGTAGGCGGGAAAGACGCAGAGGATGCGTCGGCGGGTCGTGACGGAGACTGTGCTGCGCATGGGGCCTATCTAGCACAGCCGCGCGGGATGGCGCCCCCTTCCATGTTGAGAATGACGTGAAGGACAGTGCGAAAAAGCCGCTGCGCGGCAGGTCCCATGCTGGATCCCAGCCCAGGCTCCGCCGCGCACCACCGACCCGGGACAGGGGCGCGTTTTCTCCAGCCCGGGGCTGGGTGCCGGGGCATGCAACGCAAAACGCCCGGCCGTTTCCGGCCGGGCGCTTCTGGAGCGGTTGGTTTGAGGCTCAGCCTCAGGCGGTCAGGACCGTGTTCGGCTCGACCTTTACGCCCGGGCCCATCGTCGAGGTGACGGCGATGCGCTGGACGTAGGTGCCCTTGGCGCCCGCCGGCTTGGCCTTGGCGACCGCGTCGGCGAAGGCCTTGATGTTCTCGACGAGCTTGTCGGCATCGAACGAGACCTTGCCCACGCCGGCATGGACGATGCCGGCCTTCTCGACGCGGAACTCCACCGAGCCGCCCTTGGCGCCGGCCACGGCGCTCTTCACGTCCATGGTGACGGTGCCGACCTTGGGGTTCGGCATCAGGCCGCGCGGGCCCAGCACCTTACCGAGACGACCGACCAGCGGCATCATGTCCGGGGTGGCGATGCAGCGATCGAACTCGATCTTGCCGCTCTGGACGATCTCCAGGAGATCCTCGGCGCCGACGATGTCGGCCCCCGCCGCCTTGGCGTCGTCCGCCTTGGCGCCGCGGGCGAAGACCGCCACGCGGACCGTCCGGCCGGAGCCGTTCGGCAGGTTGCAGACGCCGCGGACCATCTGGTCGGCGTGGCGCGGATCGACGCCGAGATTCATCGAGACCTCGACGGTCTCGTCGAACTTCGCGGTCGCCCGCTCCTTGACCAGCTTGATCGCCTCGTCGAGCGGGTAGAGCTTGGTCACCTCGATGCCCTCGCGGGCCGCGCGGATGCGCTTTCCTTCGCGTGCCATGATGTCCTCCCTCAGGCCGTGATTTCGAGGCCCATGGCCCGGGCAGAGCCGCGGATCATGGCGACGGCCGCTTCGACCGAGTCGCAATTGAGGTCGGGCATCTTCTTCTCGGCGATCTCGCGCAGCTGCGCCTCGGAGATCTTGCCGACAACCGGGCCCTTACCGGGGGTCTTCGAGCCGGAAGCCGGCTTCTTGCCGATCTTCAGGCCGACGGCCTTCTTGAGGAAGAAGGTGACCGGCGGCTGCTTCATCTCGAAGGTGAAGGAGCGGTCCTGATACGCGGTGATGATCACCGGGATCGGGGTGCCCTTCTCCATCTGCGCGGTCTTCGCATTGAAGGCCTTGCAGAACTCCATGATGTTGAGGCCGCGCTGACCGAGCGCGGGACCGATCGGGGGCGACGGGTTCGCCGCGCCGGCCGGGACCTGAAGCTTCACGTAGCCCGTGATCTTCTTCGCCATGGGATACCTCCCAAACTGCGTCCGCCGCCGGGCTGCCTAGGCGCGGGCGGGTCGGACGATGACAGGTCGCGGTGCGATCCGTGGATCCCGGAGGCGAGGCCGGGCGGATCTTCCGCGGGTGAGACCGCCCCTTTGGAGGGTACGGCCGCTTCACGGCCGAGGCGGAACGCCGGCCGGAAGAGGAGGGACGGCCGAAAACCGGCCGCCGAAAACGTGCGTGCCTCAGGCCTTCTCGACCTGGGCGTATTCCAGCTCCACCGGCGTGGCGCGGCCGAAGATCGACACGGCCACCTTGAGGCGGGAGCGGGCCTCGTCGATCTCTTCGACGGTGCCGTTGAAGCTCGCGAACGGACCGTCGGCGACCCGAACGGTCTCGCCGATCTCGAACGCGATCGACGGCTTGGGCCGATCAACGCCCTCGGCAACCTGGCCCTTGATCCGCTCGGCCTCGGCGTCAGGAATCGGAACCGGCTTCGACTTGTCGGCCCCGAGGAAGCCCGTGACCTTCGGGGTGTTCTTGATGAGGTGGTAGACCTCGTCGGTCAGGTCGCACTTCACCAGCACGTAGCCGGGGAAGAACTTGCGCTCGGCATCGACCTTCCGGCCGCGGCGCACCTCGACGACCTTCTCGGTCGGGACCATCACCTCGTCGAACAGCTCGGTCAGCCCGCGCTGGGCCGCCTGGTCCTTAATGGACTGCGCGACCTTGTTCTCGAAGTTCGAGTAGGCGTGGACGATGTACCAGCGCTTCGACACGGTTCCGTTCAACTCCGACACGTCCGCGAGGTCTCCCCCGATCGATATTGCCCCTCAGAGGCCGAGCACGAGGCCGACCACGAAGCGCAGGGCCTGGTCGACCACCGTAAAGAACAGGCTGGTGACCACGACCATCACGAACACCATGATGGTGGTGATCGTGGTTTCCCGGCGGGACGGCCAGGTGACCTTGCGGGCCTCGTCGCGGACCTGGGAGAAGAACTCGCCGGGCGTCGCGCGCTTCTGCGGCACCTTGGCGGGCGTGGCCGGGCGGGCCGGCGGCGTGTTCGCGGGACCGCGAGCCGCGCCGCGCGCCACATCCACCTTCTTGGTCGCTTCGTTCGATGCCATGGCGCCAGTGTTTTTTGCGAGCGCGGGCCCGAGGCAGGGCCTGCTTCCGGGAACGCGAACATCCGGCGCCGAGAGCCTGGGCAGGCCCGCACCGACGGTCGCTTCAGATCTCGGATTGCGCCCGCTCTAGCGCAACTCCGCCGGCTTGTCGACCGGGCGACCGCGCGGGGTTGGGTGAGATGTCTGGCAGGAGTGGAGGGACTCGAACCCGCAACCTCCGGTTTTGGAGACCGGCGCTCTGACCAGTTGAGCTACACTCCTAGCGTTCCGCCAAATGCCCGATCGCGGCGTCGCTTGCAAGAGGTTTGCGGCCGGTTCCTGAGGACTTTCAGGGGGCTGCAGCCCGAAAGCGGCGTCGCGGGTGGGTTCGGGCCTGCGGGAGCCCGACATGGCGGCGCCGGCCTCCGTGGGGACGGAGGCCGGCGCCGATCCGATCACGCGCGGCAGCGGCCCGATGACGGGCCGGGCCGAACGGGATCTCAGCCCGGGGTCTCAGTCGTTGATGGCGGCGACGACGCCGGCACCGACGGTGCGGCCGCCCTCGCGGATGGCGAAGCGAAGCTTCTCCTCCATGGCCACCGGCACGATCAGCGTGACGTCCATGGTCACGTTGTCGCCCGGCATCACCATCTCGGTGCCCTCCGGCAGCTCGCACACCCCGGTCACGTCCGTGGTCCGGAAGTAGAATTGCGGCCGGTAGTTGGTGAAGAACGGCGTGTGGCGGCCGCCCTCCTCCTTGGTCAGGATGTACGCCTCGGCCTTGAACTTGGTGTGCGGCTTCACCGAACCCGGCTTGCACACGACCTGGCCGCGCTCCACGTCCTCGCGCTTGGTGCCGCGCAGCAGCACGCCGACGTTGTCGCCCGCCTGGCCCTGGTCGAGCAGCTTGCGGAACATCTCCACGCCGGTCACCGTCGTGGTCGTGGTCGCCCGGATGCCGACGATCTCCACCGTCTCGCCGACCTTGACGATCCCGCGCTCGACGCGACCCGTCACCACCGTGCCGCGGCCCGAGATCGAGAACACGTCCTCGATCGGCATCAGGAACGGCAGGTCGATCGGACGCTCCGGCTGCGGGATGTAGGCATCCACCGTCGCCATCAGCGCCAGCACCGCCTCCTTGCCGATCTTGGGCTCCTTGTCCTCCAGCGCCATCAGCGCCGAGCCCTTGGTGATCGGGATGTCGTCGCCCGGGAAGTCGTACTTCGACAGAAGCTCGCGCACCTCCAGCTCGACCAGCTCCAGGAGCTCCTCGTCGTCGACCATGTCGACCTTGTTCAGGAACACCACCAGCGCCGGCACGCCGACCTGGCGGGCGAGCAGGATGTGCTCGCGGGTCTGCGGCATCGGGCCGTCGGCCGCCGACACCACCAGGATCGCGCCGTCCATCTGGGCGGCGCCCGTGATCATGTTCTTCACGTAGTCGGCGTGGCCGGGGCAGTCGACGTGCGCGTAGTGCCGGTTGGCCGTCTCGTACTCCACGTGCGCGGTCGAGATCGTGATCCCGCGCGCCTTCTCCTCCGGGGCCTTGTCGATCTGGTCGTAGGCCGTGAACGTCGCACCGCCCGTCTCAGCCAGCACCTTCGTGATCGCCGCCGTCAGCGACGTCTTGCCGTGATCGACGTGACCGATCGTGCCGATGTTGCAGTGCGGCTTGGTGCGAGCGAACTTTTCCTTGCCCATGATTCCCATTCCTGCGGCGGGGACCACGCTGTTCCCCGGATCCTGGACGGCCGCCCCGAACGCGGAAGCGGGGCGAAAAACGCGGTTCGCTTAGAGGGTCGGCCGCTTGCGATCAAGGTCCGGCGCGCACGGGACCCTCGGGACGACGACGTCTGTCAAGCGCCGAACCGCCACATTGGGCGGCGTGAATATTGATGCCCACCACTTCCGGTGGACACTTTCGAGACACAGTGTGGCCCGCAGGGCATAGCGGACCTGGAGCAGCCGAGCTTAAGTGGGGACAACCACTGGTCACCCGGGTTCCGCGAACATGATGAAGAAGCTCCTCCTCGCCAGCGCTGCCACGGCCCTGGTCTCGACGGCCGCCGTCGCCGCCGACCTGCCGCGCCGCGCCGCGCCGCCGCCGGTCTTCACCCCGGTGCCGGTCTTCACCTGGACGGGCTTCTACGCGGGTCTCGAGTCCGCCTACACCTTCACCGACAACCAGCGCATCACCACCGTCGGCGTCCTGCCGGGCAACGCCAACAACGTGGCGCTCGGCCGCCGGCCGCTCCTGACCTCGACCTCGCAGGACGGCTTCGCCAACATCGGTGGCACCGCCGGCTACAACTATCAGTTCACGCCGGGCTCCGGCATCGTCGTCGGTGTCGCCAACAGCATCGACTGGACCGACATCACCAAGAACCGTGTCGTCCTCGGCACCGGCAACGTCGCGGGTGGCCCGCCGAACATCAGCCAGTTCCGCCAGAGCCTCGACTGGCTCGGCACCCTCACGGGCCGCGTCGGCTACGCGTTCGACCGGGTCATGGTCTACGGCATGGGCGGTCTCGCCTACGGCAACGTGTTCCACGACGCGAACTTCTACACCCCAGGCGGCGCCCTGCAGTTCGCCGGCCGCTACGACGACTTCAAGACCGGCTTCGCCTACGGCGGCGGCATCGAGTTCGCCATCCCGACCGACAGCTTCCTGAACACCTTCGCGGTCGGCAAGTACTTCGGCATCAAGTACGACGCCGTGACCATCAAGGCTGAGTACCTGCACTACGATCTCGGCAGCCAGAGCGTGCTCGTCGGCGCCATCCCGGGCGTCGGCACCGGCTCGTACATCTCGCGCTTCCGGACCGAGGGCAGCATCGTCCGCGCCGGCTTCAACTACAAGTTCGGCGGCTTCTAGGACTTCGCCACAGACATCGGCCCTGGAGCGATCCTCCCGGGCCATCCTTCGAGGGCGCGTGCCGGGACCGGTGCGCGCCCTTTTTCGTTGTGTTGTGGTCGGTTGCTTGCTGAGTACGCGAGAGCCGTGCCCGACCGCGTTGGTTCGGGCACGGCTCTCGGCTCTTGGTTTGACGCGCTCTCCGACGAACCGAAGCCACTTCGTCGAAGAGCGCTCTAGCGGGCGCGCAGATGCGCGATCAGCCGGGCCGCCGCCTCTTGCGGCGCGCCCGTGTTGAGGATGGTGAGGTCGGCCGAGACCCGGACCTCGCGGGCCAGGCGCGCGGCGACGTCCCCGTCCTCCGGCCGGCCCCGGGCCGCGATCCGGCGTGCCAGGACCTCGGCAGGCGCCGTGACCTCGACCACGCTGACCGGCAGGCCGCTGCCCCGGGCCTCCTCGACGATCCGGCGGGAGACGTTGCAGACCACAACGCGATCGCCGCGCGCGCATTCGGCGGCCTGCGCCGGGATCGCGTAGCCCAGGCCGTGCGCCCGCCAGTGCAGCGTGAACACGCCAGCCGCACAGCCCCGTGCGAAGGCGGCCTCGTCGATCTCGTCGTTGTCCTCGTCGCCCGACGGCGGCCGGGTCACCAAGCGGCGCGGGAAGACGTAGCGCGGGTCGCCCGCCAACTCCGCCCGGGCGAGCCGGATCAGCGTATCCTTGCCGGCCCCGCTCGGGCCGACCACCAGGACCAGGCAGCCCGCCATCAGGCGACCCGCCGGCCGGTGCGCCAGACCTCGCGGACCACTGGAACCCCTTCCGCGCGCTGGACCCGCACGAGGTCGGCCCGCAGGCCGGGCGTCAGGGCGCCGCGGTCGGTCAAGCCGGTGGCGCGGGCTGGGTTGGCCGTGACGGTGGCCAGCGCCTGCGGCAGCGAGATCCCGGATGCCTGCTCGGGCAGCAGGAACGCGGCCATCAGCAGGCTCGCGGGCACGTAATCCGACGACAGGATGTCGAGGTGGCCGGCCTCGGCCAGCGCCAGGGCGGCGACGTTGCCGGAATGCGACCCGCCGCGGATCAGGTTCGGCGCGCCCATCATCACGGTGATCCCCCGCCCGTGCGCGGCCTCGGCCGCCTCCAGGGTGGTCGGGAACTCGGCGAGCGCCACCCCCTCCCCGGCCGCGAGTTCCACATCGGCCAGGGTCGTGTCGTCGTGGCTCGCCAGGGGTATGCCCATGTCTTTCGCGAACTGGACCAGGGCTGGGCGGTTGCGGCCGTTGAGGGCCTTGCCCTCCCGGATCTTGCGCTCGGTGTTGAGCCGGATCTCCTCCAGGGTCCGGCCGCCCCGCGTGGCGTAGGTGTAGTACTTCTCCATGTCGCGGAACTGGCGCTGGCCCGGGGTGTGGTCCATCAGCGAGATCAGGCCGATCGTGTACTGCGCCTTGAACTCGGCCACCGTGTCGAGGACGTCCGCCGAGGGCAGCTCGCAGCGCAGATGCGTGAAGTGCTCGGCCCGGAACAGGTTGCCGGCCCGCGCGGTCTCGATCGCGGCGGCCAGCTGTTTCAGCTCGGAGCCGAGGCCGCTGCCGTCGGGGTCGCTGCCGGCGCGCAGGGAATCGAACACCGTGGTGATGCCCGAGGCGGTGATCTGCGCGTCGTAGGCCAGCACCGCACCGAGCGGATGCCAGCGGACCTTGGGCCGGGGCGCGAAGTGGCTCTCGAGGTGGTCTGTGTGCAGCTCGATCAGCCCGGGGATCAGGTGGTCGCCGCCGAGGTCGAGGCCGCGCTCGGGCGCGCGCCCGGTGCCGATCTCCGCGATCAGGCCGTCGGCCACGGCGAGCCAGCCGTGCTCGACGCGGTCCGGCAGGACCAGGCGCGCGTTCTCGAGAATCAGGTCGCTCATCGGGTCTCCTCAGGCCGCCCGGGCTTGCGCGAAGCGGGTCACGTCGACGATTCGCGTCGCCACGGCATCACGCATCTCGCCGTCGTGGAAGATGCCGAGCACGCCGGCCCCCGCGGCCAGCTTCTCGCGGACCAGCTCGGCGACCACGGCGCGGTTGCTGGCGTCGAGGGACGCGGTGGGCTCGTCGAGCAGCAGCAGCGGCCGGTCGGCGATCAGCCCCCGGGCGATGTTGACGCGCTGCTGCTCGCCCCCCGAGAAGGTTGCGGGCGGCAGGCCCCACAGCCGGTCGGGCAGGTTCAGCCGGGCGAGCAGGGTCTTGGCCCGCGCGCGGGCTTCGTCCTCGGACAATCCGCCCTCGCGGCCGGCGGCCTCGACCACGTCGAGGGCCGAGACCCGCGGGATCACCCGCAAGAACTGCGACACGTACGCGATGACCCGGGCACGCAGCGACAGGATGGTGCGCGGGTCGGCCCGGACCACGTCGATCGCGGCGCCGCCGTCGCGGACCAGGATCGTGCCGGCATCGCAGCGGTAATTGCCGTAGGCCATCTTCAGGAGCGAGGACTTGCCGGCGCCCGAGGGTCCGCCGAGCACCACGCACTCGCCCGGCGCCACCGCGAGGCTCACGCCGCCCACCACCGGGAGCACCACGCCGCCGCGCAGGTGCAGGGTGAAGCTCTTGGCGACGTCCTGGAAGGTCAGAAGCGCGGTCATGCGGCGAGCACCGAGGAGACGAGGAGCTGGGTGTAGGCGTGCTCGGGGTCGTCGAGCACGCGGTCGGTCAACCCGGTCTCGATCACCCGGCCGGCCCGCATCACGGCGATCCGGTGGGAGAGCAGGCGCGCCACCGCGAGATCGTGGGTGACGATGATCACCGCCAGACCGAGCTCGGCCGAGAGCCGCCGGATCAGGTCGAGGAGCCGGGCCTGGACCGAGACGTCGAGCCCCGAGGTCGGCTCGTCCATCAGCACCAGCCGGGGGCCGGTGACGAGGTTGCGGGCGATCTGCAGGCGCTGGCGCATGCCCCCGGAGAACTGGCTCGGCGGGTCGTCCACGCGGGCCGCCTCGATCTCGACGCGGCCGAGCCAGTCGAGCGCCTGGCCGCGGATCCGGCCGTAATGGCGCTCGCCCATGCCCATCAGCCGCTCGCCGACATTGCCGCCGGCCGAGACCGCCATGCGCAGGCCCTGGCGGGCGTCCTGCCGGACGAAGCCCCAGTCGGTGCGCATCAGCCGGCGCAGTTCGGCGGGGCCGAGGTCGGCGAGGGTACGGCTCTGCCCGTCGCGCATCCGGTAGCGGGCGCAGCCGGAATCCGGCGCCAGCTCGCCCGCCAGCAGGGACAGGAGCGTCGACTTTCCGGAGCCGGATTCGCCCACGATGGCGAGCACCTCGCCCTCGGTGACGTCGAGATCGACCCCCGCGCAGGCGAGCCGCGCCCCGTAGGCCTTGGTCAGGCCGTGGGCGGAAAGCAGCGGCGTGCTCATCGGGCGGCCTCCGCGACGCGGGTCTCGCAGATGTCGGTGTCCGAGCAGACGTACATCCGCCCCCCCGTGTCGTCGGTGACCACCTCGTCGAGGTAGTGGCCGCGGGCGCCGCACAGCGCGCAGGGCTCGGTGAATTCCTGGATCCGGAACGGATGGTCCTCGAAGTCGAGGCTGCGCACCGCGGTGTAGGGCGGCACCGCGTAGATGCGCCGCTCGCGCCCCGCCCCGAACAGCTGGAGCGCCGGGCAATCGTCCATCTTGGGGTTGTCGAATTTCGGCGTCGGCGAGGGGTCCATCACGTAGCGGCCGGCCACCTCCACCGGGTAGGCGTAGGTGGTGGCGATGTGGCCGTGGCGGCTGATGTCCTCGTAGAGCTTGACGTGCATGGCCCCGTACTCGGCGAGGGCGTGGAGCTGGCGCGTCTCGGTCTCGCGCGGTTCGAGGAAGCGCAGGGGCTCGGGGATCGGCACTTGGTAGACCAGCGTCTGCCCCTCGGAGAGCGGCGTCTCCGGAATGCGGTGGCGGGTCTGGATGATCGTCGCCTCGGTGGTGCGCGTGGTGGTGGCGACTCCCGAGGTCCGTGCGAAGAAACGCCGGATCGAGACGGCGTTGGTGGTGTCGTCGGCGCCCTGGTCGATCACCTTGAGCACGTCGGCCCGCCCCAGGATCGCGGCCGTGACCTGTACGCCGCCGGTGCCCCAGCCATAGGGCATCGGCATCTCGCGCGAGGCGAACGGCACCTGGTAGCCCGGCACCGCGATGGCCTTGAGGATGGCCCGGCGGATCATCCGCTTCGTGCCCTCGTCCAGGTAGGCGAAGTTGTAGCCGGCGTCCGATCGGCTCGGTTCGGGCATCGCTGTCGCGCTCATTCGGCCGCCTCCTGCATGCTGTCTGAGTCTCGGAAGAACTCGGCGCGCAGGCGCCGGACCAGCTCCAGCTCCGCCTGGAAATCGACGTAGTGGGGCAGCTTCAGGTGCTCGACGAAGCCGGTCGCCTGCAGGCTGTCGCAATGGGCGAGGACGAATTCCTGGTCCTGGGCGGGGCTCGCCACCGGCTCGCCGAGTTCCTCCGCCCGCAGCGCCCGGTCGACCAGGGACATCGCCATCGCCTTGCGCTCGCTCTGGCCGAAGCTGAGCCCGTAGCCGCGGGTGAACTGGGGAGGCGTCGTCCCCGAGCCCTTGAACTGGGTGACCATCTGGCACTCGGTGAGCCGGATCCGGCCGAGCGGCACCGGGAAGCCGAGTTCCTCCGGCACGAACGCCACCGCCACGTCGCCGACCCGGATCTCGCCCACGAACGGGTGGGTGCGGCCGTAGCCCCGCTGGGTCGAGTAGCCGAGGCCGAGCACGAAGCCCTCGTCCCCCCGGGCCAGGGCCTGGAGGCGCAGGGCCCGGTCGGCGGGGTAGTCCACCGGCTCCCGGGTGAGGTCGCCCACGGGGGCGCCGTCGTCCGGGGGCGAGGGCTCGATCAGGCCGTCCTGGGCCAGGACGTCGGTGACCCTGGGGCAGGTGCCGGCATCCCCGCGCGGCTCGGCCTCGGCGGCGGGCTCGACCGCGCCCTCGGCGGCCAGCGTGAAGTCGATCAGCCGGTGCGTGTAGTCGAAGGTCGGCCCCAGAACCTGGCCGCCGGGCAGGTCCTTGAAGGTCGCCGAGACGCGGCGGGCCACCGCCATGGCGCCGGTATCGATGGGTTTGGAAGCGCCGTAGCGCGGCAGAGTCGTCCGGTACGCCCGGACCAGGAACACCGCCTCGACCACGTCGCCGCGGGCCTGCTTGAGGGCCAGCGCGGCGAGGTCGGGATCGTAGAGCGAGCCCTCGGCCATAACCCGGTCGACCAGGAGCGCCATCTGCTCCCGGATCTGCGCCACGGAGAGTTCCGGCACGGCCGGGTCGCCGCGGCGGGCCTCGGCCAGGAGCCGGTGGGCGTTATCGATGGCGGCTTCGCCGCCCTTCACGGCCACGTACATCGGTCAGCTCTCCGTGACGGCGGTGGAGCGCGGCAGACCGGCGACGAGGCCGGGCGCGGTGAGGATCAGGTCGATCCCGAGGGGGAAGCCCGCGCGGTTCGCCGCGAGCTGCGCCACGAATCCGTCCGGCATGGGCGCCAGGGCGATGCGGGTCGCACCCCTGATTCCGGGCCCGGTCAGGCGAAGCCCCTCCCCGGCCGCGATCCGGTCGAGGGCGAGGACCAGTGTGGTCGCGGTGTCGGGATAGGCCGGCGTGCCTTGCGCGAACCGGTCGAGCGGCGGGCAGCGGGCCGGATCGCACATCAGCGCGAAGGCCGCCCGGGCCGGGTCGTCCGTGAGCGGCGCGCCGGTGTGGAAGCGCAGGTAGGCGGCGACCTCGGGTGCGGCGGCGAGGCCTGGATCGAGCCAGACCGGCGTGTCGGCGTCGGTCAGCGCCAGCGCGACCGCGGCGAGTTCCGGGGTCAGCGGCGCGGGCGGCGCGAGCCGGATGTCGAGCCGCCGGGGCAGGCCGGGGCGGGCGAGCGCGTCCATCACCGCGCGGAACGTGCCCTGCGCGTCGTGGACCGGATCGGCGAAGCCGGGTGCGAGCATGCTCAATCCTCCCCGCGGACCAGCGTCAGGAAATCGACCCGGGTGGCGGCGCTGCGTCGGGCCGCCTGTCGGCCCGCGGCCTCGGCCCGTTGCGCGGCGGGCCGCAGGGCGGCCTCGACCCCGGCGCGTCGGGCCGGATCCTGCCAGAGCGCGTCCAGCGTGGCCGCGAGGCGCGCCTTCGTCCGGTCGCGGCCGAGATGATAGGCGAAGCCCGTGGCGCCATCCGGGAGCCGGATCGCCGCCCGGGTCACGCTCACCTCACCGAGGTTGAACGGCCGCCCGTCGCCGCCGATCCGGCCCGTCGCCATGACGAGGCCGGTCTCCGGGGGGCGCAGGTCCTCGGGGGCCGGGGCTTCGAGCGCCCGCAAGGCGGCGTCGAGGTCGTCCCGGCTGGCCTCGGCGCAGAGCGCCATGACGGCCTGCCGGGCCGCGATATCGTCTGGTCCCGAGTGGTGCGGGCTCGTCGCCATCGCGAATCCCTCTGTCGAGCTGTTGTCTAGTCGTGTAGACAACTAGCGCGCCGGGCGCGAATGAAGTTTGGATGACAGCATGGATGCACAGGAGCGGGCGCCCGGCCTCGTCCGGGGAGAGGGGCTGACGGCGTGGCGGCAGATCGCCGACGCGCTGAGCGCCGACATCGCGGCCGGGCGTTACGCGCCGGGCCAGCAGATGCCGACCGAGGCGGCGCTGGCCGCGCGCTTCGCCGTCAACCGCCACACGGTGCGGCGGGCGCTGGCCGCCCTGGCGGAGGGCGGCCTCGTGCGCGCCAGCCAGGGGCGCGGCACCTTCGTGGAGGAGGCGCCGCTGGCCTATCCGATCGGCCCACGCACCCGCTTCTCGGAGATCGTCACCGGGGCGGGGCGCGAGGCCTGGGGCGACCTGCTCGCCGCCGCCACCGTTCCGGCCGGGTCCAGGCAGGCGGCGGCCCTGGCGATCGAGCCCGGCGCGCCGATCCTGGAACTGCTGACGACCCACCGGGCGGACGCCGCCCCGATCTCGACCGCGCAGACCTGGCTGCCCCTGCCGCGATTCACGGACTTCGCCGCGGCTTACGCGGAGCGCGGCTCGATCACCCGGGCCTTCGCGGCCTGCGGCGTCCACGACTACACCCGGCTCTCGACGCGGATCCGCGCCCGGCCGGCCGATGCCCAGGAGGCAGAGCGCCTCGATATCGCCCCCGGGCGGGTCGTCATGGTGGTGTCGAGCGTCAACATCGACTCCGCTGGCGTGCCGATCCAGGCGAACCGCACCCTGTTCGCCGCCGACCGGGTCGAGTTGGTGATCGGCGGCTAAAGCGCGCGCCGCCGAGTTGGAGCCGGTCAGCGCGCCGCCGGCCCGATGATCGCCCGGCGCAGGCGGGTCGAGACCCAGTCGATCGCCGCCACGGTGGCGAGGATCATCAGAACCAGGAAGGCGACCTGCTTCAGCTCCAGCATGCGGATCAGCTCGGTGAGGTACTGGCCGATGCCACCCGCCCCGACGATGCCGATGATCGTCGCCGAGCGGGTGTTCGATTCGAAGAAGTACAGCACCTGGCTCGCCAGCACGGGCAGCACCCCCGGGATCAGCCCGAAGCGGATGCGGTGCAGGGCCGAGCCCCCCGAGGCGACGACCCCCTCACCGGGTTTCCGGTCACAGGTTTCGATCGCCTCGGAGAACAGCTTGCCGAACGCCCCGAAATCCGAGCACGCGATGGCGAGCATGCCCGCGAAGGGGCCGAGGCCGACGACGTTGATCCAGATCAGCGCCCAGATCAGCACGTCCACGGAGCGCATCACGTCGAGGCCCCGGCGCACGGCGAAATGCGCGAACGGATTAGGCACGACGTTGCGGGCAGCCAGCAGCGCCACCGGGAAGGCCAGGATCGCCGCCGTCAGGGTGCCCAGGAAGGCGATGCCCAGGGTCTCGCCCAGCGCGTGGACGAAGGTGCCGAGATGCCCCTCCGGCGAGGGCGGCAGCATCAGCACCGCGAAGGTGCCGAGCCGGCCGAGCCCGTAGAGGATCCGGGCCGGCGACATCTCGAACTGCCAGGCGCCGAAGCCGGCCAGTCCGGCCAGGCCCGCGAGAACCGCCAGCCGGCGCAGCCGCGCGGCCCGATCGGTCCGGAACTGCGCGGGATAGCGGGCCCGCAGGCGCGCGAGATCGGCCCGGGCGGCCGCCCGCAGGGTTTCGGTTCCGCCGCCGCTCATCGGGCCTCCTCCAGGCCGGTCAGCCGGTGCCGGACCTGCTCGGTGGCGAGGTCGATGCCGACGACGGTCAGGATGATCAGCCCCAGGATCGCGCTGACATCCGCGTAGTAGAAGTTGCGGATCGCGGCCAGGAACTCCTGCCCGATGCCGCCGGCGCCGACGAAGCCCAGCACCGCGGCCCCGCGCACGTTGATCTCGAAGCGCAGCAGCCCATAGGAGACGAAGTTCGACAGCACCTGCGGCAGCACCGCGAAGCGCACGGTCTCGAGCCAGCTGGCGCCCGAGGCGGACAGGCCCTCCACCGGGCGCATGTCGATATTCTCGACCACCTCGGAGAACAGCTTGCCGAGCGCCCCCGTGGTGTGGATCGCCAGGGCCAGCACGCCGACCATCGGGCCGAGGCCGAAGGCGATCACGAACAGCAGCGCGAACACCACGTCGGGAATCGTGCGGCACACCTCCAAGACGCGCTTGGCGAGGAAGCGCACCGGGGCCGACCGGACCAGGTTGGCGGCCGCGACGAAGCTGAGGGCGAAGCCCGCAACCGCCCCGAGCAGGGTTCCGAGATACGCCATCAGCAGCGTCTCGCCGAGCAGGGCGAGCCAGCCCGGCAGGCCCCAGTACCAGGCGCGCATGTCCGCCACTGGGTGATCGAGGCCGATCGGCGGCCAGATCTGCTCGATATAGGCGGTGAACTTGCCGATGTTCGCGACGAGGACCAGCGGCCGGACCTCGGCGACGAGCCCGGCCAGGAGCGCCAGCACCGCCAGGACGGCGAAGCTCGCGAGGGTGCGGCGGCGGGCGGAGCCGCTCGCCGCCGCGTACAGGCCGGAGAGGGCGGCGACCCGCTCCGGCGGCAGGGGTGTCAGGCCGCGCAAGGCCGGCGCCTCCTCAGCAACGCGATCAGGACTTCTTGCGCTGCTTGTCGTTGAACTTCAGCATGTCGATGACCGGCTGGTAATCCTTGAGCGTCACCGGGGTGAGGCTGAGATCCTTGCCGTCGGACAGCCGGTCGAACGCCGCCTTGTCGGCCTTCGGCAGGTCGAGGAAGGCCTGGCGGATCTTGGCCTTCAGGTCGTCCGGCAGGCTCGCCAGCACGGCGTAGGGGCCCTCCGGCAGGAAGTCGGACTTGAACACCACCCGGAAGTCCGACTGCTTCATCGGCGTGCCGTCCGGGTTCTTCAGGACGCCCTTGGCGACCATGCGGGTCACCATCGTGTCGGTCTCGGAGTTCCACAGGTTGGCGGCGGCCTCGACGGTGCCCTGGGTCAGCGCCAGGACCGCGTTCTCGTGGCTGCCGGCGAAGACAGCCTTGCCGAAATACCGGTCCACGTCGTAGCCGGCCCGCTTCAGGAAGAAGCGCGGCGCCTGGTTGCCGGAGGTGGAGTTCGGGTCGACCAGGGCGAGGTTCTTGCCCTTCAAATCCGCCACCGTCTTGTACGGGCTGGAAGCCAGCACGTAGAGCACCGAGTAATAGCCCGAGGCGCCGGTCTCGTGCTGCGGGTTCACGAGCGGCTCGATCTTCACGCCGGTCATCACGGCCCGGCCGAACGAAGCGGCGCCGTAGAACGCGATCTGGATGTTGCCGGCCCGCTGGCCCTCGATCACCGCGGCGTAGTCGCTGGCGACCCGCAGCTTGACCGGGACGCCGATCGTCTTGGTCAGGTAGTCGGCCAGGGGCGCGTAGCGGTCGTTGGTGCCGCTGGCATTCTCCATCGGGATGACCGCGAGGGTCAGCTCGGGATACTTGGCCTTCCACTCCTGGGCGGCGGCCGGAAGGCTGAAGAGGGCGATCGACGCCGCGGCGGCGGCGGCAAGGGTGCGTCGGGTGATCATCGGGTGGTCCTCGGGTCTGTTCAAGCGCTGGATTGGCCGGCCGCGCGGTCGGCGCGTCCGGTCGGGCGTTTCCATCCGTCGTTGTTGGGGGCCTCGAGCCCGGTGCGCCGGCGACCGGCGCCCCGGCTCAGGCGCCGATGGCGGCCTCGCGGATGGGCTGGGCCGGGACGAGGCCGGGCAGCCCCGGCAGGGCCGCCCGCTGCTCGGCCTCGCGCTCCGGGGAATCGTCCAGCACCTCGCCCGCCTCCAGGCCGTAGAGCCGGCGCGCCACGTCCTCGGTGAGGTCGAACGGGCCGCCCTCGAACACCACTCGGCCTGCGGCGAGCCCGACGAGGCGGTCGCAATAGGCCCGGGCGAGATCGAGGGAATGCAGGTTGCACAGGACCGTGATGCCGTAGCGCCGGTTCACGGCCGCCAGGGCATCCATCACCAGCCGGGTGTTGCGCGGGTCCAGGGACGCCACGGGCTCGTCGGCGAGCAGGATCTCGGGCTCCTGCACCAGCGCCCGGGCGATGGCGACGCGCTGCTGCTGGCCGCCCGACAGGCCGTCGGCCCGCTGGCCGGCGAACTCGCCCATGTCGAAGCTCTCCAGGGCGGCGAGGGCCATGGCCCGATCCTCGTCCGACCACAGCCGGAGCAGGGAGCGGTGGGTCGGCACATGGCTCAGCCGGCCCATCAGCACGTTGGTCATCACGTCGAGGCGGCCGACCAGATTGAACTGCTGGAAGATCATGGCGCAGCGGGTGCGCCATTCGCGGAGCGGCCGACCGCTCAGGCCGGTGATGTCGCGGCCGTCATAGAGGATGCGCCCGGAACTCGGATCGGCGAGACGGTTGATCAACCGCAGGAGCGTTGATTTGCCGGCTCCCGATCGGCCGATCACACCGACGAAGCTGCCGCGCTCGATCCGCAGCGAGACTTCGTCCACGGCTCGACGGCCGCCGTACTGACGCGTGAGATCCTCTACGACGAGCATAAACATCCATCCGCTGCGGGGTGGAGGCAGCTAAACGCCTCTTCCACGACGGTTGAATGACGAATACAAAATGATTTCTTTAGTCGGCGCACCAAATCCGGAGTTGCGCGCCCCGGCGTCTCCCTACGTGCCCGACCGACTGGTGTACCGCTCCAGGAAGTCTTCGATCGGCAGCGCGCGGAAATCCGGAAGCGCCTTGCGCAGGCGGTCGTGGTCCCAATCCCACCAGGCGAGGCGCTCCAGCCGCTCGGCGACCGGCTCGGGGAAGCGGCGGCGCACCGGTCGAGCCGGGTTGCCGACGACGATCGTGTAGGCCGGGACGTCCCGCGTGACGATCGCGCCCGCCCCGACCACGGCGCCGGTGCCGATGCTGCGGCCGGGCAGCACCACCACCCCATGGCCGATCCAGACGTCGTGGCCGATGGTCACCGGGCTTGCCCGGCGGCGCGCGAAGAACGCGTCCTCGTCCGCCTCCTCGGGCCAGTAGGCCTGAGCCCGATAGGTGAAATGCGCCTGGCTCGCGCGTTCCATCGGGTGGTTGCCCGGGTTGATCCGCACCGCGGCGGCGATCGAGCAGAACTTGCCGATGGTGGTGTAGATCACCTCCCCGTCCTGGGCGATGTAGGAATAATCGTCGAGGACGGTCTCGGTCAGGCGGGTGCGGGCGCCGATTTGCGTGTAGCGGCCGAGATGGCAGTCGACGATCCGGGCGCTGGGGTCGACGGCTGCCTGGAGGCCGAGATGCTGGTCAGCCATGCGCGTCTCCGAAAGGCAGGCGCGCCAGCAGCCGGAACGGCTCGACCCCGTCCTGCACGAGCACGCTCAGGGCGTCGATCACCACGGGCTCAGGTCGCGTGGCCGCGTAGGCGTCGGACAGGCGGCGCAGCCAGGCGGCGCGGTCGGGATCCGGTAGGGCGTCGGTCAGCGTCATGTGGAACCGGAAAGCCTCGAAGACATACGGATAGCCCCAGCGGGCGAGCAGGGTGCGGCCGCGCGGATCGAGGCGCTCCGGGCGGCGCTTGGTGCGCTCGCTCTCCGACAGCGGCGCCCGCCACGGGTCCAGGGCGGCGACGCATTCGGCGGCGAGCAACCCGAGCTCCGCCGGCGGAGCCGCGGGGACCAGCGCCAGGAACGGCCCGAGCGCCGCGACGGCCAGCGACCCGAGCGCCACCGGCGGGTGCCCGATTGCGAGGTCCCGCACCGCCGCGACGAGGTCCGCCTCCTCGGTGCCCGGGGCGAGGCGCATCGGCGCCTTCAGGGTCGCATGGAACCCGTAGACCCGGGCGCCCGCCGTGACGGCGGCGAGGTCGCCGAGGGCCTGCGGATGCGGCACCGGCGCGCCGGCGGCGTTGTCGTAGCCGAGCACGGCGTTGCCGAAGGCGGCCAGGCCCGAGCCGGGCGGGGGGAGCCAATAGAGAGCGTAGCGGCGCGTCATGTGATGACCTCCGGCCTCCGCGCGGTCACGCCGTCGGCGCGCAGGCGCGGTCGACGCTGGCGCGGCGCGGGCGCACATCCATGGCGTTGCCGCGCCAGACGATGGCGCTCTGCACCCAGGCGGCGAGCCACAGGGCCGGGATCAGCGCGTCGCGCACCAGGAACGCCGCCAGCATGCGCGGCCCGCGTTGCCAGCCCGCGCGGACCGCGAGCCGGTACTCGGCCCCATAGCACAGCCCGATGAGGCCGGCAGCGCCCGCGAGGCCGGCCGAGCTGCCGGCCCAGAGCGCCACCAGCAGCGCCGGCAACAGGACCCCGCTGCCGATCTCCGGGATGAAGAACAGCGCGAAGGTCACCCGGCGCAGGCGCGCCCAGCGCAGCTGCCGCGCCCAGACCTCGCGGAAGCCGCGCCGTCCCAGCGGCTGCTCGAACGGGCTCGAAACGAGGTGGACGCGCTTGCCGGCGGCGCGCACCAGCTTGGTGGCGGCTGCATCCTCGGCGATCTCGGAGGCCAGCGCCTGAAGGCCGCCCCGGGCCTCCAGGAACGGCTTGTGCCAGAGCATGCTCTTGCCCTGCGCGAAGCCCAGGCCGAACACCTCGGCCGCGTATTGCCAGCGGGCCTGCAGGGTGTTGAGGAAGGCGCATTCCACCTCGGCCATGAAGCTGCCCGGCCGGGCGCCCGCCGGGGTCGAGCAGACCAGGCCGGTGTCGGACCGCCAGGCCGCCTGCAGCCGCTGAAGATAATCCGGCGGCATCGCGACGTTGGAATCGGCGAGCACGATCCAGTCATGCGCGGCGGCGCGCCAGCCGCGGACGCAATTGTTCAGCTTGGGATTGTCGCTCACGCGCTCGTCACCGAGGATCAGCCGGGCCGGCACCTGCGGGTGGTCGGCGATCAGGCGCTGCACCCGCGGGACGATCGGATCGGCCGGGTCGGCCACGCAGAAGATCAACTCGTAGGCCGGATAGGCGAGGCGGAAGCTGCGGACCAGCATCTCGTCGCTGAACGCCTCGACCCCGTGGAGCGGCCGGACCAGGGAGACCGGGGCACCGGCCGGGAAGGTGGACGCGCCGTGGACCGTCCCGATGCGCCGGCCCGCGATCGCGATGCTGGCGATCTGGATCAGGGCCAACAGCGCACCGAGGGACAGGGCCGACACCGTGGGGTCAATCATGCGGATCCCTCGTTCACGCTCGTGATCGGCCCGGATCGTCGGCGAGTGCGCGTGGCATCAGGGATTTCGAGCCGCACCCGGTCGGGCGCGGCTCTAACGGCCGGACCGCGTCAGCCGTGTGACAGAGGCCCCTCAGAACCGAAGGGTCAGGTTGCCCTTCACGGCCTGGTCCTGGGCCCGGGCGCCGACTTGGCCGGTATAGGCCACGCCGAGCGTCGCGTTCGGCGCCACCGCCAGGTCGAGCCCGGCGCCGGCCACCAGCGCGTCCCGGTCGATCGGCACCCCCGCGCTCAGGAAGGCGGGGCCGGTGCCGAAGCTCAGCAGGGCCGCCGGCACGACGTCGCCGAACGCCCGCCGGTAGCCGAGCAGGCCGTGCGCCGTCACCGGAACACCGAAGCCGAGATCGAAGCCCGTCTGCCCCCGCACGCCGACGGTCGCCGCGCCGAGGTCGTAGCCGCGCCCGTAGCTGACCAGCGCCGCTGCGCCGCCGGTCTCGGCGAACCCGTCGCGCCGGATGCCGACATAGGCCACGCCCACGAACGGCTCGATGTAGGAGGCCGCCGCCCGTCCGTCCCGCGACGCCGGGGCCGACGGCGCGCTCAGCGTGAACCGGTAGCCGATCTCGCCGAAGCCCTGGACGGTGTGGCCGCCGCCATGCCCGGTCGGGCTGTCCGCCAGGCCGTACAGGACGCTGCGCCGGGTGCGGGTGTCGGTGTCGGCGTAGAGGGCGCCCAGCCGCACTTCGATCGGGCCGAACGCGGTGCCGCCGTAGACGCCGCCGAAGCCGCTCTTGAGCGTCGCGCTCTCGGATGGGCTGGCGGCGCCCAGCCGCGCGCCCCCCGCCCTGCCGGCCGACGCTGTCGAGGTTGGCCTCGGTGTAGCCGCCGACCAGGCCGAACCGGAGCCCGCTCGGCAGCCGGACCTCGGCGCCGAGTGCGAAGCCGGCGATCTGCCGGCCGAGGTCGAAGGCGTTGCCGCCCCCGCCGGCCGTGCCGAACGCGCCGAAGCCCTGGCCCCAGAGCCCGAACACCTGCGGGTCGAGGATCCGCGTCGGCACGCTCGCCACCACGGGCGTCCGGCCCGGCAGGTCGGCGCTGTAGGCCGCCGGCACGCGGCCGTCGTCGAGGCTCGGGGCCGACCCGCCCCAGCGCAGCCGGTCGAGCACCGCCTCGCGCACGAAGAACGCCGTCTCGTAGGCGGTCGACACCGTGCTGGCGTGGATGTCGCCAGCGAGCGCCCGGAAGCCGTCGGCGGCCTCCGCGGTGGTGAACGCCAGGGCGGCGTCGTAGGCCCGGCCGGACCCGGCCGCCTGGAGCGCGTTGGCGGACGCGACGCCGTTGCGCCCGGTGGCGCCGGCGGCCAGCGGGACGTCGTTGCGGGTCAGCGTCAGGGCGACGTCGTTGGGCAGGTAGCGCAGGCCGGGGCTGAGGAAGGCGAGGTTCGCCGTGACCAGGTCGAACCGTCCCGAGACGCCGCCGGCCGCGCTCAAGATCGCGTAGGTTGTGCGCGGGCCATAGGCGCCGGAGGCAGCCACGACCTGCACGGTGCCGCCGCCGAGCGTCACGGCGCCGCCGGCCGCGATCTTGTCGGCTTGTCCGGCGGCGTTGGCCTCGACCCGGTAGACCGAGCCCGGCGCGAAGGCGACCGCGCCGGCGACGTTGAGGGTGCCGATCGAGTTCCCCGGCGCCACGGTGCCGCCCGAGAGGGCGTTGAGGCCGCCGAGCGTGCCCGAGCCGCCGAGCAGGCCGCCGGCCCCGACCGAGACGGTGCCCGCGATGGTGCCGTTGGCGTAGAGCACGCCGCCTGTTCCGACGCCGACATCGATGCCGAGGCGGTCGCTCGTGTCCATCCACAGGGTGCCGGTGACGGCTCCGAAATAGCCGGCGGCGGAATAGAGGTCGATGCGGCTCCAGTAGCTGAGCGGGCTGCCGTAGAAGGCCGCGAGCGCGTTGGTCTGCGTGTTGACGACGATCTGGTTGATCGTGGCGGTCGAGAGCTGGCCGTAGAGGCCGCCCTGCGGGGCGAGCGTGCGGGCGGCGGCGGTCGATCCGCCGTAGAGCGGCGCCAGCAGGATCGCGGCGTCGGGTCCGCCGGCGGGGGCCGCCTCGCGCGGGGCCTGGGCGAAGGTCAGGGTCGGCAGGCCGTAGGTCAGGCGCTGCTGGTAGGCGGCCTGGTTGGCGGCCGACGGGAGATAGGGGTTTCCGGCGCTGTTGGCGGCGCCGCTCGCGCAGGCCGCGACGGTGTTGCCGCATTGGGCGGCGAGATAGGCCTGAAGCTGCCCCTGCGCCTGCACGAACTGGTTCGGCAGGTTGATCGCCACGCCGGTCACCGCGGCGTTGTTGACGTAGGCCGGGTTCGTGAACGCCTGGGCCAGGTCGTAGGCCGCCAGCGCCCGGCTGCCGATCACGTCGAGGGGGTAGTGAACGCCGAGCACGATCCGGCTCTCGCCGTACTCGGAGGCCCGCAGCAGCACGTTCTGGTATTGCTGCGGCACCAGCATCGCCAGCAGGTAGCCGCTGGTGAACGCGTAGGTGGTGTGCCCGCTGGGGAAGGAGGCGTTGGTCGCGAGGCCGGTCAGCGCCGTCGGATCGAACGGGTTGATGCGGCCGGGCGCGACCTGGACCGGGCGCGACGAGCCGTAGACGTCCTGGCCCGGCTGGGTGTTGGTGACCCCGTAGGCGCGGTCGTAGACGCTGTTGGTGGTGTTGGGCAGGCCGTCATACGTCGGCAGCCCGTAGCCCGCGGGCGCCACGGCCGGCACCGCCACGTAGTTGGCGGGTGTCACGCTCGGGTTGTTGGCCGCGCCGTTGGCGAAGTAGTTCTTCGCGACGCCGAGGTTGTTGCCCGTGAACGTGTTGGCGTTGACCAGCAGGTTGACCACGCCGCCGAGGGCGCCGTTCACGCCCTGGGCGGTCCCGCGCTGGTAGATCGGGCCGAGCTGCGCACCGAGGCCGCCGACCCGTTGCTGCGGGACGATGCCGTTGATCGGCGTCTGTCCGGGCAGGCCGCCGGCGATGTTGGCCGCGACGCCGTAGCTGCCGAGCCCCGAGGACGACAGGGCGTTGCTCGCCGCGCTGAGCAGGTTCTTGTCGCTGATCGCCACCTGCTGCCGGGCGAGGTCCGCGCCGGTGTTGAGGGCGATCGTCTGCGCCAGGTTCAGGCTCAGCGTCGCCTGCCCGGCCGCCGTTGCGTTGAGCGCCAGGTACGGCGCCAGCAGGTTGAGCACGTTGACGTCGGAGGCCGTGGTGTTGACGGTCTGCGCCTGCACCCCCGACCCGCACGCGGCGACCATCAAGGCCGCGATCGAGACCCCATAGCGAACGCTCATTCCTGGCCCCCAAGCCTGCGGCCCTTCGGCCTGCGGCGGGAGATTTAGCCACTTCCGCGAACGCGAATGCGTCATAATCCATTCACAAAGCCCTGAATCATCGCGTGTATCCTGTCAGCAACAGCCAGACATCTTAGCCGGCGCAAATCCAGGGCCATGTTAATCTTGCGCTTTGCTTCCAGCGCCGCGGCCGCGGCTCCGCAAACGCGTCACGCTGCACTCCAGGCCGGACGCCTCCCCGTCGATCGGTGCGGGCCATCGCCGGACGGATGTCCGGTACCGGAACCGGGCGCGGTCGTATCAGTAAACACCCCGGCCCAGACCTCGAAGTGGGCGGAATAGACTTCGTGCAGATTGATATTTTCGGATCGTCGGCGGTAGGCGCACGAATATAATGCTTCGCTGAATACCTTCGGCAAAACGTCACTGAAACGTCATCCCACAATCTTAATCCCGCCTCGCTTCCGAAGACGATTCAACGCGAGGGCCCATGTCCGATTCCGCCGTCATTCCGCAACACGGGGTGGGGAACAGGCCCGCGGGCGGTCCGCGCCTCGAGCACGGGATCCATCTGGGGGGCGTCGTCGCCTTCCTGGCGGTTCTGGTGGCCGGGCTCGGCTACGCGGTGGTGAGCCTCATCGCCGACATGAACGCCGTCGGCGAGGCGCCGCTGGCCTACGGGGCCTTCGCGCTGCTCGGGCTCGCGCTGCTGATCGCCCTCGCCTTCGAGTTCGTGAACGGGTTCCACGACACCGCCAACGCGGTGGCCACCGTCATCTACACCCACTCGATGCCGCCGCTGGTGGCGGTGGTCTGGTCGGGCTTCTTCAACTTCCTGGGGGTGATGCTGTCCTCGGGCGCGGTGGCTTACGCCATCGTCACCCTGCTGCCGGTGGAGCTGATCCTGCATGTCGGCTCGGGAGCCGGCTACGCGATGATCTTCGCGCTGCTGCTCGCCGCCATCATCTGGAACCTCGGGACCTGGGCCTTCGGCCTGCCGAACTCCTCGTCGCATGCGCTGATCGGCTCGGTGCTGGGCGTCGGCCTCGCCAACCAGCTGATGGGCGGCGGCGACGGCACCGCCGGCGTCGACTGGAACCAGGCGTTCAATGTGTTCAAGGCGCTGCTGTTCTCGCCCCTGTGCGGCTTCGCCCTCGCGGCGCTGCTGCTGCTGGCCCTGAAATTCGCGGTGCGCCGCAAGGACCTCTACGAGGCCCCCAGGGGCGAGGCGCCGCCGCCGCTGTGGATCCGCAGCCTCCTGATCCTGACCTGCACGCTGGTGTCGTTCTTCCACGGCGGCAACGACGGCCAGAAGGGCATGGGCCTGATCATGCTGATCCTGATCGGCGCGGCGCCCACCGCCTACGCGCTGAACCGCACCATGTCGGACGACACGACCCCGGCCTTCATCCAGACCTCGGCGGCGGCGAGCCAAGTGTTCTCCGCCCGGGCCCCCGGCGCTCCCCAGCCGGAGACGGCGCAGGCGCGCCGGACGGTGACGGACGCCCTCAAGTCCAAGGACCTGAACCGGCCGCCGGTCTACGCCGCGCTCTCCGCGCTCGCCACCGACATCGCCGCCAGCGTGAAGAATTACGGCGCGATCCGCACCGTCCCGGCCGCCCAGACCGAGAACCTGCGCAACGCCATGTACCTCACCGCCGACGCGGTGCGGCTGCTGCCCAACGCCGGGGCTGATCTGTCCGAGGCCGAGAAGTCGACCCTGAAGAGCTACACCGGGCTGCTCAACAACGGCACCCGCTACATCCCGGGCTGGGTGAAGGTCTGCGTCGCCCTGGCGCTCGGCCTCGGCACCATGGTCGGCTGGAAGCGCATCGTCGTCACGGTGGGCGAGAAGATCGGCAAGACCCACCTCACCTACGCCCAGGGCGCGTCGGCCGAGATGGTCGCCGCGGGGACGATCGGGCTTGCCGAACTCTACGGCCTTCCGGTCTCGACCACGCACATCCTGTCCTCGGGCGTCGCCGGGACGATGGCGGCCAACGGCTCGGGCCTGCAGATGGCCACGGTGCGCAACATGGCCCTCGCCTGGATCCTGACCCTGCCGGCCGCCATCACGCTGGCCGCGACCTTGTTCTTCCTGCTGCGCCACGTGTTCTGACGCCGCGGGTATCGGCGGGGCCGAGCCCCGCAATCCACGGACAAGCATGACGACGGACAGGGCCGTTTCCGCACCCCGCGGAAACGGCCCTGTCCGTTCCGGCCCCGGTTTCCCGAGGCCTCACGGGCGCGCCATGGCACGCACGAAGGCGAGGCAGGTGCGGCGCGCGGCGACGGTCTCGATCGCCATGAAGGCCGTCACCAGATCCGCCGCCTGAGCCACGGCCTCGCGCGGCTCGGGCTCGTCCGGCAGGAAGGCGGCGACCGGCATGCGGAGCGTTCCGGCGATCCGCTCGAGGATCTCCACGGAGCGATCCGCCTCGGGCAGCCCGTGAACCGGATGGGTCATGGCGCAGGCCATCGTTCAGGCCGCCTGGTTACCGAGCTGGATCGCCCGGGCGATCTCCGAGCGCCGCTTGGCGTAGCCGGGAGCCACCATCGGGTAGTTGGCCGGCAGGCCGAACTTGGCGCGGTAGCGCTCCGGGGTGAGACCGTTGGCGGTGAGGTGGCGCTTCAGCGTCTTGTACGACCGGCCGTCGATGAAGCTGATCAGGCCGTTCTCGCCGATCGAGGCCTCGACCTCCGCGGCGGCCGGGCCGGTCCAGGACCGGGCGGAGCCGGCGGGATTGCGCTGGAGCACCGAGATCGCGGCATGGACCTGATCGATCAGCACCGGCAGATCCCCTGCCCCCACAGGGTTTCGCGACACGTAAGCGGCGACGATCGCGCCGACTTTCTCGAGCAGGAAGGAAGAGCGGGCTTCGGGTTCGTTGATCATGTCAGGATCTGCTGTTCAATCTCGCGTTATCAAAACCCCGCCTCTGTCGAACGACGGCCCGAAGGTCCGCCCCAGTGATCGACATCCGCGAAGGCCCCCACCGGCGGTGAGTTGCCAATTTCACCTCAGGTTGCTCAAATGCATCCCTTGAGGCTGAAAATAATATACAATATGTATCGGACGGCGCTTGTCTGGCGACGCGGATCCCTTGTTCCGGCCGCGCGAAATGCCGGTCGATCGAAAAATTTACTTATGGAAGCATTGTTTTCGACCGAGGGTCTTAACCCCCTGCACAGCTTTCGGCGCTGGCGGGAGGCGCTTGTCAGCCGGGGTGTCCCCCTCGAGCAGACGCGCCTCGACGACCGTCCCTTCCGGGCCAAGCTCGAAGCCGCGAGCGTCGGCCCGCTGGTGCTGACCCGCGTCACGCACGGCGCCATGCGCAGCGAGGCGACGCGCGGGCTGATCCGGCGCAACGGCAAGGACGGCACCGTCGTGGTGATCTTCAAGGTCGCCGGCACGTCGAAGCGCAGCCAGGATGGCCGTAGTTCGGTGCAGCGCCCCGGCGAGGTCGTGGTGATCGATCATCGTCCGGCCGCGCACGAGTCGAGCACGGACAGCCAGTCCCTGTTCCTGGAGCTGCCCCGGGAGCGCCTGGAGAGCGTGCTCGGGTCCACCCGGCGCTACACATCCCTGACGATGGGCGCCGACGTCGTCTCGACGGGGCTGACGGTCACGTTCTTCCAAGAGCTTGTCCGGTTGCGCGACCGGCTCGACCCTGACTCGGCCACCCGGATGGCGTCGGTCGGCGTGGACCTGATCGTCGCCAGCATCGCCGAGCGCCTGACGCTCGACGTGTCCCAGCCCCTGCACGGCACCGTCGTGGTCCAGCGCGCCAAGGCCCATGTCGAGGCCCATCTCGGCGACTCGACCCTCGACCCGCCCCAGCTCGCGGCGGCGGTGGGCGTGTCGCTGCGCCGGCTCCAGGAACTGTTCCAGGCGCGCGGCCAGCACATTTCCGACTGGATCTGGCAGCGCCGCCTGGAGGCGTCGGCCAAGCGCCTCGCAGACTCGGGCTGCGCCCAAATGCCGATCGGATCCCTGGCCTTCGGCTGCGGCTTCGCCAACCAGGCCCACTTCTCCCGCCGCTTCAAGGAACGCTACGGCATGGCTCCCCGGGAGTATCGCCACGCGGCCTTCGTGGGCACCCCGTAGACCACCGCATCGCCCGGCATCGCCAGGGGACAGCACCCGTGCAGCCCGTATTCACGACCGACAACCTCCACGCGAAGGACCGCTTCAAGATCTGGCGGGAGACGCTGTTCGAGCGGCTGGTGCCGATCGAGATCGCGCGCCTCGACGACAGCCCGTTCGCCGGCAAGATGGAGTTCGCCAACGTCGGCACCCTGCGAATGACGCGGGTCACGCAGGGCGCGCTGCGCAACGAGACGACCCCCAACGCCGCGCGCCAGCACGAGCGGGCCGGCATGGCCGTCGTGCTGTTCAAGCTCTCCGGCACGTCGACCTGCCTTCAGGACGGCCGGGACTCGGTCCAGAAGCCCGGCGACATCGTGGTGCTCGATCATCGGCCGTCCGTGGTGACGACGAGCCCGGGCAGCCAAGCCGTGTTCCTGGAATTGCCGCGCGAACGCCTCGAGAGCGTGCTCGGGCCGACCCGGCTCTACACCGCGCTGTCCATGGGGGCGGAACTGGCCACGACCAGCTTGGCATCGACGTTCTTCCGCGAGCTGATCCAGATACGCCACCGGCTCGATCCGGACTCGGCCGAGCGGATGTCGACGATCGGACTGGACCTGATCGTGGCCTGCATCGCCGAGCGGATGGCCAAGGAGGTGCCGCAGCCGCTGCACGGGACCGTCGTGGTCCAGCGCGCCAAAGCGTTCGTCGAGGCCAACCTCGGCGACCCCACCCTCGACCCGCCCCAGCTCGCGGCGGCGGTGGGCGTGTCGCTGCGCCGGCTGCAGGAGCTGTTCCACGAGCGCGGCCAGCAGATCTCCGACTGGATCTGGCAGCGTCGTCTCGCGGCGGCCGCCAAGCGCCTGGCCGACCCGAGCTGCGCCCACCTGCAGATCGGCGCCGTGGCCTTCGGCTGCGGCTTCGCCAACCAGGCCCATTTCGCCCGCCGGTTCAAGGAATGCCACGGCCTGTCGCCGCGGGAATACCGGATCGCGGCCCTTATCGGCACCCTGTAGCGGCCCACCGGTCCATCGCAACGAAGGCAAGGCTCGCGCGCGATCGCATCGCCGTCGCGACACGCCGTCCTGCTTCTGTTCCAAGCAGCGTGAGACGGATCAGGGATTGTCCCGCCCGCGCGACGTGAATCCGCATCGGCCATGCTGCGCCGTGCTTGCATACGCAATGAAATTTTTTGTATACATTGCCGCAACACATTCCTCGTAGCCTCATAAGTCTGACAAGTATTAAATCCAGCAGGATAAATTTCGGTCATAGATCAAGGCTCGGCTCAAATACTTCGGAGATCCGTGGCGCCGTTGTTCAGCGTGTGTCATCGTCGAGAACGGAATTTTACCTATGAAATTATTGTTTTCGACCGATAATATTCCTATCGATGCGCGTTTCAAACGCTGGCTGGAGACCCTGGAAGAGCAGCGCCTACCCCTTGAACAGCAGCAGCTCGACGCCGCGCCCTTCGAGGCCCGGCTGGAGATCGCCACGCTGGGCCCGCTCACCATGACCCGGGTCTCGGAGGGTCCACTGCGCAGCGAGGCGACACCCGGCAAGATCCGCCGCCTGGGTGACGCGGGCTGCATCAGCGTGGGCCTCACGCTCGCCGGCACCACGACGGTCGAGCAGCGGGATCGGGTCTCGACGCAGCGGCCGGGCGACCTGGTGGTGATCGAGCATCAGCCGACGGTGATGACGACGAGCCCGGGCAATCAATCCTTGTACCTGAAGATGCCGCGCGAAAGGCTGGAGGACGTGCTCGGGCCGGCACACCGCTACGCGGCCCGGACCGTGGGCGCGGACCTGGCCACCGCGAACCTGGCGACGGGCTACTTCGTGGAGTTGAGCCGCATGCATCACCAGCTCGACCCGGTCGCGGCCGCCCGCATGGGGTCGATCGGCGTGGACCTGATCGTCGCGAGCATCGCCGAGCGGATGGCGCTGGACCTGCCGCAGCCGCTGAGCGGCAACGTGCTGGTCCAGCGGGCCAAGGCGCATGTCGAGGCGAACCTCGGCGATCCGACCCTCGACCCGCCGCAGCTGGCGGCCGCGGTCGGCGTGTCGCTGCGCCGGCTCGAGGAACTGTTCCACGAGCGCGGCCAGCACGTTTCCGACTGGATCTGGCAACGCCGGCTCGAGGTCGCGGCCGACCGCCTGACCGACCCGGCCTTCACCAACCTGACGATCGAGACCCTGGCCGCCGGCTGCGGCTTCACCAGCCGGGTCTACTTCACGCGCCGCTTCAAGAACCGCTTCGGCCTGACGCCCAGCGATTTCCGCTACGCCGTCGGGCTGAGCCCGGAGTAGCGGCTCGGCAAGCCGTTCAGGGGCCGCGGTCGCTCCGGCGCAGGCTCGCCGGCATGGCGAACAGCAGGAGGCCGGCCGCCACCAGGCAGAGCGACCCGATGACGTAGAGGGCCGGCGTGGTCGATCCGGTCAGGTCCTTGACCCAGCCGACCATCACCGGGCTGACGATGCCGCCGAACTGGCCGAGCGTGTTGATCAGCGCGATGCCGCCGGCCGCGCCGACGCCGGTGACGAGCTTGGCCGGCAGGGTCCAGAAGGTCGGGATCGAGGCGACGATGCCGGATCCGAGCAGCGCCAGCGCGATCATCAGCGGCACGATTTGCCGGTCGAACAGGCCGGCGGTGAAGAACCCGATGGCCGCGGCGATCGCCAGCGCGGCAACGAATTTCGGCCGCTCGCCGGAGGCGTCTGACAGGCGTCCGACCACCACCATGCTGATCGCGCCGCAGATGTACGGGACCGCCGTGAGGAGGCCGACATAGGCGGCGCTGCTGCCGCTGGCGGTCTTGATCAGGTCCGGCCCCCAGAAATTCAGTCCGTATGAGCCGATCTGGAGGAGGAAGTAGACCAGCCCGATCATCAGGAAGCCGGGCTGGCGGAGGGCGCCGAGGAGCGAATGGTCGCCGATCTCTCGGTTGTGGTGGGCGATCCGGGCGGACAGCAGGTCCTTCTCCGGCTGCGACAGCCAGCGCGCATCGGAGATCCGGTCGTCGAGGCGCATCAGCACCAGGGCGCCGAGCACGAGGCAGGGCAGGCCGCCGGCCAGGAACAGCCATTGCCAGCCGGCGAGCCCGGCGACGCCGTTGAGGCCCCCGAGGATCAGGCCGGCCACCGGGGCCCCGAGGATGCCCGAGAACGCCGAGGCCACGAACAGGAACGAGGTGATCCGCCCGCGATGCGAGGCCGGGAACCACAGGGTCAGATAGTACAGGATGCCGGGCGCGAAGCCGGCCTCCATGGCGCCGATGATGAAGCGCAGGGTGTAGAAGTGCCATTCCGTGCGGATGAAGATCATCAGCGCGGTGGCGATCCCCCACGAGATCATGATCCGGGCGATCCAGCGGCGCGCGCCGACCCGGTACAGGAACAGGTTCGACGGCACCTCGAAGATGACGTAGCCGACGACGAACATGCTGGCGCCGAGCCCGTAGGCGACGTTGCTGAAGCCGAGGTCGCTCTGCAGCTGGAACTTGGCGAAGCTGATGTTGATCCGGTCGAAGAACGCGAACAGGTAGCAGACCATGATCAGCGGCATCAGCCGCCACGCCACCTTCCGGACGATGCCGGCCTCGGTCACATCCTCTGGGCGCGCGGGGGCGCCGGTCACCGCGATGGCCATCGTGTTCCTCCCTGGAGAAGTCCGGCCGCCCCGTCGCGGACGAGCCGGATGCGCGGGGCCGCCTTCGGTGAGCGGCTTTTTCGCGCTGTGATCGTCGGTGTCAGGCGGCCCGTGGGACCGGGTGCAGGTCGCAGGGCCGGCCCGCCTGGGCGACCTGACCGGGCACCGGGTGGCCGACCAGCCGGGGCAGGTCCCGGGACAGGGCGATCAGGGCCGGCAGGTCGAGGCCGGTCGGGATCCCCATCTCGTGGGCCATGCTGACCAGATCCTCGGTGCAGATGTTGCCGGTGGCGCCCGGGGCGAACGGGCAGCCGCCCAGGCCGCCGAGCGCCGCATCGAAGCGGCGCGCGCCCGCCTGCCAAGCCGCCAGCACGTTGGCGAGGCCGACCCCGCGGGTGTTGTGGAAATGCAGCGTCAGATGCTCGGCCGGGACGATCTGCAGGACGCGGGCGACGAGGCGCTCGACCTGGCGCGGGTTGGCCATGCCGGTGGTGTCGGCGAGCGTCACGCCGGTGATGCCGAGCGCACGATAGCGCTCCACCTGCGCGACGACCGCGTCGGCCGGCTGGTCGCCCTCGAACGGGCAGCCGAAGGCCGTGGCGACCGTCGCATTAGTCAGGACGGCCGAGCCCGTCACGGTCGCCATGATGCGGGAGAAGCCCGCGATCGAGTCGTCCGGGCTCATGCCCATGTTGGCGCGGTTGTGGGTCTCGCTCACCGAGGCGACGAGATTGATCTCGCCGACCCCGGCGGCCAGCGCCCGCTCGGCGCCCTTCGGGTTCGGGACGAGCGCCACGTAGACCGTGCCGGGCCGGCGGCGGATCCCGGCGAAGACCTCGGCGGCGTCGCGCAGGGCCGGTACCGCCCTGGGAGAAACGAAGGACGAGACCTCGATGCGGGAGAAGCCCGCATCCGAGAGCGCGTCCACCAGGGCGATCTTGTCGGCGGTCTCGACCCAGGCCGCCTCGATCTGCAGGCCGTCGCGGGGCGCGACCTCCTGGACCAGCATCGTGGCCTCGCTCATTTCACGGCTCCCGCATCGCGCAGCGTCTGGATCGCGACCGCGTCCAGGCCGAGATCGGCCAGGACCGCGTCGGTGTGGGCGCCGAGCGCCGGCCCCGGCCAGCGCACCGCCCCGGGGGTGCCGGACAGCTTCGGCACGATGCCGGGCATCTTCACCTGGGTGCCGCCGGGCAGCTCGGCCTGAAGGATCATGTCGCGGGCCTGGTAGTGCGGGTCGGCGACGATGTCGGCCACCGAGTAGATCCGGCCCGCCGGCACGTCCGCGGCGTCCAGGGCGGCCAGCGCGTCCGCGACGCTCCTTGCCTTCGACCAGTCTCCGATCACGCCGTCGAGCATCGCGGCGTGCTGCGAGCGGCCCTCGTTGGAGCGCATCCGCGGGTCCTCGGCGAGGTCGGGGCGGCCGATGGCCTGCATCAGTCGGCGGAAGATCGGGTCGCTGTTGCCGGCGATCACGACGTAGCCGCCATCCTGGGTCGGGTAGGTGTTGGACGGGGTGATGCCGGGCAGCGCGCCGCCGGTGCGGGTGCGGATCTCGCCGAGCAGGTCGTATTCGGGGACCAAGCTCTCCATGACGTTGAACACGCTCTCGACCAGCGAGACGTCCACCACCTGCCCGGCGCCGCCGTTGACCTTGACGTTCAGGATCGACATCAGCGCGCCGATCACGCCGTGGAGCGAGGCCAGGGTGTCGCCGATGCTGACGCCGACCCGGGCCGGCGGGCTGTCCGGGGAACCGGTGGTGTAGCGCAGCCCGCCCATGGCCTCGCCGATGGCGCCGAAGCCCGGCCGGTCACGGTACGGCCCGGTCTGGCCATAGCCGGAGATGCGCACCATCGTGAGCGACGTGTTGAGGGCCGAGAGCACGTCCCAACCCAGCCCCAGCTTCTCCAGGCCGCCGGGCCGGAAGTTCTCGACCACCACGTCGGCGCTGGTGGCGAGTCGCTTGACGATGTCGAGCCCCTCCGGGGTCTTCAGGTTGACCGCGATCGACTTCTTGTTGCGCGACTGGAGATACCACCACAGCGAGGTGTCGCCGTGCATCTTGCGCCAGGTGCGCAGGGGGTCACCGCCGTCGGGCGCCTCCACCTTGATCACCTCGGCACCGAACTCGGCGAGGAGCTTGGTGGCGAAGGGCGCGGCGATGAGCTGGCCGAGTTCCAGCACACGGATCCCGCTGAGCGGACCTGACACCGTCGTTCTCTCCCTGTCTTTGCCCGGAGGATACGACCGGCTTCCGGGCGATGTCCAAACGCCATGCGCGAGGCTGCGTTCTCCGCACGCGAACGGAAGCCCCTCCTATCCCCCGGCCGTGCGCAGGTGATCCAGCAACAGGGCGGCGGCGGGCGGCAGGGCGCCGGGGCGGACCACCAGGGTGAGCGTCCGCGTCGCCCAGGGGTCGGTCAGCGGCACCGCCGCGAGGTTCAGCTGCGGCCCGAGCAGGGCGAAGACCCCCTCGGGGATCGTGCCGAGGCCCATCCCGGCCTGCGCCATCCGGCAGATCCCGTCGAAGCTCGGAACGTGGATCCGCAGGCGCAGGGGCCGCCCGAGGCGCCGGGCCTCGTCCCGCAGGGCGGCGTAGATCGAGCTCTCCACGTGCAGGCCGACATGGTCGTAGTCGAGGGTGTCGGCGAGGGCGACGGCGGCGTGCCCGCTCAGCGGATGGTCGGCCGGCATCACCAGGACCAGGCGGTCGCCGCGATACGGGTAGGCGGTGAGCGAACGGGTGTCGGTGCCGCCGGCGCAGATCCCGAGATCGGCCGCGCCCTCCTCGACGCCCAGCACCACGCCGCCGCTCGGCCGCTCCGCCAGATCGACGCGGATCTGCTCCTGCGCAGCCAGGAAGGCCTGGAGGTCCTCGGGCAGGAACTGCACGATCGCCGACAGGTTGGCGAGCATCCGGACGAAGCCGCGCACGCCGTGCGCGTGCTCGGCCAGTTCGAGCGCCATCTGCTCGGCGCTCGCCAGCATCCGGCGGGTGTGGTGCAGCAGCGTCTCGCCGGCCGGCGTCGGGCGCATCCCCCGGGGCTCACGGGTGAGGAGGGCGCAGCCCAGCGCGCGCTCCAGCTCGGCCAGGCGCTTGCTCACCGCCGAGGGGGCGATCGCCGCCCGCCTTGCCGCGCCGTTGAGCGTCCCGGCCTCGCAGATCGCCGCGAACAGGCGCAGCGTCTTGAGGTCGAGGCGGCTCACGGTCGCCGCGGTCGGACGCGTCTCGCGAATGCCTACGGCCTCGTCTTGGCGGCCCCCGGGGGGCCGCGCCAATCCCGCGCGCCGACCGGCTGGCCGTACGCGCCGTGACCGAGCTTCGCGCCCTGCCGGTTGACCACGCCGAAGCGCAGGACAGCCTGCTCCAGGTAGTCGATGGCGTCCACGAGGTCGGCGCGGGCGGCCGCGACCGCGCCCTCGCCTTCCTCGCCCGGGGTCTCGGCGAGGTTCACGGCGGCGATCAGCACCCGGTCGCGCTCCTCCTCGATCCGCCGGTCGCGCTTGACATGGCCGCGGACCCGGGCGTCGAAGGCCTCGATCACCGACCAGGGCAGCGCGTCCTTGTCCACAGGCGCCCGGAAGGCCAGCGCGTGGCGCCTTGCCGCCGCCGCCGCGGCCCTGACGTGGTCGGCAAGTTCTGCATCCATCCCGGGTCCCCGTGCGGTCACGCCCATGCTGTCTCGAACGCGCGCCGGTCGCGGCCGTTGCCGAGGCCCTTACCGGGTCGCCCCCGGGGCCCTCAAGCCGGAATCCGGCGCGGCCCTGACCTTGACAAGGCGCGGCCTTATCTCTCGGAACTGTGATCGGTGTACCGGGCCTCGCCCGGAAGGGAGTTCCCCCGAATGGTTCCGATGCTGAATGCCGGCGCCCTGCGCCCCTCCTCCGCGGCGGCGCGCCTGCTGAGCGCGCTCACGGTCCTGCTGGTTGCCACCGGCCTCTCGGGCTGCGGCGCGATCAACCGCGTGCCGACCCTGGAGGAGCAGGCGAAGTCGTCCTGGAGCGAGGTGCAGAATCAGTACCAGCGCCGGGCCGACCTGATCCCCAACTTGGTCGAGACCGTGAAGGGCTACGCCCAGCAGGAGAAGGACGTGCTGATCGGCGTGACCGAGGCGCGCGCCAAGGCGTCGAGCGTGAAGGTCGACGCCTCGACGGTGAGCGACCCGCAGAAGTTCAAGGAATTCCAGGACGCGCAGAACCAGCTGTCCGGGGCCCTCGGTCGCCTGCTGGTTACGGTGGAAAAGTACCCCGACCTGAAGTCGAACCAGAACTTCCTGGCTCTGCAATCGCAGCTCGAAGGCACCGAGAACCGCATCGCCGTGGCGCGGCGCGACTATATTGGGGCGGTCCAGGCCTACAACACCGAGCTGCGCACCATCCCGGGCCGCTGGATCGCCGCGATCATGTATCCGGAGTCCAAGCCGATGGAGACGTTCTCGGCCACGCCCAACTCCGACCGTCCGCCGAACGTGAAGTTCTAGAGACAGCGCGGATAGATCGATGCGGCTCATGGGCTTGAGCCTCACCACGGTGGTGCGGCTCCTCCTCGCGCTGGTCGTGCTGTTCGGGTGCCTGGCCGTCTACGCGGTCGGCGCGCTGGCAGCCGACCTGACCTTCCCGCCGCTGACCGGCCGCGTGGTCGACGCGGCCGGCATCCTCACGCCGGACCAGCGCGGGACGCTCGAGGCCAAGCTGAAGGCGCACGAGGACAAGACCTCGGACCAGGTCGTGGTGGCGACCGTGCCCAACCTGCAGGGCACGACCGTCGAGGATTACGCCAACCGCCTGTTCCGGGACTGGAAGCTCGGGCAGGCCAAGACCAACAACGGCGCCCTGCTGCTGGTGGCGCCGAGCGAGCGCAAGGTTCGGATCGAGGTCGGGTACGGGCTCGAGGGCGCGCTGACGGACGCGCTGTCCCGGGTGATCATCGCCAGCGCGATCACGCCGCGCTTCAAGACCGGCGACTATTACGGCGGGATCGATGCCGGCGTCGACGGGATCCTGGGGATCCTGTCGGGGGATGCGCAGGAGTGGCAACGCAAGCCGCAGGTCCGCAGCGACGAGGTCGATCCCGGGCAGGTCGCGATCTTCATCGCCCTGTTCCTGATCGTCCTGTTCGTGGCCTGGCGCATGAACCGGGGCGGACGGGCCGGGCGGGGCGGCGGCATCGTGTTCCTGCCCGGCCCGGGCTCGGGCGGATGGAGCGGCGGCTACTCGGACGGCGGTTCGTCCGGCGGCTTCGGCGGCGGATTTTCCGGCGGGGGCGGCTCCTCCGGCGGCGGGGAGCCTCGGGTGACTGGTAGGATCGCGGACGTTCTCCCCGGGGGCGCGCGCGCACGCCTCGCCCAGGCGGTGTCCCGGGCCGAAGCCGGCACGTCCGGCGAGATCGTCGTGATGGTCGGCCGCCGCGCGGGCGCCTACCGCTCCGTGGTGCTGCTCGCCGCCCTGATCGCTGGGCTGATCCTGCCCTGGCCGCTGATCGCGCTGACCGGCTGGAGTGCGGTCACGATCCTGCTCGCGCAGGCGGCCCTGGTCGCCGCGATCCTGGGCCTGAGCCAGATCGAGCGGCTGCGCCTCGCCCTGGTGCCGCGCCGCCTGCGCAGCGCCCGGGCCCGCGAGGCCGGGCAGCGGGCGTTCTGGTCCCGGGGCCTGAGCCGGACCCGGTCCCGCACCGGCGTGCTGCTCTACCTGTCCCTGGCCGAGCGCCACGCCGAGATCGTCACGGATCTCGGCGTGCTCGGGCGCATCCCGGCGCAAGCCTGGGACGGCATCCTGGCCGAACTCGGCGGGGCGCTGGCGCGCGGCGAGATCGAGGGCGGCTTGACCGTGGCGGTGGAGCGCATCGGCGCCTGCCTGGCGGAGCACCTCCCGGCCGGCCCCCACGATCCGGACGAATTGCCGAACCGGGTGATCGTCGCGGATTAGGGCGTCCCCCTCGCGGATGATGCGCGACCCTTTCCCGGACACCCGGACCGTCAGGGAAGGCGATCCCGGAACAGGCCCCGCGCGAGCGGACATGCCGGGCGGCGCATGTCTCCGCCGAAGCCCGGGTCGAGGGCATCGTCCGGAAGGGTTGCGGCCGGCTTTCCAGAAAAGAAGATGATGCGAACCAAGGAGTTCGTGCATCGCACCGGTCCCGACATCCAGTACGATGCGCTAGCCCCGCACCCGCCGCAATGCGGTCATGGCCTCGTCCGGCGCGGTGTCGCATCCCGCCGGCACGACCAGCTTCACGGCCAGCGCGGTCCGCGCCGAGGCCGAACGCATCCGCAGGACGGCGCCGGCCCGGTGCACGACATGCAGGACGCCCAGCGCCATCGCGGCCCGGGGGCCGTCGAGAGTCCAGCCCCGGTAGACGTAGACGACGCGGTCGTTCGGATCGCGCGGCGCGGCGAGGGACGTGTCCGTGCCATGGGGCGAGGGCTCGACGAAGTCGGCCACCACCGGGCGCGGGCACGCGGCGGTCCAGATCACCCGGCGCACGGCCTCGGCCCGGGTCAGGACCACGCCCGCGCCGAGATCGACCGCCGCGACGGCGGCGGCCGGTTCCGGGGTGGGCGCGCCGGTCCCGTAGGCCTGGACCCGCATCGAGACCGACAGGGCGAGCAGCAGGCACAGGGCGCCCAGGCCCGCGCGGTCGGCTCTGGTCAAACGGGACACGCGACCGGGCACGGCGACCTCTCGACATGGATGATGATCGGCAGCAGCGAGGCCGCCACCGAGACCAGCGCCACGGTCACCGAGCCGGCCCCGTCGTGCCAGTGATGATAGGCCTCGGCCGACGGCAGCATCGCCAGGATCCGGGCGATGTTGATCGCGACGACCAGGATTGCGCTCGCCGCCAGGGCTCCCAGCGCCCCGCGGCCGATCGGTCGCCCGGCGATCTTGAGCACGCACAGCCAGATCAGGGCCGCCAGCGACAGGTTGTGGAACGCCGAGCAGCCCTCCAGCATCACGATCGACCAGTCCGGGCGGGTGCTGAGATAGACGCCGGTGGCGTGCAGGCCGGGAAACGCGAGGCGCCCGACCCAGGCCATCACGGCCACCTCGAACGGCTCGATGGCGTGGTAGAACAGCTTGAAGACGAGCTTGCTCCACAATTCGCACACCGACAGCGCCAGCCAGATCTGACCGATATCGGCGAGCAGACGGTCTTCCGAGCGCCGGACGAGGAACCACGCCGCGACGAGCGTCATGCCGGCGTAGACCGCGTGGGGCTCGGGCAGGAACCACGTGAGCGCACCGGCGACCAGGATACCGAGGTCGGACCGCGTCAGCGCCGGGCGGACCTCACGGGCGGTGAACAGGAGGACCGCCGTCGCCAGCGCGGCGAACACCTCGCCGAACTTGAGTTCGACGAGGCGCTGAAGGCCCGGATCGGGCTCGAGCAGCAGGCGCTGCAGGGCGGCCGACAGGGAGGTGCCGCAGGCAAAGACCAGCAGGCTCCAGCGCGCGGCGTGGACCGGCGGGCTCGACGGGCGCGCGAGGGCCATACCCGGCCCGGCCAGGATGTCGGCCACGGCGGCGCTCTCAGGCGGCGGCCGGCCCGGACTGTTCGCGACGCCTGCGACGCAGGAAGGTCACGGTGCCGCCGGCAAGCGCGAGACCCAGGATCGCGTTGATCTCGGGCGAGGGCGCGCCACCGGAAGCGCCACCGGCACCGGCAGCGGCGCTGGATTCGAACAGGCCGGCAAACGCCCCGCCGGCTCCGTAGGGGCTCGCCTCGGCAAACCCGCCGGCCGTGTAGGTGCCGGCGCTCAGGTGGATCTGCGCCGAGCTGAAGGCGGGATTCTGCAACGCGTCTAAAGCCGAGCCCGCGTAACTCCCGAGCGCGGGCGTGGATGTGAGCCCTGAGAAGATCGTCACGCCCGTGGATGATGTCACGTTGATCCGGAACTGATCACCGCTGAGATAGGAATCCACGATCGAGAACGTTCCCGGCCCGGCCAGGCTGAAGGAGAACGTCGGCAGCCCCGAGCCCTGACCGCCGAAATCGAAAGATCGGTACCCCGCACCGAGGGCGAGATCGATCGTTTGCGCCCGCGCCGGCAAGGCCTGCGCCGCCATGGCCATGGCCATCACAGCGACGACACGTGAAAGGCTCTTCCTCATCTGCCGCTCCCCTCAGCTCGCATCAGCCCCGTCGCCTCGCCATCGAAATGAATAACGAACCTTAGGGTATTAACCAATATTTTGTTATATCAGTATTTGAGGATATGACTGGCGCAAACGAGCGCGGTCAAGGGTGGCTATCTACTTATTAAGCCCGCAATAGCCACTACTACTTTCGAGGGCGTGCCTGCGAGCAGTGTCGGCGGATGCGCGGCTTGAACCGGCGCAAGCAATCGCGTGAATAAGACCTTCGCAAGCTCCGCTCGGAGGCAGTGACAGTCTTCGCGAAATTTCACGGTGGCAGGATTTGTGCGTTGCCGCACGAACCCGGATCTGTACCGGTAACTCGGCCCGTCCGTCGACGATTCTCCCTGACAGAGGGAGCGGGCCGAGCCGCGCCTTCGGCGTCCGCATGCGGGACGCCGAGATCGACAGGGCGCGCGGGCATGGCCGGCGTCGCCCGAGGAGGCCGTGATGAAGATCCTGATTGCCGCCACGCCGCTCACCGGCCACGTGAACCCGCTGCTCGCCATCGGCCGCGCCGCGGCCGCCCGGGGCGACACCGTGCGGGTGCTGACCGACCCGGTCTTCCGGGCGAAGGTCGAGGCGGCGGGCCTGGGCTTCGCGCCCTACGCGGACAACGATTCCGCCGGCTTCCTGGAGACGACGCTGCCCCCTGGCCCGGAGCGGTTCCGGAGCGAGTTCCAGCGGCGCTTCATCGATCCCATGCCGGTCCAGACGGCCGCCCTGCGGGCCCAGATCGCCGAGGATGCGCCGGACGTGATCGTGGCCGGCAGCATGTTCCTCGGCGTGCTGCCGCTGCTCCTCGACAGGGCGCCGCGCCCGCCGATCGTCACCGCCAACATCAGTTTCCTGTTCCTCGAGCGGCCCGACCACGCTCCGATCGGCCTGGGCCTGCCGCCCGCCCGCGACCCGTCCGAACTCGCCCGCTACGCCGCCCTGAAGGCGGGCATGGATGCCGCCTTCGCCAACCCGGTCCGGGCCTACGCGGACGCGCAGCTCGCGCGGCTGGGCGCGGCGCCGCTGCCGGCGTCCCTGCCGCACGCGGTGGTGGTCCTGCCCGACCTGTTCCTCCAGCCGACCGTGCCGGGCTTCGAGTACGATTACGGCACGCTGCCGCCGGGCGTCCGCTTCATCGGCCTGCTCCAGCCCCCGGCCCCGCCGGCGCCCCTGCCGGATTGGTGGCCGGAGCTGGAACGGGCCAACGCCGACAACAAGCCCGTGGTGCTGGTCACCCAGGGCACCCTCGCCAACGCCGATTTCGGCGCGCTGGTCGAGCCGACCCTGGCCGCCCTCGCCGACCGGGACGACCTTCTGGTCCTCGCCACCACGGGCGGCCGCCCGGTCGAGGCGCTGCGCGGGCCGATCCCGGCCAACACGCGGGTCGCGCGGTTCCTGCCGTTCCGGGAGCTGCTGCCGCGGGTGAGCGTGCTCGTCACGAATGGCGGCTACGGCAGCGTCTCGCAGGCGCTCTCGAATGGCGTGCCGATCGTCTCGGCGGGCCTGACCGAGGACAAGGCGGAGGTGAACGCCCGGATCGGCTGGTCCGGGGTCGGCCTCAACCTCGCCACCAACGCGCCGGGGGTCGACGCCCTGAGGGACGCCGTGGCGCGGGTGCTCGGCGAGCCCGGCTTCCGGCAGCGGGCCATGGCCCTGCAGGAGGCCTTCGCGGCGCGGGACGCCATGGCCGGCATCCTGGGGGCCATCGACGCGCTGGTCCGCTCCGGCCCGGCACACAACAGCGGCACGGCCGTCCCGATGGCGAGGTCGGCGTGAAGCCGGCGACCGATCATCCGGCGCTGCGGGTCGTGGTCGACCTCAACCGTTGCCAGGGCTACGCCCAATGCTGCTACACGGCCCCGGACGCCTTCGCGATCCGGGGCCACGAGATCCTGTTCTACGATCCGGCCCCGCCGGCCGAGCGGCGTGGCGCGATCGAGCGCGCCGTCCAGGCCTGCCCGGTTCGCGCCATCAGCCTGCAAGCCGGGCCGGATGACGGAGATCTGCCGTGACCGCCGAGCCCGCCGGTATCGTGGTGATCGGCGCCTCGCTGGCGGGCCTGCGCGCCGCCGAGGCCCTGCGGCACGGCTCCTATGACGGGCCGCTGACCCTGGTGGGAGCCGAGCCGTATCGGCCCTACGATCGTCCACCCCTGTCGAAGCACGTGCTGGCGGGAGAGCTGAGGCCGGAGGCGAGCCGGCTGCCGGAGCGCACGCGCCTGCGCGCCCGCTGGCGGCTGGGGAACGCGGCCGTGTCCCTCGACCGGAAGGCTCGCACACTCCGCCTCGCGGACGGTACGGAGCTGGCTTATCAAAAACTGCTGATCGCCACCGGGGCCGAGTCCCGTCCCTGGCCGGCCGAGACCGGCGGCGGGCTCGCCGGCATCCATACCCTGCGCGGCCGTGACGACGCCGCATCCCTCCGGGCGGACCTCCTGGCCGGGCCTCGCCGAGTCCTCATCGTCGGGGGCGGGCTGATCGGCTGCGAGGCGGCCTCCTGCCTGCGCGACCTCGGCCTGCCGGTGACCCTGGTCGATCCCAACCCGGCCCCGTTGGCCCGGTCTCTCGGAACCTGGGTCGGCGGCGTGATCGCCGCGCGCCTGCGCGAGTCCGGTGCGGTGTTCCGCCCCGGCGCCCAGGTACTGCGATTCGAGGGCGACGCGGCCGGCCGGGTCGCCCGGGCCCGCCTCGCGGACGGCGGCACCGTGGAGGCCGACCTCGTGATCGCCGCTCTGGGCGCGACCCGCGCCACCGGCTGGCTCCGGGGCGCCGGCCTGACGGCGGATCCCGGCGGCGTCACCTGCGACGCGGCCTGCCGGGTCCTGGACACGGACGGAGTGCCCTGCCCCGACATCTACGCGGCCGGTGACGTAGCCCGTTGGCCGATCCGGCTCTACGGCGACCGGCTGGTCTCGGTGGAGCATTGGGGCAACGCCGTCGAGCAGGCGGCCCACGCCGCCCGCAACATGCTGGCCGCCCCGGACGATCAGCGCGCCTACGTGCATCTTCCGGCCTATTGGTCCAGCCAGTTCGGGATCAACATCAAGGCCGTGGGTCTCACCGAGGGCGCCGACGCCGTCGCGGTGGTGCAGGGAACGCGCGCGTCCCGGCGCTTCCTCGCGGTCTACGGCCGGGCCGGGCGCAGCATCGCGGCGGTCTCGTTCGACCAGGCCCGGTGGCTGCCCGCCTATGCCGAGGCGATCGAGGCGGGCGCCGCCTTCCCCCCGATCCTCGACGCCACGGACCAGCCCCGGATCGAGACCGCAGCGCCGGGCTTCCCGCCGGCGCGTCCTTCCGCCGAGGCCGCCCATGGCTGACCCGATGTCCGACGAGGCCCTGTTCGCCGCCGTGACGGACCCGGCCAACCGGGCCGATCCCTACCCGCTCTATGCGCGGCTGCGGCAGCGCCCGGTCTGGCGCCAGCCGGACGGCAGCTACGTGGTGAGCGGCCACGCGGCGATCCGCGGGCTGATCTTCGATCCGCGCCTCAGCTCGGAGGACCTGCCGCCACCCCGCCGGCCGCGCACCGGCAACCCGCTCAAGGACCTCATCCTCAACCCGATCAAGAACCGCATCACCGCGACCCACCGGCCGCTGATCTTCCGCGACCCGCCGGACCACGACCGCCTGCGCAGTCTGGTCATGCGCGAGTTCTCCATCACCCGGGTGCTCGGCCTGCGCGACCGGATCGCCCGCGAGGTCGATCAGCTCATCGACGCCTGCCGGGGGCGCTCCGAGATCTGCCTGGTGAGCGACCTGTCGTACCCGTTGCCCGTCACGGTGATCTGCGAACTGCTCGGCGTCCCCGAGGCGGACGAGCCGCGCTTCCAGGTCTGGGCGACGCAGCTCGCCACCGCAGTGGAACCGGATGCCCACCACGACGCCGAAACCCGCCGTCAGATCGTTGGGGCCTTCGACGCGATCGCCGCCTACATGCGCGCCCTCATCCGCGAGAAGCGCCGGCGCCCGGCCGACGACATGCTCAGCGGGCTGGCCGCCCCCGGTCCGGATGGCCGGAAGCAGCTCAGCGACTTCGACCTGATCGCCACCGCGGTCCTGCTCCTGGTCGCGGGCCACGAGACCACCGTGAACCTCATCACCAACGCGATGCTCACCCTGCTGCGCCACCCGGGCGAACTCGAGCGCCTGCGCGCCGACCCGGAGCTGGCGCCGCAGGTGATCGAGGAGGTGCTGCGCTACGAACCGCCGGTGCATTTTCGGACCCGCAAGGCGCTGGGTTCGATCACCATGGCCGGCGAGACGATCCCGAAGGGCGCCCCGGTGATCCTGCTGTTCGCCGCGGGGAACCGCGACCCGGAACGGTTCTCCGACCCCGACCGGTTCGATCCGGACCGAGTGGACATCCAGCATTTCGGCTTCGGCGGCGGCCTGCACTACTGCATCGGCGCACCGCTCGCCCGGATCGAGGCCGAGATCGCCCTGGTGGCGTTGAGCCGCCGCCTCGTGGCGCCCCGCCTGCTGCGCGACCCGCCGCCCTACCGGCCTGGCGCGTCGCTGCGCGGGCCGGAGCAGCTCGGGATCGGGATCGACGGGATCGTCTGAGAGCCCGTCACCCCCGCCGGATTCCGGATGGGTTACGAAACGGGAAACGCCGGAATGTTTCCCGTGAAACATTCACAGGTTCCGGCCCCCGTCCCTGCTGGGACGGAGGAGCCGTCGATCCCGTCCGATCAGCGTCGGACCGGGACTGGACCGTTCATGCCGGGCCAGTCGGAGTAGCCGTTGGCGCCACCGCCGTACCAGTAGGGCTTCGGCGCCTCCGCCAGCGGTGCGCCGCTGGCGAGCCGTTCGACGAGGTCCGGGTTCGCGATGTAGGGCCGGCCGAAGCTGAACAGGTCGGCCCGGCCTTCCGCCAGCTCGGTCTCCGCGAGGTCGAGGGTCAGCTGGTTGTTGCCGATATACGCGCCCTTGAATCGGCGGCGCAGATCGAGGAAGTCGATCCCGTCCGGAACATCGCGGGTCTGCTGGGTCACGCCCTCGATCGTGTGGACGTAGAGCAGCCCGAAGCCGTTCAGCGCGTCGACATAGGCGCCGTAGGTGGCGTGCGGGTCGGAATCGAGCGGCGTCTCGCCGGGCTGCGTGGTGGCGGGCGAGAGCCGGATGCCGACGCGGGCGCCGCCGCCCCAGACCTCGGTGACCGCCCGGACCACCTCCAGGGGAAAGCGCAAGCGGTTCTCAATCGACCCGCCGTACCGGTCGGTGCGCTTGTTGGTGGAATCGCGGACGAACTGCTCCAGCAGGTAATTGTTGGCCGAGTGGATCTCGACGCCGTCGAAGCCGGCCCGCTTGGCGTTCTCCGCGGCCCGTCGGTAATCGGCGACGATCCCGGGGATCTCGTCGGTCTCCAGCGCCCGCGGCGTCTCGTGGGGCTTCATGCCGTCCTGGGTGAACGCGGTCCCCTCGGGCTTGATCGCGGAGGCCGAGACCGGCAATGCGCCGCCCGGCTGCAGGTCGGGATGGGAGATCCGGCCGGTGTGCCAAAGCTGCAGGAAGATCCGCCCGTCATTGGCGTGGATCGTCCTCACGATCCGCGACCAGCTCTCGACCTGCGCGTCGGACCAGATCCCCGGCGTGTAGGCGTAGCCGACGCCCTGCGGTGAGATGTTGGTCGCCTCGGAGATGATCAGCCCGGCATTCGCGCGCTGCCCATAATAATCGGCGGCAAAATCCGGCGGCACGCCCTCGTTGTTGGAGCGGCTGCGGGTCAGCGGTGCCATCACCACCCGGTTCTTGAGCGTCAGGTCGCCGATGGTGACGGGTTGAAGGATCGGGCTTTTCGGCATGGGGCCTCGCACACGGCATCGCGCAAGGACGATGGCCGGAACGGCTCGCCCAGGCTCGGAAGGGATGGCCGATAACCCGTCGAGGCCCGTCCGGGGTTCCACGGTCGCGCCAGGATCGATCGAATCGGCCGCGGTCGCGCTTCGAAGGCATGGGATGCCGCGGGAACCGAATTCCGGGGGCCGCCTCGGTCGCTCGCTAGCGGCACGGCCCTGCGCGTCACCGCAACGGAACTTGACCGTACGGCCGGGCGCTTGCCCTGGCGAGGCCGCACAGCGCGGCCGTATTTCCCCGATCTGGAGAACCGTCCCGATGAAGGCACTCTGCTGGCACGGCAAGAACGATATCCGCTGCGACACGGTGCCGGACCCGGTGATCGAGGATGCCCGCGACGTCATCATCAAGGTGACGAGCTGCGCGATCTGCGGCTCGGATCTCCACCTGATGGACGGCCAGATGCCGACCATGAAGTCCGGCGACGTGCTGGGCCACGAGTTCATGGGCGAGGTCGTCGAGGTCGGCCAGGGCTTCACCAAGTTCAGGAAGGGCGACCGCATCGTCGTGCCGTTCAACATCAATTGCGGCGCCTGCCGCCAGTGCAAGCTCGGCAACTGGTCGGTCTGCGAACGCTCGAACCGCAACGGCGAGATGGCGGCCGCGCAGTTCGGCTACCCGACCGCGGGCCTGTTCGGATACTCGCACCTCACCGGCGGCTATGCCGGCGGGCAGGCCGAGTACGTGCGCGTGCCCATGGCGGACGTGGCGCCCATGAAGGTGCCGGACGGCATGGACGACGAGTCGGTCCTGTTCCTCACCGACATCCTGCCCACCGGCTGGCAGGGCGCCGAGCATTGCGAGATCCAGGGCGGCGAGACCATCGCGATCTGGGGCGCGGGGCCGGTCGGCCTGTTCGCGATCCAGTCGGCCAAGATCATGGGGGCCGGGCGCATCATCGCCATCGACACGTTGCCCGAGCGCCTCGCCCTCGCGAAGAAATCCGGCGCCACCGACGTCATCGACTTCATGAACGAGGACGTGTTCGAGCGGATCCAGGAGATCAGCAAGGGCCAGGGCGCGGACGGCGTCATCGACTGCGTCGGCATGGAGGCGAGCGCGGGCCATGGCGGCCTCACCGGCGTGCTCTCGACCCTCCAGGAAAAGCTGACTTCCACGGAGCGGCCCTACGCGCTGGCCGAGGCGATCAAGGCGGTGCGCCCCTGCGGCATCGTCTCGGTGCCGGGCGTCTATGGCGGGCCGGTGCCGGTCAACATGGGCTCGATCGTGCAGAAGGGCCTGACCCTCAAGAGCGGCCAGACCCACGTGAAGCGCTACTTGGAGACGCTGACCAAGCTGATCCAAGAGGGCAAGTTCGACATGACGTCGATGATCACCCACCGGTCCACGAACCTCGCCGACGGCCCGGACCTGTACAAGACCTTCCGCGACAAGAAGGACGGCTGCGTGAAGGTGGTGTTCCACCCGAACTGACCCGCGCGCGGCGCGTTCCCCGCCATCGAGACGGCCCCGGTCCTCAGGGACCGGGGCTTCGACCGCCGATGCTTCTTAGGACCGATCCCGTATGACGATGCCGGCCGCCCACACCCTTCTGCCCCTCCTTCTCTGCACCCTCGCCGGGCCGGCCCTGGCGCAGGAGCCCGTGGCCGCCACCTCGCCGCCGCCGGCCGGCTCGACCGCGCTGACGCAGGTCGCGCACTTCCAGCATCAGGTCACCGGCGTGACGGTGGCGCAGGACGGCCGGATCTTCGTGAACTTCCCGCGCTGGACCGAGGATTCGCCGGTCTCGGTGGCGGAGATCAAGGACGGCAAGCCCGTCCCGTATCCCGATGAGGCGTGGAATTCATGGCGCAACGCCCGCAAGGGCGAGATCGACCCGAAAACCCACTTCGTCTGCGTGCAGAGCGTGGTCGCCGACCGGCAGGGCCGGCTCTGGGTCGTCGATGCCGCCGCCCCCGCGATGGCGGCCGTGGTCAAGGATGGCCCGAAGCTCGTGGCGATCGACCTGAAGACCAACACGGTCGCCAAGACGATCGCGTTCGACGAGACGGTGGCCCCGCAGGGCTCCTATCTGAACGACGTGCGGATCTCGCCCGACGGCAAGACCGCCTACCTCACCGATTCCGGTGCCGAGGGCGCCCTGGTGGTGGTCGACATCGACTCCGGGAAGGCCAAGCGGCTGCTCGCGGGCGTGTCCGCGACCATGCCCGATCCGGCCGTGACCGTGACGTATGACGGCAAGCCCCTGCGGCGGCCGGACGGGCGCGGCGTCGAGTTCTCGGCCGACGGCATCGCCCTCTCACCGGACGGCAAGACGCTGTACTGGCAGGCGATCAAGGGCAAGACCCTGTACAGCCTGCCGACCGACGCGCTGACCGGCTGGGTCACGGCATCGCTGGTGCCGGAGATGCTGGCCGACAAGACCCTCGCCGGCAAGGTCGTCACCGCGGGGGAGAACGGGCCGGCCGACGGTCTGCTGATCGATCGCGACGGCAGCCGCATGTACGTGACGTCGCCGCAGGACGATTCCATCAAGGTCCGCGACCTCGCGTCCAAGGCGTCCGGGGTGACCACGCTGATCCAGGATCCGCGCCTGCGCTGGCCGGACACGTTCAGTCAGGGACCGGACGGGACGGTCTACGTCACGACCTCGCACATCCAGGATTCCGCCTTCTACAAGGAGGGCGCCCCGATCGCGCTACCGACGGAGTTGTGGAGCTTCAAGCCGACGGCGACCCCGCGCTGAGCCGGCAACGCGTCTGACACCTCCGGCTGACGCAACCGGCCGGAGGTCCCGGCGCCTTTCGGCGCCGGCCAGCAAGCGCATCACCCAAAGCAAGAAAGGACCGATCGCGCCGAATTGCCGGTCCGTCCGGGGCATGATCCACACACCAAAAACAGACCCGTCAGCATAAACCTGCGCGCCTCGGCATGCCGCGCGGGGCCGTCGCTTATAAAATCATCGATGGTCTAAGCCCGGCGGCTCATCTATTCAAAACTGAAATCGTTTTTATCTTGTGAAATAAGACTGATTTTATCATCCCCAAGCGCGCAGAAAATCAATTGCCTCGGGATTAGACTCTGATATTAACGCTCCGTTGATGAACTATTACATACCTAATCGACCTATTTTATTGTTCGGAATTTTCCGAATCGTATCACAGCCGTCGAGATCTCGTAACAGGGACGATGCGTGCAAGGGCCGTACTGTTCGATAAGGATCTCCGCTCGAAAGTAGAGGCCTTGGACCGGTCTCAGGCCGTCATCGAGTTCGCGCTCGACGGCACGATCCTGGCGGCCAACACGAACTTCCTCGACGCGGTTGGCTACCGGCTCGACGAAGTTCGCGGCCAGTCCCACGCGATGCTGGTCGCCCCGGCCTTCCGGGAGACCGAGGCCTACCGCGCGTTCTGGGCGGCGCTCAGGCGCGGCGAGTTCCAGGCTGGCGAGTTCAAGCGCATGGGCAAGGACGGTCGCGAGATCTGGCTGCAGGCGACCTACAATCCGATCCTCGACCGACGCGGCAAGCCGATCAAGGTCGTCCTGCCCCGCAAGCCGGCAGCCGCCGTTCGGGACGGCAGTCTAGGCGGTCGTGCGGCCCGACAGCTTGGTCGCGACCTCCCGCCCCGCGCCATCAGGCGTGAATCCAAGGCCAGAATCAGCGTCGTCGATAGCGGAGGCGCCGTCTGCAGGGCCCGACGGGCGGCCATCGTCGCTTGAACCGCCCTTGCACCAGGATGATCCGGCACGCACCGCCGACCGGCGTCGTCCGGAACATCGTGCGCACGGGGCCGTCCGCCCGGTGAAGCCCCTGGATCGGCTCGATGAAGGCCGTGCGATCCTCCGGATGCACGAACGCGGCGGCCTGCGCGAGCGGCAGACCTGCGGCACGCCCCACGGCGGGAAGGCCCAGGATGCGGGCGGCCCGACGGGAATACCGCCGGCGATAGCCCGCGTAGCGCCAGAGACCCGCCTGTGCCGCCTACAGGGGTGTCCGTCCGACCACGCGCCTGGTCTGCGTGGGCGCATCTGGCGGCAGATCCGGCAGCTGCGGCATGGTACGTCCTGCGGAATGGGCCCGCGGTTCCGGCTGCGCAATGTGCCGCCGAACAATCGCTCCGCGAACGATCCTGATCCATATCAGTTTTCGCTCACGTGGTCCGGTTCCAGTATTTGCTTACACCCAGCTGGCGACAGGGTCCGTCACGAAGCTGCGCCGATCATTTCACCGCCGCCCGAACCGGCCGAGATCTCCCAGAGCCCCCAGCCAGCCCTCATGTGCAACCTCTACAGCCTGCGCACCGGCCCCGCCGGGTTGCGCCGCGCCTTCGAAACCACCAGCGACCGCACCGGCAACCTGCCGCCGCTGCCCGCGATCTTCCCCGACCAGATGGCCCCGGTGGTCTGGAACGGCGCGGAGGGCCGGGAACTCGCCCTGATGCGCTGGGGCATTCCCGGCCCCAAGGCCTTCGGCGAGCATCCCGTCACCAACGTCCGCAACGCCGCGAGCCCGCACTGGCGGCCCTGGCTGGGCCCGGCGCATCGCTGCCTGGTGCCGGCCAACGCCTTCAGCGAGTACGCCGACACGAAGCCGCGCAAGATCCCGGTCTGGTTCGCCCGCGACGAGGACCGTCCGCTGTTCGCCTTCGCGGGGATCTGGCGGTCCTGGACCGGCGTCCGCGGGACCAAGCGGGAGAACCCGGACCGCGTCCCCGAGGAGCACCGCCTGTTCTCCTTCCTGACCACGGAGGCGAACGGGGTCGTCGGCCCGGTCCACCCGAAAGCGATGCCGGTCGTCCTCACCGAGCCGGAGGAATGGGCGGCCTGGCTGGAGGCTCCCACCGCCGAGGCGCTCAAGCTGCAGCGCCCGTTGCCGGATTCGGCCCTGCGCGAGGTGGCCCGGGGCGAGCGCTCGGACGGCGCCGCGCCGGATGCCGAGCCCGAGGCGTGACCGCGGGCGGCGGCGTTCCAATTACTGGATCGAGCCGCCGTCCGGCGTCTGCAGCAGCCGCAGGGCCTCGCCCAGCACCGCGTACAGGTCGGCCGCGCCCTGCAGGCTGAGGGGAAGCCCGACCCGCTGACCGAGGATCGTATCGAGGACGACCATGGCGAGGTCCTCGCCCACGAGCAGGCTGGGCTTCGGCAGGCAGAGCGGCAGGACGAAATCGCCCTCCATCTCGCCGAGGACGTCGATGGCGTCGCCAGGTCGGAAGGGCTTGGTCCTGTCGTTCATCGCGGCCTGACCTCGCGGGCATGTCCGATATGACGGATGAAACGCTACGCGATCGGGAGCCCGCGGGCCAGCCTCGGGCGCGGGCGATCACCCGGAGGATGATGCGTCAGCGCTCCGCGTCGGGGAGGCGCAGCGTCCGAACCGTCAGCGTATCGATCTCCAGGGATCGCACCGTCAACGATTCCACTTTCAAGGATCCCACCTCCAGGGCCCCGACCCGGGCACGGCCGACCGACAGGCGGCCGATCGCGAACGCGCCGAGCGCCACAGCCCCGAACGCCAAAGCCCCCACCGCGAAGGCTCCAACGGCCCCGGCTCCAACGGCCCCGGCTCCAACGGCCCCGGCTCCAACGGCTCCCGCTCCAACGGCTCCCGCTCCAACGGCCCCTGCCCCGGGCGCGGCCGGGTCGCGGGACCGGGCAGCTCCGGCTCCGGCCGGGCAGTGCGTCATCTCCTCGGGCATCCGGGATCCTCTGGCGGCAGGCACTGAGGTATCGCCCTCCCTCCGGAGCACGGCAAGGCCGGAGCGCGTGCGGCGCCCCCGAGACGAGGCGCCCCCGTCAGTAGAGCCGCGTGCGGTAGGAATCCGCGATCTGCCCCTCGGCGTCCGCGACCCCCGAGGCCGCGGTCTGCTCGGCCAGGATGCGCCCGAGGCTTGGAAAGGTATCGCGGGCGACGTGGCGCGCCGGATCCCAGAGCTGCGCGCGCATCAGCGCCTTGCCGCAATGGAAGAACGCCTCGCGCACCCGCACGATCAGCCCGATTGTCGGCACCGTGCCTTGGGCGGCCAGCGGCTCGAGCAGGGCGTGGTCCTGCGTCACCGCGGCGGTGCCGTTCACCCGAAGGGTCTCGTCGATGCCCGGCACGAAGAAGATCTCCCCGACGCCGGGGTTCTCGATGACGTTGCGGAAGCTGTCGATCCGGTTGTTGCCGCGTCGATCCGGGATCACCAGGGTTCGGGCATCGGGAACGGCCACGAAGCCCGGCGCGTCGCCCCGGGGGCTCGCGTCGGCCTGGCCGGCCGCGTCCGCGCTCGCCAGCACCAGGAACGGCGCGAGGGCGATGAACCGGCGTGCGTAATCGTCGAGGTGGTCGAGCACCTTGCCGGCGGCCAGCGGTCCGACCGCGCCGAACTGCGCGCGCAGCGCCGGAGCCTCCAGGATCGTCGACGGCTCCCGGGTTTCGGCGTCCATGAGATCCTCGTGGTAGCGGGCCGGGCCCGGCGCGATTCGCGCTTGGCCTTCAGGTGGCAGCATCGTCTCGCACGATCGCCCGGGGCTTTCCCGACGAGGCCGCGCCCCTCACGGCCAGACCCGGATCGCCACCGGGCGGCGCAGCAGGTCCCGGTCGGAGGTGATCGTACAGCCCGCGACGCGCAGGGTCGCGTAGGTCAGCAGCGCCCCGTCGCCGACATCGTCGAAGTTGCGCCCCCGCGACCCCGGATCGAGGAGCGACGGGTAGGCGATCAGCGGCGCGGTCGCCGTGCAGGGATCGTCGTACAGGGTCGCGCCTTCGAGGAGCAGGCGCGGCGCGTCCCAGGCGAGCAGGTCGCGCGAGGTCGTCCAGTAGAAGCCGGAACGTGCGAAGGTGCCGCCGGCCTTGGCCATGAACACCGCGATCCAGGCCCCCGTGGCCCGGTGCCGGACCACCGCGCCGACCGGCCCCGGGAACGGCCCAACGGGCCGGCAGGTGGCCGGCGGCGTGACGGAGGCGCGGTACGGGTCCGGGAAGGCGGCGGTGAAGCCGGCGCCGGTCCAGGCGCGCCACCGGGTCGGATCGGCCGGATCGTCGCTGCGGAACAGGCAGACGCCGGCCGCCTGGTCGCTGCCGGGCCGGTCCCAGCCCGTGGTCGAGGCCAGGAAGTAGCGCCAGCGCCCGTCCGCCACGATGTTCGACGGGTTGAAGAAGCCCCGGTGCCGGCCCTGGTCGACCTCCTGCCGGAACGGCGCGCCGGCCACCACGGCGGGCGGGCTCCGCCGCAGGATGCTGCGCCCGCCATCCGTCGAGGCGCCGGCCGTGATCGTGTTGTACCAGCACGCCATGTAGGACCCCGCCGGGCAGCGGCCGGGATGCTCGTTGGCCTGGTACTCGTGGTGCAGCAGCGCGGCGACGCGGCTGCCGTCCTCGGTCCAGGTGGCGGTGATCCAGGACCTGTCGTCATAGGCCGCCGGGTCGGCCTTCTCGCCCGAGTCGAGCACGACGGTGCAGTCGAGCTTGAGGTGGTCGAGGTCCGGCCCGCGCAGGGCGCGGTTGCGGTAATGCATCCCGAACACCGCCACCGCCCCGGCGGCGTCGCGGAACGCCCGGGCCGGCGCGTCCGGGACGTCGGCGCCGTCGCAGGTATCGCGGCCGGCCTTGAACACCACGGCGGGCGGCCCGACCAGGGTCAGGGCGGACAGGGGGCGGCTCGGCGGCGGCCAGGGCCGGCCGGGGGTGAAGGAGGGCGAGCGCCAGCATCACGGCCGCACGTCCGACGCGCGACCCCTTCCCTCCCGCCTCTGCGGGAAGTGGAAGACGCGGCGCCGCACCGCCCCCCGCTCCAGCCATCCTGTACGCCGAGCCCATGGACGAAATCCGGGTGCGTCCCGGCCACGCCTGGACAAAGCACGCCAGATTCGCTTGAGAACGGTTACAGAGTACTTGCCGACCGGCTGTCGCCCGAAAGTCCTTCATGCTTCTCCTGATCCTCGGGCTCGTGCTGTTCCTCGGCACGCATGCCTTCTCCATGGTGCGCTCCCAGCGGGCCGCGATCGTCGGACGGGTCGGCGAGGGCCGGTACAAGCTCGGCTACACCGCCCTGTCGCTGCTCGGGCTGGTGCTGATCGGGGTCGGCTTTCACGATTACCGACTCAGTGGCTACATCGCGGTCTGGGATCCGCCGGTCTGGACGCGCCACCTCGCCCTGACGCTCGTCTGGCTCGCCTTCGTGTGCCTCGCCGCCGCCTACCTGCCCGGCCACATCCGGGCGAAGGCCAAGCACCCGATGCTGCTCGCGGTGAAGATCTGGGCGACCGCGCACCTGCTCGCCAACGGCGATCTCGGCTCGATCCTGCTGTTCGGCGGCTTCCTGGCCTGGGCGGTGGCGGCGCGGATCAGCGCCAAGCGTCGGGCGCTCGCCCCGGGGGCGGTCGTCGCCCAGCACGGCGGCACCGTCGCGGCCCCGCATGGCTGGCGCAACGACATCCTGGCCGTGGTGATCGGGACGGCGGCGTGGTTCGTGTTCTCCCGCTACCTGCACTACCCGCTGATCGGCGTCTCGGTCTGGCCCGGCACGGCCTGAGGGCATCGCCGACCACACCCGCTGTCGCCAACCCGGCGCCCGTGTGTTAGGCGCGGGGTTCGAGTGTTGTGCAAGGTGGCCGGCGGACAAGCGCCGGCCGGGAAATGATGGCCGAGAACAACGAGTTCATCCGCGAGGTCGACGAGGATTATCGCCGCGACCGGATCCTCCAGATCTGGAAGCGCTACAGCGGCGTGATCATCGCGCTCGCCGTGCTCCTGGTGGTGGGCGTGGCCGGCTGGCGCTACTGGCAGAATCAGCAGCGCGTGGCCGCCGAGACCGCCTCGGTGCAGTTCGACGAGGCCAACCGCCTCGCCCGGGACGGCAAGGTCGCGGAAGCCGACACGGTCTTCGACGCGCTGGAGCAGCAGGGCCCGGCCGGCTACCGCCTGCTCGCCCGGTTCCGCTCGGCCGCGGAAACCGCCAAGCGCGACCCGGAGGCGGGCGCGAAGGACTTCGATACGCTGGCCGGTGACAGCGGCCTCGGCGACGGCCTGCGCGACCTCGCGCGGCTGCGCGCGGCGCTGCTGCGCCTCGACAGCCCGAACCCGGACCCGGCTCTGGCCAACCTCCAGGGGCTCGCGGCCGGCACGCCGTTCCGCCACACCGCCCGCGAAATGCTCGGTCTCGCCGCCCTGAAGAAGGGCGATTTCGAGGAGGCCGGCCGCTGGTTCGACCAGCTCTCGGCCGATCCCGAGACACCCCGGAATCTGCGTGAGCGGATCGAGGTCTACGCGGCGCTCGTAGCGGGCGGCCCGGTCACCGTGACCGAGGCCAAGCCCGAGGTCGCCGCCCCGCCCCCGCCGATCACGCGCTGATTTTTTTTCGTCGACCATTTCGAGACAGACCATGGATATGCCGACCGTCGCGATCGTCGGGAGGCCGAACGTCGGCAAGTCGACCCTGTTCAACCGCCTCGTGGGCAAGAAGCTCGCGCTCGTGGACGACCGGCCGGGCGTGACCCGCGACCGGCGCGAGGGCGATGTCGCGTTCGGCGGACTCCACTTCCGGGTGATCGACACCGCCGGGCTTGAGGAATCGGACGCCGCCACCCTGACCGGCCGGATGCGGATGCAGACCGAGGCGGCGATCCTCGCCGCCGACGTGGTGCTGTTCGTGATCGACGCCCGCGCCGGCGTGCTGCCGGCCGACCAGCCCTTCGCCGAGCTGGTGCGTCGGGCCGGCTGCCCGGTCATCCTGATCGCCAACAAGGCCGAGGGCGGCACCGGGCTGGCCGGGGCCTACGAGGCCTTCACCCTCGGTCTCGGCGACCCGATTCCGTTCTCGGCCGAGCATGGCGAGGGCCTGGGCGAGCTGCACGAGACGCTCAAGGGGGTCCTGCCCAAGCACGACGAGGACGACGAGGATGAGGACGCCCCCGGCGGCCGCTCCCTGAAGGTCGCTATCGTGGGCCGCCCGAATGCCGGCAAGTCCACGCTGATCAATCGCATGCTTGGCGAGGACCGGCTGCTGGTCGGCCCCGAAGCCGGCATCACCCGCGATTCGATTTCCTTGGACTGGGAATGGCGCGGGCGGAAAATCAAGCTGCACGACACGGCCGGGATGCGCCGCCGCGCCCGGATCGACGACAAATTGGAAAAGCTCGCGGTCTCGGACGGGTTGCGCGCCGTGCGCTTCGCCGAGGTGGTGGTCGTGCTGCTCGACGCAACGATCCCGTTCGAGAAGCAGGACCTGACCATCATCGACCTTGTCGAGAGCGAGGGCCGGGCCGTGGTGATCGGCCTGAATAAGTGGGACCTCGTGGCCGACCAGCCGGGCCTGCTCAAGCAGCTGCGCGAGGATTGCACCCGCCTGCTGCCGCAGGTGCGCGGCGTCGCAGTGGTGCCGCTCTCGGGGCTTGCCGGCGACGGCCTCGACAAGCTGATGCAGGCGGTGGTGCAGGCCTCGGAGGTCTGGGACAAGCGGATCTCGACCTCGCGCATCAACGACTGGCTGAACGAGGCGACCTCGCGCAACCCGCCCCCGGCGGTATCGGGCCGGCGGATCAAGATCCGCTACGCCACCCAGGTGAAGAGCCGGCCGCCGCATTTCGCGCTGTTCGGCAACCAGCTCAACGCCCTGCCGAAATCCTACACTCGCTACCTCGTGAACGCCCTGCGCGAGGCGTTCGAGCTGCCGGGCACGCCGATCCGGCTGAGCTTGCGGACCTCGCAGAACCCGTTCGACAAGGGCTGAGGCGACCCGTCAGCGCGACGCCTCGGCGATCCAGTCCACGGCGGCCGACAGCGCGGCGCGCTCGTCCTTGTCCGCAGCTAAAGCCGCCTCGAAGGCCCGAACCTGCCCGTCGGCGCTGGTGCCGTCCGCGACGATCGCCCGGGCGCGGGCGACGTCCGCCGTGCAGCCGAGCGCGTCCGCATCCTCCGCCACCAGGGCGAGGACCGCCTCCAGCGCCTCGGCGAACGGCACCGCCTCGCTGCGTTCCTCGTCGATCAGCGTCGCGCGCACGCCGCTGTGCTGGGCGCGCCACAGGTTCTCGGAGGCCAGGGCCCGCGAGACGCCGTCGAGGCCGGCATTCAGCTCCGGCCGGCGCACGCACAGGCGCACCAGGCAGCGATACAGGGCGGCGATGCAGAACGAATCATCGAGCCGGGTGCAGGCGTCGGCGATGCGCAGCTCCAGGGTCGGGAACTTGATGGAGGGCCGCAGCGACCACCACAGGAAGCTCGCATCCGCGATGGCGCCGGAGCGGGTCATGATCTCCACGAACCGGGCATGCGCGGCCGAATCCGAGAAGATCTCGGGCAGGCCGGTGCGGGGCAGCTCGCCGAACACGCTGAGCCGGTAGGCCATCAGCCCAGTCGCTTCGCCCTGCCAGAACGGCGAGGAGGCCGAGAGCGCCAGCAGCAGCGGCTGGAACGGCAGCAGCCGGTTCATCAGATCGACGCGGGCGTCCGGGTCCGGCACTTCGACATGGACGTGCATGCCGCAGATCAGCGCCCGCCGCGCCGCGATGCCGACATCCGAGAGGATGCCCTTGTAGCGCGCGCCGTCCGTGGCGGTCTGCCGGGACCAGCGCGCGAGCGGATGGGTGCCGCAGGCGAGCAGGCTCAAGCCGTTCTCGGCCGCGATGCCGGCGAGCTGCGCCCGCTGGCCGCCGAGGTTTTCTCGCGCAGCCTGCGCGTCGTCCAGCGGCGGCGTGCAGACCTCGACCTGCGCGGCGACGAGTTCCCGCCCCGTCTCGGGCAGCTCCGCCTGCACCCGGGCATGGAAGCCGGCCAGGTCGCCCCGGGGCGTGCCGCGGGTCTCGGCATCGGCGAGGAAATACTCTTCCTCGATGCCAAAGCGGTAGCTGTGGGCGCTCATCTGCGTCTCCGGACACGCAACTCGCACGCTAACGCGCCGGGCTGCCCGAAGATGCCGCTCCTCAGGGCCGCAGCGCCCCACCCACCAGCCAGGCCGGATCGAACCAGCGGTCGGCCTCGCCGTCGTAGGGCAGGCGCGTGATGTCCCAGTTCTGGATGTACCGGGCGTAGACGTTCCACACCGCGATGCCGCCGCCGACGAAGATCCGCCGGCCGGAGTAGCGCTTGAGCACCTGCTCCGGATCCTCGTGGCTGCGGATCACGTCGATGGTGCGGTCCTTGAAGGCGAAATCCGGCACCGAGGCCACGGTCTTCGGGCCGGCGATCAGCACGTGGCCCATGGTGAGCGCGAAGAAGCGCGTCACGTCCTCCACGAACAGCGGATCGGTGTTGCCCTCCCAGGGCAGGTGGCCGTTGAGGCCGAGCTGGCCGCGTTGGCCGATCGCACAGATGCAGCGGACGTCGATCATCGTAAATCCCAAACCCTGCGGGCTCCGCCCGCAACCCGCCGGGGCCGCAGGCCCCGGACCCCTCTACTCGGGCGCGCGGAACTGCATCACCCGGTCGGTGGGAAAATCGTAGAGCTTGCCGGTCTCGGTCCAGTCCGGTGCGGCGAGCCGCACGAAATGAGGGGCGAGATCCTCGGGGGTCTTGAGGGTCTCGGGATCCTCGCCCGGCATGGCCGAGCGGCGCATGCCGGTGCGCAGCGGGCCGGGGTTGAGCAGCATCGCCCGGATGGCGGTGGTCTCGTTCTCGGCCGCGTAGGTCCGCACCAGCGCTTCGAGGGCCGCCTTCGAGACCGAATACGGCCCCCAATAGGCCCGGCATTTCGAGGCCGCGCCCGACGAGACGAAGATCGCCCGGCCGGCATCGGACATGCGCAGCAGCGGGTCCAGCGAGCGGATCAGGCGCCAGTTGGCGGTGACGTTGACCTGCATCACCTGGTCCCAGACCTTCGGGGTGATGTGGCCGATCGGCATGAGGGCGCCGAGGATGCCGGCATTGCCGACCAGGATGTCGAGGCGCTTCCAGCGATCGTTGATCGCCGCGCCCAGCCGGTCGATCGCGTCGTAATCGGCGAGGTCGAAGGGCACCAGCGTGGCGCTGGACCCGGCCGCCCGGATGGCGTCGTCCAGCTCCTCGAGGGCGCCGACCGTGCGGGCCACCGCGACCACGTGGGCTCCGGCCCCGGCCAGCGCGAGGGCGGCGGCGCGCCCGATGCCGCGGGACGCCCCGGTGACGACCGCCACGCGGCCTTCGAGCTTTCGTTGAGGATCAGCCATAGCCAGCAGCTAACGCATTTCCGCGCCAGGTGGATCGAAAAAAGACCGGTTTCAAAAGGTCCGTGACCTTTTGCGGGTGCAGGGCGGAGCCCTGCAAGGACCCAGGGGCGCCGCCCCTGGACCCCGCCAAAGGGCTCGCCCTTTGGGAACCCCGTGTCAGTCCGCTTCGGCGAGCATCGCGAAGCGCTTCGGGCCGGCGATGGAGAGGTCGGTCAGGCCGGTCGGGTATTCGCCCGTGAAGCAATGGTCGGTGTATTGCGGGCAGGCGGCGTTCCGCTCCTCCTCGCCCATCGCCCGGTACAGGCCGGGGATCGACAGGAAGGCGAGCGAATCCGCGCCGATATACTTGCGCATGGCCTCGAGATCGTGGGTCGCGGCGAGCAACTTCTCCCGCTCCGGCGTGTCGATCCCGTAGAAGTCCGGGTAGGTGATCGGCGGCGAGGCGATCCGGAAATGCACCTCGGCGGCGCCAGCCTCGCGCATCATCCGGACGATCTTCACCGAGGTCGTGCCCCGCACCAGGCTGTCATCGACCAGAACGATGCTCTTGCCCTCGATCGCGGCGCGGTTGGCCGAATGCTTCATCCGCACGCCGAGCTCGCGCACCGACTGCGTCGGCTGGATGAAGGTCCGCCCGACATAGTGGTTGCGGATGATGCCCATCTCGAACGGGATGCCCGTCTCCTGCGCGAAGCCCAGCGCCGCAGGCACGCCGGAATCCGGCACCGGCACCACGATGTCGGCGGGGGCGGCGGCCTCGCGGGCGAGCTCGCGGCCGATGGCCTTGCGCACCGCGTAGACGCTCTTTCCGTTCACGACCGAGTCAGGCCGCGCGAAGTAGATGTACTCGAAGATGCACGGGCGCATCGGCACGGCGTCGGCGAAGCGGATCGACTCGACGCCCTCCTCGGAGATCACCACCACCTCGCCGTTCTCGATGTCGCGGACGTAGCGGGCGCCGATGATGTCGAGGGCGCAGGTCTCGGAGGCCAGCATGTAGCGGCCGTCGAGTTCGCCGAGCACCAGCGGGCGGATGCCCAGCGGGTCGCGGGCGCCGATCAGCTTCTTGTTGGTAAGCGCCACGATCGCGTAGGCGCCCTGGATCGCCTGCAGGGCGTCGATGAAGCGCTCGACGATCCGGGGCTTCCGCGAGCGGGCCGCGAGGTGGAGGATCACCTCGGTGTCGGAGGTCGACTGGGTGATCGCGCCGTCGCGCACGAGGTCGCGGCGGATCGACAGGGCGTTGGTGAGGTTGCCGTTGTGGGCGACCGCGAGGCCGCCGCTGGCCAGCTCGGCGAAGAGCGGCTGCACGTTGCGCAGGATCGTCCCGCCGGTGGTCGAGTAGCGCACGTGCCCGATGGCGGCGCGACCTTTCAGCCGGGCGATGGTGTCGCCGTCCGAGAACGAATCGCCCACGAGGCCGGGGCGGCGCTCGGAATGGAACACCGACCCGTCGAACGAGACGATGCCGGCCGCCTCCTGGCCGCGGTGCTGCAGGGCGTGCAGGCCCAGCGCGACGATGGCCGAGGCCTCCGGGTGCCCGAAGATGCCGAAGACGCCGCACTCCTCGCGCAGCGTATCGCCGTCGAGGTCGAAATCGGCGGCATAAGCGTCGGATTGGGACATGGTGCGATCGATCACTTCACGGGTCCCGGCGGCGACGGGCCGGCGCGCCGGTCGTCGCGGATATCATCCGATCGTCTCCGGAACCGCTATCTAGGCTCTCCACGCAGACCGACCAACGGCGAATGCCGCAGGTCAGCGTCGCGTCGGGCTCGGCGCGGTCTCAGTGCGGCGCTGGGGCGCCGGGTCGGTCTCGGCGGGGGCGTCGGCCGCCTCGTTGGGCGGCGTGACGACCTTCGGCTTCTTGAACTGCTTCAGGAAGCCCTCTGGATTCTCGGGGAGCTGGGCCACCAGGGCGTCGCCGGACTTCTCCAGCATCGAACGCGTGCGCGCCTGAGCCGCCCAGTCCGGCACCTTGCCCTGCACCAGCCAGGACAGGAACACCCAGCCGATCACGCAGATCAGGAAGCCGCGGCCTGCCCCGAACAGGAAGCCCAAGGAGCGGTCGACCGCGCCGATGCGCGAATCGAGCACCACGTCGGAGATCTTCACGGTGATGATCGAGACGACGATCAGCGTGCCCAGGAAGATCGTCGCGATCGAGGCGACCAGCGCCACGGTATCGCTGTTGACGTGCTGCTTCACGAGCGGAAGCAGCATCGGATAGAACGACCACGCGACGGCGGCGGCGGCCACCCAGGCGATGATGGCCAGCACCTCGCGGGTGACGCCACGCACGGCCGCGAGCAGCGCGGAGACCGCGACGATGCCGAGCACGACGAGATCCAGGACGGTAAACGGCATCTGTGAACTTTAGGCACCAGTGGGGATGCCGCGGCGGCCCTGCGGCTCCCCAGGACCGCGAGGGAGGTATACCAAGCCGAACCTCGGCCGTCACCCTCGGCCACCGACCTCCCGGCGGCCTGTGCCGTCCGTGCATCAGAGCGGGTCGGGGCAACAGGGTGGCCGAATGCAGACTGGGGCACCGCGGCGTTTTGCAGGTCACCCCGTTGGGCGCGACCGTTCGACGCCCACGCAACGCAGAGAATCACACACCCATCGTCAGCCCGCGAACGACTTATCTGCACCGACGAGCATATCGCGCCCATTCTTGGGCACCGGGAAGCCATACCCGTCCCCGGTTTTTTCCCACCTTAAGTCGCCGGACAGGTGATAGGGACTGACATACAATTCCATACCTATCTTCTGTAAGGCTAGATGAAGGGCCTGAATTGAGTCGGCTCCCGCAGCAAAATTCGCCCTGTTTTGATTTGGCCACCCAATTTTATATCAACACATCCAAACTCCATCTTGCAATTCTGGAGCATGAATAGATATCTCCACTCGGTTATCACCGGACGGCGAACGCACCGCTAGATTTTTTTTTGCGATGATCATGGCAGCGTCCTTAGAGGCTTAGGGGCGGAATCGAATGCCCGCGCTCGCATGCAACAAGTCTAACCATAACTTGGGCACAACATGCGCGTAGATCAGTAAATTTGCAACAATCAAGTCGCGGCGATACTGCTTGTCTCAGTCTTGTTGAGATGTAACAAGAGAGTACAGGGGCACCTTGCGAGCATTTGCGATCTTTGGGCGCGGGGGTAAGTTGGTAGTTCCGCCGTCTGTCTATCGCCCACCGCCTGTATGCCTTGCAGGGATGCGAGGATGATTTGGATTGTATTCCTTAGATGTAATTTCTTTTTCGATGAGCACCCTCCTTATTTCAAGACGGCATAACTCTATCTGTCTGCTAGCGACCGCACAGGCGACTTTCGAGTCGTTTCGCATGTACAGGCTCCTTAATCAGGGCATCCTTATCTGAATAAATTCCTATTTTCAAGCAGCTTATCAGTAGAGCATCCGTTTGCCGGCCCCGTGGCACCGGCGCTGTCAACAGATCGCACGCCGAATGACGCCCTGTGCCAACCGTCGACATGCAACGAGCGTTACTCCGGCGGACTCCCGCCGTTCAAACGTCGGACAATTTCTTTTCTGCAGACGACTGTTTTGCTATGAACCGCGGACAGACATCCGTCTCGGAAATCCATTATGCATCTTGCATGTCCGCTCGGGACCGATTGGACCGTAGGCGTCCGGTAGATGACCAAATCCCAAACGATTGACGGCGCCCACGGCGCCCGGCTGACCATCGATCTCGGGGCGATCGCCGCGAATTGGCGATCGCTGGCCGCCCGGGGCGCGGATTGCGCCGCCGTGGTGAAGGCCGACGCCTATGGCTGCGGCGTCGCGCGGGTCGGGCCGGCCCTGTGGGCGGCCGGGTGCCGGACCTTCTTCGTCGCCCACCTGTCCGAGGCCATCGCGGCCCGGGCCGCCCTGCCGGAGGCCGCGCTCTACGTCCTGAACGGGCTGCCGCCCGGTGCCGGCGCGACCTTCGCGGCCCACGGCCTGCGCCCGGTGCTCGGCAGCCGCGAGGAGATGACGGAGTGGGCGGCGGTCTCGGGCGGGCGCCTGCCGGCGGCGCTCCACGTCGATACCGGGATGAACCGCCTGGGGCTGCCGGTGCCGGAGGCGCTGGCGCTCGCGGGCGACCCGTGCATCGCGGCCTGCGGGATCGACCTGCTGATGAGCCACTTCGTCAGCGCCGAGAAACCGGCCGACCCGGTCAACGCTCGGCAGATCGCCGACTTCGCCCGGGTCCGGGCCGCCTACCCGGGCCTGCTTGCGTCGCTCGCCAATTCATCCGGAGTCTTCCTTGACGGCGCCCGGTACGACCTGCTGCGCCCGGGCTATGCCCTGTTCGGCGGCAACCCGACGCCCGGATCCGCCAACCCGATGCGCCCGGTGGTGCGGCTGGAGGCCCTGATCGCGCAGATGCGGGATGTCGAGGCCGGAACCAGCGTCGGCTATAACGGCCGCTGGACGGCCCCGGCCCCGAGCCGGCTCGCCACCCTGTCGCTCGGCTACGCGGACGGCTTCCCCCGGGCGATCAGCGGGCGCGGCCAGGCGTTGGTCGGTGGCGTGCCCTGCCCGATCCTGGGCCTCGTCTCCATGGACCTGATCATCCTCGACGCCACCGCGGCCCCCGCCGCCCGGCGCGGCGCCACCGCGGTGCTGATCGGCGACAGCCTGGATGTCGACACCGTCGGCCGCGCCGCCGGCACGATCGGCTACGAGATCCTGACGGGGCTGGGTTCGCGTTATGTTCGAACTTATGTAGGGTGACCCGAACCCACCTTACGAATGCCGGACCGGCGGCGCGCGGACCCGAATGGCCAAGATCCACCAGACCTTCGTCTGCCAATCCTGCGGGGCGGTCTACAACCGCTGGCGCGGGCGCTGCGAGGCCTGCAACGGCTGGAACACGATCGTCGAGGAGGCCGCCGCGGCGCCGGGCCAGTCCGGTCCGGTCGCGACCCGGCCGTCCCGCGCCCGCGGCCGGGTGTTTCCGCTCGAGGGCCTGACCGGCGAGACCAAGGAGGCGCCGCGCATCCCCTCGGGGATCGGCGAGCTCGACCGGGTCACCGGCGGCGGCTTCGTGCGCGGCTCGGTGATCCTGCTCGGCGGCGATCCCGGCATCGGCAAGTCCACCCTGCTGATGCAGGCCTCCGCCGCCATGGCGGGGACCGGCGAGCGGGTCGCCTACATCTCCGGCGAGGAGGCGGTGGGGCAGGTGCGCCTGCGGGCCGAGCGGCTGGGCTTGAGTTCCCGTCCGGTGGATCTGGCCGCCGAGACCAATGTCGAGGACATCATCGAGACCCTCAGCCAGGGCCGCCCGCCGGCGCTCGCGATCATCGATTCGATCCAGACCATGTGGACCGAGACCGTCGAATCGGCCCCCGGCACGGTCACGCAGGTGCGCTCCTCGGCCCAGGCGCTGATCCGCTTCGCCAAGACCACCGGCACCGCGGTGATCCTGGTCGGCCACGTCACCAAGGACGGACAGATCGCCGGCCCCCGGGTGGTGGAGCACATGGTCGACGCGGTGGCCTCGTTCGAGGGCGACCAGGGCCACCATTTCCGCATCCTGCGCGCCGTGAAGAACCGCTTCGGCCCCACCGACGAGATCGGGGTGTTCGAGATGACCGATGCGGGGCTCGCCGAGGTGCCCAACCCCTCGGCCCTGTTCCTGGCCGGGCGCGACCATCAGGCCGCCGGCACCGCGGTCTTCGCCGGGATGGAGGGCACGCGGCCCCTGCTGGTGGAGATCCAGGCGCTGGTGGCGCCGTCCTCGCTCGGCATGCCCCGCCGGGCCGTGGTCGGCTGGGACCCGAACCGGCTGTCCATGGTGCTGGCCGTGCTGGAGGCCCATGGCGGCATCCGGCTCGGCACCCACGACGTTTACCTGAATGTCGCCGGCGGCCTGCGCATCACCGAACCGGCCGCCGACCTCGCGGTGGCGGCTGCCCTGGTCTCGTCCCTGTCGGGGGCGGTGCTGCCGCCGGAGACCGTCTATTTCGGCGAGATCGGCCTGTCCGGGGCGATCCGCCCGGTGGCGCAGGCGGGCGCCCGGCTGAAGGAGGCCCAGAAGCTCGGCTTCGCCAAGGCGCTGATCCCCCAGGGCCGCGGCGAGGGCGACAAGGCTCTGGCGGTGGAGACGCTGCGCCACATCGCCGACCTGGTGGCGGGAATCAGCGCCGGGGCGCCGCGGAGGGGATCCGGACAGCGCGGACGAGCGCAGTCGCGCTACGCCGACGAGGAGATGTGACGCGCGCTACCCGCCCGTCACGCTCATGTGGCGCGGCACCGCGGCCGGGCGCTGGCGCTCGATGACGAAGTCGTGGCCCTTCGGCTTGCGCGTGATCGCCTCGACCACCGCCGCCGCCAGCACGGCATCATCCGGGGAGGCGCGCAGCACGGCACGCAGATCCGCGGAATCCTCCTGGCCGAGGCACAGGTAAAGCTGGCCGGTGCAGGTCAGGCGCACCCGGTTGCAGCTCTCGCAGAAATTGTGGGTCAGCGGCGTGATGAAGCCGAGCTTGCCGCCGGTCTCCTCGACCCGGACGTAGCGCGCCGGGCCGCCGGTGCGGTCGGAGAGCGGGGTCAGGGTGAAGCGGCTCTCCAGGCGCTGCCGCGCCACCGAGAGCGGCAGGAACTGGTCCGTGCGGTCGGCCTCGATCTCGCCCAGCGGCATGACTTCGATCAGCGTCATGTCCATGCCCAGACCGTGGGCCCAGGTGATCATATCTGGGATTTCGTCGGCGTTGACGTCGCGCAGGGCCACCGCGTTGATCTTGACCTTCATGCCGGCCGCCCGCGCGGCCGCGATGCCGTCGAGCACCACCGGCAGGTCGCCCCGCCGGGTGATCGCCCGGAACTTCTGGGGGTCCAGCGTATCCAGGGACACGTTGATCCGGCGCACCCCGAGGCTCGCCAGCTCGGCGGCGTAGCGCGTGAGCTGGGTGCCGTTGGTGGTGAGCGTCAGCTCCTCGAGCGCGCCGGAATCGAGGTGGCGCGACAGGCGGCGGAACAGGTGCATGATGTCGCGGCGGACCAGCGGCTCGCCGCCGGTGATCCGCAACTTGCGCACGCCCCGGGCGATGAACACGCCGCAGAGCCGGTCCAGCTCCTCCAGGGTCAGCAGGTCGCGCTTGGGCAGGAACTGCATGGTCTCCGACATGCAGTAGGCGCAGCGCAAATCGCAGCGATCCGTCACGGAGATGCGCAGGTACGAGATCGCCCGCTGGAACGGGTCGATCAGCGGTGCGGGGTTCGGCGCGCGGGGCGCCGCGACCGAAAACCCCTGCGGCGTGCTGGAGATGTCATCGAGCATGATTGAGCATATGATGCCCGATACGGTCGTGGGCAAGCCGACCCCGGGCCGCGGCCCCGGAATGCTTGAGGAGTGTGACCCGTGAACGAGGATCTGTGGCCGACCGAGATCCGCCTGTCGGCCGACCGGCGGGTGCTGAACGTCGCCTTCGAGGACGGAGCGCGCTTCGCCCTGCCGGCCGAGTACCTGCGGGTGTCGAGCCCGTCGGCCGAGGTGCAGGGACATTCGCCCTTGGAGCGCAAGGTGATCGGCGGCAAGCGCGCCGTGGCGATCCTGGCCGTGGACCCGATCGGCAACTACGCGGTCAAGCTCGGCTTCGACGACATGCACGACACCGGGATCTACGGCTGGGAATACCTCCACATCCTCGGCCGCGAATACGAATCCCGGTGGCAGACCTACCTCACAGAACTGGCCGAGCGCGGGCTCGACCGCGAGACCGCGCGCACCGCCCCGGTGAAGCAGACCGGGGGCTGCGGCTCGGGCTCGTGCGGCTGCCATTGAGGTCGACTGGTCAGAAAGCCGGCAGCTTCTGCGCCAAGACGACTTCTCTCGGCAATGATTCTGACGCACGATGACGGCATGACGGAGCTTCTCGACCGAGCCATCGCGCGCGTGCGCATGCTGCCCTCCGAAACCCAGGACGAGCTGGCCGGCGTCCTCCTGCGCCTCGCCGGCGAGGACGAGCCTGTCTACCGGATCAGCCCGGAGGAAGAAGCGTCTTTCGTGAACTCGCGCGCCCAGGCGGCGCGGCGTGATTTCGCTTCGGATGAGCAGATCCGGGCGATCTGGGCGAAGCACGGGCTTTGAGACTGCGCTTTACCGCGGATGCGGCGGCGGAACTTGAGCGTGTGCTCTCGGAGATCGCGCAGGCATCGCCTCAAGGGGCACGACGCGTTCAGGGCCGGATCCAGATTGTCCTCGATTTCCTTCTGGATCAGCCGAGAAGCGGCCGGTTGACGAGCCTAAAAAATCTCCGGCACATCGCAGTGCGACCCCACCCGTATTTAATTTTCTACGAGGCTTCCGAAGACGAAGTCGTCATCATCGGAATCCGCCATGGTGCCCGTGCCCCCTCCTCGATGCCGGGAGCGCCGTGACGCGCGGTCGGGCCGATCGGGCGTTCAGATCTGACCGGCTCTTCGGCCGACGATCGCATCCTCATCTTTGGACGTTCGGTGCGAGCCGGACGTCCCGCCAGCCCCGGAGCCACCATGGCCTTCACCTGCACGATCCCCGCAGTGCCCACGATCCAGCAGGACGATGCCACGGTCCGCATCACCCGCTGGGATTTCTCGCCCGGGGCGGTGACCGGCTGGCACGAGCACGGCTGGCCGTATTTCGTGGTGATGCTGGTCGAGGGCGTGCTGCGCGTCCATGACGGGGCGGCGGTCAGCGAGACCCTGCTGGCGGCCGGGCAATCCTACATGCGCCCGGCCGGAATCCGGCACGACGTGATGAACGGGTCGGAGCACCCGATCGCGTTCATCGAGATCGAGGTGAAGCGCCCCGACGCGCTGGTGACATTGCCTGAGGCCTGAACGCAAAAGGGCCGGCCTCGCGGCCGGCCCCATCCAAAAAGTCCCAAAACATCAGCGCTGGACGATGACCTTCGTGCCGACCTTGGCGCGGGTGTAGAGGTCGGTGACGTCGTCGTTCGTCATGCGGATGCAACCCGAGGAGACGGCGGTGCCGATGGTCTCCGGCTCGTTCGAGCCGTGGATCCGGTAGATCGAGCCGCCGAGATACATGGCGCGGGCGCCGAGGGGGTTCTCGATCCCGCCCTTCATGTAGCGCGGCAGGTCGGGCCGGCGGCGCAGCATGGTCGACGGCGGACGCCAATCCGGCCACTCGCGCTTCATCGTGATGGTCTGCACGCCGCCCCAGGTGAAGCCCGGACGGCCGACGCCGACGCCGTAGCGCAGGGCCTGGCCGCCGCCCATCACGTAGTAGAGCCGCCGCTCGGCCGTGGAGACCACGATCGTGCCGGCGCCGTAGGGGCCGCTATACGCCACGGTCTCGCGCGCGATCGCCGACATCTGCGGCACCGCCGCGTCCATGGGGTCGGCCGGGTTGAGGGAGGCGTTGGCCACCGGTACCGCCACGGTCTCGACGGCCTGCGGACGCACCCGCACGGACAGTGCATCGTTCAGAGGCTGACGGGTCAGCGGGTCGATCTCGTAGGCGAACGCCGGCGCGGTGCAGGCGACCGCGCCGAAGAGCCCTACGAGGGCGGGAAGGAAACGACGCATCAAAGCCTCTCGGGGCAGGCGCGAAATGGAGTGGGAACGCAGCGAATTACTGGGGCACGATGCCGTGCCGATCCTCGCCAAGGGGTAAACGCTCGCGTCCCAAAACCAAGTCTCAAACCGCCCCGCTCGGCCGGTTCCGCCCCTCCGTGACTCGATGGCAACACTGTGGCAGCTTGGCCATAAGCGCGGGATGGGCCGGGGCGTTTACGCGTACCCGCCCCGGTCCAGCGCCGACGCTCACGCCTCGTCGGCGGCGAGCCAGATCGTGGGCTCCAGGGCCGCCGCGCGGACGAGGGCCGGCGCGGCGGCCGGGAGGCCGCGGATCTGGCTCAGCTCGGCCAGCTCGGGCGCCTGCGCGGTGTCGTCGGCGGTGAGGAACAGGCCCCGGGCCCGGGCGGCGCGGCCGAGATCGGCCCGGCTGGTCCAGACGCTCTGCGCCGGGCTCGTGAGCAGCGCGAGCGCCAGGGGCGCCAGCCACAGGCCGAGCCAGGCATCGCCGGCCCAGACCAGGGCGAAGACGATCAGCGCCCCGACCACCACGGCGTCGGCCTGCAGCCGGAACGCCTCCGACCAGGAGACCTGCCGGTCGTCGCGGTCCTGGGTCTCCCAGCGCACCACCCGGCCCAGGAAGGTCGAGACCACGGCGCCGGCGGTGAACAGGGTCAGCACCGGCCACAGGATCACCCACACGGCCTGCTCCAGGGCGGCACTCGCCAGCAGCGCCCGGGTGCCGCCGAACGCCGCCCGGCGCCCGGGCGAGGCGAGGACGTGGCCGAGGCTCAGGACCTTGGGCAGCGCCAGCACGGCGAGGCTGAGGGCGGCGAGGCCGTGGGCGGCGGCGCCGTGGCCGGTCAGCCCGTAGGCGAGCAGGCCGAGGTCGCCGGTGCGGGCCGCCTGCCAGGAGGCCAGACCCAGGAAGGCGATCCAGAGCGGCAGCATGCCGTAGGCCAGGATGCCGACCGCGAGGTGCCAGCGGCTGGCCGCGTGCAGCCCGGCCCAGGGCAGGACGCGCAGGTGCTGCAGGTTGCCCTGGCACCAGCGGCGCTCGCGGCCGAGCAGGTCGACGAGGTTCGTGGGCATCTCCTCCCAGGTCCCGCCCATCTCGGGCAGCAGGCGAACCTCCCAGCCGGCCCGGACCATCAGGGCGCCCTCGACGATGTCGTGGCACAGGATCTCGCCGCCGAGCGGCGCCCGGCCGGGCAGGACAGGCAGCTGCGCGTTCTGCGCGAAGGCCTCGATCCGCAGGATCGCGTTGTGGCCCCAGTAGCTGCCCTCAGGGCCCTGCCAGGTCTCGAGGCAGCGCAGGGCCAGCGGCGCGTAGAGGCGCACGGCGAATTGCTGGATCCGGGCGAACAGCGTGTCCCGGCCCGCCGCGTACGAGACGGTCTGGATCAGGCCGGTGCGGGGGCTCTCGTCCATCAGGCCCACGAGCCGGGTCATGGCGGCGCCGGTCATCAGGCTGTCGGCGTCGAGGACGATCATGTAGGCGTAGTCCGCGCCGTGGCTGCGGCAGAACGCGCCGATGTTGCCGGCCTTGCGGCCGGTGTTCTCGGTCCGGCGGCGGTAGCGGATCCGCGGCAGGGCCGGGTCGGCCTCCGCCCAGGCCAGGATGCGGGCGAATTCGTGTTCCTCGACGGCCGCGATCGCGCCGTCCCGGGTGTCCGACAGGACGAAGATGTCGATGGCTTTCCCCGAGCCCTGCGCCTGCTCGCGCGCCAGCGAGCGGGCCATCACCCGGAGCCTGGCGAACACCGCCACCGCGTCCTCGGCGTGGATCGCCACCACGGCGGCGGTCCGGCCGGAGCCCGCGGCGGGCGCTTCGGCGGCCTCCGCCCGGCGCTCCAGCACCGACTTCGCCCGGTCGCCCAGGAGCGTGGCCACGAGCCCGTAGACGTATTGGCAGGCGACAAACGCCTGCCAGCCCATCAGCAGGCCGAACAGGACCAGGAGGGTCCAGGCCAGCGGGCTGCCGCCGGCCGGGTAGGCGGTGGCCGCCAGCCATGCGAGACCGCCCCGGTGGCGAGGCTCGGGACCGCCAGGGCGAGGCGCCGGGCCAGCAGGGCCCGGCGGCGGCCGGCCCAGGCCTCGGGTTCGGGGGGAACCGCGCCGGTCCATACAGGCTGGGGATCGGGAATGCCCGGACAGGCGTTCCGGTGCGGCCGCTCGGCGGAGGCGGTGACGCGTGAGGAGGGGACGCGTGAGGACATGGCGCGAGGAACTCGACCGTGGAAGCCTGCCGGCTGCCTCGCCGCGGGCGGGCGGGAACCGATGAGCGTGGACACCGATATGCGGGGCGAGGACACGCAGCCGACCCGGCCGCACAGGCAGCCGGAGGCCGAACGGATCGATCCCCCCTCCCGACGCCGCGTTCTCAGGACGGCCCTGACCGCGGCTGCCGGCAGTATTCTACCTAGCGCTATAGATCTGAATGGCGCCCGAACATGGGCCGGACCGGCGCTTCAGCCGCAGGGACCGGTCTCCGGGGCTTCCGAGGACGCCCCGATGACCTTCGAGACCCTGGTGGCGCAGGCCGAGCGCCTGGCGGCCGCCCCCTACGCGGCCCCGCCCAGCGAGCTGCCGCCCGCGCTGACCGGGCTGGATTACGACGGCTACCGGAGCATCGTCTTCCGGCCATCCGAGGGGGTGCCGCTGGGCCGCCATTTCAGCGCGCAGCTGTTCCACCGCGGGTTCCTGCAGCGCAAGCGCGTGGCGCTCTACCTCCAGCCGCGCACCGGCCCGGCCCGGCCGATCCCGTACGAGAGCCGGCTGTTCGACCTCGGCGGGCGTCTCGCCGGCCAGAGTTTTCCGGCCGATCTCGGCTTCGCGGGCTTCCGCCTGCACTACGCCTTCCCGGAGATGCCGGCCTGGCGGTCCGAGGGCTTCCAGGAGGAGTTCCTGGTTTTCCTCGGCGCCTCCTATTTCCGGCTGCGCGCGGCCGGCCAGGAATACGGGCTCTCGGCCCGGGGGCTCGCCATCGGCACCGGCGCCCCGGAGGGAGAGGAGTTTCCCGACTTCGTCGCCCACTGGCTGTGCGAGCCGGAGCCGGAGGCGCGCGCCCTCACGGTGCTGTCGCTCCTCGACAGCCCGAGCGTGTCCGGCGCCTACCGGTTCGTGATCACCCCCGGAGACCCGGCGCGGATCGCCGTCACCGCGTCGCTCCACCCGCGCACCGCGATCCCGCGGCTCGGGCTGGCGCCGCTCACCAGCATGTTCCTGTACGGCCAGAACGGGCCCGGCACCCGGGGCGCCAAGCCGTTCGACGACTTCCGCCCGCAGGTGCACGATTCCGATGGGCTGTGCGTCGCCACCCCGGGCGACCGGCTGTGGCGGCCGCTGGTCAACGGACGCCGGCAGCCGCAGATCTCGGCCTTCGGGGCGAAGCCGCTCACCGGGTTCGGGCTGCTGCAGCGGGAGCGGAGCTTTGCCGCCTATCTGGACGTGGAGGCGCGCCAGGAGGCCCGGCCCGGCCTGTGGGTGTCGCCCGACCAAGGGCGTGCCTTCGCGGAGGGCGCCGTGCAGCTCTACGAGATCCCCTCGGACGAAGAGTACATGGATAACATCGTGGCGGCCTTCGCGCCGGCCGATCAGGTGCAGCCGGGCACGGCCCTGCGTCTCGCCTACGGCCTGACCACCGTGGGGGCGGAGCCCGCGGACGCGATCCCGCAACCCGCGCTCGCCCGGGTCACCGAGACCCGGTTCGGTTCGGCCGAGCGCCTGCGCCCGACCGTCCCGCCGAGGCCGGAGCGGCGCCTCTGCATGATCGATTTCGAGGGTCCGTCACTGCCGAAGGGTCCGGACGAGGCGGTCGCCGCGGAGGTCTCGGCCAGCGCCGGCACGCTGCACGAGCCGGTGGCCAACTTCGTGCCGCAGACCGGCGGCTGGCGCGTCTACGTGGAGTGGCGGCCGCCCCAGCCGATGCCGGCGGGGGACATCGTGCTGCGGGTGCGGCTGATCCGCAAAACCACGCCGCTCAGCGAGCCGCTCAGCGAGACTTGGGACGCGGTGGTCTGATGATCCCTGCTCAGGCGCTGCGCCGCTCGCGCTCCAGGCGTTTTGCGAGGCGGGTGGCGCCGTAGACCTCGCTCAGGCGGCGGCGGGCGGCGGAGATCGGCGGCGCCTGCCGCTCGACATGGGCGGCCGCGATGACCCGCAGGGCGGCGTCGACCGAGCGCTCCAGCCGGCGTTCGGCCGAGCCGGCCATGCCTGGATCCGTGTTCAGCATGCGATGATCCCTCGTGCGAGGCCGGGCCCGCCCTCTCGCGGGGCGGTGACCGGCGGCGGGGACCAATCTCGTCATCCGGCTTGACCGCATCAAGGCAGCTTGGCCGTAAGCCGCCGCGCCGTTACCGCAGCTCCTCGTGCCAGGTCCGCCCGTCGCGCTCGATCAGCGCGATGGCGGCGGTGGGCCCCCAGCTCCCGGCCGGGTAGGGCCGCGGCGCCTCCGGACGGTCGGCCCAGGCCTTGAGCACGCCGTCGGCCCAGGCCCAGGCAGCCTCGACCTCGTCGCGGCGCATGAACAGGGTGGCGTTGCCCCGGACCACGTCCATCAGCAGGCGCTCGTAGGCGTCCGGGTAGCGCTGCTTGAAGGTCTCCTCGAAGGAGATGTCGAGGTCGGTCGGGCGCAGCCGCAGGCCACCGGGGCCCGGATCCTTGGTCATCACCTCGAGCTTCATGCCCTCCTGCGGCTGCAGGCGGATCACGAGGCGGTTGGGCTCGCGCCCGAACGCCTCCTCGGGGAAGATCGAGAACGGCGAGGCCCGGAACTGGACCACGATCTCCGACAGCTTCTGCGGCAGGCGCTTGCCGGTGCGCAGGTAGAACGGCACCCCGGCCCAGCGCCCGGACTGGATCTCGACCTTCATGGCCACGAAGGTCTCGGTCCGGCTCTCGTGGCCGAGCTCGGCGAGGTAGCCCTCCACCGGCTTGCCGTCGACGGCGCCCGCCACGTACTGGCCGCGGACCGTGGCGAACTGGATGTCGTGGGCGGTGATCGGCTTGAGGGCGCGCAGCACCTTCAGCTTCTCGTCGCGCACCGAGTTGGCCTCGAGATTGAGCGGGCTCTCCATGGCGGTGAGGCACAGGAGCTGCAGGATGTGGTTCTGCAGCATGTCGCGCATCGCGCCCGAGGTGTCGTAGTAGCCGGCCCGGCCCTCGACCCCGACCGTCTCGGCCACGGTGATCTGGACGTGGTCGATCACGTCCGAGGTCCAGAGCCGCTCGAAGATCGTGTTGGCGAACCGCAGGGACAGCAGGTTCTGCACCGTCTCCTTGCCGAGGTAGTGGTCGATCCGGAAGATCTGCGATTCGGGGAAGACCTCGCCGACCGCGTCGTTGATCGCACGGGCCGATTTCAGATCCTTGCCGATCGGCTTCTCCAGCACGACCCGCGACTTCTCGCCCACGAGCCCGTGCGCGGCGAGGTTGCGGCAGATCGAGCCGTAGAGGTCGGGCGAGGTGGCGAGATAATAGGGCCGGACCTGGTCGGGCCGCTCGTCGAGCTTGGCCACGAGGTCGGCCCAGCCGCTCTCGCCGGCCCCGTCCACCGCGACGTAATCCACGTGGTCGAGGAAGGCGTGGAGCGCATCCTCGGCGAGGTCCGAGGCGGGCACGAAGCGCTTGAGCGCGTCCCTCGCATGCTCCCGGAACGCGTCGGTGGACAGCTCCGAGCGCGAGGCGCCGATGATTCGGCTGGTCTGCGGGATCTGCCCGTCCCGGAACCGGTAGAACAGCGCCGGCAGCAGCTTGCGCGCCGTGAGATCGCCGGTGGCGCCGAACACGACGCAGTCGAACGAGGCAACGGGGATGATCGTGGCCAAAAGAGCGGCTCCCTGGTGTCGTGCGCGGGTGCAGCGCGGCGGGCGCGCCGCACTGACCTAACCTGGGTGCAAACGCTTCGCCAGACGAGGGGGGACCGTCAGCAAGGTCCGCGGCGCATGCCTCCGGATGAAGAGCTGAACGCCGGCTCGGTCCGATGCAGGCCTGTCAGCGCAGCTCAGCGAAGCAACCGAGGGCTCCGCGCGGCGCGGCGTTCCGCTCGATGGGACAGTTGGTGGCAACAAGAGGTGTCCTACGGCCGGCGATACACCCAGACCCGCGCGGGCGGCAGGTTCAGCCAGACCCGGTTCGAGCGGTCCGCCGTGTAGCTGCCGGCCTCGCAGCGGGCCGGGATCGGCGGAACCACCGCGTAGGTGAACTGCACGAATGGCGCGCCCGGCTGCATCAGGTCGTGGGCGGCGTTGAGCAGGTCGAGGCGCTGCTCCAGCGGCTTGGTGAACAGCGGCAGGCTCGAGATGGTCGCGGCGGCGGGCTGGGCCAGCGCCGTCTTGAGGGTCGCGCGCATGTCGTAGGCATCGCCGCGGATCACGGTCACACCCGGGAAGCGCCGGGTCAGCAGGCGGCAGAAATCCGGGTTGAACTCCACCAGGATCAGCCGCGAGGGCGCGATGCCCCGGCGGATCAGCGCCTCCGTGACCGGGCCGGTGCCGGGGCCGAGCTCGACCACCGGGCCTTCGCGGCGCGGATCGACGTAGGACGCCATGGTCCGGGCCAGCATCTTGCCGGACGGGGTTACGGCGCCGGTCACGAGCGGCCGCTCGAACCAGGAACGGAGGAAGCGGGCTTCGTCCTCCAGGGGGTCGCGCCGCGGCCCAAGATTGTCCCCCCTGGCGGCAGGGGCCTTCGCACTGGGACGGCGGAGCGGCGGCAAGTCCTGGATTCCTCGAAGCCGATGGGAATGGAAGGCTAAGGCAACGAGCCGTCTTACAGTCAAGCCGGGCCGGCGCCTAGGGTAAGCATGCCACGCTCGCCGGATGCATAACGGGCGTGCACCGGTTCGGATCCGGCCCAACGCGCCCGCCGCCGACCGGGATGCCGATTCGACCCCGGCGAGCGCGTCGGATCGGCGTTCCTAGGGTCGAACGGCGCTGCCGAAGAAATCCCGCACCTTGGCGAAGAAGCCCGCTGATTCCGGGTGATTCTCCGGCAAGGCCGATTGGTCGAACTCCTGCAGCAGCTCGCGCTGGCGCTTGGTCAGGTTCTGCGGGGTCTCGACGAAGACCTGGATGTAGAGGTCGCCGACCTCCCGGGAGCGGAGCACCGGCATGCCCTTGCCCTTGATCCGGAACTGCTTGGCGGTCTGCGTCCCGGCCGGGATCCGCACCTGGGTCTGCGAGCCGTCGATCACCGGCACGGTGATCTCGCCCGCGAGCGCCGCCGTGACCATCGAGATCGGCACCCGGCAGAACAGGTCGGCGCCGTCGCGCTGGAAGAACTCGTGCTGCTTGATCGACAGGAACACGTAGAGGTCCCCGGGCGGGCCGCCGCGCAGCCCGCTCTCGCCCTCGCCGGCCAGCCGGATGCGCAGGCCGTCATCGACGCCCGCCGGCACGTTGATCGAGAGCGTGCGCTCGCGGTTGACCCGGCCGGCGCCCTGGCAGGTGGCGCAGGGGTCGTCGACGATCTCGCCGCGGCCGTGGCAGTTCGGGCAGGTCCGCTCGATGGCGAAGAAGCCCTGCGCGGCCCGCACCCGGCCGTAGCCCGCGCAGGTCGGGCAGGCGCGCGGCTTCGAGCCCGGCTTGGCGCCCGAGCCATCGCAGGCCTCGCAGGTCACCGAGGTCGGGATCCGGATCGTCTCGGCCTTGCCGATGAAGGCCTCTTCGAGGGTGATCTCGAGGTTGTAGCGCAGGTCTGAGCCGCGCTCGCGGCCCGGCGTCCCGCCGCCACGGCCGCGCTGGGCGCCGCCCCGGCCGTCGCCGAAGAAGTTGTCGAAGATGTCCGACATGAAGTCGCCGAACTCGTTTCCGAATCCGGGGCCGCCCGCACCCTGGCTGAAGGCGGCGTGGCCGAACTTGTCGTAGGCCGCGCGCTTCTGCCCGTCCGAGAGGCACTGATAGGCCTCGTTCAATTCCTTGAACTTGATCTCGGCTTCCTTGTCGCCGGGATTGCGGTCGGGATGAAAGGTCATCGCGAGCTTGCGGAAGGCGACCTTCAGCTCACCTTCCGTCGCGGTCTTGGCGCATCCCAGGATCTCGTAATAGTCCCGCTTCGACATCCCACCCAGTCTCCGGACACTCAGAAGGCGCTGTGTTCCCTGGACCTGTCCCCAGGACCCGCCGGGGCGGGCCGTTCAGGGGGCGGTCTCGAGCAGGGTGAGCGGGCCGAGGCATCGCCGCGATCGTGGCGACCCCGGCGCTCTAGCATGAGCCGGCCGGTCCGAGGTTGAATTCGGACGATATCCGGGTCCTGCGGCGCCCGCGCAACAGCGCGTCTCACAAGCAGAGGCGGGGCCGGATCGCTCCGGCCCCGCACGGTCCTGTCGAAACGACGCCTCAGGCGCGCTTCTTCTGGTCCTTCTCGTCGACCTCCTGGAAGTCGGCGTCGATGACGTCGTCCTTCTTCTCGGAGGCGCCCGCCTCGGCACCGGCCTCGGGGCCGGCACCCTGCTGGTTGGCGCTGTACATCGCCTCGCCGAGCTTCATCGAGGCCTGCATCAGGTCCGTGGTCCGGGCCTTGATGGTCTCGACGTCCTCGCCCTCGAGCGCGGTCTTGAGCGCGGTCATCGCGGTCTCGATCGCGCCCTTGTCGGCGGCCGGGACCTTGTCGCCGTACTCCGCGACCGACTTCTCGGTGGCGTGGACCAGGCTCTCGCCCTGGTTCTTCACCTCGACCAGCTCGCGGCGCTTCTTGTCCGCCTCGGCGTTGGCCTCGGCGTCCTTCACCATCCGGTCGATGTCTGCGTCCGAGAGGCCGCCCGAGGCCTGGATGCGGATCTGGTGCTCCTTGTTCGTCGCCTTGTCCTTGGCCGTCACGTTGACGATGCCGTTGGCGTCGATGTCGAAGGTCACCTCGATCTGCGGCATGCCGCGGGGTGCCGGCGGGATGCCGACGAGGTCGAACTGGCCGAGCAGCTTGTTGTCGGCCGCCATCTCGCGCTCGCCCTGGAAGACCCGGATCGTGACGGCGTTCTGGTTGTCCTCCGCCGTCGAGAAGGTCTGGGACTTCTTGGTCGGGATCGTGGTGTTGCGGTCGATGAGCCGGGTGAACACGCCGCCCAGCGTCTCGATGCCCAGCGACAGCGGGGTCACGTCGAGCAACAGCACGTCCTTGACGTCGCCCTGGAGCACGCCCGCCTGCACGGCGGCGCCGATCGCCACGACCTCATCGGGGTTGACGCCCTTGTGCGGCTCCTTGCCGAAGAAGGACTTCACCACCTCCTGGATCTTGGGCATCCGGATCATGCCGCCGACCAGCACCACCTCGTCGATCTCGGAGGCCGACACGCCGGCATCCTTGAGCGCCTTGCGGCAGGGCTCGATCGTGCGCTGCACCAGGTCGTCCACCAGCGACTCGAACTTCGCCCGGCTGAGCTTCAGCGCGAGGTGCTTCGGGCCGGTCTGGTCGGCGGTGATGTAGGGCAGGTTGATCTCGGTCTGGGTGGCCGAGGACAGCTCGATCTTCGCCTTCTCGGCGGCCTCCTTGAGGCGCTGGAGGGCGAGCTTGTCCTTGGTCAGGTCGATGCCCTGCTCCTTCTTGAACTCGGCGGTCAGGTACTCGACCACGCGGTTGTCAAAGTCCTCGCCGCCCAGGAAGGTGTCGCCGTTGGTGGACTTCACCTCGAACACGCCGTCGCCGATCTCGAGGATCGACACGTCGAAGGTACCGCCGCCGAGGTCGTAGACCGCGATGGTGCCGGCCTTCTTCTTGTCGAGGCCGTACGCGAGGGCGGCCGCGGTCGGCTCGTTGATGATGCGCAGCACCTCGAGGCCCGCGATCTTGCCGGCGTCCTTGGTCGCCTGGCGCTGGGCGTCGTTGAAGTAGGCCGGGACCGTGATGACCGCCTGCGTGACCGGCTGGCCGAGATGCGACTCCGCGGTCTCCTTCATCTTCTGGAGCGTGAAGGCGGAGATCTGCGAGGGCGAATACTTCTTGCCGTCGGCCTCGACCCAGGCGTCGCCGTTGTCGCCGCGGACGATCGTGTAGGGGACGAGGCCCTTGTCCTTCTGGGTCATCGGGTCGTCGAAGGTGCGCCCGACGAGCCGCTTGATGGCGAAGAACGTGCGCTCGGGGTTCGTGACCGCCTGGCGCTTGGCCGGCTGGCCGACGAGCCGCTCGCCGTCGTCCGTGAAGGCGACGATCGACGGCGTGGTGCGGGCGCCTTCAGAATTCTCGATGACCCGGGGCTGCGTGCCTTCCATGACGGCCACGCACGAATTGGTGGTGCCCAGATCGATACCGATAACTTTACCCATGGTGGGATCCCTCTTCTGTCGCGTTCAAGCAGACCGCCGAGCCCCGAAGCAGCTCGGCCCATGGCGGATGTGCATGTGATGTGAGTATGGGACCCGGGCCGGATCAAGGGCCGTGAACGGCTGAAATCCAGCGCGTAATCCCGCGTCGAGGGCGATATAAGAACCCCCGGACGGGCTCGCAAGGCAAAGCCGGCCCGTTGGCCCCGGCGATCGGATTTTCTGCCAACGCGTTGGCGCTCCTGAAAAATCCTGCCGTGACGCCGGCCCTACCCGAATGGCGTCGATGCATTTTGTTGCTCTGCTGCCACGTCAAGGCCATCGATGGCGTGTTAACGGTTCGACAAGGGGTTGAGCGTGGCCCCGCCACCTCGTCCTCTCGTCAGAGCCAGATGCCTCGGACCCGCAGCCTCCTGCTCCCCCGCCTGCTCCCCGTCCTGGCGGCCGCGATCGCGGTTCCCGCGCTGCTCGGCGCCCCGCCGGCGCAGGCCCAGAACTTCTTCGAGCGCCTGTTCGGGATCAAGCCCGAACGGCCGCCGGTGCCGCCCCGCGGCGTGCCCGAGGGTCCGCCCGCGGCCCCGCCCCGGGGAGCCCGGCCCCGCCCCATCGTCGCCCCTCGAGGCGAGCCGGCCCGCTCCGGCCCCGCCCGCCCGGTGGTGCTGAAGGCCCCCTCCGAGGACGGGGTGATCGGGCCGGAGCTCCAGCTCAACGGCATGTCCGGCACCCTGAAGCTGGAGCGGGCCGGCACCGCCGTCACGGCGCGGATCAAGCTGCCCGGCACCAAGATCTCGCAGCCGGCGGAATCCTGCACGGTGCCGCTCGCCAACGGCAACCCCATTACCCTGTCCTCCGAGGGCAAGCCCGAAGGCGCGCCGCGCTTCGAGGCTGCCGGGGCCGAGTGCCCGCTGCGCTTCGACGTGGTCGAAGGCGGGATCCTGGTCACGTCGCTGGGCCAGGGACCGATCTGCACCTTCTCGAATGCCGATTGCGCGACCACCCCCGTGGGGCTGTGGGGGCCGGCGGGCGCTAGCCTGATCCCCCGGGCCGGGGAGTTCGACACCGGCCGGGGCGTCGCCGACAAGGCGGTACGCGACAATTACAAGTTGATGACCCAGCGCGCCCGGCGCGAGGACGTGCGCCCGATTGTGAGCGAGCAGGCGGCCTTCTCGGCCGACCGGGAGCAGCTCTGCCGCAACTACGCCCGCGAGGGCACGCACGGCTTCTGCCACCTGCGGGTCACCGAGAACCGGGCCCTGGCGCTCGCCACCCGCCTGGGCGCCAACACGGCGGTTCCGACCGCCGCGGCGGCCCCGCGCCGGTCCCGGCCCAGGCCCGCCGCGGAGCCGGCCGTCGACGGGGTGAACCCGGACACCGCCGGCGAGATGCCGCCGGAATAGGGTCAAGATCCGGTCGGGCCCGGCCGTGCGAAGGGCTGCTTGCGACCCAACGCAGCCGCCCGAACCGCCGTCGGCGCTTCCCCAAAGCGGTCATCAATCCGCGGCCCTTCAGTTGTGGGCCGCGGTGATATCGGAAGTCGTTACCACGGCTGACCATCACCGAACGACCAGTCCTCCTTCTCGACAAAGACCATGTTGATCATGATGTCGTCAGGTCGGACCCCCAATTTCGATTTCAGGTCGTCGGCAACGAAGCGTTAGAAGGCGAACTTGGTTTCGTTCTTGTTGCCGGCAGTGCTCGTCACCTGGATCGAAATGAAGTTCGGAGACCGGCCGAAGCCAAGACATTGCGGATCATAGAGAAGATTATCGGCTTTGTGCTCGCCGATAACTACGAAGCGGTCGCCATCAGGCGCTTCGAGGATGTCGACGATGCCTTGATCGACGATGTCCGCCACGGCAGCGCGGTACTCGGGGCTTTTCCCCGCGATCAAATCGATACGTGCGAAAGGCATGATGACCGCCTCGGGCAGGATTGCGGTCGGACCCTGGCCGGGACCGACCACTGGGCGCTCACGTCCGGTTGTCGATCTCCGGCACACCGCTGCTCCTGTCCGCATAGGCAGCGATGAAGGTCGGCCGAGACTGCCAGCGCCGCCAGAAGGCATCGAGATGCTCGAAGCGCTCATCGAGCGGAGTGGCGTTCACCGGGAACTTGGAGAACGCGATCGCCGTCGCCAGCGTGATGTCCGAGAACGTCGGTTGATCGCCTCCCAGCAGCCACGCACGGCCGTCGGCGAGATGCCGATCGACGAGCCCGGCATGCGCCAGTGCCACCTTGCGGGAATGCTCGCCCCAGGCCGGATTGCTGGTCAGTTCGAGCTTCGGGCCCAGGCCCTGATGCAGGACATGGAATGCGGTGACGATGGGATAGAGGATGTGCACCCACACCCGGTTGTCCCACATCTGATCGAGGCCGCGCTCGTGCGCCGTCTCTCCCATGATCTTGCGGCCTTCGAACGTGTCGTCGAGGTAGCGGGCGATGGCGGAGGTCTCGCTCAAGTAAGAGCCGTCGGCGAGCGCGAGGGTCGGTGTCTCGCCCCAAGCGTTCATCTTCAGGTGCTTCCAACCGCGCTGCTCGCCGACCGGTGACATGTCGTAGACCGTCTCGTCGAAGTGATCGGCGATGCCCTTCTCGTGCATGAAGATCCGCAGACGCTGCGGGTTCGGGAAGGCCGAGGGTGAGGTGAAGAGCTTGAGCTTGTCGGGCATCGTCGTCGCGCTTTCCTGAAGAGCTTGCCTGTCTGTCAGTTGACAGATTGCAAGCTAAGACCGGCTTCTTGTGCCGTCAACCCCTGTCTGTCATATGACAGGTGGAGGTTGAACATGGCAGCGACGTTGAAGAGGGATGTGCGCGAGGCGATCCTCGTGGCCGCCAGGGAGGCGGCGATGGCCTATGGATACGGCGGTATCAATTTCCGTGACCTCGCGGAGGCCGTTGGCATCAAGGCCGCCAGCATCAACTACTACTTCGCCAATAAGGCCATCCTCGGCGAGGCAGTCGCGCGCCGCTATTGGGAAGACATTGCCCGCGCTCTTGAAGCTATTTCAACGGATGCGCAAAGCCCGATGGACGCGCTGCGGCAATATCCCGGCATTTTTCGCCTCTCTCTGCAGCGCAACAATCGCATGTGCCTCAGCAGCTTCATGGCGACAGAGTGTGACGCGTTGCCTGAGCAGGTCCTGAAGGAGGTCCAGTCTTTTGCAGACGTCAATACGGCCTGGCTACGCGAGCAGCTGGTTGCCGCGAAACTCGTTGAGCCAAAGGACGGGGAGACGAGAGCCCGTGCCATCTATGCTGCTGTGGCCGGAGCTCAGATCATCGCTCGAAGCCGTTCGGACGTAAGTCTGTTCGACTCGTTGGTGAGGAGCTATCAAGAGGCGGGACTCCTGCCGAACTGATCGAAAGCCCGCACGAAGAGAAGGGCCGCTTCCAAGCCCTGCCGCTCAGAAGCGGATCGGCGGAAATCCATCCTCAACGGATCGGCGCACGGTCAAGCCGATTGGGTCTGGACCCTGGAGCATCGTCCCGGACATCGGAACCGGCACGACGCGCCAGATCCGTGTTCTCGCACCGTCGTGTTCCGAAAGCCGGCAGCCGCCGTTCGGGCCGACGAGTCAGGCCCGCCCGGCGGTCATCGACAGCATGGCGGGGTCGATGCCGTTGGCGCGCAGGGCCAATTCGTACTTGGCGTCGAGGTCGGTGTCGAAGATCAGCGCCGGGTCGGCCGGGCAGTTGAGCCAGCCGTTGGCCATGATCTCGCTCTCGAGCTGCCCCGCCTGCCAGCCGGCATAGCCGAGCGCCAGCACGGCGCTGGCCGGGCCCTCGCCGCTCGCGATGGCGCGCAGAATCTCGACCGTGGCGGTGAGGCAGATGCCGTCGTCGATGATCAGCGTCGATTGCTGGATGTGGAAGTCGTCGGTGTGCAGCACGAAGCCGCGCCGCCCCTCCACCGGGCCGCCCATCAGCACCGGCATGTGCCCGACCCGCTCGCGCAGCCGGATCGCGTCCGCCTCCGGGGCGACGTCGAGCTGGACCAGCAGGTCCGGCATGCTGATGTCGGTGGCCGCCTTGTTGACGATGATGCCCATCGCGCCGTCGGCCGAATGGGCGCAGACGTAGATCACCGAGCGGGCGAAGCGATCGTCGGCCATCCCGGGCATCGCCACGAGGAACTGGCCGTCGAGGAAGCTCGAGCCGGTGAGCGCGGATTGCGCGGGCGAGGCTGGGTTCGACATGCGCGTATGCTACGCGGCCCCCTCGCCTTGTCCAGCGGACAAAGCGCGCGCCGCCCCGGCCCTACCCGGCTGGAAAGGCGCTGTCGAATCTGCGGGCGGATCGCTATATATCCTCGCCCCCGGGCATTGGAATTTGCACAGGCCTGATCTGGCCGCGAGAAGGAGGCGTCCCATGACGGACGCTGCATCCCCGGCTGCCTTCGACATCGAGGCACAGCGCGCCCAGATCCAGCGGGCGCAGGAGGAGACGGGCAAGTTCGTCGCCGAGCAGCGCAAGCTGATGGCCGAGGCAGCCAAGCTGGCCACAGAGCAGCTCAAGATGTCGGCCGAGGCGGCCAAGCTCGGCCGCGACCGGGCGCTGGCACCCTGGCAGGTCGCGTTCTCGGGCATGGCTGCCGGCGCGGCCTTCTTCGGCGCCGGCGCCGCCTTCATCAAGCTCCTGGGGCCTTGAGCGCGTCGGCGCCCGACCGTCCTCGACAGGCGCGGTCCACCACGCTAGGTCAGCCGCGATTGTTCAGCGCGCGATCGGAGCGCGCAGCAACGAGGGACCCGCGATGATTCAGGTCGGCGATCACCTGCCCCAGACCACCTTCCGGGTGACTGGCCCCGAGGGCCCGCTCGCCCGCACCACAGACGACGTGTTCAAGGGCCGCCGCGTGGTGCTGATCGGCGTGCCGGGCGCCTTCACGCCGAGCTGCCACCGCAACCACCTGCCCGGCTTCGTCTCGAAGAAGGACGAGATCACGGCCCGCGGCGTCGACGCCATCGCGGTCACCAGCGTCAACGACGTGTTCGTGATGGACGCGTGGTCGAAGGCCAGCGATGCCGAGGGCCTGGAATTCCTGGCCGACGGCAACGCCGACTTCGCCAAGGCCATCGGCCTGGAGATGGACGGCACCGGCTTCGGCCTCGGGATCCGCTCCAAGCGCTATTCGATGCTGGTCGAGGACGGCGTGGTGAAGATCCTCAACGTCGAGGAGACCCCCTCGAAGGCCGAGGCGTCCGGCGCCGAGGCGCTGCTCAAGGTCCTCTGAGGCCATCGGGGCTTCGCGCCCCGATACCTCGCCGAAGGGCCTCGGCCCTTCTGGATCTCGGAACCCGCCCCCGCTACGCCCGGTGCGCGCCGGCGAGGTCGATGTCGTCCAGCGCGTCGTGGTGCAGGAGCAGCACGCCGGTCGCCGCCGCCAGGCGGCGCGCCGCCGGGGTGAAGCCGGCATTCGACACCACCGCGGCCCGGTCGCCGGCCCAGTAGCGCAGGGCGGCCGCCGCCTCCTGCACGGCGGCGTTGCCGACGGGCTTGGCCAACCGCTTGCACTGCACGATCAGCCGGAGCCCGTCGCGCACGGCCACGATGTCGGCGCCCTGGTCGCCGCTCGGCGGGGTCCGGTGCGCCCGCCAGCCCGCCCGGGCCAGGCGGTCGGCGCAGTAGCGCTCGTAATTGATCCCGTCGCCCGGCGCCTCGTCCTCCTCGGGCAGCGCGATGGCGGCGGCCTCCGCCTCCACGATCGCCAGCATCCGGGCGCGCTCCGACTCGGCGAGGTCGGCAAACCGCGGCCCGACCTGCGGCAGGACGGTGCGGTCGAGGAAGTACGCCCGCTCCCGCAGCCAGCCATCCTCGATCCGGTTGCCGTAGGCGTCGGAAAAGCTCTCCTGCCGCCGTCGCAGCGCCAGGGTCTCGCCGTGGGCCCGGGCGATCCGGCGCACCCGGGCCCGGAACCGGCGGGGCCGTCCGAGGTGGCGCCCGAGGACCAGCACGAGGGCGAGCCCCGTGGCCGCGAAGGCCGGCGGTCCGTACCAGAGCCCGAGCGGGCAGCCGATCACGGCCGTCCAGAACAGGCGGGCGACGGGGTTGGGCTTGCCGGGCATCGGATCTCGGGTCGCGGATGAGCCCGCCGACCCTGGCAAGCGCCCCTTGCCCGATGCTGAATCCCGGCGGGAAAGCTGTGGACGCCGGCCCGCGGGCCTAGCCCGTCTGGCCCTTCCGGCGCTGGTGGCCGAGCCCCATGCTCTTGGCGAGGCTCGAGCGCGCGGCGGCGTAGTTCGGTGCCACCATCGGGTAGTTGGGGGCGAGCCCCCACTTCTCCCGGTAGGCTTCGGGCGTCAGGTCGTACCGGGTGCGCAGGTGCCGCTTGAGCGACTTGAACCTCTTCCCGTCCTCCAGGCACACCAGGTAGTCGGGCTGGATCGAGCGCCGCACCGAGACCGCCGGCCGGAGCTCCTCCACCGGCGGCGCCGGCGGCTGGCTCAGCCCGTGCAGGGTGGCGTGGACCGCGGCGATCAGCCCGGGCAGCTCCGGCACCGGCACCGGGTTGTTGCTCACGAAGGCCGACACGATGCCGACGGACAGCGTCAGATAATCCAGGTCCTCTCCGACCGTGGCGTCCATCCCGAAACCTCCCGTCGCTTCGTCTCGGCCGCCATCGTTCGGCGTGTGCCGGCCGGAATCTGTGTCTATCGAGGCTGATACAGGCCTATAAAGCGGCAGGTACTATGATGTGATCAATATAAGGGCAAGACCAATTTATAAGCGATCACAACAGCCATCGTGATAGCAGCCTGCATTGTCGGATACTGTACAAAGCCGGCTCATCCCGTGGCGGCTGGCGCGGATCCTGCGCGGCATCGGTGCATCCGGGCGTTGCACCTGCGGGAGATTGTGCCATCTGGTAGGGTGGCGGGCGCGCCTTGGCACGCCTTGCCCAAGCGCGTCACCCAGGCGAGGGCCCCCATGCGCGCGCACAGATTCGGGCCTTCGGCGCCGTGAGCACCTACCGCTTCGACAAGCTCCTGGCGCCGCGCTCGGTCGCGCTGGTCGGCGCCGTGGCCCGCGAGGGCTCCCTCGGGCGCAGCGTGCTCGACAGCCTGCGCCGGGCGGGGTTTCCCGGTGCGATCCTGCCGGTCCAGCCGGATCACGAATCCGTGGACGGCCTGCCCTGCGTGCCGCGGGTCGCCGACCTCACCGTGGTGCCGGACCTCGTGCTGATCGCGGTACCGCCCGCGAGCGTGCCCGAAGTGGTCGCCCAGGCCGCCGCGATCGGTGCCGGGGCGGCCGTGATCCTCACCGCCCGGCTCGGCCGCGGGCCGGACGATCCCGGGCCGGTGGCGCACCGGATCGCCCGCGCGGGGGGCCTGCGCCTGCTCGGCCCCGACGGCGCCGGCCTCGCGGTGCCCGCCGCCAAGCTCGATGCCAGCCTGTTCGCCCACGCCCCGGCGGCGGGGGACCTGGCGCTGGTCTCGCAATCCGGCACGGTGGCGGCCGCCATCGTCGAATGGGCCGCCCGGCACGGGACCGGCTTCTCCGCGGTCCTGTCGCTCGGCAGCGTGCTCGATATCGGCGTCGCCGACTGCCTGGACCATTTCGCCGCCGACTACCGCACCCGGGCGATCCTGCTGTGCCTCGACCGCGTGGCCGACGCCCGGCGCTTCATGTCCGCGGCCCGGGCCGCCGCCCGCGCCAAGCCCGTGGTGGTGCTCCGCGCCGGCCGGCACCGGCCGGACACGCGGGCGGCCGTGACCCATACCGGCGCGCTCGCCCGGCCCGACGCGGTCTATGCCGCGGCCTTCCGCCGGGCCGGCCTGCTCGCCGTGCCGGATCTCGACGCGATGTTCTCGGCGGTCGAGGCCCTGGGGCGCCAGCGCCCGTTCCCGGGGGACCGCTTGGCGATCCTCACCAACGGCCGCGGCATCGGGCTGCTCGCCGCCGACCGGCTGACCGACCGCGCGGGCATCCTGGCGGAGGTCCCCGAGGCCGAGGGCCGGCCGGCCGGCAATCCGATCGATCTCGGCATCGATGCCGGCGGCCCGGCCTTCTCGGCCGCCCTGGCGCCGCTGCTGGCCGACCGGAGCAGCGACGCGGTGCTGGCGATCCACGTCCCCACGGTCCGGTCGGATGCCGGCGCGGTGGCCGGGGCGATCGCCGAGACGGTCACCCGCGCCCGCGCCGGCCAGACCCGAAAGAAGCCGGTCTTCGCGGTGTCGCTGGGCGATGCCGAGGTGGCGCGCGCCGCCTTCGCGGGGGCCGGGATCCCGCATTTCGCCACCGATTCTGAGGCGATCGAGGGGTTTTTGCACCTCGTGCGCTATCGCGAGGCGCAGGACGACCTGATGCGCACGCCGGATTCGCTGCCGCGGGATTTCTCCCCCGACACGGCCCGGGCCCGCTCGATCGTGGCCGCCGCCCTGCGCCAGGGGGCGGCCTGGCTCGACCCGGTCGCAGTGAACGGGCTGCTCGAGGCCTACGGCATCCCGACCGTGCCGATCACCCTCGCCCCCGACCAGGATTCCGCCGCGACCGCGGCCTGGCCGATCATCGCGGCCGGCGGCACGGTGGCGCTCAAGGTCGTCTCGCCCGACGTGGTGCACAAATCCGATATCGGCGGCGTCCGGCTCGATCTCACCAGCGAGGCCGACGTCCGCGATGCCGCGCGCAGCATCCTCGCGCGCGCCCGGCGGGAGCGGCCGGACGCCCGGGTCACCGGCTTCGCGGTGCAGCCGATGGTCCGGCGGGGCCAGCGCCGGGAGCTGATCGCCGGGCTCGCCGAGGACGCGGTGTTCGGGCCCGTGGTGGTGTTCGGCCGAGGCGGCACGGCGGTAGAGGTGATCGACGACCGCGCGCTCGGTCTGCCGCCCCTCGACCTCGCGCTCGCCCGCGATCTGATCGGCCGCACCCGGGTCGCCCGGCGCCTCGAAGGCTACCGCGACGTGCCGGCCGCCGACCTCGGGGCGATCGCCCTGACCCTGGTGAAGCTGTCCCAGCTCGCCGCCGACCTGCCGCAGGTGCGCGAGCTCGACATCAACCCGCTCTTGGCCGACGAGACCGGCGTGCTGGCGCTGGACGCCCGGGTCCGGATCGGCCGCGCGGAGCGGGGATGCCAGGGCCGCGGCCACCCGCGCTTCGCGATCCGGCCCTATCCGGCGGAATGGGTCCGCACCCTCAACCTCAAGGACCGCACGATCCGGGTACGCCCGGTGCGCCCCGAGGACGAGGGCCTGTTCCTGGCCTTCTTCAAGGGCCTCGATCCGGAGGACCTGCGGCTTCGCTTCTTCGGGCCTGTGCGCGAGTTCAGCCACGCGTTCCTCGCCCGGCTGACCCAGCTCGACTACGCCCGGGCCATCGCGTTCGTGGCCACCGAGGTCGATCCGCAGGGCGGCGAGCGCATGCTCGGCGCCGTCCGGCTGCACGCCGACGCCAACCACGAGAGCGGCGAATACGCCATCGCGGTCGGCCGCGACGCGCGGGGCACCGGCCTCGCCTTCGCGTTGATGCGCCTGATGATCGACTGGGCCCGCTCCGAGGGCGTCGGCCGGGTCGAGGGCATGGTGCTGGCCGAGAACCGCCCGATGCTGGCGGTCTGCCGCCGCCTCGGGTTCAGCCAGGGGCGGGACCCGGAGGATCCGGGCCTGGTGCAGGTGAAGCTGGAGCTTGGGGTGGGGTAGGGGCGGCATCCGAGAAGGGTGCCGATTTCGGAAAAGGTGCTCGCAGGACGAAACACCTGCGTCGTTCCGGGGCGCCGAAGGCGAGCCCGGAACCCAGGGACGCCGACGGTGCAAATGCTTGAGCTGTCAGCGGTTATGGATCCCGGGCTCCGCTTCGCGGCACCGGGATGACGGGGCGGGCCATCAAGCGCGCCCGGTCACGGATCGTCGTCGCTCGGATGTTGCGGACGACCGACCGGATCAGCTTCAGCGGGGCGGCTGCAGCGCGTCCGGATTGCCGCCCTCCGTTGCCGGCTTCACAACCGTCGCCTTGCTGACCGACGGCTTGGACACCGCCGGCTTCGGAGGCGTTGCCGCGGCTGGCTTCGGCGTCGCTACAGGCGGCACAGCGGCGGCCGGCGCGATCGCCCCGGTTGCGGAGGGCTCGGTGGCCGGCGTGTCGAGGTTGTAGATGTCATCGCGAAAATGCGCCGTCCCGTCCGGTGTGGCGTAGCCCGTCAGGTACACGAAGGTCACCGGCACCGGCTTGACCAGCTTGATGTCGCGGCGCTCTCCGTCGGCGATGCCGGTCTCGATCTCGATCGGCCCCCAGCTCGTGCCGGGCCCGTTGGGGCCGTCGGTGCCCTGCAGCAGCCAGCCGACCAGCTCCTTCACCTGCCCGACCCGGACGCAGCCGTGGCTGTGGAAGCGCACGTTGGCGGCGAACAGGGACTTGGCCGGCGTGTCGTGCATGTAGACGGCAAAGCGGTTCGGCATGTCGATCCGCACCTGGCCGAGCGAATTGTCGAAGCCGGAATCCTGGCGCAGCGTGTAGGCCGCCGCCTTGTTGCCGGCCCAGTCGATCCGGGTCGGGTCGACCTCGCCGGCGGGGCCGAGCATGCGGATGTGGTTCCGGGCGAGGTAGCCCGGGTTCTTGCGCATCTGCGGGATGATCTCGTTCTTCACCACCGAGGCCGGCACGGTCCAGGTCGGGTTGAAGTTGATGTCGGTGATCCGGGTCTCCACCGTGGGTGTCGCCTTGTCGGGGGAGCCGACCACCGCGACGTAGCGGCGTGCCACCACGCCGTTCTCCACCGCCTCGACGATGGCCGAGGGCACGTTGACCACGACGTAGCGCTCGCCGAACGGGAATTTCGAACCCATCAGCCGGGCCGCCGAAGCCGCGAGCTGGCGCTGCCGGGTGGCGGCCGGCACGTTCAGGGCGTTGATCGTGAGCCGGCCCAGGATGCCGCTGTCGGGCAGGCCGTGGCGGCCCTGGAACGCCGCGATCGCGGCCACCAGCGGCGGGTCGAGGCGGTCGCTCGGCGGCGCGTCTACGGGCAGGTCGCCGGTGAGCGTCAGGTGGTGGCGCAGCGACGGGATCGCCGGGCTGCGCTCCCCGGGCTTCAGCCGGATCAGGTCGTCGGGCAGCCGCTCCCAGCCGCCGGCCTCCGCGAAGGCGGCGTAGCGGTCGGCCACCTTCAGCGTGTCCAGGAAGGTGCGGGCGGTGAGCGTCGGGGTCGGGTCGGTGGAGACCTTGGCGTAGACCAGCGGCGCCGGCTCGCGCGGTTTCTTTGGGGATTCCGGCGGCTTGACCTCGGAACTTTTGGCCTCGACCGGCCGGCTCTCGGGCGTCTTCGCGTCGGACTTCACTTCGGCCTTCGCGTCGGTCTTCGCGTCGGCCTTCACTTCGGCCTTCGCGCCTTGGGCCCTGGGCTCCGGACTCTTCACGGGTTCCGGGGCCGGCGGCACAACGACCGGGACGGCGAGCGGCGGGGCCGCCGCCGCCGCGGGTCCGGCCGGGGCCGGGGCGCCCTGCGCCAGCGCGGCCACGGGGCCGCCGAGCAGCGCCAGCACCGAGAGACCGGTGCCGAGGCGAGCGGGAAGGCGGAAACGGGTCGGGACCATACGCAACACTCCCGACGGCGCCCGGGACGGCGCGGTCGGGCGGGATGATGGAGCGGTACGGTTACCAATCTCCTCCGGTGAATCGCCCCTGGCGGCGGGGCCCGTTCACCATCCCCCGAGGGGGATCGCTTCCGGACCCGGGGGCGGATATCGATTCGCGCGGAAAAGGCGCACCCTGCCGGGCCGTGCCGTGAAGGACGATCAGCCGCCGCCATGCCGGAGTCCGGATCCCAGCGCACCGGGGATGTCCCGATCACGATGCCCTATCTGCCCCAGCTCGACGGGGTGCGGGCGCTCGCGATCCTGATCGTGTTCGCGGCCCATTGCGGCTACAGCCACGTGGTGCCGGGGGGCTTCGGCGTCACGGTGTTCTTCTTCCTCAGCGGCTACCTGATCACGACGCTGCTGCGGATCGAGCGCGCGCGCGCCGGCGGGGTGTCGCTGTCGGCCTTCTACCTCCGGCGCAGCCTGCGGATCCTGCCGCCGCTCTACCTGACCCTGCTCGCCGCCGGGGCGCTCTACGCGGCGGGGCTCCTCGACTGGATGCCGGTCGCGCCGGCGGCCGTGCTCGGCCAGGTGCTGTTCCTGACCAACTATCCCGGCCTGTTCGGCACCGAGGCGGTGCTGCCGGTGCCGCTCTGGAGCCTCGCCATCGAGGAGCATTTCTATCTGGTCTTCCCCCTGGCCTACGCCCTGTGGCTCGGGCGCCTGCAACCGCGCCGGGCGGCGCTGGCCTGCCTGGGGCTCTGCGCGGCGGTGCTGGCGATCCGCTGCGTCAACGTCTGGCGGCTGCCCGATTACAGCCTGAACTATTCCTGGACCCACACCCGCATCGACGCGATCCTGTTCGGCTGCTGCCTCGGCCTGTGGAACAACCCGGTGATCCCGGGGGACCGCGCCTGGCGGCCTCAGGCCTGGCACGTCGCCGCGAGCCTCGGGGTGATCCTGCTGACCCTGGCCGTGCGCGATCCCGCCTTTCGCGAGACCCTGCGCTACACCCTCCAGAGCGCGGCACTGTTCGTGCCGTTCGCCTACCTGCTGCACGGCGAGGGCCGGGCGGTGCGGTGGCTCGCGGCCCGGCCGATGCGCCAGCTCGGCCTGTGGTCCTACAGTTTCTACCTGGCCCACATGGCCGTGGTGGCGGGGGTGCTGCACCAGGCGCCGGCCCTGCACGGGTTCTGGCTGATGCTGGCGGCCTTCCCGCCGACGCTGCTCTGGTGCTGGGCGATGTACGGGCTGGTCGAGCGCCCCTGCGCCCGCTTGCGCCGAAGGCTTCTGGCCGATCGCCCGCCGGAGCCGACCCTGTCTGAGGGCGGGCGTCGCACCCGCGTCACCCCCGCCTGAGTCTGTCGCGCGCGGCGGCATGGTCCGGGGCGGCCTGGAAGCTGTCCAGCATCGCGTGCCAGAGCGGCTTGCGCCGGAACTGCGCGTCGAGCGGCAGCGCCCGCTGGGGCAGGCCGTCCGGCCGCTTGCGGTTGGGGTGGTCGTTCAGCCACGTGTCGGGGTCGTAGATGTCCCAGGTGAGCACGTCGAGCAGGGCGGGCTCGGCCAGGACCACGTCGAGGTAGCGGCGGGCGAAATCCGCCACCCTGCGGTCGCGGCTCGCCACGTCGGACGGGAACGCCCTATCGTCGATGTCGAGCTCGGTGACCGCGATCCCCAATCCCATCTGGCCGATCTCGTGCAGGAAGCGCCGCAGCTGGCCCTGGTCGATCGGGACCGTGCTGGTGAGGTGCGATTGCAGGCCGAACCGCCGGATCGGCACGCCGCGCGACCGCATCGCCTCGAGCTGGCGCAGCACCTTGGTGCGCTTGGCCTCCATCCAGGGCGCGCCCTGCTCGACCGCGTCCTCGTTCCAGGTGCCGGCCGCGGCCGGGTCGGTCTCATGCAGGATCCGGAAGGCGCGGTCCACGTAGCCGGGCCCCATCGCGGCGAGCCAGGGGGACTCGCGCAGGCCCCCGCCCCGGTCGGGGTCGGCCTCGTTGCCCAGGATCTCGTTGACCACGTCCCAGGCGACAATCTGCCCCCGGTAATGGCCGGCCACGGTCTCGATCCAGCGCCGCATGAAATCCTCGGCCTGGACGGGGCTCGCCCGGCCGAGCAACGGCGCGACCCAGGGGGGCAGGGCCGCGTGCCAGACCAGGGTGTGCCCGCGCATCCGCTGGCCGTTGGCCCGCGCGAAGCGCAGGATCGCGTCGCCGCGGGCGAAATCGGTGCGCCCGGGGGCGGGCAGCACCTCCTCCATCTTCATCTCGGTGCCGCAGACCAGGATCCCGCACTCCCGGGCAACCGCCTGCCGGTACGCCGGGGTCGATTCGAACCGGTGGAACGGCACCTCGCAGCCATACGTCAGCCCCTTGGCGGCGGCGGCCGCCTGGAGGCTGTCGGCCGACCAGGACGGCCTGCCGAGGGGCCCGAAACCGGACGGCGCGGCCCGCGCCATTGTGGCGAGGCCGGCGCAGGCGGACCCCGCAAGGAGCGCGCGGCGGCTCGGCGGGCCGGAGGGTGGGGTCATGCCGGGTTCTCGGTTGGGGGGTACGACACCCCGTCAGTCGGGGCGCCGCAGGCGAGCCCGGAATGACACGGTGGGTGAGCCTGCGCCGCGGGCATTATCAACGCCCGGAGGAATAACATCTCTTCATCCGATCGCCCTGGTCGGCAAGGGCGCCGGCAACGGACCGATCGCACCTTTTCCAACTCGCCTTCGGGCCCGACTCGCCCCATCTTCGGGGCGCCATCCAGCCGAGGACCGACCCATGAGCCAGCATCCCGCCATCAGCCCAGGGCGCAGCGCGGTCGTCACCGGGGCGGCGAGCGGCATCGGGCTCGCGGCGGCCAAAGCCTTCGCTCGGGCCGGCATGAACGTCTGGCTCGCCGACCTGCCCGGCCAAGCCCTCGACGACGCCCGCCGCGCCGTGGCCGAACTCGCCGCCGTCGAGGTCCGGGCCTTGCCCACCGACGTCTCGGACCGGGAGGCCGTGGAGGCCCTGGCGGCCCATGTCGCCAAGGCCGCCCCCCCGGCCGTGGTGATGCTGAACGCCGGGATCGAGGCCGGCGGCAAGCTCTTCTCCGACGCCGGGACCTGGACCCGGATCCTCGCCACCAACCTCGGGGGCGTGGTCAACGGCATCCACGCCTTCGCGCCCGGCATGATCGCGGGCGGCCAGCCCGGTGCGGTGATCGTCACCGGCTCCAAGCAGGGCATCACCACGCCGCCCGGCAACGCGCCCTACAACGTCTCCAAGGCGGCCGTGAAGGCGGCCACCGAGGCGCTGGCCCACGAGCTGCGCACCCGCGAGGGGTGCCGAACCACCGCGCACCTGCTGATCCCGGGCTTCGTCTATACCGGCCTAACCAAGGCCCGCGGCGTCGCCGAGAAGCCGCCCGGCGCCTGGACGCCGGAGGAGACCGTCGCCTTCATGCTGGAGCGGCTGGAGGCGGGCGATTTCTACATCCTCTGCCCCGACAACGAGACCACGAGGGCACAGGACGAGAAGCGCATCGCCTGGGCGGCCGGCGACATCATCGAGAACCGGCCGGCGCTCTCGCGCTGGCATCCAGATTTCTCGGAAGCGTTCAAGCGGTCCATGGCGGAGTGATCGCCACCGTCGTTGCGGACGCAGCGAAACGACCCGGGGCTCCGCGACGCAGGGCGCTGTCGCGCGCGAACGGACCCAGAAGCGTCCTGAACATTCGTTCCGGGGCGCGCGGATGCGCCGGTCGTTGCATCCCCCACGCCGGTTCGATCGAGGGGGGACGCTGCGCCGCGCTGAGCCCCGGGTCGCTTGGCGGCTCTTGCGGTGGCGGCTTGGGCCCGGGGATCCGGACACGTGCCGCCAGCCTACGGAAACCGCCCGGACCTGAACAACGCCTGAGGGACGAAGTCACGTCTCCGTCAACTTATAAGCGTCACACTTGAGGCACGGCCGGTCGCGGCATCGCGGCCGGCGAGGCACAGGAGGACATCGATGTTCACCAAGACCGCACGCCTACGCCTGGCGGCCGCCGCACTGGCACTCGGGGGGATCGCCCTCGGAGCCCCCGCGATGGCCGCGCCGCTCGGCCTCGACACCGGCCTGCACCAGGGCGCCGGCGACATCGTGGATGTCCAATACGGCTACGGGTACGGCCATCGCCACGGCTTCGGCCCGCGTCACGGCTTCGGACCGGGCTTCCGCGGCCACCACCACCACGGCTGGGGGCGCGGCCACCATCGCGGCTGGGGCCATCGCGGCGGCTACGGTCATCACCGCCACGGCGGCTGGGGCCACCGTCACGGCCACGGCCGCTGGTGAGGCCGGCGGGGCCGGAGCCTATCCGGCCCCGACCCGCTCGATGATCGCCGGCCGGCCGGGGCGCCGCGCCGATCCGGTAGGCCGCCCGCAGGGCCGCCTCGGCGCGGTCGGCTGCGGCCGCGTCGGCCGCGTGGACGATCCCCAGCAGGCCGGTCGCGTCGCCGGGACCTGCGAGGTCGGTGAAGCCGACCCGCGGGTCGATCGCGTCCTCGGGCCGGGTCCGTCCACCGCCGAGCCCGATCACCGCCAGACCGATAGCCCGGGTATCGATGGCGGCGACGGCCCCGTCCTGGCGGACCGCCCGCTGCACCGGCGCGGCCGGCAGGTGTCGCGCCGGGGCCTTCAGCAGATCGCCGGGGCCGCCGAGCGCGGCGACCATGTCACAAAAGATCTCGGCTGCCCGGCCGGAGGCCAGCACCGCCTCCAGGCGCCCGGCCGCCGCGTCCCGGTCCGGCGCGAGACCGCCGATCACCAGCATCTCGGCCCCGAGCGCCAACGTGACCGCGTGGAAGCGCGGCTCGCGGCGCGCGCCCGTCAGGTAGTCGATCGCGTAGGCGACCTCGACGGCGTTGCCGGCGGCGCTGGCGAGCGGCGCGTCCATGTCGGTGATCAGCGCGGCGGTGCGCAATCCGGCGCCCTCGGCCACCGTGACGATGCTCTCGGCCAGGGCCCGGGCTTCGTCCAAGCCCGTCATGAAGGCGCCGGAGCCCTGCTTGACGTCCATCACCAGCCCGTCGAGCCCGGCGGCGAGCTTCTTCGACAGGATCGAGGCGGTGATCAGGTCGAGGGATTCCACCGTGCCGGTGACGTCGCGGATCGCGTAGAGGCGCCGGTCGGCCGGGGCCAGCTCGGCGGTCTGGCCGATGATCGCGCAGCCGACCCGGCCGACCACCCGGCGGAAGGTGTCGAGCCCCGGCGTGGCGTCGTAGCTCGGGATGCTGGCAAGCTTGTCCAGCGTTCCGCCGGTATGGCCGAGGCCGCGGCCCGAGATCATCGGCACGTAGCCGCCGCAGGCCGCCACCATCGGGGCGAGGGCCAGGCTCACCGTGTCGCCGATGCCACCGGTGGAGTGCTTGTCGAGCACCGGGCCCGGCAGGTCCCAGGCGAGCACCTGGCCGGATCCGGCCATCGCCCGGGTCAACGCCACCCGCTCCGGCAGCGCCAGGCCGCGGAAGAACACCGCCATGGCGAAGGCCGCCGCCTGCCCCTCGCCGACCGCGCCGTCGGTGAGGCCCCGGACGAAGCCCGCGATCTCCTCCGGATCGAGGGCCAGGCCGTCCCGCTTGGCCCGGATGGTTTCTTGCGGCAGGCGCATCGGTTTCACGAGTCCCGCGCCTGGATCAGCGCCCCGAACAGACTGCTCGCCCCGAGCCTGAAGGTCTTCGGGCTCACCCAGTCCGGCCCCATGATCCGGTCGGCGAGGGCCAGATAGGCGCCGGCATCGGCGACGCTGCGCAGTCCGCCGGAGATCTTGAGGCCCGCCGTACGGCCGCCATCCCGGCCCCTGGCTCGGATCTCGGCCAGCATCGCCTCGGCGGCCTCCGGGGTCGCCGAGACCGGGCTCTTGCCCGTGGAGGTCTTGAGGAAGTCGGCGCCCGCCTCCAGCGCCAGCCGCCCGGCGCGCCGGATCGCCTCGGGCTCGGCAATCTCGCCGGTCTCGAGGATCACCTTCAGCACGGCGGCCCCGCAGGTGTCGCGCACAGCCTCGACCATGTCGCGGGCGGTGGCGGCGTCGCCGCGCAGGACGGCGCGGTAGGGCAGGACGAGGTCGATCTCGTCGGCGCCGTCGCGCAGGGCCTCGGCGGTGTCGTCGGTCGCCCGGGCGCAATCCTCGCCGCCGGCCGGGAAGTTGATCACCGTGGCGACCCGGATGCCGCTGCCCTTGAGCGCCCGCGCGCCCTGCGCCACGAAATGCGGCCAGACGCAGATCGCCGCGACGCCGCCGCGGCGCGCATCCCGGCAGAGCGCGTCGATCTTCGGCTCGGTGCAGGTCTCGGTCAGGTCCGTGAGGTCGAGGAGCGGCAGCGCCCGGCGGGCGACCGCACCGGCATCCGGGTCATCCATGGTCGGTCTCCTGAGCCGGCAGGCCTGCGGCGAAGGCCCGGACCAGGCGGCCGAGATCCTCGGCGGCCCGGGCCGCCACCGCCTTGGTCTCGGCGTGATGGGGCGCGCCCCCGGCGATCCCGGCGGCGAGGTTGGTCACCACCGACACGGCCGCCACCGGCAGGCCGAGGAAGCGGGCGAGGATCACCTCGGGCACGGTGGACATGCCGACGAGGTCGGCTCCGAGGATGCCGGCCATCCGGACCTCGGCCGGGGTCTCGAAGCTCGGGCCGGAGAACCACGCGTAGACGCCCTCACCGAGGGGCACGCCGCAGGCCCTCGCCGCGGCCCGGAGGCGCACGCGCAGGTCGGGATCGTAGGCGTCGGTCATCGGCACGAAGCGGGCGTCGCTCGCCTCGCCGATCAGCGGGTTCATGCCCGACAGGTTGATGTGGTCCTGGAGCAGGACCAGGCTGCCGGGGCCGGTCTCCGGCCGCAGGGACCCGGAGGCGTTGGTCAGCAGCAGGCGCCGCGCCCCGAGGCCGGCCGCGCAGGCGAGCGGCACCCGCATCACCGCCGCGTCGCCCCGCTCGTAGGCATGGGCCCGGCCCTCGAACACCAGCACGGGGCGCCCGGCCAGGCGCCCGCGATGCAGCCGGCCGCCATGGCCGCTGACGCCGGCCCCGGGGAAACCCGGGACCGCCGCGTAATCCAGCGCGTGCACGTCTTCCAGGTCGGCCGCGATCCCGCCGAGTCCGGTGCCGGTGACGATCGCGCAGGCATAGCCGCCGCCGAAGCCGGCGGCCCGCAGCGCGGCGAGTGCGGCGGCCTCAGTCACCCAGCGTCTCCGGCCCGAACGATTCGGGCAGCAACTCCGCCAGCGTGAAGGTTCTCGCGACGCGCTCCGGCCCGGCCGCATGGATCTGCGTGTCCGGCCCGGCGAATTCGCGGATGCGCTGGCGGCAGGCGCCGCAGGGCGTCACCAGGCCCGCACCGTCGCCGCAGACCAGGATCGCGGCGATGCGCCGGCCGCCGCCCGCGATCATCGCGGCGATCGCCCCGGCCTCCGCGCAGGTCCCGACCGGATAGGCCGCGTTCTCGACGTTGCAGCCGGCATGGATCGCCCCGCGCTCGTCCCGAAGCGCCGCCCCGACCCGGAACCGGGAATAGGGCGCATGCGCCCGCTCGCGCACCGCCCGGGCGGCCTCGAACAGGGCTGTCAGCCCCTCATCCCGTTGCGCTGAATCGGCGGCCTGCATGGCCGATCTTTGGCACCCGGCGGGGCGGGCTGTCGAGGGGTGGCGCGCGCCCACGTGGATCGGATCGTCGTCTTCGCGACGCGCCCTGTGCCGGTGCGTCGCTCCCGGCCCAGATCACGCCCGGCCGGCTGCCCCGCCCGTTCCCGCATACCGGGAACCTCAGTGGGCAGTAATCGCGGACCCAGCCGAGACAGCGCTGCACGTCGTCCCGCAAAGGACCCGGGTCGCCTTCCGCCGGCGCTGCATGCGCCGGAGAAAGGGGCAGCTGTCCGCCAAACCCCGTTCCGCTCGCCTCAGTGCGCCGCCGCGCCGGCCCCCAGCATCCCGGCGGCCTGCCGCAGGACCGCGTCGTCCTGCGGGCCACTCAGCGCGTAGGCGGTGTCGCCGGCATTCCAGGACAGGAGCGTGCCGTCGTCGGAGCCGGTGAGCGCCGCCGGGCCGCCGCGCTGGCCGCGGGTGGCGAACAGCGAGGCCTCACCCATCGGGCCGGCCTCGAAGGCGATCTCGATCCCGGTGCCGTGGCGGCCGGGGAAGATCTGGATGTCGCGCACCTGCCAGCCGGCCGGGAGCGGCGGCAGGTCGATGCCGGTGACCGATTGGAGGCGGGTGCGATCGTAGACCGGGTGCTCGCCCTGGCTGGAGATGCTCTTGCGGAGCTGCGCCACGGCGCGGGCCTGGCGGGCATCGGCGATCAGGGCCGGATCGGGGGTCGCGGCCAGGGTGTCGGGCACGCCGAACCGGCCGATCTCGTCGTGGGCCAGCCAGCCCGCGCCGACCAGGACCACGATGGCTGCGGCGCGCTTGAGCCGCGCGCCGACCCGGCGCCAGCGCTGGTTGCGGTCGAAGCGGCGCGCCAGGACGAGGGTGCGGTCGGGCCCCGGCCCGGGCATGCGCGCGAAGGCGGCCCGGAGGGCGTCGCGGTCGTGCAGGTCGGCCATCACCTGGGCGGCGGCCCCGGGATGGGCAGCCAGATGCCCCTCGACGTCGAGACGGCGCATCGGGTCGATCTGCCCGTCGACGAAAGCGATGAGATCGTCGTCTGTTATCGGATCCATCATCGGTGAAGTCCTCGGTTCCAGCGTGCCGCCGGGGCGGATCCGCCGGTCGTCATCATCTCTGTTCCGGCCCTGCCGCGGTCCGGGTCGAATGCCTCAGGCATCCCCGGCGGCGCGCTTCATGAGCGGCCGGTCCCGGGCCCCGTCGGAGGCGACGAGGCGCAGGCCCGGGAAGGTGCCGCGCCGGACATCCGGCCTGTCGGATTCGGGCTCGGCCTCGGTCGCGCTCCGGCCGCCATCCTCGAAGGCACGCAACGCCGCCCGGCCGCGGCCGAGGCGGGACATCAGCGTGCCGATCGGGATCCCCAGCACCGCGGCGGCATCGGCATAGGCCATGCCCTCCAGGGTCACGAGGTGGAGGGCGGCGCGCTGCTCCTCCGGCAGGGTCAGGAAGGCCTGCCGGATCTGGGCCAGGCGGACGCGGCCCTCCTGGGCGGGGGGCGCCATGTCCTCGCTCATCCGCACGAGTGCGTCGGCGTGCCGCGCCTCGACCTGACGGCGGCGCTGCTCGTCGATGAAGGCGTTGTGCAGCACCGTCATCATCCAGGTGCGCAGGTTGGTGTTGGGGCGCAGGGACCCCTGCATCTCCAGGGCGCGCACCAGGGTATCGTGCACAAGGTCGTCCGCCCGCAGCGCGTCGCGGGTCAGCGAACGGGCGTAGCGCCGCAGGGGCACCAGCAGGTCGACGATGTCCGGATGCTTGAGCTTGTCTGACGCCATAGGGTGTGAACGCGGGGCCCCGGGCGTTTAATCCCGGGTGTCTAATCCCCGGCGCCGATCAGGCCTGATCGAGGGTGGCGGCGATGCCCGAGACGAGGCGCGGGTCGGTGGGCTCCACCTGGGTGGCGAAGGCGGCAGCCAGGGATCCGTCGCGGGCGATCAGGTACTTGTGGAAGTTCCAGCGCGGGGTCTCGCCCGGCCGCTCCGCCGCCGCCCATTGATAGAACGGGTGGGCGCCCGGCATCTTCACCCGGGTCTTGGCGGTCAGCGGGAAGGTGACGCCGTGATTCTTCCGCGCGGCCTCCGCGATGGCCGGGCCGTCGAGCGGCTCCTGGTTCCCGAAATCCGGCGACGGCACGCCGATCACCGTGAGGCCCCGGTCGCCGAAGCGGGTCCACAGGGTCTGGAGCCCGGCGAGCTGGCCGGCATAGCCGCAGGCCGTGGCGGTGTTGACCACCAGGATCGGCCGGCCGGCATAGGCCGAGAGCGGCATGGCGCCGCCCTCCGGATGCTCGAAGGCGAAGTCGCCCGCCCGGCCGGACGGCGCGGCCCGGGCGGCACCGGCAAACCCGGCGCCCAGCAGGATCAGGGCCTCGCGGCGCAACATCGTCATGGCGGCCTCGCACGGTCACGGGCACTCGCACGCCCACACGGAACCTAGCGCGCGTCGGGCAGATCCCAACAACCGGGATCCCGAAGGGCCTGCGGCCCTTTGGCGGGGTTCGGGGCGCGCAGCCCCGCGCTTCGCCTACGCGGCCCGCACCGTGTCGAGGAAGCGGTGGACCTCGGCGTCCAGCCGCTCCGCCTGGACCGACAGTTCGGAGGCCGAGCCGAGCACCTGCACGGCGGCGGCTCCGGCGCCCCTCGGCGGCGCTGGCGACCCCGGCGATGTTGGCCGTGACCTCGCCGGCCCCGGTCGCGGCCTGGCCGACGTTCCGGACGATCTCCTGGGTGGCCGAGCCCTGCTCCTCGATCGCCGCGGCGATGCCGGTGGACAGCCCGCTCATCTCGGTGATGCGGCCGACGATGATCCCGATCGCGTCCACGGTCTCCCCGGTCCAGGACTGGATCTCGCCGACCTGCCGGGCGATCTCGCCGGTGGCCCTGGCGGTCTGGCCGGCCAGCTCCTTCACCTCCGTGGCGACCACCGCGAAGCCGCGCCCCGCCTCGCCGGCCCGCGCGGCCTCGATCGTGGCGTTGAGCGCCAGCAGGTTGGTCTGGCCGGCGATGCCGCTGATCAGGTCGACCACGGCGCCGATCTTCACGGCCCCGTCGCGCAGGTTGCGCACGAGGTCCGCGGATTTCCCGGCTTCCAGCACGGCGGCGTCGGCGAGGTCGGCCGAGGCCTGCACCTGCCGGCCGATTTCGTTGACGGAGACCCCGAGTTCCTCGGCCGCCGCCGCCACGGTGTTGACGTTGGAGGCCGCCTGCTCGGCCGCCGTCGCCACGGTGGTCGACTGGCTGGCGGTCTCGGCCGCCACGGCGCTCATGTGCTCGGCGGTGGATTTCAGGTTCGCCGCGGCGGTGGCGACCGCGCGGATGATGCCGCCGACGGCGCCCTCGAAGCTGGCGGCCAGATCGCGCATCGCCGTCTTGCGCTGTGCCTCCTGGCCGATCCGGGCCTGGGCGGCCTCCGCCTCCAGCACCTTCGTGCGGGCGAGCCCGTCGCGGAACACCTGCACGGCGCCGGCCATCGCGCCGATCTCGTCGCGGCGGCCGACGCCGGGGATCTCCACGGTGAGGTCGTCGGCGGCGAGCCGGGTCATGGTCTGGGTCATCCGGTTGATCGGCTTGCCGATGCCGTGATTCAGGAGCAGCGACCCGACCAGGGCGGTGATCACCACCGCGCCGAGGCCGATCAGGTTGGCCATCCGCGACGCCGAGACGGCCGCGGCCGAGGCGGCGCTCCGGTCCTTCAGCAGATCCTGCTCGACCTGCGCGATCTCGGCCGCCTTGGCGCGCACGGCGTCCATCGTGGCCTTGCCGACGCCCGAACCTTCGAGCCGGCGCGCGTCCTCGCGGGTCGCCGGGTCCGTCATCAAGCTGAGTTCGCGGTCCGCCACCGCGCCGCTCCAGCGCTCGGTCAGGGCTTTCAGCTCCAGGAGGCGTCCGGGCTGCGTGGGATTGTTGGCGGTGAGCTTGCGCGCCGCGTCCCAGGAGGCCGCGAACGCCTTCCGCCCGGCCTGCTCGGGTTCGAGGAAGCGCGGCTCGGCGGAGATCAGGTAGCCCCGCAGGGCGGTCTCCCGGTCGACCATCGCGACCACCATCCGGTCGACCTCGGCCAGCACCTCATGGGTGTGGACGGTCCAGGCCTCGGTCTCCTCGATCAACCCGATATTGCGGAGCGAGACCACCGAGACGGCGACGGTGATCGCCAGCATCAGGGCCATGACCAGCGCGATCTTCACGCCGGTCCTGAGATCGATCAGGCGAAAACCCATGGGCCGTCCTTCAGGGCAGAATCACCGGGCCCACTCGGCCTGCGGTCGACGCGCCGGGATACTACATCTCCGTGAAATATCTCTTACGCCGCACAAATTTTATTAAGAATCGACACTTAGCCGGATACTATACTCTACAAATTGAAACGTATTCCATGAAACCACGTTCAATCGTCTCGATATGACTACGCAAACGATTGCGCGCTGTACGGGTCTTGCCTCCCGCTCGCCTCCCTCTTGCCGCGCTCGACCAATCTTGCCCCGTCTATTGATACGCGTCCCGCAGGTTCAGGGTGCAGGCGTGGCCGATGGTTCCGTAGGTCTCGGCGAGCCAGGCCCGGGCGGCGCCGCGGCCCTTGTCGCGCAGGCGCTTGAACACGGTCCAGCGCGCGTCGAGCTTGGAGGCGGCGTTGTAATCCTCGAGCGCATCGGTGCCGTCGATCCGGTGCACCAGGACCCGCTGGTAGCCGCCCTGGCCCAGGGTGCCGTCCTCGATCAGGCCGTCGAGGAAGTCGATCGCCCGCAATTCCCGCATCAGGTTGGCGTTGAAGGTGATCTCGTTGAGCCGGTCGCGGATCTCACGCTCCGTGCGCGGGGTCTCGCGCCGCTCGACAGGGTTGATCTGGACCAGCACGATGTCGCGGGTCCGGGCGCCCCGGTGCAGCGGGTAGAGCGGCGGGTTGCCGAGATAGCCGCCGTCCCAATAGGGCACGCCGTCGATCTGGACCGCCTGGAAGACCGTCGGCAGGCAGGCCGAGGCCATCAGGTGGTCGACGGTCAGGCGCTCGCGCTCGAACACCGCGAGCTTGCCGGTCCAGACATTGGTGGCCGAGACGAACAGGCCGGCGGTCTCGGACTCCCGCAGGCGCTCGAAATCCACCTGCGCGGCCAGCGCCTTGCGCAGCGGGTTGATGTTGAGCGGGTTCGACACGTAGGGGCTCGGCGAGAGCATCTTCGACCAGAACTCGGCCACCGGGTTGCCCTTCCACAGGCTGAACAGCCCGCTGACGACGTTGCGCTGGGCCGGGCCGAGGTCACCGTCGAGGCTGACCTCGCGCCAGAACCGCTCGAGCCCCTCCCGGGCGCCGTCCGGGCCGCCCTTCAGCCAGCCGTCGACCATCACGACGGCGTTCATCGCCCCGGCGCTCGCCCCGGTCAGCGCCTCGAAGGCCAGGCGGCCGTCCTCGATCAGGGCATCGAGCACGCCCCAGGTGAAGGCCCCGTGGGCGCCGCCGCCCTGCAGGGCCAGGGCGACCGGCTTCTCGGCCCGGGGCCCCGCCAGGATCCGGTTCGGCGGGTGGGCAGGTGTGGGCTCGATCCCGTCCGAGACAGGGATTCCGGACGAACGGTCGGGCAACATGTCCGGCACGGTTTCCGGGACGGCGGTCACCGGGTTGTGCGGCTCACCGCCGTGGGGATGCTCGCGCATGTCGGCCTCCAATCAGGGCTTCCTACATGGGATGGTGCACTGCAACATCAACCATGCCCGGGGCTGGCGGCGCGGCGCCGGACGGCGCGCGGCGCGCGATTCCGGCAACAGGGGCGGACGAAAACCGGTGTCGGCCGCGCGGCAAACTCGACATCCGCATCCGGATACGACATGACAGCCGCGATGCTGTCATGCGTGGCGTCTGCTTGACGCCGCGCGGCGTCGTCCGCAGCTAACCGCGGTCGGCCCGCAGCCCCGAAGCTCCGGCGAGGCGCGCGCCGCGAGATGCCCGGCCAGCCCGTTTAAGGCTCCGGCGCTCCGCACAGTGCGCGCACGCGAAGGTCCACGATGGAAGTCATGGAAGCCATCCGCTCCGAAAATCCCGCCGAGACCGCCCTGACCAGCGGGGGTCCGGAGATCGCCGGCCCCGCGCCGCGCCACCGCACGGTGGGCGTCACGGTCGGCGAGGGCGAAGGCGCGGTCACGGTCGGCGGCGGCGCCCCGATCGTCGTGCAGTCGATGACCAACACCGACACCGCCGACATCGACGGCACGGTGGCGCAGGTCGCCCAGCTCGCCCGGGTCGGCTCGGAGCTGGTCCGCATCACCGTCGACCGGGACGAGGCGGCGGCCGCGGTGCCGAAGATCCGTGAGCGGCTCGACCGGATCGGCGTCCACGTGCCGCTGATCGGCGATTTCCACTATATCGGCCACAAGCTTCTGGCCGACCATCCGGCCTGCGCCGAGGCCCTGGCGAAGTACCGGATCAACCCCGGCAACGTCGGGTTCAAGGATAAGAAGGACACCCAGTTCTCCTCGATCATCGAGCAGGCGATCAAGTACGGCAAGACCGTCCGGATCGGCGCCAACTGGGGCTCGCTCGACGGCGAGCTGCTCACCCACCTGATGGACGAGAACGCCAAGCTGCCGCGGCCGATCGATGCCCGCGCGGTGATGCGGGAGGCGATGGTGCGCTCGGCGATCGGCTCGGCCGACCGGGCGGTGGAACTCGGCCTGCCGCAGAACAAGATCATCCTGTCGGCCAAGGTCTCGGCGGTGCAGGACCTGATCGCGGTCTACCGCGAGGTGGCGCGCCGCTCGGATTACGCGATCCACCTGGGCCTCACCGAGGCCGGCATGGGCTCCAAGGGCCTGGTCGCGGCCTCGGCGGCGATCGGCGTGCTGCTCCAGGAGGGGATCGGCGACACGATCCGCTACTCGCTGACCCCGGAGCCCGGCGGCGACCGGAGCGTGGAGGTCAAGGCGAGCCAGGAATTGCTGCAGACCATGGGCTTCCGCACCTTCGTGCCGATGGTTGCGGCCTGCCCGGGCTGCGGCCGCACCACCTCGACCACCTTCCAGGAGCTGGCCCGCGACATCCAGAACTGGATCGTCACCTCCATGCCGGAATGGAAGAAGACCTATCCGGGAGTCGAGGGCCTGAACGTCGCCGTGATGGGCTGCATCGTCAACGGTCCGGGCGAATCGAAGCACGCCGATATCGGCATCTCGCTTCCCGGCACCGGGGAGACCCCGACCGCGCCGGTGTTCATCGACGGCAAGAAGGCGATGACGCTGCGCGGCGCCACGCTGGCCAAGGATTTCGAGACGGTCGTGATCGACTACATCGAGCGCCGGTTCGGCCAGCAGGGCGGCGATACCCGCACCGCGGCCGAATAGGCCGGGTCGCGGAACGGCGCCGGACGAATCACCCTGTCGTCCGGGGGCCGTGCAGCGGAGCCCGGGCTCCGGAACCGCAGCAGGGCCGAATCCGGCCCCGTCGGCGGCTCCGGGTTCCGGGCCCGCCCGCGGCGCCCCGGAATGACGAGGCGGGCGACCGGTCGCGTGAGGGCGCTCCCGAAGCGAACGTTCCCCCTACCGCCGCTCCCCGCTCCCACCCGAAGCCTGATCTTCGCACGGCCCCCGGTTCCCGGCCGCCTGAGGCCGTGATAGCAAGGCCGCACGATCCCGTGAGTGGTCGGCCTGGTGGCCGGCCCGCGTGGTTCGGCGGAGTTTTCGCGTCCTCCTGCCCGGCCCTCCGGGCCCCCATGAGCCGACCCGCGAAACGCCGGCCACGCCCGAGCCTCCGACAATCCGCATGAGCCAGACCTTCGCACCCGGCGTAGCAGCCCAGCCCGCGCCCGCGGCGTCTGGACGCCGCGCCCCGTCAGCCCCGGTGCCCGCCCCGGTGTCCGCCCCTGTGCCCACTTCGGGGCCGAGGCCGGCGCTCCGCCCCCCGAGCAGGGGCCGGCCCCGGCCGGCGCCCTGGATTCCCCCGAGAAGGCCGAGACCCAGCACGGCCATGCCGGCTTCTGGACCCTGCTGGTCGGCTCGGTCGGGGTCGTCTACGGCGACATCGGCACCAGCCCGCTCTACGCCTTCCGCGAGGCGCTGGTCCCGGCCCGCACCGACGGCATCCTGCTGCCCGAGGAGGTGATCGGCACCGTCTCGCTGATCCTCTGGGCGCTGTTCCTGATCGTGACGGTCAAGTACGTCGCGATCCTGCTGCGCATGGACAACAACGGCGAGGGCGGCATCCTCTCGCTGATGGCACTGGCCCGGAAGGCGCTCGGCGGATCCCGCATCGTGTTCATGCTCGGCCTGCTCGGCGCCTCCCTGTTCTACGGCGACGCGGTGATCACCCCGGCGATCTCGGTGCTCTCCGCCGTGGAGGGGCTGAAGCTCGTCACCCCGGCCCTGAACGACTACGTGCTGCCGATTACGGTGACGATCATCGTCGCCCTGTTCCTGGTGCAGAACCGCGGCACCGCCAAGGTCGCGGCGTTCTTCGGGCCGATGACCGTGGTGTGGTTCGTCGCCATGGCGCTCGCGGCCCTGCCGCATATCGGCCTGCACACGGAGGTATTCCGTGCGGTCAACCCCTGGTACGCGGTGCATTACCTGCTCGGCCACGGCACCGGGGCGCTGGTGGCGCTCGGCGCGGTGTTCCTGGCGGTGACCGGCGCCGAGGCCCTGTTCGCCGATCTCGGGCATTTCGGCCGCAAGCCGATCCAGGTGGCGTGGGTCTGCCTGGTCTTCCCGGCGCTCGCCCTCAACTACCTGGGCCAGGCGGCCCTGGTGCTGGAGAAGCCCGACACCGCCGACCCGTTCTTCCAGCTCGTCCCGGCCTGGGGCCTGCTGCCGATGGTGGTGCTGGCGACGCTGGCCACCGTGGTGGCGAGCCAGGCGGTGATCACCGGCGCCTTCTCCCTCTCCCGGCAGGCGATCCAGCTCGGTCTGCTGCCGCGGCTCGAGATCCGCCACACCTCCGAATCGCATGCCGGTCAGATCTACCTGCCGCAGATCAACGGTCTGCTGATGGTCGGCGTCGTGCTGCTGGCGGTGCTGTTCAAGACCTCCTCGTCGCTCGCCTCGGCCTACGGCATCGCGGTGACCGGCACGATGCTGCTCACCGCCTCGATGACCTTCCTGGTGATCTGGCGGATGTGGGGCTGGTCTCCGGTGGCCGCCGCCCTGGTGATGCTGCCGTTCATCGTGGTCGAGTTCCTGTTCCTGCTCTCCAACCTGATCAAGGTGGTCGAGGGCGGCTACGTGCCCCTGATCCTGGCCGGCGGCCTCGTCATCCTGATGTGGACCTGGGTGCGCGGGGTCACGATCCTGTTCAACAAGACCCGCAAGACCGACGTGCCGCTGGTCGAGCTGGTGGGCATGCTGGAGAAGAGCCCGCCCCACCACGTGCGCGGAACCGCGGTGTTCCTGACGAGCGACCCCGAGATCGCTCCGGCCGCCCTGCTGCACAACCTGAAGCACAACAAGGTGCTGCACGAGAAGAACGTGATCCTCACGGTGGAGACGGTGGACACCCCGCGCTCGAAGGAGACCGACAAGGTCCGGATCGAGCCGGTGGGGCCGCACTTCTTCAAGGTGGTGATGAAGTTCGGCTACATGGAGACGCCGAACATCCCCAAGACCCTGGTGCTGCTGCGCCGCCAGGGCTTCAAGTTCGATATCATGGCGACGTCGTTCTTCCTGTCCCGCCGCTCGATCCGCCCGGCCACCCATTCGGGCATGCCGCTCTGGCAGGACCGCATCTTCATTACCCTCGCCAAGAACGCGAACGACGCCACGGACTTCTTCCAGATCCCCACCGGGCGCGTGGTCGAGGTCGGGACGCAGGTGACGGTGTGAGGATCGCGCCGCTGGTGTAGATCCGCGCAAGCGATTATCTACATCGATCTGTCGAGGGCGAACGGCCGTGCCGATCAACGTCAACAATCCCGAAGCCGATGCGCTGACACGCCGGTTCGCCGCCCTGGCGGGGGTCGGCATCACCGAGGCGATCGTCATCGCCATGCGGGAGGCGATCGCGCGCAGGCACCCGGGGGAGACGCCGCAGGCCACCGCCGCACGGTTGCGCGAGAAGCATGGAATCACCCTTAGCGAGGCTGCCCGGACGCCCCTCCCGCGGGATGTCTACGACGCGATGTGGGAGGGCCGCTGATGTTCGTGGACGCCTCCGCGCTCGTCGCCCTGCTGGCGGACGAGCCGGAGGCCGGCCGGATCTCCGGCGCCCTCGCCTCAGCCGACCGGTGCATGACCTCGCCCGTCGCGATCCTGGAAACGGCGCTGGCCCTCGCGCGGCCCGACAAGTTCGACATGACGATCGAGGCCGTCGGGCCGATCGTCCTCGAATTCCTCGCAGCCCGAAGCATCGAGATCTGCGATCTCCCGCCCGCCAGCGAGACGACGGCGCTCGCCCTGTCGGCGGCGCATCGATACCGGGCAGGCCGGCACGGTCTCAACCTCGGGGACTGCCTCCACTACGCCGCGGCCCGGTTCTTCAACGTGCCGATCCTCGCCACGGCGGACGAGTTTCGCAGGACCGATCTGGAGACTGTTCGCTGACGGTCCGGTGATGGATCGATCCGCCTTCAAACACTCAACGGACCGATGTTCGCGTTGGGAATGCAGGCGCCGCCCGGCCATGGCGAGCGCGGCGCAGCGGCAAGGCCGTTAGGTCCGAGCCGAACATGCGTTCGGATGCCGACGCTGATCGTTGTCGACGCAGTGCAGCGTCGCAGTACGGACCTCTTCCCTCTCACACGTTCGAAGGCGTTGTCTTCCACGACGCCGGCATGTGCGCCGCCGCACGCGGCATGTCCCGGGCGCGGACCTCCGGCGGCGTGCCGCATCCACCTTGCGTTGCACAAGGCTCCCGGGGTGGATTAGAATTCTTCCACTTCCGAACCCAGAAGCCCGTTCGCCGGGTTAGCCGGCATGGGCGGACGCGCGGACCGAGCATCGGTCGGCGCCTCCGGCTCTGACCCGACGGGACGCCGCTCAGGCGCTGCCAGACAGGACGCATCGATGATCAAACTCACCGTGAACGGGGCTGCGCGCAGCTTCGACGGCGACCCCGACATGCCGCTGCTGTGGTACCTGCGCGACGAGTTGGGCCTCACCGGCACCAAGTTCGGCTGTGGCGTGTCGCTGTGCGGCGCCTGCACGATCCATCTCGGCGGCGCGGCGACCCGCGCCTGCATCACCCCGGTCTCGGCGGCCGCCGGCCAGGAGGTCGTAACCATCGAGGGGCTGTCGCCCGACGGCAATCATCCGGTGCAGGTGGCCTGGCGCGACCTCAACGTCTCCCAGTGCGGCTACTGCCAGTGCGGCCAGATCATGCAGGCCGCAGCCCTGCTCAAGGACACACCCAAGCCGTCCGAGCAGGACATCGACGACACGATGAGCGGCAACATCTGCCGTTGCGGCACCTATCCGCGCATCCGCGCGGCGATCCATCAGGCCGCCGGCCAGACGGCCCCCGCCGGCAAGGGAGAGCGCCTGTGATTCACGACGCACAGATGATGGCCGAACTGGCCAACGCCAAGCCGACCGCCAAGCCCGTCTTGGCCAATGTCAGCCGCCGCGGCATCCTCGGGGGCGCCGGCGCGCTGGTGCTCGCCCTGTCCCTGCGCGACGCCCGCGCCGACGAGGGCCAGACCGCCGAGCAGAAGGCCCAGAAGTTCGGCGCCGACGGCATGCCGCACGGCTGGCGCGACGACCCAAAAATCTTCGTGGCGATCGCCCCGGACGGCACCGTCACGGTGACCAACCACCGCTCCGACATGGGCCAGGGCGTGCGCACCTCGGTGGCGCTCACGGTCGCCGACGAGCTTGAGGCCGACTGGCCGAAGGTGAAGGTGGTCCAGGCCTGGGGCGACGAGCAGCGCTTCGGCAACCAGGACACCGACGGCTCGCGCTCGCTGCGCCACTTCTTCCAACATTTCCGCCATGCCGGCGCCGCCGCGCGGCTGATGCTGATCGAGGCCGCGGCCAAGCAGTGGGGCGTGCCGGCCTCCGAGGTGACGGCGTCCAACCACACCCTCACGCACGCCAAGTCGAAGCGCAGCCTCGGCTACGGCGCCGTGGCGCAGGCGGCCTCCGAGTTGCCGGTGCCGACAAACGTCACGCTGAAGGACCCGAAGGATTTCCGGTACATCGGCACCGGCAAGATCGGGCTGATCGACAATTTCGACATCACCACGGGCCGGGCCATCTACGGCCTCGACACCAAGCTCGACGGGATGCTGTACGCCGTTGTCGCCCGGCCGGCGGTCTACGGCGGCAAGGTCACGTCCTACGACGACAGCGAGGCCAAGAAAGTCCCGGGCGTCGTCAAGATCTTCAAGATCGACGGCGGCGAGATCCCGAGCGAGTTCATGCCGCTCGGCGGCGTCGCGGTGGTCGCCAAGAACACCTGGGCCGCCATGAAGGCGCGCGACGCGCTGAAGATCACCTGGGATGACGGCCCGAACGCCGGCTACGACACCGACGTGTTCCGCAAGGAGCTCGAGGCCGTCGCGCGCAAGCCCGGCAAGGTGGTGCGCAACCAGGGCGACGTCGACGGCGCGATGGCCAAGGCCAAGACTAAGCTCGAGGCCGAGTATTTCGTGCCCCACCTGGTCCAGGCCCCGATGGAGCCCCCGGCCGCCGTGGCCCGGGTGAAGGACGGCTTCTGCGAGGCGTGGGCGTGCACGCAGGGTCCGCAGGCCGCCAACGACCGCCTGATGAAGGCGCTCAAGCTGCCCGACGACAAGGTCAAGGTGAACGTCACGCTGCTCGGCGGCGGCTTCGGGCGCAAGTCCAAGCCGGATTACGTGGTCGAGGCCGCCCTGTGCTCGCAGGCGGTGGACGGCGCGCCGGTCAAGCTCGCCTGGACCCGCGAGGACGACATCCACCACGGCTACTACCACACCATCTCGGTGGAGCGCCTGGAGGCCGGCCTCGACGACAAGGGCATGCCGGTGGCCTGGCTGCACCGCTCGGTGGCGCCGACGATCGGCTCGATCTTCGCGCCCGATCCGAAGCACGAGCTGCCGTTCGAGCTCGGGATGGGTCTGGTGAACACCCCGTTCAACCTGCCCAACGCCCGAATGGAAAACCCGGAGGCCGCCGCCCACGTCCGGATCGGCTGGTTCCGCTCGGTCTCGAACATCCCGCACGCCTTCGCGATCCAGTCCTTCGTGTCGGAGCTGGCGCATGCCGCCGGCCGCGACCCGAAGGAGTACCTGCTGGACCTGATCGGCCCGGCCCGGACAATCGACCCGACCTCGATCGGCGACGTCTGGAACCACGGCGAGGACCCGAAGCTCTACCCGATCGACACCGGCCGCCTGCGCGGCGTGATCGAGGCTGCCGCCAAGGGCGCCGGCTGGGGGCGGCAGATGCCCAAGGGCCGCGGCCTCGGCATCGCCGGCCACTACAGCTTCGTCACCTACACGTCGGTGGCGGCTGAGGTGGAGGTCGACGACAAGGGCCAGGTGAAGGTGCACGCCATCGACATCGCGGTCGATTGCGGTCCGCAGGTGAACCCGGAGCGCATCCGGTCGCAGATGGAAGGCGCGGTGGTCATGGGGATGGGGCTCGCCCTCACCTCCGAGATCACCTTCAAGCAGGGCCGGGCCGTGCAGAACAACTTCGACGGCTACGAGATCATCCGGATCGACGCCGCCCCGAAGGTGGTCCGCGTGCACCTGGTGCCGACCGGCTCCTATGACGGCCCGCTCGGCGGCGTCGGCGAACCCGGCGTGCCGCCGGTGGCGCCCGCCATCGCCAACGCGGTCTTCGCCGCCACCGGCCGGCGCGTGCGGCAATTGCCGATCCGCGACCAGCTCAGCGCCTGAACCGCATTCCACCGCGACGCGTTGGGGGACCGGGGACCTGATCCCCGGCCCCCCGCCATGAGAGAGTTCGACACGATGATGCGTCCCGCCATCTTCACGGTTTCCGTCACGGTGCCGCTGGCCCTGGTCCTGATGGCGGCCCCGGTCCTCGCCTCGCCCTGCTCGGACAAGATCGACGCCCTGTCGAAGCGTGTCACCGCGGAGGCGACCGCCTCGATCTCGGCCTCCACCAGCGGCCAGGGCAACGCCGCCAAGCGCGGCGGCGAGGGCGTGACCGGCACTGAGGGCCAGCGCGCCAACGAATCCCCGCAGGCCCCCCCGGAGAAGTCGGCCCAGGCCGGCGAGGGCGCGGATGCCGCCCAGCAGGCCAAAGTCGCGTTGGACGAGGCGCGCACCGCCGATTCCAAGGGCGACGCGAAGGGCTGCGAGGCCGGCGTGGCCCGGGCCGAAAGCCAGCTGAAGAAGGCGCCCTGAGGCGTCGGTCGCGGTACCGGGCCGGCGATCACGCGGGCCCGACCCCGCGACCGCGCCAACCCATCGTTCCGAGTTGCAGCTTTCGGCAGACCCGTCGTTCCCGGATTCGTTACGTCCGAGCGATGGTCTGCACCGTCGTTCCGGGGCGCCGGAGGCGGCCCCGGGATGACCGGGCGGGGCGGCTCGGATCATTCCTCCGGTCAGGGGACTGAAACCGAGCTTCCGCGTCCGGCGCGGCGTCGCCGCCCGGGCGGACGCCGCGAAACGCAGACGGGGATCGTGCCCGCTCCGGCGGCGGTTTCGCTCGTCTCGGAGGGGTCGGTCCCCGGCGGCGGGCGGTCGGGGCGGCGCAACGTCCGCCCCGCGATGCGGCCTCAGGCGGCCGCGGCGGCGAGCGCGTGGGGGTTGCCGTTCAGGCCGGCGCAGAGATCGTCGATCTCGGCGAGGTCGAGGGCGTCCCCGGCCCGGCCCGCGATGGTGTCGATCAGGTCGTCCTGGCGGGGGTCGAACGGATGTCCCTGCATCCGGTAGAACTGGTAATAGCGCAAAGCCGCCAGGACGGTGTCACGCTCGCGGTCGGTTACGGTGAAGTGCTGCATGGGTCTTCGTCTTCCCCTTGTGGCTTCAACGAACGCCCGGGCGGGCCGCGACGCCGAACCCGAGCTTGACCGTTGTAACCGGTGGGCAACGACCCGAACAGTTCTTGACAGCTCGCGCGGATGTGATTCGCATCATTTAAGATTTTGGTCCTCGCCCCGGAAACCCGGTCGCGAATCGAAAATCCGTTCGCCGGCAACGCGTTGCGGCCGGCGTGACCGTCACAGCCCGAGATCGGCCAGGTAGCGGGGCAGAACCGTGCTCGCCGGCCCGTAGCGCGCGTCGTCGAACGCATCGGTGTTGTCCGAGGGGTCCAGGTTGATTTCGCAGGTCGGAATCGTCAGCGCCCGGGCCTGCCGCACATAGCCGGCCGCCGGGTAGACCGCCCCCGAGGTGCCCACGGCCACGAACAGGTCGGCCGCGGCCAAGGCCTCCTCGATCGCGTCGCGGTGCATCGGCATCTCGCCGAACCAGACGATGTCCGGCCGCATCCGGCCCGCAGTCCCGCAGGCCGGGCAGGACGACGCCCGGTTCAGGTCGTCGCGCCGGGGCGTGACCGTCCCGCACGCGGTGCAGCGGGCCTTGAGCAGCTCGCCGTGCATGTGGACCACCGCGCGCGAACCCGCCCGCTCGTGCAGGTCGTCGACGTTCTGCGTGCACAGGAACAGGCGTCCGCCTCGCTCGGCGAGCCGCGCCTCGGCCCAGGCCAGGGCGACATGCGCGGCGTTGGGCTCCGCCGTCACGACGCCGCGGCGGCGATGGTCGTAGAAGTCGAGCACCGCATCGGGATCGGCGGCGTAGGCCTCCGGGGTGGCGAGCTTCATCGGGTCGAACCGCGCCCAGATCCCGCCGCGGTCGCGGAACGTGCCGAGTCCGCTCTCGGCCGACACGCCCGCCCCGGTCAGCACGAAGATGTTCCTGGGGGCGCTCATGCGGCGTGCTCCAGGGAATGGCCGGATCGGTCCGCAGGTTGGCTGCGCGGTTTCTTTCGCGGGTTTCGCAAGAGGGCGATCCTGCCGCTCGCTTCACCGCGTGGGAGACACGAAATGTCCGATGTTGCGTTGCTGGTCATCGACGTCCAGGAATCCTTCCGTCACCGGCCGTTCTGGAGCGAGGCGGACGTGCCGCTCTTCACCGAACGCCTCCAGGCGCTGATCGACGGCGCGGCGGCGCGCCGCATTCCGGTGCTGCAGGTGTTCCACGTCGCGGAAACGGGTCCGTTTGCGGTCGAGTCCGGCCATGTCCGCACCCTCGAGCCCATCGTGATCGCGCCGGCGGCCATGTTCCACAAGCGCCGGCACAGCGCGCTGGTCGATACGGGTCTCGCGGGCTGGCTGACGCAGCGCGGCATCCGCCGCCTGATCGTGTCCGGGATCCGCACCGAGCAATGCTGCGAGACCACCACCCGCCACGCCTCCGACAGCGGCTTGCAGGTGGATTACGTCACCGAGGCGACGCTGACCTTCGCGATGACCCATCCTGACGGCCGCAGCTTCAGCCCGGACGACATCAAGGCCCGCACCGAGCTGGTCCTGGTGGACCGCTTCGCCCGCATCGCCACGGTGGCGCAGGCGCTCGCCGGCCGGGACCTGCCGGTCGCCGCATGAGCGAGGCGGCGCGGCGCAGCATCCCGGTCCTGGTGGTCCTGCCGCCGCGCACCCTGCTGCTCGATCTCGCCGGCCCGGTCGAGGTGCTGCGGATCGCCGGGGCGGTGCAGGAGCGGGTCGCCTTCGCGGTCCGCTCCGTGGCGCCGGATCCGTACACCCGCTGCTCGATCGGGCTGGCCCTGAGCGGCGCCGAGCCGCTGCCGGAGGCGATCGCGCCCGGCACCGTGGTGCTCCTGCCCGGCGCGTCGTCCCGGGTGCTCGGCTGCGAGGCCGACCCGGACGACGCGGCGGCCGAAGCCCGGATCGTCGACTGGCTGCGCGGCGCGGTCCGGCCGGGCCACACCCTGGTCACGGTCTGCGAGGGCACGCTGATGGCCGCCCGCGCCGGGCTGTTCGACGGCTATGCCTGCACCACCCATCACGCGAGCTGCGCCCGGCTCGCCGCCCTGGCGCCCCGGGCGCGGGTGCTGGAGAACCGGCTGTTCGTGCAGGACCGGGATCGGTTCAGCAGCGCCGGCGTCACGGCGGGCGTCGACCTGATGCTCCGACTCGTCGCCGACTGGGCCGGCCCTGCCGCCGCGCTGGCGGCGGCCCGGACCCTGGTCGTTTACATGCGGCGCGGGCCCGACGACCCGCAGCTCTCGCCCTGGCTGGAAGGCCGCAGCCACCTGCATCCGGTGGTGCACCGCGCCCAGGACGCGATCGCGGCCGAGCCCGCCCGGGACTGGTCCCCCGAGACCCTCGGACGCCTCGCCGGGGCGAGCCCGCGCAACCTCGCCCGGCTGTTCCGGCTCCATGCCGGCATGACCGTGACCGACGCGGTCAACCGCGCCCGGATCGCCCTGGCCCGGGACCTGATCGCCCAGACCGACCTCGCCCTGGAGCAGGTCGCCGACCGCGCGGGTTTTGGCTCGGCCCGGCATATGCGACGGGTGTGGGGCCGGTTCCACGCGGCCGCCCCCTCGAGCCTCAGAGCCAAAATCCCGGTTTCGAAAGGTCCGTGACCTTTCGCGGGTCCAGGGCGGAGCCCTGGGTGCCTCAGGGGCTCCGCCCCCGAACCCCTGCCAAAGGGCTGCGCCCTTCGGGAACCCATGACTTGGGCACTCTGGACCCCGCCGGACGGCTGTGCCCTCCTCGCGTCGCCCGAATCGGCGCGGACGATGCATCCGCCCGTCCCGACAGGCGCCTGCGGGCGCGGAGGAGAGCGCGTCATGCCCGAATTCGACCTGGCGATCCGCGGCGGCACCGTGGTCACGGCGAGCGATACGGTGCGGGCGGATGTGGGCGTGCGCGGCGGGCGGATCGTGGCTGTGGCCGAGGGCATCGCCGACGCCGCCCGGGTGATCGACGCCTCCGGGCTGCTGGTGCTGCCCGGCGGCATCGACAGCCACGTCCACATCGCCCAGGATCCCGGCCCCGGCATCGTCATGGCGGACGATTTCGCCAGCGCGACCCGGGCGGCGGCGGCCGGGGGCAACACCTGCGTGATGCCGTTCGCGGTCCAGCCCCGGGGCGGATCGCTGCGCGGCGCGGTGGATGCCTACCGGGCCAAGGCCGAGGGCCAGTGCCACGTCGACGTGGCGATCCACATGATCGTCTCGGACCCGAGCGAGGCGGTGCTCGGCCAGGAGCTGCCGGCGCTGGTGGCCGACGGCTACACCTCGTTCAAGGTGTTCATGACCTACGACGACCTAGTCCTGAACGACCGCCAGCTGCTGGACGTGTTCCACGTCGCGCGGCGGCAGGGCGCCCGGGTGATGGTCCACGCCGAGGGCTACGACGCGATCCGCTATCTCAGCGACCGGCTGGAGCGGGCGGGCGAGACGGCGCCCTACGGCCACGCCCTGTCCCGGCCCGAGGTGGTCGAGCGCGAGGCGGCGCACCGGGCGATTAGTCATGCCGAGCTGATCGACCTGCCGATCGTGATCGTCCACGTCTCCGGCCGCGAGGCCACCGAGCAGATCGCCTGGGCGCAGGCGCGCGGGCTGAAGATCCGGGCCGAGACCTGCCCGCAATACCTGACGCTGACGGCCGAGCACATGAAGGGGCTCGGGCTCGACGACCCGATGGCGGGCGCGAAATACGTCTGCTCGCCGCCGCCCCGGGACGAGGCCAGCCAGGAGGCGGTCTGGTCCGGCATCCGGCGCGGGATCTTCGACGTGGTCTCCTCGGACCACTCGCCGTTTCGCTACGACGATCCGCAGGGCAAGCTGAACCCGCGCGGCAGATCCTCGTTCCGCTGGATCCCGAACGGCATCCCGGGGGTCGAGACCCGGCTGCCGGTGTTCTTCTCCGAAGGCGTCTCGAAGGGGCGGATCAGCCTCAACCAGTTCGTCGCGCTCACCGCCACGAACCACGCCAAGCTGTACGGCCTGTATCCGCGCAAGGGCTCGATCGCCCCGGGCTTCGACGCGGACCTCACCCTGTGGGACCCGAACAAGCGCGAGACGATCCGCCAGGAGATCCTGCACCACGGCTCCGACTACACCCCCTGGGAGGGCTTTGCGGTCACGGGCTGGCCGGTGATGACGATCGCGGGCGGCCAGGTGATCGCCGAGGACGGCAAGGTCCTGTCCGAGCCGGGCCGCGGCCGGGTGCTCGACCGGGCGGTCGATCCGGCCGAGCGGCGGGGTGCGTGACGGCGACGCTGGCCCGCCGCTTGCGTGCCGTCTCCGGGGGAGCTTCGCATGAATGTCGAGCTGATCGGCCTGACCAAGCGCTACGGCGCGGCCACCGCGGTCGACGCCATCGACCTGAAGGTGCCGTCCGGGGCCTATTGCTGCCTGCTCGGGCCCTCCGGCTGCGGCAAGACCACGACGCTGCGGATGATCGGCGGCCACGAGCGCGCGAGCGCCGGCGACGTGGTGATCGGCCCGAAAGCCGTGGGCGACGCGACGCCGGCCGAGCGCGGCACCGCCATGATGTTCCAGAGCTACGCCCTGTTCCCGCATCTCGACGCGCGGGACAACGTCGCCTTCAGCCTGCGCATGCGCGGCGTCAGCAAGGCCGAGCGCCGGGCCAAGGCGATGGCGATGCTCGACCTCGTGCAGATGGGCCACCTCGCCGGGCGCCTGCCGGCCCAGCTCTCGGGGGGGCAGCAGCAGCGCGTGGCGCTCGCCCGCGCGCTCGTCACCGGCCCGAAGGTGCTGCTGCTGGACGAGCCGCTCTCGGCGCTGGACCCGTTCCTGCGGGTGCGGATGCGGGTCGAGCTGAAGCGGATCCAGACGGAGCTCGGGCTCACCTTCATCCACGTCACCCACAGCCAGGAGGAGGCGATGGCGCTCTCCGACCTTGTGGTGGTGATGAATGCCGGCCGGATCGAGCAGGCCGCTGACCCGCGCACCGTGTTCGAGCGGCCGGCCACCGCCTTCGTGGCCCGGTTCATCGGCGGCCACAACGTGATCCGCCTGCCGGACGGGATGATCGCCGTGCGGGCCGACCGGATGCGGCTGGGCGCCGAGGCCGGCCCGGAGGCCCTGCCGGCCCGGGTGGTCGCGGTCGAGTACCAGGGCACCAGCGTCCATGTCGGGCTCGACGCGGACGGGCTGGAGCGGGCGCCCGACAACTCGGCTGCCCTGACCGCCGTGCTCAGCGATGCCGCCTTCGCGGCCCGCCCGCTCCGGCCGGGCGACACGGTCCCGGTCGGCTGGGACGAAGCCGCAGCCCACCGCCTCGACGCGTAGACCTTTGGAGACGACCATGGATCCGTTCTCGAAGCCGAGCCGGCGCACGCTCCTGAAAGGCGCCGCGGCCCTGGCGGCGACGCCGGTGACCGGCTTCCCGGCCGTGCACGCGGCCGAGCCCGTGACCCTGCGCTACCTCGGCACCGCGGTGAGCCAGTCGGCGGACATCGCCCGGAAGGTGAAGGAGGATCTGGGCATCACCCTCGAGTACATCCCGGTGGTGACCGACGAGGTGACCAAGCGGGTGGTCACCCAGCCGAACTCGTTCGACCTGGTCGACACCGAGTATTTCAGCCTCAAGAAGATCATCCCGTCGGGCAACCTGGGCGGCCTGGACGCCAGGCGGATCGCGCTCGCCGACAAGATCTCTTCGGTGTTCACCAAGGGCGAGGTGGCCGGCAAGCGGATCGGCGACCAGGGCACCGCGCCCAAGAAGGTGTTCTACCTCGAGGGTCAGGCCGCCAAGACCTTCGCGTCCGCGCCGACCGAGTGGCTGACCCTGATCCCGACCACCTACAACGCCGACACGCTGGGCATCCGGCCCGACCTGATCAAGCGGCCGGTGGAGAGCTGGAAGGATCTGCTCAACCCCGAGTTCAAGGGCAAGGCGTCGATCCTGAACATCCCCTCCATCGGCATCATGGACGCCGCCATGGTGGTGGAGGCCACCGGCGACTACACCTACGGCGACAAGGGCAACATGACGAAGCCCGAGATCGACCGCACCATCAAGGTGCTGATCGAGGCCAAGCGCGCCGGCCAGTTCCGGGCCTTCTGGCAGGACTTCAACGAATCCGTGAACCTGATGGCGTCCGGCGAGACGGTGATCCAGTCGATGTGGTCGCCCGCCGTGACCAAGGTGCGGGCGCAAGGGGTGCCCTGCACCTACCAGCCGCTCAAGGAAGGCTACCGCGCCTGGGCCCAGGGCTTCGGCATCCCGAAGACCCTGAGCGGCCGCAAGCTCGACGCGGCCTACGCGTTCATCAACTGGTTCCTGTCCGGCTGGGCCGGGGCCTACCTCAACCGCCAGGGCTATTATTCCGCGGTGCTCGAGACCGCGCAGGCGAACATGCAGCCCTACGAGTGGGCGTTCTGGATGGAGGGCAAGCCCGCCGAGAGGGACATCCTGGGCCCGGACGGCACCCTGATCGAGAAGGCCGGCGCCACCCGCGACGGCGGCTCCTTCGACCAGCGCATGGGCTCGGTCGCCTGCTGGAACGCCGTGATGGACGAGAACACCTACATGGTGCGCAAGTGGAACGAGTTCATCGCCGCGTGAGCGCCGTGCCTGGCCCCTTCTCCGCCCCAGCTCTCGGGCTTGCCCGAGAGCCGGTCCCCTCCCCCCTCTGCGGGGGAGGGTGGCCCGCGAAGCGGGTCGGGAGAGGGGAGCGCCGTATCCGGAAAAGTCGCGACGGGCGTGAAACCCAGAACCGTCGCGCCGCCCCTCTCCCCCCCTGCTGCGCAGGGTACCCTCCCCCGTGGAGGGGGGAGGGAGAGGCGCGCGGGTCGGAGGCCGTCCGGTGAACGACCTCACCCCTCCCCGCCCCGCCGAGACCGCCGCCGCCCCGACCGCCGCCGCCCCCAGGCCCGGCGCCGCAGCCTCGCCTACCTCCAGGCGGCGCCGCTGGCCCTGGTGTTCCTGGTCTTCCTGGTGGTGCCGCTGCTGCTCACCGCCGTGGTGTCGTTCTGGGAGTACAACGAGTACGCGATCACCCCGGCGCTGACCCTGCAGAACTACGCCGACCTGTTCGACGGCTGCCTGTCGGCCGACCTCTGCACCACGATCCGGACCTATCTCTCGACGCTGAAATTCGTCGCCCTGACGCTGGCGATCACCCTGCCGCTGGGCTTCTCCATCGCCTACTTCCTGGCCTTCCACGTCCGCTCGGACACGGTGCGGATGGGCCTGTTCCTGCTCTGCACGATCCCGTTCTGGACCTCGAACGTGATCCGCATGATCTCGTGGATCCCGCTGCTCGGGCGCAACGGCCTGGTCAACGACACGCTCCGCAGCCTCGGGCTGATCAAGGCGCCGATCGAGGGCCTGCTCTATTCCGACTTCGCGGTGGTGCTGGCCTTCGTGCACCTCGACACGGTGTTCATGATCGTGCCGATCTTCAACAGCCTGGCGCGGATCGACCGGTCGCTGATCGAGGCGGCGCGGGATTGCGGCGCGTCCGGGTTCCAGACCCTGTGGAACGTGGTGCTGCCGCTGACCAAGCCCGGCATCGCCATCGGGTCGATCTTCGTGGTCACGCTCGTGATGGGCGACTTCGTCACGGTCGGCATGATGGGCGGCCAGCAGATCGCCAGCGTCGGCAAGGTGATCCAGGTGCAGATGGCCTACCTGCAGTTCCCGGCCGCCGCCGCCAACGCGGTGGTGCTGCTCGCCGCCGTGCTGCTGATGATCCTCGGGCTCACCCGGATGATCGACCTGCGCAGGGAACTCTGAGGATGGAGCTGTAGGATGGACCGGCCGCGCGGCTTCGCCTTCTACGGGCTCGCCGGGATTTTCTGCCTCTACGTTCTGTTCCTGTACGGGCCGACCCTGACGATCCTCACCCTGAGCTTCCAGGGCCCGTCCGGCGGCCTGACCTTCCCGATGAACGGGGTCTCGACCCACTGGTTCGCCAAGCTGTGGGAGGGGGTCGGCGTCGTCGACATCTGGGCGGCGCTGCGGCGCTCGCTGATGCTCGGGCTGGTGGTGATGGCGCTCACCGTCACCCTCGCGTTCTACGCCGGCCTCGCCTTCCGCAAGGGGTTCGCCGGCGCCGGCTTGGTCTTCGCCCTGGCGGTGTCGAGCCTGATCGTGCCCTCGATCGTGGTCTCCCTCGGGATCGGTCTGGAGTTCCGGCTGCTGGACGACGCGGTCAAGGCGCTGGCCGAGGCCACGGGCTGGGGATTCCTGCAGGACCACGGCACGTTCATGGGCCTCTTCACGTCGGCACTGGGGGCGCACCTGACCTGGACGCTGCCCTTCGGGCTGCTGATCATGTTCGCGGTGTTCAACCGGTTCAGCCCCGCCTACGAGGAGGCCGCCCGCGACCTCGGCGCCACCGGGGCGCAGACCCTGCGGCACGTGGTGGTGCCGATCCTGGCCCCGGCCCTGGTCGGCGTCGCGCTGTTCGGCTTCACCCTGTCGTTCGACGAGCTCGCCCGCACCAGCCAGGCGATCGGCGGCCGCAACACCCTGCCGCTGGAGCTGCAGGGCCTCACCACCACGGTGACGACCCCGGAGATCTACGCGCTCGGCACCACCACGACGGCGTTCTCCGCCCTGGTGATCGGCACCGCGCTCGGCCTGACCGTGTGGCTGCAGCGGCGCCGGGCCCGGCGGGCGCTCGCGGGGCTGCGGCCGTAAGGGGGCGGTTGGACGGGCAGTCTGTTGCCGGTTGAGGCGCGGCCCTTTCCCGGACGCCTGGCCCGGACGCCTGGAACGTCAGTGGACGGCGATCCGGGACCTCGCAGGCCATGCGCCGCGCAAGCGGCACCATCGAGACGCGGCGTTGCCGCGAAGGGACGCCTCGCGTCGTCCTGTGCTGGGTCCCATTCCGCTGACGCCGCATGCGCTCGGGACAAGGGGCGACGCCCGCATGGCAACGCTCTGCGAGTCAGTTTCCGTGGAGCCGGAATCTGCGACCATCACGCGTCAAGCTTGGCAGCGTTCATCCGCTCGGCGTGGTGGGCGCGCAACGCGGCGAAGACTTCAACGGCAGGAATCGCCGGCCGGGCCGCCAATCGGCCTCGGGCATGTCGACCCGCGATGCTGCCAAGGTGCGAGCGACAGCGCACCGAACATTGCCAATCCGCCCCCATCCGTGTATGCGCACCGCGCGCCCTCCGACACCCTTGGAGGCAGGGGCGCACCGGGAAGGTCACAGCCGTCCGCGTCGGGCGGCTTTTTCGTTTTCCGGGTCCAGCCATCATTTGAAGGATCACGCCATGAGCGCAGTCAAGACGCTTGAGGCCGTGGCACGCGACCGGGTCGGCAAGGGGGCCGCCCGGGCCGTTCGTCGCCAGGGTCAAGTTCCCGCCGTCGTGTACGGAGGCGGCCAGCCGCCGCAATCCATCGCCATCGACCTCGTCCGCGCGCGGACCCTGATCTATGCCGGCGGGTTCAAGACCACGCTGTTCGAGATCAAGGCCGGCGGCAAGACCGTCCGGGCGATCCCGCGCGACTTCCAGCTCGACCCGGTCTCCGGCGTCCCGCTGCACGTCGACTTCCTGCGCGTCGTCTCCGGTCAGACCGTGACCGTCGAGGTGCCGGTGCACTTCGTCAACGAGGACGCGGCCCCCGGCATCAAGAAGCTCGGCGGCACCCTCAACATCGTCGCCCACACCCTGACCCTCGAGGTCGCCCCCGACCAGATCCCGGACGCGATCGAGGTCGACCTGACCGGCCGCCAGATCGGCGACGTGATCCACGTCTCCGACGTCAAGATCCCGGCCGGCACGCATACCGGCGAGCCGACCGATCCGGTCGCCAACATCGTGCCGCCGACCGTGCTGGGCGCCGAGGTCGAGGCCGAGGAGGCCGCGATCGCCGAGGCGCAGTCGGCCGAGGCCGCCGAGGAGAAGGCCGAAGAGGCCGCTGCCGAGGACGAAGAGAAGAAGGACGGCGAGGAGGCCTGAGCCTCGTCGCATCCCGCGTCGCGTCGAGAGCCCCGGTCTCCGCCGGGGCTCTCTTCGTTTCCGGGGAAGCTCACCGCCAAATCCAGGGTTCGTGGGCTGGGTCTTATGTTTATACTCTCCCGGTTGGGGGGGGGGGTGGGGGGGCGGAGCCCTCGAGATGCCAGGGCTCTCCCCTGGGCCCGCAAAGGGTCTCGACCTTTTGAAACCGGGACTTTTTCTACGGATACAGCCGCGACCGGCTCCAGCCGTCGCCGGTCCGGGTGAAGCGGACCCGGTCGTGCAGGCGGTAATCGCCGTTCTGCCAGAACTCGAGCGACACCGGGGCGATGCGGAAGCCGGTCCAGTGCTCGGGCCGGGGGATCGGGCCGTCCTCGTAGCGGGCGGCGAGATCCTGCACCTCGGCCATCAGCGTGGCGCGGTCGACGAGCGGGCGCGATTGCCGGCTGGCGATGGCGCCGAGACGGCTCTCCCGGCGGCGGCTCTCGAAATAGGCATCGGCCTCCTCCGGCGTCACCGGTGAGACCGGCCCCCGGGCGCGGACCTGTCGGCGCAGGCTCTTCCAGTGCAGGACCAGGGCGGCCTGCGGGTTCTGCGCCAGCTCCTCGCCCTTGGCGGATTGGAGGTTGGTGTAGAACACGAAACCGTGCGCATCGAAGCCCTTCAGCAGCACCATGCGCACGTCGGGAAGCCCGTCCGACCCCGCGGTGGCCAGCGCCATGGCGTTCGGATCCTCCGGCTCGGCGGCCTGGGCCTCGCGCATCCAGGCGTCGAACAGCGCGACGGGGTCGTCGCTGAGGGTAAAGTCCGAGGTCGGGGCAACCGCGCCGGCGCTCGGGTCATCGGTCCTTAACTGATCCACGGCAAGACTCCTGCCTGCCGCGTCCAGGGCCTGAGGGGGCCACCGACATCGGCATGTTCGGTCGAGCGGATAGCCCGTCGTGAGTCAGGTGTAATGCGGCGATGCGCGTGTAAAGAGCCAAGCCGACGGTTGCGCGCCCCTGTGGCGATGACGGCCGTTTCGCTGGCGATGCTCCTGTGCAGCTGCAGCCAGCCGCTGCTGGTGTTCCGCGGCGAGCCCGCTGCGGCGAACCCGCCCGTGGCCGAGGAGCCCGTGGTCACCGGCAGCATCGAGAAACGGCCCGCGAGCTTCGGCAGCGACCTCGGCGAGGAGGATTGGCGGCGCGCCCGGGCGGCGCTGTCGGTCGCCCTCGATCCGCAGGGTAACGGCCGGCCGGTGAAGTGGGACAACCCGGAGACCGGGCTGCACGGCGCGGTCAACCCGACCGGCTTGCCTTACGTGGCCGACGACCTGATCTGCCGCAACTTCCTGGCCTCGGTCATCGGCCCGGGCCGCAGCCGCTTCGTGCGCGGCACCGGCTGCAAGCCGTCCGGCGGCCATTGGACGCTCAAGCGGGTCCGGTCCGCCGCATCGGAGCGATCCTGATGCGCGCGCGTCGCTCCTGACGTCGGACGGGAGCGGGGCCGTGCAACCGGCAGCGTCGATCCCGCATGTCCCGTGCGGGCTTTGACGTTCCCGCATCGCGTTCGGGGCGTCCGTACACCTAAGAGCGACGCTTTCAGCGAGCGGGTGCCAATACGCATCCCCTCGCTCGGTGCGCGGGGAGAAGAGAACCCGCGCTTCGTCCAGGGTCTGCGAAGCCCCTCTCCTGCACGGGCGCAGGACTACCCCATCGGATAATGGGCCCGTCGCGGCCTGGGGAGGCGCTACGGACCCGTACGATCGCCGAAAACGGCTCGATCGGCCCGTGGGCCGAACCCGTCCTCAGTACGGGTAGCCGTAATACGGCCGCACGCGCAGGCGCGGCTGCGCGGCCGGCGGGTGGCGGCGCGGGCGGCGGCCTCCGGATCGTAGGGCGCGGATATACGGGTCCAGGGCGGGGTCGCGGTAATTGCCGTTGTTGACCCCGGCGGAGCGGTCGTTGCCGCTCAGCGCCGCGTAGGGCGAGAGGCCGCTGCCGCTGTCGCCACCGCCGCCACCACCGCCGCCCCAGGCGAAGGCCGCGCTCGGGAGGCCGATGAGCAGAGCCGCCGCCAGCGGCATCGTCAGCGTCTTGCGCGTCATGTCGTGTCTCCGCATCACATCCAACGGGCGAACCGTTCAGCCGATCCGCGAGTTCCCGAGGCGGGCCTGGATCGCCGCGCGGCATGGTATCACGGCTGCGTAACGGTGGGTTATCGCGATGCGTTCGAGGCAGGCTCCCGCGTTCATCAACAGACTCCGCGCGGATTAACCGCTTAGCGCGGAGAACCTGCGACGAGACTTGTTTGATCGTGCTACGGAGCGATAGCATTCGTGCGTGCGACAACCGTATCGTCGGCTGTCTTCGCGCTTGTTCGGGAACTGGATTCGCGGTGAGCGTCGCTACGGGATTCGACACGCCGCACGGGTGCGTCTGATGGAGCGGGCGATCGGAGGCGCCGACGGGCCGGCCCCCAGGGTCGGCCGCGGGCCGGTCTGGCCGGAGCCCCGGGCGGCCGCCCCGCGCCCGGTCCTGCTGCGGATCGCCGTGCGGCTCGACCGCCGGACCCTGCGCGGCTGGCACATCCGCCTCCTCGACCAGCTCGGACAGGGTCCCGACCGGCGCGTCCGGGTCGCCTGGGTCGCGGGCGCGCAGGGGCTGCCGCCCAATGCCGAGTTGCTGTTCCGCCTGGAGGCGGCGATCCACGGCCTGCCCCGGCCGGGCCTGGCCACGCCGGCCGAGCCGGTGGCGCTGGCCGCCTACGGGCGGACGCCCCGGCGGACGACGCCGACCTCGTCCTCGACCTGTCGGGCGGGCCGGACGATCCCGCCGTCACCGGCCCCCCGGTCTGGCGGCTCGATTTCGACGGGATGCCGGGCGAGGCCGGGCTGCTCGCCGCCCTGTTCGCCGGCAATGCGCCGGTGGCGGCCCTGCGCGGTCCGGACGGTGCCCCGGTGGCGGTCGGGCGCCTCGGCGCGGAATCCCACACGGTGATGCTGGTCGCGTTCGAGGATTACCTCGCCCGGACCATCACGCTGATCGCCGCCGCCCTGGACGGGGCCGCCTCGACGCACCTGCCGGACGGGTCCGGGGCGGCGCTGCAACCGGCGTCGCGCTTCGACCTCGACGGCCTCGGCGTCAGCCGGCGCGCCGCCGGCGGCCTGGCCCGGCAGATCGCCCGCCGGCTCTACGCGCTCTGCTTCCACCGCCCGCAATGGCGGGTCGGATGGCGCCGCGTCGTCGGCCCGGACCTGATCGATCTGCGCCGCCACCCCGAGGGCGGCTGGACCGACCTGCCCGACGACGGGCGGCGCTTCTACGCCGACCCGTTCGCGATCGCGCATGGCGGGTCGGTCACCCTGTTCGTCGAGGAATTCGACTATCGCCGCGGCAAGGGCGTGATCTCGGCCCTGAGCTTCGACGCGTCCGGGCCGCGCGGCCGTCCGGAGCCGGTTCTGGAGCTCGACACCCACCTGTCCTACCCGTTCGTGTTCGAGGCGGACGGGGCGGTCTGGATGATCCCGGAATCCCACGCCTCGGGCACGATCGACCTCTATCGGGCGACCGCCTTCCCGGGGGGCTGGGTGCACGAGGCGGTGCTGGTCGACCACGTGGTGGCGGGCGACGCCACGCTGCTGCACCACGAGGGGCGCTGGTGGATGTTCGCCACGGTCCGGGCGGGCGGGGGGAGCTATTCCGACACCCTCCACCTCTGGCACGCGCCGCATTTCCGCGGCCCCTGGACGCCGCACCCGCGCAACCCCGTGCTGATCGATGTCGGCTCGGCCCGGGCGGCGGGACCGATCGTGGCCCGCGACGGCGCCCTGATCCGGCCGGTGCAGGATTGCCGCCAGGGCTACGGCGCGGCGCTCGGCCTCGCCCGGATCCTGCGCCTCGACGGGGACGGCTACGAGCAGCGCGTGGAGACGCGCCTCGGCCCCGGGGCGGCCTGGCCCGGCTCGCGCCTGCACATGCTGAGCGCGGCCGGCGGCTTCGAGTTCATCGACGGCTCGCGCCGGGCCCGGGCGCGGCTGCTGGGGTGATCAGGGCCACGTCGCCAGCGCCCGGATCGACCGCGCGCTTCCGGACCCGAGCAACGCTTCCAGCAGAGCCACGCGCTGGCCCGCGATGACGCTCTTGAACACAGCGACTGAACGCCGTGCGCGCCCTCGACTGAGGAAGGTCGAAAATCTCAGCTGGTCGCGATCAAGCCGCGTCAGGATAGGCCGGACGGCACATCCATGCGCCGATGCAGGATGCGGATGACATCGATCCCGGCACCTGTCTGCCGGTAGACTATGACATGCGATCCGACCGCGTATCGAAATAGCCGGCGCGGATCTCGACGGTGCAGCCGACCTTCGCGCCGGTGGCAAGTTCGCCGGCCACGTCCACGATCCCCCGATGGTAGCGATCGGCTTGGTCCGGTGACCACAGCCCGAACGCGTAGCGCCAGGTCTCTTCCCGGTCGGCACGTGCCAGGGGGGGGTAACCGGGCGCCGGGGCTAGCGGCCATACTCGGCCGGCATCGCCTGCAGGAACGCGGGACTGTCCAGTTCCTCCGCGGGACCGGACCGTTCCCCGGCGATAAGGGCCGCTCGAAGCGCGGCGACCTTCACCTCGTGCTCTTCGAGCAGGCGCAGACCCGCGCGAACGACCTCACTGGCCGATCCGTAGCGCCCGTCGGTGACCTGACGATCGATGAACCCGGCAAAATGGTCCCCGAGCGAGACGGATGTGTTCTTCGCCATGGCAGCCCCCTGATACCAGAGGATACCATGTTTTGGTATCAAACGCGCAGGGTACCGGACGGCCCCTCATGAGCCCGCACCCCCGCCGGCCGAAAAGCCCGCTTGTGCCGATTGGCACCCCCGCGCATCTCGCATCGCGGCGCCGCGCACGCTAAGCCGGGCCTGCGCCCACGAACCCGAAGCCATCCGCCGAGAAGACCTGCATGGCGAGTCCCGTCGAACATGCGAGCTTCCTGCCGCCGGTCCTGACCTTCCTGGCGGCCGCGGTGATCGGCGTGCCGGTGTTCCGGCTGATCGGCCAGAGCGCGGTGCTCGGCTACCTGGTGGCCGGCGTGCTGATCGGCCCGTCCGGCCTGTCGCTGATCGCCGAGCCCGAAACCGCGGCGAGCGTCGCCGAGATCGGCGTGGTGCTGCTGCTGTTCATCGTCGGGCTGGAGCTGCACCTGTCGCAGCTGGTCTCGATGCGGCGGGACATCTTCGGCCTCGGCGCGGCGCAGCTCGTGGCCTGCGCGCTGGTGCTCGGCGGCGTCGGGCTGGCCGCCGGGCTCAGCCTCGGGGCGGCCACGGTGATCGGCATCGCGCTGGCCCTGTCGGCCACCGCGGTGGCGCTGCAGCTCCTGGAGGAGCGGGGCGACCTCGGCAGCGCCTATGGCGGCCGCGCCTTCGCGGTGCTGCTGTTCCAGGACCTCTCGGTGGTCGGCATCCTGGCGCTGATGCCGCTCTTGGCCACGGCCGGCGGCGGGGCCGGCGGTCCCTGGCTCGGGGCGGCGGCGATGTCCACCGGCAAGGCGGTGGCGGCGATCCTGGCGGTGGTGCTGGTCGGCCGCTACGGCCTGAACCCGTTCTTCCGGCTGCTGGCGGCCAGCGGCGCCCGCGAGGTGCTGACCGCGGCGGCGCTGCTGGTGGTGCTCGGCACGGCGCTGCTGATGGAGCAGGTCGGCCTGTCGATGGCGATGGGCGCGTTCCTGGCCGGCATCCTGCTCGCCGAATCGAACTTCCGCCACCAGCTCGAGGCGGAGATCGAGCCGTTCCGCGGCATGCTGCTCGGCCTGTTCTTCATGAGCGTCGGCATGTCGATCGACGGCAGCCTGGTGCGGGAGGTCTGGCCGGCCCTGTTCGGGGCGACGCTGGGGGCGATCCTGGTCAAGGTCGCGCTGGTCGCCGGCCTGTTCCGGCTGTTCGGCTCGGACACGCTCGGGGCGCTGCGCGGCGCGGCCGTGCTGGCGCCGGCGGGCGAGTTCGCGTTCGTGCTGCTGCCGCAGGCGGAGGATCTCGGGCTCACCGGCCCGACGGCGACGCGCTTCGCGGTGGCGCTGGCCGCGCTCACCATGCTGATCGGGCCGATCGCCGCCAAGGGCCTCGACAAGCTGATCGAGCGCCGCACCGCCCGCGGGCAGCCCGACGTGTCGGAGCCCTCCGCGGAGCTGGCCGAGAGCGGCGAGGCCCGGGTGCTGGTGATCGGCTTCGGCCGGTTCGGTCAGGTGCTGACCCAGGTGCTGCTCGCCGAGGGCATCCCGGTCACCGTGATCGACAAGGACGTGGAGCAGCTGCGCGCGGCCTCGCGCTTCGGCTTCCGGATCTATTACGGCGACGGCACACGGCTCGACGTGCTGCGCGCCGCCGGGATCGGCCGGGTCGAGCTGGTCTGCATCTGCGTCGACGACCGCGCCGGGGCGCTCAAGATCGTCGACATCGTGCACGAGGAATTCGCCAGCGTGCGCACCTTCGTGCGGGCCTACGACCGCCTGCACGCCGTCGAGCTGATGAACCGGGACGTCGACTTCCAGATCCGCGAGACCGCGGAATCCGCCCTCGCGTTCGGGCGGGCGGCGCTGGAGGGGCTCGGCCTGTCCCCGGAGGTGGCCGCGGCCCGCCGAGGACGTGCGCAAGCGCGACATCGCCCGCCTGGTGCTGCAGCAGGCGGGCGCCCTGCCGGACGGCGCCGGCTGGATGCGCGGCGCCGCCGCGGGCTGAAACCCGAGCCGCTGACCGAGCCGATCCGCCCGGCGCGCGCCTTGAGCACCGAGACCCGCGACCTGATCGGCAACGACCGGCGCGAGGCGGCCGAGCGGGTCCTCGACAAGCCCGCCCTCGCCCCGCAGGAGCCCGACGCGCCCGGAGCCGACGGCGAGGGTGAGACCGAGGGCGAGCCGGAATCCGAGCTGGAATCGGAAGGCAGCGCCCGGGATGCGTGAGCGTCCCGATGCCTGACGGCCTGCCCCCGGCCCCGGCGGGCCGGTTCGTCAGCGGCTCGATCCTCCGGCACGTGGTCGTGATGGCCGCCACCGGCTCCGTGGGGCTGATGGCAATCTTCGTGGTCGACCTGCTGTCGCTGTTCTACGTCTCGAAGCTCGGCGACCCGAACCTCACCGCGGCGATCGGCTTCGCGGCGATCGTGCAGTTCTTTGCCACCGCGGTGAATATCGGCCTGATGATCGCCGCCGGCGCGCTGGTGGGCAAGGCGGTGGGCGCGGGCGACCGGGCGGCGGCACGGCGCCTGTCGAGCTCGGCGCTGGGGTTGGGGAGCCTGGCCGCGGCCGTCATCGCGGCGCTGATCTTCGCCCTGTCGGACCCGCTGCTGAGCCTGATCGGCGCGCGCGGCGAGGCGCTGCGGGTGGCGGGGCTGTTCCTGGCCATCACGCTCCCGTCGAACCTGCTGCTCGCCGCCGGCATGCTGTTCACCGGCCTGCTCCGGGCGGTCGGCGCGGCCCGGCAGGCCATGCTGGTGACGCTGGCGGGCGCCATCGTCACCGCGGCGCTCGATCCGCTGCTGATCTTCGGCGCCGGCCTCGGCGTCGAGGGCGCGGCGATCACGGTCTGCGTGGCGCGGGCGACCTTCGTGGCGGTGGGCCTGCGCGGGGTCATGCGGCACCATCTGCTCGGCCTGCCGCGGGTGGCCGACATGGTCGCCGATGCGCCCGTGCTGGCGGCGGTCGCCGGGCCGGCGGTGCTGACCAACCTCGCGCCCTCGGTGGCGAGCGCCTTCCTGGCCCGGCTCTTTGCCGGCTACGGGGCAGACGCGGTGGCGGCCGCCGCCGTGATCGACCGGCTGACCCCGGTGGCCTTCGGGGGCCTGTTCGCCCTGTCGGGGGCGATCGGGCCGATCCTGGCGCAGAACTGGGGCGCGGGCCGGTTCGACCGGATGCGCGGGGTGCTGCGCGAGGCGGTCCGGGTGACGCTGGTCTACGTGGCCGTGGTCTGGTTGCTGCTGGCGCTCGCCCGCGAGCCCCTGGCGTCCCTGTTCGGGCTGCAGGGCGTGGCGCGCGACCTGTTCGGCTTCTTCTGCCTCGCCGGCGGGGCGATCTGGTTCTTCAACGGGATGCTGTTCCTCGGCAACGCCGCGTTCAACAACCTCGGCTTCCCGGTCCGCTCGACCCTGCTGAACTGGGGCCGGGCGACGCTGGGCACCGTGCCGCCCGCGATGCTCGGCGCCGCGCTCTACGGCCCGCGCGGGGTGGTCGCCGGGATGGGCCTCGGCTCGCTGGTCTTCGGCATCCTCGGCATCCTGCTCGCCCGCCGCACCGTCGACCGGCTGGAGGCGCGGGGCGGGCGCTTGCCGCAGCCGCAGCCGCAGCCGCAGCCGGCGCAGAACGCCCGCCGCTGCCGGCCGGCCACCCCATCCCGGGCCGGTGAGCTGAGCCCGGGGCGCCCGGTCCGGCACGCAATACCGCCCGATCGTCCGGGGCGGGCCGATCTGAGCACAAGTTCCTCTCGCGGGAACTGGTATTTCGCCGCGCAACCGGTCACCATGCCCCGTCCCGGCCGGTTCGACCGGGACGGGGACGAGGCGTCATGTTCAACCCGCTCGAGATGTTCCAGGCCCAGGGCGAGGCCGGGATCCAGGCGATGGCCCAGCAATTCGGCCTGAGCCCCGAGCAGACCGCCCGCGCCTTCGAGGCCTTGATGCCGGCCCTGACCCTCGGGCTCCAGCGCGGCGCCGGCCTCGACCCGAGCAGCTTCGCCCGGATGTTCGGGATGCCCGAGGCCGCCCGCGCCGCCGCGCCCCAGGGCCTCGAAGCCCTCACCCAGATGTTCGGCTCGGCCCCGCTGATGCAGGCGGTGCTGCGCCAAGCCTCCGCCACCAGCGGCGTCGGCGCCCAGGTGCTGCGCCAGATGCTGCCGATGATGGCCGGCGCCGTGGTGACGAGCATCGTCCACGTCATGCTCAACCCGCCGCAGGCCGAGCCCGCGCAGGCCCGGCCGGTTGCGCCCCCGCCCCCGTGCCGTTCCCTGTTCGGCCCGGCCTGGGCGAGATGGCCAAAGGCGTTCATGCCCGGCGCCACCGTGGCCCCGGCCCCGCCGCCGAAGCCCGCCCCCAAGTCGGCCGGGGAAAAGGCCGGCGAGGCGGGCTCCGCGATGATCGAGCAGATGATGCGCACCGGCGCCGAGGTGCAGGGCAACAACATCCGGGCGATGCAGGAGCTGTTCGAGACCTTCTGGCCGTCGTCGGGACAACCCGCGGCTCCGGCCCCGCCGAAGCCCGAGCCGAGCCCGCCGAAGCCCCGGCGCGGCCGCGGCCCCGAGGGCGGGACCGGTTGACGCGCGGTCGGCGATACGGCGCCGGTTGACCCGGTGCGGCCGGGACGCATCTCCCGCGGCGAAGGAGATGCCCCGATGACCGACCACCTGACCGCCTGGGACTCCCGCGCAGAGACCGTCGCCGCCAACGGCGTCGCCAAGCGCACGATCCCGGGTGCCGGGGCGAGCCTCGTGCGGGTCGTGGTGCCCGCGGGCGTCTCGGCGGGGCGCCACAGCCACGATCACGAGCAGTTCGTGCAGGTGATCTCCGGCTCCGGATTCCTCGAGACCGAGCAGGGCCGCACGCCGTTCGCCGCCGGCAGCGTGTTCCATTTCCCCGCTGGGACGTGGCATGCCGCCGCGTTCGAGACCGAGACCGTGCTGGTGGAGACGAATCTTTCAGCGCAGGGCTGAGAGGAATACGTTTCGGGAATCCCATCCAAGGCACGGCCGGTCAGGCGACGCGCTCGAGAACAGGTCTCCGTCAGGGCACGGTTCTGTGCTGGATCATCCTGCTCCCCCGTTAAGCCGCTTCTCCAGATCCTCGGCGGCGGGCACCGTGTCGCGCGCGTACTCGACCGCCTGATCGGCGGTCAGCAATCGGCCCTCCTGCGGATAGAAGGCGAGCCCTCCGACCAGCTTCACGCAGGCCGCGATCGCAATCAGTGCACCGATCGATTCTGAGATGGCACCGAAGCTGAAGGCATACACGCAAGGCCAAGAGCCACCGAAATCAATCTCTGCATAGGTTTCGGTCAGATCCGACAACGGGATGACTGAGCATTCGAAGCCCGTCTCCCGACCTTTCCGCATCGCCGGCAGATGTCCCGACGAAGCAGGGGGGATCTTTTCTGAGCCCAGCCGCAGATCAAAGCCAAGCGCGTCAATGGCAGCCTGCCACTCCGATCTGCTGGTGAGCGGTCGCGGGCATAGCGCATACGCTTCCATACTCATGCGTCACCAACTCCGACCCGAACAGCAACCGAGAAATGGCTTTTCACTGAAATACCCCGAAGAAGATGAATCTCGATAACCGGAATGCTTTCGTCGACGCCCGCACCCGTTCTCAATGCGCGAACGCGATTTGGCGATAGTCCTTCTTCACCGGTCTTGATGTCCCAGATTGCCCTGATTGGCGCGGCGCTGGTTCGACCATCCCGGAGAAGCACATCCGTGCGTATGCTTCCTGAAAAACCGTGCCGAACGACGTCACCGGCGACGAAACTCTGCTCGACACCGTCCCGGCCAATACCGGGAAGATCCAATTCACGCAGCCGCGCTGCCAGCTTCGCATGGATCTGAAGACCGTATAAAAACCCCTCTCCAGGCTCCGTGCTCTCGACGACGTCCTTGAGAACATCGAGAAGCTCATCCGTCTTAGCGTCGATCCGAGCATCGCCCGTTCGGTCCCTTCGAACGACGGTCAGCGAGCCGTTCCCTCCGCACCATCGGCCATTGCAGTCGCGCGGCTGATCGGGTCTGAATCCGGCTTTGATGTCTAGAAGGCGAAGGGCAATGAAAGCCAGACTGAGACGAAGTTCTGCGATGGCATACGCTAAGGTCGGATCCTGGTCATGATTTCGCATGGCGCTGCTGCCCATCACGTTCGTTCTTGTTTTATTCCATGATTATTTTCCTGATTTCAAGCGATTCTGGGCACTTCTAGGATCGCGCGCCCACTGCGGGCCGACAGCGCCAAACATCCCACCTGCGCGAAGCATCTCACCTGCGGCAAATTATTCTTTGCGCCGATCCAAAATGCCTGTGCTTGGCGGCACGGGCCGGCCCGTGTAGGAATCCCGCACGAATGCCCGCCCGTGCACGCCGACGAAAGGCCGGGCACCGCCCCTTCCAGAACAGAGGCAGACCATGAGCGCCGGTACCGCCGCCGACAAGCACTTCTCGAACAGCTTCTTCGCGGCCCCGCTGACCGAGGCAGATCCCGAGATCGCCGATGCGGTGTCGAAGGAACTCGGACGCCAGCAGCACGAGATCGAGCTGATCGCCTCGGAGAACATCGTCTCCCGCGCCGTGCTGGAAGCGCAGGGCTCGGTGCTGACCAACAAGTACGCGGAAGGCTATCCGGGCCGGCGCTACTACGGCGGCTGCCAGTTCGTGGACATCGCCGAGAACCTCGCCATCGATCGCGCCAAGCGCCTGTTCGATTGCGGCTTCGCCAACGTGCAGCCGAATTCCGGCTCGCAGGCCAACCAGGGCGTGTTCCTGGCCCTGATGCAGCCCGGCGACACCTTCCTGGGCCTCGACCTCGCGGCCGGCGGCCACCTCACCCACGGCGCCCCGCCCAACGTCTCGGGCAAGTGGTTCAAGCCGGTCTCCTACACGGTGCGCCGCGATGACCAGCGCATCGACATGGAGCAGGTCGCCGCCCTCGCCGAGGAGCACAAGCCGAAGGTGATCATCGCCGGCGGCTCGGGCTACCCGCGCCACTGGGACTTCGCCAAGTTCCGCGAGATCGCCGATTCCGTCGGCGCCTACTTCATGGTCGACGCGGCCCACTTCGCCGGCCTGATCGCGGCCGGCGTGCATCCGTCGCCGTTCCCGCACGCCCACGTGGTCACCACCACCACGCACAAGACGCTGCGCGGCCCCCGCGGCGGCATGATCCTCACGAACGACGAGGCGCTCGCCAAGAAGTTCAACTCGGCGATCTTCCCCGGTCTCCAGGGCGGCCCGCTGATGCACGTCATCGCCGGCAAGGCGGTGGCCTTCGGTGAGGCGCTCCGGCCCGAGTTCAAGATCTACGCCCGCCAGGTGGTGGAGAACGCCAAGGCGCTCGCCGACACCCTGATGTCGGGGGGCTACGACATCACCTCGGGCGGCACCGACAACCACCTGATGCTGGTGGACCTGCAGCGGAAGGGCCTCACCGGCAAGGCGGCCGAGGCCGCCCTGTCGCGGGCCGACATCACCTGCAACAAGAACGGCGTGCCGTTCGACACCCAGAAGCCGACGATCACGTCGGGCATCCGGCTCGGCACCCCGGCCGGCACCTCGCGCGGCTTCGGCGTCGCCGAGTTCAAGCAGATCGGCGGCTTCATCGTCGAGGTGCTGGACGGCATGGTGGCCAAGGGCGAGGCCGGCGATCCGGAGGTCGAGGCCTCGGTGAAGAGCCGCGTCCACGCCCTGACCGACCGGTTCCCGATCTACGGCTGAGGCCGGTGCGCGGCGGCCTTCCGGCCCGTCCGCGTGTAGTCTAGGAAACGGCCGCGGACCCGACCGGTCCGCGGCCGTTTCCATGCGTCGAGTGCAGATCCCATGCGGTGTCCCTATTGCGGCGGCTCCGAGACGCAGGTGAAGGATTCGCGGCCCTCCGAGGACGGCGCCGCGATCCGGCGCCGCCGGGTCTGCCCGGATTGCGCCGGCCGCTTCACCACCTTCGAGCGGGTGCAGCTGCGCGAGGTCGTGGTGCTCAAGCGCTCGGGCAAGCGCGTGCCGTTCGACCGGGACAAGCTCCAGCGCTCGATCGACGTGGCCCTGCGCAAGCGCGCGGTCGTGCCCGACCGGATCGAGCGGCTGGTCAGCGGCATCACCCGGCAGCTCGAGAGCGCCGGCGAGCCGGAGGTCACCTCTGAGGCGATCGGCGAACTGGTGATGGCGGGGCTCAAAGGTCTCGACGACGTCGCCTACGTGCGCTTCGCCTCGGTCTACAAGAATTTTCGCGAGGCCAAGGATTTCGAGGACCTGCTCGGGACCCTGGGCGACGGCCTGCTCACCGTGGGCGCCGGGCCGGATCCCGCCCCGGAGGACCCCGAAGAGCCCGATTCACCGCCCCGCCGCCGGACCGCCCGGCCATGAGCGACGACGCGACCTTCATGCGCCTCGCCCTGGCGCTCGGCCGGCGCGGGCTCGGCACCACCTGGCCGAACCCGTCGGTGGGCGCCGTCGTGGTCGAGCCCGGCACCGGCCGGATCCTCGGCACCAGGGCGACCGCGCCCGGCGGCCGGCCGCACGGCGAGCCCTGGCGCTCGCCGAGGCCGGCGCCGCCGCCCGGGCGCGACCCTCTACGTCACCCTGGAGCCGTGCTCCCATCACGGCCGCACGCCGCCCTGCACCGACGCGATCCTGGCCGCCGGGATCGCCCGGGTGGTCAGCGCCGTCGAGGATCCGGATGCCCGGGTGGCCGGGCGCGGCCACGCGCGGCTGCGGGCTGCCGGCGTCGCGGTCGAGACCGGGCTGATGCGGGATCTCGCGGCCCGCGACCATATCGGCCACATCACCCGGGTGACCCGCGGCCGGCCGGCGGTGCACCTGAAGCTCGCCCGCACCCGCGACGGCTTCTGCGCGGGCGCCGGCCCGGAGCGGCTGCGGATCACCGGCCCGGTGGCCGACGGCGCGGTGCATCTCTGGCGGGCGCATGCCGACGCGATCCTGATCGGCATCGGCACCGCCCGGGCGGACGACCCGTCCCTCACGGTGCGGCTGCCGGGCCTGGGCACCCGCTCGCCCCTGCGGATCGTGATCGATTCGCACCTGATGCTCTCGCCCGCCAGCGTGCTGGCCCGGACCGCCCGGGACACCGCCACGCTGGTCCTCACCACCCGCTCGGCCCCCGCCCATGCCCGCCGGGCCCTGGAGGCACTGGGCGTCGAGATCGCCATCCTGCCCGCGGATGTCACGGGCCGCGTCGAGTTGCCGACCGCGCTGGCGCATCTCGGGGAGCGCGGTTTGACGCGCCTGTGCAGCGAGGGCGGCCCACGCCTTGCCGATGCCCTGGCGCGGGCCGATCTGATCGAGGCCTGCACGCTGGTCACGGGACCGGACGAACTCGGCCCGGCGGGCGGCCTGAAGGCGCTCGGCCCGGATCTGAGCGACGCTTTGGCGAGCGAGAGATTCACGCTGGCCGAGCGGCTGCAGCTCGGCCCCGACGAGGCCGCCACCTACGAGAGGATGTCGTAAAACAATGTTCACCGGTCTCGTCAGCGACGTCGGCACCATCGTCTCGATCGCGGGCGAAGGCGACCTGCGCCGGATCGCGATCCGCGCCTCCTACAACCCGTCCACCATCGCGCTCGGCGCCTCGATCGCGTGCTCGGGCCCGTGCCTGACGGCGGTCTCGGTGGAGCCGGATGCGGGCGGCTGCGTCTTCGCGGTGGATGCCGCCGCCGAGACCCTGGCCCGCACCACGGTCGGCCGCTGGACGGCGGGGGCGCGCATCAACCTGGAACGCTCCCTCAAGATCGGCGACGAGCTCGGTGGCCACCTGGTCACCGGCCATGTCGACGGCGTCGCCGAAATCCTGGAGCGGGAGAGCGTCACGGCCGGCGCCTGGGGACCGAGCGACCGCTTCACCCTGCGCGCCCCGGCGGGCCTGTCGCGCTTCATCGCCGAGAAGGGCTCGGTCTGCCTCGACGGCACCTCGCTCACGGTGAACAGCGTGGACGGCGACGTCTTCTCGGTGCTGCTGATCCCCCACACCCTCCAGGTCACCACCTGGGGGGAGCGGCGCGCCGGCGACAAGCTGAACCTGGAGGTCGACCTGATCGCCCGCTACGCCGCCCGGCTCACCGAGGCGCAGCCGGGGGCCTAACCGCGGGCACGGTACATGACAGGGTCCGGCTTGATCTTGATCGACGCTCATCCAGCCCACCGCCCTCATCCTGAGGTGTGAGCGAAGCGAGCCTCGAAGGAGCCCTCCAGGGATCGCGAGCAGACTGGAGGGCTCCTTCGAGGGCGCCGCTGCGCGTCGCCACCTCAGGATGAGGGGTGAGAGTTGGACGGGCGTTGATCAGGACCGGACCGACGTTTGAGTCCGCTCCGCCGACTGCCCTGCCAAGACAGCGTCATCATGCTCTAGCGCGGCGGGATCGCGTAGGTCCCGGTGGCGTGGCAGACGAGGGCGTCGCTGCCGGGCGCGGTGATCCCGACCTCGCCCACCGCCAGCCGCCGCCCGAGCTTGAGCAGGCGGCATTCGGCCACGAGGTCTCCCGGGGCGGGCTTGCGCAGGAAGTTGAAGGTCAGGCTCGTGGTCACCGCCAGGGCGACCGGGCCGATATTGGCGAGGATCGCCGCGTAGAGCGCGTAATCGGCCAGCGCCATCATGGCCGGCCCCGACACCGTGCCCCCCGGCCGCAGGAAGCGTTCCTGCCCCTCCATCCGCATCCGCGCCGTGAGCGGCCCCACCGCCTCGAGATGGAAGGCGCGCCCGCCCGCCTGCATCTGCGGGAATTCGCGGTCGAGGAAAGTGTTGGTTTCTTCGAGGGTGAGGATCGGGGCGTTCATGCCTGCTTGCAGCATGGGGTGGGGGGCTGGGGCAATCCAGTCAGGGCGCTAAATCCACCTGAAGTCGCGGCGAGCCCGATCTACTTCAGCGTGCCTGGTAAAACAGTTCAGAATGAACCGCCTTGTCATTCCGGGGCGCCGCAGGCGAGCCCGGAATCCAGATCCGCTGTCGGTGCAGGACCTTGGAACTGTCGGCGGTTATGGATCCCGGGTTCCGCTACGCGGCCCCGGGATGACAAAGTGGATGTTTAACCGGCCGTGCGAGCTGTAGGCCTTTGGACGATCACTCTTCAAGCAACCGTTGCCGTGCCGCCAAGAGGCATGCCCGCGATGGCAGCGGGTCCACTGGTCAAAAAAAGATCGGCCGCGCGCTGGCGCTGATCTCGCCCAGCACCGTGCCGGTGGCGGGCTCGACCTCCTTGAGGACCACGTCGTAGCCCCACAGGTCGGCGAGGTGCTGGAGCACCCGCTTGGCGTCGTCCTTCTGCAGGGTGATCTTGTTGAGCGCCTTGTGGTGCAGGATCAGCCGGCGGTCGCCCTCCAGGTCCACGTCCACCACCTCGATATCGGGATCGAGCCAGGCGACGTCGTACTGGCGGGCGAAGGAGCGGCGCATCTTGCGGTAGCCGCGCTCGTCGTGGATCGCCTCGACGCGCAGTTCCGGCTCGTCGGGGTCGTCGACCACGTGGAACAGGCGCAGGTCGCGCATCAGCTTGGGCGACAGGAACTGCTGGATGAAGCTCTCGTCGCGGTAATTCGCCCAGCAATCGCGCAGCACCGCCATGGCGTCGCCGGTGCCGGCGATGTCGGGGAACCACGCCCGGTCCTCCTGGGTCGGCTGCTCCACGATGCGGGCGATGTCCTGCATCATCGCGAAGCCGATCGCGTACGGGTTGTGGCCGCCATAGGAGCGGTCGTCGTAGGTCGGCTGCCGGATCACGTTGGTGTGCGATTGCAGGAATTCGAGGTAGGCCGCCTCGGTGATCAGCCCCTTCTCGGACAGGGAATTCATGATCCGGTAGTGGCTGTAGGTCGCGCAGCCCTCGTTCATCACCTTGGTCTGGCGCTGCGGATAGAAGTACTGCGCCACCAGGCGGACGATGCGCAGGATCTCGCGCTGCCAGGGGCGCAGCCGCGGCGCGACCTTCTCCAAAAAGTACAGAATGTTTTCCTGCGGCAGTTCGAGCAGGGCCTTGCGCCGCTCGGCGGCCGCGTCGGAGCGCACGGCCCCGGTCTTCTGCGGCAGGGTCCGCCACAGATCGTTGTAGATCTGCTCGCCGTGCTCGACCCGCTCGCGCTCGCGGCGCTGCTCGGAGGCGAGGTCCGGCCGCTTCTTGCGCGGGTAGCGGTGGACGCCCTGGCTCATCAGCGCGTGGGCGGCGTCGAGCACCTGCTCCACCGCCTGGTGGCCGTAGCGCTCCTCGCAGCGGGCGATGAAGCTTTTCGCGAAATCCAGATAATCCAGGATGCCTTCCGCGTCGGTCCACTGCCGGAACAAATAATTGTTCTTGAAGAAGTGGTTATGGCCGAAGGCGGCGTGCGCGATCACCAGCGTCTGCATCGTCGCCGTGTTCTCCTCCATCACGTAGGAGATGCACGGGTCCGAGTTGATGACGATCTCGTAGGCGAGCCCCATCAGGCCGCGCCGGTAGCCGGCCTCGTGCTGGGCGAAGTGCTTGCCGAACGACCAGTGCTTGTAGAACAGCGGCATGCCGATCGACGCGTAGGCGTCGAGCATCTGCTCGGCCGTGATGATCTCGATCTGGTTCGGGTACCAGGACAGCCCGAGTTCCGGCCCGGCGATGCCCTCGCAGGCGTCGTGGATGCGCCGGATCGTGTCGAAGTCCCAGTCGTTGCCGGTGAACAGGGGTTTCTGGCCGCCGGAGATGGTCTGGGGCGTCCGTGGCTTGACGCTTGTCATGCAGCCTCCCGATCGACCGAAGCGTGTCTCGTATGCCCGCGGGGCGCGGGCGCCCTCCCCCCATGGAGCGGGAAGGGAAACGCGGCGGCGCGTCCCGTCACGCCTCCGCCTCGGCCCGTGCGTCCTTGCGGCCGAACAGCTCGCGGAAGACCGGGTAGATCTCCCGCCGGTGGTTGACCTTGCGCATGGCGATCGGGCCGCCCGCCTTGGCGATCGCTTCGTAGGTCCGCCACAGGGTGGTGCGGTGCTCCACGAAGCCGGCCCGGGGGCCGTTCTCGTCGCCGACCTCCAGGTAGGCGAAGTGCTGGCAGGCCGGCAGGATGTGGGCCCGCAGCAGCTCCGTCGAGGTCGGGCCGTCGGAGGAGACGTTGTCGCCGTCCGAGGCCTGTGCGGCGTAGATGTTCCAGTCGTTCGGATCGTAGCGCTCGGCGATGACCCGCTTCATCTCCACCAGCGCCGACGACACCAGCGTGCCGCCGGTCTCCCGGGAGCCGAAGAAGGTCTCCTCGTCCACCTCGGTGGCCCGGTCGGTGTGGCGGATGAACACGATCTCCACGTGCCGGTAGCGGCGGGTCAGGAAGATGTGGAGCAGGATGTAGAACCGTTTGGCCAAGTCCTTCATGTGCTCGGTCATCGAGCCGGACACGTCCATCAGGCAGAACATCACCGCCTGCGCGATCGGCCGCGGATAGGGTTCGAACCGACGGAAGCGCAGGTCGATCGGGTCGACATACGGGATGCGCTTGGCGCGCTCGCGCAACTTCAGCAGCGCGCGTTCCACGTCCGGCCGGCCCGGGTCCGAGTCGCGCATCCCCGCGAGCTGGGCCTCCAGCGCCGCGACCTCCTCGGGCTTGGGGCGCTTGAGGGCGATGCGCCGCGACATCGAGTTGCGCAGGGTGCGGGTCAGGGCGAGGTTGGCGGGCGAGCCGGTCACCGTGTAGCCGGCCCGGCGCAGCCCCTCGGTCTCGACCACCGCGAGGCGCCGCTTGGCCAGATCCGGAAGCTCCAGATCCTCGAGGAAGAGTTCCAGAAACTCCTCGCGGGTGAGCACGAAGCGGAACGCGTCCTCGCTGTTCTCGCCGCCCTCCCCGCCCTCGCCGGAGCCGCGACCACCGCCGCCGCCCGGGGGTCGCTCGATCGTGTCGCCCTCCACGTAGGTCTTGTTGCCCGGCAGGATGTGGTCCTGCAGGCCGGTGCCGGGCTGGCGGGAGAACCGCGGCTCGCGCACGCCGTCGGCGGGCACGCTCACCCGGCCGTCCTTGCCGAGATCCTTGATGTCCTTCTCGCGGGCGGATTCGCGCACGGCGCGCTGGGCCACGTCCTTCACGCGCCGCAGGAAGCGCTGCCGGTTGGGGAGGCTCTTGCCCCCGGGATTCAGGCGTCGGTCGACGATGTGCATACGCTGCGAAAACCCTCGTCCGCGTGTTCCGGCCGGGTCGGGCCCCGTGTCGTACCATGCTGTTCAGGGAGGGATGGATCCCTCTTTCGCAGCAGGCCCGAGAGCCTCGCCGGCCGGTCGTCCGAAACTGTGGCGGCGGAGGGTCGAAACCGGGCCCGGTCGGATTCGCTCCGCCGGGCCCCCGCCCCTCAGCCCGCCTGCTTCACCCGCATGTACCATTCCACCAGGCGGCGGACCTGCCGCTCGGTGTAGCCGCGCGCCACCATGCGCTCGACGAACTCGCCGTGCTTCTTCTCGGTGTCGCCGTCCTTCTTCGAGCCGAAGGAGATCACCGGCAGCAGCTCCTCCACCTGGGAGAACATCCGCCGCTCGATGACCTCGCGCAGCTTCTCGTAGCTGGTCCAGCTCGGGTTACGGCCCCCGTGCTGGGCGCGCGAGCGCAAGGCGAACTTCACCACCTCGTTGCGGAAGTCCTTCGGGTTGGCGATCCCGGCGGGCTTTTCGATTTTGGTCAGTTCCTGGTTCAGCAATTCGCGGTTCAGCAGCTGGCCGGTCTCGGCGTCCTTGAAGTCCTGATCCTCGATCCAGGCATCGGCGTAGTCGATGTAGCGGTCGAACAGGTTCTGGCCGTAATCGTGGTACGATTCGAGGTAGGCCTTCTGGATCTCGTGGCCGATGAACTCCGCGTAGCGCGGGGCCAGCTCGGTCTTGATGAATTCCAGGTACTTCTTCTCGGTCTCGGGCGGGAGCTGCTCGCGGCGCAGCGACTGCTCCAGCACGTACATCAGGTGCACCGGGTCGGCCGAGACCTCGGTGGTGTCGTGGTTGAAGGTGGCGGCCAGCACCTTGAAGGCGAAGCGGGTCGAGATTCCGTCCATGCCCTCGTCGACGCCGGCGGTGTCCTTGTATTCCTGCATCGAGCGGGCGCGCGGATCGACCTCGCGGAGCGATTCGCCGTCGTAGACCCGCATCTTCGAGAACACGTTGGAATTGGCGTGCTCGCGCAGGCGCGACAGGACCGAGAACCGGGCCAGCATCTCCAGGGTGCCGGGGGCGCAGGCCGCGTCCGAGAGTTCCGAGCCGGAGATCAGCTTCTCGTAGATGTGCTGCTCCTCCGCGACCCGGAGGCAGTACGGGACCTTGATCACGTAGATGCGATCGATGAAGGCCTCGTTGTTCTTGTTGGTCTTGAAGGTCTGCCACTCGGATTCGTTCGAGTGCGCCAGGATGATGCCGGTGAACGGGATCGCACCGATATTCTCGGTGCCGACGTAGTTGCCCTCCTGCGTCGCGGTGAGCAGGGGGTGCAGCATCTTGATCGGCGCCTTGAACATCTCGACGAATTCGAGGACGCCCTGGTTCGCCCGGTTCAAACCGCCCGAGTAGGAGTAGGCATCGGGATCCGCCTGGGACAGGGTCTCCAGCCGGCGGATGTCGACCTTGCCGACCAGCGAGGAGATGTCCTGGTTGTTCTCGTCGCCCGGCTCGGTCTTGGCGATGGCGATCTGACGCAACCGCGACGGCCGGACCTTGATCACCGTGAAGCGCGAGATGTCGCCGTTGAACTCGTCGAGACGCTTGAGCGCCCAGGGGCTCATCAGCCCGGTGAGCCGCCGGCGCGGGACGCCGTAGCGCTTCTGGATCTCGTCGCCCATCGTCTCGGGATCGAACAGCCCGAGCGGGCTCTCGAACACCGGGGAGACCTCGTCCCCGGCCTTGAGCACGTAGACCGGGTGGACCTCCATCAGCGCCTTGAGGCGCTCGGCGAGGGACGACTTGCCGCCGCCGACCGGGCCCAGCAGGTAGAGGATCTGCTTGCGCTCCTCCAACCCCTGCGCGGCGTGGCGGAAGAACGAGACGATCCGCTCGATCGTCTCCTCCATCCCGTAGAATTCGCGGAACGCCGGGTAGGTGCGGATCGTCCGGTTCATGAAGATCCGGCCGAGGCGCGAATCCTTGGCGGTGTCCACGAATTCCGGTTCACCGATCGCCGCCAGGATACGCTCGGCGGCCGAGGCATACATCAGCGGCTCGTCGCGGCAGGCTTCGAGATACTCGGAGAGCGTCATCTCCGTATCGCGGCGCGCCTCGTACCCTCGGGCGAAGCTCTGGAAAAGGTCGTTCGTCGCATGCATCGACATTCGATAACCCTCTCAGACCCTGACAGCTTCATCCTGTCTCGGCTCGGATGCAACCGACAGGCCCGCTTTTGTCGCAGCGCGGCGAACGCGCCGCGGGCCTGTCGATTGCTTGCAACACTCGTCTGGCCAAAACCTGGCCTCGACGTGGTCGAACGTTGATTTCGATCTCCTTTGAGCGGGCATTTTAGGATGAAAAACTATGCACGCGCCAGGGTTTCCTGCCTCTGCTTAGAGATCCGTGCCTTCTTTCTTGGCATCGTCGCCGGATTTTGATCCGGAGGCCCCGACCGTGATCTTGATATTGTGAGTCTGGACTTGGCCGTCGGCGCCCTTGACCTCGAACGTCACCTCGTCCGAACCGGTAAAGCCGGTGTTGGGCTGGTAGAACAGCGCGTGCACGGCGGCCTCCTTGTTGGGGCAGCGGTAGCTCGCCGGGGTCTTCAGCTTGCCGACCTTGGTGATCACGGAACCGTTCTTGGGCGCGCCCGAGACCTTGAACTCCGGCATCGGGCCGGGGCTGCAATCCTTCTTGAGGTTCGGGGCGATCTCGAGCCGCACGGTCTTGCCGGGCGCCACCGTCTTGGAGCGGGTCACCGTGGTCTGGGCGAAGGCCGGGACCTGCGCCGTCCCGGCGAGGATCAGGCCGCCTGCGAGCAGCGCAGCGAGCGGACGTAGGGCGGTCATGGCGGCGTCACTCCGGTGCCGATCCGGGGCCGGATGTCCGGTTCCCCTGCCATCGGTCGAGGAGTCATGTGGGGACGCCGAGCACGGCCGTCGAGGGTTTTTCCGAGCGATGCCCCGCTCCGGGCCCGGCTGTCGGACCGAATCTTTTCCGGAACCGGTCCTATTCCTGCAGCACCGCGGCGACGACGCCCGTGACCCGGGCGATCTGCGCGGCATCGAACTCGCCGGCGAGGGCCGCGGCGAGCCGGGCCTCGACCCGGGCGCGCTCGCCGGCATCGGCGATCGGCACCGGCGGGATCTGGTCCTCGGGCAGGCGGCAGACCCGGCGGATCGTCTCGGCGGCGGCGAGCAGCTTCTCCCGGTCGGGCGGCCCCATCTCCCACAGGGGGTTGCGCAGGCGGCTGATCACCCGCTTGGCGTCCCGGTACTCCCGGTCGACGTTGGTGGCGGCCTCGATCTGGCTCACCAGGAACATCAGTTCGAGGACTTCGGAGGCGGCCTCCGGGCAGGTGCGAACGATCCGCATGATGCGGGCCATCAGTTCCTGGCTGGGAGACAGCTTGGGTTTTGGCACGGCCATGCGGGCAACAACGCGGTTTGGGGCCGGAAGGTCCGCCCGCGCCGCAAGATGCGTGCGCGGCATCCTCAACCAATGGGCGAGATGCCGCGGGAACGCTACACGTCGCGGTCGTAGGGCCGGCGCAGGGCGTCGAGCAGTGCCCGGCAGGCCTGCAAGTCGTCGAGCACGTCCCGCAGGGCCGCCCGGTCGGGGGTGTCGGCGAGGTCCTGCATGGTCGCCTCGGGGGCGTCCTCGACCTCCTGGATCCGGGGCTCGGCCGCCCGGGCCTCGCCGCGGCCGACCGCCTGGACGAAGCGGATGCCGTTCTCCTTGAGCACCCGCTGCGCGCCCGCGATGGTGTAGCGCTGCACGTACAGGAGCTGCCGGATGCCGGCTACGAGCTCGACGTCCTGCGGCCGGTAGTAGCGCCGGCCGCCGGCCCGCTTCACCGGGCGGATCTGGCCGAATCGCGTCTCCCAGAACCGCAGGACGTGCTGGGGCACGTCGAGCTCCTCGGAGACCTCGCCGATGGTCCGGAAGGCGCCGGCGCTCTTCGCGCCGATCGGTTCGAGGGGCACGTCGGCGGCGAGGGCTGGGGGCATGGTTATCTGATGCGGCGGGACGACGGCGATCTTGACGGTCCGCGGGGCCGGGCTCAAGCCTTACCGAGGGTTGAGGCGATAAAGTTTGCCGCGCCGGAACGACATCCGCTTAGCGAGCGTCGCCCGCCCCCCGCTGCGCGGTAGGGCGGCCCCCGCTCAATCGTCGTCGTCCGACCCGTCGGCGCCGTTGAGCGCCTGGCCGTTGATCTTGGCCTTGAGGACGTTGGAGGGCTTGAACACCATCACCTGGCGGGGCTCGATCGCGACCTCGACGCCGGTCTTGGGGTTGCGGCCGACGCGCTTGCCCTTGCTGCGGACCACGAACGAGCCGAACGAGGACAGCTTGACCGTCTCGCCCCCCGCCAGGCAGCCGCAGATCTCCGACAGCACGGTCTCGACCAGGGCGGCGGATTCGGTCCGCGACAGGCCCACCTGGTGGTAGACGGCCTCGCTCAAGTCGGCGCGCGTCACCGTCTTGCCTGCCATGCCGTGTCCCCTCGCCTGCTGTTCTCATCCGGCAGCCCACGGGCGCGACGAACCTCGCCGCACCGTGAGCTGAAGGTGTATCCCTATGATCCGGCACGCTAATCTGCGTCCGCCGCCCGGTCAACCGCGCGGGGCGGACGAATTGGCCCGGCGCCTCCCGACGGATGGCGGCCGCCGGCTTCGGCGCCGGGCGCGGCCTACCTGAGGCCGTGCCGCGTCACCAGCGGATCAGCGCCGCCCCCCAGCTGAAGCCGCCCCCGATCGCCTCGATCATCACGAGGTCGCCGGGCTGGATGCGGCCGTCCCGCCGGGCCACATCGAGGGCCAGGGGGATCGACGCGGCCGAGGTGTTGCCGTGGCGGTCCACCGTCAGGACGATCTTCTCCCGGGCGATCCCGAGCTTGTCGGCCGAGGCCTCGATGATCCGGCGGTTGGCCTGGTGCGGCACGAACCAGTCGAGGTCGGCGGCCGTGATCCCGGCCTGCGCGAACGCGTCCGCGATCACGTCGGTGACCTGCCCGACCGCGAACCGGAACACCTCGCGGCCCTCCATGCGCAGGCGCCCGGTGGTGCCGGTGGAGCCGGGCCCGCCATCGACGTAGAGCTTGTCCCGGTGCCGCCCGTCCGAGCGCAGGCTGGCGCAGAGGACGCCGCGCTCGCCCGCATCGGCCCGCGCCTCCAGCACCACCGCCCCGGCCCCGTCGCCGAACAGCACGCAGGTGGTGCGGTCCTCCCAGTCGACGATGCGCGAGAAGGTCTCCGCCCCGATCACCAGGGCCCGGCGGGCCGAGCCGGTGGTGAGGAACTTGTCGGCCGTGGAGACCGCGAACACGAAGCCGGCGCAGACCGCCTGCAGGTCGAAGGCCGCCCCCCGGTGGATGCCGAGCGCCGCTTGGATCTGGGTGGCGGTGGCCGGGAAGGTGTGGTCCGGCGTCGAGGTCGCGCAGATCACCAGGTCGATGTCGTCGGCGGTGAGCCCGGCATCGTCGAGGGCGGCCTGCGCGGCCCGGGCGCCGAGCACCGAGGTGGTCTCGCTCGCGTCGGCGATGTGGCGCTGGCGGATGCCGGTGCGCTGGACGATCCATTCGTCCGAGGTGTCGACCCGCTCAGTCAGGGCGGCGTTGGTGACGACCTGCGCGGGCAGGCTCGACCCCGTCCCGACCACCACCGAGCGCGGCGCCTGCGGAGACTCTGTGCGGAGGGCTGACATCGCTTTCCTTCCCGGACGGCGCAGGCGTCACAATTCTCAGTTGTGTCGCCCCGGACGTCCGAATTCCATCCGTTTGAACACGCGGAGCCGAGATAGGGATCCGGCCAACGCGGCACGCGCGCGGACAGCGGTCCGGCCGCACGCACGATCGCAGATCGTCCAGGGCCGCCCCGGCCACGTTCGGTGACCGGAGAAGCAACCTCGCGAGCACCGATCACACCGTCATCCCGGGCTCGCCTGCGGCGCCCCGGAATGACGGGGAGGAGGTTCGGGCGTTGTGGGAAACGCCACGGCCGAAGACAGAGAATCAAGCCGGCGCCAGGACCGCCGTCTGGTCGAGCATTTCGCGGATCGTCCGGATCATATCGTGGCGGGCCATGTCGTGCGCCAGATCGATCGCGGCGGCGAAACCTTGCGCGTTCTCCGAGCCGTGGCTCTTGATCACGATGCCCTCCAGCCCGAGGAACACGCCGCCGTTGGCGCGGCTCGGGTTCATCTTGTCCTTCAGGGCCTTGAACGCCTGCCGGGCGAACAGCGCGCCGATCTTGGCCGACAGGGTCCGGGTCATGGCCGAGCGCAGGTAGCTGCCGATCTGCTTGGCTGTGCCCTCGGCGGTCTTGAGCGCGATGTTTCCCGTGAAACCTTCCGTCACGACCACGTCGACGGTGCCGCGCCCGAGATCCGTGCCCTCCACGAAGCCGTGATAGGTCAGCCGCGTGCTCTCCATCTCGCGCAGCAGCCGCGCGGCTTCCTTGACCGCCTCGTTGCCCTTCATCTCCTCGGTGCCGACGTTGAGCAGGCCCACGGTCGGCTTGTCGAGATCGAACACGATGCGGGCCATGGCCGAGCCCATCACGGCCATCTCGACCAGGTGCTCGGCATCGGTGCCGATGGTGGCGCCGACGTCGAGCACGACGCTCTCGCCGCGCACGGTGGGCCACAGGCACGCGATGGCCGGGCGCTCGATGCCCGACATGGTCTTGAGGCAGATCTTCGACATCGCCATCAGGGCGCCGGTGTTGCCGGCCGACACGCAGGCATCGGCCTGCCCGTCCCGCACCGCCTGGATCGCCTGCCACATCGAGGACTTGCCGCGGCCCTGGCGCACCGCCTGGCTGGGCTTGTCGTCCATGGCCACGGCCACGGTGGTGTGGCGGATCTCGACGCAGTCCTTCAGCCGCGGCTCCTTGGCGACCAGCGGGGCGATCACCGCCTCGTCGCCGAACAGCAGGAAGGTCATGTCGGGATGGCGCTCGCGGGCCAGGGCGGCGCCGGGCACGACGGTCGAGGGCCCGTGGTCGCCGCCCATGGCGTCGAGCGAGATGCACACGCGTTGGGACATGTCTTTGCGGGTCGCGGTCTCGGCAGGGGGAACGGCGGCGGGAACGGCGGCGGGACGGACGAGGGCCGCCCGCCGGGCGCGCCGGACCATAGCGATACAGGCCCGCCGGGCAAATGAATTCGGGCCGGACGGGTCAGGCAATTGTTTCGGGGCGGGCCGGAGCGGGGCTCTGCGGGGGGCTTCTGCTTCTGCGAGCGATCCCGTCCACCCCCCTCATCCTGAGGTGCGAGCGCAGCGAGCCTCGAAGGAGATCTCCAGGGATCGCGCGGCCGGCTGGAGGGCTCCTTCGAGGCCTCCGCTGCGCTCCGGCACCTCAGGATGAGGGCGTAGGTTGGACATTCCTCTTGGTCGAAACCGACCGCCCGTTTCCGCCTCCCGCGCCGCACCCCGCCCTGGGGCTGCGCCGAGCCGGACGGCCTCAGCCCTCCCCGTCGCGGAGCCGGCGCAACGCGTCGAAGGGGCCGGCATCCTCGCCCGCCACCACGGGCTCGAACGCGATGCCGGGCTTGCGCGGATAGGGATCGAGGCCCAGCGCCAGGAATTCGGCCGTGAGCGCGCCGAAATCGATCCGGCCGCCGACCAGCGGGTCGGGCACCTCGACGTCCTCGGCGTCGGTGCCGGCGAGCTGGTCGGTGTCGGTGTACACGACCTCCACCGGCTCGCGGACCGGACCCTCGAACGGCTCGAGGCTGACGGTGCAGACCTGCGTCACCACGGCCTCGACCGTGCCGGTGACGGTCATCCGGTTCGTAGAGCCCGAGATGTCGAAGCGCCCGACCAGGTCGCGGATGGCGGGGATCTTGAAGTCGGCCGCGAGCGCGTCGCACTCGGCCTGGCTCGCCTCGACGGTGACGGCGCCCCGCCCCTGCGGCAGGCGATCGACGTTGACCCAGCGGGAAAGCGGCCCGCTCTCCGGGCCCGTACGGTGTCTCATGTCCTGTCTCCGGTCGGGGCCGGCGCGAACGCGTCCGGCTCCGGAAAGGGCGGCCCGGCACCGAGCAGCCCGTCGAGGTCGGCCCCGGCCAGGGCCGCATCGGCCGCCAGCACGTAGGCGGCGAGGCCCGCCGGGTCGCCCTCCCGCCGAGCACGTTGCGGGCGAGCACCACCCGCAGGGCCGCGTCGTCGCGGGCGTCGAGCGCAGCATCGTAGCCCGTGGCCCGGCCGTAGAAGGCGGCACCGAGTTTTTTCATCCGCTTGCCGACGCCCATATCGCCGACGCCGAGTTCGCGCAAAGCCGCGTCGAGCTGGGTGAAGACCGCGTTGACCAGGTCCTGCGCCACGTCGGCCGCCGGGGCCGGCAACCGGTTCAGCCGGCGCAGAACCAGGATCACGTGCAGGCACAGGGCCTCGAACCGGCCCTCCACGGTGTCGGGCACGGCGAGCCCCGTGTAGAGGCCCGGCCGGCGCGCCGCCAGGCTGATGGCCGCGTGCAGCCCCTCGACGGCGCGGCGGCGCGCCCCATCGCGCCGGAACAGCGCGGCGATCATGGATGCCTCCGAAAGAAGGGCGATGCCGGGCCGCGGCGGCATCGGGCGGCCGGGGCGTGTGGCCAAGCTTGCCTTGTCAAAGCCATATCCCCGCGGTACGGCAACCCACGCCCAAGGCGCAAGCGCCGTCGGAGACATGGACCGGCGGCGGCCTGCGTCGCTCGTCCGTCAACACGCTCTTTGGGGGCCCGATGCGGCGCCGTCTCGTCCAGTCCTTTGCGCGCCTCGCCCTGATCGGCCTCGCGGGTGCCGGCCTCGCCGGCTGCGTCGGCGAAGAGCTCCGCCACGGCTACCAGATCGACCAGGCGGCGCTCGCCACGATCAAGCCCGGCATGGCCCCCGAGCAGGTGCTGCAGATCCTCGGCACGCCGTCGACGGTCTCTACGGTGGGCAACAAGTCCTGGTACTACATCTCGCAGAACACCAGCCGGACGATCATGTTCCTGGGCGAGCAGGTCGAGGACCAGAAGGTCACGGCGGTCTACTTCACCCCCGGCTTCAAGGTCGAGCGGGTGGCGCTCTACGGCCTGCAAGACGGCCGGGTGTTCGACTTCATCGAGCGCACCACGCCGACCAGCGGCGCCGACCGGGCGTTCCTCAGCCAGCTGTTCCGCGGCCTGACCCGCTACGAGCCGTTCGGCTCCGGCAAGGGCACCAGCGTCGTCCCGGGCGCCAACCGCGGCCTGTAAGAACGAGCGTCAGGGGTTTCCGAAGGGCTCAGCCCTTTGACGGGGTTCGGGGGCGGAGCCCCTGAGCACCCAGAGCGGGGCTCTGCCGCAGGGCTCTGCCCTGCACCCGCAAAAGGTCGCAGACCTTTTGAAACCCTGACGTGTCTCAGACCAATTCGCGTCGCCGCACCAGCTGGGCGATGTCCGCCGGCTCGGCGAACAGGTATTCCGGCCCGAGCGCCGCCAGCGCGCCCGCATCGGTGTAGCCCCAGGCCACCGCGCCGAACGGGCAGCCGAGCGCCCGGGCCGCCTCCAGGTCGCGGACCTCGTCGCCGATGCACAGGGCCCGCTCCGGCGCGACCTTCCGGTGGGCCAGCAGCGCCCGCAGCCGCCGGGCCTTGCCGAACAGCGAGGCGCCGCCGGCATAGGCGTCGATCCGGGCCGCGTTCTCGGGGCCGAGCACCCGGCGGACGGTGTCGGCGCGGTTCGACGACAGGATCGCCAGGGGCACCCCCGCCGCCGCAAGGTCGGCCAGCATCTCCGGCACCCCGGGAAACAGCGCGATCGCACCGGCGTCGCGGGCGGCCAGCGCGTGCATGTGCCGGGCGATGAAGGGCAGCTTCCAGCGCGGGATGCCGAGATGGGCCACGATCGCCCGCGCGCCCTGCAGCCGCAGCGCCTCGACCTCGTGGGCCTCGACCCGGCGGAAGCGGTAGCGGTCGGCGACGCCGTTCAGGACCGAGCAGAACCAGCCGAAACTGTCCGCGAGGGTGCCGTCGAAATCGAGCACGACGAGCGCGGGCCCGGCCCCGCCGGGGCTGCGCGCCATCTCAGTGCCGGAGGTTGGCCAGCGGCATGCTGAGCCGCATCAGCAGCCCGCCCGGCGCCCAATCGTGCTCCAGCACGCCGTCGAGCTGCCCCGCGACGCTGCGCTCGGCCAGCACGGTGCCGAATCCCTTCCGGGAGGGCTTTTGCGTGACCGGGGGGCCGCCGGACTCGGCCCAGGTCAGGGTGTAGCGGGCGCCGTCGCGCAGCCCGCTCAGCGTGACGCCGCCCGCCTTGGTGGAGAGCCCGCCATACTTCATCGCGTTGGTGGCCTGCTCGTGCATGATCAGCGCGAGCGCGGTGGCGGTGCGCTCGCCGATCGCGGCATCGTCCCCGGAGATCGCGACGCGCGCCCGGCCGTCCTCCTCGTAGGCGGCCATGATCAGGCGCATCAGCCCGAGCACGGTCTGGCCCTCGACCTGGGGGGCGCTGTCGGGGGAATGCGGGCGGACGTATTCGTGGGCCCGGGCGAGCGCGCCGAGCCGCTCGCGGAAGGCCGCCGCGAACGGCTTGGCCGCGGGGTCGCTGCGGGCGGTGAGGGCCGCCAGGCCGCCCACCACCGCGAAGATGTTCTTGATCCGGTGGGACAGCTCGCGGATCAGCAGGTCGCGGGCCTCCTCGGCGCGCTTGGCCTCGCGCAGGTCCCGGGTGACGGTGGCGTAGCCGATCTCGGCCCCGGTCGGGTCGCGCACCGGGAAGATGTTGTACAGCACGGCCACCGGCTCGCCCGTTCCGAAATGCCGGAAGGCCAGTTCGCCCTCCCAGTAACCGCTCCGGCGAACCGCCGGCATCACCGTCCCGGTCAGCACCCGGCGGCTGTCGTCGCCGAAGAAATCCTCCATCCGGTGCCGGCGGGCGGCGGCGAGGTTGGGCAGCCCGACCAGCGCCAGCGCGGCCTCGTTGAGATGGGTGACGGCGCCGTCCAGGGTGAAGAGGCCGATGAAGTCCTTGGAGGTCTCCACGATGGCGGCGAGCTTGCGCGCCTCGGCCTCCGCCTGCTTCAGGTCGTCGATGTCGGTGCAGGTCCCGAACCAGCGCTCGATCCGCCCCTCCGCGTCGCGGATCGGCATGGCCCGGCCCAGCGTCCACCGGTAGGCGCCGTCTTTATGGCGCAGGCGATACTCGATCTCGTAAGGCTCGCCGGTCTTCAGGGAATGGCGCCAGCGGGTCCAGGCCCGCTCCTGGTCGTCCGGATGGAACACGGCGTTCCAGCCCTCGCCATCGGTGGAGCCGTACGGCATGCCGGTGAACTCGTACCAGCGGTCGTTGAAATAATCGTGGAACCCGTCCGGCAGGGTGGTCCAGACCATCTGGGGCATCGCCGACGTCATCACCCGGAAGCGGCGCGCGCTGGCGGCGATCTCGGCCTCCCGGGCGGCGACCTGGGCGTGGGTCCGGCGGTTCTCGAGCAGCGTCGAGATCTGGCGCGCCAGGGCGGACAGCGTGGCGGCCTGGTCGGCGTCGAGCCCCTCGGGCCGGGGCGTCCGGTCGAGGACGCAGAGTGCCCCGAGCGGAATGCCCTGCGCGCCCCGGATCACCGCCCCCGCGTAGAAGCGGAAGCCCGCCCCGCCGGTCACCAGAGGGTTGTCGATGGTGCGCGGGTCGTCGGCGAGATCCGGGATGATGAGGCAGTCGCCGGCCTCGATCGTGTGGGCGCAGACCGAGCAGTTGATCGGCAATTCCCGCTGGCCGAGGCCGAATTCCGACTTGAACCATTGCCGCTCGGCATCGACCAGGCTGACCAGGGCCACCGGCGCCCGGCAGACATGGGCGGCGATGCGGACGAGGTCGTCGTAGAGCGGCTCGGGCGCGCTATCGAGGATGGCGAGGTCGTGCAGTTCCGCCAGCCGGTCCGCTCTGCTCCAGAGCCGGTCGGTCGGTTCGCGGTCCGCGCGTGAATTGGGGGGCGGCACATCCATGGTCTGGCGCTCACATAGGCGCGCGACGGGCGGCTGCATAGGCATGGCCGCGTATTAAGGCCCCGTATCAGGGTGCGCGGCGGGGTATTCGCTTCACCGGCCCGCGCAGTCGGGTCGGCGACATCGCCGCCCTGGGGCGGCTGATCCACCCGGCGTCGGCGCGGCGCCCGGACTCTGCACCATTCCGTATGGACCGCGCCCGTTTTCGGCCGGCTTGATCGTCGCGGGGACGCGCGCGGTTCGCTGCGCCATGCCGGGGCCCGGGATCCGGATCCGCCGACATCGCGAGGCCTTGCGCCGTCGGTGACCCTGCAATCCGGGCTCGCCTGCGGCGCCCCGGAATGACGAGGCGGTCCACGCGGCCGGCGTTGGCCTGTCGATCGAGACGGCATCCGGCACCGGGACCCGCCGCGCGGGCCCCGGCGCCGTGCCGGTCGATCAGGCTGCGCGGGCTTCGCCGTGCGTCGGGTAGTCGGTGTAGCCCTGCGGCCCCTGGCTGTACCAGGTCGCGGCCTCGTCCTTGGCGAGCGGGGCGCCCTTGGCGATACGCTCGACCAGGTCCGGGTTGGCGATGTAGGTCCGGCCGAACGCGATCGCGTCGGCGTCGCCCGCGTCCAGCACCTTCTGGCCGCTGACCCCGTCGTAATCGGCGTTGAGGATCATCGGGTTGCGGAACACCTTGCGCATCGCCGGGGCGATCGGCGGGTGGTCGGCCTTGCCGAAGGTCCCGTCCGGGCCGGGCTCACGCATCTCCAGGAAGGCGATGCCGCTGTCGGCGAGCGCCTGGGCGGCGGCCACGAACAGGGGCTCCGGGTTCGAATCGTTGGTGCCCTGGATCGCGCCGTTGGGCGACAGGCGCACCCCGGTGCGCTCCGGCCCGGCGACGCCCGCGACCGCGTCGGTCACCTCGCGCAGCAGCCGCACGCGGTTGGCGATCGTGCCGCCGTACGCGTCGGTGCGGTGGTTGCTGCCGTCGCGCAGGAACTCGTCGATCAGGTAGCCGTTCGCGGCGTGGATCTGCACCCCGTCGAAGCCGGCCGCCAGGGCGTTGGCGGTGGCGCGCTCGTAATCGGCCAGCAGACGCGGGATCTCGGAGACCTCCAGCGCGCGCGGCTCGGCGTAGGGCTTCTTGCCGGAATAGGTGTGCGCTTGGTCCGGGGCCACGATGGGCGAGGCCGAGACCGGCTTCTCGCCGCCGAGGAAGTCCGGATGGACCAGCCGGCCCATGTGCCAGATCTGGCAGACGATCTTGCCACCGCGGTCGTGCACGGCCTTCACGATCGGCCGCCAGGCATCGACCTGCGCGTCGGACCAGATCCCCGGCGCGAACGGCCAGCCCAGGCCCTCCTGGGAGATGCCGGTGGCCTCCGTGAGGATCAGCCCGGCGCCGGCGCGCTGGGTGTAATACTCGGCCATGATCGGGGTCGGCACGTGCTCGCGGGTGGCGCGGCCGCGGGTGAGCGGGGCCATGAAGATCCGGTTCTTCGCCTCGATGGCGCCGATGCGGATCGGGTCGTGCAGGGACGGCATGGATACCTCGTGCTGGTGCGGCGACGCCGCGTCCGAAACTCAAACGCCGAGGTGGCGTCGCGGCGCGGTGATGCCAGGGTGCAGCGCAGCATGGGGGCTCGGTCCGTGCGCGAGCGCACGTCCCAGGGGGGTGGAATCATCCCGGTTTTCTTTGGATTTGGGGGTGGAACGACTCCAGGGGTCGGTCGGCGCAGCCGATTGTAGGGAGCCAAATGCATCGCTCGGCACTGAAAAGAAGTGCGCCCATCTCAGTATAGCGCACGCGGCAATTGACGCTCGAGACAGTCTATAAGCAGAAAAAGGCGCGACCCCTAAGAGCCACGCCTTTCAAAAATTTTGGTTTAGACTCTCAAGGTGCCATGGCAATCCCATGGGCTCGCGACACCATTGCGCCGCCACCAAGCGAGTAGGTGTTATAAGGCGAGACTCAGACCATCACAAGTGCTGATGCCTATCTCGAAGCGCCATGTCCCGACTCGCGAACTGCTCGGAGCGTACCTGACGTTCACGCCTCGCTCGCATGAGGTCGACTTGCTCGACAAGGACATGCGGACGCTGAACCCAACGCTGCTCCGGGACGCGATTCGCGAGGCCACGGAAATACGCAAGCTCCGGTTGGTACCACCTGACGCACAGCGATCCCTGGTGCATCAGATCTACACCCGGAAGATCAAGGAATTCTCCGCGATCTACCCATTCCTGTTCGCGGTGGAGAACGGCCTCAGGTCGGCCCTCGCAGAGCAGTCAGCGATCAAGTTCAACGGCGTGCATTGGTGGACCTTGATCCGGGATGCCCGGGCACGCGGCCAGACGGCTCAAGCCCTCCCAACCATTTGGACGATCCCCGTGAGCGCTGCCTTCTTAAAGGCGGTCTGGCGGGCATTCGATACCATTGCCAATCCGCTCCACGTGCAGAGCGTCTCCGGACCGGGTCGCACCGATGAGTTTTTCTACACCCTCAACCTCGGCGACCTGTGGAACATCCTCAGTGCAGACTGGTCGATGACACGCGGAATGTTCTGCTCGGATGCAGAACTCGGCTTCAAGCTCGGCAGAAAGATGTTCGAGGATACGATGCGGGTCATCAAGGAAGCTCGCAACGAACTCTATCATAGCAATCCGATCACAGACCGCACGAAGGTCGTCGGGGCCTGCGAACGCATCCTGAACGGTCTCAATGTCCATCTCGGTGACTACGACACGGATTTAGCTACGATCCGCCATGTACGGGTGCCGCCGACTGTGCCCCGGAGTCCGCGACACGTCATTCCACCGCGTTGAGTTGTTCGCGAGGGCACACTTGAAGGCACACTCCAGGGCTCGCGCGCCAGGCTGGAGTCCTCCTTCGAGGCCTCCGCTTCGCTCCGTCGCCTCAGGATGGGGTGAGGGATTGGGATGGCCGCTGAGGCGTTATCGCTGCCCCACCGTCATTGCGAGCGCAGCGAAGCAACCCAGGGACACGCGACCTTCACGGGCGGCGCGCTGAGCGCCGAGTCCGGCGCGGATCCGCGCCGGACCCGCCCCTCAATAATGCGCCAGCACCGCCAGCAGCAGCAGGGCGATGATGTTGGTGATCTTGATCGCCGGGTTCACCGCGGGGCCGGCCGTGTCCTTGTAGGGGTCGCCGACCGTGTCGCCGGTCACCGCGGCCTTGTGGGCGTCGGAGCCCTTGCCGCCGTGGTGGCCGTCCTCGATGTACTTCTTGGCGTTGTCCCAGGCGCCGCCACCCGAAGTCATCGAGATCGCGACGTAGAGGCCGGTGAGGATCACGCCGAGGAGGCTCGCCCCCACCGTGGCGAAGGCCTGGCTCTTGCCCGCGATCGCCTGGATCACGAAGAACAGCACGATCGGCGACAGCACCGGGAGCAGCGACGGGACGATCATCTCCTTGATCGCCGCCCGGGTCAGCATGTCGACCGCCCGGCCGTAATCCGGCCGGTCGGTGCCCTGCATGATCCCGGGCTTCTCCCGGAACTGGCGCCGGACCTCCTCGACCACAGCGCTCGCCGCCCGGCCGACCGCCGTCATGGCGATGCCGGCGAACAGGAACGGGATCAGGCCGCCAAGCAGCAGCCCGACCACCACGTACGGGTTGGACAGGGAGAAATCGACGCTGACGCCCTGGAAGAACCGGTACTGCGTCGGGCTGGCATTCGCGATGAAGTAGTTCAGGTCGGACGTATAGGCGGCAAACAGAACCAGGGCGCCGAGGCCGGCCGAGCCGATCGCGTAGCCCTTGGTGACCGCCTTCGTGGTGTTGCCGACCGCGTCCAGCGCGTCCGTGGACTTGCGCACGTCCGGCGGTAGCCCGGCCATCTCGGCGATGCCGCCGGCATTGTCGGTGACCGGCCCGAACGCGTCGAGCGCCACGATGAAGCCCGCGAGCGCCAGCATCGCGGTGACCGCGATGGCGATGCCGAACAGGCCGGCCAGGGCGTGGGTCGCGATGATGCCGGCCACGATCACGATGGCCGGCAGCGCGGTCGATTCGAGCGAGATCGCGAGGCCCTGGATCACGTTGGTGCCGTGGCCGGTCACCGAGGCGTCCGCGATGGACTTCACCGGGCGGTAGTTGGTGCCGGTGTAGTATTCGGTGATCACCACGATCAGCGCCGTGATGGCGAGCCCGATCACCGCGCAGCCGAACAGGCCGCCCGACGTGAAGGTCACGCCCGTGGAGGTGGTGAACGCCGTCGAGAAGCCGCCCAGCAGGGTCAGGTTGACGATCGCGATCGCCACCACGGAGAGCACGCCCGCGGTGATCAGGCCCTTGTACAGGGCCCCCATGATCGACTGGTTGGCGGACAGCCGCACCGCGTAGGTGCCGGCGATCGAGGTGACGATGCAGGCCGCCCCGATGGCCAGCGGATAGAGCATCATCGGTTCGAGCACCGCCCGGCCGCTGCCGGTGGGCCCGGAGAAGAAGATCGCGGCCAGCACCATGGTGGCCACGATGGTCACCGCGTAGGTCTCGAACAGGTCGGCCGCCATGCCGGCGCAGTCGCCGACGTTGTCGCCGACGTTGTCCGCGATGGTGGCCGGGTTGCGGGGGTCGTCCTCCGGGATCCCGGCCTCGACCTTGCCGACGAGGTCGCCGCCGACGTCGGCGCCCTTGGTGAAGATGCCGCCGCCGAGCCGGGCGAAGATCGAGATCAGCGAGGCGCCGAAGCCGAGCGCCACCAGCGCGTCGATCACCTCGCGGCTCGACGGGTCGAGCCCGGCGCCGCGGGTGAGGTAGAGGTAGTAGAGGGCCACCCCCAGCAGGGCGAGGCCGGCGACCAGCATGCCGGTCACCGCCCCGGACTTGAACGCCATGTCGAGGCCCGCCCCCAGCGAGGTCGAGGAGGCCTGGGCGGTGCGCACATTGGCCCGCACCGACACGTTCATGCCGATGAAGCCGGCGGCCCCCGACAGGACCGCGCCGATCAGGAAGCCGACCGCCACCTTGATCCCGAGGAACACCGCCAGCAGCACGAACAGCACCAATCCGACCACGCCGATGGTGAGGTATTGCCGCTTCAGGTAGGCCTGCGCGCCCTCCGCGATGGCGGCGGCGATCTCCTGCATGCGCTGGGTGCCGGCGTCCCGCCGCATCACGTCGAGGATCGTGACGATGCCGTAGGCGACGGCACAGAGCCCGCCCACGATGATCAAAGCCAAGGGGATCATGCTCTACCGTCCTTATTCTTATCGTGCCTGGCGGGGGCTTGTGATCGGTGTCGCGCTTGGCCGTCGCAGGACGACCATGGGACGTTGTGCGCGAATCAGTGCATTCCTTCCCAGTCGGTAAGTCTTAGCGCGTCCGCCGCCGAAGTGGAGACCGGTTCGGCGACAGTGAGCCGTCTCAGCAAAGGATAAGAGTCGGCCCGAGCATGGCGTGATCGGGCGGAGTCTAGTTGCCAAACTTCGCCGGTGAGCGCAAACGCCGCGTTTTCCGGCTTGGGCACTGCATCATGCCGATGCTGCATTGCGCCATGCCAGGATGCGGACCCAGACCGCGAAGGCTCTTCGCAGCGAAGCGGCGTCCGAGGTGTCGGTTCGTCGAAGTCTGGACCGATCCGACCGCCCCCGCGCCGCCCCGGCCGCCGAATTCTTCGCGGCTACGCAGGGCCTTAACCCGCGGTTAACCATACGGATCTCTACTTCCGGTTGTATACCGGATGGGGCTGAACATGAGCAGCGACCAGGTCGCCAAGCTGGCGGCGACGATCGAGGTGTTGACCGGGGCGGTGCACTTTTTGATCGCCGAGCGGGTCTCGGCCCAACCCGAGGCGGTCCAGGGCGACCTCCTGCACATCCTGCAGCGCGCCTTCTCGACGCCGCCCCGCCCGGAGGAGGCGCTCACCGGCCGCGCCGCGCTGACCAGCGGCGACCTGGCCCTGTGGATGCCGATCGTGGCGGCCGGGATGATGGACGAGGTCCGCCGCCAGATCGGGCGCCAGCCCGAGGGGGTGACCCACATCGTCCTCGGCCGGACCAATCCGGGCCCCGCCTCAGAAGTGGCTGAACGCCCCAGCCGCGAACACGCGCGCAGCGCCATCGCCCATTTCGAAGCGGGGCGGGCCGTCGCCTGAAGTGACGGTCCCGATGGCAGTGAGCGGGACCCCGGCTTCCGCCGCCTCGGCCCGGAGCGCGTCGAGGTCCTCGGGGGCTACGGTGCAGAGAATTTCGTAATCATCGCCGCCGGTTAGGACCGGGTCGATCAGGCCCGGCTCGGCGGCGCTCGCCCGGGCCGCGGCCTCCGACAGCGGCACGGATCCAACCGCGATCCGGGCGCTGCGGCCCGCGCCCAGCATCTTGGCGAGGTCGCCGGCGAGCCCGTCCGACACATCCATCGCGGCCGAGGCGTGGCGGCGGATCGCGGTCGCCAGGGCGAGGCGCGGGCGCGGGTGCAGGTACCGGTCGGCCAGCACCGCCAGCAGCGCCGGGTCGAGGGCCGCCGCCCAGGCGGCGTCCGGCTCCAGGCGCAGCCGCAGGCCGAGCGCCGCATCGCCGATCGTGCCGCTGACGCAGATCCGGTCGCCGACCCGGGCGGTGCCGCGCCGGACGATGCCGCCGGACGGCACCTCGCCGAACAGCGTCACCCCGATCAGCGCCGGCCCGCCGGAACGCACCGTGTCGCCGCCGAGCAGCGGGCAGCCGGCCTCGGCCGCCGCCGCCCCGAGTCCACCGGAGAAGCCGGCGAGCCACGCCTCCGTCCAGTCGTCCGGAAGTGCCAGGGTCAGCAGGAAGCCACGCGGCACCGCCCCCTTGGCCGCGATGTCGGACAGGTTCACCCCGAGCGCCTTGCGGGCGATCGAGGCCGGGGGATCGTCGGGAAAGTAGTGGATCCCGGCCACCACCGCGTCGGCGGTAACGACGAGATCATGCCCGGGGGTGGGCGTCAGGGTCGCGGCATCGTCCCGGAGCCCGTCCGCTCCCGGCCCGGCCAGCGGGGCGAAGTAGCGGGCGATCAGCCCCTCCTCGGAGGCGCGGCCCGGCCCGGACACGGCTCAGGCCTTTTTGGCGGGCGGCTTTCCGGAGCCCGGCTTGCCGCCCCCCTTGTTGCTCCCGCCCTTGTTGCTGCCGCCCTTGGGCGCGCTCATCTCACCCGGCCGGACCTCCCGGGCGACCCGGTCGAGGACGGCGTTGACGAGGCCGGGCTCGTCGGCGGTGTAGAAGCTGTGGGCCACGTCGACATATTCGGAGATCGCCGCCGGCGCCGGCACGTCGGGCCGGAACAGCAGCTCGTAGGCGCCCGCCCGCAGGATCGCCCGCAGCACGATCTCGATGCGCCGGAGCGGCCAGCCCTGGGCCAAAGCCTGGTCGAGCTTCTGGTCGATCGCCCGCTGCTCCTCGACCGTGCCGCGCAGCAGGTCACGGAAGAAGGCGGTCTCGGCCTTGGGATGCATGATCCCGTCGACCTCCTGGCCGATCCAGAAGGCCTCGAACTCGGCGAGCGCGTCGAGGACGCCCTTGCCGGAGATGTCCATCTCGTAGAGCGCCTGCACCACGGACAGGCGCGCGCCGCTGCGCGGGCTGATAGCCCGGGCCGTCTCGTGAGCCGTCTCGTGAGCCGTCTCCTGGGCACCGCCTCCGGCGCCATCCTGGGCGGTGTCGTCCGGCCTGGTCTCGGTCGTCGCGGTCATGTCGGTTCTCGTTATCGCGGGCGCGCCGCCTCGGCTGCGCGCTTGAGGGCGAGCACCCCGAGCGCCGCCTCGGCCGCGCCGCCGCCCTTGTTCATCTCGGCGACCCGGGCCCGTTCCAGCGCCTGCGCCTCTGTCTCGACCGTGAGGATGCCGTTGCCGAGCGGCAGCCGGCGCTGGACCGAGAGGTCCATCAGGGCGCGGGCGCTCTCGCCGGCCACGATGTCGTAATGCCCGGTCTCACCGCGGATCACGCAGCCGAGCGCCACCACGGCGTCGTAGTCATCCGCCAGGATCGCCACCGCGGCGGGGATTTCGAGGGCGCCCGGCACCGTGACCACGGTGGCGTGCGCGGCGAACGCCTCGATCACCGCGAGGGCGCCGGCCAGCAGCTCGTCGGCGAGCGCCTCGTAGTAGCGGGCCTCGACGACGAGGATCCGGGCGCCGGCAAGGGCCGGATCCGCGGGCATCGGCGCCGTGGCGGCGCGGTTATGGGCGACCATGGCTGAGTCCGGTCGGTTTTTCGGGGGTTGGCGAGGGCGCCGCGCTTCGGGCGCCCTCGGGATAGAGGGACGGTTAGACCGAAGCGGCCGGCGCGACAAGCACCGCGGTACGCTACCGCACCAGCGGCGGCAGCGGCGGCGCTCCCGCCTCCGGGAGTGCCGTGCGGGCCACGTTCATGGTCATGGCCAGCAGCGCGTAGTAGCCGTTGATCCCCGTGAGATCGATCGCGCCCTGCTCGCCGAAGCGCGCCATCACGGACGCGTAGGTCGCATCGCTCACCGCACGGTTGTGCTGCAGCTCGGTCGAGAAGGCGTAGGCCAGCGCCTCGTCGTCACTCATGGTCTCGGGGCGGCGGCCCTCTGCCAGGGCCTGTGCGGTCTCCGGTGCGACCCCGGCCTTGAGCGCGATCGGGTGGTGGATCTGCCACTCGACCTGCTGGCTCCACAGCCGGGCGACGATCAGGATGACGAACTCGCTGATCCGCAGCGGGAGGGCGCTGCCGTAGCGCAGGTAAAGCCCCATGCGGCTGGCGCATAGCATCAGTTCGGGGCTGCGCAGCAGCGGCACGAACGGCCCGAAGACCTGGACCCCGCGCTCGGCGCGGAACACCTCGGCAGCTGCGGCCTGCGCCTCCGAGAACTGGTCGGCGGGGATCTCCGGCAAGCGATCCGTACGCGTCATGGCTTCCTGCCCTCACTAGCACCGTGCGCGCGGCACGCGCTCTGGATTTCCGGCCCCCGTGAGCCTAGACCGTTCAGGCTCACCGGCACGACGAGCGCCCGGGCCGGACGCGATCCGAACACACGCCAGCGAGGCTTACGGCTTTGGCCCTCCCCGTCAACGAACGCCGGCGCATCATGCTGCTCACGGGCGCGAGCCGGGGCATCGGACACGCCACCGTCAAGCGCTTCTCGGCGGCCGGCTGGCGGGTGATCACCTGCTCGCGCCACGCGTTCCCCGAGAACTGCCCCTGGGAGATGGGTCCCGAGGACCACCTCCAGGTCGATCTGGCGGACGCCCAGGACACGATGCGGGCCATCGAGGAGGTCCGGGGACGGCTCGATGCCGAGGGCGGCGTGCTGCACGCGCTCGTCAACAATGCCGGCATCTCGCCGAAGGGCCCCGCGGGCGAGCGCCTGGGGGCGCTGGCCACCGAGTTCGACGGGTGGCAGCGGGTGTTCCAGGTCAACGTCTTCGCCACGATCCTGCTGGCCCGCGGCCTGCGCGACGAACTCGCCCGGGCCCGGGGCTCGATCGTCAACGTGACCTCGATCGCGGGCTCCCGGGTCCACCCGTTCGCGGGTGCCGCCTACGGCACCTCCAAGGCCGCCCTCGCCGGCCTGACCCGCGAGATGGCCGCCGATTTCGGGCCCCTCGGGGTGCGGGTCAACGCGATCTCGCCGGGCGAGATCGACACCTCGATCCTGTCGCCCGGAACGGAGAAGCTCGTCGAGCAGATCCCGCAGCGGCGGCTCGGCACCCCCGACGAGGTCGCAAAGGCGATCTACTTCCTGTGCACCGACGCCTCGTCCTACGTGAACGGGGCCGAGCTGCACATCAACGGCGGCCAGCACGTTTGACCCGCCGCTCCGGGCGGCGGACATGACCGCTATGCGCTATTTCCCGCCCCGGCAACGCCGGATCGTCGCGGCCCTCATGGGATTGGTCCTGTGCGCGGCGCCGCTCGCCGCCGCCCGCGCCGAGCCACCCGGCCTCCGGATCCTGGACCTGCCGTTCAAGGTGAGGGCGCTGCGCGGGCCGCGCAGCGAGGTCGCGATCTCGGTGGCGACCTCCGGCCTGCTGCCGATCGCCGGTGCGAAGACGAGCCAGCCGGCCGGCGACGAGGAGAGCGCCCCGATCGCCGTGGTCTGGGGCGACGACGGCGGTGCCGTGCTCGGCCTCGCGGACGGCACCGTTACGGCGCGGCCGATCGGCCGTGAGGCGGTCGAGGGGCTGACCGCCGCCGAGACGCCGCGGGGCGCCCTGCCGGGTTCGCGCCGGGTCCTGGCCGGGCCCCTGAGCGCCTACCTGACCGGCCGTACCCGGGCCGCAGATGGCGGCGAGGCCGCCGCCGTCCTGACGATCCGCGAACGCCAGCCGATGGCCGTCAGCACCGATCCGAAGCCGGTCCCGGTCGCCACCGTCACGGTACCGGCGGGGGCGACGCGGCGTTCGCGCCGCTCCGGCCGCGCCTGCTGCGCCTCGCCGGCCGCCCGGCCCTCCTGGCCGCGACCCTCTCGGGACTGGATTCGGGCGGCCTCGTGCTGATCGGCCGCCCCGACGGTGCTGAGGCCTGGAGCGTCACGGCCCGCACCCCGGTGCAGCCCGGCCCGCCCCTGAAGATCGCCGGCATCGCGGATTTCGCGGGTTCCGGCATCGTGCAGGCCGCCACGGTCAGCGCACGGGGCCTGCTGCAGCTCTGGACCCTGCAGGCGGGCCGGATCGAGGCCGCTGGCGAGGCCCCAGGCTACGCGGCGGGCGAGGGAGATGCGGACCTCGCCGTCACGGCCCCGGCCGCAGGCCCACCCGAGCTCGCGGTGCCGGTGGCCGGACGGCCGGAGATCGCCCTCGTTCAGGCGAAGGGTGCGCTGCACGAGCGCTTGCGCATCCCGCTGCCGGCACCGGCCACGATCGGCATCGTGGCACTCGGCGAAGGCGCCGCGACGCGGCTGGTGGTCGGCCTCGCCGACGGGCGGGTCGCAATCGTCGCCCCCGACGGAGGCAAGCCGTGACGGCGGGCGAAGCCGATGGCGGCGGGCGCCTGTTCCCGACCCGGCCCTTCGTGGGCGCGTCGATCGCGGTGATCCGCGGCGATCGCGTCCTGCTGGCGGCCCGGGCGAACGAGCCGATGCGCGGCGTGTGGACCCTGCCGGGCGGCCTGGTCGAGGCCGGCGAGGCCCTGGCCGAGGCGGCCCTGCGCGAATTGTCCGAGGAGGTCGGCCTGGCGGCCGAGGTGGTCGGCGTGCTCTCACCCACCGAGATCATCGTCCGGAACGAGGCCGGCCGCGTCCGGCACCACTACGTCGTCCACCCGCACGCAGCCCTTTGGTGCGGCGGCGAGCCCGTGGCGGGCCCGGAGGCCCTCGGGGTCAGGTGGGCGACGCTCGCCGAGATCGCCGGCCTGGCGACGACGCCGGGCCTGATCGGGACCCTGCAGGAGGCGTTCGACCGGGTCGGCGACAGAGGAGAGGCGCGCCCGTGAGGCTTCCGGTCATCCTCTGCCTCGCCGTGGCGCTCGCGGGGCCGGCCCTGGCGCAGCAGCGCGGCAGCCGCGCGGCGCCAGTCAAGGAGGCGCCCAAGGAAGCGTCCCCACCGGCGGACGTGCCCGCTCCCTACGACCGCGACCTGATGCGGATGTCCGAGATCATCGGGGCGCTGGCCTTCCTGCGCGGCCTCTGCGCGGCACCCGACGCCGGGGAATGGCCGGCCCGCATGAAGGCGCTGATCGAGTCCGAAGGCGTGACGCCGGCCCGGCGTGATCGGCTGGCCGGCGCTTACAATCGCGGCTATCGCGGCTACGCGTTGACCTACCGGGTCTGCACCCCGGCCGCGCACGAGGCGGCCGCCCGCTACGTCACGGAGGGTGACAGGCTGTCGCACGCCTTGGCTGGGCGATTCGGCGGGTGATGCAGAGGCAACACAGGCGGGACGCATCCCCTGAAAGGATCAACTTCGAGCGTCCGCGTTAACCGATCTGAAATTCTCGGCTGGCCGAGCAGCGGGGAGCCACCTATCATTCGTTGGTCCGCCGGGTCCCGTGCCCGGCGCAACGGAAGTATCGGGTCCATGCAGCACATCTCTCAGACCGCCCCCATCGAGGTCGATGTCGAGGAGAAGCGCGTCGCGCTGAGTTATGTCTCGGAGGCGTTCGCGGAAGGCTGTCTCGACGGGCTCGACGGCGACTGCATGGCTCAGGCCGCCTTGTTCGCGGCCTTCCAGGAACTCGTGATGACCTACGGCGAGGAAGCCACCGCCCGCTACGCCGAGGGCTTTCCCGAGCGCATCCGCGGGGGTGCTTTCACCACGACCCTCCAGCATTGACGAGGCGGCCGCGGAGCCCGGACGGTTGAGGCACGGGTGCGCAGCGACTACCTCCCGACCCTGTGCTCCGGAATTCCGGATTGCCCCTGTCGCGTGAGGATCTGACTGCCATGCCCGTCGCCCTGCTGCCGGACCGCGCCCTCGTCACCGTCACAGGGCCTGAATCCACCGCACTGCTGCAGGGCGTGCTGACCTGCAACGTCGAGACCCTGCAGGCCGGAGAGGCCCGCCTCGGCGCCCTCCTGGCGCCCCAGGGCAAGATTCTGTTCGACTTCCTGATCTCGCGGATCCCGGACGGTTTCCGGCTCGACACGGCGATCGACCGGGCGGCCGACTTGGCCAAACGCCTCACGCTTTACCGGCTGCGCGCGCAGGTGGCGATCGCGGTCGACCCAACCGTGGCGGTGGCTTCGGCCTGGGCCGGGGCCTCGCCGGCGGCCGAGTCGGACACCGTGGCGGATGCCCGCCATGTGGATCTCGGCGCCCGGATCTACGCCGGCGAAGGTGCCTTCTCGGCCGACGCGTCGGAGGCGGAATACCACCGGCGCCGCATCGGCCTCGCCGTGCCCGAGGGCGGACGCGATTACGTCTACGGTGATGCGTTCCCCCATGAGGCGCTGTTGGACCAGCTCGGCGGCGTGGACTTCAAGAAGGGCTGCTACGTGGGCCAGGAGGTGGTTTCGCGCATGCAGCACCGGGGCACCGCCCGCACCCGGATCCTGGCGGCTCGCTATACGGGCGAGGCCCCTCCCCCCGGCACCGAAATCACCGCCGGTGGCAAGGGACTGGGTACCACCGGCAGTACCGCGGGCGAGTACGGCCTCGCGCTGGTGCGGCTCGACCGCCTGGCCGACGCCCTCGCGGCCGGTGCAACCCCTCTCGCCGGCGATCGTCCAGTGACGTTCGAGAAGCCGGCCTATGCGACGTTCTCGATGCCTGAGGCCTCTGCATCGCCGGCCGCCTGATCGCTGATCGCAGCGTAAAGTGACGTGTTTGGCGTGGCGATAGCGTTCCGCTCCTGTTCTCGCTAAACCACCGGGATGCCCGAGACCGGCCTGATCGACCATCCCGACGGTTGCCCCCGCTGCTGGTGGGCCGGCTACGACCCGCTCTACGTCGCCTATCACGACACCGAATGGGGCGTGCCCGAGCGCGACGGGCAGGCGCTCTACGAGAAGCTGATCCTCGACGGCTTCCAGGCGGGCCTGTCCTGGATCACGATCCTGCGCCGCCGCGAGGGCTTCCGCGACGCGTTCTCCGGCTTCGACCCGGAGGCCATCGCCCGCTACACCGAGGCCGACGTGGCGCGGCTGATGGCCGACGCCCGCATCATCCGGAACCGCGCGAAGATCGTCGGTACGATCGCCGGGGCCCGGGCCTGGCTGCGGATCGAAGAGAGCGGTCCGGGCTTCGCACCGTTCCTGTGGGACTTCGTGGACGGCCGACCGATCCAGGGGAGCGCCCGGAGCCGCACCGAGATCCAGACCGAGACGCCGGTCTCCCGGGCGATCGGCAAGGCCCTCAAGGCGGAGGGCTTTTCGTTTTGTGGACCGACCATCGTGCATGCCTTCATGCAGGCGGTCGGCATGGTGAACGACCATCTTGTCGGCTGCCACCGCCACGGGCCCTGCGCCGCGCTGGGCCAGCCGGCATGAGCGACCCGGCACCCCGGGCCTGGCAGCGGATGCTGTCCGGCCGCCGCCTCGACCTCCTCGATCCCGCGCCGCGGGACATCGAGATCGCCGACATCGCCCACGGGCTCGCCCGGGTGGCACGCTGGAATGGCCAGACCCGGGGGCCGCACGTCTTCTCGGTCGCCCAGCACAGCCTGCTGGTGGAGGCGGTCGGCCGCCACATCGCCCCGGGCTGCACCGATCGGGACGGGCTTGAGCTACTGCTGCACGACGCCCCGGAATATGTCGTCGGCGACATCATCTCCCCGCTCAAGGCGGCGATCGGCGACGCCTATCGCGGGGTCGAATTGCGCCTGCTCGCGGCCGTGCGCCGCCGGTTCGGCCTCGCGGCTCCCGTGCCCGCCATCGGACGGCTGGTGAAGCGGGCCGACCGGATCGCGGCCCATATCGAGGCCGTCGAACTCGCCGGCTTCGCCCTGGATGAGGCCGAGCGCTATTTCGGGCGCGCCCCGAACCTGCCGGCGGGTGTCCTCGCGCTCGCCGAACCGTGGCCGACCTCGCAGGCGCAGGCGCGGTTCCTCGACCGCTTTCATACCCTGGCGGAAGATTCCGGGGCCCCATCTCCCGATCCGGAATGAGGCGCCATGCCGAGGCTGCGGGCCGCCGCCGCGTCGCCCTCGATCCGTCACGATCACGCGTCAGGTGCCCGCCATCATGCCAACCCTTCACGTCTGTCCGCTCTCGCGCCTGCCCGAGACCGTCGCCGCCACCGGGGCGAGCCACGTGCTCACGCTCGTCAACGTCGGCACGCCGCTCGAGCGCCCGGCGCTGATCGATGCGGAGAACCACTCCGTCATCGGGGTCAGCGACATCGCCGAGCCCCGCGATGGACACGTCTTGCCGGCCGACGAGCACGTGGCCGGCATCCTGGCCTTCGCCCGAGCCTGGCCCCGGGACAAGCCGCTGGTGATCCACTGCTATGCCGGGATCAGCCGGTCCACCGCGGCCGCCTACATCGCGGCCTGCGCGCTGGCACCGGACCGCGACGAGGGTGACATCGCCGACGCCCTGCGCGCGGCATCCCCGTCCGCGACGCCCAATCCGCTGTTCGTGGCGATCGCGGACCGGATGCTCGACCGTGACGGCCGGATGATCGCGGCGGTCGCGCGGATCGGCCGCGGCGCCGAGGCGTTCGAGGGGACGCCGTTCTGCCTGACGCTGACGTGACAGCCGGGCGGATAACCTCCGGTTGTCGGCGCCCCCGCCGCCGCGCACGACCGTCCGGTAGGCGTTCCACGCCGGGTTCGCTAAGGGGCGCCCCAAGGCGCGGAGAGTGTGGCGCAAACGCCGCCGCATGCTGCCAAAACGCGGCCTATCCGGCCGGCCTCGCCCTCGCGTGGGTTGTGGCCGCACCGGCTGCCGCCTTAGAACCGACCCAAAGGATGTGTGTGGGATGAACGCGAGCAGACCCGAGGTGGCCCCGGCCGCCGGCGACCTGCCCTTCGAGAAGGCGCTGGAGCAACTCGAAGAGATCGTGCGCAGGCTCGAGCGGGGTGATGTCCCGCTGGACGAGTCGGTGGCGATCTACGAGCGCGGCGAGGTGCTGAAGAAGCACTGCGAGGCGCTGCTGAAGCGGGCCGAGGCGCGGATCCAGAGGATCACCCTCGGCGCCGACGGGCGGCCCGAGGGCGTGGCGCCGCTCGATATATCCTGAGGCTCGGCGGTCAGACCGATCCCGTCCGATAGAGGTTGATGCCGTGGCGATTTCCCCCGAGCTGAGCGCACTTCTCGACCGTATCCCGGAGCCTGCGGCGCTCCGGCAGCTTCCCGAATCCGAGTTGCAGGGGGTGGCGGACGCGGTACGGGCCGAGATGATCGACGCGGTGTCGATCACCGGCGGCCATCTCGGCTCCGGGCTGGGCGTGGTCGAGCTCACGGTCGCCCTGCACCACGTGTTCGACACGCCCGACGACCGCATCGTCTGGGACGTCGGCCACCAGTGCTACCCGCACAAGATCCTGACCGGACGCCGCGACCGCATCCGGACGCTGCGCCAGGGCGGCGGCCTGTCCGGCTTCACCAAGCGCTCCGAGAGCGCCTACGACCCGTTCGGGGCCGCCCATTCCTCGACCTCGATCTCGGCCGCGCTCGGCATGGCGGTCGCCCGCGACCTCGACGCCGAGGCCGCCAAGGCCAAGGGCCGGACCGCGAAGCGCCGCAACGCCATCGCGGTGATCGGCGACGGCTCGATGTCGGCCGGCATGGCCTACGAGGCCATGAACAACGCCGGCGCCCTGCACTCGCGCCTGATCGTCATCCTCAACGACAACGACATGTCGATCGCCCCGCCGGTGGGCGCGATGTCGGGCTACCTGGCGCGGCTGGCGTCGGGCGGCACCTACCAGTCCCTGCGCGAGACCGCCAAGCAGCTCGGCAAGCTCCTGCCCAAGGCGCTCTACCAGCGCGCGGCGGCCGCGGAGGAGTACGCCCGCTCCCTGGTGGTGGGCGGCGGCACGATGTTCGAGGAGATGGGCTTCCACTATGTCGGCCCGGTCGACGGGCACAACCTCGACCAGCTGCTGCCGGTGCTGAAGAACGTCCGCGACGCCGAGCACGGCCCGATCCTGCTCCACGTCGTCACCCGCAAGGGCAAGGGCTACGCGCCGGCCGAGGCCAGCGCCGACCGCTACCACGGCGTGGTCAAGTTCGACGTGGTCTCGGGCGTCCAGGCCAAGGCCAAGCCCAACGCCCCGGCCTACACCCGGGTGTTCGGCGAGAGCCTGATCAAGGCGGCCGACGCCGACGACCGGGTCGTGGCGATCACGGCGGCGATGCCGGGCGGCACCGGCATCGACCTGTTCGGCAAGGCGCACCCGGACAAGACCTTCGACGTCGGCATCGCCGAGCAGCACGCGGTGACGTTCGCGGGCGGGCTGGCGACGGAGGGCTACCGGCCGTTCGTGGCGATCTACTCGACGTTCCTGCAGCGGGCCTACGACCAGGTCGTGCACGACGTGGCGCTGCAGAACCTGCCCGTGCGGTTCTGCCTGGACCGGGCCGGTCTGGTCGGCGCGGACGGGGCGACCCATGCCGGCGCGTTCGACCTGGCGTACCTGTGCTGCCTGCCGAACATGACCGTGATGGCGGCCTCCGACGAGGCCGAGCTGGTGCACATGGTGGCGACCGCGCACGCCCATGACAGCGGCCCGATCGCGCTGCGCTACCCGCGCGGCGAGGGCGTCGGCGTGGAGCTGCCGGAGCGGGGCGAGGCGCTGGCGATCGGCAAGGGCCGGATGGTGCGCCAGGACCCGGAGGCGCGGGTGGCGATCCTGTCGCTGGGCACGCGGCTGTCCGAGGCGCTGAAGGCGGCCGACACGCTGGCGGAGCAGGGCGTGGCGGTGACGGTGGCGGATGCGCGCTTTGCCAAGCCGCTGGACGAGGCGCTGATCCTGGACCTGGCGCAGAGCCACGAGGTGCTGATCACGATCGAGGAGGGCTCGCGCGGCGGGTTCGGGGCGATGGTGCTGCACCTGCTGACGGAGCGGGGCGCCCTGGATGCGGGGCGCGTCCGGGTGCGCACCCTGACGCTGCCGGACCTGTACCAGGACCACGACAGCCCGGAGAAGATGTACGCCGAGGCCGGCCTCGACGCCGCAACCATCGTCAAAACCGCGCTCGCGACCCTGCCGGCATCCTCCGGCCAGGTCGAGCAGGCGAGCAACGTGGTGAGCGTCCGCCGCCGCCCGCGCTGATTTTTCGAGCGGCGCGCCCAACCAGCCAAAGACCTTGTCCTGACGGCTGTGTAGCCCTCGGGGGAGCCCTTCAGTGATCTAGCGATTCTGCAGGGCTCCTCAGGATAGACGGGGATTTATCCCAACGCGTCCGCCACGGCCTTCCCGCAGGCCTGCGTGTCGGCATTGCCGCCCAGGTCGCGCGTGCGCAACGTCCGCTCGGACAGCACCCGCTCGATCCCGCTTACGATCTCCCGCGCGGCCTCGTGCTCGCCGAGATGCTCCAGCATCATCGCGCCCGACCAGATTTGGCCGATCGGGTTGGCGATGCCCTGGCCGGCGATATCGGGGGCGGAGCCGTGGACCGGCTCGAACACCGACGGGTGAATCCGCTCCGGATTGATGTTGCCGGACGGCGCGATGCCGATCGTGCCGGTGCAGGCGGGTCCGAGATCCGACAGGATGTCGCCGAACAGGTTCGACGCCACGACCACGTCGAACCGATCCGGATTGAGCACGAAATGCGCGGTCAGGATGTCGATGTGGTACTGGTCCCACCGCACGTCCGGGTAGCCCTCGGCCATCGCCTTCACGCGCTCGTCCCAGTACGGCATGGTGATCGAGATGCCGTTCGACTTCGTAGCCGAGGTCAGGTGCTTCTTCGGCCGGCTCTGGGCCAGCGCGAAGGCGAACTTGAGGATCCGATCTACCCCGTGGCGGGTCATGATCGTCTCCTGCAGGGCGAACTCGCGGTCGGTGCCGGCGAACATGCGGCCACCCGCATTCGAGTACTCGCCCTCGGTGTTCTCGCGAACTACCCAGAAGTCGATATCGCCGGGCTTGCGGTCGGCCAGCGGGCACTTCACCCCGGGCATGAGGCGCACCGGGCGCAGGTTGGCGTATTGGTCGAACTCGCGCCGGAACAGGATCAGCGAGCCCCACAGGGAGATGTGGTCGGGCACGCGTTCCGGCATGCCGACGGCACCGAAGTAGATCGCGTCGTGTTTCTCGATCTGCGGCTTCCAGTCCTCCGGCATCATCCGGCCGTGCTGCTCGTAATAATCGCAGCTCGCGAAATCGAACCAGTCGAACTGAAGCGCGAAGCCGTGCCGCTTGGCCGCCTGCTCAAGCACGCGCACGCCCTCGGGCACCACCTCCTTGCCGATGCCGTCGCCCGGGATCACCGCGATGCGGTAGCGGCGCTGGGAGCTGCTGTCTTGACCGGCCATGGATCCTCACGGGTCTCGCGTCGGGGGCCGCGTACCAGCCCCGGGTTGCACGATGCCAGGGTGTTGCACGCGCGCATGCGGTCAACACCCCGGCCTGACAATCACGCAGATTCGCCTGCCATGGCTCGGCGCTGACGGTCCAGTTCCTCACTGTAGCGCTTGAGCGTGTGGCTCTCGGTGAGCAGGCCCAGGACCTGGCGGCTCGCGGCACTCTGGAGCACCGCGAGCGCCTCGCTCTCGCTGCGGTCGAAGGTTGCGGCCGCATCCTTGGCGTTCATCTCCGGCGTCAGGAACCGGTCGGGGTGATGCAAGAGGTCGGCGAGGACCGGCGGGGCGCCGGCCTCGGCGTCGCGGGCGGCGGCATGAGCCTCTGGAACGTTCACGATCCCGGCGTAGCGGCCCTGCGCATCCACGGCGACCACCCGGGAGGGGGAGCCCAGCGGATGCGCGCGCAGGAAGGTCGGCAGCGGCGTGTCTACCGCCACGGTGGCGACGTCCCGGCGCATCAGCCGGCCCACGGTCAGCGAGCGGATCCAGCCGACATCGTGGGGACTGCGGATGGTCTCGCCGCGCAGGTGGAAACGCCAGGTGGCGAAGGAGTAGCCGAAGATCTTCCGGACGGTCAGCGAGGAAGCGATCACCGCCGCCAGCACCAACCCGGTGATCGGCAGGCTGCCGGTGATCTCCAGCGCCAGGAACGTCATGGTCAACGGGCCGCCGATGATCGCCACGGCGAGCGCGCTCATGCCGATCACCGCGTAGGCCAGCGGCGTGAGGCCGAAGACTGCCATCGCGGGCAGGAGCTCCGGGGCCAGGGCGGCGAACAGCTTGCCGGCGATCGCTCCGAGGAACAGCGACGCGAAGAACAGGCCGCCCCGGAACCCGGAGCCGATCGAGATCGCGGTGGCCGTCGCCTTGGCGGCGAACAAGCCGGCCAGAAACGCGGCTCCGTGCCCCTGCCCCTCGGCGGCGAAGTGCATGTGCAGCGCCCCGTGCCCCCCCGAGAGCACCTGCGGCGTCGCGATCAGCGCCAGCGCGCCGACACATAGCCCCCCGAAGGCGGGACCGGCCGCCCGAGGCAGGCCGGAGGCCTGGACCAGCCGCTCGACCAGGGTGACGCCACGCATGATCAGGATACCGAACAGCGCGCAGACTAGCCCGAGGGCGAGGCTCGGCAGGATCTCGAGGCTGGTGATGTGCGAGGTCGTGACCGCCTGCATGTCGCCGAGGTCGACCAGCGGCTGGGTGTGGATCAGCGCCCGGGAGACGAGGTTGCCGCAGAGCGCTGCGACCACCACCGGCGCCAGGGTGGCGATCGAGTAGGTGCCGATGATCAGCTCGAAGGCATAGAACGCCCCGGCCAGCGGCGCCCCGAACCCCGCCGCGATGGCCCCGGCCGCCCCGCACCCGACCAGGGTCCGCAGGTCGCCCCGGCGTACCTCGAAGGCGATACCGAGTCGCGAAGCGAGGCCGGAGGCGAGCTGCGTGTAGCCGGCCTCCAACCCCACGGAGGCCCCGGAGCCGTTCGAGATCACGTTCTGCAGGGCAAGGTAGAGGCTGTCCCGCAGGGACATCCGGCCGCCGTGCAGGGCGTTGGCCTCGATGGGGTCGATGGCCGGGCGCTTGCGCGGCCCGCGCAGGTAGTTCGCTGCGAGGATCAGCAGCCCGAGCAGCACGCCGCCGAGACACGGGCCGATGAGCAGGAGCGGCGGTGCGACCGCGTCGGCGGCGCTGAGCCGGGTCCCTGCCGGGAGGTGGTAGAGCGCCTCGCGCAGGGCCTGCGTCACCCAGGTCATGGCCGAGACCGCCAGCCCGCTGACGCTGCCGACCAGGGTCGCCAGCAGGACGAGCCCGCCCTCGCTGCGCCGAACCAGGCTGCGCAGCCGCCCGGGCGCCAGGAAGATCCGGGAGCGGGTCCAGCGCCTGCGAGGGCTATGGCCCGGCCGGGCAGCCGTCCGGTTCGCCGCCCCCGTCTCGGCGGCCTGGCCCCGATCCCGGCTCCCGGTCGCGCCCGACGCTGGCTCTCGCGCGCTCACGCTCGCCCCTACCCCCCGATCCGCCCTGGCCGACGCGCGGTTTCGTCGTTGCACTTATGAGGCGAATCCGCCCTGCGTCCACCGAGACCGCATGAGCCTGCACACATCGTCTTGAAAACTGCCGCGGCCCACGATACACCGCCCGCCAGTGCCGCCGTAGCTCAGTTGGTTAGAGCACCAGATTGTGGATCTGGGGGTCCCCCGTTCGAGCCGGGGCGGTGGTACCATCCATTCAGCACGATAGCGCAAGGGGTTGGCGGATCGCCGACCCCTTTTGCGTTGCGGATGCTTCGCGGCGCGCGGGTAGGATCTTCCGGCCGGCGTCGACCTCCACGCTTTTGGCATCCGCTTGTTTCAGCGCCCGCCCTCTGGCGGAATCGCAGGGCCAAGACGGTCGCCGACGCATCGCTGTCGGCGGCGCATCGGCCCTGTGCCCACCTGGGGGACGCCGGCGTGTCCGGAATGGCGTACGGTCCAAGAAACGGAGGACGCGCCATGAAGCAGTACCGCATCGCCGCCATCCCGGGGGATGGGATCGGCCAGGAGGTCATCGCCGCCGGGATCGACGTGCTCGACGCCCTCGCCGAGCGCGACGGCAGCTTCGGATTCGCGTTCGACCAATTCGACTGGGGCTCGGACTACTACAAGGCCCACGGCGCCATGATGCCCGCGGACGGGCTGGCGCAGATCGCGGGCCACGACGCGATCTTCTTCGGTGCGGTCGGCGCGCCGGACGTGCCGGACCACATAACCCTGTGGGGCCTGCGGCTCGCCATCTGCCAGCCGTTCGACCAGTACGCCAACGTCCGGCCGACCCGGATCCTGCCGGGCATCACCAGCCCCCTGCGCCACGTCACCGGGCCGGAACTGGACTGGGTGATCGTGCGCGAGAACTCGGAGGGCGAGTATGCCGGCGTCGGCGGGCGGGTCCATCAGGGCCATGCCAACGAGGTCGCCACCGACGTCTCGATGATGACCCGCTCGGGTGTCGACCGCATCATCCGCTACGCGTTCGAGCTCGCACGCGCACGCCCGCGCAAGCTGCTCACCGTGGTCACGAAGTCGAACGCCCAGCGCCACGCCATGGTAATGTGGGACGAGATCGCCGCCGAGGTCGCGGCCGAATTCCCGGACGTGACCTGGGACAAGATGCTGGTCGACGCCATGACCATGCGGATGACCATGAAGCCCCAGACCCTCGACACGATCGTGGCGACCAACCTGCACGCCGACATCCTGTCGGACCTCGCGGCGGCCCTGGCGGGATCGCTCGGCATCGCGCCCACCGCCAACATCAACCCGGAGCGCCGGTTTCCCTCGATGTTCGAGCCGATCCACGGTTCGGCCTTCGACATCGCCGGCAAGGGCATCGCCAACCCGGTCGGGACTTTCTGGACCGCCTGTCAGATGCTCGAGCATCTCGGCGAGACGCAGGCCGCCGCCCGGCTGATGCGCGCGGTCGAGCGCGTCACCGCGGATCCCGGGCTGCACACCCCCGATCTCGGCGGCACCGCCACCACCCGCGCGGTCACGGACGCGGTGATCGCGGCGATCCGCGGAGACAACGGCTGACGGAAAGGCACCCCGCCCGCCGCGATCCGGAGTTCCCCCGGCGGGCTTGGGGCGCTAAGACCGTCCTCCGATCGCGGCGGCGAGCCCGCCCCACAAGAAGAACCAGCCCCCGGGACCCGTCCGATGAGCATCCCCGAGCGGCGTGTCCGCCCCCTGTTCGACGAGGCGGCGATCGCCAAGCGCAACACCGAGCTGGCGCAGGAGATCCTGTCGACCAACCCGGAGGACCTTCTGGTCGTCGCCGTGCTCAAGGGCAGCTTCATGTTCGCCGCCGACCTGCTCCGGGCCCTGCACCGGGTCGGGCTGTCGCCGCAGGTCGAGTTCGTGCACCTGTCGAGCTACCGCACCGGCACGGTCTCCACCGGGCAGGTCGAGATCCTGCGCGACGTGCAGAGCGAGGTGCGCGGGCGGGACGTGCTGCTGGTGGACGACATCCTCGAATCCGGCCGGACCGTCGTGTTCGCCAAGGACCTGCTCATGGCACGGGGCGCCAAGCGGGTGCTCACCGCGGTGCTCCTGGAGAAGCCGGGCAAGCGCGCCGTGACGATCGACGCCGATTTCGTCGGCTTCACCTGCCCGGACGTGTTCGTGGTCGGCTACGGAATGGATGCCGCCCACGCCTACCGGCAACTGCCCTTCGTGGGCGTGGTCGATTTCGGCAGCGGCGATCCGGACCTGTTCGACGAGGCGTGACCGGCCCGCTGGACGGCGCGGCATTTTCGTCCCGGCGGACGGGGATGCGATTGTTTTCCCGAGTTGTGCCTTGACAGCGCAACGGTTCCGTTCGTGATCTGTTATCCATGAGCAGGCCTGAAGTCTCATCTTGGCGGGACATCCTCGGAATCAGGCCCGGGATCAGGAACGTTTACGGGACCCCATGGCGCGCATCCTCCTCGTGGATGACGAAGAGACCGTCCGCGGCTTCCTCAAGCGGGGGCTGGAGATCGACGGCCATGCCGTCGTGACCGCCAATGACGGCAGCGACGGGCTGGATCGGCTCAACGAGGCCGATGGCGGCTTCGACCTGATGCTGACCGATATCCGCATGCCGCTCATGGACGGCATCGCGCTGGCCCTGGCGGCCAAGCGCGATTTCCCGGACCTGACCATCCTGCTGATGACCGGCTTCGCCGATCAGCGGGAGCGGGCCCGCGGGCTCGACGCGATCGTCACCGACGTGCTGACGAAGCCGTTCTCCCTGGCGGATTTGCGCGCCACCGTGAGACGGGCGCTGGCCGCCTGACGGTGCGCGTCCTCGTGCCGGCCGTCGATTTCATCCGCCTTTAAACATCCGTTTTAGGTGGCGCTTCACGAAAGCGTGTCAGTTTCGGCGGTGGATACCGATCCGGCCGGGCAAGACAGCGCGATGGACCGTCGAGACAGGCACGCCTCCGAGGCGGATTGGGACGACGACTGGGACGCGCCGCCGCGTCCTCGCAGAAGCGTCTTCGGACGAACGTTCGGGCTTCTCAAGCTCGCGGTCTTCGTCCTGCCGGTGGCGATGCTCCTCTATGGCAGCGTCGCCGATTGCAGCACGCGTCCCGCCCCGGGGAGCTGGCTGGGGCTCGTCGGCGCGAGCGCCTGTGCGCGCGGCGAGATGATCGGCAGCGTCCTTTCGATCCAGGACAACTTCGCGCTGCTGAAGCGGCTGATCGATTGAGGCCGGCCGGTGAACGCCTGCCGGATCCGCCCGAGAGCATCGTTCCGAATGGCGGTCGCCGGCCTTCGGGACAACGACGATGGGAATGAAGAAGCGACCGCCGCGTGACGGGCCCGAGATCCGGCCCGCCGCCCTGGAGCGGATACCGGCTCAGCGTCAGCGAGCGCGTCACATCCAACACTGAGAGGCGACCCCGATTGCATCGCGACCGGGCTCGTCTGCTACACCGATCTTCGCGAGCCCAGCATGTCCAGCCAGCCCCTCCCCCCGTCTTCCGCCGCGAACGGGCACGACGCGCTTGAGGAGGCCCAGTTCCGCGCCCGCATGGCGCGGCTCGGCTCCGACCAGCGGTCGGCGCCGCCCGCGGAACCCGCGGGCCGCCGGCCGCGGCGGCTTCCGCCTCGGCTGGAAGGGCTGGCTCGTCGTCGACAGCCTGATCGTGCTGCTGGTCGTGGCGGCGGTGGTCGCCTGGCCGCCGATCCAGGCCTGCCGGCACCAGGACAAGACAACCGGCTTTTACGCCGGCGATTCCGTCGATCGCTGCATCCGCCGGGGCATTGCCGAGCGCATCGACCGGGCGGACCAGCGCCTCAAGGCCCTGGTCCGCGGCTCCGGCCGCTAAAGCGCGCGCCGCCGACACGGAGGCCGGCTCAGCCTGAACGCGTCACACCAAGGATCTGGCGCCGTTTCCTGTCACACCGGCATCGGAAATGACGCCCGCCTCGGCACAGGTGATCGGGTCGGACCCCGGATCCTCGCCGGGGCCCGCTTGAGCGGCGGCACCGCGACTGGTAGCAAGCGTGTCGTGGGCCGGTGTAGCACAGCGGTAGTGCAGCGGTTTTGTAAACCGAAGGTCGGGAGTTCGATCCTCTCCACCGGCACCAGATTTTTGTCTAACGATGGCAGTAGGTTAAGCGGATTTCAGGCCTCGGCGACCGCATCGCTCGTACAGCGGCATGTCGCATCGACTCTTCGAACCGCCAGGCCGTGGAAGGACCCGGAAATAGCGGTCCACCATTCGGCCAGCCTTCATCGTGCCATTCTGTGAGGCGCTTCAGACTCGCACAATGCGCTGCGATCGTATGACCTGGCCGTACCACGATCGGCGCCCGTGCTGCCGCCGACCGGACCGTAAGTCCTATCGGTCGGGCAAAGCGTTCGCCGTCTCTGTTTCAGACGCTCGCTTCGACGCAGACCGACAGCCTACCGGCCGGTCTTCTGACGGCCGTGCGGCCCGCTGGACACCTTGGCGTTGTCGAGGTTCTCGGTGAGCAGCTTGCGCCATCGGGTCAGCCTATCGGGATCCAGCTGGCCGTTGGCGACGGCAGCCCGCACTGCGCAACCGGGTTCGTGGGCATGCGTGCAGTCGCGGAACCGGCACGAAGGCGCCAGTTCGGTGATCTCGGCGAACAAGGTCGCGATGCCGTCGGCGGCGTCGCTGACCTGAAGCGTTCGCATCCCGGGCGTATCGATGACCCAGCCGCCGCCCGCGATGGCGTGCAGCGAGCGCGACGTCGTGGTGTGGCGCCCCTTCGCGTCGTGCTCGCGGATGCTGCCCGTCTCCTGGGAGACCTCCGCGTTCACGCCGGTCAGGGTGTTCACCAGAGTCGACTTGCCGACACCGGAGGAGCCGACCAGTGCAACGGTCTGTCCGACGCCGCACCACGGCGATAAGGCGCCTGCAGCCTCCGGGAGACGGGAATCGACGATCACGACCGCCAGACCGCGCTGCAACGCGGCGGCTTGGTCCCGGTAGGTTTGCGCATCGGCCACCGTGTCCGCCTTGGTCAGAAGGATCACCGGATTTGCACCGCCCTGATTGGCGAGAGCCAGATAGCGCTCCAGCCGAGCAGGATTGAAATCCGCGTTGCAGGATGTGACGATGAACAGCGTATCGACGTTGGCCGCGGCCACCTGCGGAATCCTGCCGCCTTCGGTGCGTCGCTCCAGGACCGACCTGCGGTCCAGGCGGCGGTGCAGGGTCTGGGTCCGCGGATCGACCAGCACCCAATCGCCCACCGCGAAGGCGCCGGTGTTCGTATGAACCGGAAGCGTCAACTTGACCGGTCCGGTGAGAGCCAGGGCGGTCATGCGGGAGCGGTGGACCGTGGCGATCCGCATGGGGGCGAGATCGGCCTCGTCGTCCCCCCGCTGGTCTTCGAAGAAGCTGGACCAACCCAGGCTGGCAGGCTGCGCGGAAGGGGGGCAGACGGGATGATCAATCACCGGCTTGGCCATGCCACGGCCTCCCGCCCATGGCCAGCATCGAAATTGTAACGCTGCGCCGGACCCGGCGTGCTTCCAGCGATGCATCCGACCCTGTCATCGACCCGGCTGCACTTCGCGCCGCGTCCTTGGGAGTGACATCGTCGGCTTCCATTGGGTGCGCGCAGTGGCAGGCGGAGCAGAAAGACCGATCGCCTCCGGTGGGTTTCAGTGAGATACCACGGAACAACCAGCCGCTTGAGCTTGCCGTTCTCGTCCTCCAAGTGCTTGCGCCAGCGGGTCGCCAGCACGCCTATGCCGACGAACTGGTTCGTCCCGCGATAAAGCGTCGGATCGGACACGCCCATCTCCCGGCAGACCTCGTCCACTGATCCGCCGTTCTCCGCCTGCCGCCGGCCAAAGGACTCAGATCGCGCGCATCCAGCCCAGAAAGCCCGCGATGGCCAAGATGGGGAGCGGATTGAGATTGGTGCGCCAGAACAGCAGGGTGAAGATCGCTGCGGCGCTGTACCCGCGAGACGAGAAGCCGGCCCCCTCCGCGACCGTCCACCCGCTTGCCAGGATCAGCCCGACCGCGATCGGCCCGAGCGCCGCCTCCAGGGCGATATGCCAAGCGGCCCCCGAGGACGCCTGCCAGATCCGCGCCACGACGATCATCAGCACCGCGGCCGGAAGCATCATGGCGGCCTGGGCGACGACCGCCCCGGCGAGGCCCGCGACCTTGTAGCCGATCATCGCGACGATCAGGTTGCTCGGCCCGGGCGCGGCCTGCGAGATCGCGAAGAGGTCGGAGAACGCGCCGCCGGTGAGCCAGTGCGCCTCCCCGACCGCATGACGCGCCATCTCCGGCACGACGCTGTTGCTGCCGCCGATCGACAGGATCGACATCGTGCTGAAGAAGGTCGCGAGCGCGACGAGAGCGCCGGGTCTCACCGCTCGGTCTCCGCGTCTCCGCGCCGGCGCGGATGCCGCCACGCCACCAGGAAGGCCGGGGGTGCCAGGATCGCCAGGACGGCGAGGAGCGGGAGGTGCAGAACGATCGAGCCCACGAAGGCCAGGGCGATGATGGTGAGCGCCGCGGGCCGCCGCGCGAAGCCCTCGCCGGCCTTCAGGCCTGCCGACAGGGCGAGCCCGACTGCGGCGGCGGTGACCCCGCGCAGGATATCCTGAACCGCCGGGACCGCGCCGCTCCGGAAGTAGGCCCAGGCGAGGCCCAGGACGATGCAGAACGGCACGAGCGTCAGGCCGAGCAGGGCGGCCGCCGCTCCAGGCACGCCGCGGAAGCGGTGGCCGACATAGATCGCGAAGTTCGCCTGGTTGGCCCCGGGCAGCACCCGGGCCAGCGCGTAGGCGCTGAGGAACTCGGCGTCGTCGAGCCAGCGCTTGTCCTCGACGATCAGCTTGCGCGCCCAGGCCGTGAGACCGCCGCCGAAGCTGACCAGCGTCAGCCGGTTGAACAGCCAGAACAGCTCCGGAAGTCCGGGCGCCACGGCGGTTCGGGCCGGGACGGGCTCAGCTGTGTGGGAGGTCGGCATCCGGCTCGAACTCCGCATTCTCCTCCGCGTCGGCCGCGGCGATCGGATAGGGGGGCTCGTACCGCCGCGAGCCACGCCAATCCGCCTCGAAGATCGCCGCGATCGCGCCGACGGTCGCGGCGTCTCGGACAACGACGCCGAGCTCGCGCCGCAGGTCGAAGGCGGCCTGATCGAGGTTCTGGGTGCCGAGATAGACCCGCGCCCCGTCGATGATCGCGATCTTGCCGTGGCTGCGCAGCCCCCGCTGCTTGTGAAGCCGGCCGCCGGCCGCGCGGTACAGGCGCCACAGGGCGAAAGAGTACATCAGGTCGGGCTGGTGCAGCCCGTGCTTGCCGCCACACAACAGGCGGACACGCACCCCGCGCTTCAGGGCGGCGTGGATCCGCTCGAAGATCACCGGCTCGGCGAATTTCGGGTGGGCGAGATCGATGCTGCGCTCGGCGCCGTCGAGCAGGTCGCACAGGATCGCCCTGGCGCCCCCGGGGCTCCAGGACAGGTCGGAGCCGCCGTCGGGCGCGAACGCCTCGCCGCTCCAATCGCCCTCGAAGCAGGCCCGGATGCCGGCGACCTGACCGGGATCGGACAGGACGACCGCGTAATCCCGGGTCTTGGTGAAGTACTTCTCCATGAAGTTGAACGTCGCCACCATGGCGCGCGCGCCGTCCACGACCAGGGACTTCTCGTGCGTGACAAGGAAGCGCGGCGACGTCCAACGCACGGAGATGCCGGCCTCCTCCAGGCGCGCGAAGGTCCCGTCGTTGATGCGTTCGCCGGTGCCCTTGGCCGGGTTGAGGAGGACGCGCACCGCGACGCCCTCGGCGTGGCGAGCCAGAACCGCGTCGATCAGCAGGGGATGGTCGAAGGTGAATTGCTTGAGCAGGATTTCCCGCTCGGCGCTCCGCATCAGCGCGACGACCGGCTCGACGCCGTGGTCCGGTTGAACGATGAGCTGCGGCGCTTGCATGTCGTCGCTACGACCTCCTGACGTCAGACCCGTGCGATGGCCGCGATCGAGCCGGGGCGGTCGAACCGGTTATCGACGCTGCCGCGACGCAGCGGTCTGCCGTGGCGACTCATGTAGATGTACATGGCGGGCGCCGTATAGAGTGTGGAACTCTGCGCAGCGATCAATCTTCGCACCATCGTCACCTATGCCGGCTGGCGCAATTTTGCGCCGGCACCGGTCGCGAACAATATCGGCCAGAAATCCGCGCTGCGGCGGCTGCGCTCTCGACCGCCGTGGCGCCCGGGACCGGAGCATCGCCCTCCACCGCCCGAGCCGTCGATCGGAGCTGCGAGGGCCAGGGCGATGCGGTCCGTGAGGATTAGGCTGCGGCGGCGCCGGGGGCCAGCATCAGCACAGGTGCCCGTCCAGCCCCGCGCGTGGGACGAAGCGAGCAAACCTGCGTTCGGAAACTTTATGATGCCGTGCCGATACAAGTCCATAGCGGCAACATGCAATCCACGGTCGAATTGCGCCATTATACAGGCGTATCGGAGACGGGCTGGTGCAATCTCCCTAAGCTGGTGGACCCGGTTGGATGAGTGGCATGCGGCAGGTCTTCTCGCGCTGGCCGAGCCTGGCGCAGACGTCCCACCACCAGGTCACGGGCAATGACGACCTGCCGGCCTGGATGCGGGCACAGCCATCCCGCCCCGCGCACATCGGCGCGGGAGACCTCGGCGCAGCGGGGCTGTCGGTTGGCATCCCGGTCGCCCTGGCCTTCCTGGCGGGCTCGACGGGCGCGTCGTCGAGCGGCGTCCTGCCGATCCTGTGCGGGATCCTGGCGCTTCTCGCCGCGGCCGCCACCGCGGCCCATCTGATGGCGCTGCGGCGAGGCCGGCGGAGCGCCGACCGTGCCTTCGAGGCCATCTACGAGCGCTCGGGCATCTCGATCTGGCGCGAGGATTGGACTGCCGTGGCCGACGCCGTCGCGGCCCTGCGCCGGGACGGAATCGTCGACATCGAGTGCCATTTCGCCAGTCACCCCGATGAGCTCCGTGCCCTGCGGGCGAAGGTCATCATCACGGATGTGAACGCCTTCACCCTCGAGGAGACCGGCGCGGCGGCCAAGGACGCCTATCTCGGCTCCCTGGATCGCCTGCTGCCCGACACCGACCAGACCTTCGTGCAGTGGCTCGTCGCATTCGGCCGGGGCGACCGCTTCTTTCGCTCGGAAGCCCACATCCTGGGCGCCGATGGGCGCGAACGCGACGTGCTGTTCACGGCGACGCTGCCGCAGGAGCGCGCGGCGTTCGCCGACGTGATCGTCACGTCGCTGGACGTCACGGCGTTCAAGCGCGCCCAGGCCCATCTCGCGGCGGCCGACACGGAACTCGCCAGGACCTCGCGGATCACCACGGTCGGGGCGCTCAGCGCCTCCATCGCCCACGAGGTCAACTCGCCCCTGGCAGCCATCGTCGCCAACGCCCAGGCGGCCCTGCGCTGGCTGCGCCGCTCCGAGCCCGACGTGGTCGAGGCCTCCCTCGCCCTCGACGACGTGGTGGCCGAGGCGACGCGCGCCCGCGATGTCGTGGCGCGGACGCGCTCGTATCTCAGCAACGCGCCGCGGATCGTCGCCCCGATCGACCTGGTCCAGGCCGCGCGGGACGCGAACCTCCTGGTCGAGCGCGAGATCCGCAGCCACGGCGCCACGATCCATCTCGCCGCCGAGGAGGCGATCCCACCCGTCCCGGCGGATCTGATCCAGATCCAGCAGATCTTCGTCAACCTGCTGGTCAACGCGGCCCAGGCCATGGCGGACGCCCCGGGCCGGAAGGACATCACCATCGCGATCCGCCGGGTTGCCGCCTCCGTGGTGGTCGAGGTGGTCGATACGGGTCCCGGCATCGAGCCCGAACGGCGTGCGCGGATCTTCGAACCGTTCCACTCCACCAAGGTTGGTGGCATGGGGATGGGTCTGGCCATCTGCCGGAACCTGATCGACGCGCATGGGGGCGACATCTGGGTCGATGCCGCCCCAACGGGGGGCGCCGCCTTCCACTTCATGCTGCCGCTCGCCCATGGCTGAACGTTCCGTGCGCAGTCCCGTCGTCGCCATCGTGGACGACGATCCCTCGATCCGCTCCGCCCTCGATCGTCTGACGCGCGCGCTGGGATACGAGGCCCTCGTGTTCGACGGCGTGGAGCCGCTGCTCGCCACCCTCGACGAGGCCAACATCGCGTTCGTGGTGACGGATGTGCAGATGCCGGGCTTGAGCGGCCTCGATCTCCTCCGGATCCTGGCGGGCCAGCGGCCGCATCTTCCCGTCATGGTGATGACGGCCTATCCGAGCGAGGCGACCCGCGAGCGGGCGCTCGCGCTCGGAGCCTTCGCGTATTACGCCAAGCCTTTCGAGGCGGACCAGTTCGAGCGCTGCCTGACCACCGTGCTCGGGTCCCGCCCGCTGTCACGTTAGGGGCGCGCCGCCGGGCTTGCCCGAGGCCGATCGGCTCGGCATCGCTGCCGTCCGGGACAACGCTCGGCACGAACCCGCGCGGCCCGTCGGGACGCGGGTCTGTTCGGCGCCGTGACGGCACAAGCGCGATGCTTTCGTACAAGCGGGCGTGGGCGCGGCGCCCTAGGAACCGTGCTCGGCCGTCCGGCGGAACGGCCGGAACGGAATTGGATCAGGTACGGGGAACACCATGGCCACGGTTACGACCCGGGACGGCACCGAAATCGCCTACAAGGATTGGGGTCCGAAGGATGCCCAGCCGATCATGTTCCATCACGGCTGGCCGCTCTCGTCGGACGATTGGGACGCGCAGATGCTGTTCTTCGTGGGGAACGGCTATCGCGTCGTGGCCCATGACCGCCGCGGTCACGGCCGCTCGGCGCAAGTCTCGGACGGCCATGACATGGACCACTACGCGGCCGATGCCGCCGCCGTGGTGGAGCATCTCGATCTCCGGAACGCCATCCATATCGGCCATTCCACGGGCGGCGGCGAGGTCGTCCGCTATGTCGCCAGGTTCGGCCAGCCGCAGGAGCGGGTCGCCAAGGCGGTCCTGGTGAGCGCCGTCCCACCACTGATGCTCAGGACCGAGGCCAATCCGGAGGGGTTGCCCCGCGACGTGTTCGACGGATTCCGCAAGGCGCTCGCCGAAAACCGCGCCCAATTCTTCCTCGATGTCCCGGCCGGTCCGTTTTACGGCTTCAACCGCGACGGGGCGAAAATCCTTCCGGGTGTCATCCAGAACTGGTGGCGGCAGGGGATGATGGGCAGCGCCAAAGCCCATTATGAGGGTATCAAGGCCTTCTCGGAGACCGATCAGACCGAAGATCTCAGGGCGATCACCGTACCGACCTTGGTGCTCCATGGCGAGGACGACCAGATCGTGCCGATCGCCGACGCGGCGCTGAAGTCGATCACGCTCCTGAAGAACGGAACACTGAAGACATATCCCGGATACCCGCACGGCATGCTGACGGTGCATGCGGATATCATCAATGCCGACATTCTCGCCTTTGTCAGACGCTGATCGTCGATAGCTCGGTGGCCTTGCCGACGCGGGCATCGCTTCGGGGCGCCCGAAGATGGCCCACGTCCAGCGTGGGCCCTCCTCTCGACGTGAGCCCTCCTCTCAACGTGGGGCCGACGACGGGAGAGGCGTTGTCTCGACGCGGCCGAGGAAGTCGCGGGTGAGCCGGGCGATCTCGTCCGTCGCCTCGTCCAGCGCGAAGTGCCCGGCATCGAGGATGTGCAGTTCCGCCTTCGGCACGTCGCGCAGGTAGGCCTCGGCGCCCGGCACGATGAAGGATGGGTCGTAGCGGCCCCACAGCACGAGCATCGGCAGCCGATGCTCCCGCATCCAGGCCTGCCAGGCCGGGTAGGACGCGACGTTCGTGCGGTAGTTGGCGAGCAGCGCCGCCTGGATCTCCCGCTCGCCCGGCCTCGCCAGGATGGCGTACTCGTCGGCCCAGGTGTCCGGGTTGTAGCGCTCGGGGTTGGGACTGGTGCCGAGGTGGCGCTGCTTGGCCCCTTCGAGCGACGTGAACGCGTCGACCTGCTCGGGATGAGCGGCGGGATCAGCCCAGTACTGGGCGATACCCTGCCACTTGGCACCGAGGCCCTCCGCATAGGCGTTGGCGTTCTGAACGATGAGCGCGTCGACCCGTTCGGGATGAGCCAGCGCCATGCGGAAGCCGACCGGCCCGCCGTAATCCTGCAGGAACAGCGTGTACCGCTCTATGCCGAGCCGGGCGACCAAGCCTTCCATGGTCTTGGCGAGAGTGTCGAAGGTGTAGGTGTACCGGGCCGGCGACGGCGCGTCGCTCTGTCCGAAGCCCGGGTAGTCCGGGGCGATCAGATGGTAGCGGTCGGCGAGGAGCGGCAGCAGCGGGTCCCACTGCCGGGACGACGACGGATAGCCGTGCAGCAACAGGACCGTGGGCGCGTCGCGTGGCCCGGCCTCACGGTAGAAGATGCCGACGCCGTCGATCTCGACCCGATGGTAGGTCGTCGTGGCCGAGACTGAGGGAATCGGTTGCGCCGTGCCCTGCCCGAGGGCCAGGGCGGTCGTGGCGGCCAGGATGGTTTGCGTCGGCATGGTCCGAACTCCTTCGTCGGCGGAGGGCGTTACGGTCGAGCGCATCGACGGCGGCATGCGGGTGCGGGAGGATCCAGCCCTACAAGGAGGTTAGGACGCAAGGAGGTTAGGACGTCGGAGCCGCGGAGAGGAAGCCTGCGGTCCGTCTCCTCCGTCGCCCTGCCGGCTCGCCGCCGAGGCGGCGGCGTTCAGGATCTCGGCGGCGGACCGGACCGAACCCGCGCGCACGGCGGCGAGGACGTAGCGAAGGGCTCGGCGGTCTTGATGGGCGACACCGTGCCTGCGGCGCCCCCGCCGTCAAGCCGGCGACGGCGTCGTTCCGGCGACCGGGCCACGGCGGTCGATGGCGACCACCCCCTTCGCCAAAACCAGAACCGGTTCCTGGCGCTCGACGATGATCTGCGGCGCGCAGGCGGCGTCGAACGCGACGAGGTCGGCCCGCACGCCGGAGGCCACCGTCCCCGGGCCAAGCCCGGCCACCCGCGCCGGCACGGCGGTGACCGGATCGAGCAGAGCCGTGAGGTCCGCGTCGCTCCTGAGATCGAACCGGTACGCGGCGAGCAGGACGCGGTCGATCATGCCGGTGACCGTGGACGGGTTCCAGCAGTCGCGTACGTTGTCGGTGCCGAAGCAGACCGCGACGCCGAGGTCCCGCAGGCGCGGGATCGGCGGGCACCTGCGTGTGCCGGGCACGCTGCTCACCAGGGTGATGCCGGCTTCGCGCAGCGCCTCCGCGATCCTGCCGAGCCGCAGGTCGTCGGCATCCGCCAGGGCGAAGGCGTGGCTGATGGTGACCTGGCCGCCGAGCCCGGAGGCCTTCGTGCGCGCGACGATCGCGTCGATCTCGTCGAGGCCGGCCTCGCCGCCGTCGTGGAGATGGATGTCGATGCCGCGGCCGTGACGCTCGGCCAGTCCGAAGACGGTGTCGAGCGGCCCGTCCCGGTCCCCGTCGATGCCGACGGGATCGAGGCCGCCGACGAGGTCGGCCCCCATCCGCAGGGCTTCGTCCAGGTAGCCGGCGACCGGGGCGCAGCGGAGGATCCCGCTCTGCGGAAACGCGACGATCTGGATCTGCATGCGATCGGACCAGCGCGCGCGCAGGTCGAGGATCTGCGCGAGGTGGTCCAGCCGGGTCACGTCGTCGATGTCGACATGGGTCCGCAAGCTGGTGGTGCCGCCGCGGAGCATGCGTTCGAGGAGCGCCTCGGCGCCCTGACTCGCCAGCGGCATCCGGCGGGCCCGGCGGACGGCCTTCTCGTCCTCGATGATCGCGCGGACGGATCCCTGGGCCCGGTGCGGCCGCCAGTCCAGGCCGAGCATGCACTTGTCGAGATGCACATGGCTGTCCGACAAGCCGGGCAGCACCAGAGCGCCGCCAAGATCGATCTCCCGGCCTGCGGGCGGCAGGGGTCGGTCTGGGGCGTGGAGCGCGGCCACACGCTCACCTCGGATATCGATGGTGACCTGGCCGCCTGCGATCGTCGTGGCGTGCAGCAGGCGCAGGTCGCAGGACGCACCTCCCGGCAGATCGGACCTCGCCGTCATCGTGAACCTTCCTCTCGGCGAGCCCGGTCGCAGCTACGCCGGCTCGGGACCTGTGGCGTCAGGAGGCGCGCGCCCGGGTGCCCGCCTCGATCGAGCGCTTGGCCTGACGGATGACCTCCTCCGGCGTCGGCGGGTTGGCCGGATGGTAGGACAGGCAGAGGGGTGTGCGCAGCTTGGCCGGCCGTCCAGAGCCCTCGGTGGCGAAGTAGAACTCCCCGGCCCCCAGCTTGCCGATGTCGGCGGCCGCGCCTCCGTTCGCCGCCAGGATCTCCTGGGCGGCCGCGATCGTCGCGGGCGCGCTCTGTCGCCCGAAGAACTGCGTGGTGCAGTTGGAGACGACCTGGTTGTGGATGCCGCGCGGCACCTGCGTCGCCACGATCATCCCGAGCCCATACTTGCGGCCCTGGGCCACGAGCTTGATGCCGCTTCCGAGACTCGGCGACGCCCTCTGGGCCGGCAGGAACGTCTGCGCCTCGTCGACGACGTAGAGCATGCCGCGCGGGGACGGGTTCTTCTTGATCCAGCCGAATAGCGTCATCTGGAGCCGGTTCACGAAATCCTCGCGGGCCGCGTCCGATGCGAGACCCGACAGGTTGATCACCGAGATGCGGGTGCGCGCCGGGTCGCGCCCGAAGAACAGGTGCCGCGGGTCGAGCACCGTGCCCTCCACCTTCAGGAGCGGGTTCGTCGCCACGGCGGCGTGGAGCTGGTCCGCCATGCCGAGCCCGAGCTTGGCGGCGTTGCCGATCTGGCTGATGCCGTCGGGTAAATCCGCGAGCAGGGCCATGAAGGCCGCGAGGTTGCCGCCGCCGCGCTCCGCGAAGCGGCGCAGCGAATCCGCCAGCACGCCGCGCTGGAGATTGGTCTTGGCCCCGGCCAGAGGCCCCAGAGTCTCGGCCGCCATCTCGATCGCCTGTTGGCGCTCATCCCGATCCTCGCCCAGGTCCGCGAAGTCGGGCAGGACGGAGAGGAACAGCGGGTTGCCGGCATGCACGCCCGGCGTCCACACCACCACCTCGACCCGCTCGGCGTAGAGCGCCGCCTTGCGATCGTCGTCCGGCGAGAACCCATGCGGCCGCTCGGGCCAGCGATCGCCAAGGCGCGAGAGATCGTTGTTGGGGTCGATGACGATGGCCGGAAGCCCCGCGAGCGCGGCCTCCTCCACGAGGCGGCGCAGGAGCACGGTCTTGCCGGAGCCGGAGCCCGCGATGATCGCGGTATGCCGGGGCAGAAGGCGCAGCGGCAGGCTCACGCCGGGCGCATCGGGCGTGAGCCGGTGCCCGACCGATATCGCATCCGCTTCGGCACCCGGCGCCGACGGTCCGGGATTGGGCCGATCCGGCCGAACTCCCCGTCCCGCCGGGGCGTGAGCCGCCGGGGGCGCAGCGGGTGCGTTCGCGACAGCGGCGCCCTCGCCGGCGGCTTGAGCTTGTCCCAGAGCTGAAGCGGCCTTCGCCGCATGGGCGAGGCCCGCATCCCGGAAGAACGCGGTGTTCACGAGCGGCTGCTCGGCACGGATCCAGCGCTCGAACCGATCGGACGCGCCCGCCTCCAGCGCCCGCGCGTGGAGGTCGCGCAGGGCGACGAAGACGCGCAGATCCGCGTCCGAGGGGTCGATCGACATGCCCCCGGCTGCCGTGAACGCGTCGACGAGCTGCTTCGTCTTGGCCCCGCCGGGCATGGGCCCGCGGCGGATCAGCAGCAATTCCCGGTCGGGGATTCGCGCCGAGATGCCGGAGGCCGTGAGCGCCGCCCGCAGACGGGCCTGGAACGCGATCGCGTTCTGGTGCTGGAGGGCCCGATAACAGACGTGCCGCTCCCGGTCGTTCTCATCCCGGTGGATGTAGATCAGCCGTCCGTGCAGGGGCGGGATCCGCTGGTCGGGCTCGCCTTTGCTGGCGACGTCGAGGGTGTCGTCCGGATCGTCTTCCAGGGCGTAGAGGTCGAAGGTGTCGCGCAGCAGCTGGCCGAGCCAGGTATCCTCATCGCTGCGGATGCCCGCAATGTCGGCCTCCCGGCACGCGGCGGCGAGATCGAATCCGGCCTCCTCGGATGGGGCTTCCGGAGGTGGACCGGCCGTTCCGAGACTGTCGCAGACCGAGACGGCGCCCTCCGCGAGGCAGCGGCGTCGGAAGGCGTCGCAGCGCATCAGCAGCGTGCGGGGCATCATGCCGGCCGCCGCCGCGGCGGCGAGGGCGCGCTCGCTGAACGGCCAGGTCGGGAACGGTGGCACGTAGCCGGCCTCCGCGTAGGCCGGCTCGAGACGACCGGCCACGAGAGCGGCGGCGGCAGCCCGCTCGTTCATGCCCACGAGCCCCGTCGCCTCCGCGAAACGCTCCCGCATGGGCTTCAGGCCGCGTACCTCCAGCCGCTCCCAGGATTCCTGGAGGCAGGTCATCACCGTCATGCTGCGGTCGCAGACGATGTGGACCTCCAGGAGCCCCGCGGCGAGCACCTCGGCCAAGCCCGCCTCCGCGTCGATCCCATCCTCGGCCGCGAGACGGCCGGTCTCGATCACCCCGTCGATCTGGTCGACGGCGATGAGCGTCGGCCCACTCAGCGCCATGATCCAGCACATGCCGCGCACGAGCTCGACGGGAGCCGGCGGCGGCGTCTTGAAGCCCAGGGCCGCCCGCTCCGCCGGGTCGGCATCGTAGCCCTGCAGCCAGGCATGCGCGAGGCCGACGACGGCGAGATCCTGCGACCGCAGGAGACACAAGGCGCGGAAGACATCGAGGTGCTTGAGCGCCCGACCGGGATCGACGCTCATCAGCGCCCGGACCAGCACGTCGACGATCCGGCGGGCATCCATGTTCGGCGTGTTGAATGCGGCCTCGACCTGCGCCTCGACACGGAAGCGGCGTGCCACGCCGGCGAGCACGGCATCCGACTGCCGCCGCCCGTCCGGCATCGTCTGCAGCAGGGCGGTCACGAAGCTCAGGGCCGCGCTGCGCCAGAAATCCGTCAGCCCGAGGACGTCGAGGGGCACGAACCACGCGCCCGTGCGCCAGGCCTCGCGCCGGACCTGCCCGATGAGGTGGGTCTTGCCGATTCCGGATTGGCCGACGAGCACCCGGCCCAGCGCCCGGTCGGCCGGCTGGTGCGCCTTGCCGTGCAGGTCGGCGACGATCTCCGGGACGAGCCGCTCGTTCGGGCCGCCGGTCGGCGCCGTATCGATCCAGATGCTGTCGAGCGTCCGCACCCAGTCGAAATCGATCGCGCGCAGGGCGTCGAGGGCATCGATCATGATTGAATCCAGAGGATGTGGAACGGCTCGCCGGCCGGGCTGAACGCCGCCTCGCGCTCGGCGGCATTCAGCGATTTGGGGTCGCTGAACTGGCTCAGCCGCGCCGTGCGATCGTTGCGCAGGATGGCCGCGAGGCCCGCATCGACGGTCGCGCGGTCGAGGTCCTCGAGATGGGCGCGCAGGGCACTCAGGCGCACGGCCTTGGCCCGCGCCCCGCCCGTCAGCGCGAGGTAGGCGGCGTCGATGCGCGCCCGGAGCTGCTTGGGTCCGAGCTGCTTGGGTCCGAGCTTCTTAGGTCCGCGTTTCTGCGGCCCCTCGGCCGTCGATCTACTCGCACGTGGGGCAGGCGCCGCCGGTGCCGGCTCGTCGGGGGCGCTCCCGACGAGGTCGGCGAGGGGCCGACCCGTTCTGGCGAGATCGACATGAATGCGCTCCAGCCAGTCCTGCAGCACCCGGAAGGTTGGCGGCAGGGGCTCGCGCATGTGCTCGCCCGCCCAGTTCCAGCCCTTGTCCGTGACGGTCAGGCGCAGGGAGCGCCCCTGCCGCTCTGCCTCGAGGTAGCGCCCCGCGATCAGGGCCTCCCGGTCCGCTTTGTCGATGCGCGGCGCGAGTGTGCTCTGCAGCGCGCTTCCACAGCGGCCGAGGAGGCACCACAGGATCAGCGCCTGCTTCGGCGTCGGCATCTCACGCATCGGTTCGCCCTTCCTGCGCACCGCGTCGCAGGCGGACGACGGCTCGAATCTTCTCGATCGCGAGGGGAAGGTCGGTCGCGACCTGATCGTTGGTCAAGCGCAGCACGAGGTAGCCCGCCGTGAGGAGCTCGTAGTCCCGGTGACGATCGTTGCCGAACTTGGGCTCGACCCGGTGCTCGGGGCCGTCGAGTTCGACGACGATGCGGTGCTTGCGGCAGAGCAGGTCGACGCGGGGTCGTGCGCCCCAGGCCCCCACGGGCACAGGGGCATTGCAGACGAACAGGCCCCTGAGGTCTGCGTCCTGCGCCAGTGCCTCCGCGACGTGCCGCTCGATGGCGCTCGCGTGGTGTGCTCCGGCCGGCGCGATGAAGCGCTCGGCCGCCGCACGTTCCCTTCGTGCGAGCTGATGGACGCCGTAGAGGATCCGGTCGTAGGGCGCGGCGTCGGATGGCTCCGCGGCGAGCACCGGCACCACCGTGGCCTCGTGCCGCACGCACCATTCCAGCGCCTCAATGGCCGGACGCGCCCGCGTCGCCGCCACCGGATCGACCTCCCAGACCAAAATGACGCCGGCGGGGTCGATCAACCGGGACAGGCGGCGGAGTTCGAGGTCGCGCCCCATCTTGCGGAAGCGCGGCGTCAGGCCGAGCCTGGCGCGCTTGGCGGCCGCCTTCAGCCACGGATCGGCGACGACCGGGGTGGGCGACGCATCACGGCCGTACCAATGCGGCCAGCTCTCCAGCGCCAGCTCGGCGAGATCGTCGAGAAGCCGGTCGATGAGCGCCGCGGCCGTGCGTCGGCCTCCGCTTGCGACCAGCAGCGCGCTGCGGTCTGTGCCATCTGAGATCAGCGTCCCCATGGCGGCGCTGTCGACGCCCAGGACGACCAGACGCTCGCCCTGCCCCAGGCCGGCAAGCCTCCGCGCCAGGTCGTCTGGCGTGAGCTGCGGCCTCACCGCAGCGACGGGATGGAGAGGCGATAGCAAACTGCGACCGTGCTGCCCGCTTGCTGCCGGCGCCGAGGCGTCCTGCAGCCGTTCGTCGGACCTATTCAGCACAGCTGCCCGGCCCTGGCTACAGACCCCGCATCTTCAGGTTGTCGCATCCTGCGGGACGCGCCTGGCTTGCGCACACCGAACGTCAGCGCGGTCGCGCACCCTCGACGCTTTCGCCCACGAGGTCCCGAACGTCGCCAGGATGCTCAGCCGCCGTTCAGCCTCAGTGGACGACCTTGGCTTATGGCCAAGCTATAAATAGTATTTCTGAATTGTAACTGGAATATTTGCTAATCAATCACCGTCTAGCTCATAAATTCCGACATTAAGATTTGATGAATACGAAGTTCAGAACCGATTAAATCCGCCGCGCCTACCAGCGCCGTCGGAAGGCGATGGAGCGCGTCTTCGCCGGATCCGGTCGACAGACCGGGGCGGCGGGGGTGCCGCCCCCCCGGGGCCGCATCGCCGAGGATCGGGGCGTGATCATGATCCAGGGCAAGGACGAGCGGGTGGTGACGCGCCTCGCCGGGGAGGCGGAGGGCGCCGGGCTGACGCCCGCGAACGATGCTGCGCCCCCGCCCGACGGCGCGGCCGCACGCCCCATGCCCGGACGACGGCCGATGAGCGAGGCGGATCGCGACCGGATCGGACGCGGCCTGCGCCTGCACTACGCCGACGTCCTGGCCCTGCCGATCCCGGAGCGGCTCCGGACGCTGATCGACGACCTCGCCGCATGCTCCGACACGGAGGCCCTGCAATGATGATGATGACCCAAGCCGCTCCCGCCGGCAGCAATTCCGGGCCGCCATCCCAGGGGGTCGATCCCGAGATGCGTGGCCTCCTGCTGGGGGCGATCCCGGCCCTGCGGGCCTTCGCGTTCTCGCTGACCTACGACATCGACCGGTCCGACGACCTCGTGCAGGACACGCTGGTGCGCGCCTGGGTCAATGCCGGAAGCTTCCGGCGGGGGACCAACCTCACGGCCTGGCTGTTCACGATCCTGCGCAACCTGTTCTACTCGGAGCAGCGCAAGCGCAAGCGCGAGGTCGAGGATGCCGACGGCGTGCTGGCGGGGAAGCTGACCTCCCTGCCCGAGCAGGAGATCCGAGTGGAGATGGCCCAGTTCCAGAGCGCCCTGAACCGCCTGCCCTACGCCCAGCGCGAGGCCCTGGTCCTGGTGGGCGCCCAGAGCTTCACCTACGAGGAGGCGGCCGCGATCTGCGGCGTCGCCGTCGGGACGATCAAGAGCCGGGTCAGCCGCGCCCGCATGCGGCTAATCGAGGTGCTGGGCCTCGAGGGCCTGGACGATATCGGTACCGACGCCCGCACCCGTGCGGCTCTGGACGGCGGCTGAGCCCGCTCACTTGATCAGCTTGACGGCCTCGCGGAAGCGCGGGTGCCGGGCGGTGCCGAGCCATTCGAACACCACCATCTCGGTGGTGACGATCTCGGCTCCGTGGGCCGCCATCCGGGCGAGGCCGGCCGCACGGTTCTCGGGCCGGCGCGAGCCGACCGCGTCGGCGACCACGCAGACGCGCCGACCGGCCTCCAGGAGGCCGAGGACCGTCTGCAGCACGCAGATATGCGCCTCGCAGCCGGTCACGACGAGGTCGCGGTCCCCGATCCGGTCAAGGAAGCCCGGCGCCTGCGCGGCGCCGAAGCTCATCTTGGCGAAGGCCGCCCCGGGTTCCGGGGCGAAATCCGGCACGGTCGGCCCGAGGCCGCCGGCATTCTGTTCGGTGAACAGGGACGGCACGTCGAGCATCCCGGCCGCAGCCAGGAGGCGGCCCGTGTTGGCGATCACCCCGGCGCCGTCCGCGATGGCCGGCATCAGCCGGACCTGGATGTCGATGACCAGGAGGCGCGTCCGGGCGGGATCGATCAGGGGCATCGGTTCTCAATAGGTCGCGAAGAGGCGCGCGACCGCGTCGGGCTCGGAGGTCGCGGTCAGCGCCAGGGCGAGCAGGATCCGGGCCTTCTGCGGCGTCAGGTTGTCGGCGCTGAGGATGCCGCGGGTGCGCAGCCGCGTGGTCAGTGGCACCACCCCGCTGCCGGCCCGGGTCGACATCACCACCGGGATGCCCGCTGCGGCGGCCTCCTCCAGGGCGTCGGCCTCGGCCGGCGGCATCATCCCCGGGGCGAGCCCGGCCGCGACCAGGCCGCGCGCCCCTGCTTGCCGGAACGCCCGCACCGCGGTGCCGTCGGCGTCGGCGTAGCCGTAGCACACGTCGACCCGCGGCAGCGCGGCCAGCGCCCGGATGTCGAAGGGCGTGCCCGGCGCGTGCGCCCGCTCGGAGCGGCGGTAGTAGCGGACATGATCGCCGTCGACCTGGCCGAGCACGCCGAAATCCGGGGTGCGGAAGGTCTGCAGCCGAGCCACCGAGGTCTTGGTGACCTCGCGAGCCGCCTGGATCTCGTCGTTCAGCACCACCAGTACGCCGCGCCCCCGGGAGGCGGGGCTGGCGGCGGTGCGGACCGCCGCCACGAGGTTGAGCTTGGCATCGGTGGACAGCGCGCTCATCGGCCGCTGCGAGCCGACCAGCACCACCGGCAGGTCGATCGTGAGCGTGAGGCTCAGCGCGTAGGCGGTCTCCTCCAGGGTGGCGGTGCCGTGCCCGATGACGATGCCGGCGAGGTCCGGATGCTCCCCGGCGGTCCGCTCGCACAGCAGGACGAGGTCGCGCCACTCGGCGAACCCGATCGCCGGGCTCGGAACCGCCCGGAACGGCACCGGGACCACCGTGGCGACCGTGGCCAGTTCCGGGACCGCATCCAGGATCGCGCCGGCTTCCAGGCGCCGGTCGGTGGCGGTGTAGTCGAGGATGTCGAGGGCGTCGCGTCCCAGCGACGAGATCGTCCCGCCCGTGCCGATGAACGCGACCTTGGGCAATCCCGCCCCGTGTCCTGCCGCCATTCCTGCCGCCATGCCGTGTCTCCTGGCCGCCGGGCCGTCCGCCGATCCCGGGCTGCTGCGCAGGCCCTTGATGCCGCCTCGCTACGCCGGGGTCGACCCCGTCCGGGCGCAGGCGGGCGATGCGCCCGGCGGCGGGCGCCCGTCAGGACGCCGGCACCGGGCATGGCACCGGGGCCGGCCGCGACGATCCCGACGCGCAGAACGGGGCCCGGACCGGCCGCCGGGCCGTCAGACGCCGGCGGCCACGCGCAGGGGCGGTACCATCTCGGGGGTGCGGCCCACCGGTTCGGAATGGCCGTAGAGGCCGCGCTGCTTCGGGTTGGGACTGAGCCGGTCGGTCAGGCCGATCACGGTCTCGGCCGCCCCGAGCAGCAGGGCGCCCCCCGGTGCAAGCTGGGCCGCGAGCCGGGCAAGGACATCCGACTTGGTCGGTGCATCGAAGTAGATCAGCACATTGCGGCAGTAGATCACGTCGAACTGGCCGAGCGACGCGAAGCTGTGCAGCAGGTTGAGCTGGCGGTAATCCACCATGGAGCGCAGGCTCTGGGCGATCTGCCACTGCTCGCCGATCTGGGTGAAGTACTTGATTAGCCACTGCACCGGCAGGCCACGCTGAACCTCGAAGTGGCTGTAGAGGCCGAGCTTGGCCTTCTCGATCACCTCGGTGGACAGGTCGGTGGCGACGATCTCCACCTGCCATCCGGCGAGCCGGGGCGCTGCCTCCTGCAGCAGCATGGCCAGGGAATAGGGCTCCTGGCCGGTCGAGGCCGCGGCGCACCAGATCCGCAGCCGGCGCCGGCTGGCGTTGCGTGCCAGGGCCTCGGGCAGGATCGTGTCGCGGAACAGGTCGAACGGGATGCGGTCGCGGAAGAAGAAGGTCTCGTTCGTGGTCATCGCCTCGACCACGGCGCGCTCGGTCGCCCCATCCTGCCCGAGCTTCAGCGCGCCGCTGAGATCGCCGAGGGTCGCGAGCCCGAAACGCCGGCAGACCGGGGTCAGGCGGCTCTCGACCAGGTAGCGCTTCTCCGCGGTCAGCGCGAGGCCGGAGCGCTGTTTGAGGAAGCTGCGCAGGTATTCGAACTCGAGTTCGGTCATGACAGCTGCCCCGTGATCAGGGCGCGCAGCGCCGTCGCGAGTTCGGGGAGCGGCAGCACGGCCTCGGCGAGGCCGGCTCGGGCGACGCTGCCGGGCATGCCCCAGACGGTGCTGGTCGCCTCGTCCTGGGCCAGGACCGGGCCGCCCGCCTCGGTGAGCGCGCGCGCCCCGTTGGTACCGTCCGAGCCCATCCCGGTGAGGATCACCGTCGCGGTGGCGGCGCCGAACACCACGGCCGCATCCTTGAACAGCACGTCCACCGCCGGACGGCAGAAATTCACCGGCGGCCCGTCGGTGAGCCGGATCGTGGGACCGCCGGGTCCCGCCACGAGCCCCATGTGGCGCCCGCCCGGTGCCACGTAGATCCGGCCCGCCTCTAAGCGCTCGTCGGCCTTGCCCTCGGCCGCGCGCAGCCCCGTGCGGGTGGAGAGGTGCTCGGCGAAGACGGCCGTGAAGATCGGGGGCATGTGCTGCACGATCAGCACCGGCACGCGCCGCAGGGCGGCGGCGCCGATCCCCTCCAGCATCTCGCCAACCGCCCGCGGTCCGCCGGTGGAGGAGCCGATCAGCAGGGCGCGGGGCTGGGTGCGGTTGCGGACCTTCGGCCGGAGGGTGAACGGGGTGGCCGGGCGCGGCACCGGGCGGCGGCGGGCGCCAGCGCGGGCGCGGCCTGGGCGGGGTCGGAGCGGCACCCGGGGCGCCCATGGGACGCCGGGCCCTGGCCCGAGCAGCGCCGAACACCCGCACGCGCTCGATCAGCTCCACCCGGAACGTCTCCGAGGTGGTGACGCCGCGGTTGCTCTCGGGCTTGGCGATGTAGTCGACGGCGCCGAGGGCGAGGCATTTCAGCGAGATGTCGGCGTTGCGCGTGGTCAGCGTCGACATCATCACGACTTGGAGGTTCGGGCTCATCGCCAGCATGCGCGGCAGCGCCGTCGTGCCGTCAAGCTCCGGCATCTCGATATCGAGCAGCACGACGTCCGGGTCGTGCTTGGCCATCATCTCCAGGGCGATGCGGCCGTTCGAGGCGGTCCCGGCGAGTTCGAACCCCGCTTCGGCGATCCAGCGGGCGACGAGCCCGCGCACGACGGCCGAATCGTCGGCGATCAGCACCCGGATCGGAGCCGCCGTGGATGTCGTGGATTGCGCAGGCGGACTGCGAAGCGGGACGACCGCGGGGCTCAGGGCCATGATGTTTGCCTCGGGTACTGGGTCGCGGTTGGGGGCGGCGCCGATTCAGGCCGCGTCTGCGACGAGACCGACCTGTTCGAGCTTGGCCGCCAGGATGTCGCGGTCGAAGGGCTTCATGATGTACTCGTCTGCCCCGGCGCGGAGTGCCCGGGCGATCGCCCCGACATCGTTCTCGGTGGTGCAGAACAGGACCTTCGGGACCGTCCCCCCCTCGCTCTGGCGCAGGGCCTGGAGGAAGGTGTAGCCGTCCATGTTCGGCATGTTCCAATCGAGCAGGATCGCGTCCGGCATGCTGGCCGCGCAGACTTCGAGTGCGGCGCTGCCGTCCTCGGCCTCGCTCACATTGATGCCGAGGGCCTCGATGATCCGCCGCGCGACCTTCCGGATCACCGCGGAATCGTCGACCACCAGGCAGGTCGTCTCGTGTGGCGCTTTCATAGCCCCTCCTTCACGCCGCCTTCGCGCCGGCAGCGCTGAAGCCGAGGAGCGCGTCCACGTCGAGGATCACCAGGAGGCGGCCGTCGAGGCGGTGGACGCAGGTGGCGAGGTTGCGCCAGCGCGGATCCAGGTTGATCGGCACCGCCTCGCGGCTGTCGCTGCCGAGCTTCAGCACCTCGCCGACGCCGTCGACCACGAGCGCGAAGGTCTCGCCGCCCTGCTCCAGGCCGATCGCCATCTTGGGATTGGCCTTCTCGTCCTGCACCACGGCATCGGGCAGGCCCAGGCGTCGGCGCAGGCACACGGCCGTGACCACGCGGCCGCGCAGGTTCAGCAGGCCGACGATCTCGGACGGCGCCAGCGGCACCGGCGTCACGCCGGAGGGGACGAACACGTCGTGGACGCGCTCGATCGCCAGGCCGAACAGGGTGTCGCCCACGAAGACGGTGACATAGTCGTCGGTGGGGCCGGTCTCGGCGCCGTTGGCATTGGCAGCCTGCATCAGAACTCTCCGGGTTCGATCGTCGTATGGCGGGCGGTGCCGGGATCAGGCGGCTTGAGAGACATCCGTGGCGCTGATCTCGGCCAGGGCCGCGATCAATCCGCTGCGGTCGAACTTGGCCACCAGGTCGCTGATCGCCAGCGCCCGAGCCCGCTCCACCGCCTCGGCGCCCACCGACCCGGTGAGGCCGATCACCGGCAAGCCGGCGAGGCGCGGCTCGGAAGCCCGCATGGCGGCGACGAGGTCGAAGCCGCTGCGGCCCGGCATCTCGAGGTCGGTGACCACGATCTCGATCCGGGTCTCCGACTGGAGGAGTGCCAACGCGGCCTCGGCGCTCGCCGCGGTGATGACCTGATAGCCCGCGGCCTTCAGCACCGGGCTCAGCATGTCGCGGAAGAAGGCCGAGTCGTCGACCAGCAGGAGCGTCGAGACCTGCTCCGACTTCTTCGGGCCGCGCGCCCAGTCGTCGTAGGCGAGCGGCAGGAAGTGGGCGATGTTGATGATGTCGGTGGCGCGGCCACGCAGCACCGCCGAGCCGATCAGGTCCGAGCGGTCGGCCGCGATCTCGATGTCGAGGCGCTCCTCGACGATGTCGACGATCTCGTCGACCACGAGGCCCATGGCGCGCTCCCCGTCGGAGAACACCACCAGCGCCTGGGTGCCTTCGGAGCGGATCGTGATCGCCGAGTCGGCCGGGACCAGCGGCATCAGCCGGCCGCGGTACTGGATCAGCGGACGGCCGCCCAGCCACTCGACCTTGTCGCACTCGATCTCTTCGAGGCGGGTCACCAGGGAGAGCGGCACCGCCTTGAAGCTGCCCTGGCCGCCCTTGAACACCAGGAGCGTGGTCTTGGAGTCGATGCCGTCGGACATCTCCGCCTCGGCGTCGGGATCGGCATGGCTGTTGCTGCCCTGGACGCCCTGGGCGACCTGCCGGGCCACGCCGTTGGGATCGACGATCAGCACCACGGCGCCGTCGCCGAGGATCGTGTTGCCGGCAAACATCGGAATGTGCCGCAGCTTGGCCGACATCGGCTTCACGACGATCTCCTCCGTGTGGAAGACCTCGTCGACCAGAATGCCGAAGCGCTCGCGCCCGACCTGGGCCACCACCACGAAGCCCGCCTGCGTCGCCTCCTCGCTCGTGTCGGCCGATTGTCCGAGCAGGCCGGTGAGCGACACGATCGGCAGCAGCCGCTCGCGCAGGCGCAGCACCGGCGAACCGTTGATGCGCTCGACCCGCTGCGCCCCGGCATCGACCCGCACCAGTTCGAGCACGGCCACCTGCGGCAGCGCGAAGCGGTGCTCGCCGGCGCGCACGATCAGGGCGGCCACGATGGCCAGGGTCAGCGGGATCTTGATGGTGAAGGTGGTGCCGCGGCCCGCCGTGGTGGCGATGTCGATGATGCCGCCGATGGTCTCGATGTTGGTCTTGACCACGTCCATCCCGACGCCGCGGCCCGACACCGAGGTGACCGCCGCCGCGGTCGAGAACCCGGCGTCGAAGATGAACTTGGCGACCTGCGCGTCGGTCATCCGCTCGACATCGGCCTGGGCCGCCAGCCCGCGCTCCACCGCCTTCCTGCGGATCGCCGCGAGGTCGAGGCCCTTGCCGTCGTCGGCGATCTCGATCGTGATCGTGCCGCCCTCGTGGTAGGCGGCGAGGCGGATCGTGCCGCGCGCCGGCTTGCCCGCCGCGATGCGCCCGGCGGTGGACTCGAGGCCGTGATCGGCCGAGTTGCGGACCATGTGGGTCAGCGGGTCCTTGATCACCTCGAGGACCTGCCGGTCCAGCTCGGTCTCCGCGCCGACCATCACGAGGTCGATCTGCTTGCCGAGTTCGGCCGAGAGGTCGCGCACGACGCGCGGCAGCTTCTGCCAGGCACTGCCGATCGGCTGCATGCGCGTCTTCATGACGCCTTCCTGCAGCTCGGCGGTGACGTGGGACAGGCGCTGGAGCGGAACCTTGTAGCTCGAATCCTCGTGCCGGCGGGCGATCTCGAGGAGCTGGTTGCGGGTCAGCACCAGCTCCGAGACCATGGTCATCAGGTGCTCGAGCGTATCCACGTTCACGCGGATCGTCTGGATCTTCCCGGCCGCCGTCGTCTCGGTGGCCACCACGGCCTCGGCGTCACCCGCCGGCTCTGCCCTGCCCGACTCGGGCTCGGACGACTCGGGCTTGGACGACTCGGGCTTGGACGACTCGGGCTTGGCCGCGGCGGGCTTGGGCGCAGTGGCCTTGGCGATCGCGGGCTTGGGGGCCTCGACCTTCGGAGCCTCGATGGGAGCCGGGGCCGGCGCGGCGAAGTCGGCCTCGCTCGGGCCCGGGGCTGCCAGGAAGGCCGCCTCCAACTCGTCCAGGGTCACCTCGCCCGGCTTCGGCTCGCGGGAGACCGGATCCGGCAGCACCGGCTCGGGCGCGGGGGCCGGTGCCGCCTGGGGCTCGGGCTCGGCCGAGGCCAGGCGCTCCAGCTCGGAGATCAGGTCGTCGTCGGAGCCCGCCGGCTCGGTGCCGGTGGCTTCCAGGTCGGCCAGGATCGCCTTCAGCCGGTCCAGGGTCGAGAGAATCACCGTGACCGATTCGGAGGTGGCGGGCAGGCCGTCCCGGAAGCGGCCCATCAAGGTCTCGGCGGCGTGCGCCAAGGCCTCGAGGCGCGGAAGGCCGAGGAACCCGCAGGTTCCTTTGATCGTGTGAACGAGTCGGAAGATATTCCGAAGTATCGTCTGGTTATTCGGATCCTGCTCGAATCGAACCAATTCAGCATCGACCGTGTCGAGGTGCTCCCCGCTCTCGGTCAGGAACTCACGAAGCAGGTCGTCCATCGGCGATACTCGTTACACGAAGAGGCTCTCGCGTAACGTACTTACTCGCGCGGGGTTAGGGAAGCGTTTCAATCCCCTCCCCACCCCGTGGTTTTCCAGTTTTTTAGGCGAGCGCGGTGCCGGAATCTTCGTCACCGGCCTCCGCGGGCGCAGCGATCACTGTCGGCGAGGCCGTGATCGTCACTTCATCACCTTCGATGGCGAATCGCACATCCATGGCGGCGGCCTGCGCCACGAGGCCGGCGTAGAACGGCAGGATGGCGTGGGCGTCGACGGTGCCGCTCTCCGGGCTGCCGGCCATCAGCTCCTCGACATGGGGCGGGATGCGGGCATGCGAGCCCTTGGCGGTGAGCACGAGGGTCGGCGCCTCTCCGTCGCCGGAGACGGTGACGTCGATCAGGCCGCCCCGCGGGATCGCCGAGGTGGCGATCATCACGAGGTTCAGGAGCAGCTTGACCTTGTTCTTGGGGAACAGGGCCTGCGGCGCGCTCCAGGCCAGCTTGGTCTTCTCGTCGCTGAACATGCCCTTGGCCACGCTCTCGGCGTCGGCGAGGTCGATCGAGGCGCCGGCGGAGCCGGCCGCCCCGAAGGCGATCCGGGCGAATTTCAGCCGGGCCGAGGCTTGCCGTGCGCTCTTGCCGATCAGTTCGAGGGCGAAGACCCGCATCGATTCGTCATCGTCGTCCTCCAGCACTTCCAGCCCGTTCACGATCGCGCCGACGGGGCTGATCACGTCGTGGCAGACGCGGGAGCAGAGCAGGGCGGCGAGGTCGAGGCCGTCGAGAGTCAGGCGGGGTGCGTTCGGGGAGGACATGCTGCGCTCCGGGCGGGCGGATCTGGGGGCGAATCATCTGCGGGTCGGCCCGTCGCGTCGGAGCCGCCGATCCTTGGCCGCCCGGTTGGCGGTCGAGTCCCCGCGAAACACGCCGCGCGGCCCGGCTGCCGGGCCGGGGACGATGGACCGGTCCGCACGGATAAACGCCACGGTCGCCTTTGAAAAGCGTTACCGGGCGGTTCGGCAGGCAGCTCCATGGGTAGCTTGGCGGGCAGCTTGGAAAGCCCCGTGCCGGCCGCGCCCGGATCGGTTAGGATGCCGGCCATCGTGCCGAGGGCGACGCGGATCGTGCGCCGTCCCGGAAGCCAGACGCGATCGGGTGCGGCGCGCGACTGGTGCAACGCGCTCGCTGACGCCGAACCGGTCTCCGCTTCGGCGGCCAGCGCTTTAGGAAGGATCGGCGTGAGACGCGAGACCACCGGTCGAAGCGGAAGCTCCATCGCCCAGGCGCGCGCCGGCATTCCCACAGAGCCGATCCGGGTGGACGCGCCCGGACGGCCGCGCTGACGACGGCCCGGCCGATGCAGCCCGAACCGACCCTGCGCGACAGCCTGCGCCCCAGCCTTCGGCCCGCCGATCCCGAGACCGCCCGCGCGCGGCTCGCCGAGATCGAGCCGGCCCTCCCGGAGGGTTTCCTCACCCCGACCTGCCGCACCCTGCTGCTCGGGCTCGCCGACCATTCGCCGTTCCTGTGGCAGGCCGTCACCCGCGCGCCGGAGCGGCTCGTCGCCCTGATGGCGCAGCCGCCGGGCGCCGCCAGCCGGGCGATCATCGAGCGGCAGCGCGCGGTCGGCGGGGCCTGCGGGGCCAACCCCGACCTCGCGGAGGTGGCCCGCCAGCTCCGCAGGAACCGCGAGGCGCACGCCCTCCTGGTGGCGCTGGCCGATCTCGGCGGCTGCTGGGATCTCGACGCGGTCGTCCGGGCCCTGTCCGACTTCGCCGACGCGTCGGTGAGCGCGGCCACCGACGCCCTGCTCCGGCAGGGGATGGCGGCCGGCCGGTTCCGGCCGCAGGACCCGGGGGCGCCGCAGGTCGGCTCCGGGCTGGTGATCCTGGCGCTCGGCAAGCATGGCGGGGCCGAGCTGAACTATTCCAGCGACATCGACCTCGTCGTCTTCTACGAGGCCGAGCCCGCCGCGGCCGCCACCGGCGGCGACCCCAAGGCGTTCTTCGTCAAGCTGGCGCAGGGCCTGGTGAAGCTCCTGTCCGAGCGCACCGCCGACGGATACGTCCACCGGATCGACTACCGGCTGCGCCCGGACCCGGGCTCGACGGCGGTGGCGCTCTCCACCGGCTTCGCCTTCGACTACTACCAGACGCTGGGCCAGAACTGGGAGCGCGCCGCCTTCATCAAGGCCCGGCCGATCGCCGGAGACATCCCGGCCGGCGCGGCGTTCCTGGCCGACCTCGCGCCGTTCATCTGGCGCCGGCACTTCGACTTCGCGGCCATCGCCGAGATCCACGCGATGAAGCGGCAGATCCACCTGGTCCGCGGGCACGACACGATCACGGTGGCGGGCCACGACATCAAGATCGGCCGCGGCGGCATCCGGGAGATCGAGTTCTTCGTCCAGACCCAGCAGCTCGTGTTCGGCGGCCGCAAGCCCGCCCTGCGGGGGCGCCGGACCGTCGAGATGCTGTCCCGCCTCGTCGAGGAGGGCTGGATCGACGCGCGAGCCCGGGACGAGCTCACGGAGGCCTACGGGTTCCTGCGCACCCTCGAGCACCGGATCCAGATGATCCGCGACGAGCAGACCCAGCGCCTGCCGACCGGGGATGCGGCGCTCGACGCCCTGGCCCTGTTCGCGGGATTCGACACGCGGGCGGCATTCGAGGCGGCGCTGCTGCACCAGGCCGGCCGCGTCCAGGCCCATTACGCCCTGCTGTTCGAGGCGGCGCCCGGGGATGGGGCGCCGGAGGACGCCCTGGTCTTCGGCGAGAGCGAGGCCGACCCCTCCACCCTGGAGGCCCTGGCGGCGTTCGGGTTCCGCGATCCGCGGCCGGCCTGGGAGACCGTGCAGGGCTGGCATGTCGGCCGCCGTCCGGCACTGCAGACAGGCCGGGCGCGGGAGATCCTGACGGAGTTGCTGCCGAGCCTGTTGCGGGCGCTCGGCGGCACGAACGATCCGGACGCGGCCCTGCTCACCCTCGACCGGGCCTTCGCCCGGATGCCGGCGGTGGCGGAGCTGCTCGCCATCCTGCGCTCGCACGCGCGTCTGCGCCTGCTGTTCGCCGACATCCTGGGGACCTCGCCCCACCTCGCCGACACGGTCAGCCTCAGCCCCCACGTCCTCGACACCGTGCTCGATCCCGACTTCGTGGCGCCGGTGCCGGGTCCCGAGCAGGTCAGCGACCAGTACCGGGCGCTGGTCGGGCAGCCGGCGAGTCACGAGGAGCTTCTGGACCGGTGCCGGGACGCCACCCGGCAGATGGCCTTCGTCACGGGCGCGCGGCTCCTGTCCGGCCTGATCACGCCGCGCCAGGCCGGGGAGGCCTATTCGGCCATCGCGGAGGCGACGGTCACGCTGAACCTGGAGGCGGAGGAGCGCCGGTTCGCCCAGGACCACGGCGCCGTGCCGAAGGGCCGGTGCTGCGTGCTGGCGCTCGGCCGGCTCGGATCCCGGCAGCTCAGCGCGGTCTCCGACCTCGACCTCGTGTTCCTGTACGATTTCGATCCGGAGAACCGGATGAGCGACGGCCCGCGCCCGCTCGACGCGGTTGTGGCCTATAACCGCCTGGCGCAGCGGCTCTACGCGGCGCTGACCACCGCCACACGCCGCGGTCGGCTCTACGCGGTCGACCTGCGCCTGCGGCCCTACGGAAGCCACAGCCCGCCCGCCGTGCAGCTGAACGGCTTCGTGACCTATCAGCGCGAGGCGGCCGAGCCTTGGGAGCACATGGCGCTGACCCGGGCCCGGGTGGTGGCGGGCGATCCCGAACTCGGCGCGGCCGTGATGGCGACCATCGCCGAGACGATCGCGCAGCCGCGCGATCCCGCCCAGGTCTGCGCCGCGGCCGGAGAGATGCGCCGGCTCGTCGCCGAGGAGCGCGGCCATGCCGGGCCCTACGACCTCAAGCTCGCCCCCGGCGGGTTGTTCGACCTCGATTTCCTCGCCCAGTCCATCGTGCTGAGCCACCCGCCGGTCCAGTCCGACGGCCTTGGCCTCTCCGGGGAGACTGTGCTCCGGAAGGCCGGCGCGCGCGGGATCCTGCCCGCCGCCCTGACCGAGCCCCTGGCCGAGACCTACGGCTTCCTCGACGCGGTCTACCAATGGCAGCGGCTCGTGATGGCCGATCCCGGCTCCGACCCGTCCCACGGGGCCGCCCGGCAGATCGCGAAGGCAGTGGGCCTGCCGGATGCCCGCAGCCTCGCGGCGGAGCTGCATCGCCACCGGCGCCGGACCTGCGCGCTGCTCGCCCGGATCAAGCGGACGGCGATCGGCCCATCCCCGCGATAAGGCTTCGCCCGGCGCCGACGCGCTCAGGCGGCCCGGACGTTCCTGAGGAACTGATCGATCTCCGCGTGCAGCGCGCGGGACTGGACGGCCAGATCGTCGGCCGAGGTCGCCACGGCCTTCGCGGCGTGACCGGCCGCGCTCGCCGAGCGGGCGACCTCGGAGATGTCGGCGGTCACCTTGTCGGTCCCGCCCGAGGCTTCGGACATGCTGCGCACGATGTCCTGCGTGGTGACGCCCTGATCGTCGATTGCGCCGGCGATGCGCGTCGTCACGCCGCCCATCGCGTGGATCTGAGCGGTGATGTCCTGAATCGCCTCGGCGGCACTGTTGGTCGCGCACTGGATGGCGTCGATCTGACGGCCGATCTCGTCGGTGGCCTTCGCGGTCTGCCCGGCCAGCTCCTTCACTTCGGCCGCCACGATGGCGAAGCCCCGTCCGGCTTCTCCGGCGCGGGCCGCCTCGATCGTAGCGTTGAGCGCCAGGAGATTGGTCTGGCCCGCGATGGTGGAGACCAGGCCGACCACGTCGCCGATCCGGGTTGCGGCGGCGGAGAGCGCCGCCATGATCGTGTCGGTGCGGGAGGCGGCCTGCACGGCAGAGGACGACAGCCCGGCCGCATGCGCGACCTGCTGGCCGATTTCCTGCACGGTCGAGCCCAGCGCATCGGCGGCGGCTGCCACGGCGGTGACGTTCCCGCCGGTCCGTTGCGCGGCGTCCGCGGCGCTGGTGGAGCGCAGCGCCGTCCCCTCCACGGCCGCCTGCATCGTGCCGGACGAGGCCTGCAGGCCGGCCACGGCTTCGGCCACGTGGGCGACGATACCCCCGACCGAGCGCTCGAACCGGTCGGCGAGGTCGTGCAGCATGGCGCGCCGCGCCTGCTCCTCGCGCAGGCGCGCGGCTTCGGTGGCCTCGAGCTGCTGTGCCGCCTCGTCCCGGGAGGTGTCGCGGATCGCCACGGCGGCGCGGGCGATGGCGCCGATCTCGTCCCGGCGCTGCGCGGCCGCCAGGGCGACGCTGGTGTCACCCACCGCCAGGCGGGTCGTCTCGCTGGTCAGGCGCACCAGCGGCCGCGCCAGAGTCCCGGCGAGCCACCACGCCGTGAGCGATCCGAGAAGGACGGCGCCGCCGCTGAGCCCGAGCATCGCCCAGATCTTCCACGCCGTGGCCTCGCGGGTCGCCTGCATCTGAGCCCGGGTGTCCGCGGCGGCGAGCGCCACGGCTTCGTCGAACCGGGTCCGCAGCCGTCGGCTCTGCTGGACCATGCGCTCGTGAACCGGGATCTCCCGGGCCTGCCGGATGCCGAGCAGAAGCTCGGCATCGTCACGCCACTGGCGGGCATCCGCCTCCGCGTTCCGGGCCAGGACCTGCATCGGTCCGGACAGGGCGATCTCGTTCAGGCGCCCGAGCAGGGTCGCCACCTGAGCGCTCGCCCCGGCGAACTCCGTCTGGATCGGCGCCATGTCGAGGAAATCGGTCATCGCGCTCACCCGCGCGACCAGGCTTTCGGCCCGCAGGAACTGATCCCGGGCGGCGCGACTGGTCTCGGCCGCCTCGGTGGTACGTTCCGAGAGCAGTGAGAGGTCGCCGACCGCTCCGAGGCCGACGAAACCGGTGATTCCGGCCAGGAGTCCGGCGAGGAGCATGAAGGCGAGCAGCGGGAGCAGGATCTTGTAGCGGATGGACATGGTAACTTTCCGGTTTCCCGCTCAGAACAACATCGCGCAGTGTGACGTCCGATTTTTGAATCGCGACGATGGAGAGCGAAGATCTGGATCGATGGTCGAAACGCGATTCCAGGACGACGCATCGAGGCGGCGCTCTGGCGCAGAGTCCAACCGCAAGCGGGCGGGCTCACCTCAAGCCTGTTTGATGCGACGCGCCCGCTGGCGCCGGACCGATATCCGCTGCGGCGGCAGCGGGCGCCCTAGTTGGGCAGGTTCGGCAGTGCGGTCCGGGTCTGCTCCGCGGTTAGGGAGCGCAGGAAGGCGATCACGTCCGCACGCTCTTCCTGGCTCAGCTTGAGCGGCTTCATCAGGGGCGACTTCGAAGGCCGGTCGAGACCACCGGTCACGTAGAACGCCACGATCTCCTCAAGGTTGGCGAACTGGCCCGCATGCCCGAAGGGTGCCCGGTAGGTCAGGTTGCGCAGCCCCGGGGTCTTGAACGCGTGCTGCGCCAGCGGGTTGTCGGGTTCGACGGCCGCCCGGCCGATATCGGTCGTCGGGATGCCGAGATCGTGGAACTTGTTGTCGGTGAAGTTCCAGCCGGTATGGCAGGCGGAGCAACCGGTCTTCCCGGTGAACAGGGCAAAGCCACGCTGCGCCGCCGGCGAGATCGCGGCGTCATCGCCCTCGATCCAGCGGTCGAACGGAGCCCATTCCGCCACGACAGTCCGTTCGTAGGTGGCGATCGCCCTCAGGAGATTGTCCTGGGTGATGCCGTCTCGCGGGAACAGCGTGACGAACCAAGCCCGGTACTCCGGGATCCGCTCGAGTGTCGCGATGATCTCGGGGAACTTGCCGTCCATCTCGGCTTCGGCCGTGATCGGTCCCATCGCCTGCATCTCCAGGCTCGGAGCACGCCCATCCCAGAACAGCGTCGGGATCCAGGCCGCGTTCAGCAGGGTCGGCGCCTTGCGGGCAAGCGGCGCGTTGGCCGACCCGATCGCCCCGGGGACAGGAACCTCGAAGCCGAATGACGGATTGTGGCAGCTCGCACAGCTGAGATTCTGCTTCCCGCTCAACCGCGGGACGAAGAACAGCATCTTGCCGAGGGTCGCGACCTGCGGCGAGAACAGCGCATCCTCCGGGAACGCAATTGCCGTCGGCCTCTTATATTGACCCTTGATTACATCCAGCTCTGCTGCATTCAAACCCGTAAATCCGATAATTTTTAGCAAAACCATCGAAATACCGAATATAATAATCGATCTCATATCGCATCCAGACCAAATCCCGTCGCCTGCCGTAACAACACCTCTGTCGGAGGCGCAAGTTTGGGGGCTGATTCTACGTGACTCTATCAGATCTCAGTTTGAATTTTTCTTAAGAAGGCACGATACGGCTGCCTTTCTTCTGCGCGCCATCGCGAGACGCAGGGCGTCCCGATCGCGCCGGGAAAGACCCGCGCTCGAATCGCCGGCATCCGCGAAGGGCTGGGTGGGGCCGGGTCGGGCCGGGCTGGCCGTCGGCCGTCCCCCGATCAAGACGACGCAACGGAACCGTTTGCCGGCCCGAACCGTCGACAATCTCAACCCGCTCGGGCATGCAGGCGGGGGCGGGAGGCGACATGACGGGCGCGGCGATGTTTTCGGGGCCTGAGCGCGAGCGGATCGCCGCGGTGCTCGCCGAGATCGCCTGCGCCGCCGGTGAGGTGCTGCGGCGCTATCATCGCGGTCCCTGCCCCCACGCCCTCAAGCCCGACGGATCGCCGTCGAGCGCCGCCGACGTCGAGGCCGAGGCCTTGATCGTCGCGGCTCTGGCCGCCCGCTTCCCCGGGATAGCCGTCGTCGCCGAGGAGAGCACCCCGGCGTCCGAACTCGCGGTGCGGCCGTCCCAGAACTTCTTCCTGGTCGATCCTCTGGACGGCACCCGCGACTTCCTGGCCGGGACGCCGGATTACTCCGTCAACATCGCCCTGGTCGCCGGCGAGCGCCCGGTGGCGGCCGCCCTCGTCGCCCCGGCCTCAGGCGGGCCTGGTGGTGGGCCGGCGCGGCCACCGTCGAAGGCCCCGTGATCGACGGACGCCCGGCGCGCGGGCAGTCCGGTGCAGGCCCGTCCGGCGCCGCGCAGCGGACTCGTCGCCCTGGGGAGCCGGCGGCACGGCGATCCCGAGACCGCGACGTGTCTCGCCGCCCTGCCCGTGTCGGAGACCCGCCAGACCGGATCCGCGCTCAAGTTCGGGTTGATCGCGGCCGGCGAGGCGGATGTCTACGTCCGCTGCGGGCCGACCATGGAATGGGACACGGCCGCCGGCGACCACATCCTGGCGGCGGCCGGCGGCTGCGTGGTGGTCCCCGGTGGCGGCCCGATCCGGTACGGCTGCTACCGCGAAGGCTACCGCAACGGGCCGTTCGCGGCCCTGGGCGACCGGACCTCGCCACCGGCCTCGCGCTGCCGGCCCCCGGGCCCGCCCGGCCGGTGCGGACGCGCCTCACCGCGGCGCATCCTTGAGCGGTTCATCCTTGAGAGGCGGGGCCTTGAGCGGCGGGTCCCGAGTCGGCATGTCCAGCTGGTCCTGCAGGCCGGGCCAAGCCGCCTCCGCCTTGCGGACCAGTTCGGGCGCAGCCAGGAACCGGTCGCGTCGGGCCGCATCCCGGAACAGGTAGAGGCGCTCGCCGATGACGGCGAAGACGAGCGGGTCGGCATCGACAAGGCGCCCATCCAGGATCCCGGCGGCGTCGAAGCCGCCGAGCCGCGGGGCGTAGACCTCCGGGTTGTCCCGGAAGGCCGTCCTGTCGGCACCGTTGGCGAAGCGCCAGACTTGGCCGCCCCACGACAGCTCGAACCGTGCGGCGCCGGCCCGCGGCCCGTCCTTGAGGAAATAGCTGACCGGGTCGAACCCTTGGAGCGCCAGCAATTCGATCGCCGCCGTGTCTCCCGGCTCTGCCGCCGTCGGCGCGCCGCCCATCAGGGCGGCGGCGAGCGCCAGGACCGGCACCAAGCCGGAGCGTGCCGCGTGGAGGCGCCGGCGCCCGGGACGCGGCGCGTGGAGCGAGGCCGGAGCGGGAGCGGCGTCAGGGCACGTTAACCACATCTTGCGGTTTTCCTCAGAAGCTGGTCCGACGTATCGATCCGCGCCGCCCCGGATCGCGGGCCCGTCCTCGAGCGGATCCCGGTCGCGGGTGCGGCCGAGACCGGCTCATGTCCGCGGCGGCCAGGATCCGCCGCGGAACCGTTAAAGCATCGCCCGAACGATGGTCACCGGCTTTCGGACGATGCGGAGTCTCAAGACCGGCGGCATCGGCCTGAATCCGATGCTGCCGTCGAACCGGGCGAGGAGGCAACGATGACGGCACGAGACGAGCGCGGCACCCACCGCCGCCACCTGCTCCGCGCGGGCCTCGGCCTGGCGCTGGGCGCGCCGCTGGCGGGTTTTTCCGGAGTCGGCGCGGCGCTGGCCCGCGGCGAGGACCTGGACACCCCCGAGACGTTCCGCCCCGGCGAGATCGTGGAATCGGGCCATCGCTTCTTCGGGTCGGTCTCCCGCGGCCTCGCACTCACCGTCGAGGAGGCGGGGCGGCGCTGGGGCGAGCCGAACGGCTATATCCTCGGGCAGGAGGGCGGAGGTGCGGTGGTCGCCGGCGTCCGCTACGGCGAGGGCACGCTCTACACCCGCAACGCCGGCCAGCGCCGCGTCTACTGGCAGGGACCCTCGGTGGGCTTCGACGTCGGCGGCGACGGCGCCCGCACCATGATGCTGGTCTACAACCTGCCGAACGTGCGCGAGCTGTTCCGGCGCTTCGGCGGCGTCGACGGCTCGGCCTATCTGATGGGCGGCTTCGGCATGACGGCGGTCGTGAGCGACCGTATCATCGTGGTGCCGATCCGCAGTGGCGTCGGCGCGCGGCTGGGGATCAATGTCGGCTATCTGAAGTTCACCCGGGAGGCAACCTGGAACCCGTTCTGATTGATGGGTGGAGCTTGATTTCGCCCCGGCGACCGACCTGGGTTAGACTGATCCTGGGCCGGGTCTTCCGGCCGTCTGCGCGGGCCGTCCCCTCGTGATCGAAACCGTGATGATCTTCGCGCTGGGATTCCTGGCAGCGAGCCTGTGCGGCCTTCTGCTGCTCCCGGCACTCAACGCGCGCGCCGCGCGCCTGGCGCGGCGGAGGGCGGAGGCGCGGCTGCCGCTGTCGCCGGCCGAGATCGCCGCGGAGCGGGATTTCCTGCGCGCGCAGTTCGCCGTGCAGCAGCGGCGCCTGGAGCGCCGGGTCGAGACCGTGCAGGCCAAGCGCCATGCGGATCTCGCGGCGATCGGTGCCGGCGCCATGCGGGCGGCCGCCCTCGCCCGGGACGTGGCGGCCCGCGACGGCGAGATCGCCCAGGCGCAGGCCAAGACCCGGGAGCTCGAGACCGAGCTCACCAGCGCCCGCGAGGACGGCACTGCGAGCGTCGCTACGCTCCGCGTTCTCGAGGAGGCGCACGCGGACCTGCTCGACAGCCTCCTGGCGGTCCGACAGGGCCGGCACGCCGACCAGGCGCCGCCCGGCAATGCCGACGCGAATCCCGTCGCCCTGGCAGCGGAGCGCGACGACCTGCGGGCCAGCCTGAAGGCCGCCGAGGAAGCCCTCGCCCAGACGCTCACGGATCGCCAGGGCGGCGTCGAGCGGGAGAACGCCGACCTGCGCAGGCGGATCTCGGAGGTCGCCGACGCCCTCACCGGCCAGGACCGGATGCCCAGGGCGGCCTTTCCCGCCCCCCAGCCCGAGCGCGTCTGATCGGAGCGCAAAGCCCGATCGCCGCTCAGAAACGTTCGCTGATTGCCTTGTTTCGACCATGCAAAGGCATCATCGCAACCGGGACTTTTCCCGACAGTCCTGCCTCCGAGAGATGGTACGTATCCCCATGCGCCTGAAGCCAATCCTTCTCGCCGTCGCGGCGGCTACCGCCCTGACGCTGCCGGCCGCGGCGCAGCAGTCGAAGCGCGGCAACGAGACCCTGAAGAAATACTGCACCGGCGATTATCTGACCTATTGCGGCAACCTCGCCCCTGACGACCCGGCCACCGACGCCTGCTTCCAGAAGAACTGGAAGAAGCTCAGCGAGAATTGCCGCCGGGCGATCGACGCGTACGAGGCCCAGCAGCAGCAGGACGCCCCGGCCAAGGGCAAGCAGGGCGCCCGCGGCACCAAGGAGCAGCGGGGCTGAGGCGAAGCCGCTTGCTGTGGCGGGTCCGCGCTCGCGCCGCCGCCCGCCAACCGCTAAGGTAAGGCTCCCGCCGGCCCTCGAGCGCCGGCGCCGAGCCCGCCGGATCCTCGCGCGATGTTGTCGTCTCCCGCCCTGAAGCTCCTCGCCGCTTCCGGCCTCATCGCCCTGGCGCTCGCCGCCTGCGGCCGACGCGGCTCCCTGGAGCCGCCGCAGACCGCGGCGGCGCGCGCCCGGGGGATGGGGCCGGGAGGCCCTGCCGGTCTCGGTCGGTCTCGGCGGCGGCGCGGAAGAGCCGACGGCCGCGGCCGTGCGGGCCGGGGACGAACTGTCCATCGCGGCGGTTCCGCCGGGCGGCACCGGGGCCCCGATCGAGACCGGCCGCGGCGCGAAGCGCGGCTACCGGATCCCCAAGGAGCCTTTCATTCTCGATCCGCTGCTGTAGACGGCTTTTTGCCGGAGCCCGCCTCCGCGCCTACGCCGTGTCGTCCCCCTCGTCGATGGGCGCCCCGCCGGCAGGCGGCCGGGATGTTTCACGGGAAACACCCCGCGCTCCGGCACGCAGGAGAGACACGGCCGAGATGCACCACTTCCACTATCGCGACGGTCGCCTGCAGGCCGAGGACGTCGATCTGACGGGCCTTGCCGCGGAGGTCGGCACCCCCTTCTACTGTTACAGCAGCGCCACCCTGGAGCGGCACTACCGCGTCTTCGCGGAGGCCTTCGCGGGCGACGACGCGCTGGTCTGCTTCGCCATGAAGTCGAATTCGAATCAGGCCGTGCTGCGGACGCTCGCCGCCCAGGGCGCGGGCATGGATATCGTCTCGGGCGGCGAGTTGCATCGGGCTCTCGCGGCCGGGGTCGACCCGGCCAAGATCGTATTCTCCGGCGTCGGCAAGACCCGGGACGAGATGGTGGCGGCGCTCCGGGCGGGGATCTTCTGCTTCAACGTCGAGAGCGAGCCCGAACTCGCCCAGCTGTCGGAGACGGCGGTCGGCCTAGGCCTGACCGCCCCCATCTCCGTGCGGGTCAACCCGGATGTCGATGCCGGCACCCACGCCAAAATCTCCACCGGCAAGTACGAGAACAAGTTCGGCATCCCGATCACCCGGGCCCCGGAGGTCTATGCCGCGGCCGCCGCCCTGCCGGGGATCGCGATCCACGGCGTCGACATGCATATCGGCAGCCAGATCACCGACTTGGGCCCGTTCGCCAGCGCGGCACGGCTGCTCGCCGACCTCGCCCGGCAGTTGCTGGCGGCCGGCCATCCCCTGCGCCACATCGATTTCGGCGGCGGCCTCGGCATCCCGTACCGGGACGACAACGCCCCGCCACCCGACCCCGCCGCCCTGGCCGCGACCCTGCGTCCGCATTTCGCGCCGCTCGGCCTGCGCCCGGTTTTCGAGATCGGCCGGATGATTTCCGGCAATGCCGGGATCCTGGTGACCCGGGTCCTGTACGTGAAGCACGCCGAGGGGCGCACCTTCGTGATCGTCGACGCGGCGATGAACGACCTGATCCGGCCGACCCTGTACGAGGCCTATCACGGTCTGCGGCCCGTCGCAGAGCCGGGCCCGGACGCGCCCCGCATCGTCGCCGACGTGGTCGGCCCGGTCTGCGAGACCGGCGACTATCTCGCCCTCAACCGCGAGATGCCCGCGGTGCAGGCGGGCGACCTGATCGCCGTGATGAGCGCGGGCGCCTACGGGGCGGTCCAGGCCTGCACCTACAACACCCGCGCCCTCGTGCCGGAGGTGCTGGTGCGCGGCGACCGGGCCGCCGTGGTGCGCCCGCGCGTGAGCGTCGAAGCCCTCGTCGCCCTCGACCGGGTTCCGGACTGGCTGGCGTGACCGGCGCGCCGGCGGGCTCGCGGGCGGCCGGGGCGGGACCGCTGCCCCTGTCGATCTTCCTGATCGCCCGGAACGAGGCGGACCGGATCGGCGCCACCATCCGGGCGGTGCGCGACCTGACCGACGACCTCGTGGTGGTCGATTCGGGCTCCACGGACGGCACCCAAGCCCTGGCGGCCACGCTGGGCGCCCGGGTGATCCACAATCCCTGGCCCGGCTACGGCCCGCAGAAGCGCTTCGCCGAGGAGCAGTGCCGGCACGTCTGGCTGCTGAACCTCGACGCCGACGAGGTCGTCCCCGCCGAACTCGCGGCCGAGATCCGCACCCTGTTCGCCTCCGGCGAGCCCGGCCGGGCGGCCTGGCGGATCGGCATCGCGGAGGTCTTTCCGGGCGAGGGCCGGCCCCACCCGTGGGCCTACCGGCTGACTCCGGTTCGCCTCTATCGCAAGGACCGGGGGCGCTACGCCGCCTCCCCGGTCCACGACCGCGTCGCCCTGGAGCCCGGGGTGAAACCCGGCCGCCTCCGCGGGGTGATCCACCATTTCTCGGTGCGCTCGCTCGGCGATCAGCTGGACAAGCTCAACCGCTACTCCGACCAGCAGGCGGACGACCTCGAGGCCCGGGGCGTGGTGATTCCCACCTGGCGCGTGTTCGTCGAGCTGCCGGGCAACTTCCTCAAGGCCTATCTCGGCCGACGCCACGTCGTGCGCGGCACCTACGGCTTCCTGACGGCCATGAACTACGCCATCTCGCGGCATCTGCGCATCGCCAAGCACTACGAACGCCGCCGCCGCACCGCCACCGGCCCGGATCGGGTTGACCCGCCCGATCCGACCTTCTAGAGCCAGAGCGCCGGAGACGTGGCCGAGCGGCTGAAGGCACTCGTTTGCTAAATGAGCATACCCCGAAAGGGGTATCGAGGGTTCGAATCCCTCCGTCTCCGCCATTTAAGCTGTAAGCCGCTCTTACAGCTGCCTGATTTTCCAGACGCCTCTGCCAATCCGCCTCCCTGGTACAAAATCCTGGGACAGAGGGATTGCCCGCGTGCGTTCCATGCCGCGACTCGTCAGGCGCGACGGCGTCTTCTATTTTCGTATGGCGGTACCGAAGCCGCTCGTTCCAGTCCTGCGGCGGACGGAAATGAAAAAAACCCTGCGTACAGGTGACCTATCGGTCGCCAAGACGCGGGCGCGGCGGTTAAGCGAGGCATGCGATGCGCTGTTCGGGGATTTGAGGCGGATGCCCGAGTTGACCCAGGAGGAGATCGACCGCCGTCTCCGAGCCTACATGCAGGAGAGTCTGAACAAGGGACTGGAGTTCGCCCGCTTCATACCGAGCGACACGGTCGATACAAACGCGGAGGTGATAGGCCTGCGCGATGACATCAAGCGGCTCCGCGACCAGCTTGCTTCGCAGTTGTTCAAGGAAGACGTTGTCGGCACGGCGAAGCACCTCCTCTCTGAGCCTCCCTCCGGGTCCGAATTCCTCACACTAAGCGCGATCCAGCATGCGAGCGAGGGGGTGGCTCGTGCGAGGATCGAGAACTCCCGTATCCTCGCAGCGCGTCTAGAAGGCCGGTACGACGAAGCCGCTATCAGAGACCCTCTTTTTGCAGGTCTCAGGATCGATACTCTTCCACCCGAACCCGGCGAGACACCGGTTGCAACGACCCAAACGCTGACACTCAAGATGTTGGGGGATCGCTACCTCAGCCATGCAGAGAAAGCGGCCAATCAAAAAAAGACACTGGGTGACATCGAGCGCTCACTCCGCCTAGCCTATGCTGTGATCGGCGAGGACAAGCCCGCCTCCAGCATCAGCACAGCTGACGTCGCATTGCTCGCGGATGTCATCGGCACCATCCCGCCAAACTTCGCAAAACTCGGTATTCAAACGTCCATCGTTGAAGCAGCAGCTGCCAATGCCGCCGGGCCTAAGCTGGAACCAGCGACTCAAGAGAAGCTATTTCGCCTCACAAAAGCTGCGCTGAAATGGGCAGCGGAGATGGAGCTGATCCCAAAGCAGCCGGGCATGTACGTGAAACTGCCCGCGGTTAAGAAGATCAGCAAGAAAGACTCTAGGCATCCCTACTCGGCCGAACAACTGATAGCGATTTTTGCCTCTCCGGCGTTCGTCGGTCATCGCACCCCAAGTCGTCGGACAGAGCCAGGGAACGTGCTCATTCGCGACGGCAAATTTTGGATACCTTGGATCGGCCTCTACTCAGGCATGCGACTCGGGGAGATTGTCCAGCTCCTCAAATCCGACATTAAGCAGGAAGCGGGCGTATGGTATTTTGACGTATCCAAGGGTGAGAACGAACAGAAGCATATTAAAACGGCCGCAAGTGTTCGTCGAGTGCCAATCCACCAAGCTTTGATCGACGCAGGCTTACTGACGCAGATTGCCGTTGCGAAGCAAGGCAAACGAATTTTTGAGGATGTAAAGTTCGGACAGGACGGGTACCCTTCTGCAAATTTCACAAAGCACTGGGGCCGGTACGGCCGCGAAATCGGCTTTTGGACACGGAAAACAACCTTTCACAGTTTTCGCCACAACCTCATCCAGGCCCTTAAAGAGGCCGGAGTTCCAAAGGACATTCGAATCGAGATTGTAGGCCATGAAAGCGAAGACGCACATGACAATTATGGCAGCGGCCTATCAATGGAAAAATTAAAGGACGCGATTGATAAGGCGAAGTACCCAGTTGTGCCGCCTGATGAGAAAATTGAAGTTTAAAAAGACTGGTCGCGCCTTAAGGCTGGTTCGCTCATCATCGCGCCCGGCCGCTGCGCACAATACCCATCGGCCATCTCAGACCGAGCCCGCATGCCAATCAAAATACCGCTCAAGAAGGCCTCTTCTAACAAGACCCAAACCCTAGGCAAAAAGCCGACATCAGAGCCCCAGGGGCCACCTCCACCCCTTCACCCACAGGGCCAGCTTTCCCCGTTCATAGACAAGCTCAGCGTCGTCCTGGAGCCGCTGGAGGAAGATGCCTATGACATTCACAGCAGCATCTGGGAGACACTGAAGGACGGCGGCGTGTTCCAAAGCGCTGGGCCTCAATCTCTCAAAGGCGGGTGGAAACGCGCGCAATTAATTGCACTACCGTCAAGCTTGTCCCGCTGACCTGACCGGCTGGCTTTGGACCGGGCTGATTGAGAGGATCAGCCAGGACTGAAGGAGCTGGACATGAAGCGAGGTCAGAAGACGGGTGCGGAGCAGGTGGTGCTGAAGCTGCGCCAGATTGAGGTGCAGACGGCCCAGGGTAAGAGTTTGGCGATAGCGTGCCGGGGGGCGGAGATCTCCGAGCAAAGTTACTATCGCTGGCGCAAGGAGTACGGGGGCCTGCAAATCGACCAGGCCCGTCGGATGAAGGATTTGGAGCGCGAGAACGCTCGATTGCGCCGGCTCGTGGCTGACTTGTCCCTGGAGAAGCAGGTACTGGCGGATGTCGCCTCGGGAAACTTATAGCCCCGGAGCGACGCCGGCAGGCAGTCGACGCCATCCAGGAGAAGTACGGCCTCTCGGAGCGTCACGCCTGCCGGATCGTCGGCCAGCACCGAGGCACGCAACGCTACGTGCCCACGGTACCAGCTGACGAGGATGCGCTGACCCGCGCCATCATCGCCTTGGCGTCCGAGTACGGACGCTACGGCTACCGCCGCGTCACCGCACTGCTGCAGGCAGCGGGCTGGCAGGTGGGGAAAGACCGGGTTCAGCGGATCTGGCGTCGTGAGGGGCTCAAGGTCCCGCAAAAGCATCGACCACGCAGCCGTCTCTGGTTGAACGATGGCTCCTGCGTACGGCTGCGGCCTCTCCATCGCAATCACGTCTGGAGCTTCGACTTTGTGCAGGGCCAGACCCATGACGGGCGAAGCCTGCGTATCCTGACGCTGATCGACGAGCACAGTCGCGCCTGCCTGGCGCTAAAGGTCGCGAGGCGCATCAGCAGTCTGGGTGTGATCGAGGCGCTGGCCGATGCGATGTGCCTGCATGGCATCCCCGACAACATCCGCTGCGACAACGGCCCAGAGATGATCTCGAAGGCTTTGCGGAAATGGGTCGCCAAAACCGGCCCGCAGATCCAGTACATCGCACCAGGATCGCCGTGGGAGAATGGCTATTGTGAGAGCTTCAATGGCAAGCTGAAGGACGAGTGCCTACGCCAAGAGATCTTCTACTCGCTCAAGGAGGCACAGACCGTGATCGGCATGTGGCAGAATACCTACAACCGCGTTCGACCGCATTCGTCCTTGGGCTATCGGCCGCCCGCGCCTGTCACCTTCCCGGACCTGGCCTTCCGGCTACCCATGGCCGCCACCATGCAGTAGCCTCTCAATCGGCTCGGTCCAAAATACCGGGCAGGTCACCCCTGCCAGAAGACTGGTGTCAGCCCTTAAAGGGCTACACCTGTCCTATCTGTGTCGGTGTCAGCCCACGGCGTCCTTATGAGCCTTCGTCTATGCCCTACGCTGTCGGCCTGGAGCGGGCTGGACGCCCGGGAACGGCGAGAGGACGAAAAACGCAAGATCGGCCCAGTGCCGTTCCGACCCAGGGACCTGAAAAGTGGCACTCCTTCTAGCCTTCTCTCACTAACTCGGGATCAGAAGGTCCTCTATTCCACCTTCAATGAACCAGCCCTTCCAGTCTCGAATGCCTTCTGCGACGTCGGCGAAGAGCTCCTCAATGGCGGCTATCTCCGCAGGCAGGCACCTGGAGCAAATTCCTGCGGATGTCAAAACACACAATTCAATAATTGACCTCTTCGTTACAGCTTGGGATGAGCTCAGTTCGAAGTGGCACGGCACCCATAGGTTTGAGGATATGCGCTCTTTATCAAAACAAATACAGCTATGAAATACTTACAATTAGAACAGACTGAAATCCGGAATTACTGGATGTTTATAGCAAATAATTTTGATTTAAATTAAATAATACTAAATATTTTTCTCAAAAATACAATCAATTTTGCCCGATACTAATCGATCAGAACCCTTGAGCCCTGCGCACAGTTCGATGGATCTGATGCGCCAGGGCCGGGAGATGAGGGTGTTCAAGGCCTGGCAGCAATGGTCGAAGATGTTGGCGTGGGAATTAAAGACGCGATTGTCGACCCAATCGCCGCGCATGAATGGCCAAAGGTTCTCGACCGTGTTGAGTTCGGGGGCGCGGGCCGGCAGGGGCAACAGGGTAATGTGGGCGGGTACTGAGGCTGTATTGGTGATGCGGCAGCCAGCCTGTTTGAGCAGCAGGAAGGCCTACGCGCCGGGGACCACGACTTGTACGATCTCTTCGGGGTGAAAGGCCATCGCCTCGGTGGTGCAGCGGGGCATGACAAGACTGGCCCCTTTTGCCGAGGGCGGGGCAAATCGCCCCGAAATGGAGGCGGGGGCGGTACGCTGGTCCTTAGGGGCAGAAGAGCGCGTGCCACGTTGGGCCCAGCGCAGGGTAATCGTGTTCTCTTGGCAGACTCGGGCCTCATCGGCGAACCAGATCTCTATCGGCTTGCGCGATCTCCGTCAGGCAGGCGGGGAAAGGTTTTTAACAATCGGTATGGCGTCCGGGTCCTGGGCGTGGTAGCGCAGACGAGCGGAGCGCTTCCGATAGCCCATGCTCCGCAGGGCTCGGCTCAGTGTCTGCTAGTGCACTGACGTGGTCAGAGGATTCACGCAGGGGGTGATGCATGCGAGTCTGGGCGATGGCTCAGACCGTCTGCGTGCTCCTCGACGACGCCACCAAGTTGGCGTTGTCCACGATCGCCGGAGACCGATCCCGCCCGCTCAAGCACATCCTGCGGGCGCGCATCGTCCTGCTCTCGTTCGAACGCTTGAGCGTGCAGGACGTGGCTCGGCAGGCCGGCGTCAGCCGGCCCGCAGTCTGGCGCTGGCAGCAGCGCTTTGCCGAGGAGGGCGTCGAGGGCCTGCTGCGGGACAAGACCCGCCCACCCGGCACCCCGCCGCATTCCACCCGCACCGTGGCGACGGTGCTGGCGCTGACGTGTTCGGAACCGCCGGACGAGGTCACGCACTGGACCGGCCGCGCCGTCGCTGCGCGGACCGGCATCTCACTCCGCTCCGTGCAGCGGATCTGGCAGGAGCACCGCCTGCAACCGCATCGGGTGCGGACCTTCAAGCGCTCCCACGACCCGGCCTTCGCCGAGAAGGTCGAGGATGTGGTCGGTCTCTATATGCAACCGCCCGCCCACGCCGTCGTGCTGTCCATCGACGGTCCTTCGACACGCTCAGGATGAGGAGTCCCAGATCCAGGCCCTGGAGCGAACCCGTCCCGACCAGCCGCTCGGGCCCGGGCATCCCGCCGCTCAGACGCACGACGACACCCGCCACGGCACCACGACCTTGTTTGCCGCCCTCGACGTCCTGGAAGGCACGGTGCTCGGCCGCTGCATGCAGCGCCATCGCCACGGTGAGGTCATCCGTTTCCTCAACACCGTCGAGGCGGCAGTCCCAGCGGGCAAGGCGATCCACGTGGTGCTCGACAACTACGGCAGCCACAAGCACCCGAAGGTGCGCGCCTGGCTCACCCGCCACCCGCGATGGACGTTCCACGTCACACCGACTTCGGCTTCCTGGCTCAATGCCGTCGAGGGCTTCTTCTCCACGCTGACGCGCCGTCGCCTCCGGCGAGGCACCTTCACCGGCATCGTCGACCTGCAGGCCGCCATCAAACGCTACATCGGTGAGCACAACCAAAGCCCACGACCCTTCGTCTGGACCAAGCCCGCCGCCGCCATCTTCGACGCCCTCAATCGAGCCCCTGAACCATCCGTCTGAGTCAGTGCACTAGAGCCGTGCCCTGGCGGGTTGAATCGCGCGGGGTAGGCGATCTGGCTGGCGTGTGATTCACTGGATGGGCTTGTGATGGAGGATCGCCATGCCTTCAGCCCTGTCGGTGGATCTGCGCGAGCGTGTGGTCGCTGCGATTGAAGCGGGTGCATCGCGGCGTCAGGCGGCCAAACGCTTCGGGGTCGGGGCGGCCAGCGCGGTCCGTTGGTACGAGCGCTTCCGTCAGAACGGGCAGATCGCGCCCAAGCCCATGGGCGGCGACCGCAACTCGCAGCGTCTGGAAGCGCAGGCGGCCCTGATCCTTCGGCTCAACGAAGAACACCCGCTCTCCTTCGTGCGGGAACTGCGCGACAGGCTCTCGGAACGCGGCGTCCGGGCGAGCACGAGCAGTTTGTCGCGCTTCTTCGCCCGGCATGGGATCACCCGTAAAAAGGGGCTGTCCACGCGGCCGAGCAGGAGCGGCCGGATGTGAAGGCTGCACGCGAGGACTGGTTCGAGCGACAACCCGATCTGGATCCAGATCGCCTGGTTTTCCTCGACGAGACGGCCGCCACGACGAAGATGGTCCGCCGCTATGGTCGTGCTCCGTGCGGTCAGCGCTGCCGGATCGCCGTGCCTCACGGGCACTACAAGACCACCACCATCACCGCCGCCCTGCGCGCCACGGGACTGATCGCCAGGACCGTCTTCGATGGGGCCACGAATGGTATGCGTTTCCGGGCCTACGTCACCGACACCCTGGCTCCGGTGCTGAGGCCCGGTGACACCGTCATCCTCGACAATTTGAACGCCCACAAGGTCGCCGGGGTGCGCGAGGCCATCGAGGCGGTCGGCGCACGGGTTCTCTACCTCCCGCCCTACAGTCCCGACTTCAATCCGATCGAGTAGGTCTTTGCCAAGGTCAAAGCCCTCCTCCGGACGGCTGCAGCATGGACCGCCGCCGGCCTGACCATCGCCATCGAGGACGCGTTCGCCGCCGTCCGACCGGATGAGTGCCGAAACTACCTTACCGCTGCTGGATACGATGCCTATGAGCCAACCTGAAAGGGCACGGCTCTAGCTCTGCCCGGACCAGGCAGTCGGTGCGCCATACGGCGTGATCCACCAGTATTCATGTTCCGGTTGTCTACACAGCTCACGCCGGGCTGACCAAGCGCCAGGAAAAGGCAAGACGATGCAGAACGTCCCCCTCGGTATCGACCACCCCGTGGTCACGGTCCGCAATCATCCCGCGTGTCTAGAGCGCTACCGTGCCATCGGATTTAGCCCCTCGCCGGTCTCGTATCATCCATGGGGGACGGTCCTCTCATTGATGATGTTCCGTGACAACTTCATTGAACTCATCAGCGTTGCGGATCCCAGTAAGTTTGGGATCAACGCGGTTGAGGATTTCTGCTACGGACGGAACGTCGGCCGCTTTCTCGATCGGGCAGAGGGGTTGGGCCTCGTCGCCCTTCACAGCAAAGATGCCGACGCCGATCATGCAAAGCTTCGCCAAGCCGGTCTACCCAGCCAGGGGCGCATCGATTTCCGGCGTGCGACAAAAAAGGCGGATGGAACCCCGGATACCGCGATCGTGTCGCTGGGCCTGTTTCTAAATCCAGAACAACCAGACGTTTCGCAATTCATCTGTCATCAGCACCGGCCCGAGCTCATCTGGGTTCCAGAGTGGCAGGATCACCCAAATGGCGCGAATGCTGTCGCTGGTGTGACATACATCGCGGAGCGGCCCGCCGACCTGGAGGAGCGGTTCGTTGCCTTCTATGGAGAGCGTGCGACGTTCGGGGATGATGCGTCTCTTGTTGTCGATACGGGGTGCGGGGTCATGCGTGTCGTTAGCCCTGACGCCGCGCGCTTACGCTTCGGAAGCAGCGAACTACCGTGGTGGGAGAACAACAGCCCACATGGTATAAGCATCACTGTGTCAACAACGCGTTTTGATAGCCTCGAAGGCTTGTGGTCGACCAACGCTGTGACCTTCAAACGAGGCCCAGGCGGAAATTTGTTTCTACCGCCATCGGAGTGCGGGAACGTCATCCTCGAATTCACTCCGGCGAAGATCGGGACTTGATCAGCACCAGATGGCGGTGACAGCTGCCTGGGTGAAGGCTGAGGCGTAGTCGAGGGCGAGTTTGTCCGAGCGCGCGGGAGGTAAGGGGGAAGTCCGTGAGGCGGTTGAAGGTCGCTTCCGGCTCACCAGCGCAACGTCGTGCTCGTCGGGATGCCGTGGCGTTGCAGGCACCGATAGCGATGAGCGGGGCAAATGCGGGATCGTCGCCTGGAGCGCGTCGAGGCAGGCGTCGAGCGGGAGGAACGCATGACGGCGCAAGGCGACGACCGTCTGGTCCTCGGGTCACTGCTCCGTCGATCCCGGAACCTTCGGCGCCGTGCGCTGGCCGGCGACCGTCTTCGGGTTGATCCTGTAGCGCTTCGAGAGCGTCTTCAGGCTCGCTTGACTATGCTGGATCGCGCGAAAGATCGCCTCCGTCATCGTGGCGCTGTCGTGAAGAACCTACCCAATAGCGCGTCCCTTCACGCGGACATGAAGGGTGCACCATCAAACCCTGGGATCAATCATCTCGCCGACCCGCACGACGGCCTTGCATTCATAGACTTATCGCAAAACTCGGGAGTGGATTGGTTCCCGATTCAAGATTGAGCAGTTTATCGGCACGCCCAGTCAAGTCATCAGGGCTAAAAGAAAGCACACCACAACGACGCATCCGAGGATGACGAGGCCGAGCGTGTGGATACCACGCGCCGACGCATCGGCGCCGTTGTCGTTGGCCGGTTCCGGAAGCGCGCGGGGCCAACGTCGCCACCTGTGGCAAGCGGAGGGGGCCTGACGCCGGGAGCCTCCGGTATCCGAACCCGGCTCACGTCGACATGTCATGGGCGGGATATCGGATGCGGCCCCAGTCAGGGGCGGGGTCGGACACTGCGAGTCCTCCGCCGTACCGGGCGCAATCCTCGATGGCACGTTCGGTCGAGGTCGCCGGTCCGGTGCCGGAACCACCCGGCGGCGAGGCGAGGCCCGGCCGTCTCCGGAGCGCGCGGACCAGCCGTGCCGTTCGATCCAACGCTTGCCTCATGGCACTCCTTGCCGCCTGGCGGAGGGAACCCCGGATTGGCGCCGAGTCACGACCGCGCCCGGAACCAGGCTGGGGTCGTCGTATGGCTCCGCATCGAACGCAAGCCGCGCCCGGAGGGGCTGCAGGCGGCCGTCAGGTTTATCCCGACGCGGTTGCGGGCTTCTCTGACTGAAAGGAGCGCGTCCGGCGGCACAGATGACCGTGTGAGCCGGAGAGGTTGCGCCACATCCGACCGGGGCGCTCACCCGGGTCGGCCTGTCGGCCGAACCTTTCCTCCCGCCGCGCGGCCACGCATGGCCCATTCGGAGTCGCTCCATGAAACGCATCGCACTCGCCCTCGCGGCGGTATCGAGCCTCGTCCTGTTCGCCCCGTCGAGCGAGGCGAGGCCCTTCGGCAGGGGGCATGGCTTCCACGGACATCACGGCGGTTTCCACGGTCACCGCGGAGGCTTCCGAGGGCATCGCGGTTTCCATGGGATCGGTTTCCGCGCGCATCATCGCGGGTTCGGCCGCTATCGCGGGTTCGGCTTGCGCCATGCCCGCTACGGGTATGGACGCCACTATGGACGCTACGGTTACCGTCGCGGTTATCGCGGCCTCGGTCTCGCGACGGGCCTGGGCCTCGGGCTCGCCGCCGCGACGGTGCGGCCAGCCTATTACGGTGCCGGCTTCGGCCGCCCCTACGGCTATGGCTATGGATACGGCTACGCCCCGGTCCGCTACGGTTACGGCCGCCCGTATCCCGGCTGCGGCTACTAGTCTCCGCACGCGAGGAGAGAGCATGGGCCGCCCATCGGCGGCCCATGCCGCGCTTGTGGCCAGCGCGGTCCTTGCCGGTCCGGCGCTCGAGCAGAACGGGACTGTGCGGAGGTTTGGCGGCGACAAGACCGGTGCGATGACGGCGCCTCACGGACGGACAAGAAGAATTCCCGACCGCCAGGCGCTGAGCGGCCAGGTCACGTGGCCCGTTCGCCCCGCCCTGTTTTCTCCAAATAGGCGGCACGACAACGGTCAAGCGTAATCCGGGCACCGGGACGTCGGGATTATCCTGACGTGTGTCGGTGAGAACGGCGGCCAGGAGCGAACACGCTTGTCGGGACCGGCGATCCGCGCGCTACTCGACGCCGTCACGAAAGCTTCGTGGGGGCGGGAAGACAGGCGCCAATGATCATGGAAGTCATCAAGCAGGGCGCGCGCGCCCGTACCTTCGGCCGACCCAGGGATGCCTGCCCCTACCCGGGGGATTCCCGCGAGCGTCGGGCCTGGTACGAGGGCTATGACGGCGCGGCATGGAATTCGGCATGGGATCTTGGCACGCGCGTGCCCCATCCGGCCGCGGCACACCGGGCGGGCACCGCGACGGTGGAGACCGCGGCCGCCGTGAGCCCGGTGGTGTCCCGGATCTGAGGCCATCGGTACGTGCCAAGCTTTCACCGTCGGCCCTCCGGCCCGCATGGCACCGCCCCGGCGGTGCCGCTTCGGTTCGACCCAGGGGCAGGTTGGACGAGGATGCAGTTGAAACACCGGCCATCCCTCGAGGGCCGGACCTTCGGCCGGCTGGAACGGGTGGTGACCACTCTGGTGGAGGCAGGGCTTCAGCACCGCGACGCCGCACCGCCGAACCTGATCGAACGTCTGCGGCACCTCGAGCACGGGGTGTTGGCATCAGGCGGCGACCGGCAGGTCCTGCAAGTCATCGCGTCCGGCCGTCGCCTTCTGGGCGACCGGATCGAACCGGTCTCGTCGGACGATGCCGCGCGCATCGACCCGGGGGAGGCGCTACCCTAGGTCACTCGGAGCCTTGACGCGCGCGTCGGCTGTCGGACGGGGCGAGATTCAGAGGCCTGCGGACTGTGCAGGCTGCGGCGCTCACCACGGACGTTCCCCTTCGAGTGCCCGCGTATGCCCCTTCGGAGAGACGACGTCGACGGCCGCGGCGACCGGCCCGAACTGAGCCGGGGCAACGGCCGCACCTTCGTCGCGCTCGCGCTCGCCGCCGCAATCCCCGTGCTCCTCCTCAGCGCCTGCGTGGCCACGCTGATGGCGCAGCAACAGCGGGACCTGACCCGCAGCGCCGCGGTGGCGAGCGCGACACGCGTCGCTGAGCGCGTCGCCTCCGACATCGCCGCGCAGATCGGCGTCCTCGAAGCGGAGGCTGCATCCGCCACCCTCGACAAGCCCGACCTCGCCGCCTTCTACGCCGAGGCCGAGCGACTGAAGGCGGGGCGTCCCCTCTGGGAGACCGTGGAACTGGCCGATCCGGACGGCCGCCAGGTCGTCAACCTGCTCCGCTCCCTCGACGACGAGCTGGGCCCCACCGCCGACCGCGGGAGCTTCGATACGGTGGTCCGGACGCGGCGTCCCGTGGTCGGCGGCATCGGCCCGGTCGGCCCGGTCTCGGGCAAGCGCCTCGTCGCCCTGCGGGTGCCTGTCATCCGGGGAGGCGGCCTCCGCTACGTCCTCTCGGTCGGTCTCGCCAACGACGCGGTCAGCTCGATCCTGCGCGACGCCGGCGCGCCGGACGGCTGGGTGGGGACCATCGTCGATGCCGACGGAAACACCATCGCCCGCACCCGCGCCGAGGCGGAGGAACTCGGGCAACCGGCCGACGCCGCACTCCAGGCGGCGATCCGGCACGCGCCCAACGGCTTCTACTCGGGCTCCACCTTGGAGGGCTCGAACGTCGAGGTCGTCTACCGGACGCTGGCGGACACCGGGCGCTGGTCGGTGCATTTCGGGATGCCGGCCGCGACGCTGAACGCCCCGGTCCTGCGCGCCTACCTCGTCCTGGCCGGCGGCAGTGTCCTCAGCATCGGCCTCGCGCTGGCGCTGGTCGGCCTGGTGGGCCGCGACATGGCGCAGAGGCGGGCCGGCGAGCGCGCGCGGTTCTCCCTGGCGCTCAAGTCGAGCCAGGAGCAGGGCGCCGTCGCCGCCGAGGCCGCCGAACTCGGAACGCTGCGATGGGATATGGTTCGGGACACGGTGACCGGGTCGCCGCGCGCGGCCCATCTCCTGGGATGGCAGACCGGCATCCCTGAGTCCGGCGAGACGGAGGCCGATGCCGGCAGGGTGATCGGGATGGTGCATCCGGACGACCGCGCCCGGCTCGCCGACGACCTGCACAGGAGCCTTGCGGACGGGGGCGCGCTCGACGTCGAGTTCCGGGTCGCGGGCTCGCCCCCGCGCCGCGCTGGGTCCGCCTGGCCGGCCGAGCTCCGCGGCTGCACGGCGCCGCCGCGGCCGGCCTGATCTACGGCGTGGTGTCCGACATCGAGCCGCGCAAGCGGGCCGAAGCGGAACGGCTCGAACTGCTCCGCCGCCTCGGCGAGGCGCAGGAGAACGAGCAGCGCCGGATCGCGCGCGAGCTCCACGACCAGGTCGGCCAGACCGTGACCGGGCTCTCACTTGGCCTGAAGGGCCTGGAGCGGCTCCTCGCAGCCGGGGGCGCGACCCTCGAGGCGGGGCGTCAGGTCCAGTGGCTGCAGGCCCTCGCCGGCGAGATCGGGCGCGACATCCACCGCGCCGCCGTCGACCTGCGCCCGACCGCCCTCGACGACCTCGGCCTGCAAGAGGCCCTCGCCACGCAGTTGCGCGAGTGGGGCCAGCGCCACGGCGTCCGCGCCGACCTGGAAATCCTCGGCGAGCCCGTGCGCCTGCCGCCCTCCGCCGAGAGCGCGGTCTACCGGATCGTGCAGGAAGCGCTCACCAACGTCCTCAAGCATGCCCGGGCCGACACCGTCAGCGTCTCGGTCGAGCACCGCGCCGGGGAGGTGCGGGTGATCGTCGAGGATGACGGCGTCGGTTTCGATCCCGAGGCCGTTTCCCAATCTCCAGAGGACCGCGCGCCGGCCAAGCCGCGCCTCGGCCTGTCCGGTATCCGCGAGCGCCTGTCCCTCCTGGGCGGCGGGCTCACGCTTGAGAGTTCCCCGGGCGTCGGCACGACGTTGTTCATCGCCATCCCCGTTCCGCCAGCGCCCTGCGCATGAAGGACCGATCCATGGGCCGCATCCGCGTCGTCCTCGCCGACGACCATCCCATCGTCCTCGCGGGCATCCGTGCGCTCCTGAACGCCGATGCCCAGGTTGAACTGGTCGGCGAGGCCACGAACGGCGGCGAGGCGCTGCCGCTGATCCGGTCCGTGGCACCCGATGTCGCCGTGCTCGACGTGTCGATGCCCGGCCTCAACGGTCTCGAACTGACGGAGCGCGTCACCGGCGAGTGTCCGGAGACCAAGGTGCTTGTGCTGACGGTCCACGAGGATGCCGCCTACGTCCAGCCGCTGCTGAAGGCCGGCGCCCGGGGCTATCTGCTGAAGCGCTCGGCGGCCGAGGACCTCCTGCGGGCGGTCCACGCCGTCGCGGCGGGCGGCGTGTACCTCGATCCGTCCGTCGCCGGACACGCCGTGGGGGACGGCACCGCGACGGCGGCGGGATCCAAGCCGGCCGAAACCGGCGAAGCGCTCAGCCCGCGGGAGACGGAGACGTTGCGCCTGATCGCGCAGGGCTTCAGCAACAAGGAGATCGCGCGGCGCATCGACGTCAGCGTGAAGTCTGTCGAGACCTACAAGGCCCGGGCCGCCGAGAAGCTCGGCCTGAGATCCAGGGCGGAGATCATCCGCTACGCCGCAGCCCAGGGCTGGCTGGACGCGCTCACCCTCCGGTAGCGCAGCACGCGTCCGCAGCGTCGCCGGATCGGGCTGCGGGCGCGGCACGGTCGCTGGATTCCACCCGCGCGCGTGCGACCGTCTTCGCCTGGAACCTGGGGCTGTCCAAAGTCTTGTCAGCGACAATCAAAGACTTCTGAGGATACGCTTATGAAATCCGTTGCCATCGCCGTCGTGGCCACCCTCGCCCTGGCCGTGCCGGCCCTCGCCGCCCCGTGCAACACCGGGACGACGAAGGCGAAGGACCCCACCCCGGGTCAGGTGAACCCGAAGAGTTCGGACGTCGACAAGTCGAGCCAGAACCTGGCTGGCGGCCAGCAGCCCGCCTCGCCCGGCACGGTCGGCGCGATGAACGCCGCAGGTGCCAACCAGATGGTCGGCCAGAAGCCGGGATCCGAGGCGAAGACCGACCAGGGCGCCGGCGTCGGCACGTCCAGCAAGAACCTCGCTGGCGGCCAGCAGCCGGCCTCGCCGGGCACGGTCGGCGCCATGAACAACGCGGGAGCCAACCAGCAGCTCGGTGACAAGGCCGGCAAGGGCGACGATTGCTGAGCCAGGCCACGTATTAAGCCATCGTCACAGGGCCCGCCGCGGATCGCCGCGGCGGGCCATTTTCATGGTCATCTACGCTGTCATCCGGCGACGACGGCAGCGGAAGGATCTCCATGCGCACGCCCGTTGCTGTCGCCGTCCCTGATAGCGGGACGTACCTCGCCCCGGCATCCGATCGCCGCGGGTCTATCAGTCCCCCGAGCCGCACCGACCAAACCTGATGGCGATTCATGCGCGGGAGCGGGTGGCTGCGGCGGCCCTCGCAGCACTTGCCGCGGCGGTGTGGTTTCCCGACGGGCTCGACTGGCCGGCGCGGGCCGCGCTGTTGGCCTTCGGCGGAGCCGCGATCCTCTGGATCCTGACCGACCTGAGCGCGGCCTACGTCGCTGTGGCCGCCGCCGTCTTCCTCGTCGCGGTCCGGGCCGTCGAGCAGCGGGCGCTGATCGAGGGCCTCGGCTCGAAGGTGGTGTGGCTCGTGATCGGCACCTTCGTCCTCGGTGCGGCGGTCGAGAAGAGCGGGCTCGCCGACCGGCTCACCGCCGTTATCGCCGGGCGCGGGACCACGGTCGGCGGCCTGATGTGGCGCCTGACGCTCGGCATCGTCCCCCTGGCCTTCCTGATCCCCTCGACCTCCGGGCGGGCGACCGTGCTCCTGCCGCTCCATCGCAGCCTGACCGAGGCGGATGACGACCCGCGCCTGGCCAAGGCCGTCGGGCTGCTGATCCCCGCCCTCGTCGTCATCTCGACGATCTGCAGCCTCACGGGCGCCGGCTCGCACCTCGTCACCGTCGACATGCTGGAACGGCTTTCCGGTCAGAGCCTCGGCTTCGGGCAATGGATGCTCTGGGGCCTGCCGTTCGGCATGGCCGCCTGCCTGATCACGACCTTCCTGATCGGCCGCCTGTTCCTCGACCGGCAGACGCGGGCGCGGCGGCTGGCGGAGATCGAGGCTCCGTCCGGTCCTCTCTCCGCCCGGGAATGGCGGACGGGCGCGGTCGTGCTCGCCATGCTGGGGCTCTGGCTGACGGAAGGGTATCACCCGTTCGGCATCGCCACCGTGGCGGTCGTGGGTGCGGTGGTCCTGACGATGCCGGTCGTCGGCGTGCTCGACTGGGACGATGGCGTGAAGGCCGTGAACTGGGGGCTGGTACTGTTCATCGCCGCCTCCCTGGTGCTCGGCCGGGCCCTCATCTCCACGGGGGCCGCGAAATGGCTGATCGGCTCGGCGTTGTCGGCGAGCGGCCTGGACGGCGACAGCCCGACGCTCCTGATCCTGCTCGGATTGTCGGCGCTCAGCCTGTCGGCGCACCTCTACATGGTGTCACACACCGCACGGGTGGTCGCGTTGCTGCCACCGCTGCTGCTCCTGGCGGACAGGCTCGGCCTCAACCCGGTCGCGGTCGCGTTCCTGGCGAATGTCGGGATGGATTACTGCCTCACCCTGCCGGTCTCCTCGAAGGCGCTGCTGATCTTTCAGGGCACCGAGCGACCGGCCTGGACGGCGAGGGACCTGCTCAGGCTGGGGGCGCTCCTGGCGCCCGCCTACGCGGCGCTGATGGTCGCGGCCTACTATCTCTTCTGGTCGCAGGTCGGCCTGTCCTTGTGACGCCGTCCTTGCGTCGTTCCGAAGCGGGCGCGAGCGAGGGGGATGCTGCGATGCGGAGCAGGAGCGCGTAGCCGGTCAGTCGGTGGTCGGCCTGATGGACGACGTGACGATGGCCCTTGGCGATGGCGTCCGGGATTGCCGTGCACGCTCACGCGGGATCGCCGCCCATGCGTGTCACCGTGAAACGGACATGCCGTGCCTCCAGGTCGGCAAGGTCGTGCGGATCCGCGACGTCGCGCCGGGCCGCGGCGAGGACGAGGTCCGCATGGCGGGCGAGTTCGGCGGTCCGGTCCGTCAGACGCTCGACTTCGGCGACGCGGGTGAGCACGTCGAGCATCCGGGCCAGCACGTGCACCGAGCCGGCGGCGTTCTGGCGGATCATGTGAAACATGGCATCGCACAAGCCGTCATAGTCGGTGACCGGAACGACGAGCACCACCCGGCCGTCGCGCACGACCGTTCCGGACGGCAGGTGGCGCCACGCAACGCGGCAGAGGGCGTCCCCGAGATGGTCGACGACGCTTCCGGCCGTGAACGGGTCGTTGATGCCCGGCGACAGCGCGCGGACTGCAATCTCGACGAGCTGCCGGATCGAGTATTCCAGATCCTGGAGGGCGGCCGGGCGGCGTCCGAAGGTCAGCGCCCGGTTGAGCGCCACCTCGACGTCCTCGATCCCGGCGGAGAGGAACGCGACCGGGAATCCCCTCGGGACGTAATCCCCCGGTCGCACGCGCAGGGCAACGGTCGCGCCATGCGCGTGAGCCCAGTCGGCCAACCCGTCCTCATCCACGGCCTGGAGATAACCGCTGCCCTCAATGCGGACCCCGCCACCGGTCGGCAGCCGGGCCGGGAGCGTCATACCGGCCGTCTCGCAAGTCCGGGCCTCGACGGCAGCGCACAGGTCGCGGTGCACCGCGTCGACAACCGTCTCGACGTTAATGCTGACGGCGATGTGGTGGACGAACCAGACCAGGGTGGCCAGTGACAGCAGCGCCAGCGCGATGGCCCCGGTGATCGCGAGGTGCGGGACGAACGGGCTCTCCTGCACCGTGCGCACCGTCCGCAGGACCATCAGCGCGTACGCGAAGGTGCCGAGGAAGATGCCCAGGACGACCTGGTTGCGGGCGTCACGGGTGAAATTGCGCAGCAGCCGCGGGCCCATCTGGCCGGAGGCCAGCGTCAGGGCCGCGATGGTGATGGAGAAGGTGGTGCCGGCGACCCCGATGGTCGAGGACGCCACCGCACTCAGGAGTGCCCGCGCCCCCTCGGCGCCTCCGGAATAGCCCCAGTTCTGGTTCGGCGAGGACGCGTCGTAGCTGGCGATGTGGGCCGTCTCCAACCAGACCCCGAGCTGGGCCAGCCCGAGGCAGCCGAGAACGATCAGGGCGGGCCTGAGCCAGAACAGGTCGCCCAGGAACTCGATCCAGGCCTGGAGGCGCGCCTTCATGCCGGCTCCTGCTTTCTCTCGGAACGACCGCCTTCAGCGTCCTCACGTTCGAGGTCGTCACGATCGGCGCGGAGCACCTGCCAGCGCGCTCGCGGCGGAGTCTTGCCGGCGGGCCAGCCCTCGCGCTGGCGGGTGCGGTCGCCGTCCGACGCCTCGGTCTGGTCGTGCAGAAGCACCTGGCTCGTGGGGTACGGCAGGTCGATGCCGGCGGCGGTCAGCGCGTCCTTCACGTTCGAGATCGCGTGGTCCAGCGCATCCACCGCGTCGCGGCGGCGTGGCGGGTCGATCCAGAACCGCGCCGTCATGTCGACGCCGGCGGCGCCGAGCCCCGTGACAAGCGCCTCCGGCGCCGGGTCGGCGAGCACGCCCCCGGTCCCGCGCAGGGCCTCGACGATGACGCGGCGGGCCTCCTTCATATCGTCGCCGTTGCCGATGGTGAGCGGGAAGGCGAGCCGGCGCTTGTCGTGCGCGGTGATCACCGTGATCTTGTCGACGAACAGCGTCGCGTTCGGGATCAGGACCCGCTGATTGTCGTAGGTGCGCAGCACCGTGGCTCGCACCCACACGTCCTCCACCGTGCCCTCGTGCGAGCCCGCCCGGATCTGGTCGCCGATCACGAACGGACGGGTCAGCAGGATGAGGATCCCGGCCAGCAGGTTCTGGAGCACGTCCCGGAAGGCGAAGCCGATGGCGACGCCGCCGATTCCGAGGAGGTTGAACAGGTCGGCCGCGGAGACGGAGGGGAAGGCCACCGAGGCCGCGACCAGGAACGACACCAGGATCGTCATGCCGCCGGCGATGCGGCCGAGGACCGAAGCCGAGCCGGGCGAGGCCTGCCGCAATTCGGCGGCCCGGCGGACGGCGGCCCGGACGCCGCGGGCGATCAGCAATCCGACGCCGAATAGGACGAGGGCGATGACGAGCCCCGGCACGAGGGCGGCGGCCGAGCGGCCGAGCCCTTCGAGGCGTCCCAGCGCTTCCGAAAAGATCATGCGGGATCCCGATTCATGGGAAAGCCGCCGGTGGCGGATGTGCCAGCCGGCGGCGCTTCATCTTCGGTCCGCGAGGGCGGCAGGCCCCCGCGGATCATATCTCAGCCGGATCAGCGACGCGGGCCGCCGGTGGTTCCACCATATTGTTGGCCGCGGGCTCCCCGTGAGGGCATGGCGGCGTTGCCGCGGCTCGCCGAGCCCTGCCGCATGCGGTGGCGCCGGTGCATGCGCACCTGCACGAGGTCGGCGTTCGCGGCCGGAGCGACGCCCGTCATGGTCATCGGCAGGGCCGCCGACGGCATCGTGGAGGCACCGAGGCCGAGGCCGGCCAGGAGCGCCGAGGCGAGGATGGTGTGCTTCATGGTCGTCTCTCCTTCCGTGGGGCCGATCAGCTCTTCTTCTTCGAGTAGGTGAACTTCGGCGCGTTCTTGAGGGTGTCCTTGTCGGTGTCGGCGTGGACCGCCCACGTGCCGTCCTTTTCGCTGATGGCGAGCGTCGCGGGATCGAGCACGACGTAGCTCTCGCCGATGCCGAGGAAGCCGCCGACGCTGACGACGACGCCGGTCAGCGTCTTGCCGTTCTCGATCGCGAGATCCTCGATCTCGCCGACGGTCTCGTTCTTGTTGTTGTAGACGGTCGTGCCGATGAGCTTGGACGACATCACGTCCGCGGGCTTCACAGTCACGTACTTCAGCTTCACCGTCGCGGTGTCAGCCATCGTCATCCCCCGGCCGGAGGATGTCATGTCGGAGGACGCGGGCATGGCGGTGCCGGGAGCCGGGGCCGCGGGCGTCGTCTGGGCCAGGGCCGGGGCCGACAGGCAGGCGAGCGCGACGGCGGCGGCGAACGTGCGATAGAGCAAGAAGATCTCCCGAGTGTTGGTTCGAAGGTGCCGCTCGGATCGCCCCTGACGGGACCGGACTCATCCCCGTTCCGGCTGCACAGTTCGGAGCCCCAACGTTCGCGTTCAGGAAACGTTCAGAAAAAACGACGGCCCGCGTGTGACTATTTGGCTAGTTTCCCGCTCGTCAGGGACCGAAAAAGGGGCCCGGGAACCGTGCCGCTGACAATCAAGCGTCAGCATAATGTCGAGCAAACTAGCATGAAGAAAAACTAAGCCCGCGTCATTTACGCAGGGGCGATGAATTTCTTGTGATCTAGGCTGTGAAACCCGAACGCTCATCATCCCGTAACGCCGTGACGAGCCTCGACGATCGAGCCGTGATGACGCCTACAGGACCCTTTATGATGCGTACGATTCTGCCTGCCGCCCTTCTCGCCTCCGGCCTGGCCTTCGCGGCGCCGGCCTTCGCCGAGACCGCCCCCATGGTCGGCGGCGCGCCGATGATGCCCAGCAAGACCATCGTGGAGAACGCGTCCAAGGCCAGCAACCTGACGACCCTCGTCGCCGCCGTGAAGGCCGCCGGGCTCGCCGACACCCTGAATGGCAAGGGCCCGTTCACGGTGTTCGCGCCGACCAACGACGCCTTCAAGAAGCTGCCGGCCGGCACGGTCGACGCGCTCCTGAAGCCGGACATGAAGAAGACGCTGACGGCCGTGCTCACCTACCACGTCGTTCCGGGCAAGCTCGACGCCAAGGAACTGATGGCCAAGGCCAAGATGGGCGGCGCCGACGCCAACCTGAAGACGGTCGAGGGTCAGGTCCTGACGGTGAAGATGGACGGCGACCGACTGGCGCTGATCGATCAGAAGGGCGGCGGCGCCTTCGTGGAGCAGGCCGACGTGAACCAGTCGAACGGCGTCGTGCACGTCATCGATAGCGTCCTGATGCCGAAGTAAGCCGACACCTCGGACGGCCCGCCCCGTGTGTCACGGGGCGGGTTCGACCACGGCGACATCGCCGTCCCGGCAGCGTGCCGGGCCCGGCTTCGCGTTCGACGTACGGACGGACCACACGGGAAACGGATCGTCGCGCCTCGGCGGCCCTGCGCCCGACGAGGAACCAAAGGGGCCGGCGGGGTTTCAGATCGACACCCCCGATCGCCGTCCATCCGACAGGACCGTTTGCATGAATTCGCTCCACCTCGCCCGGGCCGCGTCCGGTCGCGCCGCCACGCGCATCGTCGGCCCACTCCTGTTTGCCGTCGGCGTGGCGTTTGCCAGCCCCGCGAGCGCGCAGTCCGCGGCCAGCTCTATCGACCAGCCGACCGCTGGGACGCTGCCCTCGGGAACCTCGACGGTGAAGGGCGCCGGAAACGCGCGCCACGAGGGCAACGGGCAGGTCGCACCGCCGAGCGCGATCCAGTCCTCGACCGACGTCATGCAGTCCGAGGGTTCGGTCCAGAGCAAGACCCAGGGCGGCCGGACCGACCCGATCAAGCACCTGCCCAAGGACATGCGCTGAGCTCCGCCTGCCCCGATTGCGGGGACGGCCCGACCGGCGTTTCTCGGCTGGCGGTGAGCCAACCTGCCGGGCGCCGCCCGTGAAGGCCCTCGCCCGCTACGCGCTCATCCTGCTTGCCGCCATCCTGGCCGCCGCGAGCCTCGTGCCCTTGATCCCGACCGAGTGGTGGGCGGTGCGGCTGCTCGACTTTCCGCGCCTGCCTTTCGCCGGAGGCCTGCTGGCGGTCGGTCTGGCCCTGTTTCCCTTCCTTCGGGGAGCTCCCAGGTCGACCCTTCCGGCTCTTGCGCTGGTGACCCTCGCACTGGCGGTCAACGCCTGGATCCTGTGGCCATATCGGCCGACGGGCGGCATGCGGGTCGAAGGATGCCCCGTGGAGCGCAGGCTCTCCGTGCTGATCGCGAACGTGCAACTCGGGAGCCGGAACGCCGCGCCCTTGGTCGAGGCCGTCGGGCGGGAGGAACCCGACCTGTTCCTCGCCATGGAGACCGACACGTGGTGGGACGAGGCCTTGAAGCCCGTGCTCGCCGCGATGCCCCACGCCCTGCAGCGGATCACGGGGTCGTATTACGGCATCCACTTCTTCTCGCGTCTGCCCCTGGTGAACGGCGGCATCCGTCATCTCGCCGGGCAGGACACGCCGGCGGTCGTGACCGGCGTCACCCTGCGCAGCGGGGAAATCGTCGATTTCGTCGGCCTCCACCCGAAGCCGCCGCAGCCCTGGCAATCCGCCCGCGGACGGGACGCCCAACTCTACGCGGCGGCCGCGGTGCTGCGCGACCGGGTCGAGCCGGGCGTCCTCGCCGGCGACCTCAACGCCACGCCGTGGGAGATCGCCGTGGAGCGGATGGCCAGGCTCTCCGGATTGATCGACCCGCGCCGCGGCTACGGCTACGTCGCGACCTGGAACGCCCATTCGTCCTGGATCCGCTGGCCCCTCGACCACGTCTTCCACGAAGGCGGGTTCGCGACGCTGGACGTCGAGCGCCTCGACGCCTTCGGCTCGGACCACGTCCCCCTTCTCGTCCGTCTGTGCCGGAAGACCGGGGAACGGGGGAGGATGACGCCGCAGCGGGACGCCGACGATGTCGCCGCCGCCAACGCGGTGCTCGCCGCCGCCGGGGCGACCGAACGCCTCCAGCCGCGATGAGCCTCCGGTCCGGCAAACCCATCGCAGCCCGCTCCGGCGCGGGCGGGAGAGTCCCATGATCTCGATCTTCGACCTCGCCGCACTGCTGCTGACCCTCTCGGCCCTGTTCGGCTGGCTGAATCGCCGCTTCCTGCGCATGCCGCATACCATCGGCCTCCTGGTGATGGGGCTGCTTGCCTCGCTCACCCTCGTCGGTCTCGACCTCGCCTTCCCGGGCCAGCACCTCTACGAGGACCTGACCAGGGTGCTGAGGCAGGTCGACTTCACCGAGGTGGTGATGAATGGCATGCTGGCCTTCCTCCTCTTCGCCGGCGCCATGAGCCTCGACCTGCGCATGCTTCGCGACCGGGCCTGGCCTGTCGCCACGCTGGCGCTTTTCGGCACCTTGATCTCCACGGCCATCGTGGGCGGCGCGTTCTGGCTGGCGGCCGACCTCGTCGGGCGGCCGGTCCCGCTCTCCTGGGCCCTCGTCTTCGGCGCCCTCATCAGCCCGACCGATCCGGTCGCGGTGCTGGCGACCCTGAAGAACGTCAAGGTGCCGGAAACTCTCGAGGTCGAGATGCAGGGCGAAGCCCTGTTCAACGACGGCATCGGCATCGTGCTGTTCACCGTGCTCGTGGCCTTCGCGGCGGGCTCCGGCGGGGAGGCCACGAGCGCTGGCGGCATCGCCACGCTGCTTCTGCAGGAGGCCGGCGGCGGTCTCGTCCTGGGGATCGCGACCGGCTACGTCGCCTACCGGGCCATGCGCGCCATAGACGACTTCCCCGTCGAGGTGCTGATCACACTGGCGCTGGTCGCGGGCACCTACGCCCTCGCCCAGAAGCTGCATTTCAGCGGCCCCCTCGCGGTGGTCGCCGCCGGGCTCCTTGTCGGCGACCGGGCCCCGCGCGACGCCATGAGCAAGGAGACGCAAGGCTACGTCTCGGCGCTGTGGACCCTGATCGACGAGGTGCTGAACTCGGTGCTGTTCCTGCTGATCGGGCTGGAGGTGCTGGTGCTGCGGTTCGAGCTCGGCGGCCTGGCACTGGCCGCCTGTGCGGTTCCCATCGTCCTCGTCGCCCGGTTGGTGGCCGTCACGACGCCGCTCCTCGCCTTCCGCTGGGGCGGCAACCTCTCGCCCCGCAACGTGCCGTTCCTGACCTGGGCCGGCGTTCGGGGCGGCATCTCCGTGGCACTGGCGCTTTCGATACCGGAGAGCGACGCCAAGCCCGCGATCCTGGCATCGACCTACGCGGTGGTGCTGTTCACCATCATCGTGCAGGGCTCGACGCTCGGGCTGGTGGCACGACGCACGCTGCGTGAACGAGTGCCGCCCTCGGATGTCTCCTGAAAGGCCGACTTGGTCGCCGGGCGCTGTCCCGCGCCGGTAGCGCCGTCCGCTTGATGGGCCATACCCCTGACGCAGCCGGTCAGCTTTCGGCCGGACGACGCCATGCCGAATCGCCGATGGGCGCGGAACCGGCCGTTCGACCTTGTGTCCATCACGGCCGTCGAGAGCACCGCGCAGGCGATCACCCCGGGTAGTCTTCGGTGGCGGGCTGCGGCCTCGCTTCCGGCGCTCCGCCTCCAAACGCCCGAGCGGATCGGGCCATTCGCGCATGGAGCTACGAGTCTGAGCAGTCCTTACGCGGCCGGTTTTTATCGGGCGCTCAGCGTTCGCCGATCCGGTTCGGGTTCGGTTCGCTCACCTCGTCGGCCCGGATCGAGGGCCGCTGTTTCGTCCTCCGGCGAGGATCGGTTGTCATCTGCTGTCGGGTCCGTGGCATCCACGGGCAGCCTTCTGCGGTCGAGCTGCTTTGGCGTGAAGGGCGGGCATCCCACTCGCTCGCGCTCCTGAGCCTTCGTCAGGTCCGGGAGAACGGGCCGTCCGTTGGGCCGATCTCGCTGCGGTCTCCGAGCACGTGCCGACCCGAGGCGATGACCTGAATGGCCGCCCGGCTTTCGCATTCCCGGCGCGCTACGGTCTCCAGATCACGGAGATAGGCGATGACCGGACCCCGCGCGCTCCGGCGCTGTCGAAGGACGGGCCGGACCTTCGCGGTGACATGGTCCGCGACCGTGTCCCAAAAGCCGTCAGGCGTCGCGGCGGTGTGGGGCATGATCCATCCTCATGGCGGCGTGTGAACGAGAGGCGGCTCCGCCGGCCAGGATCGGGGGCGTGTCAGAACCGGCGGAGCCGACCGGAGCATGTCCGGTGGCCCGATCTACATCGGCGGCGCCGGTCCCGAATCGACCTGGATCAGAGTCCGTCCAGAAATCTCGCGTCGCCGAACCAATCTTGCATCGTCGTCCGATCGGCGTCGGAATCCGTTCAGCGGAGGGTCGCGAGATAAGCCGCGATGGTCCGGGCGTCGTCCTCGGTGATCCCCATGTTCGGCATGGCATTGCCGGGCACCACGGATTGCGGATCCCGGAGCCAGCGGATCATGGATTGCGGTTCGTTCCGCAGCATCCCTGCGAGGAAGACCCGCCGGCCGATCCCGTTGAGGGGCGGGCCGACCCGACCGGTCGCTCCCTCGACGCCGGGGATCTCGTGGCAGCCTCCGCAGCCGTAACTCCGGATGAGGTGCACCGCGCCATGGGCATCGGTCCGATCGCCGGCGGTGGCCTGACCGTCGCAGCCGGCGGTCGAGAGAGCGCAGGCGAGCGCGGCGAGGGCGAGCGGCCCCCTCGGCCGGGGACGACGGCGATCGATCAGCATGTCGAGACCAGCAGGATGGGAAGGAGCGCGAACAGGATTCCGATCGCGAAGCCGAGGCTCGTCACGATCCCGCAGAGGGCCAGGAAGCGCGTGCGGCCTTCCCCGATCTCCAGCGTCCGCTGCTGGCCGCCCGCCTGCTCGGTCCCGGTGCGTCGCCACGCGGCGTGCGCGTACCAGAGGGCGGCCAGGGAAATCCCGAGGCCCAGGATGTCGGCCACGCCGAGGATTGCCCAGGTCGCGCCCGCCGCATCCATGGCGCAGGACTGGCTCGCGAGGCCGTAATTGACGAGGCTCAGACCGACCCAGGCGAGTGGTGCGCCCGCAAGTCCGAAGGCGACCTGAACGAGGCCGACCCGGTGGCGCTGAGGTGCCGGATGCCCGGCGGCGAGGTCCGGTGCCATCGCGCTAACTCAGGTGTGGCGACAGGGACAGGGTCGCGAAGACCGCGACCTCGGCAGCGACGACGAAGTACCAGTAGGCGGCCCCGATCCGCACCGGCGCCGACCGCGCGGCGCCGAAATAGCCGCGCAGCGTCCAGCCGCTCAGGGCCGCCAGGATTCCGAGTCCGACGACGAGATGCGCGACGTGGACCCCGGTGATGGTCAGGTACAGGGAACGGTAGGCCCCGGCCGTGAGGCTCGCATGGGCGCGCCAATCGAGCCCCTGGATGCCCAGGAAGACGAGGCCCAGGAGGAACGCCGCAGCCAGACCGGCTGCGGCGGGGCGCGGCTGGTCGACGCGAATGGCGCGATCCGCCCACCATACCGCCCCGGCGCTGACGAGGGCGAGGACGAGGTTGGTGAGGGCGTAGCCGAGGCCGGGCGACCCCTGCGGTGGCCATGCGCCCTGCGCGGAGGCGGCCGTGTAGAAGTATCCGAAGATCAGGTAGCCGAAGATCGTCGCCTCGGTCAGGATCAGGAACAGCATCCCGAGCATGCCGGAGGAGCGGACGTCGCTCACCGTGCCGACCGGCAGGGCCCGCTCGGCGGGCTCCAGGGTCCTGTCCGCCGGCGGTGCGAGCGTTGCTGAATCAGCCATGGGCGGGGGCTCCCGTCGCTGCGGCAAGCCGCTGCCCGAGGCCGCGTTCCGGCCAGAGCCAGGCCAAAATGGCGAGGCCGGTGCCGATCATCGCCGCCCCCGCGAGCCACCACGCGTGGAGGAGCAGCGCCACGAACAGCAGGGCCAGGGCGACCGTCAGCCAGAACGGCGCTTGGCTGTCGCCGGGCATCTTCAGGATCACGTCGGGCTCGGCATCCAGCACCGTCGTCGCGATGGTTTCCCGGCCGTGGTCGAGGAGGAGACCCCGGTCGATCTGCGAGCGGTCGGTGCGCTCGTCGGCATCGAGGCGGTCCTCCCAGAGCGGATGGCGGCTCGCCACGGTGGGGATCACCGCGAAGTTGTAGGGCGGCGGCGGTGACGGGGTCGCCCATTCGAGGGTCGGCGCGTCCCAGGGATTGTCGCCCGCCACCGCTCCGCCCCGCAGGCTGATCGCGACGTTGACGAGGAACAGGAGCACGCCGAGCGCGAACAGGAAGGACCCGATCGTGGTGACGAGGTTGAGGTTGGTCCAGCCCATCTCCGGGCCGTAGGTGTAGATGCGCCGGGGCATCCCCATCAGGCCGGTGATGTGCATCGGGAAGAAGCCGAGGTTGAAGCCCACGAACATCGTCCAGACGTTCCACCGGCCGAGGCGCTCGTTCATCATCCGGCCGGTGAATTTCGGGAACCAGTAATAGATTCCGCCGATCACCGGGAAGACGTTGATGCCGACCAGAACGTAGTGGATGTGCGCCACCACGAAGTACGTGTCCGTCAACTGCCAGTCGACCGGTACCGAGCCGGTCATGAAGCCGGAGACGCCGCCGATCACGAACAGCAGGACGAAGCCCACGAAGAACAGGAACGCCGTGGTGACGACAGGTCGCCCGCCCCAGATCGTGGCGATCCAGGCGAAGACCGCCACCGCGCTCGGCACCGCGATCACGATCGAAGCCGCCGAGAGGAAGGAGAGCGCGAGGTCGGGGATCCCGGTGGCGAACATGTGGTGCACCCACACGCCGAAGCCGAAGATCATGGTGGCGACGGTGCCGAGCGCCACCAGGGTGTAGCCGACCAGCGGCCGGCGGCAGAAGGTGGGCAGGGCGTCCGAGACGATGCCCATGGCCGGCAGCACCAGGGCGTAGACCCATGGGTGGCCGAACATCCAGAACAGGTGCTGCCACAGCAGCGGCGAGCCGCCGTCCCGCGGATCGAAGAACGTCGTGCCGAACTGCCGGTCGAGCCACAGGAGCAGGCAGGCGAGGCTGACCGCCGGCACCGCGAACAGGTTGGCGACCGAGGCGGTCATCGTGCCCCAGACCAGGATCGGCAGGCGGTTGATCGACATGCCCGGCGCGCGGGTGCGCATCAACGTCACGACGAAGTTCACCGAACCGACGGTCGTGGAAATGCCCAGGAAGATCAGGCCCAGCAGATACCAGTCGATGTTGGGGCCGGCATTGTAGACCTTCGACGCGTAGGGGACGTAGTTGAACCAGCCGTCGTCCGGCGCCTGCCCGATGAAGAAGCTCGCGTAGAGGAAGAGCCCCGAGGCCAGGAAGATCCAGTAGGACAAGGCGTTGAGCCGGGGGAAGGCCATGTCGCGCGAGCCCAGCAGCAGCGGCCAGAGATAGTTCGAGAAGCCGGAGAGCACGGGGAAGGCGTAGAGGAACATCATCGTCACGCCGTGCATCGTGAAGAGCTGATTGTAGGCCTGCGGCGAGATCAGCGCCCGGTCGGGGCCGGCGAGCTGCAGGCGGATCGCCAGGGCCTCCAGGCCACCCGCGATGAGGAAGGCGAAGGCGGTGACGAGGTAGCGGATGCCGATGATCTTGTGATCGACGGTGGCCACCACCCCGAGGAGGCCGGGCTCGGTCCGCCAGATCCGCTCCAGCCGGTCGAGCACGTCCTGGCCGGGCCGCTCGATCGCCTCGGGGATGCGCGCGGGGGAGGCCGCCGGTGAATGCGCCATGGCGGTCTCCTAATCCAGCGTATCGAGATAAGCCTGGACCCGGGCGAGCTCCGGGCCCGAGATGTCGAGACGAGGCATTTTCGACCCCGGCTTGATGTGCTGCGGATCGGCGATCCAGGCGCCGCGATAACCGGGGTTGTTGGGCACGGTCCCGGCAGCGAGGGTCGTGCGCGACTTCAGATGGGTGAGGTCCGGTCCGAGCCTGCCGCCCACCGGCGTTCCGCGCACGGCGTGGCACAGGCCGCATTTGGCCGCGAAGGTCGTCTGCGCCTCAGCGAGGTCGCCGGTCGGCGGCGGTGTCGGCGCCAGCTGATGCCGATACCACGTCTCGAACGCCTCAGGCTCCTGCGCGATGACGACGAAGCCCATATGCGCGTGCTGCTGCCCGCAATACTCCGTGCATTGCCCGCGATACGTGCCGGGCACCCGCGCCTGAAGCCAGGTCGTGTTGGTCTGGCCGGGGATGACGTCCGTCTTGCCGTGCAGCGCCGGCACCCAGAACGAGTGGATCACGTCCTCGCTCGCGAGCTTGAACGCCACAGGCTCGCCGACGGGAATGTGGATCTCGTTGGCGGTGGTGACGGTGCGCGCGTGATCGGGGCTGAGGTAGCGCACACCCCACCACCATTGCCGGGCGGTGATCTCGATCGTGAGCCTGGGCTTGGTCGCGGGCCGGGCCACGGTGGAGAGCACCACCATCGTCCAGGCCGCCGCGCCGAACAGCACGAGGGTCGAGACGCCGACGCCGACATAGATCCACGGCAGGCCGCCGCCCGAACGAGCCACGGCCAGCGCTCGGGGATTGCCCGAACGGTCGGTTCCCCGGTGGCGGAGGAGGGCCCAGGCCAACAGGGCCGCGATCAGCACCGAGACGAGGCAGGAGATCGCCATCGTGCCGTAGGTCAGCGGCAGGATGCCGTCGGCCCGCGTGCCGAACGCGGTCATGTACCCGAGCGGGGCCGCCGCCGCGCAGGCGGAGTCACACAGTAAAGCTACGCCGAGCGTCGCGCCGGCAAGCAGGAAGTCCCGGCCATCGCGATGCCCTGACCTGCTGTCCTCGCGCAAGCGCTACCTCATGAAGCGATGAACCCGTCCAGGGGGGCCGGCCCCGCACACTCTATCTTGAAGTCTATCGTTCATCTCCCACCGATCTACCGAAACAACATAGATCATAAATCCCGGCGGAATTATTTTCGCAATAAAAACCCTTACTTTGAGAACCCGAATGGAAGATCGCGGTTGGCTCGACAGGGGGCGAGCATCGACTTGGCCCGGTCTGCTGCGACGGAGCGATCATGCGACTGACCGTCACCTCGGTATCTGTTATCGCACTTGTCTGGGGCAGCGTCGCGTTCGCTCAGGATGCGGGCCGGGACAGGAGCCCTGCGACGGGCAAGGGGACCGGGACGGAGGGGCCCTCAGGCAAGACGCCGCCCCCCGGGGACGAACTGGCGAAGAACCCTCAGGTCCTCATGCCGACCGTCAACCCCGTCACGGAAAGCGCCTCGAAGGCGACGCTACCGGCCTTCGCCGCGAAGGCCGACACGGACAACGCCGGTCAATGGCCGAGCCCCGGGCGCAACACGGCGCTCACCCGCTACAGCGACCTCGACGAGATCACCAAAGACAACGTCCAGGGCATGCAGGTGGCCTCGACGTTCTCGGTCGGGACGAACCGCGGCCAGGAGAGCGCACCGATCGTGGTCGGCGACACGCTCTACCTGGTCTCCGCCTTCCCCAACATCCTCTACGCGCTCGACCTGACCAAGCCCGGTTTCCCGATGAAGTGGTCCTATGACCCGAAATCGGAGATCGCCTCGCAGGGGGTCGCGTGCTGCGACACGGTCAACCGCGGGCCGACCTATGCGGGCGGCAAGGTCCTCTACAACACCCTCGACAACGTCACGGTGGCCGTGGACGCCAGGACCGGCAAGGAGGTCTGGCGGCATAAGAACGGCGACATCAACCAGGGCGAGACGATGACGATGGCCCCGCTGGTGGCGGGGGACAAGGTCATCGTCGGCAATTCCGGCGGGGAACTCGGTGTACGCGGCTGGTCGAAGGCCCTGGATCTCGGCTCCGGCAAGGAGATCTGGCGCGCCTACACGACGGGCCCGGATACCGACGTGAAGATCGGGGCGGATTACAAGCCCTTCTACGACCAGGAGAAGGGCAAGGACCTCGGGGTCAAGTCCTGGCCCGCCGACATGTGGCGGCATGGCGGCGGCTCGGTCTGGGGCTGGGTCAGCTACGACCCGGATCTCCGGCTCGTCTATTACGGCACGTCGAATCCCGGGCCGTGGAACCATGAGCAGCGACCGGGCGACAACAAGTTCACTGCCGGGATCTTCGCCCGCGACGTCGATACGGGCAACGCGCGGTGGTATTACCAGTTCAGCCCGCACGACTATTACGACCACGACGGCGTCAACGAGAACGTGCTGCTCGACATTGAGTGGAAGGGCAAGCCGCGCAAGGCCCTCGTCCATCCGGACCGGAACGGCCACGTCTACCTGATGGACCGCACGAACGGCGAAGTCCTCTCGGCCGGCACCTACCACTACACCAACACCAATTTCGGCGTGGACCTGAAGACCGGCAAGCTGAAACACAACACCGAGAAGGCACCGAAGGTCGACACCGTGGTGCGCGACATCTGCCCGAGCCCGCCCGGCGCCAAGGATTGGAGCCCGTCGAGCTATTCGCCCCAGACCGGCTTCCTCTACCTGCCGCACAACAACCTCTGCATGGACGAGCGCCTGTCCGAGGTCGGGTACATCGAGGGCACGCCCTATGTCGGGGCCGACGTGAACATGAAGCCGGGCCCCGGCGGCCACCGCGGCGAGTTCACCGCCTGGAACGTCACCGACGGCTCGGAGGCCTGGACGATCAAGGAGAAGTTCCCGGTCTGGGGCGGGGCGGTGGCGACGGCCGGCGGCCTCGTCTTCTACGGGACCATGGACGGCTGGTTCAAAGCGGTCGACGCGCATACCGGCAAGGAGCTTTGGAAGTTCAAGACCGGCTCCGGGATCATCGGCCAGCCCACCACGTGGAAGGGGCCGGACGGACACCAATACGTCTCGATTATCGACGGTGTCGGCGGCTGGTCCGGGGCACTGGTGTCGGCCGGGCTCGACCCGAAGGAGGGTACCGCGGCGCTCGGTTTCGTGGCGGCCATGCGCGACCTCCCGCAATACACCACGGCCGGAGGCACGCTGTATGTCTTCAAGCTGGCCAAGAACCCGGCCTAGCATGGCCGCGCGTCTCGTTGCGCTGGCGGCTGCGCTGCCCCTGCTGGCGACCGCGACCCTGAAGCCGGCCGCGGCACGCGACCTGCGGGTCTGCGCCGACCCGAACAATCTGCCCTTCTCCGACAAGGCCGGGGGAGGCTTCGAGAACAGGATCGCCCAAATCGTCGCGAAGGACCTCGGCGCCGAACTCACCTATACGTGGTGGGCGCAGCGGCGCGGGTTCCTCCGCAACACGCTCAATGCCGGCCTGTGCGACGTGGTGCCGGGCCTGCCGGTCGGCGTGGAGATGGCTCGACCGACCGCGCCGGTCTACCGGTCCGGCTACGCCTTCGTGCAGAAGGCGGATGCCGTACCCATCACCGCTCTCGACGATCCGCGCCTGAAAGACCTGCGCATCGGCGTGCAGATGGTCGGGGACGACGGCTACAACACGCCCCCGGCCCACGCCCTGTCCCGACGGGGAATCGTGGCGAACGTGCGCGGTTACGATCTCTACGGCGATTACGGCACGCCGCACCCGCCCTCGCGGATCGTCGAGGCGGTCGCGAAGGGCGAGGTCGACGTGGCCGTCGTCTGGGGGCCGTTGGCGGGCTACTTCGCCGCCCGGCAGGATCCGCCGCTTCAGGTCCACCTCGTGCGGCCGCCCTTCGACGGGGCCCGTCTGCCGCTCGCCTTCGACATCGGCTTCGCCGTGCGCCGCGAGGAGGACGGGGGCGCCTTCGCCCAGGAGATCGGCGGAGCGTTGCGGCGGCACCGAGCCGAGATCGACGCCATCCTGGTCGATTATGGCGTGCCGCGCCTCGACACGCCGGAGACCCAGGACGCTCCGAACCCAACGCCCTCACGCCAGGATTCGCAACGATGATGCGCCGCCATGCCCTCCTCGCCGGTCTCGTCGCCCTGGTGTCCGGGCCCATGCTGCACCGTGCGCTCGCCCAGGACCCCGCGGGCAACCAGCAGCCTCAAGTGGTGCTGACGCCCCAGGGCGTCGGTGGCGCCGCGGTCCCGACGACCGGCGCGGAGAAGGCCAAGAAGTATGAGAACGACCCGGCCGCGATCGAGCAGGGTAAGGCCCTCTACGCCGCCTTCAACTGCAACGGCTGCCACGCCGGCGGGGGCGGCGGTTTCGGGCCGGCCCTGTCGGACGACAACTGGATCTACGGCGGCTCCCTGCCGAACATCGTGGACACCCTCTACGAGGGCCGCCCCAAGGGCATGCCCGCGTGGCGCGGCAAGATCCCCGACGAGCAGATGTGGCAGATCGCGGCCTACGTGAAGTCGCTGAGCAAGCCCGGCGGCATCGCCCCGCCGCTCTGACCGTTCGCCCGGTTCCCGAGGCCCGAAGGAGATTGCCCATGCTCACGCTCGACGACGCCAAGCGGATCATCGCCGCCGCCGAGACGGCCGCCAGCGATCAGGTTCAGCAGCCGATGAACATCGCCGTGGTCGATGCGGGCGGCCACCTCCTGGCCTTCGCCCGGCAGCCCGGGGCATGGCTCGGCAGCATCGACATCGCCATCAACAAGGCGTTCACCGCCCGCGCTTTCGATATCTCGACCAAAGCGCTGGCGGAGCTGTCGCAGCCCGACGAACAGTTCTTCGGCATCCATACGAGCAACCACGCCCGGGTCGTCATTTTCGCCGGTGGCATCCCGCTCAAGCGCGACGGGACGGTGATCGGCGCCGTCGGTGTCAGCGGCGGGTTCTCGAAGCAGGACCAAGCCGTGGCCGAAGCGGGCGTCGCTGCCCTCTAGAGCCGTTCCCAATCCTCGATTCGACGCGCTCGCCTGCGCCGGACTGGTATCCGCCTCGGCGGCGCGTGCTCCAGCCGATCGTTTTCCAAGAGATGAGGCGCACGATGCCGGCGCAGATCCCCTATTGTGGCAGCCCGCCCGATCCGGGCACGCTGATGGCGCACTGGAACCTCGACCCGGTCCTGATCGCGGTCCTCCTGGTGATCGCGGGGTTGTACGGAGTGGGCAGCACCCGTGCCCGGCTGAGCCGCGGGGAGCGCGCTTCGTTCCTCGCCGGCTGGGGTATCACCGGCCTGGCCCTGGTGTCGCCGCTCTGCGCCCTCTCCGTGGCGCTCTTCTCCGCCCGGGTCGGCCAGCACATGGTGATCTCCCTCATCGGTGCGCCCCTCATCATCCTGGGACGCCCGGTCCTGGCGTTCGGAGCGCTGATCGGCCGGCAGGCGGCGGGCACGCGACGCCCAGGCCCCGTCGTCGCGGGGCTGGTCTTCGCGATGGTGCTCTGGTTGTGGCACAGCCCCGCCCCGTACGCGGCCACCTTCGCGAGCGACCGTGTCTACTGGCTGATGCACATCACCCTGTTCGGCAGCGCCCTGATGGTGTGGCAGGCCGTGCTGGCCGACGGGCGGGACGCGCTGATCGCCCTGGGCGTCGGCATCGGCACGTCGATCCAGATGGGCTTTCTGGGAGCGATCCTGACCTTCGCGGGCCGGCCGCTCTTCGCCGACCACCTGCTGACGGCCCCGATCTGGGGCTACACGCCACTGGAGGATCAGCAACTCGGCGGCGTCCTGATGTGGGTGCCGGGCTGCTCCATCTTCGTCATGGCCGCCTGCCTGTCGCTGGGACAGCTGATGCGGTCGGCCGGACCGGCGCGGAACGTCCCGGCGGCCTGAACCGGATCGTCCGTAACACCTTGATCTTACGGCTTGGGCGAGAGACCAAGGTCGGCGCCACCCCGCAGCCGGAATGATCTCTTTTGACATCGACCACATCAACAAAGATGCCTGAAATATCTTTGCTGTCCGTCTTTGTTGATCGGAACACCGCCGCAGGTCTTGCTTTGATCGGTTGTAGATCTTGCTGATCCGCCGCGTTTGGCGATCACGAGCCCCGTTGCCGTCATTTGGGAGAATGCCATGCCGATCAGTGACGTGATGACCGCGGACGTATCCGTCGTACGATCAGACCAGAGCATCCGGGACGCCGCGCGCTTGATGGCGGATCTGGACGCGGGTGTCGTTCCCGTCGGCGAGAACGACCGGCTGGTCGGCATGCTGACGGACCGCGATATCACGGTGCGTGCGGTCGCCGCGGGCAAGGGGCCGGATACGCCCATACGCGAGGCGATGACCACCGAGGTCCGGTACTGCTACGCCGACGAGGATTGTGCTGCGGGCGCGCAGACCATGGGCGAACTCCAGATCCGACGCCTGCCGGTGCTGGACCGGGACAAGCGGCTCGTCGGCATCGTGTCGCTCGGCGATCTCTCGACGCTCTACAGCAGCGGCTCGGCCGGGAGCGCCCTCGGCTACGTGTCGGAGCAGTCAGGGTCGTGACCGTGGGCCTGATCTTGCGCCGTCATGACCGATACCACGACGATTCACATGGCGGATAGGAAGCAACGCGAGCACACGCCCCGCAGCCGGGACGAAGCACGGTCTCCGCTGGATGAAGAGCCACCGCTGTTCTGCAGCCACGAGGATCGCTGGCTCGACCGGATCATCGTGGGGTTCCTGGCGCTGATGCTCATCCTGGCTGCGATCGGGCTGATCACCACCCTGGTCGACCTGCGCGCCTTGCTCCGCTGAAAGCGCAGCCAAACCGGGAGTTGTCGCGATGGACAGACGCACCCATCACATGACCGATCCCTCGCCCCAGCGGCTCTCACGCGAGGAAGCCTGCGCGATCGATAAAAAACCGCCTCCGATGCAGGCCGGGACAAGCCGAGAGGCGGTCGTCCCGGCCCCGTCGACCGAACGACTGCCCGACCCGTCGTGGTCCGAGCGACGTTCCACGGCGACCGCAGGGTCGGCGGGTACGGCCCCCGCTGGCACCGCTGGAGCAGCGATCGCCCCATCGGATTCCACCCACCCTGAGGCGGCCGGCACGGCGGATGGCATCACCGCCGATGATCCGACCCTGACCTGAACGACGCCGCCCGGAGCGACGGCCGGGCGGCCTCAGGCCTTCGGGTGCGGTGCATTCCACCTGCGAAAAGGGGCACCCGGATCGAATCCGAGTGCCCCGACAAACGCCAGCGTCAGGTGGTGGAAGGCTCAGTAGCCGTAGCCGTAAGCCGGGTAACCGTAGCCGCCGCCGTAGCCGTAAGCGGGGGCGTAGCCGTAGGCCGGCGCGTAGCCGTAGCCACCGCCGTAATAACCGACCGGGCTTCCGTAGCCGTAGCCACCGTAGCCGCCGTAGCTGTTGGCCACGATCGCGCCCGCGGCCAGGCCGGCGATGCCGAGGCCGATGGCTGCGCCCGGGCCGATGCCGCGACGGTAGCCGTAGCCGCGGCCGTAACCGCCGTAGCCACGATAGCCGCCGTAACCGCCGCGGAACCCGACGCCCCGGTATCCGTAGCCGCCATGACCGTAGCCGCCGCCATAACCCCAGCCGCGTGCCTCGGCAGGTGCCGACGCCAGCAGGCCTAGTCCGAGCAGTGCCGTCGAAGCGAGTGCAAGCTTGCGCATCCGGGTTGTCCTGTTCTGGTGAATATGGCGTTTCAACAATTTGGCCGCCGGCCCGTTCCAAAATGAAGCTGGTTCAGCCTGTCACGGTACAGACGGATGGGCATACTGGTGAGAGCGTCGAAAGCGGCGGACCGGACCTTGGCGGCGCACCGCGTTCCGGATCCGGCACCCACACTGCTACGCCTGCCGGCGATCCGGCGCCGTGCGCGTCCGCACGGGTCTTCGCAGCGCGCCAGACTGGCGAACACGCTGTCTTGATGCGTCATTCCGGAAGGCCGCCCTGCGATCGATCAATCCAGTCCCCGTCGGATTGATGAACGATCCGACCGGAACCGGTTCAGGCCGCCGGCCACATCCTCTGGTCATCCGGTCCGGCAGATGCGGGCCGACGGGTTCAGGAGATCGGGTCATGGTGCGTTCCAGGATGCTCGGTATCGCCGCGATCGTCGCGGCAGGACTTGCCACCGGCACGGCGGCGCAGGCGGCCCCGTTCGGGTACGCCCCGCCCGACAGCGCCGGGCTGATCGAGCACGTGGCCGGCGGCTGCGGTCCGGGCTTCCATCCGAACCCGTGGGGTCATTGCCGTCCCAACGATCGCGGATGGGGCTATGGCGGCCCCCGGGGCCCCTATGGCGGCCGTCCGGGATATGGGTACGGCCACGGGGGTGGTTACGAGCGTGGCCCCGGGGGCTACGACGGCCCGCGCCGGTTCTACGGCGGCTGGTAATCCGTACGGATCGGGGCTCGTCCCGCCCCGTACCCAGCGTCTGAACCGTCCGGGCTCCCGGGCGGTTCTCCCGGCGGAGGTTGCCATGTCCGATGTGTCCCAAGAGCCGAAGCGCGTGAACGTCGAGGACCCGAGTTCGGCTGCGTACTGGGCGCGGCGCCTTCAGGTGCCCGTCGAGACTGTGACGGCCGCCGTGCGGGCGGTCGGCGACGATCCGGCCACCGTCGCGGCCCATCTCGGCCGGCCGTGGCCGTACGACGGCAGCGGTATCGTGTAGGACGTAAGGCCCGCCCTCGGCGGCGACACGGATCGATGGAGCCCTGCGCGCAATTGCAACCACAGGGTGCAATTATTTGAGATCATCGACGCAAAAGTAGTATTCGGCGCCTTACGGTCAAGCTGATACGCAGTCTTTGCAGCTGTGTGCGCCGCAATAACTGGGACATGCTCTGGCAGGGATTCCGTGCAGAGCATGACTTTATGATCGATGAGTTCTCGGACGACCAAGCCGGCAGCCCGGAGTCGGGCTCCGAGATGGCGCAGGAAGCCAACGGGGTCGCGTTTCTACTCGCCAGCGCGGCCTACCTGGCCCTGGCGGATGCCTACCTGCGCCGGGAGGGCCCGCAAGCCCTGACGGTCATGGAGGAGATCGAGGACCGGATCGAGGAGGCGCTCCAGAGCTTCGTCACGGAAACGTCCTACGACGAGGCGCGCCCCGACATCCTCGCCCACGCCACCGCGAAGATCCGTGCCTTGCTCGAGGCCGGGCGCTCGATGTCGCCGGGTCCGGGCTCGCTCCAGTAAGGCGCAGGCCCAGGGACCCGTCGGCGTCGTGGAGCGAGGGACGCGGCTCCCTACGGGCGGGCCGCGGGCGCCTGCGGCGACGCCTTCGGATCGCTCGGAGACTGCGGGTTCGAAGACTGCGGGTTGGGAGTCTGGGGCGGCGGCGGGGTCTGCTGCTGCGGAGCCGGGCCCGGCGCGGTCTGGTCGGTCTGTAGCGTCTGGTTGGCCTTGGTCTGGATCTGATCGGCGGTCTGCTGGCTGATGACCCCGTAGGACACCGCCGCCGCGAGCGCGACGGCGACCACGGCCCCGATGATCGTCTTGGTGAGCTTGGGCGGCATGCGGACCTCCTCGTCGGCGCCGGCGGCGTGTCAGGCGGCTTCCCTGCGGGTGACCACCAGGGCCCAGATCGTCGCCGGGATCCAGCCGATGATCGTGATGTGGAGGATGATGCAGAGGATGCCCTGCAGAACCTTCCCGCGCAGGAACATGGCGAGCCATGGCGCGAGGAAGCAGATGATGATCATGATCATGGATTGAACGGCTCCTTGCAGCGGAGACATAGGCAGCCTGGCCGTTTCAGGTAGGGCCGATCCCGCCGCGGTTTTCCTACCACGCGTTCACGAGGTGCCCCCCGGCCAGCACGAGCACGGCGAGGGTCACGAGCGAGACGAGGACCTTCCGGACAGCGCCGGCCGCGCGAAAGGAACGGCGTCGGCCATCCGGCGTCTTGAGGACCCGGATCTTCGGATCCGAGAGATGCTGCGTCAGGCTCTCGGGCAAAGCCCGCTTCGATACGCCAGACCTGGACCGACCCCTGCGCATGCGCACCCCTGCTCAAAACCGCTCCCCCTTCGTCACCGCTCCCGCGCGGCCGGCCCATCGCGCCGGACAGCGGAATTGGAACGGTGCGCTCCCATTCGAATGCGGCCCGTCGTCCCGCCGAACGCCGGAGACCGCCCTTCGGGACGATGCCCTATCCGACGGTCACGGCACCATCGATCGGGTTCACCGCGACGACGCGCGGCCCGCGGATCTCGGGGTCCCGCTGCTCCCATGCGGACAGGGCCGCGTTGGCGGCCTCGACGAGCGCTCCGGGCGAACCGGTCCCGACCTCGGGGCGGATCGCCTCGACGAGCCGCGCCAGGATCGTCTGCTCTTCGAGCGGGTGGGCCGGCATCGTCGCCTGCCGGCAGAACGCGGCGTAGACGTTCTCGGCAATCCTCCGGGCGACGCGGTCGGCGTCCGGTGTGTCGTCAGCCATCTGTCCGTCTCCCGATCGCCTGCAGCGTGCGGACCTCCGAAGCGGAGACCGGCTGGGCGCCAGCGCGCGTGACATCAAAGCCCGAGCGGCGAACTGGGTTGCACTGCGATCGGCACCGCTCCCGCCGCGCGGCAGCCGCTCAGTCGTCGTCGGTATCGGCCGGCGAGCCAGGCGGCAGGGGGCCGTCATCGATGACGCCGCGGTCGCCGTAATTGTCGGGCACGCCGTCGAAGCCGACGACGCCGTCGGGATTGTCCGGCGTCACGTTCGGGTCGACCGGCCGGATGCCGTCGCGGTCGAGGCGCCTGTCGAGCCGGTCCATCCGCCTGAGGTCGCGCTGGACCGGGACGTCCTGCATGCTCTGCGCCAGCGCCTCCGGTGCTGCCGTGAGGGCCATGACGGCACCGAGAGCCAGAAGCCTCATGTCGGATCGCCCTTCGCGTTCAAGTCCACGCCCGCGGATGGTTGCCGGCAGCGTCGGCATATTCGTGCGTACAGTGGCGGTGATTGCTCGGGGGATCAACGACAAGTGGCGGGCTGTCCCGCCTCCTGTTCGGCTTGCGGCCGCCCGGGCGAGTCGCGCGTGGGCCCGCCCGATGCCGCGACCGTCAATCGACCCCGCATCCTTCCGCACGCTCCCGCCTGCGGCGTTCCGCGTTCTGCTGCGCCTGCTCCTGCCAGCTGTCCTCGGGCGGGATCACGGCGACCCTGTCGGACTCGACGGCCAGGGCGTCCAGGTCCCGCATCCCGGTGGGCAGAGAGCCGGTCGTCTGCGGGTCGTCGCAGCCCGGCCCGGACCGGTCGCCCCGGGCGAGGGCCGGGCCCGCGCATACGATCATCAAGGCCAGGAACGCGAAGCGGTTTTTCATGCGGGATGCCAAAGGAAGCCGTCGAACGATCCGTCGGCGGCGGGCGGAGAGCCGGGCCGGCGTCGGATCGTGGGTACAGAAGAGGGGTATGGGGAAACGCTTAACGAAAAAGAGCCCGCCGCGGCTTGTGCCGAGCGGGCCCGAAGGGGTCGTCTTGGGAGGAGCCGTCACCTACCGCGCGTCCGACGGCCGGGCCACCGGTCATGAGGCATGGCCGACGCGCGCTGGCGGCATGTAACCGCCACGCTGGCAGGCTTGAGAACCGTCCCCAAGAGCAATCTTCGGGGCCTTTCGCGCTTATCGACGGCGATTCTCCGTGCCGGATGGGTGGGCCGGGCGCGAAGATCCGGCAGGCCCGCATCGGAGTTCGAGCCGGGACTGTCTGGTCATGCCGCGCAAGAGACGACGCGATGACCCGGAACAACCCTCCCGAGGGGTGAATTCTTATCCCGAAATGCAACTTCTGATTAGTATTGGCCGCGCTATCGTGCGCCCGTATTGCCGCGTGGCGAGGCTCCCATGTACCGCGCTTTGGCCTGCCTGACCGACGAGCACACCCCTTGGGTGGTTCCCCTGGCAGCCTGTGTCTGCTGGATCTCGTGCTACGTCGCCCTGCTGCTCGAGCAGCGCGTGCGCAAGGGTGGCGCCTGGGCGCCGAGCTGGCTTCTGGCCGCCAGCTTCTCGGCCGGCGCCGGCATCTGGAGCACCCACTTCATCGGGATGCTCGGCTACGATCCCGGTGTCGTCGTCGGCTACGAGGTCGCCACCACGCTGCTGTCCCTGATCGTCGCCATCGCGGCCGCCCTCGTCGCCTTCACGCTCCTGCGCGCCGCGCATCAGGGCTCGCCCTGGGCGGAGGCCGTCGCCGGCGTGGTCCTGGGCGGCGGCATCGCCTGCATGCACTTCCTGGGCATCGCCGGCGTGGTGCTGCCCGGACATTTCGATTGGGATCGGACCCTGGCCGTCGTGGCGGCGACGATCGGCTGCGGCCTCTCAGGCGCTGCCCTGATGGTCCACGGACGCGGCGGCGACGCCAGGACCCGGGTGGCCGCCGCCACGATCCTGACGGCGGCCATCGCCGGGCTGCACTTCCTGGCCATGGCGGCGGCGCGCGTGGTCCCGGACCCGGCGCAGGAGACCCTGGATCTCGGCCTCGCCCGCGGCGCGGTGGCGGGCGGCATCGCGGTGATGATGGCGGTGATCCTGGCCTTCGCGGCGCTGGCGCTGATGCTTGACCACCTGCGCACCATCAACGCGGCGCTGGCCCACCAGGGCCTCGCCCTGCGCGAGAAGACCCTGCTGCTCGACATGACCCTGGACAGCATGGACCAGGGGCTGATCCGGGTGGACGGGCGCGGCACGGTTCAGGTGTGCAACGAGCGGGCCTTGGCGCTCCTGGACCTGCCGCGCGCGATGATGCTGGGAGCCCCGAGCTACAAGGCCGTCCTGCGCCATCAGCTGCGCCACCGCGAGCACAACCGCACCGATCGGTCGTACCGGGACTGGATCGAGCGCGGCGGCCCGGAGCAGGCGCATGTCCACGAGCGCGTGCGCCCGAACGGCCTGGTGCTGGAGATCCGGACCGTGCCGCTGCCGGACGGTGGCTTCGTGCGGACCTTTACGGACATCACCCAGCGCAAGGCCGCGGAGGCCGAGGTGGCGCGGCTGGCGCGCCACGACATCCTGACGGGCCTGCCGAACCGCGGCCTGTTCCGGGAGCATCTCGACGGGTGCCTCGCAGAGATCGCCGTCCGGGGCGGCACCGCTTCGGTCCTGTACCTCGACCTCGACGGCTTCAAGGGCGTGAACGACACGCTCGGCCACCAGGCCGGCGACGACCTGCTGCGCAGCGTGGCGGACCGGTTGCGGTCGTCGGTGGGGGATGGCGTCGTGGCCCGCCTGGGCGGCGACGAGTTCGCCGTCCTGCTCACCGGCGGTCCCGAGGAGGCCGTCGCGGTCGCCGAGCGCCTGACCGGCCTGTTCGCGGCACCGCTCCAGGTGGGCGGGCAGCGGATCGGCGTCGGCCTGAGCGTCGGCATCGCCCTGGCGCCGGAGCACGGGGTGAGCGCGGAATGCCTGTACCGGCGGGCCGACCTCGCGCTCTATCGGGCCAAGGCGGAGGGCCGGGGCACCTTCAGGGTGTTCGGGGCCGACATGGACGAGGAGGCGGAGGAGCGCCGGGTGCTGGAGAGCGACCTGAGGCAGGCGCTAGCGGACAACGCGCTGAGCCTGCACTACCAGCCCCAGGTGGACGGCGCCTCCGGCGCGCTGGTGGGGTTCGAGGCGCTGGTGCGCTGGACCCATCCCGTGCGCGGCCAGATTCCGCCCGGCGTGTTCGTCCCCCTGGCCGAAGAGACCGGGCTGATCATCGCGCTCGGCGACTGGGTGCTGCGCGAGGCGTGCCGCGAGGCCGCGACCTGGGCGCCGTCGCTCAAGGTCGCGGTGAACCTGTCGCCGCGGCAGTTCCAGAAGCCGGACCTGCCCGAGACGGTGCTGGCCGTGCTGGCCCAGACCGGCCTGTCGCCGGACCGGCTGGAATTGGAGGTCACCGAGAGCGTCATCATCAACGACATGGCCCGGGCGATCAACATCCTGCGGCGCCTGAAGAGCTTCGGCGTCCGGATCAGCATGGACGATTTCGGCACCGGCTACGCGTCGCTGGCGACCCTGCAGGCCTTCCCGTTCGATAAGATGAAGATCGACCGCTCGTTCGTGGCGCAGCTCGGCGTCGATCCGCAGGCGGCCGTGATCGTGCGGGCCGTGCTGAGCCTGGGCCGGAGCCTCCGGATGGGGGTCGTCGCCGAGGGCGTCGAGACGCCCGCGCAGAGGCGGTTCCTGGCCGACGAGGCGTGTGGGGAGATGCAGGGCTACCTGTTCGGGAAGCCGCGCCCGATCGGCGACTACGCGGACCGGCTCAGCCATCCCGACCAGACCGACGCGGCGCTGCCGCGCCTGGTCCAGCTCATCAGGGCATCGGCCTGAACCGCGGAAGCCGCGGGCCCGGGGATCCGGGTCCCGCGCAGGCTCCAGGGGCCGTGCCGGGCGCCAAACGAACACATCTCGGGGCGTCGGGGCCGGCCGGCTCAGCCGTGGGGCGTGCGCCGCCGGGCCGAGGACCGCGCCTCCACCCGCCGGGACGCGGTCGCCGCACGCATCCGCGCGGCCCGTGCACGCTCGAGGTCGGCGACGCCGACCGGCCGCGGCGGGCCCTCGCGGGTGAACGGCATCCGGCTGCGGATGTCGCCGTAATAGTCCGAGCCGCTCATGCCGAAGCCGCCAGCCGCCACCGGACCGTCCAGGAGCGGTTCCCCGGCCGAGGCGGCCGTGGCGCAGCAGACGAGGAGGGCGGCGGCGAAGATCGTGCGCATGCGGGAATCCTGGCAGCGGAGGTGCGGCCGTTTTGCGGCCACGGACGCAGCGTCGGCGCAAGCGCCGGGGTTCCGGCCGCTCGGCCCCGCCCCGATCTGCTCACGGGGCGGGGGAGCGTCCGATCTCACCAGCGGTCGAGCCCATACGCAACGCGGCTCGCGACTGGGTATGCCGGAGCGCGGTTAGCGGATCCTGCGGGCCGGTCGGCCGAGCGTTCCCACTGCGGGACTCGTCCGCTCGCGGCTGCCCGCGGACGCGGCCGCGAAGGGTGCGGAAACCCGCACGCGTCGCGGCTCGTTGCCGATCGGACAGGACGGACGCGGCCCTCGCGTCGGCGTATCGATCACGCGCTGGAAGACCGCTCGGCAGGATGTGGGGTTGCCCGATGAGACGCGCGACGGTGATGGGGCTCGTGATCGCGCTCGCGGGCTTCGCCTCGGACCCCGCCGCCGCCCAGCATCGCGGGGCCGACCGGCCGCATCGGCGCGGCACGATCGAGCGGCTGCGCTTCGGCGTCCCCCCGCCGCCGGCTACGACGCTGCGTCCGGCCGACGACGGCATCATCCATTGGAACACCCCCAACAAGGACGGCAATCTCGGCGGTCCCGGAACGGGTGGCGGCGGCGGTGGCGGCGGTTGAGGCATCGCCTCGGAAGATGGCCGCCGGCTTTCTGAACACGACGATGCGCGAACGCGGATCGTTCAGCCGCCGCCGTTGTCGCCGCTCCCGCCCCCGCCGGTCTGGGGAACACCGCGCTCGGGCTGGCTGGCGTTGCCGCCCGCGGCCGTGTCGGTCGTGATCGTCGCCGCGCCCGTGCCGGTGGGCGCGATGACGGCCGTCGTGCCGGGGCCGCCGTTCTTGGCGCCGTCCGGGACGACGACCGTTCCCGGCGGCGTGCCGGGGGCCACCTGCCGTGGCGGTCCAGGCTGCTTGATCGGCGCCGGACCGGTATGGGTCTGGGCAAGGGCCGGCGCGGCTGCAGTGAGGGCAAGAACAGTAAAGACGGCCTGACGCATCATGGGCTCCTCGACATCCTGGTTGCAGGGTGCGCGTTGCACACGGTCTTCGAGCCAAAACGTACCGCGGGAGCCGGAGTTTCCTTCCGGCAGCCCACGGGATCGAACCGGGCGCTCCAGGACGGCAGGGGCGTCGGAGGGATGCCCGAGCCGAAGCGCCGGTCGAGAAGCCCGCCGCGACGGGGCCGGAGGCTGAAGCGTCATCCCGAAAGGTGGCCGCCGGCTTTCGGAAGACACGCGGAAGGAACGATGCGGATCACGGAGCGCATGCATCGCTCCGGTGCCGGTATCCGGCATGACGCGCCAGCCTGCTGGCCGGCGACGTGGAGGCCGGTTCGGCGCAAGCGAGCGCGTTATTTCGAGGCCTGAGCGATGACCCCGATCGCACCGCGATCGGGACCAGATCTAGCGTCCGCTCGGGGCGGCGTAGCTGCCGGTCGTGCCGTTGCCGCCGCTGCTGCCGGCCGGCGCGCCCCGCGTGGTGTTCCGCACGAAGCTCGCACCCGGATATTTCCGCTGCGTCCGCGCCATGCTGCCCCGGCGCATGTGGTGGCGCCGCATCCGGACCTGGGTGAGCAGGGCGGACGGCGTGGCCAATCCGGCGCCGGGACCGGCAGGGACGGCCGCAGCAGGCAGGCACAGGATGACGAGGCCGACACCGGCCAGCGCTGCGAGAGAGGGGATACGCATCGGGATTCCTCCTGCCGCGGCACGAACGGATCGCCCCGGCGGATGGAGAAGTCCGTGAGCCGCCCTCTGGTTCACGGACCCATTCGACGCGGAAGGGTCGCCGTCGGACGGCGAGCGGTCGGCCCGGACCCTGAGCCGCCCTCTCACGTTATGCTGTCGGCTCGGCAGGCAGCGCGGCACGGATGATCGGGCGGTCCAAGACGACACTCATCGCCCTAAGCGTCATCGCGTGCGCCGCGATCGTTGCCGTGCTGGTCCACCTGCTGCTCGGCCTGCTCGCCCTCGACATCGCGGTCGCGAAGACCAGCACGGAGGATCGAGAGGCGGCCCAGGCGCTGACGCAGCTCTTCGAGACCCGGCATCCGCGGGTCCGCATCCGGACGATCTTCGAGCCGGACCGCCTCGGGGCAGCGGAGGCCCTGGACCGGGGCAAGACCCAGCTCGCCCTGGTGCGCAGCGATGCCGCCCCGAAGGACGGACAGACCCTGGTCATCCTGCGCCGAGACGCCGTGGTGTTCGTCGCGCCCGGCGGCAGCGCCGTCGACAGCGTGGCCAAGCTGCGCGGCAGCACGGTCGGACTCCTCGACGGGCGAAAGCTCGATCCGCGGCTGCTCGACCTGATCCTGACCCATTTCGGCGTGCCGCTGGGCAGCGTGCATCGCAGGATCCTGAGCCTGGACCAGCTGGCCGAGGCCGCCCGCACCCGGCAGATCGGTTCGATGTTCGTCGTGGCCCCGGTCGGCAGCGCGCTGTGGCTGCCGCTGTTCACGGCGCTGCGCAAAGGCTCCGGGGCGGTGAAGCTGTTCGAGGTCGACGAGGCGGCGGCGATCGCCAAGGAGCATCCCGTACTCGACACGATCGACGTGCCCAAGGGCGCCTTCCTGGGCTCCCTGCCGGCGCCGGGCGACGACATCACCACCCTGTCGGTCAGCCACCGGCTCGTCGCCAGGGGCGCGATGCCCGACTGGCTCGCCGGCGAGATCACCCGCGAGGTCCTGACCGGCAAGCCGCGGCTCGTGGCGCTCGACGACGACCTGGCCGGCATCGAGGCGCCCGACACCGACGACAAGGTCCAGGCGCTCCCCATCCATCCGGGTGCCGCTTCCTACCTGACCGGAAACCAGCCGAGCCTGGCGGATCAGGCCCAGAACGGGGCCTACTGGCTCGGGCTGATGATCAGCGCGGCGGCCTCGCTGAGCGCGGCGGGCATCGGCCTGTATCGCCGCTTCCGGCCGCGGCGGCCGCCGACCCGGGTCATGCGCCTCCTGGAGATCTGGCTGTCCGTGTCGGGCGCCGAGCCCGCCGATCTCGAACGGCTGGAGCGGGAGGCCGACGCGCTCGCCGCCGAGGCGATCCGGTCGGAGGCGCACGGGCGGACGGAGAGCGTCGAGATGCGCCTCGTCGCCCTGCTGGTCACGCATGTCCGCGAGGCCGTCCAGAGGCGCAGGCGCGCGGCGCGAGAGACGCACCAGCCTTGAACGGCCCGGCTTCGACGCCGGCTCGGCCGCCGGTCCCGGGTTGGCGACGCGCGAACCCGGTCGGCCCAAATCGGCACCGCCGCCACAACCGTGAAGCGCAGAAGGCAGTACTTCGACTGTGCTATGGAGCCGCGGCACTTGAGGTCATCCCGAAAGCCTATGCTGCACGAACAGGATTGTTGATCTCCGCGCTCGACAACGCGCGGTTCAGTCCCGTATGATGCTTGAACGTTGCCGGCACATTTTGCGCCGCCGGGCACGTTAGTCTCAGGAATTCCGCCCACATGAAGCGCCGGAGCGCGCGGCCGTTCACGGTCGAAGTCAAGCATACCCGCACCTCCCGCGTCGCGCTGGTCGATACGACGACGCGGCACCGCGACAATCCCGACCAGTGGTGGGACATTCCGCCGGACACCGCCGACAAGCCGGCCGAGGCCGCATTCGCGCCCGCCGTTCCTGTCGAGCCGGTGCCGGCCGAGACCCCGGCCCGCCGGGTGCTGCCGAGCCTCGTGCCGATGTTCGCGACGGCGAGCGAGCCCGAGGCCGACGCGGCGGACGAAGCCCCATCGGTCGAGCGCCTGCCACGGGTGCGCCGTGCCAAGGCCGTTTCGAAGCCGGCTTCGAAGGTGCCGTCCAAGCGGGCGCAGACGCCGGTCGTCGCGGTGGCGCGGCCTGTTCTCGCCCCGCCGCCGGTCGCGGTCGTGAGCCAGCCGGCCGCGATGCCGACGCGCCCGATCCGGCTTTCCCGGCAGGGCGACACCCTCAAGGCCGGCGAGCGCTGGAAGCGACGGTTGCCGCGCAATCTCTGGTGATGGGATCCGAGGCCGCCCCGCGGTAACGCTGCGGAGCCCCCGAAGCCCCGCGGCGTCTCTCCCCCGGTTACGACCCTCTTGCAGACGGTATCGGGCGGCGCGCAGCCGTCCGGACGTCCTCAGATGCCGACGCTGGCTGCGCCGGCCTCCGCGGCCTGGCTGACGGTCGCACCGTTCCGGAGCGCCATCGCGATCGCGGTCGAGGCCGTGTCGACGGCCTCCGCACGGTCCTCGCCGTAATCGTACATGCTGTTGGCCTGCGACCCCAGCCGGGCGTGAAAATTATCGGGAAAGTTCTTGTCCATCCGCTGTTTCAGCAGGTTGGTCGCTGCATGATAATCACTTTCGAACCCGGATGACTGATAAGCCGGGGCCGCATCGTAGGTCCCGCCCTCCTTGTCGGCAGCAGCTTTGCGGTTCTTGTGGTCGATCGTCTGCGAGAACAGGAAGCCGATAACCTTGGCCATAAGCCATCTGAAGGCGTTCATGTCGGTCCTCGGCGAGAGCAGCGGCGGAATCTCTTCAGGTCTGTACCACGCATTGTCCCGGCGCCGCGGCTTTCTTGGCCGCGATGACCTTTTGCCCGGCCACGAACCGCTCCGGGCGGCCCGTCACCATCGCTCCTCGGCGATGAGCGCCCCGCTCCCATCGAAGATGCCCCGCCAGCCCTTGTCGAGCAGGCGAACCGTCACGCGGGTCTGATCCGCCTCCGCGCCCGAACCGGGCTTGATGCGGGCCTCGACCTGGCCGAGGCGTTCCTGCTGCTTGAGCACGGCCATGGTGACGCCCAGACGCGACGCGAGTTCGCGGGGATCGACGATCCAATCGCCTTTGTGACCGAGATCGAGCCGCACGGAGCGTATCCTTCATCCCCACGGAAAGCGGGACAGAGCCGGCTGCCAACGACGCCGCCGTCGGACTTTAGCGCAGCCGGAGCATCATCCCGAAGGGGGCGCCGGGTTTTCGGGACGACGACGGTGCGGCTCAGGAGGCGCGGGCCGTATTGCGGCGCTTGCGCGGTATCCTGTGATGGGGCCGGGCCGGGTGGCGCCGGACCTGGACCCGGGGCGGCGGCGCTGCCTGCGGCACGACCACCGGGACGCCGTCATGCTCCGCGATGACTTCGCGCGCACGCGCGACGCTCATGTCGCAGGCGCTGGTCATGCCCTGGAGAGCGCCGAGCGCGCGATTGTATTCGGGAAGGTTGCTGCAACCGGGAACGCCCCAGGCCCGGGCCGGGGCGGGCGCCGCCAGGAGGACAGTCGTCACCAGCGCCAGGACGACGACGCAGGGGGCGAGCGGCGGGCGGAGGGCCAGGACGATCCCGTCCCGAAGGGTCTGCACGCGCATCGAAATCTCCCGACCGGCACCAGGGACAACCCGCATCGGCCCGCTTGGTGCGGTGTGGACGGAGTCGCCGTTGCGGACGGCGCCGGCCCGGATCGATGATCCGGGCCGGCTTACAGATGACGACCCGGCGCGGCCGTGAAAGGCGCCCGCGCCGGGTCGTCGTGTCGAGGTCTGGAGCCGGCTTAGAAGTCCATGCCGCCCATGCCGCCCATACCGCCGCCGCCCGGCATGGCCGGGGCTTCCTTGCGCGGCAGCTCGGAGATCATCGCCTCGGTGGTGACCAGCAGGCCGGCCACGGAAGCCGCACCCTGGAGCGCCGCCCGGACGACCTTGGACGGATCGACGATGCCGGCCTGGAGCATGTCGACATACTCCTCGGTCTGGGCGTTGAAGCCGTAGGTCTCCGAGGCGTTGGCCAGGATCTTGCCCACCACGATCGAGCCTTCGACGCCCGAGTTCGAGGCGATCTGACGGATCGGGGCCTCGAGCGCCTTCAGCACGATCTTGATGCCGGCCTGGACGTCGGGGTTGTCGCTGGTGAGGCCCTGGGCGGCCTTCTTGGCGCGCAGCAGCGCGGTGCCGCCGCCCGGGACGATGCCTTCCTCGACAGCCGCGCGGGTGGCGTGGAGGGCGTCGTCGACGCGGTCCTTCTTCTCCTTGACCTCGACCTCGGTCGAACCGCCGACGCGGATCACCGCGACGCCGCCCGCGAGCTTGGCCAGGCGCTCCTGCAGCTTCTCGCGATCGTAGTCCGAGGTGGTCTCCTCGATCTGCGCCTTGATCTGCGAGATTCGGCCCTCGATGTCGGTCTTCTCGCCGACGCCGTCGATGATCGTGGTGTTCTCCTTCTCGATGCGCACCCGCTTGGCGCGGCCGAGCATGTCGAGCGTCACGTTCTCGAGCTTGATGCCGAGGTCCTCGGCGATCATCTGGCCCTTGGTCAGGATCGCGATGTCTTCGAGCATCGCCTTGCGGCGGTCACCGAAGCCCGGCGCCTTCACGGCCGCGACCTTCAGGCCACCGCGCAGCTTGTTCACCACGAGGGTGGCCAGCGCCTCGCCCTCGATGTCCTCGGCGATGATCAGCAGCGGCTTGCCGGTCTGCACCACGGCCTCGAGCACCGGCAGCATCGCCTGCAGCGACGACAGCTTCTTCTCGTGGATCAGGATGTAGGGATCCTCGAGCTCGGCGACCATCTTCTCCGCGTTCGTGATGAAGTACGGGGACAGGTAGCCGCGGTCGAACTGCATGCCCTCGACGACGTCGAGCTCGGTCTCGGCCGTCTTGGCCTCCTCGACCGTGATCACGCCCTCGTTGCCCACCTTCTGCATGGCGTGGGCGATCATCTCGCCGATCTCCTTGTCGCCGTTGGCGGAGATCGTGCCGACCTGGGCGATCTCCTCCGAGGAGGCGACCTTGCGGGAGCGCTCGCTGATGTCCTTCACGACCGCGGCGACCGCGAGGTCGATGCCGCGCTTCAGGTCCATCGGGTTCATGCCGGCGGCGACGTACTTCACGCCCTCGCGGACGATGGAGGCGGCCAGCACGGTGGCGGTGGTGGTGCCGTCACCCGCGATGTCGCTCGACTTCGAGGCCACTTCGCGCACCATCTGGGCGCCCATGTTCTCGAACTTGTCGGCGAGTTCGATCTCCTTGGCGACGGTGACGCCGTCCTTGGTGATGCGCGGGGCGCCGAAGCTCTTCTCGATCACGACGTTCCGGCCCTTCGGGCCGAGCGTCACCTTCACCGCGCTGGCGAGCAGCTCGACGCCGCGCAGCATCTTCTCGCGGGCGTCGACGGAAAAACGGACGTCTTTGGCTGACATGGACAATCTCTTCTGTTGTCGTTCGGCCCCGAGGCGCGCCGGAGCGGGCGCCTCGAAGGGCTTGGGCAGCATCTGCGGGAGCGGACGCCCTCAGAGCGCCGGCTGCTGAAACGGGTACCGGTTCGGCGTTCGCGGGCGCGTCGAATCTAGGACTGAGTGCCGTACCCGATTGCAGTGCGATCAGGGACGGCGCGATCCGGTACGACTCTAGGCGACGACGCCCATGATGTCGGATTCCTTCATGATCAGAAGGTCCTGGCCGTCGATCTTGACCTCGGTGCCGGACCACTTGCCGAACAGCACGCGATCACCGGGCTTCACTTCCAGGGGATTGATCTTGCCGGCCTCGTCCCGGGCACCGGGTCCGACGGCGACGACCTCGCCCTCCTGGGGCTTCTCCTTGACGGTGTCGGGGATGATGATCCCGCCCTTGGTCTTCTCCTCGCCCTCGATGCGGCGTAGCACCACGCGGTCGTGCAGCGGGCGAAACTTCATGTGTGGCGTCCTGGTCGTCCCGCCTGCGGGTCTCGCGTCGGCATGACGGAGCCCGGACGGGAAAGGCGGCGGCGGACCGAATCATCCGCGCCGGGTGTGGATCTCTTAGCACTCAATCGGCGAGAGTGCTAACGCGCTTCGAAGCCGCCGGGCTCGATCGCGGCCCTCCGAAGCGGCTGAGCCTGCACGGGCGGCCTGGAATATTGAAAGTCGCACACCAAAACAACATCGCAAGAACCCGCGATTTCGCCGGCACGCCAGACGGTTTTTCTCCGCGGCCTATTTCGGGATTGTGATTATCCCGGCGATGCGCTAGAGATCACGGATCGATTTGAGGCCAGATATTCGGCCGTCTCGCCACAACAGGGCGAGCGCTCTGCATCTCTCCCATTTTCGACGACTCGCGGATGAGCGCATGCACGGCGTGCGCTCGACCCATTCGATCGTCCAGCGTTCGCTGCCCGTGCAGCGCATCAGCAGCAAACACTGGATCTTTGTTACCGTATGATGATTTTGGTCGGCCGGAATGCTGGTCGATCGCATCATGCTCTAAAGCAGTTGGAATATTTATGACCATCGGCACCGTTAAGTGGTTCAACGAGACCAAGGGCTTCGGCTTCATCCAGCCTGACGACGGCGGCAAGGACGTGTTCGTGCACATCTCGGCTGTCGAGCGCGCCGGCATGCGCAACCTGATCGAGGGCCAGAAGCTCTCCTTCGAGCTGGAAACCGACCGTCGCAGCGGCAAGCAGTCCGCCGGCAGCCTCCAGGCCGCCTGAACCGAGCGCCTCACCAGAGGACGCGTTTCGAAGCCGTTCCCTGTGTGGAGCGGCTTCTTCTGTTTCTGGACCGGCATCCGTGATGCCGTTTCGGGCTCTTGATCGGGCATCATCGGTCTCCGATACGCTTTCGGGATGATGCTCTCGCCACCGGCGCTGCGAAGCGCGCGAGGAGTATCCGTGGGTCAATTCAAAGAAACGCAGCTGTCCGATCGTCTCGAGGCCGGCGCGAAAGCCAAGGAAGAGCGGCTGGCCCAGTTCCGTGCACGGCCCGCGGCGGACGATCCGGCCGTCCTCGCCCGGCAGGCTGAACGCCAGGCCGTCGTCGAGGCCCGCGAAGTGCGGGTGAGCGAGCGGGAGGCCGCCCGCGCCGCCGCCGAGGCGGTCCGCGCCGCCGAAGCCCTTGCCGAACAGGAGCGCGCAGCGGCCGAGATCGTCCGTCAGGCCGCCGAGAAGGTCGAGCGCCAGGCCGCCCTCGCCGCCGAGCAGAAGGCGACCCGCGATGCCCGCTTCGCCGCCCGCAAGGCCAAGGTGAAGCGGTAACGCATCGTTTCCTGCGAAAGCCGTCTGTCCAGGCTTTCCCCCGGAATCACCGTGTCATTCCGGGGCCGCGACGCGGAGCCCGGAATGACGGAGTGGCGCCTTGGGTAGGCGCGCAGATCTCGAACCGTTCGCAAACCGGCCCACCCTTCTCAGTCACGCGCGCCTCGTCTCGTCCGACGCGAAGAACCGGTTCGGCGGGCGCGGCAGGCCGAGATGGTCGCGCAGGGTCGTGCCGGCGTAGTCGCGCCGGAACAGGCCGCGCCGTTGCAGTTCCGGCACGAGCCGGTCGACCACGTCGTCGAGCCCCTCGGGCACGAACGGGAACATGACGTTGAAGCCGTCGCACCCGCGGCTCTCCAGCCATTCCTCCATCCGGTCCGCGACCTGCGCGGGCGTCCCGACGAACTAAAGCCCGGCATAGGCGCCGACCTTGCGGGCGAGGTCGCGCACGGTGGCGCCGGTCCGGCGGGCCTCATCGAGAATCTGGGCCTGGCTGGTCTTGCTGGCGTTGGTCGCGGGGATCTCGGGCAGGGGCGCGTCGAGATCGAACCCGGAGGCGTCGACCCCGAGCCGCACCGACAGGTTGGCGAGCCCGCTGTCGGGATGGACGAGGTCGTCGAGGCGCGCCCGCTTGGCCTGCGCCTCGGCCTCGGTCTCGCCCAGGACCACCAGGGCGCCGGGCAGGATCTTCAGGTGGTCGGGATCGCGCCCGAGCGCCGGCATCCGGCCCTTCACGTCGGCGTAGTAGGCCTGCGCGGCCTCCAGGGTCGGGCTCGCGCCGAACACCATCTCGGCGGTCTCGGCCGCGATCTGCCGTCCCGCCTCCGAGGCGCCGGCCTGAACGATCACCGGCCAGCCCTGGACCGGCCGGGCGATGTTGAGCGGGCCCTTCACCGTCAGGAACGCGCCCCGGTGGTCGAGGACGTGCAGCTTGTCGGCATCGAAGAACAGGCCGCTCTCCGGATCCATCCGGAAGGCGTCGTCGGCCCAGGAATCCCACAGGCCGGTGACCACGTCGTAGAACTCGCGCGCCCGGGCGTAGCGCACGGCATGGTCGAGATGCGCGTCGCGGCCGAAATTCAGGGCCTCGTCCGGGTTGCCCGAGGTGACGAGGTTCCAGCCCCCGCGGCCCTTGGAGATGTGGTCGAGCGAGGCGAACTTCCGGGCCACATGATAGGGCTCGTTGTAGGTGGTCGAGGCCGTGGCGATCAGGCCGATCCGCGACGTGAGGACGGCCAAGGCCGGCAACAGCGTCAGCGGATCGAACGAGGTCACGGTGGCCGAGCGGCGCAGGGCCGCCATCGGCATGTTCATCACCGCCAGGTGGTCGGCCATGAAGAAGGCGTCGAACTTCGCCGCCTCCAGCCGCCGGGCGAAGTGCGCCAGATGCTCGAAGTTGAAGTTCGCGTCCGGGTAGCCGCCCGGATAGCGCCACCACGCCGTGTGGATCCCCACCGGGCGCATGAACGCGCCGAGATGCAGCTGGCGGCCTCGACTCATGTCTGCGCTCCACTCACGGCTGCGCTCCGCGGCGGCTCACGGGTGCTTGTGGATCGGATCGACCCAGTGGACGGATTCGGGCCGCTCCACCGGCTCGACATCCGGGATGTTGACCACCACGGCCTCGTTGTCCGAGCGCACCAGCACGCAGTGCAGGGGCTCGTCCGTGGAGGCGTTGATCTCCTGGTGCGGCACGAAAGGCGGCACGAAGATGAAGTCCCCCGGCCCGGCCTCGGCCACGTATTCGAGCCGCTCGCCCCAGCGCATCCGGGCGCGGCCGGAGACCACGTAGATCACGCTTTCCAGGGCGCCGTGATGGTGCACGCCGGTCTTGGCGTCGGGCTGGATCGCCACCGTGCCGGCCCAGATCTTCTGGGCGCCGACCCGGGCGGCGTTGACCGCCGCCTGCCGGAACATGCCGGGGGTCTGCGCCGTGTTGCTGTCGAGCTGGTCGCCCGGGATCACGCGCACGCCGTCATGCTTCCAGCGCGCCGCCCCCTCCCCTGCGGGATGATCGTGATCATGGTTGTGATTTTGGCCGTCCTCGTGGGCATGGCTGTGGGTGTGGTCGTCGCCGGTGTCATGCATCGTCAGGACCTCTGATCCGGGGAACCGCCCCTCATCATTGCACCGCGACCGGGACTTTCGACAGGCCTGGGGTGAGACCCTGGGATGGGGCTTGGGAAAACCCCGTGTCGAAGATCGCCGCCGCCCGTGGCGCGCGGGCCTTCGGGATCAGGCCGGCGCGGACGTAGAGCTCGATGGTGCGCTGCTCGTCGGCGATCACGTCGGCATCGATCGGCACGGTCCGGTAGCCGGCCCGGCTGAACCAGCGCAAAGGCACCGCCTCCGGCAGGCCGATCAGCTTCGACCACACCGCCGCGTAGGGCGCCGGGTCCTCGAGCGCCCAGGCCCGGGCCTTCGCGAGGCGCGCGGCGAAGTCGGCGAGCAGCGGCCGCTTGGCCGCCAGGGCGCTGTCGCGCGCCACCGTGAAGGTCAGGCCCGGGGTGATGCCGTTGCCGTCCCGGACCACCCGGGCCAGGCCGGCGAGTTCGGCCGCCGAGGTGTAGGGCTCCCAGGTCGCCCAGGCATCCACGGACCCGGACGCGAGGGCGATCTTGGCGTCGGCCGGTGGCAGGAAGCTGAACACGACGCCGTCCGACGGCAGCCCAGCCTCCTCCAGGGCCGCCAGGACGACCTGGTGCCCGATCGAGCCGCGGTTGGTGGCGATGCGCTTGCCCTTGAGATCCGCCACGGTGCGGATCGGCGAATCCCGCGCCACCAGGATCGCCAGCCCGTCCTGCCGGTTGCGGAACGCCATGAACGCCTTCACGGGCGCCCCGGCGGCGGCCGCGAAGGTGAAGGGCGCGTCGCCGACGCCGCCGGCATCGATCGCCCCGGCGTTGAGCGCCTCCAGCAGGGGCGCGGCGGCCGGGAACTCGCTCCATTCCAGCCTGTAGGGCAGGCCGTCGAGCACGCCGGCCGCCTCCATCAGGGCGCGGGCGTTGCCGCGCTGGTCGCCCACCCGCAGCACGTCCTCCGCCCGGGCCGGCGTAACGACCAAGTGGGCCAGAAGCAGGAGGGCCAGAAGCAGGAGGGCGAGCCCCGAAGACAACGCGGCGCGCATCAGGCGGCCTCGGCGGCGCTGCCGCGGGCTGCCAGCGCCGCCTTGAACGCCGGCAGCAGGTCCCGGCCGTACTGGATCGCGTCCTCCAGGGGATCGAAGCCGCGGATCAGGAAGGTGCGGATTCCGAGGTCGTGATAAGCGAGCAGCGCCTCGGCGACCTGCTCGGGCGTGCCGACCAGGGCGGTGGAATTGCCCGCCGCCCCGGTCTCGGCCGCGATGGCGGTGAACAGCCGCGTGTCGAGGCGCGCACCGGCGGCGGCCGCCGCGAGCAGCCGGCGCGAGCCCTCGTTCTGCGGCGCGGCGGCGGGGCCGACTCCCCTGGCCGCCCGGGCGGCGCGGGTCCAGGTCAGGATGTCCTCCGCCCGGGCCCAGGCGCGCGCCTCCGTCTCGGCCAGGATCGGCCGGACCGACAGGCTGAAGCGCGGGTGGCGCCCGTGCGGCGCGGCGGCCTCCCGGACGCGCCCGATCAGGTCCCGGACCTGGGCCTGGGTCTCGCCCCACAGGGCGTAGGTGTCGGCGTGCCGGCCGGCCACCGCCAAGGCCGCCGGCGAGGCGCCGCCGAAATAGACCGGAATGGCGTCGACCGGCTTCACCTCGGAGAAGCCCCGCTCCACCCGGTAGAACGTACCCGCGTAGTCGAACGGCGCGGTGGCGGTCCAGCTCTGTCGGGCGATGTCCAGGAACTCGGCCGTGCGGGCGTAGCGCTCGTCCTTGGTGAGGTGGTCGCCGTCCTGGGCCAGCTCCCGGTCGTCGCCGCCGCTGATCACGTGGATCGCGACCCGGCCGCCGGTGAGCTGGTCGAGGGTCGCGAATTGCCGGGCCGCCACGGTCGGCGCCGTGAAGCCGGTCCGGTGGGCGATCATCAATCCCAGGCGCTCCGTCACGGCGGCGACGTGTCCGGCGAGCAGCAGGGCGTCCGGCGCCGTCGCATGGAACGCCATCAGCACCCGGTCGAACCCGCCCCATTCATGCGCCTGGGCCAGCAGCTTCAGGTAGTCCCGGTCGATCGCCGGACCTTGGGCCGGGTGGATCTCGGAGGTGTGGCGGGGGGCGACGAAGCCGATGAACTCGACGGCCTCCGGGGGCAGCAGACTCATGGAAGATCTCCGTGTCGGGTTATCGGACGTCGAGGGCGGCCTTGCCGGCGGCGACCCGTACCGCGTCGGCCTGGGGCCAGTGGATGCGCGCGCACAGGACGTCGCGCAGGTGCCGCTCCAGCGGGTTCGCCCGCGCCAGGGCGGCGTTGCCGCAGAACTCGACGGCGCGCTGGACCACGGCGATCGCGTTCTCGGTGACGGTGAGCTTCACGAAGCCGGCCTCGTGCGGCGGCGGCGGCCGGCCGGCATCGACCTCGGCCGCCAGCCCGGCGACGAGGCGGGCATTGATGGCAAGCAACTGTGCGTTCTCGCCGACCGCCTCCTGGAAGCGCGGCAGGCTGGCCAGCGGCGCCCCGAGGCTGCCGGGCTTGCGCGCAAGCAGGTAGCCGACGAACCAATTCTGTGCGGCCCCGGCTACCCCGTCGTAGAGCGCCGCCAGGAGGCCGCAGCTCCAGGCCTGCTGGGCCGGGTCCGGCCGCTGCCAGCCCTCCGGCGGCCGCAGGTCGACCGCGTGATCGTCCGGGACCGGCACATCTTCGAAGAACACGTCGTGGCTCGCCGAAGACCGCAGGCCGAGATGGTCCCAGGTCTCCGCGACGCGAAGGCCCTTCGCTGCGAACGGCACCAGCACGTTGCCGATCCGCGGAACGTCTTCGTCGGTTCGGACGAAGACGACCCCGTAGGCGAGCCCCGGCGCGCCGGTAGCGTAGATCTTCCGCCCGGTGATCCGCCAAACCTTGCCATCGCGCCGGGCGATCGTCTCGGGCACCCCGCCCCGGGCCGGCGTGCCCAGTTCCGGCTCGACCCGCAGGGCGTTGATTAGCGCCCCGGTCTCGACGGCGGCCCTGCCGACCGCCTCGGCGACGGCGCGTGGCCAAGCCGAATCCGCCCGATGGATGATCCCGTGCTGCAGACAGTGCATCGCCAGCACCAGGGCGGTCGCCGGATCGCCGGCCGCGATGGTGCGGACCGATGCGGCGGCCCGCTCCAGTCCGGCGCCGCCGCCGCCCAGCCGCCGCGGCACGGTGAGCGCCAGCAGCCCGGCCGCGCGCAGCGCCGCGATGTTGTCATGCGGGAACGTGCCGGCGCGGTCATGCCCGGCCGCACGGTCCGCGAAGGTCTCGGCCAGGCTACGGACGATGTCGGGGAGCGGGACGGCGACGGTCATGCAGGCGAGGGGGGCTGCGAAGCGGGCCGCCATCGTCCGCCCGGCACCGCGACGGGTCAACGAAAGGGTTTTTCGAATATTGCGCGGCGGCAGGACAGGTCTTCGCCTCGACCGGCCGATATCGAGAAAGAGCTTACCGCCGACGCGTGGATCGAAGGCGTTTCCTGGTTAAAGCCGCGCAGCCGCATCCCACGTCGGCTCATGCCGGTGGCAGGCCGTGCTGGATCCGACCCCACGCGCCGCCCCCCAAAAAAAGGCCGGCCGGACCTGTCGGGGTCCGGCCGGCCTTCGGTCCGGGACAACACTCAGTGCCGCGGCAGGCTGTGCAGCGCCTTCAGGAACACGTCGACGTCCGACTTGGTGTTGTAGAAGGCCAGGGAGGCCCGCACCGACTGGTCGACCCCGAACCGGCGCAGGGCCGGGAGGGCGCAGTGATGGCCCGAGCGCACCGCGATGCCGTGCGCGTCGAGATGGTGGGCCACCGCCTCGTTCTCCTGCCCCTCGATCACGAAGGACATCACGCTCGCCTTCTCGCGGGCCGTGCCGATCAGGCGCAGGCCCTTCACTTCGGCGAGACCGCCCTGTGCGTAGTCCAGAAGGTCGTGCTCGTAGGCGGCGATCGCCGGCAGTCCGATCCGCTCCAGATAATCGAGCGCCGCCCCCAGGCCGACCGCGCCCGCGATGTCCGGCGTGCCCGCCTCGAACTTCTCCGGGGCGCCCTTGTAGACGGTCCGGGTGAAGGTGACGTCCTCGATCATGTGGCCGCCACCCTGCCAGGGCGGCATCGCGGCGAGCAGCTGCGTCTTGCCGTAGAGCGCGCCCACCCCCGTCGGCCCGAACACCTTGTGGCCGGAGAAGACCAGGAAGTCGGCGTCGAGGGCCTGCACGTCGAGCGGCATGTGCGGCGAGGATTGCGCCGCATCGACCAGCACCGGCACCCCGTAGGCGTGGGCCAGCGCGATGATCTCCCGCACCGGGTTCACGGTACCGAGCGCATTGGCGACATGGGTCACCGAGACGATCTTCGTCCGGCCCGAGAGCAGGGCCGCGTATTGCTCGAAGATGATTTCGCCCCGGTCGTTGACCGGGATCACCCGCAGCGTCGCACCGGTCGCCTGGGACAGGAGCTGCCACGGCACGATGTTGGCGTGGTGCTCGATCGTCGAGACGATAATCTCGTCGCCCGGGCCGATATTGGCCCGCCCGAAGGAGTTGGCGACGAGGTTGATCGCCTCCGTGGTGCCGCGCAGGAAGACGATGTCGTCCTTCGAGGGGGCGTTGAGGAAGCGGCGCACCGCCTCGCGGCCACCCTCGAACAGGTCCGTGGAGCGCGCCGCCAGGGTGTGGGCGGCCCGGTGGATGTTCGAGTTGTGCCGCCCGTAGAACTCCGAGGTCGCGTCGATCACGGCCTGCGGCTTGTGCGTGGTTGCGGCGTTGTCTAGCCAGACCAGCGGGTGGCCGTTGACGCTCTGGTGCAGGGCCGGGAAGTCCCGCCGGACATGCTCCACGTCGAACGGTGCCGCCACGGGGCTCGCCCCCTGCGCGGTGAGCCGCGGGGCGGGCCCCGGATAGCGGGCGGGCTCCACCCGCGGGCTCGCCGGCGCCTTGCGGGCTGGCCCCGGGCCGGCGTTCAGGAAGTAGTAGTCGGACAGCGGCGCCTCGGGCGCCCGGGACAGGTGCCCGGTTCGCGCGAAGCTCTCCTGGGCGACGTCGCCGCCCGGCCGCGCCGGGTCGGCCGGCACGAGTTGCGGCGCGATCGCGTGCGCGAAGGCCTTGGCCCGGGGATGATCCCCGGCGACCTGCCGGTACAGGTCGGGACCGCCCGGGAAGGCCGCCGGCGCGCTTGGAAAGGCCGCCGGCGCGGTTGGGAAGGACGCCGGCGCGCTCGGGCCCCCGAAATCCGGCAGGACCGGACGCGGGCTCGCCGGATGGACCGGCGGGATCGCGGCGACGTCGAAGAAGGCCGGGCTCGCCGGCGCCAGGTTCGGCACGATCGGGCCGGTGAGACCGGGCACGCCGAGCGCGGGACCGCCGAACGACCGGGCCCCGAGGGCGGAAGCATCCGGCTGCAGGCCGGAGGGTTGCCCCCCGGCCGGAGCCGAGGGGATTCCCGTGGCCGCGCTCGGCACCGGGGCGCCGCCCGGTCCCTGAGGCAGGCCTTCGAGGGCCTGCGGGACCTGCGGTCCCGCGGGCAGCGTCGGGGCGAGGGGCCGGCTCGCGGCCTGCCCCTGCTGGTAGATCTCACGGGCGAGGCGCCCGATCAGATCGCTGTGGGCGAGCTCGGCCGGGCTCGCCTCCGGTCGGCCGAAGGCCAGTCCCTCAGGCATAGTCATGGTAGTTGCCGAGGAGGACGTTATCGAGGCGGGCGATCGAGTCCTCGACCAGCACGGCGGCCGAGAAGTAGCGGGTCACCAGGTGCGAGGCGATCGAGTGATCGTTGGTGCCCATGTAGCGCACCGACAGGCCGGGCTCGATCTCGCCGGTCACGCCCGACTTCTGCAGGCCGACCACGCCCTGCTCGCCCTCGCCGACGCGCAGCAGCAGGATCGAGGTGGTCTCGGCGCCGGTGACCGGATCGATGTCGATCGGCAGCTTGTCGCTCGGCACCAGCGGGACGCCGCGCCAGGTGATGAACGGGGCGCCGAACAGGTGGACGACGACCGGCGGCACGCCGCGGCGGGTGGCCTCCCGGCCGAAGGCCGCGATGGCGCGCGGATGCGCGACGAAGAAGGCCGGCTTCTTCCAGACCAGGGTCAGGAGCTCGTCGAGATCGTCAGGGGTGGGCGGGCCGCCGCGGGTGGGGATGCGCTGACGCGGGCCGACCTCGTTCAGGAGGCCGAACTGCGAGTTGTTGAGCAACTCCCACTCCTCGCGCTCCTTCACCGCGTCGACGGTGAGGCGGATCTGCTCGCGGAGTTGATCGATCTCGTTCGAGTAGAGGTCGGTGACGCGGGTATGGGTGTTGAGGATCGTCTGGATCGTCGACAGGTGATACTCGCGCGGATGCGATTCATAGTCGACGAAGGTGGTCGGCAGCCGCGGCTCGCCGGTCTGGACCGCCAGCAGCTCGATCCCCTGCTCGCCGTGCGAGCTGGTATGGCCCTTCAGCCGCTCCTGCTCCTCCCGGTATTGCGCGATCTTGGCGCGGATCTCGTCGCTCTCGAGGGCGTCCGGATCCAGGGTCAGCAGGGTGACCGCCGAGAGCGCCTTGACGGCCGGTGCGGGCGCGCCGGCGCCGAGGAGGTCGCCGTCACCGAAATAATCGCCCCGGGTCGCCAGACCCTGGCGCAGGCGGCCCTTGTAGGGGCCCGAGAAGGTCAGCTCGACCGTGCCGTCCGCCACCACGGTCAGGGTGCGGGTGCCGGCGCCCTCCTCGTGGATGATCTTGCCGGCCTTGTGCTTGCTCTCGGTGAAGCGCTCGGCGATCTTCGCCAGCTCGGCATCACCCAGGCGGCTGAACAGCGGCACCGCCCGCAGCGAGGCGGAGCGGATCGTCCGGTCCTTGTTCTCGGTGACGAGGTCGACGCGGCCGGGCTGGGCCAGCACGACGGCGCGCCGGTTGACGCGGTAGACGCCGCCCGCGACATCCACGAAGGGCAGGAGCCGGAGGAGCCAGCGCGGCGTGTTGGCCGCGTTCTGGACCGACGTGACGGTGGCTGTCGCAAGATTGCGTGCCGCCGTGGCGCTCACGCTCAGACCCGGTCCACTCATCGTTCGTCCTCTTTCGTCTCGATTGCAGGCGCGCCGCATTGACCCACGGCTTGGCGAGCTACCGCGCAGGACGTGCAGGTCGGGCACAATGTTTTGTTGATTCCGACAAGATCGGATGACCGTGTCGCCTTTGAGAAGATCTCATTTTAGCGCATCCGCACAGTCAGCGGCCTGCGCGACACTTGCCCGTTGCTTCAGCGAGCCAGCAAAGCCAAGGTAAGCTTTGATTCCACACGCGGTCAACGAAACGATTTTTCTTATTTACCGACGCTTCGTGGAATGAATCGCCCGGTAGCGCTACGATTGTAGAATGACGGGCGCGCAAATTCTCAAGATTATGGAATTATATTCTCATCGCAACGCCAATCTTTCAGGATTGGCGATTCTCGTCTGAGAGAAAAATTTTTCTGGCCGGGATCAGATCCCGTCCCCGAAGCCGAAGGACTGATCCATGCTCAGCGCCGGCTGTTCGGCGCCCGCGGCAAGGCGTGACACCACCCGGGCCGGGACGCCCGCCACGGTGGTGTGTGGCGGCACGTCGTGCAGCACCACCGCGGCGGCCGCGACCTTGGCTCCCTCGCCGATGCGGATGTTGCCGAGCACCTTGGCCCCGACGCTCAGCAGCACCCCGCGCTCGACCTTCGGGTGCCGGTCGCCGCTCTCCTTGCCGTTGCCGCCCAGCGTGACCGACTGGAGGATCGATACGTCGTCGGCCACCACCGCGGTCTCGCCGATCACGACCCCGGTGGCGTGGTCGATGAATACGCCCGAGCCGATCCGGGCGGCCGGGTGGATATCGCAGCCGAACACCTCCGAGATGCGGCTCTGGACATGCAGGCCGAGCGTCGCGCGGCCCTGGTGCCAGAGCCAGTGGGCGACCCGGTAGGCTTCGAGCGCCGCCAGGCCCTTGTAGAACAGGAACGGGTCGAGGTAGCGCCGGCAGGTCGGATCGCGCTCGCGGATGGCGATCAGGTCGCGCGCGGCGTTGGCCCCGGCATGGGGGTCGGCCTCGAAGGCGGACAGGCAGAGGTCGCGCATCGACAGGCGCGCGAGGTCGCCGTCGCCCAGGCGGTGGGCGAGCCGGTAGGCCAAGGCCTGGGCGAGGCTGCGCTGATCCAGGATCGTCGCCTGGACGATCCCGGCATAGAGCGGTTCCTCGACGAGCACCGCCTCCGCCTCGGTGCGCAGTTCCGCCCATAGCTCGCCCTCGAGGCTGCTGCGGCTGGTGGCACGCAGCGGCGGGATCGCGGCCGAGACCGTCACGTCCGGCGGATCCTGCAGGGGTTCTGGATGACGGGCGTCATCAATGCACCAGCTGGAACAGGTCGGCGAGGTAGTGCTCCAGCGTCTCGTGCCCTTCGAACTTCACGTCGACCGTGGCCGAATGGCCGTGCTGCCGGTGGATGCCGACGATCCGCCCCCGCGCATGGCGCCAGATCCCCAGGATCTCCGCGAGGTCGAGCCGTTGGAAAACCACTTGATCACCGTGCGCCATCGTCGCTGAACCTTTCGCGCTGTCGTCGCTGCGGGAGCCGATCGTGCCGGCCCGATTCGAAGTCCGAAGCAGGTCCGGCGAGGTCCCGGCTCGTTCCAGGAAAGCTCTTCCGCCTGCCCGGCCGTTGAGGAGAAGGTTTCGTTCGCGGATTGCTCGTGAAAGAGCACGATCTTCATTAAGTGCCTGAAAGTAATCGATAATTGCCGGTTCAAGGGCGTTTGGCAAGGCTTGTTCCGCGCCGTCCCGGGCGCTACCCCGATGGTCGGGGGCTGCCGGGGCGGCCTTCGAGTCGCGACACGAGACCCCGAAGCGAGACCTGCATGAGCACCTATCTCCCGCCGCTCGCGGGCGGCCTGCTGATCGGCCTCTCCGCCGCGATGCTCCTGCTGCTGAACGGCCGGATCGCCGGGATCAGCGGCCTGGTCGCAGGCCTCGGCCGGCCCGGGCGCGCGCGCTGGCTCGCCGACGCCGCCTTCCTGCTCGGGCTGGTCCTCGGGCCGCCGGCCTTCGCGTTGCTGGCCGGGCGCTGGCCCGAGATGCGGATCGCAGCAAACCTGCCGGTCCTGGCCCTGGCCGGCCTGCTGGTCGGCTTCGGGACCCGGCTCGGTTCCGGTTGCACATCCGGGCACGGGGTGTGCGGCCTCGCCCGTCTGTCGCCCCGCTCGCTCGCGGCGGTGCTGGTCTTCCTCGCAACCGGCATGCTGACGGTGGCCGCAACCCGGGTGCTGGCGTGAGCGCGGCCCTGCGCAGCCTCGCGGCCCTGGCCGCCGGCCTCACCTTCGGGCTCGGCCTGGCGCTCTCCGGCATGCTCGATCCGGCCCGCGTGCGCGGCTTCCTCGACGTCGCGGGCGCCTGGGATCCCAGTCTGGTCCTCGTGCTCGGAGGGGCCGTCACGGTGTCGGGGCTCGGCTATGCCGTGAGCCGGCGCCTTCCTGGCCCGGTGCTGGATACCCGTTTCGACCTGCCGGGCTGGCGCAGGATCGATGCGCCCCTGCTCCTCGGCGCCGCCCTGTTCGGGATCGGCTGGGGGCTCTCCGGCTTCTGTCCCGGCCCGGCGGTGGCGGCCCTGTCCACGGGAGCGGTGCCAGTCCTGGTGTTCGTCGCCGCGATGCTCATCGGCATGGCGCTCCACGGCCTGCTGCCGACCGCACCTGCCAGAAACGCGCCCTCTGTGAGACCCTCGGCCTGACCGGCCGATGATCGGACCGGGCGTTCCGCGCGCGGGCCGGCCCCTTCAGAGGCTCTCGATCCAGCTCTGCAGGACCGACAGGGGTTCGGGTCCCCGGCCGGGGCCCGGGCGCTGCGCGGCGTCGCTCGGGATGAAGCCGAACCGGCGCTTGAAGGCGCGCCGGAAGGTGCGCTCGTCCGAGAAGCCGACCGCGAAGGCGACCCGCGAGACGCGCGCCGGCTGCGCCTCGTCCCGGACCAGCATCCGCATCGCGTGCATCAGGCGGCGGTCGCGGATGTAGCTGACGATGCCGTTCGGCGCGAACACGCGGTACAGGGTCGAGCGCGACAGGCCGAGCCGCGCGGCGATCAGCGCCGGCGAGAGCTTCGGGTTGCCGAGCTCGGCCTCGATGAACCGGCGGACCCGGATCCGCACGTCCTGGTGCGGGACAGGGTTCCCCGCGTCCCGGCCGCGCAGCCAGGTCGCGCAGAGCTGGGTGATCGCCGCGGCCGCCGCCAGGGCCTCGCGCTGGTCCAGACGGTCGCCGCAGGCCACGACGTTGGCGACGAAACTGTGGACCAGGCGCCCGAACGGGTCACCGTCGTGGTCCAGGGGCCGGCCGTGCAGGGCGTCGGGGTGGCAGCCCTGCTTCTCGAGCAAGACGCGCGGGATCACGACGTTCGTGGCATCGACGGCGCCCGCGACGATGCGCGCGGGCTGGGCCAGATCGAACACGATGCACTGGACCTCGCCGACCGGCTCAGCGTCGTGGTCCGTCTCGACGAGGCTTTGGCCACGCCGGTAGAACTGCAGCAGGATGTGGTCGAGCCCCTGCTGGCGGATCATCTCCGGCGACCGTTCGAGGATGTGCGCGGGCGCGATCACGTCGCCGACCAGCAGCTCGCCGAGGTGATAGCTGCGCATCGCGATCGGGACGGTGAGGTCGGTCTCGGGTCCGAAGCTGACCGCGAAGACCGGCGCCAGATGCGCCTGCCAGGCCCGGCCCAGCGCGGCCGGATCGCCGGGGGGCTCGAAGCGGAGGCAGGCGATTCCGGGGGCCGGGGCTGCGGCATCCGCTTCGCCTGAGCGGAACGCCTCCGCGCCAGAAGGGGACGCCGTCGATGGGGCCGGGCCCCGCTGCTGTTCTACAGAGTCGGCGAGGGCGCTGTGATGTCTCATCGTATCGGACCCGCAATGATCCCGCTCCCCAGCGATTGATGTCAGTCTTTCGACGAGCACTATCGCAGGAAGCAAATTGAAAACGCCGAATAATATCGATTCTTTTCGACACACTTCGGCCGGACCCTTGGATAGGCTTCCCGCCGGTCAATCCGGATCGAGTGCGCTCATCGCGTGGCCCCGCCGCATGCAGTACGTCTCAAAAGGGGTGAAGAAAGTGCCAAATCGCGCGTGCGCGGCACCCTGTGCCCGGGGTGTCATAGTCTGTCAAAGGAGTGCCTGCGTAAGTCCCGCGACCAACCTTCCTTGGGACTGAACGGACGACCCTCATGTCAGACCGGCACGATGCCATGAGCCCGACGGGTGAACGCTGCGGCCCTGACACGCGAGCGGACCGCGTCGGAAGGCGGCATGGACGGGCTCGGCGCGGGCTTCTACTCGGCTGCTCGCTTGTGGCACTCGCCGCAGCGCTGGAGCCGGCGGCGGCCCAAGGTGTCGTGAGACGCTCGCCCGCGTTCCTGGGCCTGACGGCGTCGGATTTCGATACGCCCGAGTATCGGAACGATTGGGGTCTCGGAGCCATCAATGCCGCGACCGCCTATGCGCGCGGCTTTACCGGCCTTGGCGTGCTGGTGGCCGTGGTCGACACCGGCATAGATGCAGGGCATCCAGAGTTCCGGAACCTGGCGACCCCTGGCGGAACGCGGATCTCGCCGGCCTCAGCCGACTTCTACGAGTGGATTTCGCGGGCGCGGCCTCCTTTCGACATGCCCGCGATCGTGGATCGGGATGGTCATGGCACGCACGTGTCCGGGACCATCGGCGCCGCCCGCGACGGTAATCCCGCCGGTATGATGGGTGTCGCGTTCGAGAGCACGATCTTGGCCCTCCGAGCTATCGTGGGGACCGACGACGGCACAACCTACAATAAGCCCGTCGCTCAACTCATAGGCAACACTTCGTCAGCGATTGAATATGCCGCCGAGCGCGGCGCAAGAATATTGAACGGTAGTTACGGGTATTATTTTAAAGACTCAAATATTTTTCAAAGATATTCTTACGAAGCGATGAAATCCGAATACGACGCGATCAAACAAGCCGCCGAAAAAGACATACTCTTGGTTTTTGCGGCCGGTAACAATCATATCAACGGAAATATTTATAATTGGAATAATGCTTCCAGTTCATCGTTGATTCCGTACATCACACCTAAACACGCTGATAGCGGTGTTTATCGTCTCTTCGACGTAAACGGAATCGAGCAGAAACAGGCGGACTTCTCGGATGTTTCTGGTTATATTGTCGCCGTCGTGAACATCGATGAGAACAACTCGCCGAATTGGTCGAGCAATCTTTGCGGCGCCGCGGCTGCTTGGTGCATATCTGCACCGGGGACGGAGATCTACTCGACTTGGCCGCGCAACGACCATCCGGTCGATCAACATACGAACGGTTATTATACGATAAGCGGCACCTCGATGGCGGCGCCGCACGTTGCGGGCGCCGCCGCCGTTCTGCGTCAGGCCTTCCCGTTCCTGACGGCGCCGCAGATCGCCCAGACGATGTTCACCACCGCCACCCATCTCGGTGACGGTCCGAGCAACATCCCGAACGCCGTGTTCGGCTGGGGCCTGCTCAACCTCGGCAAGGCGATCGACGGTCCCGGCCAGTTCACCTCGACCTGGACGGTGAACACCACCTACAAGGGCCAAGCCTATTACGGATTGTTCGCCAACGACATCTCCGGGCCTGGCGGCCTGATCAAGACCGGGGCCGGCATCCTCGATCTCACCGGCACCAACAGCTACGCCGGCGGCACTGCGATCAACGGCGGTGTGCTCGGCGTCCTGGCCGACCGCAACCTCGGTGCGGCGACTGGCGGGCTCGCGTTCGGCGGCGGCACGCTCGAAGTCCTGGCCGACGGCTTCGCCACCGCCCGGCCGGTGACGCTCAACAGCACCGGCACGCTGCAGATCGATACCGGGACCTCGAGCTTCGCGGGGGTCATGACCGACGGGACGGGGCCAGGCTCCCTGGTCAAGACCGGCCCCGGCACGGCCAGCCTGTCGGCGGCCAACACCTATACCGGCAGCACCTTCGTGGCTGCGGGCACCCTGGCGCTGACGGCGACCGGCCGCCTCGTCGCGCCGATCACCGTCGGCACGGCCGGCAGCTTCCTGAACGCCGGCACCGCCTCGGGCGGCCTGGCCAACGCCGGCTACACCGCCAACACCGGCACCCTCGCGAGCGGCGTGATCAATGCGGGTATCCTGGCCACCAGCGGCACGCTCTCGGGGGGCCTCGCCAATGCCGGATACACGTCAAACAGCGGCGCCATCTCGGGCGGCGTGATCAATACCGGCCTCCTCGCCAGCAGCGGAGCGATCTCCGGCGGCCTGGCCAATGCCGGGTACGCCCTCAACAGCGGCACCATCGCCGGCGGCGTGAGCAACGCCGGGACGCTGGCCTCCAGCGGCAGCCTCTCCGGCGGACTGTCCAATACCGGCTACACCGCCAACACCGGTACCATCGCGGGCGGCGTGAGCAACGCCGGAACCCTCATCACCAGCGGCAGTCTCTCGGGCGGTCTGGCGAATGCCGGATACACGGCCAACACCGGCACGATCGGCGGCGGCGTCGCCAATGCCGGGATTCTCACGACCAGCGGCACCGTCTCAGGCGGCGTGACCAACACCGGCACGCTGGTCGCCAGCGCCGGGCGGGTCGACGGCGCGATCCGGAACGCCGCCGGCACCTTCGCGGTCACCGGTACGGTCGCCAGCGACGGCACCTTCACCAACGCCGCGGGCGCCACCCTGTCGGTGGCGGGTGGCGGCGCCTACGGGCTGGCCGGTGCGCTTGGCAATGCCGGCACGGTCGCGGTCGCCTCCGGGGCGAGCCTCTCGGCCGCCGAGATCGGCAATGACGGCCTGCTCGTCAGCGACGGCGCCCTCAGCGGCCCCGTGTCGAACACCGGCACCGCCCACCTGTCCGGACAGATCAACGGCGCCCTGACCAACACCGGCAGCTTGGTCTTCACCGGCCCGATCACCGGGATCACCGCGCTCGCCACCACCGGCTCGCTCGACCTCGGTGGCGGCGCCTACACCGTGGCCGCCCTGTCCGGATCGGCCACGGCCGTCCTGGGCAACGGCCGGCTCACGGTCGGCGGCCCCGCCTCGTCCACGTATGCCGGCACCATCCTGGATGGCACCAGCCCGACCAGCCTGACCAAGGTCGGCACCGGCACGCTCAACCTCACCGGCACCGGCCGCTTCTCCGGACCGACCACGGTGCAGGCGGGCACGTGGTCGCTCAACGGCTTTTGGACCTCGCCGATCACGGTGGCGGCGGCCGGGACCCTGCGCGGCACCGGCACGGTCGCCGCCCCGGTGGCGGTGGCCGGCGCATTGCGGCCGGGCAACTCGCCCGGCACCCTGACGGTGGCCGGCCCGGTGAGCTTCGCCCCCGGCAGCGTGTTCGGGATCGACATCGACGGCCTCGGCACCGGCGCCGGCACAGGCAACTATTCCCGCCTGCTGGCGGTCGGCCCGAGCGGGGCGGTCGCGGCCAACGGAACCCTCGTGCCGAGCTTGCGCGGGATCACCGGCAATGCCGGCAACGCCTTCACGCCGGCGCTGGGCCAGCGCTTCTCGGTGCTGGTGGCGCAGGCGGGCCTCGGCGGGTCGTTCAGCGGGCTCGCCCAGCCGGCGGCCGGCTTGGCCGCGGCCACGCGCTTCGATGCGCTCTATGGCGCAACCGGCCTCGACCTGGTGGTCACGCCCACCGCCTACGGCAACCTCGCGCCCCTGGGCCTGGCCCAGACCGGCAATGCCGGGCGGTCGGTGCGGCCCTCGACCTGGCCCGGCCGGACGCCGGCACCCGGCCCGACGCGGCGCGCGCGCGGTTCTTCGATCCGCTCTACGCGACGGCGCCGGGCTCCCTGGCGGGCGGGCTCGCCAGCCTGTCGGGCCAGAGCTACGGCGACGCCGTGATGGCCGACCTCACGGCGCGCCGGCTGATCACCGCCACGATCGACCGGCACATGAGCCTCGGCGGTAGCGGGGGCGCCAGCTTCAGCGCCGGCGGTGCCGGGCTCGGCCCAACCGCACCGCGATCGACCTGCGCGGTGGAGCGGGCGCCCCGACCAGCCGCTGGCCTCCGGCGAGGGCCGGATCTGGGCGGACGCGCTCTACGGCTTCGGCAGCCGCGGCGGCGACCACGCCGCCGGCGGGGCCACCCTCGATGCCGGCGGCCTGCTGCTGGGCGTCGACCGCCAAATCGGGCGCGACACCCTGGTGGGCGGCGCGTTCAGCTACCTGCGCGAGACCGGGGCTTCCCGAAGCGGCGGGGCCGGGTTCGCGCCCGGCTCGTTCAGCGCCGACAGCTACGGCGGCACGGTGTACGGCACCACCCGTCTCGGCGCCGTCGTCCTGCGCGGCACGGCTGGGGGCGCCTACGCCGACGGCCGGGTCGACCGGACGGTGACGCTGGGCTCGAACCTGACCCGGGCGCGCGGCGCCCCCGCGGGCGGCGACCTGAGCCTGTCCGGGTTCGCCGGCTGCGCGATCGGCACCGGCCTGCCGGTCGAGGTCGTGCCCGAATTGGGCTTCAGCTACGACCGGCTGAGCCGCGGCCGGGTCGTCGAGCGCGGCGGTCTAGCCGAGCAGGCCTTCACCACGGCGACGTTGGAGGGGGCCCGGATTCTGGCCGGCGGCCGGATCGCCAGCGTGGCGGTGGATGCGGGCGCTGGGCTGCGTCTGGATGCCCGGGCGTATTGGGCGCACGAGCTGGCCGACACCGCGGCGATGGTGCGCTCGAGCCTGTTCGGGGTGCCGTTCTCGACCCGAACCTCTGCGCTGTCCCGGGACGGGGCGGTGCTAGGCGTGAGCCTGTCCGGCCCGGTTGCGCAGGGCATGTCTTTGTCGGTGAGCTACACCGGCGAGGTCCGCCCCAACGCCACCGCCCAGGTCTTCTCCGCAGGGTTGCAGGCGGCCTGGTAGTGCAAACGTTGACCGCTGCCCCTGCCCGGTAGCCGCGGTCACGATCTGTCGCCTGATCTATTGGGTCGGCACGCACAGCGGAAAGCCACACGGGACCCCTCGGCGCTCGCGCGCTGAGGGGAGTTGGGTTCGGGCCATTGAAGGGATCATGCGCTGATCCGCCGGCTCGCTGGTACAGGCGTGCGGGTTCGCGGATGGGACGGGCCAGCCGTCCGAGGCCGGTGTCAGGCACTGCGGACGGCCGCTTCGCTTCCGACGATGAGGGTCGGGCCGTTGCTGGGGTTAACCGCCTTTCCATCTGCCACGTGTGCTTCGGTTGTAAGTACAACTCTTGATTGTAAATAAGACTCCCATCGGCGACGCTCGGTGTCGAACGCTCGGGAGAGAACCGTGATTGAGACGACCGCCAACGAGAGTCCGGCACACCAGGGCACTGAGCGGCTCAGGGAGGCGATCACCGCGGCTGCGGCCATCGGCTTCCTAGCTGGCGGCGGAATCCGGGTGATCGCTGACCTCGGCACCGTGCAGACCCTGCTGACGGCCGTACTCTACCTTCCACTCGGGGCCATGGCCGCGGCAGTTCTGGCCGGTGTTGCGATGAACCTGATCGCGCTTCCCGTCCTGGGCACGGTCCTGACGCAGCGTCGATTACCTGTACTCGCCTACCAGGCAGCCGGAGCGTTATCAGGCGTTGCGGCCTTCGCGGGGGCTTTCGTCCAGTTCGCACCCGGGGTCGCATGAGCGACCGGAGCCGATCCGCATACCGGATCGGTGACGAGGGAGGGCTTGCCGATGTTTCACGGGAAACATCGAACTGAGCGCGGCGAACCGATGAAAAAGAAGCCCCGGCCCGGCGAACAGGGCGGCAGGTTCGCCCAGTGCAACAGCACGGCATATCCCGGCGATATCGGACCGCGTCGCCGCGACCGTTATCGGTTCGGGCCGGACTCGTAAGCGATCAAGCTGGGGTTGCACACACGGCGCCTGCCTGATCGAAGGTGCCCGGAACTTCTCCGGGACATGCCGTGATGACGCGACCGACATCAAACCCGCTCCGCATCGCGATCGTCGGCGGCGGTTTCACCGGCGCGGTGCTCGCCATCCATGCCGTGCGAGCCTCATCGGTCCAGCTCGACCTCGTCATTCTGGAGCCCCGGGCCGAGCTCGGGCGCGGGGTCGCCTACAGCACCCGCGACCGTAGCCACCGCATCAACGTCCCGAGCGACCGCCTCGACATCGCAGCCGAAACGCCTGGTGCCGTCACCGCGTGGCTGCACGCCAACGGCTTCCTGCCCGACGCCGCAAGTCAGGATGAGGCCGGCGGCGCCTACGTGCCGCGCGCCGCGTACGGTGCCTACATCGCGGATGTCCTGGCCGAGACGCTGGCGGCGGCCGCCGAGCGCGTCCACCTGCGCCACCTGCGCACCAAGGCCGCCTCGGTGGCGGCGGCGGAGGACGCTTGGCGCGTCGTCACCGAATCCGGCGAGACGATCATGGCCGACCGCGTCGCGCTGTGCTTCGGCCACGCGGTACCCGCCCTGCCCTGCCGGCTTGGGCCGGGTGTCGCGGAATCCGCGGGCTTCGTGGCCGATCCCTGGAGGGCCGACGCGCTCGCGGGGATCGGCGCGGACGCCTCCGTACTGGTTGTCGGCACGGGGCTGACCATGGCCGACGTGGTGACGAGCCTCGGCGCTGCGGGTCATCGCGGGCCGATCACCTCGGTGTCGCGACGGGGCCTCCTGCCGAAGGCCCACGGGTTGTTCCGGATGGATCTCGACGTAGTCGGCGCCTCGCCGCCAACCACCGCGTTAGGCCTCCTGCAGCTGGTCCGCCGGCAGATTGCGGAAGCCGATCCGGCCTTGGGCTGGCACCCGGTGGTCGATTCCCTGCGCACCGCGCTGCCCGATCTCTGGGGCGGGCTGCCGGCCGCCGAGAAGCGGCGCGTCGTCCGCCGCCTGCTGCCGTTCTGGGAGGTCCACCGGTTCCGCATCGCCCCACAGATCGCAGTGACGTTGGAACGGGCGCGGGCCGAGGGGCGCCTCGTCGTGGAGCAAGCCGCCCTCGCCGGACTCGATCGTGACGCGGACGGGCGTCTGGAAGCCACGCTGCGCCCGCGACACGGCCCGATCACGCGACGGCGGTTTGACGCGGTGGTGCTGTGCACCGGCCCGGAACGTGAGGTCGCGCGCAATCCGCTGGTCGCCGCGTTGCTGGTCGATGGGACGGCCTGCCTCGATACGGTCGGTCTCGGCTTGGCCGTCGACCGCCGAAGCCGCGTACTCGGGCCGGCGGGCCGCCCGCAGCCGGGCCTTTACGCGTTCGGACCGATGACCCGCGGCAGCTTCGGTGAGATGACCGGCGCACCCGACATTGCGCAGCACATCGAGCGCGAGGTGGCCGGCTTGCTCGGGTGAGGAGCGTGACGGCGCGGCATCGACGGCCAGGGTGGTTGTGGGATCAGTTCCCGGTGCCGGCGGCCTGCCGCAGGGCGGCGGCGGCTTTCACGATCGACAGGACGCCGCTGCGCGTGGTCTGATCCGGGATCGAACGGAATGCTGCCACGAGATCCATGATTTCGGGGTCGTCGAACAGGGCCTGGATGGATTCGGTGCCAGCCTCAGCGGGCACCTTGTCGGCGAAGAAGGTCTCCACCGGGACCTTGAGCAGGTCGGCAATCATCTGCAGGCGGCTCGCACCCACGCGATTGCGGCCCTTCTCGTATTTCTGGACCTGCTGGAAGCTGACCCCGATGGCATGACCGAGAGTCGTCTGGCTGAGGCCTTGAGCGGCTCGGAGCGCCGCGATGCGGCTACCGATCGCGCGGTCGGCTTCGGTCGCCAGCTTCGGCTTGGTCACGACGCTCATCATGGTCTCACGGTCTCTCAAGGCGTGCAGCCGAGGTCGGCCACGTTCCACAGGCTGCCTAACTGAATAGCGCACGATTGAGTTTCGCACTACCATGCAACCCTCGCTTGTGCGAGATGCATATCTTGGCTGTATCCGATGCCCTGTGTCACCGTGTCATCGGGTCGTCGGGCTGCGATGGGCCGCACCCACGATCCGATGCGTACTTTGCCACGCCGGCATCCGATCGAACACGCGTGAGGCGTATTCAGCGGAACTCCCACGCTCCTCCCTCCGGCCCGTCGTTCCGCGGCCCCGTCACGGGTTGCCACCGGAGATCCCCAGGGTGGCTGGGACTGCGGCGACCCTGCCATCCGGAACAGAAACCTCTGCGGACAGGCTCTTAGCCAGATTACGTTTCCAGATTGCTGCCACCCGTTCGCATACGCCGCGCGCCGCTTTGTGACGACACGATCGAGGCATCGGCGTCGGCACTGCGCCCGATGCCACGCAACCAACGCGTCTCGATGCGCCTGAATACCCACAGCTCAGCGGGAGGCGCATTGCCGGCCTCGACATCGTGACTACCCAAGGGAGAGGCCTCCCGTAAGCCGCTCAACTTGGAATGAGTCCAGGTTATCTTAGAATCCTTCCATAATATTCCGGTTGCTTTGACCAATAAGGAGATGCCAACACGATCACGGCGGCGTGAAGTCGCGGTTTTTGAGAGAGTACGGTCGGATCCGTGCTTGTATTAGAGGCATAAAGATGAACCGGTCCCGGGCTGCATCGACCTGGAACGTGATTGAACGGTCCGTGGCCGGATCCCTGTATCTCGCGTTGCTCTCAACGACTTGCGCCGTGGTCGCGCCGGGTGCCGCCGGGGCGCAGACCGCGCCGACCACCGACATCGAGCTATCCGAACTGAGCGTGACCGGCGTGGCCCCCAGCCGGACCCTCAACGGTGACCTGTACGGTGCCGGCGGCGCGACCGGCCCGGTTCCAGGCTACGTCGCCAGCCGGAGCACGGTCGGCACGAAGACCGACACGCCGATCCTGGAGACGGCGCAATCGGTCTCGGTCGTCGGCCGACAGCAGATCCAGGACCAGAACGCGCTGACCGTCACCCAGGCGCTGCGCTACACCCCGGGGGTCTTCGCCGAATCGCGCGGGGGTGCCGGCTCGACCCGCCTGGAGCTGTTCAACATCCGTGGCTTCGCCGCCCCGGTTTTCCTCGATCAGATGGCGATCATCGGCGGACGCGACGCCAACACGTCGATCGACGTCTACCGTCTGGAGCGGATCGACATCATCAAGGGGCCGGCCTCGGTGCTGTACGGGCAGTCCGGCCCGGGCGGCATCGTCAACCTGGTCTCGAAGGTGCCGCAGTTCGTCCGCCACGGCGAGGTCTTCATCCAGGGCGGCGGGTTCAACGAGGTCCGGAGCGGCTTCGACGTCGGCGGCCCGATCGCGTCCGACATCCCGGGCCTGGCCGACCAGTTCGCCTACCGGGTGGTCGGGCTCGGCTGGAACGGCGACGGGCCGGCCGTGACCACCAAGGTCGAGCGGGCCTTCATCACGCCGAGCATCACTTGGCGCCCGTCCACCGACACGTCGCTCACCCTGATCGGCAATTACCAGCGCGATCCGTTCTCGGGGTTCTACGGCGGCTTCCCGGCGGTGGGCACCGTGTTCGCACGCAATTTCGGCAGCGGCCTGTTCGGCCGGCTACCGGTGAATTTCTACGACGGCGATCGCAACATCGAGCGCTCCGACCGGACCCAGGCCTCGATCGAGTACCTGTTCGACCAGCGTATCGGCGAGAACCTGCGGTTCCACTCGGCCGGGCGCTACCTGCGCACCCAGGGCGATTACCGCAGCGTCTACGGTGCCTTCAACGACCGGAACGGGCCGACCGCGACGGGGCCGCTCCTGGCGCGGTCGATCATCGGCACCAACGTGGCCGCCGAAGCCTACACGATGGACAACAACTTCATCGCCGAGTTCGATACCGGGTTCATCGCGCACACGGCCCTGCTGGGCGTCGATCACCGGACCTTCAGCACCCGCACCAGCGGCACCCCGTTCCCGAGCGCCCCGGACCTCAACATCCTGGCGCCGAACTATGCCATGAACATCGCCTTCCCGGCCTTCAACACCACCTCGCGGGTCGATGCGCAGCAGACCGGCGTTTACTTCCAGGACCAGGCGAAGTTCGATCGCCTCGTGCTGACCCTCGGCGGCCGCTACGACGTCGCCCGCCAGACCGGCCCGACCCGCAGCTTCTCCGGAAACACCAGCACCCTGACGCTCCAGGACGCACCGTCCGACGCCCTGACCTATCGTGCGAGCCTGCTGTACCACTTCGACAGCGGCGTGGCGCCGTACGTGTCCTACAGCCAGGCCTTCGAGCCGATCGTGAGCGGGCGCGTGTTCGACAGCGCCTTCGGGTCGGTGGGCCGCGTGCCCGACCCGATCCGCAGCGACCAGTACGAGGCCGGCATCAAGTACCAGCCGCTGGGCACCGACATCCTGCTCACCGCCGCATTCTTCGACATCCGCCAGTCGAACCGGACCTCCGCGGATCCCCTGCGCCAGGGCTTCGTGGTCCAGACCGGGGAAGTCGGCGCCCAGGGTTTCGAGTTCGAGGCGCGGGCCAACCTGACCGAAGGCCTGACGCTGATCGGCGGCGTCTCGCTCCTCGACATCCGCAACGTGCGGGATGCCGGCAGCACGGCGAACGACCTCACGCGGCTGTCGGTGCCGCTCCAGGGGCGGCGCCCGGTCCAGGTGCCGGACACGACGGTCTCGCTGCTGGCGAATTACCGTTTTACCGACGGCCCCCTGCTGGGCCTCGCGATCGGCGGCGGCGTGCGCTACCTCGGCCCGTCCTGGGGCGATCCGGCCAACACCTTCCAGGTGCCGGAGAGCGTGGTCGTCGATGCCCTCGCGTCCTACGATATGGGGCACATCGCTCCGAGCCTGGCGGGCCTCACGGCGGAGCTGAACGTCAACAACTTGCTGGACGAGCGCTTCGTCTCGAGTTGTCTGTCCTACTCGGCCTGCTTCTACGGTCTGCCGCGCACGGTCTATGGAACCCTGCGCTACCGCTGGTGAGGGCCGACCGATGCGCAACAGCTTCCGGCAGTCGATGGCGTGGCTGCACGCCTGGTCCGGCCTGATCGTCGGCTGGGTGCTGTTCGCGGTCTTCGTCACCGGAACCGCGAGCTATTACCGGCCCGAGATCTCGCGCTGGATGCGGCCCGAGCTCCGCGCCGATGCCGTGATCGGCCCGGACGCGACGGCCGCAGCGGTGCAGCGCGGCGTCGCCTACCTGCAGGCTGAGGCGGGCGGCGCGCGGGCGTGGTTCATCACGCCACCGCGCCCGGACCTGCCCCTGCTCGAAGTGCTCTGGCGCACCGGGCCGGGGCAGCCGCCGAAGCGGGTGTTCCTCGATCCGGAGACCGGGACGCCGGCCGCCCTGCGCGACACCCGCGGCGGGGATTTCCTCTACCGGTTCCACTTCGAGCTGAACATGGCGCCCCTCTGGGGCCGGTGGGTCGTCGGCATCTGCGCGATGATCATGCTGATGGCGCTGATCTCGGGCATCATCACCCATCGGCGGATCTTCGCCGACTTCTTCACCTTCCGGCGGGACAAGTCCGCCCAGCGCGGCTGGCTCGACGCCCACAACGTCACGGGCGTGCTCGCCCTGCCGTTCCACCTGATGATCACCTATACGGGGCTCGTCACGCTGTCGTTCATGTACATGCCGTGGGGCATGAACGCGGTCTATCACGGCGACACGCAGCGCTTCTTCGCCGAAGCCGGCCAGATCACCGCGCCGCGCCCGGCCGCGGGCCGGCCCGGTACCCTCGCGCCCGTCGGGCCGATGGTGGCGCGCGCGCTGGAGACGGTCCACGAGCCCCTGGAGCGGATTTCGGTCGTCAACCCGAAGGACGCGAACGCCACCGTGGTGGTCGTGTTCGAGGAGCCGCACGGCCTCTCGCACGAGCATCCGCAGGTCGCCTTCGACGGCACCACCGGCGCCGTCCTGGAGGTCCGGGCGGGCGGGTTGAAGCCGGCGGCCAAGACCTTCACCACCATGGTCGGCCTGCACGAGGCGCATTTCGCCGGTCCGGGCCTCCGCGTCCTGTTCTTCCTGTGCGGGCTCGCCGGCAGCGCCATGGTGGCCACGGGGCTGATGCTGTGGTCGGTGGCACGCCTGCCCAAAATGGCCGGGACCGCCCTGCATCCGGGCCTACGCCTGGTCCAGGGTCTGAACATCGCGACGATCGCCGGGCTGCCGGCCGCGATCGCGGCCTATTTCCTCGCCAACCGGATCCTGCCGGTGGATCTGCCGGACCGGGCGCTCTGGGAGATCCGCGGGTTCTTCGGCGTTTGGGTGCTGATCGGGCTGGTCGGAATGCTGCGGCCGCAGCGCCGGGCCTGGCCCGCGGTGCTGAGCGCGGCCGCCGCCCTGTACGCGGCGGCCGCCGTGGCCGATGGCTGGCGGATGCAGCGGGCCTACGGCGCGGGCGATCCGGTCGATCCGCTGTTCGTCGGGGTCGATCTCGTCCTGCTCGGTCTCGCAGCCCTCCTGTTGTTCGCAGCCGGCAAGGCTGCCCGCTACGACGGCCCCCGGTCGTCGCGCGCGCGCGGCGCGAACCGGCAGGCCTTCAGCGGGACCGCCGCCGAATAGAGGGCCGGGATGGATGGGTTCGGCGACCGCTCGGGCCCGCCCGTCAACCGCGCTCGGGCCCCGTGGGGAAGCGGCGCGCGAACCAGTTCCGCAGGAGCTGGCGCTCATAATACAGCCCGCCGGTGGAGAAGCGCGGATTGGAGGTCAGCAGGAAGTTGATGTCCGTGACCGTATCCTCCCCCTGCGCGACGATGCGACCGCCGCGGCGCAGCACGTAGGCGAGGCGGATGCGCGGCGGCGTGGCGTCGGTGACGACGCGAACGCCGCTCGGCGAGGCGAAGCCGGACCGGTCGAACCCGGCCAGATCGACGTCGAGGACGGTGATGTCGAGGCGTTCGTCCGGCCGGAGCCGCGTGTTGCCGAGATCCACCAGGATCCGGGTCAACTCCGCCAGGGTTACCCGGAGCGGCTGGCCGGAGGCGAAACGGTTCTCGGCGTCGGTGAAGCGTTCAGGCGCAGCGTAGCGGACCTGCACCTCGGCGGCGGCCGGTCCGGCCGCCAGCAGGGCCGACCCGGCCGTCGAGAGCATCCCGGCAAGGACGAGGCCGACCTTGCCTGTACCGTGCTTGCTCATCGCGCGCTCACCGTCTCGCTGTGTCGTGATCCGCGGTTGCGGCCGTGTGTCGCCGGGACCGGGCACACTGTGTCCGACTGAGGGGAAACCGCCTGCGCGGGCTCCTGTTTCCGCGTTCCGGGCGATGATGAGCCGGATATGTATTCAGCCATCGGGTGACGGGGCGTCCATAGTCTCGCCGCGTTCCGGGCGCCAGCTGTCGTCATCAGCCCGCGAGGGCAGCCCTTCATGGGAGCGCGCACCGCTTGCTCAATTCTATCCTGGCGATCCTCACCGTTGTCGCGGTCCTGGCAGTCACGGCGCTGTTCAAGCTGCCGCTCCTGCCGTTCCGCCTGGCCGGTCGTCTGCTGCGGGGTCGTCCGGCGGTCGCCTGATCGGCGGCCCGACCGGATCATCCCGCCGCGTCGATGACGAATTCCATCCCGCGACCCGGCCCCTGATCGGCATAGTCGACCAGGGCCAGGCCGCGCTCGGCGAGCGTCTCCTCGACGATCGCGCGTTCCTTGCGGACCATCTGGCCGATCGCCAGCGGGGTCAGGCGCGGGCTCGCCCGCCGCAACTGGTCGACTCCGATATGCGCGGGCGTGCCATCGCCCTCGGCAATCCGTGCGAGCGCGAGGGCCAGATCCTTCGCCTTGGTCTCCGCGGCAGATTTCGGCTTGAACGCCATATGACCGTCTCCCTGTATTCCTAGCGCATCGTCCCGAGAAGCAGCCGCGGCTGTCGGGAAAAGACGATGCGGATCAAAAAGCTAGCGCGTCGTGGTGGTTCCGGTATCCGGCCTGATGCACTGGGCACCCACGCCTCACGCGGCCTGGACATCCACGTTCACGTCCACGAACGCCCGGATCCAGACGCGCCGCCCTTTGGCGTCGTAGACCTCGACCTGCCAAGCCGACCAGTCGAACCGCTCGATCCGCTCCATCAGCCCGAGCGCGACCCGCTCGGCATGGACGCGCATCTGAGCCGCCGTCGGCAGGCGCCGGCCCTTCAGGTCGATCACCAGCTCATGCCCGTCCGTGCAATGGAAGCGATACAGCCGCGTCGGCATCGGCCTGTCCTCGATCAATCGACAGCCCTCCTGAAGAGTTCGAAGCCGCGGCGCCGGCGCAGCCGGACGCCCCCGCGATCGCCTGAAGTTCATGATATGTTCTAGTTGCGTCGGGGTCGTGATGCACCCGTGGCCGTGCGAATTCCCTGTGTGAATTCGTCTCAACCGGATGATGGCGGACCAGGATGGGCGAGCGGATGCAAGCCATCGGATCTCGGCGGTGGCGCTGTCTCGTGGGGGCGCCGGCGGCCCTCCTGGTGGCCGGGGGCGCGCCCATGCGGGGCGAGACGGGAGACCTGACGGCGCTCCGCACGGTCGCGGCGCGCCTGACCGTGCACGCCATCCGTCATCGCGCGGCCGTCGAGGCCGCGCTCGGCATCACGCTCAAGCTCGAGAGCGAGGGCCCCTTCAGGTTCTGGTCGGGACCGGGCTTCCGGCTCGCTGGGATCCCGGTTCGCGACGTCGATTACCGGGAGCCGACGGCCGAGGCGGACCCGGCGGCCGGACCGCTCCTGGTTCTCGACCTCGAACCCGCCGCCTGCCTCACCATCGACGCGATCCGGACAGCCTTCCCGGACACCCGGATCACGGCCATGCCGCGCGGCTCGTACGGCGAGCGAACCTCTGTGTCGATCGAGTCCGGGGGCGGGGAACTGACCTTCGGCATCGCCGCAGACCCGCCGGAATGCCTGAACGTCCTTGTCTTCACACGCAAACGGACGTCCTGACCGCCGGGACGCGCGGTCCGACGCACGCCCGGTCGCGATCAGGCGGCCTTGCCGTTGCGCTTGGCCATCGAGCCGGGCTGGCCCAGACCGATCGCCTTGGCGAGGGCGGAGCGCTGCTCGGCGTAGCTCGGGGCGACCATCGGGTAGTCGGTGGGGAGGCCGTAGCGCTCGCGGTAGCTCTGCGGGCTGAGACCGTTAGCCGACAGGTGCCGCTTGAGCGTCTTGTAGGTCTTGCCGTCGATGAAGCTGACGATCCCGTCATGCTGGACCGACTTGCGGATCTGGGCCGCGCTCGGCCTGTCGACGGCAGCCGGCGCAGCGGTGCTGCCCTCGGTCGGCACGGTGCCGGATGCCAGGGCGGCGATCGCCCCATACACCCGGGCGATCAAGGCCGGCAGTTCGCTGGTCGGGACGGGGTTGTTCGCGACATAGGCCGCGACAAGATCAACGGCCAACTCGGTGAAGTTGGACGATTTCCCATAGGATGTCTCGTTCATATTCAGCCCCTCTGAACCTGCGTCACCATCTTGTTGTTTCGGGCGGTCTTGGGATTCAACACAAGAAATCCGGCTTTCAACGCTATTCTGCTGGCACAGCCCGCTTTTTGGTCACCCCGACACGGGACATTTAGGCAATGACAGGCGCTGTGGCGGCCCTCAGGCCAGCCGGCCGAAGCCCCGAACGGGCTTGGATTCGGCGTCGGCGGACCCGGATGTCCCCTCCAGACATGGCGTGCCCTCCCCCGTCCTGCGAGGGCTCCAATGTCGCACGGACCTGTCATGGTCCCATCCCGACGTTCCCGGATGCGCGCCAATCCGTGCGGCGACCGGTGTCCAGCCCTGGCGCTCGCGGGGGCGCCGGTTTGCGGGGGCATGCGCTGCGAGAAAAACGGCGCGTTCCAGCATCGGTCCATCCGCGGGAGACGGGGAAAGCCTCCCCGGCAAACAGCCCTGTCGGCGACACCGCCCGGTGGCCTGGGTCGGAACGCAAAGCGGCCGGGACATGCGTCCCGGCCGCCAGAATCTGTCATCGATCAAAGGGTCGGGCTTGCGGACCCCTCAGAGGCTCGTCGTGCCCCGGTAGGACCGGACCCGGTTCCGACCGTCGGTCGCGCCGGTTGCCGCCGAGCCGGCGGCCGGAGCCTCCCAGCCCTCGGCACGCCAAGCGCTGGCCTTCTGGTCGAGATCGACCGAGCCGTGCTGCTCCAGGACATCCATGACCATCGGCACCGAGGTGGAGCGCGCCTCGTCGACCCGGACGGTAACGAGCGTCCCGCCCCGGCGCACACCCTCGCCGTAAGCATGGGCATCCGCCTCGCTGACGCCCGCACCGGTCAGGCCGCCGGCCAGACCGCCCGCGGCGGCACCGACGCCCGCGCCCGTCAGGGTAGCGACGAGCCAACCCGCGGCCACGACCGGACCGACACCCGGGATCGCGATCAGCCCAAGACCGGCCAGGAGGCCGGCTGCGCCGCCGACCACGGTCCCGAGCGTCGCCCCGGTTCCCGTTCCGTCCTTGGCCTTCTCCTTGGTGTCGTCGCTGACGTGTGTCCCGTCGGTCGCGGTACGGCCGGCGTGGCGGTCCCCTTCGTTGTTGCTGACGATGCTGATGTCGCTGTGCGGGATACCGCCCGCCTCAAGCTTGCCGACAGCCGCGGTGGCATCCTCGTAGCGATCGTAGAGGGCCGTAATGGTTTGCTGAGCCATGGAAAATCTCCTTCGTGAGGGTCGCGAGGGTCAGGACGTCACTGCGCCGACACGTTGCCCTTGAAATCGAGGCCCACGTTGACCTGCTTGCCGTCATGCATGGCGGTGCCGCGCCAGATGCCGTCACCGTCCTTCATGAGGTTCTTGGCGTCCTTGAAGCCGGACTTCTCGAGCCGCGAGCGAGCCTCACCCTCGGTGAAGCTGTTGGCGCCCTTCTCGAGCTGGACGGCGCCGTGGGCGGCGGCAGTCCCGCCATTGGGGGTCATCTTGTCGGTGTTCGGCCGGGTGACGCTCTCCTGGCCGCCGGATTGCTGGCTGCTCTTCGCGTCAGGGGCGGCCGGGGTGCCGGTCACGGTGGTCTGCGCGAGGGCGCTCGATCCGAACAGCGTGGCGACGAGAAGGGCGGCGAGGGGGGTACGCATGATAGGCTCCGTCGATCATTCCGGACCCCTTCAATCCCCCCGGCAGGTGATGCGTTCCATTATTCGAGGATCTACCGACCAAGCTTTACTTTTTAAACCTTCAGCACGTTTTGTTCCCAAAAATCGTCGCTTAATATCCATTGAACAAAGGCACAGCTCAGGGAACATCGGCCCGGCGGCGACCAGCGGGGCCGCCACCGGGTGGGGTGCCGGTCAACCGGTGCCGTAGCCGCCCTTGCGGTTGTCCGGCTGGGGCACGGGCGGCCGCGTGTCGTAGCCGCCGCTCTCCGGCGCCACCCCTTCAGGGGCTTCGGGATGCCCCGGCGCGTGCGGGCCGTTTCCGCCGGCGGCCGTGTCGGGTGCCTTGCCCGTGTCCGCCTTCCGTGCCGGCGGTACCGTTCCGAGCGCTTCGCGCGCGGCCTCGACATCCTGTCCCATGCGGTCCTCCCAGGTGGGTCTGGAGGGCCAAGACGGAAGGGCCGGCGCATGTTCCCGCGAGCGCGCGTGCACGGCAGGCGGGATGGGCGCAGCTCAGCGGTTCCCGCTGCTTCGCGCGATCGCGCGGCCGAGGCTCATCAGCAGCACGTCCGCGGCGGCCCTGATCTCGGGCGGGGTCTCGGATTCGAGGGTGCGCTTGAGCTCGATGGCCAGGTCGGCCGCCCGCTCCAGCGAATCGACCGGGGCCGACAGGTTGCTGAAGACGTAGCGCTCGCTGCCCTGATGCATCTCGGTGATGTCGATGATGATGCCCCGGGAGCGGACCGCCCGCCCGTTCGGGTCCTTGAACGTGCGGCCCCGGCTGAGCAGCCAGCGCACCGTGCCGTCCTGCGCGACGACCCGGTACTCGGCGACCACAAGGCCGCCGGTCCTCGACGCCTGCTGGACGTGATCGAGCAGCCAGGCGTGATCGGCGGGATGCACGGCGGCCATGCTGGTGAAGCCGTCGAGGTCCTTATCCGCCAAGGCGGGATCGCCGGCCAGCAACCGCGCGGCGCCGGCATCATACACCACCGTGCTGCGGACGATGTCCCAGTCCCAGACACCAACCACGCACGACGCCTCGAGGGCGGCGCGGAGGCGGTCGAGCGGTTCACTGAAGCCGTCGATCGCGTTGACCGGCGTCTTCGAACGCTGTCCCATCGTCTTGATCCCGCTTCGCCGCACCCGGAGAATCTGGTGCGGGATATTACCATTTCATCCGAGAACCTGTCGAAAATTTCATGATCGGCTCGGGATGCATTTGCGTCGCAGGCTGGTTGAACAGCTGGAGCCATTGCTCCATTCGCTCGACAGAGCCCGAACCGGGCCGGACCGTTCATGTGTGACGATTCCAAGCCGTCCGGTACGCCGAACCGCATCGAACCGCACGGAAGCTCCCTCGGCGAGATCGCGCGGGTGCTGGGCGTGCCGGTCTCCAGCTTCTTCGCATCGGCGCCGGACGCCGGGACGCCGGGGGGCGCACGAAGATCCGGCCGCCGCAGCCCTCCTGGATCTCGTCCGATGCTACCTGTTGCGGGCGAGCCCCGAGGCGCGCCGCTACTTCGTCGCCCGCCTGCGGGTGATGCTGGACCCCGCCTCCCCGTGATGCGCGCCGTCGGCGACGATCCGCCGGCGCGCCCCGCTCGCGCTGTGCGACCCGTCCGGATCAGGACCGGACGGCACGGGGGCGCGAACCCATCCTGTCGCGCCGGACGATCTCGATCGTCCAAGCCCAGAGCAGGTGGCCGAATACCTCGGAGAACGCCTCATGGCCGGAGATCTGCCACAGCGGCGGCCCCCACCCACCCAGCGGCAACAGGATGCCGTGAAACAGGAGGGTGACGATCGCGCCGAAGGCCAGGCCCTGCCCCAGGGTCACGAGCGGACAGCTGACGGCGGCGAGGCAGTAGAACAGGCCGAAGACGATCGAGAACCCCTGGTGCATCAGCGCGCCGCCGTAATTGATGACGTGCCCGGTGAATGTGTAGGTCATGTCCTCGACGCCGAGGCCGAACCATTTGAGGATGGCGAAGGGCGGCGCGATACGGCCGGCCTCTCGGGGCGGGAACAGGATCTCCGAGCCCCATTTGACGAAGCTCGACAGGTTTCCGCCCACGAACCCGGCGGCCAGCGCCGTCCTGAACGCATGCTTCGGAACAACCGTCGCGTTGACGCGCATGACAGATCTCACCTCACTGGTTTTGGATGTCATATTGTCCGTGCGTCATCGAACGGGCCGGCTGGAACAACTCAGGCCGCGGTCCGCAAGTCCGCGCCCGACCTGAGATGATTCACGGCCCGTGGGCCCTGCCAACAAGAGTAAGATGTCCGGCATCACCACGAACCCGGTCGATCGTTCGCGTTTTTATCCTTTTGATCGCAGAACAATCCCAACCCATTCCCGAACATCCGTCGGATCGCCTTGATAAGTATCTGCGCCTCGCAATCAACAACGTAGGATATCGCGAGCAGGCAGGACTTCAGCCACGATCCCGCGTACGCCGCGACCTCTGGAGAATGAACCCGGTGAGGCAGCCGCCGGCTTTCGGGGAAACGATGCTGCGAAGCGAAGGGCGCGCGCCGCGGCCCGGTGCCCTCAGGGCAGGGTCCGAGCCTGCGACGCGGCGATCCGCATGAGCTCGGCCATGCTGCCGACGCCGAGCTTGCACCGCAGCGCCGCGGTCGCGTTCACGACGCTGCGGTAGTTGAGCGTCAGGATCTCGGCGATCTCGTCGTACGACTTGCCCTTCCCGATTAGCACCAGGATCTGCATCTCCCGGCTGGTCAGGTTCGCCAGCGGCAGCTCGCGCGCACCGGCATTCAGCATCGCGATCTCGATGGCGATGTCGTGGGGCAGGTAGGAGCGGCCGTTGGCGACCGCCTCCAGCGCATCGAGGAAGGAGGCGGCCGGCGTATCCTTCAGGACGAATCCCAGCGCCCCACATTCCAGGACCCGCGCCACGATGACCGGGTCCCGGTGCATGCTGAGCGCGAGGATGCGCGCACCCGGCTCCAGCGCGCGGATCCGGCGGATCAGCGACAGGCCGGACAGCCCGTCGTCCCGAAAGCTCAGGTCGGTCACCACCACGGCCGGCCGGTGGCGGTGGAACGTGCGGTAGGCGGCCACGATGTCCCGGGCCTCGTGAACGCGCGCGATCCCGGCTTCCTCGGCCAGGAGCCGGAAGCCCTGGAGGACGATCGGGTGATCGTCGACGATCAGGAGATCGCGCGGCCGGGCGGTGGGCCGCGCCGCGTGTTGAGCGAATCCCGGCGCGGCGCTCATGGCGCCGCCCCGGAATTGAGGCCCGGCGCGAACCGGTCGGCGAGCAGCGCCAGGGCGGCGGCGTGGTCGACGCCCCGGGCCCGGGTGTTGAAGTAGTGCTGGCACATCTCTCCGTAGAGACTCTTGTGGCGGCCGCGCCGGGCCGCGACTGCGCTGAAGCCGGTCAGCAGCAGAGCGTATCGCTCGGTCTTGCCGATTTCGGCCAGCATCTGCCCAAGCTGGGCCGTGCGGTTGGCGATCATGCGCGGATCCTCGATGAAGGCGGTCCGGGCTTCCGCCAGCGCATCCTGAAGCACCCGGACGGGCTCCGACCCGGCCGGCACCGGGTGCCCGGCCTCCCGGCCGGCGAGCCAGCGCGCCGGGTCCGTCCCATCCGTGGGGGACAGCCAGGGCGGCAACTCGCTCTCCGCGGTCCGTGCCACCACGGCCTGCCCCTCCTCCGATCCCGATTCCTGGGCCCGGTCGCAGGCGGCGAGCACGAGGCCGGCGACCACCAGGCTTGCGGCCACCAGGCTGGCGAGCCCCCGCCTCACCGGCCGGCCTCTGCGGCGACAGGCCCCTGACGCTGCGCCACCACGGTGCGCGGCCCCTCGGCCACCGGGATCCGGTCGGTCTCCTTCAGCGCCGCGAGGTCCACCACGGAGACGTCGTCGGAGAACCAGTTCGCCACGTAGGCGCGTCCACCGAGGATCGCCACACCTTCGGGATAGCGGCCCACCGGAATCGTGGCGACCGCCGCCAGCACGTCGGCATCGACGATCGAGACGGTGCCGGCATGCTGGTTGGTGACGACCACCCGGCGCCCGTCCGGGCTGACGGCGACGCCGTAAGGGCTCGCCCCGACCGGTATCGTGGCGACGGGCTTGAGCGTTGCGGCGTCGATGACGCTGAGGTCGTTGCTGCGCACGTTGGCGACGTAGAGCCGGTCGCGGACCGGGTCGTAGGCCAGGGCGAAGGGCCCGTCGCCGACCGGGATGCCGGCGATCTGGGTCATCCCGGCGGTCTCGACCACGCCGACGCTCCGGCCCTCGCGCTCGGCCACGTAGAGCCGACCTGCGCCACCGACGGTGAGCCCGGCCGGATCGTGCCCGACCGCCACCTCCGCCTCGACCGCGCCGGTCTGCGCCGAGAGGCGCAGCACCCGGTTGCCGGACCAGTCGCCGACATAGAGGCTGCGCCCGTCCGGGTCCGCCGCGAGTCCGAAGGCCTGGCCGGAGACCGGCCATTGCCGCATCACCCCATCCGGCGCGATCACCGTGACAGCCTTGCCGTCAGGATGGCTGAGATAGAGCTGCCCTCCGGGACCGGCCGCGACCGCGGCGGGCGACGGCGCCACCGCGGTTGCCACCGGGGCGACCTGTTGTGCACTGTCCGGACCCGCGACCCGGGTGACGCGGGCGCCCTGCTGGCTCGCGACCCAGACCGAGTCCGCCGCCGCCGGCCCGGCGGCGAGCGACAGGCCCGCGAGCAGGATCAGGCGCCGCACCGGCCTCATCGCTGCGGCCCGCTCTCCAGCTTCGCCTTCAGGCCCTTGAGCCCCTCGGCAAAGTAGCGGTTCATCGCCTCCTTGCCGGCGGCATCGCTCAGATTCTCGGGCGGCTCGTTGCCGGTATCGCCCCGGTAGAACCGGCCCATCCACTCGACCTTGGCGCCATCGCCTTCCGGCGTCACCGTCACGGTCGCCGAGTAGGACGAGACCGGCAGCGCGTCGAGATCGGGGTCGGACATGCGGTAGGAATAGGTGCGCTCGGCCCCCTTCCACTCGTCGAGGCCCTCGACCAGGGTGCCGCCGCGCTTCAGCGTGACCGTGCGGATGCCGCCCGAACCGTCGCCCCCGGTGGCCTCGACCTTGGCCACGTCCGGATGCCAGGCGCCGATGCCGCCGAACGGCCCGACCACCTTCCAGACCGCGTCCGGCGTCGCCCGGATCGTGATGGTCTGATCGACCTTTTGGGGGGTCGGGCCGTGGGCCGAGGCCGTGCCGGCGGCGAACAGGATGGCGAGGGTGGCGAGGACGCGACGCATGGTCAGGTTTTCCGGAAACGCATGAGGTTGGTGGTGGAGAGGGACGCGGCGGCGCGGCGCAGGAGGCTGCGCAGCGGCGCCGCGAGCAGGGTGCCGAGCACGAGGGCGAGCGCGAGGCCGCCAGGACGGGCGCGGATCGATGCGGCCCGGCAGCGGGCGCGGCGTCCCGGCGGCGATCAGGGCGGTCGAGCCCGCCCGCCGCGTCGAGATGCGCGTAGGCCAGGCCCGTGCTCGCGGCGAGTTGCTTCAGGTGGTCCTCGCGCACGGAGGACAGGTGCTCGCTGCCCACGGCGGCGGCGGCCCCGAACGGGGCGTTGCGCGGATTGTAGCCGGCGCGAGACTCGGCATCGGCCGGCGGGGGACCGAACCGGTTCTCCTGCTGCACGTCGGTCTCGGCGTAGAAGCCGCGCTCGCGGCCGCGCTCGTCGAAGCGTGGGATCGGCGACAGGCCGTAGGCACCCGCGCCGACGATCAGGCCCCGCACCAAACCGGGCTTGCCCTCGAAGGGCGGGATGCGGCCGCCGGGGAGCGGCGGCGTCTCCTGGCCGTCGGTGACGAACAGGAGATCCGCGCCGAGGCCGGCGGCCATCTCGACCGCCCGGTACAGGCCGGCCGCGACGCGGCTGTCCCCCTCCCAGGCCATCCGCCAGTCGATGGCCGCCAGCGCGCCGTCCAGCGGCGCGAAGTCGGCGCAGACCTCCACGGGGGTGAACAGCAGGAACGGCCGCCGCTCGGTGAACAGCGCCAGCGCCACCCGCGAGCCGCAGGGCAGGTCCGCCACCATCCGGCGCAGGGCCGCCTTGGCGGTCTCCAGACGGCTCTCCGGGCGGCCGTCGCGCGTGTAGTCGCGCACGTTCATCGAGCCGGTGATGTCCATCACGGCCAGGACCGCGACGCCCGCGCGGGTCACCGGGAGCGCCGGCACCACCAGGGCGGCGATCACCAGCGCGAGCGCGAGGGCCAGCGCCTGGAAGCGGCGCCCACGCAGATTGCGGGCGAGCGGCAGGTTTTCCAGGATGGTTCGCCGGCTTTCTATCTCCCGGCTCATGGCCCGCCCCTCGGCTGCCCCGGGATGTCGGTCCAGATCTGTTTCGGCTCGGCGCGCAGCTCGTCGCCGCTGGCACGGTCGAATTCCGGGAAGTCGCGGATCAGCCGGGAGGCGACGTCGAGGTTGAACTTCGCGTCCCAGAAGTCCGGCCGGTCGCGCAGCGCCCGCCGGTAAACCTGGCGGGCCAGGGTCACCTGCGGGCCGGCCTTGTCGATGGCGCCGCGGGTCAGGAGCGTGAAAGCCTCCCGCATCCGGGCGTTGGCGACCCGGTATCGCGCGCGGGACGCCGCGTCGGACGCGCCCATCCGGTCGAGCGCTGCGACCAGCGGCTCGGTTTCCGCCAGGCGCCCGTGCCCCGCGAGGTAGCCGATCCGCGCCACCAGGACCGGCGCCGGCGCCCCGGTCCCGGGGTCGAGATCCCTGCCGGCATCGAGGGCGGCGATGCTCCGGTTGGCGGCATCCGCCAGCCAGGCGGACCCGCCGAAGCCCAGCGCCGCGAGGCCGAGCAGCACCGGCAGGCTCACGAGGAGCCGCGGCCGGATCCGGCCCCAGAGCCGCTGCGCCGTCCCGGTCGGGCGCATCACGCCGCCCTCCTCAGATCCAGATCCGCCCGCTGCTCCGGCGAGGCACGGGTGTGGGCCTGGGAGCGTGCGGCGAGGAGGTCTGCCTCGGCGAGGGCCGCCAGAACCAGCACGAGGAGCCCGAGCCCCGCGATCGCGTAGGCGATCCCGGTCAGATCGCGACGGGGCCGGGGCTCGATGTAGGGGATCAGGTTCCGTTCCAGGGCGGCGATCTGCGCGATGGCGGCGGCGACAGTCGGGGCGCCCTCGGCCTCGAAGGCACGGTAGGGCACGCCGAGGCTCCTGAAGAACAGGTCGAGATGGCGCTCCGGGGCGGCCTGGGGGGTATCCTCCCCGGCGGGGCGGTCGTTGATCGACGGAGATCCCTTGGTGCGCAGGAACAGCCAGTACAGGTTCGGGTGCAGCTTGGTGAAGGCGGCCCGCAGGGCGTCCTGCACCCGCGGATCGATCACCGCGGCGCCGTCGGAGATGAACAGCAGGACGCGGGAGCCGCTGCTGTCCGGAGCGAATTGCGACAGCGCCATGGCGAGGCCGCGGGCGACGTTGGTGTAGTCGAGGCCGGGCCGGTCGATCGCCGCGATGGCGGCACGGACGGCGGCGTGCCGGTCGGTCATCGGCATCACCAGCATCGGCGCGGTCGAGAAGGCCGTGACGGCGAACAGGTCGTGCGCCCGGGCGCCGACGAAATCCGCCAGCAGGCGCCGGGACGCGGCGGCCTTCGACTCCTCCGCGCCCGAGGGCTGCCGCCCCGCGAAGGTCTCGTTCATGCTGCCGGAGCGGTCGATCAGCATCGAGATCTGGGCGCCGATGCCGATGCGGGTCACCGGCGCGCCGGCGCCATAGGGACCGGCGACCGCCACGACCAGGCTCGCGATGGCGGCATGCCGGCGCCCACGCAGCCGGGCGATCCAGCGGGACGGCGCATCGGCGGGCGCCGCCGCGAGCGCGAAACGGAACCCGCCGCCGCCCGGGCGAGGCGGCACGAGCGCGAGCGGCAGCAATACAGCCAGGCGGGCGACACGGCCCGAGCGGAAGCGATCCGAACGGCATCGCGTCAGGCCTCCCGCTCGGCGGCGGCGAGCCGGCGCAGGCCGGCCTCGACCTCGGCCCAGGGCAGGCGCGCCCGGGCCGCCTCGAGTTCGCGGCCGAAGAAGGCCCGGCGGGAGGCGTCGAAGAACCGGGCCAGCGCGGGCTCCTCCCGGCGGAAGGCCGGATGCCGGTCGAGGAAGGCCGGGAGATCGTCGGCCAGGACCCGGCGTCCGTCGGTCTCGTCGAGGCCGCGATGGACCAGGCGCAGGGCCTCGCGATAACCGTCCGCGCCCTCGCGGCCCAACCGGCGCAACCCGCGGGCGGCCTTTGCGAAGGGACGTCCGGGCCGGGCGAACCAGCCCCGATCGTACCCGAGCGCGGCGAGCGCCAGCACGGCTGCCCCGAGGGCCGCGAGGGCGGCCCACAGGTCCGGAAGCGGATCCAGCCGGGGGACGCGCCCGTCCGGCCGCAGATACTCGGCCGGGTCGTCGTGCTTCTCCGGCTGGACCTCCCGCAGGGGCGAGACCCCGAGCGACCAGGCGGGGATCTCGGCCTTGGCGGAGGTCGTACCGCCCGCGGCCGCGCTCTCCAGGGAGACGGAAAAACCCGGGATCGCGATCTGGCGGGCATCCAGCGCCGCATAGAAATTCTGGTAGGTGAGATGCAGCCGGACCCGGCCGGGGCTCTCCTCGACAGTGATGTCGCGCAGGTCCAGCCAATAGGTCAGGGCTCCCGGCGCCGGCAGGGAGGCGCGCTGCAGCGTGAAGCCGGGATCGACCGCGATGTCGGCCTGAGCCCGGACGAGGTCGCCCAGGAAATACCCGAAGGCGCGGGGCACCCGCACCTCGACGGAGCGCACCTGCGCCCCAGCGGCGCCGGCCCGAAGCAGGAGGAGCAGTGCGCAGCAGGCCAAGATCACGGGTTTCCGAAGGGAGAAGCCCTTCGGCGGGGTATCGGGGCGGAGCCCTGATGCCTTGGGTCTCGCCCGATCGCAGGGCTCTGCCCCGCACCCGCAAACGGTCTCGGACCTTTTGAAACCGGGACGTCCGACGTGAAAGCCAGCCATCTCAGGTCGCCAGCAGGTGGCGGGTCAGCGCCTGGGCGTCGAAGCGGTCGACCAGGTGGAACGGCACCCGCGCCGAGGACGCCGCGGCGGTTCTGCGCAGCGCCTCGCGCCGGGCCTGCTCACGGGCGATCCAGCGTCGCTTCAGGGCCGGGCGCAGGAACACGAGGCGGCGGCCGGCGCCTTCGAGGTCGTCGAGTTCGGCGAGCCCCCAATCCGGCAGGCCCGCATCCTCGGCGCTGTCGGCGAGCAGGACCGGGACCGTGTCGTGGAGGGCGAGCGACGCGAAGACCCGCTCGATCAGGGCCTGCGGCCAGCGGAAATCGGAGACGAGGAAGACCAGCCGCGGCCGGCCGAACAGAAGGCGGGCGGCCTCCAGCAGGCCCTCCGCGCCGGCCGCGTCGCAGCGTGCCGCGGCGATCCGGCCGGCCATGTCGAGGGCCGGTCCGCGCCGACGGGTCGCCGGCAGGTAGAGGTCCGCCCGGATTGCGCGGTCGCACCCGATCACCCCGAACCCGTCGCCGATCCGGGTTGTCGAGGCGGCGAGCCCGGCGCAGAGGTCCCCCGCGAGACGGAGGCGGTCGCCGGCGCCGCGGAAGCGCATCGAGGCCGAAAGGTCCACCAGTGCCCAGACCTCGACGGCGTTGCGCATCTCGAAGCGCCGGACATGCACGCCCTCGAACGGGTCGCGCAGGCTCGCCCGCAGGTCGATCCGGCGGGCATCCGGCAGGGTGAGGAACGGAACCTGGTCCCGGAAGGTGCCCAGCCCGCCGGCCTCCTGGCCGCGATGCGCCCCGAAGCGACGCCCCCTCGGGCGCCAGCGCGGCAGGTAGACGATGTCGGCCGAGGGCGCCCCGGTCATGGTGCCGGCACCGTCTCGAACACCGCCCGGCACAGCTCCGGGACGATCTCGGCACGGCGCATCTCGTGGACCGGCTCCAGGAAGATGCGGTGCGCCATCACCTCGGGGAAGACCGCCCGGACATCCTCCGGCACCAGCCAGTCCCGCCCTTCCAGCCAAGCGCGCACCCGGGCCGCCCGGACCAGGAAGGCGAGGCCGCGCGGCGAGGCGCCACCCTGGACCAGGCGCGTCATGTCGATCCCGGACAGCCGGATCCCGGCCTCTGCCGGGCGCACGAGCGCGTCCCAGAGCCCGACCACGTAGGTCTCGATCTCCGGGGATGCCTGGATCGCCACCTGGATCGCGCTGGCGATGGCGCCGAGGCGGGCCTGGTCGAGCACGCCCTCGGCCACCGTGCCGATCAGCCGGTCGGTGTCGTGGAAGCGCGGATCGAACACCAGCGCGCGCCTTGCCTCCGCGTCGCGGGGCGCGTCCATCCCGATCTCCATCAGGAAGCGGTCGCGGGCGGCGGCGGGCAGCTCGAAGGTCTCCTCGCGCTCGACCCGATTGCGGTCGGCGAAGACCTGGAGATTGGGGAACCGGTACTCCCGGGCGAAGGCCGAGACGCTGCGCTCCGCCATGATGCGCAGGAGCAGCGCATGGACCTGCGGGCGCGCCCGGTTGATCTCGTTGAAGAAGAACACCGCCAGGTCTTCGGCCTGCCGCAGGACCGGCCCCGGCTCGACCCGCGGACGGCCGTCTTCGGCAAGGTAGGTGTGGTAGATCAGGTCGGTCGGCATCATGTCGACCGTGCCCTCGACGCGCTCGTAGGCGCCGCCGAGGGCCCGGGCCACCGCCCGCAGCAGGGTGGTCTTGCCGACGCCGACATCGCCCTCCAGCATGACGTGGCCGCGGGCGAAGATCGCCGTGGTGACGAGGCGGATGACCCGCGCCTGGCCGACCACCGCCTTGGCGACCTCCGCCTCGAAGCGGGCGGCCGAAGCCCGCCAGTCGGTCAGCGTCGCGTCGCCGGGATGGAGCGTGTTCATCGCGCTGGTTCCGGGACAGGGTGGTGGGCCTCAGGGAGAGACCGGCGTGAGGCGCGCAACCGGCTCGGCCACGCGCGGCGAGATCGAGGACCGGACGCCTGTCGGCCTCCGGCTTTTCACCCTCGACCTCATCCTGGGATGCGTTCCCGAAGCGAAGGCCAGGAGGGAGCCCTCCGGAAACCGCTGCGATCTCCGGTGCCTTCCTTCGTGACCCGGCGATCTTCGATCGCCGGGCATCTCAGGATGAGGGATAGATTTGGATCGTCGCGGCTCAGTTCGCAGAGATCTTGCTGACGTCGTACTCGAACTTGCCGGTCTTCTTGGCGTTCTCGATGCGCTTGCGGTTGCGCTCATCCATCTGCTTGATGGATTCCGCCTGCTTGCCGATTTCCTTGGGGTCGTGCTTCGGGTCGTACTTCGATCCCGCGACCTTCTCGGGGAAGCCGGGCTTCGGCTCCCAGCAATTGCCCGGCGCCTTGCAGGTCTGCCCGTCATAGGCCAGCGCCGGCAGGGCACTGAACGCCCCCGCGGCCACCATCGCGGCGGTGATCATGATTCTGTTGCGCATCGTCGACTCCTTGCGTTCGCTCCCAGGGCGGCCCGATGGGCCGTTCTTTGGCGCCGGCTCGGCCGGGCGCTGCTCCGCGCGGACGCTCACTCCAGCGGCTTGCACTGGCCGGGGGCGTCCTTTGCGAAAGTCTCGCCTTCCTTGAAAGGCGTGTAGTGTTTCTTTTGCTCGTCGGTCAGCCAGGCGGCATCCTGGACCGGGCCGGTATAGAGATGCCGGATCCACGCGATGACCTGCAGCGCCTCGTCGGGGTTCAGGTCCTCGTTGTGCGGGCCCATCATGCCGTTGGCGCCGCCCCAGATCGTCGCGAACAGGCCGGTATCTTCGGTGTTGGCGGGATAGGTCCAGTAATTGTCGTTGAGGCCGGGCCCGACCTTGCCCTCGGCGAGATGGCCATGGCAGCCGGAGCAGGAGGTCAGGTACAGGCTCTCGCCGTTGCGCAGGCACGCCTTGTCGTCGATGTACAGGTTCTTCCCATTCTGGAAGAAGGTCTGGACCGCCTTGGTATCGCGCCCGCCCGGCTTGCCCTCGGCGAGGTCGAGCGGCTCCCCGGTGATGGTATTGCGGAAGATCAGGCCGGATTGCGGCCCCGATTGCGGCTGGGCCATCACGGCGGCCGCGCAGAGCGCCGAGGCGGCGCCGGCCAGGATCATCAACCGGATACGTGGAGTCTTCGTCATCTCACATTCGCTTCACGGGGACTGGGTCGCGCGGCGCTCGCTCGCCGGCCGCGCGGCGAGGGTCAGTTGGTGGCCACCGGCACGCCTTCCTGCTTCAGGATCGCGTCGATCCGGGGCTTGGCCGCGACGATGGCGGCGTCGAGGGCGTCGCGCAGGGCCGTGTCGTCCCGGCGCACGCCCATGGACTGGTCGAAGCTCTGCGGCATCTTGCGGCCGTCGCTGCTCACCGTGTCGTTGGGCACGAGCGTCATGCGCAGGGGCACGGTCGAGGCCTTGACGTAGCGGGCCACGTCGGGGGCGAAGGCGACGCCCACATCCGCCTTGTCGTTGGCGACCTCGCTGACGATGCGGGCCGGATCGATCTGCGTGTACTGGTTGCGCGGCGCCCGGAAGCCGACCAGCGAGTAGAGGTAGGCCATGTCCTCCTCGTAGCGGCCGATATCCTTCAGCATCGCCTCGCCCGGCGAGCCCAGCGGGACGACCATGTGGTCGACCGTCTTGAGGCGCGGGTCCGACCACGACTTCACGTCGAGGTCCTTGTCGGCGCGGGTGATGAAGACGTAGCCGCTGCGGTAATAGGGCTTGGTGGTCAGCACCCGCGGGTCGTCGCTGTCGAGCCCGACCACCACGTCGCAGGTCCGCTTCTCCAGCCCGTCGCGCACCAGGTAGATCGCCGGCTTGTCGAGCCAGACGAACACCGGCTTGCGCCCCATCGCCCCCGCCACCGCGGCCGCGACGCGGTTCTCGAGCCCGGAGCCGTCCCGCAGGGACAGCGGCGGCTGCTTCTCGGAGGCGCAGATCCGCAGGATGGACGGGTCGGCCTTGGGCGCGACCGGAGCCTTGCCGGGCGCGGACTGGATGGCCTGGGCCTCGGATTCCTGAGCCCGGGCGTTCTGGGCCGGGATCGCCAGGGCGAGCAGAGCCGCGGCGCAGGTCGCCGCGCGAAGGAGTCCGCCGAGGAGCGGCATGTTTCGATCCCTCAATGCATGTCTTGGGCGGGCCGGGGGCTCCGCCCGCTTGGCGGGCGGGGGCTCCGCCGCCCCGAGCGGGCGGCGGAGCGGTCGCGCTACGGGGCGCGGCTCACTTTGCGGCGTGCTGCGCGTACTCGCCGACGTTCGGGTCGTCGTAGGGGCCCTTGCCGTCCAGCGAGAACACCACCACGCCGCCGCCCATCTGGGTGTAGTTGGCGAGTTTCTTGAAGGCGCCGACCGCGCCGAGGCCGGCGGTCGGATCCTGCAGGTCGAACACCAGGCCCACGCCCGGCCAGCCGCCGACGCCGTAGTAGATGGCGACGTACTGGGTGCCCTTGTGGGTGTAGGTGATCGGGTAGCCGATCGCCCCGGACGGCAGCTTGAACTTCCAGAGCAGGTCGCCGTTGTCGGAGTCGCGGGCCTTGATGAAGCCATCGAGCGTCCCGTACAGGACGAGGCTCCCGGCGGTGGCGGTGGTGCCGCCCCAGACCGCGAAGCGCTCCATCTTCTCCCAGTTGAACTTGCCCGTGATCGCGTTGTAGCTCTTGATCTGGCCAAGACCTTCGTAGTTCTGCCGGTCACCCTTCGGACCCGGATACATGTTCAGCGTCGCGCCGACGAAGAACTGGCCGGCCCGGTAGGGCAGCATGAAGGGCTCCCAATCCATGCAGATGTGATTGATGCCCATGTAGAAGGCTTGGCGCTTCGGGTCGTAGGAATCGTGCCCCTGGTTGTGGTAGCCCATCGCCGAAGGACAGATGTCCTTGGCGAGGTGATCCATCCGGGTGCCGTATTCCGGGTCGCGCACCGGCGTGCCGGACTTCAGGTCCACCGACTTGAACACGTTGACGGTGTCGTCGATCTTGTTGGCCGTGACCAGCGAGCCGTCCGTGCGGTCGAGGGTGTAGACGATGCCGTTGCGGTCCGGGTGGGTGAGGAGCTTCCTCATCTTCCCGTCCTTGTCCTTCTGCTCGGACAGCATCATCACGTTGACGCCGGCATAGTCCCACTCGTCGTGGGGCGTCTTCTGGTAGCCGAAATGTGCCTCGCCGGTGTCCACGTCCCGGCCGAAGATCGTCATCGTCCACTTGTTGTCGCCCGGACGCATGGTCTCGTTCCAGGGCGCCGGGTTTCCGGTGCCGAAGTAGATCATGTTGGTGCCCGGATCGTAGGCGTACCAGCCCCAGTTGGTGCCGCCGCCGATCTTCCAGGCGTCGCCCTCCCAGGTGGAGGTGCCCAGGCCCTTCTGGCCGTAATGGGCGTTCTTGATGTTGAAGTCCTTGGCGAGCAGCAGGTCCTCGTCCGGGCCGGTCGCGTAGGCCCGCCAGACCTGGGCGCCTGTCTTCACGTCGTAGGCCGTGAGGTAGCCGCGCACGCCGAGCTCGGCGCCCGAGGAGCCGATGATCACCTTGTCCTTCACCACGTAGGGGGCGATCGTCAGCGTCGAGCCGACCTTGATGTCGGAGTTCTCGACCTTCCAGACGGTCTCGCCGGTCTGCGCGTTCAGCGCCATGACGTTGCCGTCGAGCAGGGTCTTCAGGATCAGCGCCGGCGTCTTGCCGTCGCCCGGCCAGTAGGCCAGCCCGCGGTTGACGAGGTCGCAGCAGGCGACCGACCGGGCGGCCGGGTTCTGCTTCGGCTTGTCCTGCCACAGGATCTTGCCCGGATCGTCGAGATCGAGCGCGAAGGTGTTGTTGGGGAACGAGGTGTGGACGTACATCTTCCCGTCGACGACCAGGGGCGCGCCCTCGTGGCCGTTGAGCAGGCCGGTCGAGAAGGTCCAGGCCGGCTTCAGCTGCTTGACGTTCGTCTTGTTGATCTGCGTCAGGTCGCTGTAATTGTCGGAGTCGTAGTTCTTACCGGGCATCACCCAGTTGTCGCCGCTTTTCGACTGCTCGATGAGCTTGTCGTTGGCGAAAGCCGCGCTCGTAAGGCCGACCGGCGCCAGTGCCAGGATCGCCAGGGCCGAGACGGAACTCGCTAGCCTTCTCATGGATGCATCTCCTCGCCAGGCCGCCTCGCCGTTGGGCTGCGCGGCTATTGATTGTTGCAGTGCAAGATCGATCGCGGTCGGTCGCATTGATAGTCAGCTTTATTTGCGACTTAGAGACATTCGACCTTTATGATCTGCTTATTAAGATCTTGTCACCTTTCAGTTTTATGCGCCAATGCCCGATGATGTCTTCAGGCAAGCTGACATTTGTTGTCGGGATAATTTGGCAATGCCGTCGGGCAGGGTCGTAATACGTTCGGCCCGCTTGACCGCGCCCCGGTGCCTGCCCACAACAGTGTTCCCGGCCGGGCCTGCCCTCGGCCTCCAGTTTTCGGGGCCGACGGATGGGCTCGATACGGTCCAGAGCGCTGTCTGCCGCCAAAAGGCCGGTCGCCCGAAAGGCCGCCCGCCGGGCTCCGGGCCGGTGCGGAATCGGGCTGCTCGTGGCAGGACTGGCGCTTGCCGGTGTGGCCCGGGCCGAACAGCCGCAGGCGACCCGGTCGCAGGACCGGGCCGGTCCGTCTCGGCGGCTGGCCGCCCTCTACCCGCAGGACGGACGCCGCGACCTCACCGGGGGCGACTTCGACCGCTTCAGGGGGGCCGGCATCCTGTGGTGCCGCAGCCGCGACGGGGTGCCGCAAAAGGCCGCGGCGGCCTGGCTGATTGGAGATCCGTCGACCGTGGTGCTGAACGCCCACAATTTCCGCGACCGCCGCCTGGCGGTCACGCGCTCGGTGGCGGATTGCTACTTCCAGATCGGCGGCCGCAAATACGATTTCGAGCCCGACAGCCTGGTGCTGGGAACCGCCCCCGGGGCGGACGGCCTGCACATCACCGACGATTGGGCGATCCTGCGCCTGACCCGGCCGGCCGAGGCCGTCCCACAGCCGCTGCCCGATCCGCCGGATCTGCCGATCGGGGACATCGCCCTGCCGGTGACCATGGTGTCCCCGGCCGGCCACGGCAATTATCGGGGCCCGAACAGCCTGGAGCGCTGCGCGATCCGCCGGATCGACCAGCCGAGCGAAGATGCGATCCGGCGCGCGCGCCATGATTGCAACGACGGCTACGGCGGATCGGGCTCAGGCCTGTTCGACGAGGCTGGCCGCCTCATCGCGCTTCAAAGCGCATCCCTGGCGATGAATTCCCGCAGCCGGTTCGACATCGAGTTCCACTACGGCTCCGCCCTGCTCTTCGAAGGCGGCCTTTTGGCCGCCCTCCGCGGCCGCGCGGAGGCGGGCGGGCGCCGGTGAGGGCGCCGCCGGGGCGTCAGCGCCACATCATTTGCGCTGCCCGGTGGGGTTCGGGGTCGCGGAGGTGTCGGGCGCCACCGCAGGATTGATGGGCGTGACCATCGACCAGCGTCCGGCGATCGCGATGATCCCGGCGAACAGGGCGACGAAGATGCCGATGAGAATGAGGCGCTTCATGAGGCTGGCTTGCGGCGTCCGGGCGAGTTGAGACCAGCGGGAAACGGCGCGGGGCCGGCGATCGATCCGCGCTGCGACGCCGCCGCGCGGCCCGTCCCGGGCCGAGGCTCACTGCGGCTGCCGCGCCTCGCGGGCGAGCGGCGGCGCGGAAACCGGGCTCCCGGCATTCGAGGGCGCGCGCAGACGGACCAGCGCGGCCCCGGCCTGCTGAGCCAGCGTCTCGATCCGACAGACCGTCGCGTCGTCCGGGATCACCGAGGCGCACCAATAGGCACCCAGCGCGGCGCTCGGTTCGGGTGATCCGATCGGCACCATCACGAGGCTGCGCATCGACGTGGTGCGGTAGGCCTCGGCCGGCAATCGTGCATCGACCTCGATATCCGGAACCACGGCGGTCTGGTCGTTGAGCATCGCCCAGCCGGAGATGCAGGCGGTGAGCGGGAACCGGCGGCCACACCAGAGCGGCTCGATCGCGTCCTCCGCGGCGTAGAAGCAGAACTCGCCCTCGCGCAGGACAACGGCGATCCCGTCGGAGCCGACGATGTCCCGCGCCGTCTCGCGCAGGATGGACACGACGTCCGCGATGGAACGGGCAACCGCCAGGCGGTCGGTTGCCCGCGCCAGCCCATGATCGGGCGGGAAATGGGCTTCTGACATGCCTCGAAACTACGGGACGCGACCCGGATCGTCCACGCCGCGCGTGACGGGCGCCGCCGTCCGGCGCCGGGCGGGGCCATCCGTGGGGCCGGGTGCTCGCCGCCCGCTTCACGGTGCAATCTGCAGGCGACGCGACCGCGGACGCGGCCCCGGGCGCCGACCTGCGAATGTTGCCGCAGGTTAACAACCGTCCGCCCTCCGTAGTGTGGAGGAATAGTTCTATCGGCCGGCAGCTCTGGCCCAATAATGCGAGATGCTGGGGCTTCGACTGCCCTTGATGTGTGCCAGCGCACGTTTTCTACCGCCGGTTCGGAGCCTTGGCGGGCGCTGTTGCAAAGCTGCACTATCGCGTCGGGCCGTCCTCACGTCCTGTCGTCCGGCACATCCCGATCAACGGGAGATTGAGGACCAGATGATCAAGAAGCTTCTTCTCGCGAGCGCCGCCACGGCCCTCCTGACCGGCGCCGCCTCGGCCGCCGACCTGCCGCGCCGCGCCGCCCCGCCGCCCGTGTTCACCCCGGTGCCGGTGTTCACCTGGACCGGCTTCTACGCGGGTTTCAACGCCGGCTACGCCTTCGACGCCAGCAGCCGCTCGAACAACTCCACCTTCGGCGTCCCGGCCCCGTTCGCCGTTCCCGGCACCACCGCCACCTTCCGCAACCGCAGCCAGGACGGCTTCTCCGGCGGCGCGCAGATCGGCTACAACGTCCAGTTCACCCCGGGTTCGGGCGTGGTCGTCGGCATCGAGGCCGACGCCCAGTACCTCGACTTCGGCCGTAGCCGGAACAACGCCTTCGTGAACGGCGCCGTCGCCCCGGGCTACTACGTCACCGACCCGCGCGGCCTGTCGAGCCTCGACTACTTCGGCACCGTGCGCGGCCGCCTCGGCTACGCCTTCGACCGCACCCTCGTGTACGGCACCGGCGGCTTCGCCTACGGCTCGGGCAGCGCCGACCGCTCGTTCGGCGGCTACGCCGGCAACGACAGCTTCCGCACCGGCTACGCCGTCGGCGGCGGTGTCGAGTTCGCCCTCCCCACCGAGTCGTTCCTGAACTTCTTCCGGTCCTCGGCCGTGACGTTCAAGATCGAAGGTCTGTACGTCAACCTGGAGCGCGGCAACCGCAACCAGGGCGCCCTGGTCGTCAACGCCGCCAACCTCGTCCCGGTGGCCTACAGCGCCATTGGTCGCCGCGACGACGAGTTCGCCGTCGTCCGCGCCGGCCTGAACTACAAGTTCGGCTCGTACTAGTATCGGATCGCGCTCCTCCCGGCCTTAACGCCGGGAGCCGTCTTGGCCGGAAGTCGTCTTGGCCGGGAGCCGCTTCGGCAGCCCAGCCCGATCAAACCGGCCGCTCAGGTCGTGCAGAACCCCGGGTGCCCCTGGCGCCCGGGGTTCTGCCGTTTTGCTGGATGGCAAGCCGCAGCCTCATCCGCGCCAGGGCGACTCGCGGATCACGCGACAAAAGTTGCCGGCGTGGAAATGCGGCTCCTTGTCGGCAATGACGTCGGCCTTGACGTTGCCGAAGGTCGTCTCCGGCTTGTGCCGGATCCCCTCGTAGAACGCCTGGATGATGTCCTCCTTGAAATGCGGGGTCCGCGGATGCGCCCGCACCACGGCCGAGCGCTCCGCGTCGCTGTAGTCGGCGTAGGTCAGGCCGAGCACGTCCATCTCGACCCCGGCGGTGACCAGCGCGACCACGGGGTGCATGTGCTGCGGGATGCCCGGCGTGGTGTGCAGCGCGATGGCGGTCCACACCGTGTCGATGTCGGCCTGGTCGATGCCGTACCCGCGTAGAAAATCCCGTGCCGCGTTGGCGCCGTCGACCTCGAAGCGGTCCTGCGCGCTGCTGTGCTGTGGGGTCAGCCCCATGTCGTGGAACATCGCCCCGACATAGAGCAGCTCCGGATCGTAGCGCAGGCCGCGCTGCTTCCCTGCCAGGGCGCCGAAGTAATAGACGCGGCTGGAATGGTGGAACAGCAGCGGCGATTCCGTATCCCGGACGCGTTCGGTCACCGCCCGGGCAAGCGTGCTGTCGGGAATCGCGACGTCGCGGATGGGTTGGTCCATGGCCATCACTCCTTGCTGACTGGGAAAGACTAGATCACGCCCTTCGCGTCCGAAGTTGACGGCACACGTTCCAAACGGACAAATCACGCCCGCGACGGACGCGCGGGAGGGCATTATGGAGCGGAGGCTGGTGATCGCCGCGGGACCGGGCGTGCAGATGCTCGACGTCTCCGGTCCGCTGGACGTCTTCGCGGAGGCGAACGTCCAGGCCGGGCGGTGTGTCTACCGCACCGAGATCGTCTCGACCGACACCGTCGTCATCCGGGCCTCGTCGGGCGCGCGACTGCTGGCGGATCGGACTATCTTCGAGGCCGATGCCGGCACCCTCGATACGCTGCTGGTGGCGGGATCGCCGGACGCGCCCCATCGCCGTCCGGCCGCCGCCTTTCTCGACTGGCTGCGGCGCACGGCACCCGCGGCCCGGCGCTATGGGTCGGTCTGCACCGGAGCCTTCGCCCTCGCCGAGGCCGGCCTGCTGGACGGGCGCCGGATCACCACGCATTGGGCGGCCGCCGACGCCCTGGCCCGGCGCTACCCCGCGATCCGGGTCGAGCCCGACGCGATCCAGGTCCGGGACGGCCCGGTCTGCACCGCCGCCGGGGTGACCGCCGGCCTCGACCTGGCCGTCGCCCTCGTCGAGGAGGATCTCGGCCGGGACGTCGCCAAGCGCGTCGCCGCGCAGCTCGTGATGTTCTTCAAACGCCCCGGCGGCCAGTTGCAGTTCAGCCGTCGCGGCGCGACCGATCCGTCAGGCCGGGCCATCCTGCAGGAAATCCAGCGCTGGATCGCGGCCGCGCCCGCCGAGGATCACAGCGTGGCCCTGTTGGCCGGACGGGCGGGCCTCAGCCCCCGGCACTTCGCCCGCCTGTTCCGAAGCGAGGTCGGGGTGACGCCGGCCGACTGGGTCGAGGCGGCGCGCGTCGCGGCGGCGCGGCGCTGGCTGGAGGCGGAGGGCCTTCCGCCCAAGCAGGTCGCCGCCCTGACGGGCTTCGCCAATGCCGACACCCTGCGCCGGGCCTTCGTGCGCCACGTCGGCATCACGCCTGCCGAATTCCGCAGGCGAAACGGCGCGGGGTGAGCGGGCGGTCGTTCGGAAGCGGCTGGTGATCGTCGGACGTCAACGCCGATCAGCCGGACATCGTCGGGATCATGCGCCCCCGGCGCGGGAGGTTTTGTCGACATGCCGGTGGTCCTCACCGGAGCGCTGTCACAAACCGGCAACAGGGGGATCGCCTTCACGCCGTCGCTTGCAGGCTCGCCACACGGAGCGGAGACGTCTGATCTTTTCTATCGGGATCAAGTGCAGGTCGTGATGTGCGCTGGATCGGTCTTAGATCCAAATTGATGTATATCGCAAAAACTCAAACATCTTGATACTGCTGGCGATAAACGTGCACTTTGTTGTTGCGTTGAAAATTTAATGCGTCCTATGCTTCGCATCGGACTATCAACACCATGCTTGCATCGTGAGGCATCGTCTTATTCTACATTATTGGTGAATTATTACAATATACTGCGCGAAGAGCGCGGCTTGCCCAAGAAATATCAGCAGTCATCTTGGTGTCTAGCCCAACAATCACCGGACACACCGTGATCTGACCCAACGTCTTATCGGACAACCCGATCGCGTCGCGCATCAGGAACCGCGAGACGAACAAAAGACCGTATCAATAATAAGAATTGATAAAAATACAAAAATAGGGGGGATACACAATGAAAAACGCAATAAAAATCGCTGCCACGGCCATATTATTTCAGATCACACCCAGCCATAGCTTTGCGGCGGGTGAGTATCCGCCGTACGACGGATATTTATTGACCTATTTTACCGGCAATCGGCCCTGGGAGGAGACGTTGAAGTTCTCCTACAGCCTGGACGGCCGCCGTTTCAACAGACTGAACAACGGCAATTCCGTCATTGACGCAAGTCACAGCGAGATGGGCGGCCTCCGCGACCCCTACATCTACCGTGGGCAGGACGGCAATTTCATCATGACCGCGACCGATATGCAGAGCTGGAAGGGTTGGGGAAGCAACCGGGGCATCGTCCTGATGCAATCTCCAGATCTCATTCATTGGAAATCCGCCACCGTCAATTTTGAAAAGCAGTATCCAAATCTGTTCCCCGGCCTCCACGCCGCCTGGGCGCCGCAGGTCGCCTACAATCCGTTGACCGACCGGAACATGGTCTATCTGACCGTCGGATCAAACGATCCCTACAAGGCCTATTACGCCCACACCAACCGAGATTTCACAGCCCTGACAGAGACGCCGCGGCAGCTTTTCTATGCTCGGGACGGGATCGGCTACATCGACTACGACATCAACGAACAAGACGGCAAATATCATATGCTGATGAAGGCGGAGTCATCGCCTCAGGGAAGTACGGCCCGGCTCCGGGTCATCAAGCATGCCGTGTCCGACCATCTGACCTGGGGCTATATCATGCCCTCGCAGGATGAAGTGCAGAGAACCGGCAACGCCGTCGAAGGGCCGCAGGCTTACCGCCTGAACGATGGCAGCGGGTATATCGTCATGTACGACAATTACCTGAATGGCGGCTTCCAGCTGGTGAAGACCACAGATTTCAAGACCTTCACGCCCGTCTCGGGCTCCGACGTCAATCAGCTCTCGCCGCGACACGCTGGTATCATTTCTCTGACGTCCGACGAACTCCACCGCGTACTCGACAACGACACCCATATCACCGTCGAGAACGCGGTGCCTGCCACCGGCACGGGCAGGCAGGTTCAGGCCGCCCCCACGGTCGGAAGCAGCGAGAAGAGGGATCTCGGCACGCTCAAAGCCGACAATGGCTGGGCTTCGGAGATCTGGGGCCTCTCCGCAACCGGACATGTCGCCGTCGGGGATGCCTATACCGACGACCGGGGCGCCGACATGCGCGCCGCGGTCTGGTCGGGCTCGGACCTCTCGCAGAAGCGGGATCTCGGCACCTTGAGGGCCGACAACACCGGCGCCGCGAAGGCCTATGCCGTGTCCAAGGACGGTGGCGTCATCGCGGGCATCGCGGAGAACGCCGACCAGAGGCTGCACGCCATCGTATGGTCGGGGACCAATTGGGCGACCAAGACCGATCTGGGCACCCTGACGTCGAACCAGTCGGGCACGTCCGGCGTCTACGCCCTGTCCGATGACGGGCGCGTCGCAGCCGGCGAGTCGAGCGTCGATTCCGGGACGACCCATGCGGCGCTGTGGTCGGGGCGGACCTGGACGACCAAGACCGATCTCGGCACCCTGCGGTCCGACAATACCGGGACGTCCTGGGCCTACGCCCTGTCGAAGGACGGGTCCGTGGTCGGCGGCTATGCGGCTCCCGATCGCAGCGTGGACGTCTATTCGCACGCCACCCTGTGGTCCGGCGCCAGCTGGACGACCAAGACCGATCTCGGCACGTTGAAATCCGACAACCGGGGCACCTCGGTGGTGCGGGCGCTCTCGGCCGACGGCACCGTGGCGGCGGGCAGCGGCACGACCGATTCCGGCTACACCCATGCGGCGCTCTGGTCCGGATCGCGCTGGTCGGAGAAGCGCGATCTCGGCACGCTCCGGGCCGACAACAGCGGCTCGTCCTGGGTGCGGGCCCTGTCCGCCGACGGGCGGGTCGCCGGCGGCATGGCGAGCACCAGTTCGGGGTTCGCGCACGGCGTCGTCTGGTTCGGCGACGGCTGGCGCAGCAGGACCGATCTCGGCACCCTGAGGTCCGATGGCGGTGGCGTGTCCGAGGTCCAGGCGCTTTCCGCCGACGGCCGGGTTGCGGCGGGTTATTCCGAGACCGACTCGGGCGATCCCCACGCCGTCCTGTGGAAGATCACCTATCCGGGGACGCCCGCCAGCGGGCCCTCGACCCCGCAGACCCAGCCCCAGGCCCGGGCAGCCGTCCAGGCCTCCACCCCGGCGTCGGGGCAGGCCTCCGCCCCGGCGTCGGGGCAGGTCTCCACCCAGGCGTCGGGGCAGGTCGCCGCCCCGACGACCCCGTCGGCTCAGGGGCAGCCCGCCGCACCGACCCCGGAACCGGCTCCAACGGTCTCATCCGCCCAGGCTCCGGCCCCGGCCCAGACCGCGACGACCTCCGCGCCGTCCACGGACGTTCGGACTCAACTCGTCGATGTCACGAACACGCGCCGGTCGATCGCCCGGCTGCGGTACGACACGTTCTCGGTTCTGGAGATCCAGCGGCAGTCGCTCTCCTATCTGCAGCAGACCTGGTCCTGCAGCCGCGGGAGTCTCTGCTGGTCGGCCAGCGCGGGGATCGTCTCCGACGGCAGCAGCACCGATACGCTCTCGACGCTACCCCTGAGTTACGGCCTGACCGACACCCTGGCGGTCGGCGGCCATCTCAGCTACGCGCCCTACCGGGCCCTGCCGTCACCGGCGTTCAACGACAACCGCAACGCTGTCGGCGCGGGGGCCTTCCTCAACTGGAGCCAACCCTACGCGGGGGGTGCGTGGTACCTGCGCACCGCGTTGGCGGCCAGCCAGTACCACGCCGATGTCCGCCGCCTGCAATCCACCGCCACGGAGGCCGGCACCGGCAACGCCCGGATCGGCGGCCTCGCGGGCACGCTGGAGATCGGGCAGTCCCTTCCGGTCTTCGGGGATTTGGTGCTGGGCTGGCATGGCGGGGTCAGGACCAGCCGAGTCACCCGTCAGGGCTACACGGAAGCCAATGTCAGCTTTCCCGTACAGTACGACGGGATCGTCTACCGCAGCACGCTCGCCTTTCTCGGCGCGGATGTTTCGGTGCCGCTGACGACGGGCCTCAGCTGGATCTCGGGGGTCGAGATCGAGCAGGCTGTCCGCAAGCCGACGATGCGGTTCACGGCCCATGCCGACTACATCGGCGACTTCGGCTACAAGGCCGACCTGCGCCGCACCCGAGGCGAGGCGCGTACCGGCCTGGCGTTCGGCCTCGGCAACAGCCTCTCCGTGTCGGCGACCGCCTCCGTGCGGACGACGGCGCTGGGCACCACGGCGATCGGAGGCCTGCTCAGCTTCGGCGGCCAACTCTGACACGCGACGACCCGAACGCCACCGCCGCTCGGGTCGTTCTCCACCGACGGGCCGGTGCGGGCGCGCGCCATGCGCTATCCTGCACGCGTGCCGGTGGATCCGTTGGGGGAGATAGCGTGCCGACGATCTTCGACGCCCACACCTTCGCGCTCACGGCTCACGCAGGTCAGATCGACAAGGGTGGCCAGCCCTACATGCGGCACCTGGAGCGGGTCGCCAACGCTGCGCTGGCCCGGGCCGGTCATGCCCGGCTGGTGGACGGTCTCGACATCGACCCCATGGTGGTGATGCAGGCCGCCCTGCTTCACGACGTGCTCGAGGATACGCCGCGCTCCACCGCGGACCTGCGGGCGGCCGGGTTCACGCCGGAGGTGATCGAGGCCGTTGGGATCCTCACGAAACCGAAGGAACGGACGGCTTATTCCGAGCGGATCACGCAGGTGATCGCGGCGGGCAGTCTTCCGGCGATCCTGATCAAGATGTCCGACAACGAGGACAATCTCTGCCCCTCCCGGACCCTGCCGAACGCCACCTTTCTGCGAGAACGCTACGCGACGGCGTTCGGGCGCCTGAAGGAGGCCGCGGCCGCACTCGGGTACACGGGGTCATGAGGCGCGGCACGCGTAGACCCGGCCCGCCCTGCCCAGACGACGGGTCTTCCCTCAGGCGCACGGACCGCCAGGGCGGCGGCCCCTGGTCGGTTCGCGCTGCGTAGCCGGGTCTGCGGCGGGCGGTCCTCAGACTGCCGGAGGCGTCGCTGCGTGGGCCGCGCCGTTCTCAGCCGCCGCCGATACCCGTCCTGACCTTACCGGTCCCCGCACAAGCCGGGCAGGCCTCACCCGCGACCTTGCCGGAACCGCTGCATTCGCGGCACAGGTTCTCGCCGGTGCCGGGGGCGTCGGGGGGGGCCTCGTCGCCGGGTTTCACGGGGTCTGGCTCACCCATCGGCTTCTCCCTGGATAGGAAGGAAACCGAGGGGCGCCGACACCGTTCCCGCCGCCTTCGCCCACCGGGCGAGCCGGTTTGCCCGCTCGGTGGGCGAAGGCCGCGAAAGCGGGCTCGGATCCGGGTCGTCAGCCTTGGGTATTGCTCATCCTGCCCTGCATCTGCGTCAGCTGCGCGATGTGCAGGTTGATCAGAGGCAGCGCGCCGCGGGCGATGCGGCGCAGGCCGGGATCCTCACCCGACTGCGCGTAGGAGCCGTGAATGTTGAGCGCTTCCCGGTGGCCCTGCAGCGCGTTCGCCACGAAGGTGGCGTCGTATTGCGGGCCCGGCGGCATCGCGGTGAGCTGGGACAGGATCTGCGCCTTCTGCGCGTCGGTCGTCATCCCCTGCGGTGGCGGGGCGACCCCGAGCAGGCCGCCGGCCGCGCCCGTGGCCGTACCGACCGCCGCCCCTGCTACGGCGACCGGGGCGGCGACGAGGCCGCCGAGGAGGCCGCCGGGACCCACCGGCGCACCGGCGCTCGGCGCCGGCGCCACGCCGCCGGTGTAGGCGTTGATCTTGCGGGCCAGGTTCACCTGTTCGACCACCTCGGCGCGGGAGAACTTCTTGAGCGCCGGGTTTCGGGTCTTCTCGTGCGCGTCGCGGGCCGTGTTCTCCAAGAACTGGCCGCCGGTGGTCGCCATCTGGAGGTAGACGCCCGACGGGATCGCGCCGGACGGGGTGACTTGGGCGACAGCGGTACGCGTGATTGCGAGGGCGGCCGTGGCGCCCAGCATCGTGGTGAGGACTTCGCGACGGTGCATCATGAGAAGGCTCCGGGTCGTGAGAGAGGACACCGAGGCGCCAGAGGTCGCTTGAGGTGCCATCCCGCGAACCGGACGGCTCAGCCCAAGTTTCCCGCGGGAAGAGCGATGAGACAAACCGCCACGCGATGCGGGCCAGCGAGACGGGGCGGGCGGCCCAGCCCGACAATCGGCCGGCGTATCCCGCACCACCGCCGTCGCGGCGAGGAACCGCTCCGTCGCAATGGCGAACGCCCCGGAAGCGGTTGCTTCCAGGGCGCTGCCGACCTCGCGACCATGCTGATAGGACTGGGGACTCGAGGTCGAGTGACGTCCGGGGCCTCCCTGGTGAGTGGGCGAATCACAGGGCGAAGAGCGAGGCTCCGCCCACCGAGTTTCCCGGCGCGCACGCCGGGGGATGAGTTCAGCGGCTCTGAGTCTTGGATTCGACGCGCTCGCTCACGCCGAACCGGTATCCGCGTCGGCGGCGATGGCTCTAGAAGGAGCCGAACTTGTAGTTCAGGCCAGCGCGGACGACGGCAAACTCCGTGTCACGGCGCAGCACGGTCGGAGAGACAGGCACGAAGGTGACGCTGTTGCCCAGGGCGACGCCAGGGCTGAAGACGCTCAGTGAAGTCACCCCGTTCGATGCGAAGATCCCGTTGTTCTGATTGCCGCGATCGAGGTTGACGTACAGACCTTCGACTTTGAAGGTCACGGCACTCGAACGGAAGAAGTTCAGGAACGAGTCGGTGGGCAGCGCGTATTCGAAGCCGCCACCGACGGTCCAACCCGTCTTGAAGTCGTCGCGGCTGCTGTTCGGCAGGCCGAAATCACGGCCGCCGCCCGCGCCGTAGGCGAACCCGCCGGTGCCGTACACGAGCACCCGGTCGAAGGCATAACCCAGGCGGCCGCGCACGGTGCCGAAGAAGTCCAGGCTCGCCAGACCGGACGGGTTGAAGATCAGGGTCCCGGGCGCGGCGCCGCCACCGCAGGTGCCGGTCGCGGGGGTGGAGACGCAGTTGCGGTTCCGGTCCCGGCCGAAGTCGACGTACTGGGCGTCAGCCTCGAAGCCGATCACGACACCCGACCCCGGCGTGAATTGATAGTTGTAGCCGACCTGGCCGCCGCCGGTGAAACCTTCCTGGGACCGCTGGCCCGAGAAGCCGATGAGCGTGCCACCGGCAGCCGGGAACAGCGGGCTGGCCCCGGGGGCGATGCCGACGCCGAGATTATCCTGCCGGCTGCTGGCATCGAAGCCATACCCAGCATTGATACCGAAATACGCCCCCGTCCAGGTGAACACCGGCACCGGTGTGAAGACCGGGGGCGGGGCCGCTCGGCGCGGTAGATCCGCTGCCGATGCTGTTGCCGTGAGCGCCGTAAGCGCGGTCAGAATGACCGAAATCTTTTTCATGACCCTTCTTTCCCCTCGAAATACCCAGAACGGGCATGAATTTAATCAATAAAAACCAAACGCGATGTATCCAATTCGCAACACCAAGAATTCGATTTTATTGATTTCTTCAATCGGGCATATATCCGGTGCATCATGCCGTCGATAGGATATGAAAACAGCATATCCGCGGATCCATTGTGGCATGCTCATCCAGAGATGGGCCGAACCCCGATCGGCATACGATGTGCCCTGCCGATCCGGCGCGCGCTCCGGCGATCGGCCGATCAAACCCTGAGACGATGGAGCGGATGCGTGTCGCGGTGAAGGAGAACGGCGCGCAGGGCGCGTCCGATCGGCATGTCGAAGCGATCGCCGGCAGGTCGATCGGCGCTGCAATCCTCTGGCGGCCGGCCGCCCGGATCATGCACCGCCCCGAGGGCGACGACCGCGGCACATCCTGATGCGACAGCCCTATTCCCGGAAACCCGGCGGATGCTTGCCGCGCCGCATCCATGCGGGCGCGGTCTGGTGCCGACCGCCGCTCCGGGCAACGGAGCCGTGGCGGCTAATCAATATTGGTACATTAACGAAATATTAACGATTTAATTAATGTTAATGAACCGCCGCCGTTTCGACACCGGACACATGCCTGTCCAGGACGCGAAATCGCGCTTCCTGAAGAGCGGCAGATGTCGCCCCGAGGCATAGGCAACCTGGGGAAGAGCGGAGCGGGAGGGAGACATGGGGGCGATCATTATGGCGGCACCGCTCGCCGGCCCCAGCGCCGAGAGCCGTCGGAGTACAGTGCTGCACATCCTGCTCGGTCTCGGTTGGGCCGGGCTGTTCGCCTATTGCGGCGCCTATCTGGACACGGATCTCCCGCTCCAGACGTCATCGGTTCAGTCCGTCGGGGAACCGCTCATCGCTCAGCCCGATGACCTGTCCCGGTCTGTGATGGCGCTTGCGGCACCCGAGCCGGCCGGGGCCGTTGCGGCACCCGATGCCGGGGCGCCCCTCGCATCGCCGATCATCGCAACGCAACCGGTCGCACCGCCGGCGACGCCCCGTTCGGCCTCGGCCGGGTTCGCCTATGTCGGGACCTGGGGGCCCACTCCAGATGCCTGCAGCGCCCCCGCGCGCCGCAAGGGCTACGTCCCGGCGACGTTCACGCCCGATCGGGCCCAGGCCGGCGACACCATCTGCAGCTTTCGCGGCGCTCATCGAACCGGCAATGCCTGGGCCATGGCGGCCGATTGCGGCGCCCGCGACCGCCGCTGGTCCTCGCAGGTCCGCATCGCGGTGAACGGCGATCGCCTGACCTGGACGAGCGCCATGGGCACCTCGACCTACGTCCGTTGCGCGCGTCGCGCTGGTTAGAGCGCTCGCCCGCGCAGTGGATACCGGTTCGGCGAAAGGGCGCAACTCCAGCCGGCACGAAGACAACGCCGCCCCGTCACCGGAGCCGGTCGGCCCGAGCGGCAACAGGGCTTGGCAATAGGGCTTGGAATGCCCCGCACCGCGCGGGCCCCGCAGCGCGCGGCCTCCAATCCGCGCGAACCGGCTCCCGGTTTCACCGTCATGCGCGATGACGACAGCGGGAGGGCGCCGATTTCGGAGCCGTGCAGCGTATCCACCGCGAATGCTTGTAGAAACAATCAGCACAATCGTTATCGCATTGCCTTGTGACGTTCGACAGCACATTGTGCCGATTCTTCAAGCACAGGTGCACACCGTGGACGAAACCGTCGAAACGATCGAGCGTGGGGCTCCCGACTACATCGAACTGACGGCGGGTCTCGTTTCCGCCTACGTCTCGAACAACCACCTGCAGCCGGGCGAGATTGCCAGCTTGATCGCCAACACGCACGCCGCGCTCGCCGGGCTTGCCCATAGCGGCGCCCCCGAGGCACCGGCGGCCGACAGGCCGACCCCATCCCAAATCCGGAAGTCGATCACCCCCGATGCACTGATCAGCTTCGTCGACGGCAAGCCGTACAAGACGCTGAAGCGGCATCTCAACGGCAACGGGATGACGATCGAGCAGTACCGGGAGCGCTACGGCCTGCCGCGGGACTACCCCTCGACGGCCGCGAGCTACTCCGAACAGCGCTCGGCCCTCGCGAGGAGCCTCGGTCTCGGCCAGCAGCGCAAGAAGGCGGCCCCGAAGGCCGAGGACCTCACAGCGACAGCCGCGGAGAAGCCGAAGCGTGCCGGGCGGCCGCGGAAGACCCAGGAGGCCTGAGGCCGGGCAGGGATCTGCCCGCCCCCTCCGGCGATCCTGATCTCCTCACCGATCGCGGCGGTCGAGCCTGACCGGGCTCCCGCTTGCGAGCACGCCAGTCGTCGTGCTGCACCCGTTCACGCACGGCCGGCGCGCCCGCACCGAATGCCCCGGCGACCGCTCTGTCAGGCAGCCCTCAGGCGACGCTCACCGGCACTCGGTGCCATGCCGTGCCGAGATAGCCCTTGTAGTTCCAGGTCACGTCGGGGTCGGCAGGCTGTGTCTGCCCAGCCTCGTCCCACGCCCGTACCACCAACGTGCGCTCACCGGAGGGCAGGTCGAGGTCGATGGTCCAGAACGTCCAGGCGAAGGGCGACGCGGCGTCATGCTCGAGCGAGGCCTGGGCCCAGGATCGCCCACCATCGCCGGAGACGTCGACACGCACCACGGCGCGGTCACCCGACACCGCGTAGCCGCGGATTCTGGTCGTTCCGGCCCTCAACGCGGCGCCGCGCAGCGGCTCGCAGATCACCGCGTTCAGCGGCATGGTGTTGATGGTGTGGCCCTTCGCCGGGTCGGCCGTCTCCGCGGTCACATCGGCCGGGAACAGCTTGTAATCGCTCGCCTGGATCGGGTTGTCGGAGGGGTGGTCCTGAACCGTGATGCGCTTGAGCCATTTCGGGCTCCGCACCCCGGCGTAACCCGGCACCACGGCCCGCAGCGGGAAGCCGTGCTCCGGCAGGAGCGTCTCGCCGTTCATGGCGAAGGCCAGCAGGGTTTCCGGCGCCAGCGCCTTAGCGAGCGGAATCGAGACGCCGTAGGGATGCCCCTCGACCATGTCGTGGCTCTCGAACGCGACATGCAGGGCCGCGCCCTCTTGGATCCCGGCCGCGCGCAGCACATCCCCCAATCGGATTCCGGTCCAGTCGGCCGTTCCGATGGCGCCGCCGTCCCACGGATCACCGGACACCGGTGCGACCGCCCGCATGTCGGCGCGGCGATTGCCCGCGCATTGCATCGTCGCGGTGACGACGACGTGCGGAAAATGCGACTGCACGTCGTGCAGCGACAGATCGAGGGGCGTCGGGACCGCACCATCGACGCTGATGCGGGCCTCATCCCCGACGATCGCCGGCAGATCTCCGTGGGAGCGCACGTAGAACGCATCCGCCGGCGTACGGTAGGCGGCGCGCAGCCGGACCAGCGGTGGCTCCGCGTTGTAGGGCGCATCCCCGTGAACGATCAGGCGCGCCTTTCGCTCGGCGAACGTCGACATGCAGGTTGTACCCCTTGATGCGAACTGGGAACGCCTGGGCTCATGGAGCGTAGCGCTACGAGAACGGAGGCGCGCACCATGATTCAGGCTGATACCCCGATGCCCGGCGAGGATCCGGGCGCGTTGATCGAGGATCCGTCCCGCCTCGACGAGATCGAGCCGTCCAAGCCCGCCGTGCCCGAAGAGGACGACCCCGAGGTGAAGGACACCGAGGTGCAGCCGACCTGATCTCGGCCGCCCAACCCCGTCCGAAGGCCGATACGAAGAGCGCCGCGACCATGATCGACCCGAAGCGCCCAGAGACCGATCCCGCCCAGGCAGAGCCGGGGGAGCGTGGCTACGAGAACCTGCCGGTCCGCGGGCCCTCCCAAGGCCCACGCTCCCTCGGCGCCTCCGAGCCCGGGGATATCGGTGCGCCGCGAAACGACGAGGCGAAGCGGGTGGCCGAGCAGGGCGACACACGCTCGCCGGTCGAGCGCGCCGGACAGGAGGCGTTCGACACGGCGAAAACGGACACGCAGCGGCGAACGTGACCGGGCGGGACGCCGGATTCCCGGTGGCCGGATCCAGCCCACCGGCCACCGTGGAACCGGCCGGATCGTCAGTACCGGACGTTGGAGAAACCGTTTGCGCTTCGGCCGATGACGCTCTGGATGACCTCCTTGGTCGAGGGGCTGATCCCGCCATCGCCGCGTAGGCGCCGCCCGTCCGCCCGCTCAACGCGATCGAGCTCCGGACCGCACCGCTCCAGCGCAGGGCGGATTTTGGAGGCCGGGTTCACGCCGCGTTGCGCCTCGGCGCCGTTCATCTCGAACCTGAGGCAGGACGCCAGATACCCCTTCACGTCATCGAACGCCGCGGCGTGCGCGCCCGACGTCAGGGCCACGAAAAGCAATGCGGATCGGATGAGCATCGGACACTCCGGCAAGGCTCGAGGATGGGCAAGGCTCGAGGATGGGCAAGGCTGGATGATGCCGTCAACGCACGACGAGAGCATTCGTCGCCGGCGTTTCAGGCCCGCGCACGCCGTCGGCGAAGGAACGCCACAGCCCCCGCGGCCAGGATCACGCTGAGCCCGGCATTCACCTCCGGCGACGGCGCTCCGCCGGAGGCGCCTCCAGTTCCCCAACCCGCCCCTGCCCCGCCGACGGCGCTGAACGCGAAGACGGGGTCTTCGGAACCGCGGAGCGCGGCGGTGAAGGACATCGTCCTGCTTCCCCCGGCGCCCGGGGGCGACGTGGAGGACGGATCTGCACCGGTCACCGGGGCAATGGCGGGAAGCAAGCGGAGAATGCCGGCGGACAAACCGGGGTTCTGATCGGCCACGCCGGAATTGCCGCCGCCGCCCGCCGCATGAGCGCACAGGCAACGTCCGACCTCAGTAAAGTAGCATATCCCTACGTAGTCCATTGCCAATACTCAAGTTACGCAACGTAAATACATTGACCTTCAGAGGGGCCATTGGCAATTATTTATTGTGGTTAATAGCACTCAACCACAGATAAAACATGCAGTTAAGATTATAGCCAAGCTTCGAGCATCTGGGGCTCTCGTTTCACTTCGCATGGTGCCAGATCCCACGCGACCCGCTCGGGCCGCGCCCCCACGCGTCAGCGACCCCGCCCGCGACATCCGACGTGCCAACGGGTGCCGGAAGGGCGAGCCCGGTTGTCTTGCGATCGGAACCGGCTCCGCGCCGCGGCCCCCGCCGCCCACCGCGCGCACTCGAAAGCGACGCGATGAGGGAACCAGATCATGGGCGCGGCGGGTCGTGGATCGCTTTGACCAGCCCCGCCGAATAGACTGTCATTATCTGGCGTTTAGAATTTTTTAACTATGATAATCGACATTCGCTGTGGTCCATGGTCCTGGATCAGCAATCTTCAGCCCGCCCGGTTCGCCGGTGCGGGCTTTTTGATGCCCCGCGCCCGGGCGTTTGCCCCGGGGTGGCGGGGAGGCTCCTGATCAATCCAGAACCATGAGCGATGCAAGCAGGAACGCCATCTCGATCGCCAGCATCATGGCGATGATGCGAATGACAGACCGATCCTTCGCATTGTCGAGGTGATCCGAGCGGTCATCGGCCATGGTTGGGATCCCCATCCACGAAGCAGGCTATAGCCGCATTGGCCGCACGCTTTATCATGGATTGGAAACGCAACGGTTCGGCGAATATTTTCACGCGCCGAGATAGATCTGGCTACGCAGCCAACGCTAAGGATCGCTGAACCCTCGGCGCCGCATTCCCCGCTACGGTTACCACACGCGCAGCATGTACCCGCCGGCCAGCACGATGATGGTGAGGGTCACGGCCGAGACTGCAAATTTCCTGGCCGCCTCCGATCCCAGATCGACGCCACGACGACGGCTTCGGGGCCTCAGGACCACGACCTTCGGATCGGAGAGCGGCTGGGTCGAACGCTCGGGTCGCCGATGCTTGGATCGCCCCATACGCATGGTCGCCTCCCTAACGCCGCTTCGTCGCATCGAGAGCTTGCGTCAGGTGCGCCACGACGTCATCGCCCTCGGACGCGGTCGAGCCGAGGTCGGCTGCAACCTCAGCCTCCGCGACACGCTTGGCCACCTCCATCAACACATGCTCCACAGGCGGCGGCCAGGGCGTCCCGTTGTCGAGAAGCATCCGGGCGGCCCTGACCAGCATGGTGAACTGCTCCGGCGGGATCGTGATCCCGGCCGCGTTCTGCTCGAGGATGCGGTCGGCGATCGCCGTCGCGAGCCTGGCCACCTCGGCCACCTTGTCGGGTTCAGTGTGGGAGCCGGTCACGTCGGGAATCCCGTTGTCTCACGAGCCCAGGGGCCGCCGACCCGATTGCGTGCCGGTCTCATGCCGGCGGCTTGCATAGGTTGTCCCGGAACAGGGCCCATTCCTCGCAGATGCGACCGTCCGAAAAGCGACAATATCCGATCTGGCCGCCGACGCCGTCCCGGATCTCCGTCGTGCCGCCCTGTTTGGCGCAGTTCACGGACGAGGGGTTCGCCAGCGCGACCCGGACGCCGGCGCTGCCAGCCTGGCTTGTACCCGCGACCAGGCAGACACCTGCGGCTGCAAGCAGAGATTGAGCGATCACGTCAGTTCAGCCCTTCGCCTTCCGGTACACGGTGCGGCGCTTCATGGAGCGCCTCCGATCCTATCACGGTCTCAAGCCCCGTTGATCTACGCTCACTGTGCCCGCTGCAACCCTGAGGATCAACGTCGATGGGAAGACGGCCGCACGCCTCTGGATAAGCGAGAGGCCGGGCAGGTCGTCATGAGAGGGCCGCCCGGCTGGTGCGGGCGGGGGAAGCTGCCGTTTCCGGCCGCCGCCGAGGAACACCCGCGGCGCCTCGCGCCTTGCAGCAGGAGACCCGGCTACCGCACATCAGGCCCGACTCCGCATGATCCGCTCCTCGATCGTCGCCCTTCTGATTGTCGGAGGCCTGATCTTGCCCGGCCGTGCCGCCGACGCGCAGCACGGGTCCGACACGCTCAAGCCGATGCTGCAATCCGATAGCTTGGTCTTCAACGGGTTCACGCGATCGAAGGATGGCCGATTGTTCTCGCCGTTCCAGCGCCAGTCGAAGGGCAAGGGCATTGAACTCGGCGAATGGCGGGACGGTCAGCCGGTGGCATTCCCCGACGCGGGCTGGAACGCGTGGAAGCCCGGTGACGACCCGGCCAAGGCCTTCGTGGCGGTCAACGCGATCCGGATCGGACCGGACGGCGACCTCTGGGTGGTCGACAAGGGCGCACCCGGCATGGGCGAGGTGCCACTCCCGGGCGGCCCGAAGCTCGTGCAGATCGACCTGGCCACCAACGCCGTGCGCCGGGTCTATCCGCTGCAAGCCGCAACCACCGACCGGAGCTTCATCGACGATTTCCGGTTCAACGGCCGCAACGTCTACCTGACGGATGCCGGCCAGCCCGGGCTGATCGTGCTCGATCTCGATACAGGCGCCTTGCGGCGTGCGCTCGACGGGCACTGGTCCACCATCGCGCAGCGGCCGCTGACCGGCCAGGGCCGCACCTTGCGGGACGACACAGGCAAGCTCCTGTTCATCCACGCCGACCAGCTCGAAGTCTCTCCCGACGGCAAGACCCTGTATTACCAGGCCTGCACTGGCCCGCTCTACAGCATCGAGACCCGCTATCTGGACGATGCCGGCCTGGCCGACGCCGAGCGGGCCAAACACGTGACGCTGTTCGCCGCCACCGTAGCCACGGGCGGGACCGCGATCGACGCGGACGGGACGATCTACGCCAGCGATACGGACGGGCTGCGTATCCTCAAAATCGCCCCGGATGGGCGCATGAGCACGCTCGTGGAGGATCCGCGCCTGGTCTGGGTCGACGCGATGTGGATCGACGAGCAGGGCGGCCTGTGGATTCCGGCCGCGCAGATGAACCGCACGCCGGCGATGAACGGTGGCGAGGCCTCGGCGGTGAAATTCCCGACGACGATCTATCGGATGCAGATCGACGCCAAGCCGCTTCGGAACTGATCCGCGTTCGAGCCCCCGGGCGCAGGCCTGGGCGCTCATCGGCGCGCCGCGGCATGCGGTCGGGAGCCTGCCGTGCTGCGGGCAGGCGCCGGGCCGTGCGCACGTGTTCGGTCCGCGCGCACGTGTTCGAACGGAGGGGGCGTTGAGAGCCGACCGACACCCGGCCGCGTTCCGCCGGATCTTGCCGGCAGGCCCTGCGTCCGGAAGCGGGGGGCTCATGCGGATCGGGACGGATCGCCGGACGCGGTGGCCAATCCCATGGTGACGGGGTCCCGCCGCCCGCTTGCAAATCGCAAATGAGCGGTTAAGCTCGAATGCGTAAGTAGTGACGAGGGGCATCGCCATGAAAACCGTACACCCGCAGAACGAGAGGCTTCCTGCACTGCCGATCCACGCCGCGATGACAGTCAATCCATCGTACGAGGATGAGGTTCATCAGGACCGGATGCGCCGTCTGCACAATGCGCGCGCCAGCCAGCGCGCAGCGCGATACCACCGCATCCATCGCGCCGCCTCGATCTGACGGCGGCGCTTCCTGTTCCGCATCCGTGGGGCTGACGACGAGGACATACGGCGCCTCCGGGACGGCATCGTCCTGGGGGCCGGCCTGCTCTGGGGACCCGGGTTCGAGGCGCACGCCTGAGCCGTCTTCGCACCGAAGGCGCGCCCGCTGCAGCTCGGTCGACGCGCCGGAACCGAAAGCCTTTCACAGGGCCAGATCAGCGGCTTACGAGCCCGACGAAGGGTCGAACCGCTTCACGTTCCCACCCAACCCGCGCGCCGGAGTGGCGCCGTGATCCGACGATCGCCGTTGCGCCCATGCCGGAGCGCCGGTGCGACGGTGGCAGTTGTCGGAACGCGTTCACCCTCACCCGCACAGACACGTCGGGCCGACGCTCCGACGAGCTCAGCAGGCAGGATGCTGAGCCAGGGTGCGGCCGGCGAATCGTTCGGACACGCCAGGGCCGGCAACGATGGGGACGACCTCCGCCCCGGGGCGCCGGGCTCGTACGCTGCGTGAACTGGCGCAGGCGACGCTCCACCGCCTCCAGAAAACGCCTGGCGACCCCGGTTGGGCTCGAACCAACGACCTGCCGCTTAGAAGGCGAAGGCTCTAATCCGGTGGGTGGGGGTATCCAGGCTCGTGTCCCGAGGGGGGCTACGGACCCCGCCTACCCGCAACCCATTGTCAGAGAACCTTAAAAAATACCGAACGCCAGTTCGCTTCTACGTCGGTTTCTGCCGAATGGCCAAATTCCGATTGCCTATCAGGCCGATGCTTGTTTTTATTAAGTCGTCCTAGCGTCGTCCTAGCTGTCGCTGGCGGGGAATGGGAGGGAACCATGGCAAGCGAGCGCATCGAGATCCGCCAGACGACCATCGTCAAGGCGAAGGCCGACGCACTCGCTGGCGTCCGGCGCGAGATCAACGACGTCGAGAGCAGAGGGTTGGTCCTACGCGTCCAGCCATCGGGCTGCGTTTGGCAAATGCGGCTCCAGCATCAAGGCAAGGACCGACGGATCACCATCGGTCCAGTCGACGTCTGGTCGCTCGCGCATGCCCGAAGCGCGGCCAGGAACGTCAAATGGCACGTTACGTCCGACCACGGGGTACCCGACGCATACTGGATGAAATCCCTGCATGACACCCTGTCGTGGGAAGACCGCAAGACGGAGCGGACGGGAAAGGCGGACCCGAAGGATCCCAAGCCGCCCCGCGCCCTCATCCATGCGCGGGAGGAGCAGGTGACCACCTGGACCTACCGGCAGGCCCGAGATGCATGGGCGCGGTGGCTCGCTGCCGAGGCCGAGGTAGGCAACCTGACAGCCGAGACGGTGAGGAACTATGCGTCCGTCGTCGGCTGCCCGGCCATGCGCGACCTCGACCGCATCCCCGTGGCGCGCATCGCGGCGTCGGACGTCGCCAAGGTGACCGCTGCGCTGGTGAAGGAGGGTAAGCGCAGCCAGGCCCGGGACGTCGTGCGGGTGACGAAGAGGATGTTCGGCTGGCTGGCGGAGCCTGCCCAGGAACGGGAGTCGGGCATCGACGGCAGCGTTCTCGACCGGCTGAAGGCCCCCAAGCTCGGTGCCGTGAAGGCGCAGCAGCGTTTTCCCGACCTGAACCGACTCGGATTGGTTGTCGCGACGGCACGCAGCGGGGCCATTAGGCCTGTGATCGCGGCCGCGATGGAGTTGCTCGCTTGGACGGCGCAGCGGCGACTGACCATTGCGCGAGCCCGCGTCGAGGAATTCGAGGCGTGGTCCGCATACGAGGGTTGGGGCATCTGGCGCGCCGGGCACCGCAAGACCCCGAAGGCCAAGGCCACCGGGAAGCCGCACAGTATCCCGCTTCCCCCGCCGGCCTGGGCGGCCGTGCAACGCCATTTGGCTTGGCTGGCCGAGCACAAGCCAGGGACCAAGTGGCTGTTCCCGACCCGCAGGCCCGCGAAGCTCGGCGTGCCGGCCAAGAGCGGGCACGTCGAGGTCGGGACGCTGACGAAGAACCTGCCGACGATCCCGGGCGCGGACATGAGCCCGCACGACGTACGACGCTGCTTCTCCTCCGTGCTCGCCGAGGCCGGGCACCACTTGGCTTTCGTCGGGTACATCCTCGATCACGCGACGGCGGGCTCGGAGACGACTCATGACGAGCACCGGATGACCCGGCGCTATACCGAGGCGGAGCTCCTCTCCTTCAAACGTCCCGTCATGAAGACTTGGGCAGAATTGCTGGAACCTGCCGTCGAGTCGGCGAAGTTGCTGCCGCAGCCGGAGCTCAAGGCCGAGATCGTACGGCTACGCGACATCCAACGGGGCGTCACCCGCGATGCAGAGAAAGCGCGCATGAAGGCCGGCAACGCCGAACGCTACGCGGCAGGGAAGATCATCAAGCAACGGTAGCGCACGGTGCGGGACACCGTCATCCCGGCAATCGGCTAGTAAAACGCTGATTCAATCGTCGAGCGGCTTCCACGATGTAATCCACTAGTTTGACGTCACCCCGTATTTTCGGACCCCCCGACTACTTCTGGAATACAATCATGGAGGATGTCGCCCTGGGCAGGGACATCGTACGCCTCCACGTACGCCCGAAGGACCCGCAGGAAAAGCGTCCGCTTGACCATGCCGGTCAGCTGCGACACCGTCCTGCGCTTGATCCGTCGTCGCGGGACCGTACCGTCTCCGCCGCCGCGGGTGGTCGGCATCGACGATTGGGCGTGGCGGCGCGGTCGGTCCTACAACACCATCGTGTGCGACCTGGAGCAGCGGCGCGTCATCGACCTATTGCCCGGCCGCTCATCGGCACCGGTGCGGGACTGGCTCGCCGCCCAGCCGAGCGTAACCGTCGTCGGCCGCGACCGCTCGAGGCCCTATGCCGAGGCTGCGCATATCCGCGCCTTCGCCGATCTACTGCGCCAGAACGATACCACCGGACTGACGCCGTGGCTGGAAGTTGCAGCCGCGACCGATCTCGGCGGCTTCGTCACAGGGCTCTGGCAGGACGAGCCAGCCGTGCGCGCCGCCATCGTCGAGCCCTGGAGCAACGGCCCCGTCGAGGGGCAGGTCAACCGCCTCAAGCTGATCAAGCGCAGTATGTGCGGCCGCGCCGGATTCGATCTCCTGCACCAGCGCGTCCTGCATGCTGCATGAGCCGCGGTCGGCAAAGCTTGATCGGATGCCAACCTTTAGCACCGAAAGTGCGGAAGGACCCTTATTCCACGCTTAAACACAGCTCGCCGAGCTTCCCGAATTTGGTGAACCAGCCGCACGCCCGCTACCAGCAACACTGCAGGTGGGCTCCTTCCGACTGCAACAGATGATCGACCGCACCGTCCGAGCGTTGGCTTTCGCCGAGTGGCGCGAGGGGAATGCCCTCGCTAAACTCTTTCATGCACGCCGTGTGGCGCGGCGAAAACGGCGATCCGAACGCCAATCGTGCGATCGGGAAGCGGCGGACCTCGCTTCTTCAAATCGTCGAGGGAGTCGCTCCGCTCAATTCGGCGAGCGAGCAAACCCTCCGCATAGAAGCCGCGCGCAAGGACCATGAAACGAGGAAGAAGCGGATCGTGGCGTGCGGGCGCGCGACGGTTTCGCTCGATCTCCTGGTCTCTCTCGGCAAGTTGGCGCAATCGCAGGTCGATACGCTACGCCCTAAACTCCACAATCGGTCCGAGCACTGGCGCCGTGCGATGTATCGCAACGCGACAACCTTCGCGCCCGACCTCACCGGCACCGGCGATCACTGTGTCCGGCCAGCGTATCGCAGTGATCTGACCTGGTCATACCAGCTCACCCCGCCGACTCGATTCAGCCGGAGGTCCCTGTCTTGGTCATGGCTCTGCCAAGAGCCTGCCGCAACAGGGTCTCGGCGGAGGCTGTGTCGACGATCTCTTCTCCGTTGGGACCGCAGAGTTCTGCGGGCCGATTATGCTGGGACAGGACCCAATTGATGAAGGTCTTCGCGTCACAAAACGGCGCCGGCTCAGCGACGGACTGCTCTTCCCAGTCGGTAACGATCTCCTCGGCCCAGTCGGCACAGACCTTCGAGATGGCGGTCATGGCGGAACCGATGATGACCGGGTCGAGCAGGGACTGAAGCGCGTTGTCGAGGGCCCCGCCATCCGCCGCGGCCTCCTCCATCGCCGCGTCGAAGGCCGCGAGCCCGTTGGGCTTGAAGGCAACCGCGTCGAGAAAGGCCTCGTAGCTCGTGATGATCGAGCCTAAGCCGGAGTTCCAGGACCGGATGAAGCCTTCGAGGTCAAGACGGGCGATGATGGCCTCGGCCTGGAGGCGAGGCAGCGAGGACGAGATGCGGTGCGTGGGGGAGAAGGGCGTCATGATAAGGTCCTTAGGTTTTTGGGCTCAGATGCCGGCGGCGATGATCATTGCCAGGCGATGGATTGCCTGAAGCTGGGCGCTGGGGATGACAATGTCCGGCCCGTCGCCGGCCAATCCGGCGAGCAGGATGCGGTCGCGCCGGGCCTCGACCAGACGGCCGAGGAGGATGTTGGTCGCCGGTGCCGGGGCTCGCGTCAGGACGATCACGTCGTCGCCGGGGCGGATATCGGCGCGGGGCACGGCGACCACGGTCTCGCTGCGGCGGATGCGTGGGTCGAGTCCATCATCAGGCCAGATGATCGCGTAGACGCCGGGCCAGCGCGCCAGCGGCATCGGCCTGATCATGTGGTGCAGTTGCACCCCGTCCTCGACGCGAAGAGCCTGTCCATAGCGCTGTCCGAACACCGGGATCAGCGCCGACATGGCCTTGGAGGCGGTGTCCTTCCCGCTATTGAGCGTAGAATGGGACCGCAGGCGCAACTCGAGCAGATTGAGCACCGCATTCTCGAGCGTCGGCTCCATCTCGGTGGAGGGGTCGAGGCGGTCGAGTTCGCGGTCGTAGGCGCGCTGCTCCCGGTCGCGCCGCGCCTCCTCGGCGAGCACGCTGTTGCGCTCGTCCTCGCTCCAGTCGGCGGGCAGGTCGGGCTTGCGCGGCGTAGGATCGCCCGGGTCGCGGACGCGCGGGGCAAGATAGGCCGGCAGCCGCGGCGGCGGGGGAAGTCGACGTGCCGGGGTGGGGCGCTCGGGAACGCTCGGGTCGTCACTCTCTCCGACGAGGTAGGAGACCGAGCAGCGCAACGCGGTAGCGAAGCGCGCCAAGGCATCTTCGCGGATCACGGCCTTGCGGCCCCTCTGCAAATCTGACACGAAGCTGCGATTTACGAAGGCACGTCTCGCCAGTTCGGCCTGGGTAATGCCGACCGCGACCAGCCGCTCGCGCACGCGCTGCGCCAGAACCGATTCCGGCTCGCCCTTCACCGGACCTCTCCACCGTTATGATGATGATCGTCGGCCTCGCCACCACTCCGGCGTTCCCCGGCGCGTGTGGGAAGAGGGGCGCGGGGAACGAAGCGGTCGACCGGCCCGGATGGCTCGACGCCGATCGACGCCGGGACCGCCGCAGCATCCGGAACCGACGTTGCCGCCGCCGAAGAAGACGATGACGCGGCCGTCGCGGCGACCTTCGCGTCCGCCTCGCCCGGCCCATCGTCCTGACGGGGCTGGCGCGAGCGAGGAGAGAGGCCTGCATATGAGGCGTCCTGGACGTGGCCATCGTAGCGCGCGATCAGCGGCGCCAGCTTCTCGAGCCCGCACTGGCCGCGGAAGGCCACGACCCCGGCCCGGATCGACCTGAGGCCGAGGCCCTCGAGCAAGGCGACGTCGTCCTGGCTCGGCGCGCGGGCAAGCCGCAACACCACCTCGGTCTCGTCCGCGTCCCGGTCCCCGCCCGCGGGCGGGGCCGTGCCCGCCCGCAGCGCCAGCACCTGCCAGGCCTGACGGGCCTGGACATCTCCCGGTCCCGCCGCGGCATCGGCAAGAGCAATGCGCACCTGTGCCGCTGCCTGGCTGATCCGGTCCACGGGCAGTGCCGCGAGTTCCCCGATCAGGCCGGCCGCCACCGCCTCGCAGGCGTTCCTGTACTCGGCCTGCGCCTCCGTCGCCCTCGCGCGGGCGTGGACGACCCGTTCAAAATCCCATTCCATCCGACGTCTCCGACACGCACGCTCGTCAGCGGCTCAGGATCAAAATGTCGGATTTAGCTCGACACCGCAACAGAATAGTGGCATCGGTAGTACGCTTCCCCACGGGGAGGCCAAGCCTCCGGCCACGAGTTATGCGCAAATCCGACAGATGGATAAACGGAGTGTCGGACGGTCATGCCCCTCTCCTTCGCCTCCTGCGAGATCCTCAGCCTCGCCCGACGCGGCATCGCCACAGCGGCGGCCTATGCCGAGCGCCGGGTCCTGACCGACGACACCGGCGCGGTGCTCTACCGGCCACGCCGGCATGATGACGCGGTCACCGGCTTTACCCTGCTGCCGGAGGACGCCTCCGCCATCTTTAAGGATCCCCGCGTCCTCTGGTACGCGATCGAGCGCCGGGGGCGATCGATGGGAACCACTAGGGTGGTCGGCTTAAGTTTCGTGCTCGGTCTGCCGCGGGAGGCGGAGCTGAGCCTGCCCGAATGCGCCGCCCTGGTGCGGTGCTTCGCCGAACTCCTTCACGACAGGCGTCTGCCGGTGCGGGCCGATATCCACCGGGTGCTCGATGACGACGGACACGTCGCCCATCGCCACGCCCATCTCACCGTCGGGCTCTACCCCGTGATGGGCAGCGAGATCGGACGCACCCTAGAGCGGCGTTGGCTTCCGGTGGTGCGAGGGCGGCTGGTACACGCCCTCGACTGGTCGGCGATCTGGACTCGGGTGCAGGCCGAGTTCTTCCGTGAGCGATGCATCGACCTTGCCGTTCCGCCGCCATCCGGGCTGGCCGAGCCACAGGTCACGGGCCGGCCGAAGCGCGGGTCGAAGGCTGTGCTTGCCGGTCGCAGCCGCGAGCAAGCCCGCGATGACGTCCGCACCGGGCGACGCCTGCTTTCGACCGATCCGGCGGAGGTGCTGCGCATCCTCACCCAGGCGCGGTCGATCGTCTCCCGGACCGAGCTCCAGGCCTTCCTGGCGGGCGCCGGCCATGAGCCCGACGCCGTTGCGGATCAGGTCGCGGCTGTGCTCGGGCACGAGGATGTGATCCGCTTCCGGGCCGCCGCATCGGCGGTGGCCGACGAGCCGCTGTTCACGAGCCGTCTTGCATGCGAGCGCGCCGCGACCATCCTCGCCGACGTGGCAGGGATGCGGCACGTGAGCGTGTCGCTCGCCCCGATCGCGGCCGGCCTACTGCCGGAGTTGCGGGTGATCCTCGACGGGATCGGCGCGGCATTGGATCCTGATCGGCACCTCGTCGTGGTCTGGTCGGATGCCTGGCTGCGTCGCGAGCTGGCGGATCAGATGCCCTGGCCGCGCGGTTGCCGCCAGATCGCCGCTCGTCACCTGGCCGAGCTCGATCGACGCGATGCCGCGGTCCTGCGCTGGTCGCCCGGGACGACTGTGGTTGTTCTCTCCGCCGACAGGCTCGACGATGTCGAACTCGAGATCCTGGTTGCACGCGCATCGCGGGCCGGAGCGGCTTTGCGCCTCGGCGTCGTCCTGGAGGGGCCGGTCACTCGAGCCGAGCGCGGCATCGCCCCGTTGCTTGTCGAGCAGCTCCTCGGCACCGCCCTGCCACTCCCCCGCCGCGACGCGATCTCGCTGCAAATCCTGCAGCAACGGCTGGGCCGGCGTGGCGACGCCGGGCCTGCGCAAGCCTCATATGACGACATCGCCGCCGTGACGATCGGCTCGAATCGACCGGACGTCGGCGCAGCCGATGCAGAAGATGACGCGCGCGCGGGCGGCATCAGGGCGGCGGATCTCCCTGCGATGAGGCTGACGCCGCGCCGGGCCTGGGCCGACCCGCCCAAAAACGCCGAGATCCTGGTGCGAGATCCGTCCGATTGGCTTTGGGCCGGGTCCCTGCTGCGGCACTCTCCGCATCTCGATGTGTCCTTCGCCATCGCCGGAAGCGACCGCGCATTCATCGCCGGCGTGATAGAGCACATTCGCTGGGGACGGGATGCTCTGGGGCTGTGATCGGGGTGACGACATCGGGGGCGGGTCCGGGGCTGGTGCCGCATCCAACCCCATGGCCCCATCACTGACCGCCGACGATCCCGCAGACCGCGACCTCCCGCTCATGGATTCCGACGAGCCTGATGGTCTCGATCGCGACACCGAATTCGATGCCGAGATGGCAGCGGACCCCGATCCCAAAGAAGAACTTGATTACGGTGACTGGGATGCCGATCACGATGAAAGCGACGAGCATCGCGAGACGGGCGATGCCGACGCATACGACGAAGACGATGACCCTGAGGACCCGACGCCGGAGTTCTGAGCCAGGCGATCGTCCCTCGTACCGCGCCAGCCCGAATCGCCGTACGATCACGATCAACCGGTCAGCGGTTCGATTCCCCTCAGCTCCACCAGGGGTCCTTGCGCAAATCGCAGGATCCAGGTGGTCGTCGAAAGTCACGTCATGTCAGTAGCTTAGCTCGAGCGTCCTGCTTCAGCCGCGTCTCTGGGGTGTCTCCGGGGCCGGATCACCGGCCCTTCGGCCCCCGGTCTCCACAGGCCTCATTCCCGTTTCCTGCGATGCTACCCGCGGTCCTCGATTGGTTCTTCCGCGACCGCACCAGCGGGCGCATCGTGATCGGCCAGTGGCCGAACACGCCGCTGTGGCTTTTCGGTCTGATGCTGTCCGTCGCTTGGATCGCGGGGGAGGATACCGCTGTCGGGCGGTGGGCGGATCTCGCATCGAGGATCGCCCTTGCGGTCTGGGCGGGCGATGAGTTGCTGCGCGGGGTCAACCCGTGGCGGCGCTGCTTGGGAGCCGCGGTGGTGATCGGGATGGCGGTGCGCCTATTCGCCTGATCGCTTCCGGAGGCGATGACGTCAGCCGTGGGGAGCACAGGCGGGACGCTCAGTTATCACAAGCCAAGGATGCGTTCCTGTGCATTCCAAGCGGGGGGCAGCTCGTAGAGATGACGCAGGCCGATGCCCCGGGGCAGCCGCGCCTCGACGATCACCTGCACGATGCGAGGGGAGAGTAGGGCGAGGACAGCGTCATGCGCACCGAGCGCTCGCTGACCTGCTCGGCCCTGGCGATCGCCTCGATGCTCGTGCTTCGCCCACCCACGAGATCCCCATCCAGGTCCGGCCCGCGGCGATGCCTACGAGCATGCGGGTGCGATCCTCCGCCTTCATCGCCCGCAGCCGATCGCCCTCGCGCCCCGGCGGTACGACGATCGCCCTGCGGCGGCGCTGCAGCTGATGCGCGAAGGGCAGCGACAAGGGAGGGCGGTCGCCGGTGAGCTGCAGCACGAGGTGATCGGCATGCACCGTCACCGTCTCGAGTTCGGCAGCGACCACGGCAGCGTCTTCGAGCGGTACCGGGCTCGGTGCAGCGATGCTCCGTAGACCAGCCACGACCACCGCCTCGATCGGCCCGGCAGGCAAGCGCAGCCGCTTGCCATCCAGCCCGACCTCACGGGCGACGTAGTAGCGGTAACGCAGTGAACCCTTCTGGGCATGGCTCGGCACCATCGGCTCACCTGCCACATCGCGTAGGCGCCCGGTGAGGAGGTGCACGCTCTCAGATCGCCCGCGGTGATGCTGATGGTGGTTGGTGGTGAGCCGTTCCTGCACCGCCTGCCACGTCACCCCGTCCACGATCGCGGCATGCTGGCCTTCATGGACCTGACCCTTGTGCCGAAGCTGACCGATGTAGAGCGGATTGCCGAGCAGCTTGTACAGATGCCCGCGCGAGAACGGACCCCACCGGTCTCGCCCAGCCCCGTCGCGGCGGGCCGGCAGGGTGATGCCCTGCTCGTCGAGATCCTGCTTGAGCGCCGCCACCGTGCCGTGCGCGAGGTAGCCCGCGAAGATCGCCCGCACGAGGGCGGCATGTTCCTCGACGACGTGCAGGGCGCGGTCCTCGACCCGGTAGCCAAGTGGGACGACGCCGCCCATCCAGATCCCCTTGCGCTTGCTCGCGGCGATCTTGTCGCGGATGCGTTCGCCGGTGACCTCACGCTCGAACTGGGCGAACGACAGCAGCACGTTGAGCGTAAGCCGGCCCATGCTGGTGGTGGTGTTGAACGCCTGGGTCACCGACACGAACGAGACGCCGTGCCCGTCGAACAGCTCGACCAACTTGGCGAAGTCGGACAGGGCCCGGGTGAGCCGGTCGACCTTGTACACGACGATCACGTCGACGCGCCGGGCCTGCACCTCGGCGAGCAGCCGTTGCAGGGCGGGGCGTTCGAGCGATCCGCCGGAGAAGCCGCCGTCGTCGTAGCGGCCGGGTAGCAGGCGCCAGCCCTCGTGCGCCTGGGAGCGGATGTAGGCTTCGGCGGCTTCACGCTGGTTGTCGAGGGAGTTGAACTCCTGATCGAGCCCGTGCTCGGTCGAGACCCGGGTGTAGATCGCGCAGCGCAGCGTCGGCCGTGTGCCGGGGGGCGGTGCCTGTCGTGGTTTGGACGACCGGGCACTCATGCCTCAACCCTCCCCACACCGATCTCCCCACCGCCAGTGGTCTTGGCGCGCAGGCCGAAGAAGCGGGGCCGTTCCACTTGGTGCCGGTGATAGCCTGCGCCACGCGGGACAGGCTGTCATAGGTCGCCCCGTTCCAGGCGTAGCCCGCGTCCAACACGTGCACGGTGTGCATCACACCGGCCCATTCCCGCGAGAGCGTCACGCCGGGTGTGTGCCCGCGTCGGTCCGGCACCGGCACCGACACGCGGATCGGCATATCGTCCCCGCTCTGGCCTCTTGGGCCCCGTGCCTGTGCGAGCCGCTCGAGCGCCCGCGCGGTATCGCGATCGAGGTCACCATAGGCCAGAGCCTGCAGGCGGTAGGCGATCACCCGCGCGCGCAGGGCCGGCGGGAGGCCGGGAGGCGGGGCTGCGCCGAAGACCTGGCGCCAGCGCCGTTCCAGTGCCGCCGCGTCCATCCCGGCGAGCGCGTCGAGCAAAGGCGGACACGTGGTCCGCCTCGCTCCCCAAAATGGGCTGGGTCCGCGCCATCAGGCGACGGCCGGAATCGGCATGCCAGCCTGCGGCTCAGCCTCAGCGCCCCGCGTCAGCGTCTCCCGCTTGCGCCGCGAGCGAGTGCGAGCGGCGGGCGAGGGTGGAAGGATGCGGTAGGCCGTCGTCGCGTCTGGCCGCGCTGCCTTCGCCAGCGGCTGTCCCCGGACCGGATCCGAGAGGGCCGCGCGCGTCGTGTGCGGGAGCCAGCCCGTCGCCGCGATGAGCTCAGCGAGCGTAGCTCCGTTGTCTCTCGTCAGCAGCGTCAGCACCAGCACCTTCTTGTTCGGGCGGCACGCTGTGTTGGTCCGGGCGGGCGGGGTGAGGCCAATTGCCAGGTAGCCCGTGGGCGTCAGGCGATGCTGTCCGTCCGGCGCATCCGATGGGGTAATGAGGTCGTCGCGTAGGAGACGGCCAATGAGCCGTTTGCGACTGGCCGGTTTCATCTCTGGTGCGAAGCGTAGGCGGCCCTCGCATGCGGCGGTCTGCAGGATGCTGGTCTCGGTGCGGGTGAGCGAAATGGTGGTCATGGGTCGGGGTCTCCGTCGGGGGCAGGTCAGGCCACGACCCCGACCCCGCGGGCGGCGCAAGGCCGGCCGGCGGGGCAAAGCGTGGATGGTCGGAATGACAACCTAGTGAAAAGAGGAATGCGTCAGCCGTCGCGTTGCCACTCCGCTACTTCCAGACTCTTGCTAATCCATACAAGTACAGTCTTGGTGACCGCGCCAACGTCGCTTAGTATTGCGATCAACGCGTCGATTCTATGAGATACGCTCAGGCTTGTCATAATGATTAGCCAGTTTCCGTGCGTCGGGCTGGAGACCACACACGCTCCGTTCGCTTCGACAGTCAAGTCGAAGCTACGGTTGGGCTGAAACGGTCCGAAACTTCGCGCCGTTGTCCACTGCGAACGGAAGCTCGTGACCCTTCTCAGACCTTCAGAAGGTCCGCTTGCTGGAGGTCTGATCGAACCAGAATGACCGAAGGTTGCCGAAAGCAGAATGACCGCTTCAGTGAAGGCCGGCCGTAAAAGCCGACGGCCTGCTACCGACCCAACCCAGCCGCCTGAGACGCCGTTGGCGCTTCCCGAAAGCGGCCGTTCGTAAGCCCTCCGGCAATTTCGGCTCGGGGTGGCAACCGGACCTTGGCTTTCCGTCCCGAAGCGGACGTTCCGCCGCTGAGCCGGACGCGATGGCGGGCCATCTACAACGAAGTGCGGCATCTGCAAGCCGCGGGGTGCCGCCGCGGATCTCAACCCTTGAATCACAGAGGCCAAGGCTTCCGGCGCACTTGCCATCGCCACCTTCGCTGCGGGACTGAACGGTGACGCTGCCGCGGTCAGGGCGGCCCTGACCGAGCCCTGGAGCAGTGGCCAGGCCGAAGGCCAGATCAACCGGCTTAAGCTGATCAAGCGCCAAAGCTACGGTCGAGCGGGTCTCGATCTCCTACAGCGCCGTATGGTCCTCGCCACCTGATCCACGCAAAGTGAGCAAGAGCCGTTTCTGTGGACGGTTACGGGGCTTGGCAGAATAGGGGCTCGAGTAACGGGTCCGGCTGAATTTCCTGCTCGTAGACGAAGATCAAGCGCAGAAGCGACATCGCCGCAAAACCCCGGGTGCAATCCCGCGGGACGAGGCCTTTCTGCTTGAGCGGCGCTCGATCTAAGGACCGCGCCTCGGGCTCTGCATCGGCGCGCATCCTTCCTCGCGCTCGGGCTACGACCATCCAACGCGCTCCGAGCGTTGCGCTCTCGCCTCCGCCGCGCGGGGAGGAGACGGACATGGTGGTGAACGATCAGGTGCGGTGGGTTCCCGTCTGCGCCAATCCCCACCTTCGGCTCCTCCCGACGAGGGAGCTGGATACAGCGTCCCACCTTCAGAGTATCGGCATCTCCGGGATGCATTGATCCGGTTGCCCGCCCGCGGGACGGGCACGGCGCATTCGACCGCAGCGGCGTGGCGAAGGCCGGAAATGACAAGCCGTATCTGAGATCATGTTCCATTCTGGAACGAAGTCATTGGCTCTAATCTAGCACTAGACTGACCTGACCGGCTGGCTTTGGACCGGGCTGATTGAGAGGATCAGCCAGGACTGAAGGAGCTGGACATGAAGCGAGGTCAGAAGACGGGTGCGGAGCAGGTGGTGCTGAAGCTGCGCCAGATTGAGGTGCAGACGGCCCAGGGTAAGAGTTTGGCGATAGCGTGCCGGGAGGCGGAGATCTCCGAGCAGAGTTACTATCGCTGGCGCAAGGAGTACGGGGGCCTGCAAATCGACCAGGCCCGTCGGATGAAGGATTTGGAGCGCGAGAACGCTCGATTGCGCCGGCTCGTGGCTGACTTGTCCCTGGAGAAGCAGGTGCTGGCGGATGTCGCCTCGGGAAACTTATAGCCCCGGAGCGACGCCGGCAGGCAGTCGACGCCATCCAGGAGAAGTACGGCCTCTCGGAGCGTCACGCCTGCCGGATCGTCGGCCAGCACCGAGGCACGCAACGCTACGTGCCCACGGTACCAGCTGACGAGGATGCGCTGACCCGCGCCATCATCGCCTTGGCGTCCGAGTACGGACGCTACGGCTACCGCCGCGTCACCGCACTGCTGCAGGCAGCGGGCTGGCAGGTGGGGAAAGACCGGGTTCAGCGGATCTGGCGTCGTGAGGGGCTCAAGGTCCCCAAAAGCATCGACCACGCAGCCGTCTCTGGTTGAACGATGGCTCCTGCGTACGGCTGCGGCCTCTCCATCGCAATCACGTCTGGAGCTTCGACTTTGTGCAGGGCCAGACCCATGACGGGCGAAGCCTGCGTATCCTGACGCTGATCGACGAGCACAGTCGCGCCTGCCTGGCGCTAAAGGTCGCGAGGCGCATCAGCAGTCTGGTGTGATCGAGGCGCTGGCCGATGCGATATTGCCTGCATGGCATCCCCGACAACATCCGCTGCGACAACGGCCCAGAGATGATCTCGAAGGCTTTGCGGAAATGGGTCGCCAAAACCGGCCCGCAGATCCAGTACATCGCACCAGGATCGCCGTGGGAGAATGGCTATTGTGAGAGCTTCAATGGCAAGCTGAAGGACGAGTGCCTACGCCAAGAGATCTTCTACTCGCTCAAGGAGGCACAGACCGTGATCGGCATGTGGCAGAATACCTACAACCGCGTTCGACCGCATTCGTCCTTGGGCTATCGGCCGCCCGCGCCTGTCACCTTCCCGGACCTGGCCTTCCGGCTACCCATGGCCGCCACCATGCAGTAGCCTCTCAATCGGCTCGGTCCAAAATACCGGGCAGGTCATAGTCTGGCCGAAAGCAGTCTGTCTGCTTCGGAGACGAGCCGCCCGAAAAGCGGACGAGCTTCTAGCGACCCAACTCTGTCATCCAGAGCAGGCTTTGTAGTGCTCTAAAGCGGTCGCTCGTGCGCCAACAATCGCAGCGGCGATCTAGCTGCGACCGCCGCGCAAGTAAGCGCACTGGTTCGGAAAGGATTTCGCGTCTCCGCCACTGAAATATTGATCAAGGCTGTCTCGGCCGCTGGTGGACACCTCCGCCTAGCGATTGAGCAAGATGACTCCCCCGCCCATGCTTCCATTAGACTGCGACCGTCTGACGATGCGGTGCTAGCAGGAGCATGCCAAGGGCCGCAAGCATGGCCATGCACGCCCCGAATAGAACCGGACCCGCAACGGTGTGCGTCACATTGCGGATCAGACCGGCGACCGCCGGCAGGCCCGTCATCGATACGTAGAAACTTAGATAGAACATCCCCATGCCGCCGGCGCGACTGTCCGCGGAGAGCAACTCACCCGGAAGCGCCAGTAGCAGCCCCGCCGGCAGCCCGAAGATCACGGCCAGGACCACGAAGGCGACGATCGTCTGGGGACCAAGCGCCATCGCGACGGCCGCGCTGGCAACGAGCATGAGGCTCGCGACCGTGAAGGCTACAGGACGCGCCACGCGCTGCGCGATCCAGCCACCCGCGGGCAGCACGACGACGAGCACCCAGCCAAGGACACTCGCGATGAAGCTGGCGTTGGCCAGGGTGTAACCGTTCGCCAGAAAGAGGTCGGGGGCCGCCGACACGAAGATGACAAGGGACACGTTGTAGAGGCCCCAGACGGCGCCGGCGCCCGTAGCAAGCGCGTAATCGCGCACTCTTAGCCCTGCAGTTGCGGCAGAGCGCATATCAACGTGCTGAAGTGGGTCGCGGTAAAACAAATGTACGAGGACCAAAGCGAGGAGGCTTGGCAGCGCGCTCACGATTGCGATGCCGCTCCAACCATAGACGATGCCGGTCGCCGGCAATGTCACGAGCCCGAGCGCAATGCCGAGGGGCCAGCTTGCTACGAAGATGCTGAAGGCGAGCACGGCGTCACGACCGGCGAACCAGTCCGTAACCATCCGCGTGAGTACGACGTTCAGCAGAACCCCGCCTGCACCGCTGATGATGCGGCCGGCGAACAGCATTGGCACCTCTATGGTGACCATCGTCAAGGCGCCAACCACCATCAGACCCAAGCCGATGAGGACGATGGGCTTGCTCCCGAACCGCTGGGCCAGCAGACCGCCCGGCAGAGCGAGCACGATACCGGGCAGCATGTGGCAGCCGATCAGAAGGCCGAGCTGCGCAAAGCCCAGTTCCGTGCCTTCCGTCAGGGAGAAGGATCCGGCCGCGATCGACTCGAACTGATAGGCGATGGCCGACCGCGCGATGAAGAGGACGGTCAGCATGAGCCATCGTCGGTTATTCACCGGCGTGTTGAGCCGTCTGGACAATCGCTTCCCTTAAACGCTGAAGTTGCGCTCCACTCGAGCCGGCTCGATCTGCCAAATATTGGTGAGGGTGTCATCAGTCTCCACCGGAGTGTAATTTGACGCAAACAGGCTTGCGCGCTCTGCATCGGTAGACGCCAGGAAGGGATACCGGGCCTCGACGGTCTTCTTCACGTCCAGATAGTTCACGACTGACAGGCCTACCGGCTTCGTGAGCTTCGGATAAGGTCGAGCCTCACACAGTTCTGTCGCACTCCAATAACGGCGATAGAAGGCACGATGCTCGGGGCGGATGGCGAGCAGGATGTACTCGCCCTCAAAATGCTCCATTGCCAGCCACGCGAGTCGCAGTGTCAAGTAGGGCAATTCCGGCAGGCGGCGCGAAAGGTTGAGATTCGCGACGAACCGGGTGGGGTCGACGATGATGCAGCCGGCATCGATCATCGGCTCGATGATGTCGGGGAACACGGCGGTCGTCGGCAGGGCACTCGCGTATGGCAGGGTGATGTTGAGACGGATCGACCCCGAGAGCGCGCCATCGACGTATACACCGTAAATGAATGCGTTCTTCTGCTCGTCGACGGCATCGGTGAAACGCTTATCCGCCCGGGCGGTGATCGCGCCCTCCCGTAGGTAGGCTTCGTAGCGGAGGCGGAAAATCGCTTCGCGGTCTTCGGTATCGATGGCGCGACGATACGTGATGCGCTCAAGCAGGGACACAGCGCGCGCCTTGAGTCCTTGCGGGCGCATGGCTTCGATCGTCGACATCAGGGATCCTCACTAGCTCGGTAAGGAAACCTTAACCTTATTCGCGGCGATTTTGCACGCTTGGCCAATCAATAATTTTTTGCGGAGCAGGATACCGTCAGCGACGTCCCGCTGCGGGCCGGGTTGTTCCGGTCTGCCCCGACAATCTGAGTTCGTGGGTTGCCCGCGGCGAGGACCTTGACTGGACCTCACCCTTTGTCACAGCGGCCGTGGCATTGGACTCGTCTAAGAGCGAGAAATGCAAGCAGTCCCACCGATACTTAGTGCCGAAATACGTCGAGATCGATCGCGGCGTTAATGGTATTGAAGTGTCGTCGCGGCATCGTCATTCTGACGTGCTGTCGATGGATTCCTCATCGTGCTGATTTCTAGCTCGCAATCAGGCGATGTGGTCGCGCCTCCCACGCGGGAAGCCGCTCAGGTGCGGACGTCCCTCGTCGAGGCCAATCGTTTGTTGGTCCTGGCCGAAGAGATGGCCCATGTGGGTCATTGGCAATTCGACCAAATCTCCGGCCTTGGCTATTTCTCGGACGAGGCGCGCCGCATCTTCGGTTTCGCGGAAGACTTGAAGATCACGCGCGAACCGGTACTGATGGCCTACCATCCCGAGGATCGCGCGCGGGTCCTGGCGCTGCTGGCCGACCACGTCGCCGCTGGCACCCGGTTTGAATACCCAGCCAAGATCGTTCAGCCGAGCGGCGAGGTCCGCGTACTGCTTGTGCGAGGTCGATGCGACCGCAATGCGGCAGGTACATCCGTCGTGACGTTCGGAACGGTGCTGGACGTCACCGAGATCCGCCGCACTGAGCAGCGTCTTCAGGAGACCAGCACGCTGCTAACGAACACCCTGAACACGATGGATCAGGGACTGCTCATGGTCGACGCCGACGGCATCGTGCAGGTCTGTAACGCTCGTGCCATCGAACTGCTGGAACTGCCCGCCGCACTGATGCAGTCGAATCCGAGCTTCTCGACGGTCGTGCGCTATCAGCAGGAGCAGGACGATTTCCGCAAATCTGATCCGGGTTTCCAGCGCTGGGTTGCGAGCGGCGGCCTGGAGTCGCGGCCGCAGACCTATGAGCGCGAGCGCCCGAACGGCACCGTCCTGGAAATAAGGACCGTGCCGCTGCCAGACGGTAGCGCGGTGCGCACCTTCACCGACATTACAGAGCGCAAGCAGAACGAGAGGCGCATCGCGCACATGGCGCGCCATGATGCTTTGACGGATCTGCCTAACCGAACTCTGTTTCACGAGTGCCTGAACCAGCGGCTCGACGACATGCGGTGGCGTGGGGGCGGGTGCGCGGTGCTTTTTCTTGACCTCGACCGGTTCAAAGCGGTCAACGACACGCTTGGTCATCTGGCAGGCGACGTGTTGCTACGGGAGATGGCCGGCCGTCTGAACCAGGTTGTTCAGATCGGCGACTTGGTCGCGCGCCTGGGCGGAGACGAGTTCGCCGTGCTTGTTTCCGAAGTCGACCGCGTAGGAGCGGTATCCGATCTAGCTGCTCGTCTGGTCGCCGCGGTACGAGTGCCGACGCTCATCGGCGCACAATCCGTCGAGGTCGGCGTCAGCGTGGGTATCGCCTTGTCACCCGAGCACGGCACGGATGGCGAGACGGTCTTCCGGCGCGCCGATCTCGCCTTATACCAGGCGAAGGCGGACGGGCGCGGCACCTTCAGGATCTTCGAATTTGGGTTCGACGATCGGGCCGCCGAGCGCCTCAGTTTCGAGAGCGACCTGCGGCATGCAATTTCGAGCGAGACGCTCGCCCTACATTATCAGCCTCAGGCTCGGAGCGACACGGGCGAAATCGTCGGCTTCGAAGTCCTCGCCCGCTGGACCCATCCCACACGGGGACCGATCGCGCCGGCCACATTCATCGGTCTCGCCGAGGAAACCGGCCTGATCTTGCCGCTGGGCGAACTAGTCTTGCGAGCAGCCTGCCGCGAAGCGGCAGGCTGGGTCCGGCCGCTCAAAATTGCGGTCAACCTGTCCCCCCGGCAGTTTTCTCAGACCGATCTACCCGAGCGAATTCTCGCAATCCTGGCCGAGACTGGCCTATCGCCGGCCCGACTGGAGCTTGAGGTCACCGAGACGGTGATCATCAACGATTTATCTCGCGCCCTAGCCACCCTGTGCCGCCTTAAGGCGATGGGCATCCGCATCAGCATGGATGATTTCGGTACGGGTTATTCGTCGCTGGCTACATTGCAAGCGTTTCCCTTCGACAAAATCAAGATCGACCGGTCCTTCGTAAGCAGCATGGACGCCAACCCGCAATCGAAGGCGATTGTCCGAGCCGTCCTCGGTCTCGGTCGCAGCCTCAAGATGGGTGTTGTCGCGGAAGGGGTCGAGACGGCGGCGCAGCTGCGATTTTTGTCAAAGGCGGGCTGCGACGAGGTTCAGGGGTACTTCATCGGACGCCCTCAACCCATCGAGAACTTTGCTGATCTTATTCATGAAATTGATAAAATTTAGACAGATAGCGTAATTGGTTAAGCAAGACCAGCGGATGTATTTCCTAGCAACGTCCTTCATCGCCGGTCGCGATAAGCGCTAAAGCTTTCCTTAAAATAATTGTAATAATCGTTGTTTCGGAAAATTATTTCTTCTTAGTTATTGACTGAGCAAAAGACGGTGTTGCGACGAACGGCACCAATACGATTGCCAGGCACACAACGCTGATCTCAAATAGAAAGCGAACTGCCCGTTTTGGCAGCTTCCGTATTAACTGAAGTCCGCTTTTCACGCGCCTTGACCAAATGTAGACTGAATGAATTCTACCCATCTGAGACGCTCAGGCCAGCGCTTCGTGTATGCTGCATCTGGCCGAAAGCTGCCTGTCCGGTTTCTGGCAGACCGTGGCTCGAAGCAAACATGCCCGCCTGACCGAGCGTTTCACCGGCGTTTGAAATTCCGACATATTTTCCCGACAAAAAATGAGCCGGTTTGGTAGGGCTTCTGAAAGTTGGGACGACTCGTCGGGAAAGCGATCGGATACCCGACATATGATTGATAGGACAATTGTCCTTTTTAGGGGAGTGGTAACGCATGCTGTTTCTGATCAGCGATCTAAACCCTAATGAGACAAGGGAACGATCTCGCAGCCTTAGCTCACCTACGCTTCGCGCTATCAGATGGGCTCAGCGGCGGACGGCCCGAAACGTACGCTGCGACAAACGGTATATCAAACAATCCCGATAGCCATGCACCTCACATTAAAACACTCGTCCTTATAAGTGTCCTATTCGTCCTCTCATATGCTGCCCGGCAGCCTCAATCGAAGGCCCTCGTGGGATGAGCGCTGATCTGCATCACTTCGGCGCTTCACGGCGCAAGATGGTGCCACCTACGATCTGGTTGGAACCAAACTCTGCTCCGGACCTCATCTGGAGCCGATATCTCGATGTAATACGGCATGGCCTGTTGATAATCCACGCCTCAGGCCGGGTCGTTATCATGACCAACCCGGCCGAGCGCCTACTCAACAATATGAAGTTCGAGCAGACGGCCAATCTATCCTCACGGCAATTGCTTCGAGCCCTGTGCACGGGCGCTTCGCAATCGCAGCAAGAAATCTTCGAGGCCCTGCGAGGCGCACGCGACCTCCAAACGTCCGCTTCGTTCGAGGTGGCGGGCCAGGATCACACGCTGCAGGTCGAGATCCGTTCCGTCGCGGGTGAAAGTTGGGTTGCAACACTGGAGGATGTGAGCGCCCGCAAGGCGAACGAGGCGCGCGCTGACGAGTTGGCGCGTCTCGATCCACTGACGGGTCTGCCAAACCGCCTGCTCCTGCGAGAACGTCTGGCTGAAGCCCTGGCACGCTTGCAGCGCAACGAAGAGGCGTGCGCTCTACTCCTCATCGATCTGGACCGGTTCAAGCCGGTCAACGACACGCTGGGTCACCCGATCGGCGACGCACTTCTGGCGAAGGTCGCTGACCGGCTGCGATCGACCGTGAGGCCCACGGACACCGTGGCCCGGATCGGTGGTGATGAGTTCATCATTCTGCAAACCGGCATCCGCGGGGCAGCCGATGCACAGGCGCTGGCCCGGCGCCTCGTCGATCTGATCGGCCGGACCTACATGGTCGAAGGCCACCTCCTGACGATCGGAGCCAGCGTCGGTGTCGCGCTCGCGCCCGCCGACGGGACCAGTGCGGACAAGCTCCTGAAGAACGCCGACCTAGCCTTATACCGAGCCAAGCTCGACGGGCGCGGGACGTACCGGTTCTTCGAGCCAGAGATGGACGCGCGCATGCAGGCGCGCCGCCGACTTGAACTCGACATGCGTCAAGCCTTGGCGCGTCGCGAGTTCCAGCTTCACTATCAGCCACAATTGCAGCTCGACGACGATAGGCTGATTGGCTGCGAGGCCCTGATCCGCTGGAAGCATCCCGAGCGCGGGATGATCTCGCCCCTCGATTTCATCCCGCTGGCGGAGGAGATCGGTCTGATCGTGCCGATCGGCGAGTGGGTCATCCGTCAGGCCTGTCGCGATGCGATGACGTGGCCCACGGGGATGTCGGTCGCGGTGAACGTCTCCCCTGCTCAATTCAAGAGTGACCGGCTGGTCGAGACGATCATCTCGGCACTCGCCAGCTCAGGTCTGTCGGCTAAGCGGCTGGAGGTCGAGATCACCGAGGGCGTCCTTTTGCAGGAGAGTGAGAGGACCTTGCAGACGCTCCATCGACTGCGTGAGCTCGGGGTACGCGTCTCGATGGACGACTTCGGTACCGGCTACTCGTCTTTGAGCTACCTGCGCAGCTTCCCATTCGACAAGATCAAAATCGACAGGTCCTTCGTGAAGGACTTGTCGGGCAAGCCCGATGGGGACGCAATCATCCGGGCGATCGCAGGCCTCGGCAAGAGCCTGGGCATGACCACGGTCGCCGAAGGCGTCGAAACGCCGGAGCAAATGCAGCGCATTCGCGATGAAGGCTGCACCGACGTGCAGGGCTACCTCATCAGCCGGCCAATACCAGCGGATGACCTTTTGCAATTCATCGCAAGCTACCAGCCCTAATCCTGATCCACCTAACTCGTCGGATGTCCCATGAGTGAGCTCTATCGCCTAGTCTACGCCAGCAAAAACCTGTTTCACGGATCTGAGGCTGAACTGACGGCCGTTGTCGGGCAGATACTGGCCGCATCGCAGCGGAACAACGCTCGGGCGGATGTGACCGGAGCGCTGATGTTCAACGCTGGTGCCTTCGCTCAGGTTTTGGAGGGACCAAGACAGGGGGTCGAAGAGACCTTCGAGCGGATCCAGTGCGATGGCCGTCATGGCGACGTGACGGTTCTTCAGTGCGGTCCGACGGAAAGCCGCAACTTCGCGAACTGGTCCATGGCCTTCGTCGGCGCGTCCGCCGGGGGGCAAGCACGCTTCAGTCGTCTCGCGGCTGAGAGCGGGTTCGACTTGTCCAGGCTGGACGGTGATGCCGTGTTCGCCATGCTACACGAACTGGTGTTGGAGGAGGAGGGCGTGCCGCGCTCCCTCGTCGCCGCTCCGCCGATCGAACCCGCCGAGGTCCATTCCCCAGCAGGGCTCGATGTCGAGCAACTGAAGGCGGAAATCGCGCAGCTTCGACCGGCTACGGCAGCCACGCTGATGTCATCACCAGCGAGCGATAAGCGGACCCATGAGATTGAGAGTGATGGGCCACGATCCCTTACCACCGGCGATGTGAAGCGCGCGTCGAAGGGAACGACCGACGCTGCCCTCTACGTCCTCAAAGCCGCCCTGGCGAGTGAGCGGCAACGCACGAGCGATCTACGAACTGAGATCGATGCGTTGCAGGTCGCGTTGGCATCCAGCGAGGATCAGCTTGATGCTATGCGGGTAGAACGAGATCGTTGGGCTGGGCGCGCGCAGCTTCTCGCGACGGCGATGGCCCAGGAAGCCGGCGACATCCAGATGACATCTCAGCGCGTCGGCTTGTTTGAAGTACGACTGAACGGGCAGGCGAGTTCGGCAGACGCTGCAGACGTTTTTGCCGCCTGAACACCCCGGCAATGCCGTTCGCGCTGTGCGCCGCGTGCGCCTTCTGGGTCTACGTGTGGCAAAGGCGCTGGCGGTCGTGGAAAGCTTGATAGGTTGCTTTGATGGAGTTCTGGTGAGTGCCGTTCGCCCTGTCGTTGAGGCGTTCAGCGCATGATCGAACGAAAAGCCACCACACGACACCTTGTGGTCGTCCCCGCCCTATGCCTTCGCCGCGACGGATCCGAGTTCCACGCGGTCACCGTGGACATCTCGTCCGAAGGATTGAGACTGCGGTCGGCGACGCTGCCTACCGTCGAGGAGCGCCTAATCTGCAACATCCGCGGCATCGGAGCAGCTCAGGTCTCGGTCGTGTGGGTGGGAAACTGCGACTTCACAGTGCGGATCTTCGGGAAAGCGCCCTCGCCAGGTGAAGTGGCACGGCGCTTCATCGAGCTGGCACGCCGGCAAGCGAAGTTGTCCGATGTCGTGCGCGTCCATAAACGGATCGTCCCGGAGCGTACGGCGGTGGAAGTCGTACTGGCGAATGGTCGGCGTGTGCCCGCGCAGATCCTGAACCTGTCGGCCTCGGGCGTGGCGCTGGCGTTGGATAATCCTCCAGCGGTGGGCGAAGTGATACTCGTTGGGCGACGACAGGCAATGGTCGCCCGTCGAATTGAGCGAGGTATCGGTGCGGCTTTCCTCGAACCGCTCGACGACACAGCCATCAGCGAGCACACTGCGCTTTGAGGCGAAATTTTCAGCTGGTCACGTAAAAACCAGCGATGGCGGCCTTATGCTGTCGCATAATCAAGACAATGCCCCAATTTCGCTGATCTGGTGCGCTATTTACATGCGTATGATCCGGCAGTCGGGAAAACGATCGGATAAGCGACATTACCACGCTATGCACTGGACGCGCATTCAGTTGCGGGAGGCGGATCAACGGAGTTGCCGATAGGAATGGCAGGGTTGGGTGGGTGAACGAACCCGCTCGCGCGGGATGGGTGGCAGCTTCGAGGCTAGCGGATTGACCCGAGCGCCCTGCGCCAATTGAGCGCCGCCCAGCCCGGGCGGACGATCCCGGCTCCCTTACTTCGAGTGGAGCCATCCCATGACCATCCTCGCCGTTCCCGCCGCTGCCGGCGGCTCGCTGCGCCAGCGCCTGATCGACGACATGACCCTGCGCCGGTTCTCCCGGGCGACGCAGCGCAACTGCATCCGCGACGTCGGGCGGCTGGCCGCCTTCCTGCGGCGATCACCCGATACCGCGACCGGCGACGACCTGCGCCGCTTCCAGATCGCCCAGCAGGAGGTCGGCCTCGGCGTGCCGACCATGAACGCCATCGTCTCCGCCCTGCGCTTCTTCTTCGTCCAGACGCTCAACCGCCCCGATCTCGCCCGGGGGCTGGTCCGCCTCAACCAGCCGCGCACCCTGCCCGACGTGCTGAGCGCCGGCGAGGTCGGGCGTCTGCTCGATGCCACGGTCTGCCTGAAGCATCTCGCCGCCCTGTCCCTCGCCTACGGCGCGGGACTGCGCGTGGCCGAAGTCGCCGCGCTTCGGATCGGCGATGTCGACTCGACCCGCATGCTCCTGCGGATCGAGCGTGGCAAAGGCGGCCGCGACCGCAACGCCATGCTGTCGGCCGATCTCCTGGACCTGCTGCGGCGCTGGTGGCGCGAGGGGCACCGGCAGGGCGTCCTGCAGCGCCAGGGCTGGCTGTTCCCCGGGCAGGACTGGATACGGCCGATCAGCACGCGCCAGCTGCACCGCGTCGTCGTCGAGGCGGCGCGCTCGGCCGGGATCCCCAAGCGCGTCGGTCCCCATACCCTGCGCCACTCCTTCGCCACCCATCTCCTGGAGGACGGCGTCGACATCCGCGTCATCCAGGTTCTGCTCGGGCACAGCCGGCTCGACACCACCGCCCTCTACGCCAAGGTCGCCACCCGGACGGTGCGGGCCGTGACCAGCCCCCTCGACAGGCTCGCCCTGTTCCACAGGCAGGGGCCCGCGCCGGGCTGAGGCGATGCCCGCCACGACGGGCACGACGACGGCCGCCACCATCGAACTGGCCGACGTCTTCCGCGCCGCCGGTCCAGCCTACCGCGCCGATCAGGCCGGCCATCTGAGCCTGGACACGCTGAAGGTGATGGCGGCGATCGAGCACTGCCGCACGGCCAGCCTCGGCGGCCATGTCGAGGGCTGCGATGCGTGCGGCCACCTGCGCATCGCCTACAACTCCTGCCGCAACCGGCATTGCCCCCGCTGCCAGGGTGCGGCGGCGCGCGACTGGCTCGCCGCGCGCGAGGCCGACCTTCTCCCGGTCGGCTACTTCCACGTCGTCTTCACCCTGCCGGCCGAGATCGCCGCCATCGCCTTCCACAACAAGGCCGCCGTCTACGACCTGCTGTTCCGAGCGGCGAGCACCACCATGATGCGGATCGCCGCCGACCCGAAGCACCTCGGGGCCCGCATCGGTCTCACCGCCGTGCTCCACACCTGGGGCTCGGCCATGACCCACCATCCCCACCTCCACATGATCGTCCCCGGCGGAGGCCTCTCGCCGGACGGGACCCGATGGGTCGCGTCGCGCCCTGCCTTCCTCCTGCCGGTGCGGGTGCTGGGCATGCTGTTCCGCCGCCTGTTCCTCGAAGGGCTCGCCGCCCTCCACGAGGCCGGGACGCTCGTCTTCTTCGGCACCCTGGCTCCGCTCTCGGATCCCAGGGCCTTCGCCCGCGCGCTCGCCCCGGTGCGCAGGAAGCGCTGGGTGGTCTACGCCAAGCCGCCGTTTGCCGGGCCGAAGGCCGTGCTCGCCTACCTGGCGCGCTACACCCACCGCGTCGCAATCTCCAGCCGACGCATCCTCGCCTTCGACGGGGCGAGTGTCAGCTTCCGCGTCAAGGACTACCGGCGCGACGAGGCCGGACGGCCGCGGGTCATGACCCTGTCGGCCACGGAGTTCATCCGGCGCTTCCTGCTCCATGTCCTGCCGCGCGGCTTCCACCGCATCCGGCACTACGGCCTCCTCACGGGCGCAAACCGGAAGGCGGGCCTGGCCCACATCCGCGCGATCCTCGGCGTCCCGGCCCCGCCTCGCCCCACCGCCGACGCGCCCGATCCGCAGGACAGCCCCGGCAAGGCCCGCTCGCCTTGCCCCTGCTGCGGCGGTCCCATGATGATCGTCGGGTCCTTCGCGGGCTGGCATCAGCCCCGGGGGCCGCCGTTCCGCTCCACGTCGCACCGGGCCGGTTCGCCATGACCCGGCATGGCCTGACGCCGCCAACCACCCGCGGAGCCGCGCCCCGGGGCATGCCTCACCGTGTGCCGAATGCCAGGATGGGCCGCGCAACCGCGATCGTCGAACCCCGGTCGGCTTCGCCAAGACCCGGGGGCCCGCCAGTCCGGCAGCCCTCAGCCTCGCAACCGGCGAGGTTTGCCCACCGTTGCTCCGCCCCTGGGGGCGACGCCTAACCCAAATCCCCATAGGACCGCCCGCCATCCCGCGGGTTCGTTCATCCACGACTTTCGTACGCCTCGCGGCGACCGAAACTCTTCAGGGTTTCCGCCGGTCCGCTTCTGAGCACAATCTTGATGAAGCGGACGTTGCCGTCCCGCCTGCCCCCCGATCCAACGCAGCCCCTCTGAAGGTGCGTTTGTCAGCAACTTAGCTGGTCCCGAAGAACCGACCGCCCTGGTGTTTGACCAGCGGTTCGACGATTGCGGGCGGGAGGGCTGACATCTGCGATCAGAGACCCGCGGCTGCCAGCACCTCGTGCATCGTCTGGGGCGGCCGGCCCAGCAACCCCTCCAACGCAGGGTCGGTCGCCGCGAAGTCCCCCCCGGCGCGCGGCCTGGAACGTCCCAAGCAGCATGTTGGCGTAGAGGGCAGGCATCCCGCCTGCGATCTTCGCGTCTCGCCATTCCACGTCGCCGATGACGGTGTGGCGCACGGCGCGCCCGGTCACCTCCGAAGCGATCGCCGCCACCTCGGCCATGGTCACGGCCCGGCCCGCCGTGAGCGGGGGCGTCGGGCCGTCCCACCCGTCTCCCGCCGCCAGGATCGCCGCGTCGGCCTCCGCCAAATCGGCGCGCGCCGTCCAGGCGACTAGCCCGTCTTCGGGCGTGCACAGTTCCCCGGCGCGCAGCCCGTCGCCAACCATGAAAAGGCAACTCTCGGCGTAGAAACCGTGGCGCAGCGCTGTCCACGACCCGCCGCCTGCCAGGTCCGTCTCCGTGCCGGCGTGCTGGTCGGCGGGCGGGAAGGACGAGCCGAGCCGTGCGCCGGCATGGCTCGTGTATAGGATCCGTCGCACACCGACGGCGCGGGCCGCGGCGATGGCGGTGCGGTGCAGGCGCAGCGCCTCCTCGCCGAGCTTGTTGGCCGAGACGATCAGCACCTGGTCCGAACCCTCGAACGCCGCGCGCAGGCTGGCCTCGTCCGCAAAGTCGGCTTGGCGGACCGCGACGCCCTGCCGGGCGAGGTCGGCGGCCTTGCCAATGTCCCGAACGCTGACCGCGATCCGCTCGGTCGGCACGCGGCGCAGCAGGTCCTCGACGACGGCCTTGCCGAGTTGGCCAGTGGCCCCTGTGACGACGATCATGCACAGTCCTCGTAACGATGGAAACATTATCGCTGTATCAGCGATTTCGGTCGCCTTCAATCGCCGCTACCGATCCGATCATACCGATGCTACACCGCGCCATGAACGATGGACTGGACGGCGGGGACGATAGGCAGGACGCCCGGGCGCGCATCCTGGCGGCGGCGTCCGAGCTGATCGCTGACGGCGGCGTGGTGGCCCTGACCACCCGGGCCGTGGCCAAGGCGGCGGCGGTGCAGGCACCGACGCTCTACCGCCTATTCGGGGATAAGCGCGGACTGCTCAACGCTGTGGCCGAGCATGGGCTGGCGACTTTCCTCGCGCGCAAGCGGGCGGTGCCGCCGCACCCCGACCCGGTCGAGGGCCTGCGTGAGGCCTGGGACGCCTACATCGCCTTTGGGCTGGCCCACCCGGCGGTGTTCGCGATCACCAACGAAATAGGCGCGCCGGCCTCCGGGTCGCCGGCCATGCTCGCCGGCCTCGCGATCCTGCGCGAGCGGGTGGGGCGGATCGCGCGGGCCGGTCGGCTGCATGTGCCAGTGGAGCGCGCGGTGGCGCTGATCCACGCCGCGGGCGTCGGCACGGTGGCGACCCTGCTCGCGACGGACGAGGACGTGCGCGACCCGCAGCTCGCCCCTGGCGCGCGACGCGGTGTTCGCCGCGGTCGTCGGCGACCCGCCCGCGCCGGACGGGGTCGGCTTGGCGTCCCTGGCGGTCGGCCTGCGCGCGCACCTCGCCGCGGCCGCAGCGCTGACGCCGGGCGAGCGCCTCCTGATGAACGAGCTGCTGGGCCGGCTCTCAGAGCCGACCGAAGCCGAATGACCGCTCCAGGGCCTCGAGTTGACGATAGCCCCCACCCAACTCGAAGTTGCCGGACGGCTGGCGAACGACCGCTTCCGGCAAGCGTCGATCGCGTCCCTAGCGGCCGGATTGAGTCGATACCGGACGGTCCGCTTCGCGTGAGGCTATAGCAATCGCCACCAATGTCGGAAATTCCATCGAATAAGCAACATCGCCACTCACGCTACCTGGCGTTGAGTTCCAATAGGGCTTGCGTAGTGGAACGGCTTCGCTGGAACTCAGCCGTGCCGTGCATAAGGGCGATCTGAAAACTATCAGCGGGACAGACATAGCTCGTTGGTCTAATGGCGACGAATCGCAGGCACTGACGTCGATTAAAGGATCCGCTCGACTGCGACCAGCAAACGCTCAGGTCCACGCAGGGTCGCCGGACGCCGGTAGGGTGGAGGATCCTCGATCAAGCGCGGAGCCTTGAGGCGGCGAGCCAGCGCAGTGAGCGCGGCCTCAGCTTCGAACCGGCCCAGAGGCGCACCGACGCAGTAGTGCATGCCGCCGCCGAAGCCGAGGTGGCGGGTGCCGATGCGATCCGGATCGAAACGATCCGGATCGGTGAACGCGGCCGGGTCGCGATTTCCAGCAGCGAGCATCAGGATGAGAGCCTCCCCCTCGGGGATCGTAGTGCCGGCGATGTCGATGGCGCTGAGCGTCTTGCGGCTAACGAGCTGCACCGGCGGGTCGTAGCGCATCACCTCCTCGATCACGCGCACGGCTCGGCCTGGGTCGGCACGTAGGCGCTCCAGCTCGCGCGGATGGCGCAGTAGCGTGAGCCAAGCGTTGGCGATCAGGTTCACCGCGGTCTCGTGACCGGCGACGAGGATCAATATCGCGGTCGAGATTAGATCGAAGTCGCCCATCCGGTAGCCGTCAGCAGTGGCCTGGTTGGCCAACCCCGAGAGCAGGTCGTCGCGCGGCCGGCGGCGCTTTTCGGCGATGAGGTCGGCGAGGTAGTCCGAGATGGCATCGAAGGCCCTAGCGTTCTCCATACGGGTCTCTTCGCTGACCGCGACACCGGGTTCGACCGCTGTGGCGAGCTGGCTCGACCAGTCGTGGAACCTGGCCTCATCGCCTACCGGCACGCCGAACAGTTCGCAGATCACCGCGACCGGAAGCGGGTAGGCGAGATCTTCGACGACGTCGATCTCCTGAGCACCCACCTTGCGGTCGAGCATCTCGGCGACCAGCCGTTCGGAGCGGATGCGCATCGCGTGGACGCGCTCGGGGGTGAATTGCTGAACGGTGGCGGCGCGCAGAACATCGTGCGCGGGCGGGTCGCGGAACAGGAACGGCTGGTGCCGGTCAGTGATCCGATCCTTGATCGGGTTGACGAGGTAATCGGTGATCGGATTGCCGACGGTCGGCCGCTTCGTCGGCGGCTGGGTCTCGACGCTGAGGCGGGGGTCGTTCTGCAGACGCGTGATGGCGTCGTGGCTCGCCGCCACCCATACGCTTCGTGCTTCGTCGCCCGACGCACCGCCCCCCTCTCCCACGTCGTCTTGGCGCAAGATCCCGGTCTGCCGCAGCTGGGCGTAGAGCGGGTACGGGTCGACGCGGTTGGCGTAGTCCTTGATCTGCCCGAGAAGGCTGGGGTCGGCCATGGCGTGTCCGCGAACTGGCGTCAGGAGAAGCCCGGCGCGAGGATGTCGAGCGCACCGGACCGGTCGGTGGCCGCACCCGCGGGCGGGAAGGGCGCGCTCTCGGCGATGAGTGCGGCGTAAGCCGGTAGCCAGCGCCCACAATCGATCGATACGGCAGCGATGCACCGCCCGGCCCGGCCGTAGAGGGCGAGGAAGCGACCCGTAGCCGGGTCACCGTGCGCGATCGTCATCGCATCCGCCCCATCCGTGAGGCCAACAGACTTGATCGTGACACCCGCTTGCCCGGACCAGAAAGCCGGCAGCGCTGCGTAGCCCTGTCCAGGCTTGCCATCGGCGAGCAAACGGCCGGCATGCACGCCCTGCGCAACCGCATGACCCCAGTGCTCCACAGCGATGCGGCGGCCGCCGTAGAGCGGGTGTGGGAAGCGCGCGACGTCGCCTGCCGCCGCGATCGCGGGGTCGGGTCGCCCATCCACGTCGAGGACATAGCCGTCTGCATCACAGTCGACCCCGCCTGCGTCGAACGACAGACCGGATCCATCGAGCCACTCGGTGTTGCGCACGGCGCCGAGCGCGGTCACCGCTATGTCGGCGTCGATTGTCGTGCCATCGACGAGGTGCGCGCGTACGAGCCGGCCGTCCGCCCCCTCCAACCACTCGACCTCGGCTCCGAGACGCAAGTCGACCCCGCGGACCTCGTGCATCGCACCAAGGATTGCGCCGAGATACCGACCAAATGCGCGGGCGAGCGGCGCCGGGCCCAATTGCACCAGGGTCACCGGCAGGCCGAGTTGCCGACAGGCGCTCGCCACCTCACAGCCGATCAGCCCACCGCCGATCACCAGCACGCGCCTCGGGCCTCGAGTGAGCGCCTTACGCAGGGCGACCGCGTCGTCCCGACCACGCAAGGTGTGGACTCCGGCGAGCCTGCCCTCGTGCGGGTTCGGCCAGGGCCGGGCGCGGGTTCCGGTAGCGATCAGCAGACGGTCGTAGGCCAGTGCGGTCCCATCCGCGAGGTGAACCATCCGGACCGTACGATCCAGACGCACAGCCGGACTGCCGAGATGCCAGTCGACGTCTTCACCGAGGCTGCTCGGCAAGGTGGTGGCATCCGGGGCGATCTCGCCGGTCAGGACGTGCTTCGAGAGTGGCGGCCGGTCGTAAGGACGGTAGGGCTCCTTGCCGATGATCGTGAGCGAGCCCAAGAAACCTGCTTCGCGCATCGCCTCGGCCCCGCGTAGGGCCGCGAGGCCTGCACCGACCACCACCGCACGGCCGGGCTGACTATGTCCCATCGCATGTTTTCCCCTGGCCCTGATCCTCGACTCGGATCGCTTGCACGGGACAGGCGACGCGCGCCTGCTCGATATCGGCGCGGGCGCGCGTCGTAGGAGCAGGATCGTAGAGCAGCGCCTCGTGCCCCTCGATGCGGAAATGACTTGGTGCTGCGTAGCAGCATTGAGCGTAGGCCTGGCACAGATTGAGGTCGACGCTCACCCGAAGGCCGGGCTGCGGGGCACGAGCGGACATGCTTGGCAACTACGACCCACCGTACCGGTTCCGCTTTCTCCCTAAATGACCCTTCATATAAGGGCTTTTCCTGCATTCGAACGTTGGCGTTCCGCGAGGAGAGACGCCGATGGTCGATGAAACGCGTCACATACAGATGCGGCAGATCGTGGCTGGCCTGTCCGAGGGCGTGATCCTGATCGAGCCGGATCAGACCATCGCCTACGCGAACACCGCCGCCGTGATGATGCATGGAGTTGCCGACGTCGGCGATCTCGGCGCCACCGTGTCCGAGTACCGCGCGAACTTCACGCTGCACTACCGCAATCATCGGGAGATCGGCCCGCTGCAGCATCCCCTCGACCGGGTGCTCGCCGGCGAGGTGTTCCGCGACGTCGTGGTCGAGTTGGTCCCAAAGCGGGATCCCACACACAGGTGGATGCATCGCATCCGTAGCCTGGTGACCATCGACACGGATGGCACGCCGAGTGGCCTCGCCCTGGTGATGCAGGACGTGAGCGAGCGCTACCAGGCCGAGGCCCGGTTCGAGCGGATGTTCAACGCCAACCCGGCCCCGGCGATCATCTGCCGGATCGCCGACCTGCGCTTCGTCCGGGTCAACCACGGCTTTCTCGACCTCACCGGGTACCATCGCGACGATGTGCTCGGCCGGAGCTTCTGCGAGATCGACCTGCTACGCCAAGCCGAGCGGCGCGAGCTGGCGATCCATCGCCTGCACGCAGGCCGCACCATCCCGCAGATGGAGGCTCAGCTCGCAACGCCTTGTGGGAAGGGCCGCTACGTGATCGTGGCCGGGCACGCGATCGAGATGCCAGGTCCGGGCGGCGTCGAGCCGTGCATGCTGTTCACCTTCGCCGACCTGGAGGATCGCCGGAAGGCCGAGATGGCCCTGCGCCACAGCGAGGAGCGCTTCGCCAAGGCGTTCGACCTGTCACCGGTGCCGAGCGCGTTGATGGACGCGGACGGGTTGGAGATCACCAGCGTCAACCAAGCCTTCGTCACCACCTTCGGGCACGCCCCTGAGGCCGCGGGTGGCCAGTCGCTCGCCGACCTCGCGCTCTGGGTTGACCGCGTCGAGCAGCGCAAATTCTCCCGGGATTTGAGACGGCTCGGCAGCGTTCGTGGCTTCGAGGCCACGCTGCAGGATGCGGCTGGCACCGAGATCGACTGCCTCGTCTCGGCCGAGCGGGTGAGCATCAACGATGAGGCCTGCGTCCTGTGCGTCGTGCAGGACATCACCGCCCGCAAGCGCTCGGAGCGCGAACTGATCACCGCCATCGAGGCGGTGATGGCGGACGCATCGTGGTTCAGCCACGGGGTGATCGACAAGTTGGCGACCCTGCGTCAACCGTCACGCTCTGCCCGGCCATCGCTCGGAGTCGAGAACCTGACGATCCGCGAGCAGGACATGCTCACGCGGATCTGCCAGGGCGCCACCGATCGGGAGATCGGTGCCGAACTGAAGCTGTCGCCGAACACGGTGCGCAATCACGTCTCCGGGCTGTACCGCAAGCTCGGGGTCAACCGCCGCAGCGCGGTGGTGGTGTGGGCGCAGGAGCGCGGGATCGGGCCGAACACGCGGCACCGACGCTAAAATCGATGAAAACCGTGACAGAACTACCAAGTCCATTTAGTGCAATCGTACTTTATGTAAATCGTCGGAACTTCAAGTAGATTATCTGATTACGCAGTGGTAGCTCTGCTCACGCGAGCATCTCGGAAGATCATCCGGATGGGTTGATACGAGGAGATCCGCGTGGCCGGGCGTCGGAAGGTGCTATCGCCCGATCATATTCGGGCGCTGATCAAGGAAGCCATCGGCATCATCGAGGGCGACCACGCGATCCAGGCGGAAGCCGCCGCCGAGATCGCTGCCCTCGAAGTCGCACACACGTCGTCGAACACCAAGCCGAGGCCAAAGCGCTCGACCCGCATGTGATGCTGGGGCGCGTGCGGACACATGGGCCGCAGCCGCAGCTTCTGCACGCCCTCGATGATCCTGCAGACGATTATGCTGTGGCGCGACCATGGCCTGGTTGGCCGTCGTCAGGTGCTCCGACGCCAGACAAACCCACTTCCGCCGCTCCCGGCCGAAGATCGAACCACACTGAACTGAGAGTACTGAGCATGGCGTTGACACCCGACACCACCCGTCCGGCCTACGACCGCGATCTCCCCACTGCCAGCCCGGTCACCCCCGCGGAGGACATGCGCACGATGGCGGTGCACTCCATCTCCTGGGGCGCGGTGTTCGCCGGTGCTGTGATCGCGCTGGTCGCCCAGGTCATCTTGAACATGGTCGGGCTGGGCATCGGGCTCTCGACCGTCGACCCGGCCGGCAACGGCACCCCGACCGCGGGAAGCCTATCCTCGAGCGCTGGGATCTGGTTCGTGATCTCCGGCATCCTCGCCTCCACCGCGGGCGGTTGGCTCGCCGGGCGCCTTTCGGGCAGGCCGGCCAACACCACCACCGCCTACCACGGGCTGATCGCCTGGGCGGTCTCGACGCTGGTCGTCGTGTACCTGCTGTCCTCGGCGGTCGGCGGCGTCATCAGCGGCGCGTCGAGCGCGGTGTCGAGCACGCTCGGTGGTGCCGGCAACCTGATCGGCGGCTCGGTGAAGACCGCTGCACAGGCCGCCGCCCCGTCGCTGCCAGGCATGGATAACCCGTTCTCGAACATCGAGAGCCAGGTCCGCAATGGCACCGGCAATGATCCGGAGGCCCTGAAGAACGCCGCCGTCAGCGCGATGCGTGCGGCGGTGACCGGCGACGCCGCCCAGCAGAAGAATGCGCAGGAGAAGGCTGCCCAGGCTCTCGCCAAGGCGCAGAACATCCCGGTCGATCAGGCCCGGACCCAGGTCGCCCAGTACGTGCAGCAGTTCAACGACACGGTCGCGAAGACCAAGGAGCAGGCTAAGCAGGCGGCCGATGCCGCCGCCCGTGTCGGCGCACAGGGGGCGCTCTACGGTGCCTTGGCGCTGATCCTGGGAGCGCTGTCGGCCTTCTTCGCGGGTCGTGGCGCCGCCGTCGACCCAGTCGTGAGCCGCGCCGCGATGACCACCACGACCCAGCGTCGGGTGTGACCATGAGCGATCCCGCCGCCACCGAACCGCACCTCCTAGGGATGCTGGGCGAACACGCGGCGGAGATCGCCGTCGGCGAGACCGTAACGCTCCCGCTGATCGCCGAGACCGCCCGCATCGACAAGCGGGCGGTGGAGACCGGGCGAATGCGGGTCTCGACCCGGACCGAGACCACCGACCAAATCCTGCGCGAGACCCTGCACAGCGACATGGTTGGGGTCACCCGAGTGGCCATCAACCGGACGCTGTCCGAGGGCGAGGTGCCCCCGGTGGTCCGTGAGGAGGGTGGGGTGACGATCATCCCGGTCCTGGAAGAAATCCTCGTCGTCGAGAAGCGCCTCGTCCTCAAGGAGGAGGTGCACATCCGCCGGACCACGGCGGGTGAGGAGGTCGAGGTGCCGGTGACGCTGCGCAGGCAGCACGCCGTGGTCGAACGCGTGTCCCCGGATGGGCACGTCACGCAGCAGAGCATCCCACAACCTGCCGAGGAGACGAAATCATGAGCCAGACCATCACTGCATTGTACGACGTGCTGAGCCAAGCCGAGGCCGCGCAGGCCAAGCTGGTCGCCGCCGGGATCCCGCAATCCGCGATACGGCTCGTGCCGGGCAATCGGACCGGCACGAGCCGTATCGCGACCGCACCGGCGCGCGACGAAAGCTTCTGGGGGTCGTTGAAAGACATGTTCATGCCGGAGGAGGATCGGCATACTTACCAGGAAGGATTGAGCCGCGGCGGCACGATGCTAACCGCCACAGTCGAACAGGCGCAGATCGAGACCGCCTACGATATCCTGGAGCAGCACGGCTCAGTCGATCTCGACGAGCGCGAGGCGACGTGGCGCAAGGAGGGCTGGAGCGGCTACACTGGTGAGACGGCAGCGGGCGCGACGGCGACCACCGGTGCGCTGCGCAACCCGACCACGGCCGAGGTAGCCGGCGGCATTCCGGCGACGGGCGGCACGGCGGCGTTCGCGGCCGGTGGGCGCGATGGCATGGCAAACCGCGAGACGGTCGCGGGTACGGCGGGTGATACCGAGTATATCCCGGTGGTCGAGGAGCGCTTGAACGTCGGCAAGCGCGTGGCCGACAGCGGTCGCGTGCGGGTGCGCTCCTACGCCGTCGAGAATACAGTGAGCGAGGACGTAACCCTGCGCGACGAGACCGTGCACGTCGACCGCCGCGCCGTCGATCGCGCGCCGACCCCAGTCGATGAGGCGTTGTTCGCCGAGAAGACGATCGAGGCTACCGAGATGCGCGAGCAGGCGGTGGTGTCGAAGGAGGCCCGGGTGGTCGAAGAGGTCGGGATCCGCAAGCAGGCCGCTGACCGGGTCGAGACGGTGTCGGACACGGTCCGCCATACCGAGGTCGAGGTCACGGACGAGCGCGGTAACACCAGCCGCACGGGTACGACTGGAAGCACCACTGGGACCGATCCGCGCAAGCCGCTCTGATATCGCCCTGGACGAAAGCGGCGAGGCGACGGTGTGCCTGCCCCGCCGCTACTCATACTGAAATCGTCTTCCTACCTCGCACTCAAATCGAAGTTTGGGGTGGGCAGCGGCTATGATACACAACGCCGGGGTCGTCAGCCGGCGCTTGATCTGGCGATTGCCCCAGCATGTATGCAGAACCGGGATTTCACCACGATCCGACGGGGCATGAAAATTGGACGCTGCAGGCATAGTCGTCGGCATCCATGGCCTTGAGAACAAGCCCCCGCATGATGAGAAGTGGCGGTGGTGGAGAGCGGCTGTCGCTGAGGGTTTACTACGGAATTGCGGCCAGGATGGCGGAGAATTCCCGTTCGAGTTCGTGTACTGGGCTGATCTACGCTACGACTACCCGCTCCTCGGCGACGCCAACGACGAGCCTTACCGACCCGACGAGGAGTCCGGACCATTCCCACGCCTTGAGCCGGGATCTGACGCGAGCTTGAACGACGGTATCGTCGGTAAGGTCTACCGCGGCTTGGCCGCACTCCATACGGCGACGGGAGCGACGCCAATCGACGACGCGATCCTCGAACATCGCTTCGACGACCTGTGGCACTACCATTCCGAGACTCCGTTCGCCCGACAGGTCCGGCGTCGGCTCATCGTTGTGCTCGAACAGCATGCCGGGAGACGCACGCTCTTGGTCGCGCACTCGATGGGTTCAATCATCGCATACGACGCCTTACGCATGCTCGAACGCGAGGCGCCATCGGTGCGAGTCGAGCATCTCGTGACGTTGGGCTCACCCCTCGGACTCGCGGAGGTGAGGGCGAAGATCGGAGAGGAGAACGGTGAGGCTCGGGTCCCCAACAACGTGGATCGCTGGACGAACATGGCCGACAATCGCGACCTCGCCGCGGTGGCCGGTGAACTCTCGGACACCTTCGTGCCCAGCGACCGCGGTGTTGGCGTGACGGACATGGCGGTGGTGAACGCCTACCTGCGCCCGAACGGGTCAGCGAACCCGCACAAATCCTATGGCTATCTTCGGACGCCAGAGTTGTCTGAGCTGGTACTCGGCTTCACGTCGTACGAACGCGCCGATAGCGAGCAAGGGTAAACCGCTACTCTGACAATCGTGAGCAGCACTCGTGGCCAAGATCCCATCCAGAGGTTCAACGTAGGCAGCGCGGTGATAATTCGTTACAATATAGCTTGCATAATGGAATGGCTTCGCTGGAATTGGACGGCTTTTGTTGCCTAATAAAACGGCAATTATTGAGGTTTTTAGCGTTGATTTGGCATGGTTAGACTTCTTATCCCCGGCGATCTCTAAGATGAGATCGTTTTGCTCCCGCCACCGCCTCGGCCCCGTCCGAAGGGCGGGCGTCCTCCAATCGAGAACCGGGCCGCACTGACGGATATCCTGTTCGTGCTGCGCTTAGGCCTGCCGTGGGGGATGCTGCCGGCCGAGATGGGCTGCGGCTCCCGCATGAGTTGCTGGCGGCGGCTGCGGGACTGGCAGGCGGCGGGTGTGTGGAGCCGTACGCCTCTGGTGAAGGCCGCGGTTGAGAGCATCGCACTCAGCGGTGAGGCCTGACCTTAATGCTGGCGTTAAGGTCAGCGGGTCGGGACGATGCGGGGCGAGCTACTGGAGAACGCCGAACGGCGGCGGCGCTGGTCGTTCGATGACAAGGTGCGGATCGTCGAAGCATCGTTCGAGACCGGCGTGTCGGTGTGTTCGGTGGCGCGCCGGTACGGGATCGCCCAGGGCCTGCTGTTCACGTGGCGTCGTCAGGCTCGGGAAGGCCGTTTGGGAGGGGACGAGCAGGCCCCGGTCTTCGTGCCCGTCGCGATCACCCCGGAGCCGTCACTTCCTGTTCCCACCCAGCAGTCGGATGATCCGCGTGCTCCAGCGCCGCTGCGTCGGCCTCGGCGCAAGAGCGGCGTCATTGAGATCGATCTCGGCGGCGGTCGGCGTCTCAAGGTCGACAGGGACGTCGATGCCGCGGCGCTGCGTCGAGTGCTCGATGCCCTGGAGGGCCGATGATCCCGCTGCCGGCCAACGTGCGGGTGTGGCTGGCCACCGGCCACACCGACATGCGCAAAGGCTTTTCCAGTCTCGGCCTGATCGTCCAGGAGACGCTCAAGCGCGACCCCCATGGCGGGCATCTGTTCGTGTTCCGAGGACGGCGTGGCGACCTGATCAAGGTGATCTGGCACGACGGCCAGGGGGCATGCCTGTTCACGAAGCGGCTCGACCGCGGCCGTTTCCTGTGGCCCTCGGTGGCCGACGGAGCCGTGACGATCTCGACGGCGCAACTCGGCTACCTGCTCTCTGGGATCGACTGGCGGATGCCGCAGGAGAGCTGGCGTCCTGGCGCCCTGGGCTGAGGATAACGCGTTACAACACTTGAGGAATATGCTCTTCTCTCCAGCGGGTCGAATGCGCCCGAGCCCCCGCCGCTTCCCACGGACCTTGCCGCCGCCCATGCCATGATCCTGGCCGAGCGGGCGGCCCGGCTCGCCTCGGAGATCGCGGTTGAACGGCTGAAGCTGGAGGTCGCCCGGCTGCGGCGAGAACGGTTCGGGACCTCCTCGGAGCGCAGCGCCCGGATCGACCAGCTCGAACTCGTCCTGGAGGATCTGGAGGAGACGCTGGCCGAGACCCAAGCGCAGGCGGCTGCCGAGCCCGAAGCGCTCTCCGGTGCAGCTTCCTCAAGGCGCAAGCCCGCCCGCCGGCCTCTCCCCGAGCACCTGCCGCGCGAGCGCATCGTCCATCCCGGCCCGACGACCTGCGCCTGTTGCGGTGGGACGCGCCTTCGCCCCCTCGGCGAGGACGTCACCGAGACCCTGGAGCGGATCCCCGCGCGCTGGGCCGTGATCCAGCACGTGCGCGAGCGCTTCTCGTGCAGCGATTGCGAGACGATCGCGCAGACCTCGGCCCCCTTCCACCCGATCCCCCGCGGACGAGCGGGCCCAAACCTTCTCGCCGAGGTGATGATGGCCAAGTTCGGCCTGCACCTGCCGCTGCATCGCCAGAGCCAGCGCTTTGCCCACGAGGGCGTGCCGATCGACGTCTCGACGCTGGCCGGCTGGGTCGGAGCGGTGACGCGCGCCCTGTCGCCCCTGGTCGCCCGGATCGAGGCTCATGTTCGAAGAGCTGAGCGCCTGCATCTCGACGACACGCCCGTACCGGTCCTGGCCAAGGGCAAGACCTGCACGGGGCGGCTCTGGACGGTGGTGCGTGACGACCGTCCCTTCGGTGGTCCCGAACCACCGGCTGTGGCTTACTTCTACTCCCCCGACCGCTCTGGCGCGCATGCCGAGACCTGGCTGGGCGACTTCCACGGCCTCGTGCAGGCGGATGCCTTCTCCGGGTTCGGTCGGCTGTACGAGCCCGGTCGCAAACCAGGCCCGCTCCGCGAGGCGGCCTGCTGGGCGCATGCCCGGCGCAAGTTCTTCGAGCTGGCTGACCTGAGGAAGGCTCCGATCGCCATCGAGGCGGTGGCGCGGATCGACGCGATCTTCGCGGTCGAGCGCACCATCAACGGCCTGGGACCGGACGAGCGCCGTGCGCATCGAAGCGCCCGCTCGGCCGCCCTCGTCGCCGAGTTGAAGGCGTGGCTGCTGGCCAACCGCGCCAAGCTCTCGGCCAAGGCTCCGGTGGCGCGAGCGATCGACTACATGCTCAAGCGCTGGAGCGCCTTCATCCTCTTCCTCGACGACGGGCGCGTTTGCCTCTCAAACAACGCCGCCGAACGCGCGATCCGGCCCATCGCGGTAGGCCGCAACTGAACCTTCGCCGGCTCGGATGCGGGCGGCCATCGCGCCGCGGCCCTCTACACGCTGATCGAGACCGCCAAGCTCAACGGCATCGATCCGCAGGTCTGGCTCGCCGACGTCCTCAACCGCCTGCCTGACCATCCGGCTCTACGCATCGACGATCTGTTGCCGTGGAACTGGACCCAACATCAGCCCAGGCAGATTGCCGCCTGACACCCCATCGGAAGCACGACCGCGGCCTTCACCGCAGGCGTACGTGGAGCCGCCTGCATCGCGTGCTTCTGGAGCGCCTGCACGCAGTGGGTGAGATCGACTGGAACCGGGCTTGCCTGTCATGCAGATTGCCGGCGTCGATCACGGTCTCCATGAGCATGTTCTGCGCCATCGCCAGTTGCTTGCGTAGCTCGGCGTTCTTAGCCTTAAGGGTGAGCAGGATTGCCGCTACGTCATCGCCTATTTGGCACCCGCCGCTCGCATCCGGGATGTCGAGCGTAGAACTGACATAGTTACCGCGTCGACAAGGTGCTGGGTCGGGACTCGTCGGCGTAGGCCTCGTCAACAGCAGAACTCGCGGACGCGCGCGCCGCCGTTTTCTCCAGGTCTGCGCCCAGTCGGATCACATCCTCGTTATAAAACCGAGGATATGGAATATTTTTGGCTGGCGTTAACGATTTAAATTCAATATTCATTCAGACGATTGGTAAATCTATGGTGGCGCCAGTGCTGAATAACAACTGGAAATTGTTTCCGACATTTCTGGTGTGTGCCGCAGCTTCCCTGACCATAGCCGGTCACGCTATCGCTGGCTTGCCGGACCCGGACCACCTTATATCGCAGAAAGGTAAGCAGTTCGGACCGCGGGACGTGGCTCTGCGTATCGGTGAGCACATCACCATCATCAACGACGATGCCAACTTCGTCCACCATGCCTACGTCGACACCGAGGAGTTCGCGTTCGACTCCGGCGATATCGAACCTGGGGCCAGGACCGTAATTACCTTCCCGCAGGAAGGCGACTTCACCGTCCTGTGCGGCGTTCATCCGAAGATGAGACTCGCCGTCCGCGTTCGGTAGGCGGATCACCGCTGAGATCCACCCGCCGACCCCGCCTCAGATCACCGGCAGGCCGGCGACGCCTTCGTACAGGGCCTCGTGGCCGACGTAGTACAGCGCCAGGAAGGTTGCGAGCGCACCACCGTAGTAGGCCGGCGCCCACGTGATGTCGCGGACCCGCACCGCGGTGCGCACGTCGTCGGCGGCGATGCCGAGCAGCACCACGATGATCCCGGAATGCCCGATCGCGTCGACCTTGCCGAACTCGAACACCGCCGAGACGAAGATCGCGGCCAGGATGATCGCCGCGGCGCGTCGCACCAGCGGGGTCCAGAGCAGCGCGAAGGCCAGGGTGAACTCGATGACGCCGGCCGCCTGCATGAACAACTCGGGCGTCGCGCCCATGGTCATCTGTGGCTTGGCAGCGAGCAGCGGATCGGTCCACTGCGGGTAGGCCCACTTCTCGACCGAGGCCCACATCAGCGTGATGGCGGCGGTCCAGCGCACGATGTCGAGCGGACGCAGGCCGAAGGGCTTCAGGTTGAGACCTTGGCAGACGAGGTAGACCGCCACCCCGAGGAACACCGGGTAGTCGGCGAGGTGGAACACGCCGTACTGCGCGGTGGCGAAGCTGAATAGGAAGACGATGCCCAGGCCGGTGAGCGGCATGGTCCGGCGCCAGATCAGGCAGGCGGCCAGCGCGAGCTGGAACCACGGGATCCAGGCGATGTCAGTCTTGAGCTCCGGGGTGAGGATGATACCACCCATCCCCCACAGCGAGACGAAGAAGAAGCCCAGCGTGGCGCGGACCAGCAGCTCGGTGTCGGTTCGGACCCGGGAGGTCACACGATCCAGCGCGTTGAGCAAGGCGCCGCCCAGCGGCGTGCCCTCGGCCAGGCACCCAAACATTAGGCACAAGATGGCCAGACCAGCGAGCCACTCGAAGTCAGCGCACAGCACCTGCTCGAGGCCGCGCGGCTGCCCGGCGACGTCGTAGGCGCAGAACCATTTCACGTGAGCGCTGGCGGAGCTCGTACCGGCGAGGAGGGCCAAGGGTGGGGCTGCGAGGCTTGCCAGCGCGCGCGTACCCAGGCGACGCGTGAGCCTGAGCGCCGAGACCCGAACCATGATGACCTCGAAAGACGTGGCGGGCACCGCCCCGCCTACGTATTTCCTCACAAAGCTAAGCTTCGCGCCAATGAATTGTTAACCTATGTTGCGCGATGGTTAATAGTGACGCTGACCGTGAATTCAAAACACGAAGGCGTTCAGGTCGGCGCTTGGGATCTCGCCGCAGCAAGAAGCAGACGTCGGCCCAAATTAAGAACGTAGGGCAAGGTGAAGGTCCCACCTTCCAGAGCAGCGTCAGGCCTACGAGCCGTTCGACCAGCTCAGCAGATGGATTGAATTTTACGCATTGCCCGGCCGCTCTCTCACCACCTCACGTGCCAGCGTCGTGCCGCAATACGAGGCAGATTATGCGCGCTTATAGAACCGGTATGTCCGTCGTCGTCTTGGCTATCGCGCTCGCCGCGGCGGGATCGGCTCGCGCAGACCTGTCCAGCACTATCAGGATCGTGCTGCAGAAGGGGCGGCACTACGATCCCACTGACCTGTTCCTACACAAGGGCGACACCATTACCCTGGTCAACGGCGACGACAGCGCGGTGCATCACGCCTTCATCGAGGCCGATCGGTTCGCGTTCGATGCCGGCGACCAAGAGCCGGGCAAGCAGGCCACGCTGACACTGAAGCAGCCCGGGGACTTCATCATCCAGTGCGGCATCCACCCGAAGATGAAGCTTACCCTACACGTACAGTAGCTGCTGACCTCCACGGCGCGCGGCGCTCACGCATTCGTTTAGGCTACGGGCCTGAACGCTGTAGCCACGGGCTGGAACGCTCGGATGAGATCGTCGTCCAATTGCCCGGTCATGCTCTGCAGAAGACCATAGGCCTTCTGGCCTGACATTGCTGGCCGGTACGGACGCAGCTCGATCAGCGCCCCGTAGACGTCGCAGACCGTCACCAAGCGCACGAAGTCCGGGATCTCCCATCCCCGGAGGCTATCGGGGTAACCGCTCCCATCGATCATCTCGTGGTGGGAGCGGACAGCCGCGAGCAGTTCGTCGCTGAAGCCGGCGGCCACGAGCATGGCATGACCGCGCTGCGCATGCGTTCGCATCACCGCCATCTCCGAATGAGTGAGCTGGCCCGGTTTATTCAGGATCTCGACGGGGATGTGGATCTTGCCGACATCGTGCAGCAGGGCGGCCCGCGTCAGGCGATGGCGATCAGCTGGGCGTAAGCCGAGTGCCCCTGAGAACGCCGCGGCGAGGGCGGCGACCAACAGGCAGTGTTGGTGCGTGGCATCGTCGAACTGCTGAACCGCTCGGACCCAGTCGTGGATGCCGATGTCACCGACGGCACGCACGACCAGGTCGGTGCCGATATCGGCCGTAGCGGGCGTGATCGATCGACTGGAGAACAGCGCGTGCTGGAAGAACTGTCGAGCTTCGACGGCTCGGGTTCGTGCGAGCACTGGGATCGATGTTCCCTGCAGGCGGTCCACGGCTTCGAGCATCTGTCGCACCCCGGCCGTGGCTGTAGCGCCCAGAACCTGAGCCTGAGCCTCTGCACGGGCGGCATTACCGTGAACGAGGAAGAGGTATGGGACGCCCTCACCTCGGAGCTGAGCCAGGATGCGGCGCAGGCGAACGATAGCGGCGGAGGTGAGCCCCCCGACATCGCTGACGATCAGAGCAGGAGCTATGGCTGGCACTGCGTCGTCGTACAGGTCGTGAACCTGACACCGCCCGCGCGCGCCGAGATCCCGGGACAGACGCTCGCCGCGAGCGACGTCGTCGGTAATCAGCAGAAGCTCGCTCATCGGTATCCATCGCCGGTCATCGGAAGCTCAGCGCAAATTTGAACGTCAGCCATCCTGATGCCCCGCGGCAAACGGGAATGGCGCTAACCCGGCGGCAGACCTCGCTCTGTTGTCGTCCTGCAGGCCTGACCTCGTTGAATGAGCAAGTCGATTAGAGCCAACGCTTCACGTGTCCTATCCCGCAAGTCTACGTTGATGCCAGCGATCCGGGTATCGCAGCTTGGTGCCCGCGCCTCCAGATCAGCCAGGATCGCGACCAACTTGGCCCGCTGTCCACGAAGCAGCGCCAGAATGGCGTCGAGACGCGCGACCGAGAGGTTCGAGGCTTGCCCCTCGACCAGCAGTTCCACCGCCGCGGCATCAAAACGAATGAGGGCGGATGCCTCGTCGCGCTTCAACCGCAGAGGGACGATCGTTCCGGTCACGACCCACGAACCTTGGGATCATCATCGCCCGTTCGATATGGTCCCTGGCGCAGGCCCTGCTTCAGCACGTGCTGAAGTGCCGTGGCTCGATCCACCGCCCAGTCGAGATCCCGATATGGGGCCATCCGGTCACCGAATGCCCGATCGATACGTGCGCAGCTCGCCGCGTACGACTCCGTCGGTTCTTCGACCGCTTCGCGCACGAGATCCGAGAGAGCATCGTCGAGGCTACGCCGCACGGCAGCGCTAACTTCCGATAGCTGAGCCCAGTCATGCTCGAGGATGGGGGCGGTGAAATCAGGGGGCTGGGCCATCGTCACGCGACCGCCCGTGCGGCTTCCCGAACCTGCCGCGTGGCGGCATCGACCCGCTCGCCCGCCCGGGCTATCGCCTCCATGCCGCCGGCGATCGTGGTTACGCCGTTCGCGGCCGTATGCATGCTCCCCGACATCTCGCGCGTAACCGCGGATTGCTCCTCGACCGCCGCCGCGATCGCCGCCGAAACCTCGTCGAGCTGACCGATGGTGCCCCGGATCGAACCGATCGCCTCGACCGCTTCGCGAGTCGCCGCCTGCGTCGCGGTGATCTGCCCGCGGATCTGGTCGGTCGCCTTGGCGGTCTGCTCGGCCAGGGCCTTCACCTCCGACGCGACCACTGCGAAGCCCTTGCCGGCTACACCGGCACGTGCCGCCTCAATGGTGGCGTTGAGCGCCAACAGGTTCGTCTGTGAAGCGATGCCCTGGATCAGCGCAACCACGTCGCCGATCTGCGCCGCCTGCCCACTCAACCCCGCCACGATGCTTCCCGTGCGTCGGGCCTGCTCGACCGCCTCACCGGCCATGCGTGCGGCTTGGGTGACCTGCTGGCTGATCTCGTCGACCGAGGCCGAGAGCTCCTCCGCCCCCGAAGCGACGCACTGGATGTCGTTCGAGACCTGTCCGACCGCACCGACGGCCTCCGCGGTCTGCCGGGTGACGTCGTCGACCGCAGAGCCGATAGCATCGAGGTCGGCACCGATCATCCGCTGCGCCTCGGTCCGGCGCTGACGCTCGTGCACCTGCGCGGTGATATCGGCAGCGAACTTGACCACCTGCAGCACCGTGCCGTCGACATCCTTGATCGGGCTGTAGGTCGCCTGGATCCAGACCTCGCGCCCGCCTTTAGCGATGCGTCGGAACTCGCCCGCTGCGAACTCGCCGCGTCCGAGGTGATCCCAGAACCCGCGATAGGCCGCCCCCGACTGTTCGGCGGCATCGACGAACACGCTGTGGTGGCGACCCACGATCTCGTCGAGGCGATACCCGACGGCGTCGAGAAAGTTCTGGTTGGCTTCCAGGATCGTGCCGGCTGGATCGAACGCGATCACTGCCTGCGAGCGGTGCAGGGCGGTGATCTGCCCGTCGAGATCGAGCGCGCGCATCTTCTGGGCGGTGATATCGGCGGCGAACTTGACCACCTTGACCACCCGGCCGGCGCGGTCGAGCACCGGGTTGTAGCTTGCCTGGATCCAGACAGGTCGACCGCCCTTGGCGATGCGCTTGAACTCGGCGGACTGGAAGCTTCCCTGCCGCAGCGCGTCCCAGAACGCGCGGTACTCGGCGCTGTCGCGGTGTGCCGCCTCGACGAACATGGCATGATGCTGCCCCCGTACCTCAGCCAGGATGTAGCCCATCGCCGTCAAGAAGTTGGCGTTGGCGGTAAGGATGGTGCCGTCGGGCTGGAACTCGATGACCGCCTGTGAACGGTCGAGCGCATCGAGTTTGGCCGCGAGATCGGCGTGCGCACGCATTCCACCGAACATGGCATCACTCCCAGGATCGTTGAGGCTGCTCGACGACACCCAGGAGCCCAACGGCCTACGGTGCAGCCCACCGGCGCGTCACTCAAATGTGGCACCGTTGTCTAGATACTAGAGGAAGAAAGTTATTTATGCCTTAACGTGGCGATGCTCCCGGATCCGAGAGCTAATTTTGACACAGTTTATATTCCAGAAAACAGTAATCACGCTGCCGTGAACCGCACAGATACAACTTATGAGTGTTCAAAGATGCTGAGCGCGCGCAGTACCGCAGTTTGTCCGTCGTCAGATGATTTGGGACATTCAGCGGTGTTCAGGAGCGGAGGCTCTGGTCCATCTGGGGTGAGAGGTTAGGCGGCCTGCGCGTGGTGGCGCAAGCGGCGATCCATCAGGGTCTGGCGCTTGATGCGTTCCCGCTCGGCCAGGATCCCTTCGCCGCGTCCGAAGTAGACGTCAGCGGGCGTGAGGTTGCTCAGGCTCTCATGGGCTCGGGCATGGTTGTAGTGTTCGACGAAGTCGGCAACCTGCGTCTCCAACTCGCCGGGCAAGTACGCGTGTTCGAGCAGGATGCGGTTCTTGAGTGTCTGATGCCAACGCTCGATCTTGCCCTGCGTTTGAGGATGGCATGGCGCACCGCGGATGTGGGTCATGCCCCGAATGCCGAGCCAGTCAGCCAGGTCGCTGGCGACGTAGCTCGGCCCGTTGTCGGAGAGCAGGCGTGGCCGCGGCATCACCCGCGCCTGATCGAGCCCAGCCGCACCCAGCGCCAGGTCGAGCGTGGCGGTGACTTCGCTGGCCTGCATCGTCGTGCACAGCTTCCAGGCGACGATGTAGTGTGAGAAGTCGTCCAGGACGGTCGACAGGTAGTACCAGCCCCAGCCAACGACCTTCAGATAGGCGAAGTCCGTCTGCCAAAGCTGGTTGGGCGCGGTGGTCTTATCACGGAACTCGTCAGCGGCCTCGATGACGATATAGGCCGGGCTGGTGATCAGGTCCTGAGATTTGAGCAACCGGTAGACCGTCGCTTCCGAGACGAAGTAGCGGTGCTCGTCGGTGAAGCGCACCGCCAGCTCACGCGGACTGAGTTCAGGCTGCTCCAGAGCCAAGGCAACGATCTGCTCGCGGATCTCTGCAGGTAGACGGTTCCAGACCCGGCTCGGCTGCGAAGGATGGTCATTCAACGCCTCGGGGCCGCCGCGCTGGTAGGCGTCGTACCAGCGGTAGAACGTCGAGCGCGTGATGCCGAGCTTGTCCAGGGTGGCACGCACCGGCAGGTGGGATTGCTCGACCAGCCGGATGATCTCCAGCTTCTCGGGGGCCGGGTACCTCATGCCTCGTCGCCCCCAGCCCCGCTCATGCTTATGGGATGGCCCGCCCCTCACCGAACCGTTGGTGGCATGCTGCTGCCTTGGAGGAATGGAGGGATCGGGAATGGCAAAGAGTTCGGTCGCCGTGCTGGGTATCGATCTTGGCAAAAACAGCTGTAGCCTGGTTGGCTTCGACCCAGCCGGTACGGTGGTTCTGCGTCGTCGCGCACGGCGTGAGACGATCGTCGGCCTCACGGCCAAGCTGCCCGCTTGTGTCGTCGCAATGGAGGCCTGCTGCGGCGCCCATCACCTTGGGCGGCTGCTGGCCGCGCAGGGACATACCATCCGACTGATGTCGCCCGAGTATGTCCGCCCCTACGTCAAGGCGCAGAAGAACGACGACCGTGATGCCGAAGCGATCGCCGAGGCCGCCACACGTCCGACGATGCGCTTCGTGCTCCTCAAGGCGCAGGAGCAACTCGACATGCAGAGCCTGCACCGGGTCCGGTCTCGGCTGGTCGGCATGCGCACCATGCTCATGAACCAGCTCCGCGCGATCCTGCTGGAGCGCGGTCTCGTTTTCCCGCAAGGCCGCCGCAAGTTCGAGACGGCGGTCGGCATTCTCTTGACGGATCCCCAGGCGCAGATTGGCGCGCGTATCCAAGCTCTCGTCGCCGAGATCCGTGAGGAGTGGGCGAGCCTCGACGGCCGTATCGAAGCGCTCGACCGAGAGTTCGTGGCGCATGCCCGCGCCGACGAGGCGGCACGTCGCCTGGTGTCGATCCCAGGCGTCGGGCCGATGACGGCCACGGCCTTGCGCGCAGCCGTCGATGACGGAAGCGCCTTCGCGTCCGCGCGCGACCTGCCGGCCTGGCTTGGCCTCGTGCCCCGACAGCATACGACCGGCGGCAAGCCGAAGCTGCTCGGCATCAGCAAGAGGGGTAACGCCTATCTGCGTGGGCTCTTCATCCATGGAGCGCGCGCAGCGCTGGCCTCACTGTCCAAGGTCGAGGATGCGACCGGCCGATGGTTGCGCGGTCTGCTGGCGCGGGCGCACTACAACGTCGTGGTCGTCGCGCTCGCCGCCAAGCTCGCGCGGATCGCTTGGGCGACGCTGCGCAAAGGAGTGAGCTTCGAGCGGCAGCCGGAGCCGGCCCTCGCATAGGGCATCAAAAGAGGTTGACCTGAGGCGGAGCGCGATCGCTCGGCCCGGGTCCACGAGGTCTGCGGGAGGACAGTGAAGATGGCCTGACGGTCGAGCGGCGTTCCGGAAGCCTGGCAAAAAAAGCGGCCCCCGAGGCCGAATTGCTTATGAGGCCCGGGACGTGCGGCTCTCCATCTTGGCGGCGGCCACCGTGCCGACATGCCGGATACGTTTGTGCAGACCGGTCACAGGCACCTTCATTGACGACCTTGCAGACGGGGCGGGCCATACGTTTAAGCAGACGGTTCTCCAGGACGAGATCAGCTACGACCTCCTTCAGCGCCCCCGCTTCGCGACGGAGATCCCGCACCTCGTCCGTGGTGGCCGCACGAGCCGTGTCGCCGGACAGGCGCTTCTTGCCAGCCTCCAGGAACTCCTTGGACCAGCCGTAGTACATCGAGGCGGCGATCCCCTCACGTCGACACAATTCGGCGATGCTGTCCTCGCCACGCAAGCCTTCCAGCACCACGCGGATCTTCTCCTCGGACGAGAACTGCCGACGTGTGGCCCGACGGATGTCCTTGATCACCGCTTCTGCCGGCTTCTTGGCCGGTCCGGATGTCTGCTTCATCTTCGTTCCTCAGGGGCTACGATGAACCAGTCATCCTCCGTTCGTGAAGACCCTCAATCTGTCCCACAGGTGCTGACGTCGGACACGGTTACGTCAAGCTCAAGGCCAAGCTCGACGTGCCGATCATGGCGACCGAGTATCCGTAGGCGGGCTTCGAGTCCTACGCGCCTTGGATCCTGCAGCGCGCCACCGATTTCCTGCGCGGCGACGTGGCGGTCAAGGGCGGCATCACCACGCTCGTCAAGGCGGCCCATCTCGCGGAGGCCTTCGGGATGAACTTCGAGGTCCACCACGGCGGCAACTCGCTCAACAACGTCGCCAACCTCCACGTCATCATGGCGATCCGCAACACCGAGTTCTTCGAGGTTCTGCTGCCGGATGCGGCGCAGAAGTACGGGCTTTCCGCGGACATCGCGGTCGATTCTGCCGGCATGGTGCACGCGCCAACGGGGGTCGGGCTCGGCGCGGAGATCGACCGCGATCTCATCCGGGCGAAGGCCACAGCCGTCCTGACGTAGGAGCATCCTCATCGCAGTCATCTTTTCCCGATCATGACGCCGCGTGCGCCCGCGGCCGGTGGCTCGCGGACGGCTCGGCGATGAGCCCGGCGGCGTCGGCGAGGCCGGCGATGTACTGGCCCGCCTCGCGGATATCCTGCCGGATCGCCGTGGCCGCTGCCTCCGCATCGCGGGCGCGCAGGGCCGAGAGCGCCGCGGTGTGCAGGTCGCTGCCCTTCTCCAGCAGCACGTAGTCCGGGATCACGTAGGTCAGGACAGGGCCGCACCTGAGCCAGATATTCTCGATCAGCCCCTCCAGGATCGGCATGCGCGCGAGGGCGTAGAGCTCGAAATGGAAGCGCCGGTGCAGGTCGAGATACGCGTCGAGGTTCCGCTGCCGGATCAGGGCCTTCATCTCGGCGAGCCGCGCGTCGAGGACGCTGAGGTCGCCCGGGGCTGCGCGTTCGGCGGCGCGGGCCGCGGCCCGACCTTCGAGGTCGCAGCGGATCGTCAGCAATTCGTCGAAACGCTCCACGTTCATGCGCGGGACCACGGCGCCGCCGCCCTGACCGGAGCTGCCGCGGTCCAGCACGTGCTCGGCGATCAGCCGGTTGACCGCATCGCGGACAGGCGTGAGGCTGATGCCGAGTTCGGCCGCGACCTCACGCAGGAGGATCCGCTCACCCGGCCCGAACCGTCCGCCGAGCATGGCGGTCCGCAGCTCCGCGTAGGCTTGGTCCCAGAGCGGCAACCGCTCGACCTGTCTCATGGTGTTGGTTCCCCCCTGCCCGCCAGCAATCCTGCGCCGCTGGATCAGGATGGATCAGCGAGACCGGCTGCGACCACACTTGACAACCTACCCACTTTCCATCGTTATAACAAACAACGAATACACGAGGAACGCCATGCTCACCCGCCGCAGCCTCGTCGGAAGCCTTGCCCTGGGGGCACTCGGCGCCCGCGCCGCACTGGCGCAGTCGGGCTTCCCGGCGCGCGAGATCACCTTCATCGTGCCCTGGAACGCGGGGGGCTCGAACGACATCCTGGCACGCGGGCTCCAGCCGCTGCTCAAGGAGCGCGGCATCACGATGATCGTCGAGAACCAGCCCGGCGCGACCGGCACGATCGGGATGCGGCGCGTCGCGACGGCGAACCCAGACGGGTACACGCTCGGCATGGGGACGAGCTCGACGCTGGCCTACATGGCCGAGGGCAAGACGCCTCTGAAGAGCGGCCAGTTCAGCCACATCGCCCGGGTCTCGATCGACCCGCTGATGCTCCTCGTCCCCGGGTCGAGCCCGTACCAAACCCTGGACGATTTCCTCGCGCACATGAAGAAGAACCCGGGCAGCGTGTCGATCGGCACGCCGGGCAACTACAACCTCAATCACATCTTCGCCTCGATGACCGCCCGGGCGGCGGGCGTCGCCTACATCAACGCTCCGTACACGGGCGGCGCCAAGGTCATCACCGACCTTGCCGGCGGGCAGATCCAGGCCGCAGTGCTCAAGCCCGCGGAATCGCTGGGCCAGCTGCAGCAGGGCCTCGTGCGCGCACTCGGCGTCTTTGCCGACGAGCGCCTCCGGCAGTTTCCCGACGTGCCGACCTTCAAGGAGCGCGGCTACGATGTGTTCCCGTTCGGCCCGGTGGTGCAGATGGCCTACGTGGTCGCCCCAGCCAAGCTCCCGCCGGAGGTGCGCACCAAGCTGATCGACGGCTTCAGCGCCGCGATCGGGGACCAGCGCTTCAAGGATTTCGCCGAGCGCAACGCCTTTCTGATCGCACCCCTGACCGGGGATGCGCTGACCGCCGAGGTCGATCGGGTCGAGCAGTCGATCAAGGTCGTGGCCGAGAAGGTCTTCAAATCCTGAGCCGACGCGCCCCTCCGAGCGCTCGAACGATCTGAACAACGACCGGGACGGATAGCGTGACCAAGATCAAGACGATCACCTGCCATGTGGTGACCACGCCGATCAAACGGCCGTTCACCTCCTCGCGCGGCTGGCTGTACAAGACCCGCGGCACCTGCCTCGTCGAGATCGAGACGGCGGACGGCATCGTCGGATGGGGCGAGTGCTACGGGCCGTCCGCAGTTGCGAAGGCGTTCATCGACACGCAACTCGCCCCCCGCGTGATCGGTCAGGACCCGTTCGACGTCGAGGTCGTCTGGGAGGACCTGTACAACCGGATCAAGGATTACGGGCCGAAGGGCATGTCGATCGCCGCGATCAGCGGCATCGACATCGCGCTCTGGGACATCATCGGCAAGAGCGTGGGCAAGCCGGTGCACAAGCTCATCGGCGGCGCCTTCCGCACCAGCGTCGACGCCTACGCGACCGGCCTGTACTTCACCGACATGGATCGGCTCGTCGAGGAGGCGGTCGAGGAGGCGCGCGGCTACGTCGAGGCCGGCTTCAAAGCTGTGAAGATGAAGATCGGTCTCGGCTCGATCGAGCGCGACATCGCCCGCGTGGCGGCGGTGCGCGAGGCGGTCGGCCCGGACATCCGCCTCATGGTCGACGCCAATCACTCGCTCACGGTGCCCACCGCCATTCGCATGGGACGGCGGCTGGAGGAGCTCGGCATTGAGTGGTTCGAGGAGCCGATCTCGCCGGAGGATCTCGACGGCTACGTCGAGGTCACCCGCGCCCTCGACATTGCGGTGGCCGGCGGCGAGAACGAGTTCACCCGCTGGGGCTTCCGCGACGCCATCACGCGCAAGGCGATGGACATCGTCCAGCCCGATGTGTGCGCGGCCGGCGGCATCACCGAGTGCAAGAAGATCGCCGCCATGGCGACGGCGCACGGCGTCGAGTGCGTGCCCCACGCCTGGGGCTCGGTGGTGGGCCTCGCCGCGACCATCCACTTCCTCGCCTCGATCCCCGATCAGCCGCCCTGCCTGTTCCCGGTCCCGCCGATGCTCGAGTTCGAGCAGGAGGAGAACCCCTTCCGGGATCACCTGGCCCTCGAGCCGATCCGGCAGGTCGGCGGCAAGGTCGCGGTCCCCACCGCGCCGGGCCTCGGCGTGGAGGTCGACCGCGCCGTGATCGACCGCTACCGCGCCGCCTGAGGCACACCGCGATGCGCTTCGTCACCTTCTCGAGCGGCGGCGCGGAACGGGCCGGTATCCTGCTGGGCGACGCCAGCGGGCCGGGCGACCTGGTCGTCGACCTCGCCCATCCCGCGCTGCAGCCGGCGCTCGCCGGCTCTCCCCCGCAGGTCCTGGACCTGATCCGCTCCGGGCTGGCCGACGCCGCAGCGCGCCTGCGCGATCATGCCATCCCGGAGGCCGCGCAGCTGCCGCTGCGATCGGTGCGCCTGCGCGCACCGCTGCCCAAACCCGGCCGGATCTTCGGGATCGCGCACAATTACGTGGACGCGTTGGCCGAGCGCGGCGCGCCCCATCCGAGCGAGCCGTTCCTTTTCATGAAGGAGCCGTGGACGGTGATCGGCCCGGGCGAGCCCGTGGTGCTGCCGCCGGGCATCGGCGGCTGCACCTACGAGGCCGAAATCGCCGCGGTGATCGGCAGTCGCGCTGAGCAAGTCGCTGCGCAAGACGCGCTGGCTCATGTCTGCGCCTACGGCGTGTTCAACGATGTCAGCGCCAGCGAGCTGATCCGCCGCGATGGCTTCGGACCCGGCAAGAACATCGCGACCTTCGGCCCGTTCGGCCCCTACCTCGCGACCAGCGACGAGGTGCCCGATCCTCAGGCCCTGCGGATCGGGCTGTCGATCGACGGGGTGAGCCTGCAGGACTCCTCCACGGCCCTGATGCTGTTCTCGGTCGCCGACCTCGTCGCCCACCTGTCGCGGAAGACGGCACTGGAGCCGGGCGACGTGATCGCCACCGGCACACCGGCGGGGATCGCGGCTCTGCGCCAGCCGCCCGCCTGGATCCGGCCCGGCACGACGATGACCGCTTGGGTCGAGGGTTTGGGCAGTCTGATCAGCCCGATCGTCGCCGAGGAAGGTCTATGACCAAGCGCCCCGTGGTCCTGTTGACCAACCCGATCCATCCGGAGGCGGAGGCTATGCTGGCAGAGTATGCCCGCCCCGTCACCGCACCCGACCCGAGCCCCGAGACACTGCGGGCGCTCGTCGCCGAGGCGGAGGGGCTCGTGGTGCGCGTCAAGCTTCCCGACGATATCCTGGACGGCGCGCCGCGGCTGCGCGGTATCGTCCGCCACGGCGTCGGCCTCGACATGATCCCCGTCGCGGTGGCGACCGCGCGCGGCATCCCGGTCGCCAATCTACCCGGCAGCAACACCCAGGCCGTGGCCGAGTACGTGTTCGCGGCGCTGTTCCACCTGCGCCGCCAGGTCTGGCGTCTCGACGGCGGCCTGCGGGCGGGGGGATGGGGCGCCGTGCGACCCATCGCCGAGGGCCTCTCTGAGATCGGCGGCAGCACCCTCGGGGTACTCGGCCTCGGCGAGATCGGCGGCCGCGTCGCGCGGATCGCCCATCACGGCTTCGGCATGCGCGTGCTCGGGACCTCCCGCAGCGGCACGACGCTCGGCGGTCTCGTCCAGGCGGTCGACCTGGAGACGCTGTTCGCGCAGAGCGACGCGGTGGTGATCGCCTGCCCGCTCACCGAGGCGACGCGCGGCCTCGTCGACGCGGCGCTGATCAGCCGGATGCGCTCGCAAGCCGTCCTCATCAACGTCGCCCGCGGGCCCGTGATCGACGCGGCCGCGCTCGCCGCCGCCCTGCAGGCGGGCAAGCTCGCCGGTGCGGCACTCGACGTGTTCGACGTGCAGCCGTTGGCCTCCGACCACCCGCTCCTGGCCTGCCCGAACCTGCTGCTGACCCCGCACGTGGCCGGCATCACGCAGACCAGTTCACGCGCGATGAGCGTCGGCGCCGTTGAGGAGATGCTGCGCATCCTGCGCGGCGAGCGACCGCGCAACCTCGTCAATCCCGAGATCCTGCCCGAGACCCAATCCAAGACTCTTTCCGCCTGAGGAAAAACCCATGCGCATCACCCGCATCCAGTCCGTCCCGATCTCGTTCCGGGTCCCCGAGGGCCAGAACGTCCGCCTCGGCATCGGGCGGGCGGTCAAGCGCGACGCCGTGCTCGTCAAGGTCGAGACCGACGAAGGCCTCGTCGGCTGGGGCGAGGCCCATCACGGCCGCTGCCCCGGCGCCATCGCCAAGCTCATCGACACGACTCTGTCCGAGCTCGTCGTCGGGATGGATCCCCTCGACGTCAACGGCGTCTGGGCCCGGGTCTACCGGATGCAGCTCGCCAGCCACGGCATGGGCGCGGCCGCCGCGATGGCGCTGTCGGGACTCGACATCGCCCTGTGGGACATCCGCGGCAAGGCGACCGGATGGCCGATCTACCGGCTGCTCGGGGGCGCCGCCCGCGCGGTGCCAGCCTATGCCGGGGGCATCTCCCTCGGCTGGCAGGAGCCGGCCTCCTTGGCCGACGAGGCACGTGCCCACGTCGCCGCCGGATACCGAGCGGTGAAACTGCGCGTCGGCGACAGCCCCCGGCGCGACATTGCCCGCGTCGAGGCGGTGCGGGAAGCTCTGGGCGCCGACGTTGAGATCCTGGTCGATGCCAACACCGGCTACACGGTTGACGACGTGCGCCGGGTGATGCCGGCGTTCGAGGCGGCGGGGGTTGCGTGGCTGGAGGAGCCGTTCCCGCCCCACGATGCCTACAGCTACGGCGAGGCGGCGCGCTTCGGCACCGTGCCGCTCGCCGCCGGTGAGAACCACTTCACGCGCTACGAGTTCGTGCAGGCGCTGCAGGCCGGTTACCTCGGCTTCGTCCAGCCCGACCTGTCGAAGACCGGCGGCATCACCGAGACGATGCGGATCGCCGCCCTCGCCTCCGCCTGGAAGATCTCGGTCAACCCGCACACCTCGGCCACCGGCATCAACATGGTGGCGACGCTCCACCTGCTCGCGGCCGTCGACAACCCCGGCTACTTCGAGGGGGACGTGGCCCGGCACAACCCCTTCCGCGACGACGTGATCGGTCTGCCCTACCGGCTCGACGCCGAGGGCAAGGTGTGCCCGCCGGACGGTCCGGGCCTCGGCGTCGAGGTCGACGAGCGCTTCCTAGCCGCCAATCCGCTGATCGACGGCCCCTGCTACGTCTGATCTCCTTTGACGGATCGCGCGGCCCCACGACGTCCGGGGGCTTCGCACGAGCAAGAACAAAAAAGCCAGGTCGACCGGAGGGACGCGTGCTTCACTCGATCCAACAGCACAGGGAGCGCTACGCCGGCGTCCTGACCGCGCTGATCGGCCTGGGGGCCATCACGGAATCGGCCACCTACGGCCTCGGCACGCTGGCGGCGATCGGGCCAGGGGCCTTTCCGCTGGCCATGGGTGTCATCCTCGTGGCCTGCGGCCTCAGCATCGGGCTGTCGAAGGCGACCGTCGCCGACGCACACGACCACGACCGCGTCGACCTCAGCCGACCCGAATGGCGCGGCTGGACCTGCATCATCGGCGGGATGCTCGCCTTCCTGCTGCTCGCCCGGACCGCCGGCCTGTTCCCGGCGACGTTCGCTTGCGTGTTCCTGTCGGCGATGGGCGACCGCACCTCGACGGTGCGGGGTGCCTCCCTCCTTGCGACCCTGATCGCGGCCTTCGGCTGCAGCCTGTTCTACTACGGCCTGCACATCCAGCTGCCGCCGTTCGCCTGGGGGCAGTCATGATCGGCACGGCGCTCACCGACCTCGCCCACGGCTTTGAGGTCGCCCTCCAGCCAACGAACTTCCTCGCCTGCTTCGCCGGGGTCCTGCTCGGCAACATCGTCGGCGTGCTGCCCGGGATGGGCGTGATGGCGGCGATCTCGATCCTGCTTCCGCTCACCTTCGCCATGCCGCCGGTGGCCGCCATTTTGATGCTGTCGGGCATCTTCTACGGGGCGCAGTACGGGGGCGCGATCTGCTCGATCCTGCTCAACCTGCCCTGCCATCCGCCGCATGCTGTGACCTGCCTTGACGGTTACCCTCTGACCCAGCAGGGCAAGGGCGGCACGGCACTCGGCATCACGATGCTTGGCGGATTCTGCGGTGCCTCGTTCGGCATCGTGATGATGATCTTCTTCGCGCCCCTCCTCGTGCGGGCGGCGCTGAAGTTCGGGCCCGCCGACGTGTGCTCGCTGATGCTGCTCGGGCTGCTCGCCGGTTCGACGCTGGCCCGCGGCTCGGCGCTGAAGGGCATCGCCATGACGACGCTCGGCCTCCTGCTCGGCATCTTCGGCACCGACGTCACGTCGGGCTATGAGCGCTTCACCTTCGGCCTGCCCGAACTCGCCGACGGGATCGAGATCGTCGCCCTCGCGCTCGGGCTGTTCGGGATCGCGGAGTTCCTCAAGAGCGTGAACAAGGTCGAGCCGCTGCGCGGCGCCGCGGGCGTGCGCCTGCGCGACATGCGGCCGAGCGGGGAGGACCTGAAGCGCTCCGCCCTGCCGATCCTGCGCGGCACGCTGATCGGCAGCCTGTGCTCGCTCATCCCGGGCACCGGCCCGACCATCGCCTCGTTCGTCGCCTACGCGGCCGAGAAGAAGATCTCGCGCACGCCCGAGCGCTTCGGGCGGGGCGCGATCGAGGGTGTGGCGGCGCCCGAGACCGCGACGCACTCCTCGGTCCAGGGCGACTTCATCCCGACCATGAGCCTCGGCATCCCGGGCGACGCGGTGATGGCGCTGCTGCTCGCCGCCCTGACCATCCAGGGTATCACGCCGGGTCCGCTCCTGATCTCGCAGCACCCGGACATCTTCTGGGGCCTGATCGCGAGCTTCTGGGTCGGGAACATCCTGCTGATGGGGCTCAACGTCCCCCTGATCGGCGTCTGGGTGAAGCTGCTGACGATCCCCTACCGCTACCTCTATCCGAGCGCGCTGTTCTTCGTGTGCATCGGCGTCTACTCGACCAGCAGCAGCCTGTTCCAGGTCGGCGAGACGCTGGTGATCGGGATCTTCGGGTACCTCCTGCTGATCCTCGGCTTCCACCCGGCCCCAATCCTCCTCGGCTTCGTGCTCGGGCCGCGCTTCGAGGAGAACTTCAGGCGCGCCATGCTGCTGTCGCAGGGCGACCTGACGGTGTTCGTGGAGCGCCCGATCAGCGCCGCCTTCCTCGCGGTCTGCGCCATCCTGATCCTCGGACAGCTCTTTCTGCGCTGGCGACGCCGGGGAGCGTTGGTGCCCGATGGCCCCGTCGTGATGGAGGGCTAAGCCTGATAAAGTTGACTGGGGGAGCGATGTCGCCCTGAACCTCGACATGGTCCGCGCATGGTCGCACGCGCTTCGCGCGCCGCATCGGCCGATTGCGGGCCGCTCGAGATGCGGGCGCGACGGGTGGGCTATAGGTGGCCGCCCAAGGTCGTGAACGATCGGGCCGCTCGGCCCGCGCACGCCGGCCCGTCACGGTGGGTGCCATTCGCTCACGGCAAGGCCTTGTTTGATCCGGCCGTCTACGGCTCGCTTTGCTCCAAAAACAGGTCGGCCGCTCAAGATGAGGATAGTCCCAGCGGGGGCTAGCGGGTTTGCAGGCTTCCCTCAGCGTCCGCTTCGGAGCGAAGGCCCTCGTCGGCTGAATGACCGAGATGGGCGCAAAGCCGATCGGCCGGTTTTGCGCGAGTCGGCGATCCGGCATGGCATAGTCTGGCCAGTTGCGACCAGTCCGCTTCCGAATCGGAAACGGAAAAAGCAGACGTCGTTGTGATGCCCGCTCGTGTCTCTATCCAGGCGCTCACGATGATCACTTTACGGTACTCTTAAACCGCCCGTTGCTGTCTCCGCAGACGCAGCTAGACGGTGTGGACGCCGTTACGCTTCACGAAGGATGTCCTTCAGCGTCGCCCACCGACACCATTATGAAAAAGATACGATCACAGGAATCCGATGGAGAACCACGGGACCAGGATGATGACGAGGAGGCCGATCAAGAGGGCGACGATGTAGCCGACGATCGGGCGCATTCCGGCATCGGGGTGGATCCGACTGATCGCGCAGGCGGCGTAGTAGCCGACGCCGAAGGGCGGGGCGAACAGCCCGATGCCCATCGCGAGGATCACCACCATCGCATAATGGACCTCATGCACGCCCACCGCCCGCGCGATCGGGAACAGCAGCGGGCCGAACAGCACGATCGCGGGGATGCCCTCTAGCACCGAGCCCAGGATGATGAAGGCGACTGCCGAGACGAACAGGAAGCCGAGCGCCCCGCCGGGCAGGCTCTTCATCACTTCGGCCAGCGTCTGCGAGAAGCCCGATTGCGTCAGCGCCCAGGCCATGCCGGTGGCCGCCCCGATGATCAGCAGGATCGCCCCCGACAGCGTCGCGGTGGTCACCAGCATCGGATAGAGCCGCCGCCAGTCGAACCGGCGGTAGATCAGGAGGCCGGCCAGCGCCGCGTAGACGATGCCGATGGTCGAGACCTCGGTGGCGGTGGCGATGCCCTCGACCACGGCAAAGCGGATCACGAACGGCAGCGCCAGCGCCGGAATCGCCACCAGAAAGGCGCGGCCGATGATCCGGCCCGAGGGCCGGGCGACGTGGCTCAGGTCCTCCCGGCGGTAGCGCCACCAGACGAGGGCGCACAGCGTCACGGCCAGTACCAGGCCCGGCAGCAGGCCGCCAGTGAACAAAGCGGTGATTGATACGCCGGTGACCGAGCCGATGGTGATCAGCACGATCGAGGGCGGGATCGTTTCGGTCTGCGCGCCGGTTGTGGCGAGCAGGGCCACGAGGTCGCCCTCCTTGGCGCCCCGCGCCTTCATCTCGGGGAACAGCACCGGAGCCACGGCCGCCATGTCGGCGGCCTTCGACCCGGAGATGCCGGAGACGAGGTACATCGCCCCGACCAGCACGTAGTGCAGGCCGCCACGGACGTGACCGAGCAGCGAGGCCAGGAAGCCCACCATCGCACGGGCCATGCCGGTCATCTCGATCAGTAGGCCAAGGAAGACGAAGAGCGGCACGGCGAGCAGGATCAGGTGGCTCATGCCCTCGTCCATGCGCCCGACCACCACCATCGACGGGGCGTTGGTGGTCAGCGTTATGTAGGCGTAGGTCGACAGACCGAACGCGAAGGCGATCGGCACTCCGGAGAAGACCAGCGCGCCGACTCCGAGGACGAAGAACAGCAGCAGGTTGAGGTTGCCGAGGTTCATCAGCCAGGGCTGGAGCGCCACGAGGCCTGCGGCGATTCCAACGCCCAGCGCGAGCGCGCCCGCCGTCAACTTCCAGTCGGCAGTCTCCAAGAGCCGGATCACCGCGACGATCAGCATAAATCCTAGGCCGACAGGCAGGGCGGCCGCGCGCCACGCGTTGTTCAGCTCCAGCGCCGGCGTCTGGACGAAGGTCTCCTCGCCGGCGAATTCCCAGGCCGGCTCCAGAAGCAGCGCGACGAAGATCAGTCCGGCCACCAGGGCGACCGTCTCCAGAAAGGCGCGCAGGCGCGGCCCGCTCATGGCGACGAAGGCGGTCATTCGCATATGCTCGGCGCGGCGGAAGGCCACCACGGCGCCCAGCATGGCGAGCCACAGGAACAGGACCGAGGCCAGTTCGTCTGACCAGACGAGGGGCTCGCGGAAGACGTAGCGGCTGACGACGCCACTGAGCAGCACGCCGATCTCGGTCAGAACCAGCAGCGCCGCGGGGATCTCCACGAGGTGGCCCAGGCCGGCGTCCAGCCGGCGCAGCCAGCCCTGTGCGCGCAGGGGCGGGTCGGTCAACGCAACCCCCGCCGTCGGCTCGACGGCCGCGATATCAATCTGCATGGCGATCGTCCCTCAAGCGAGCTTACCGAGGTCGTTCAGCAACTGCCCGTCCGCCCCATGGAGGAACGCAGAACTGGGATGTGCCGCCGAGCGCTGGCAGGTTGTGGCGGCCCTTCAAGGCCAACAAGCGGGGCCGGTCTTTGAGGCAGGCTCCTGCACCCGGTCCCGTCGAGCGCGAGATGGGCACGTCACCCGTTCGCGGGCGCTTGTCCTGACGAATCTCGCTTCAGGTCAGCTTTCCGCAAGCCTCCTCCAGCAACGACCACGCGTTGTCACCATACTTCTGCTTCCATGTCTGATAGTATGACGTGCTTGCGAGTGCCCGCTGGAAGTCGGATTTCTCAACTTCGATAAATGCGAGTCCCTTGTTGGCCAGCTCGGTTCGCAATGAACGATCACGCTCGGCGACATCCTTGCGCTGATCGACCACGGATCGGTCGAGTTCGGCGGTGAGGACGGATCTGATATCCTCCGGCATGCGCGCCCAGGCCTTGCGGTTGGACAAAGGCCAGTAGCCGTCCCAGCTGTGACCGGTCAGCGAGCAGAATTTTTGAACCTCATAGAGTCGGGTCGTCGCGATAAGCGAGAGTGCGTTCTCCTGACCGTCGATGACTCCGGTCTGCAACGAGGTATAGACCTCCGCGAAGTTCATGGGCGTCGGTGACGCTCCGATCGCAGCGAAGAACGAGGTGAGCATCGGGGCCGGCGGGACGCGGATTTTGAAGCCGGACAGATCCTTCGGAGCGCGGACCTCTCGTCCGGATGATGTGATTTGACGAAAGCCGTTGTCCCAGATCCGCCCCGGCGCGATGACGCCGACCTTCTCGATCAATGCCCGGGTGTGCTGACCCAGACTCCCATCCATTGCCCGCCAAACGGCATCGTAATCCGGAAATGCGTACGCTGTGTTGGCGATGCCCGCGACGGGTACGAAGGTCGCCAATATCGATGCTGAGAGTAGCAAAAACTCGATGCTTCCGTTCCGCACCTGCGACAAGACATCGGTTTCGGTACCGAGCTGGTTGGCTGGAAACAAGCGAATGCTGAGGCGCCCGTTCGTCCGTTCACGGACGCGATCGAGCGCCACGCGCAGATGGACGTTGTTTGGATGGCTAGGGTCCTGACCCGTCGCGAATTTGAAATCGAATTCCGGCCCTGCCCTCACGATCGACGGCATCGCCATCACCAAGCCACCGGCCAGCAGGGCACGACGGCTTACGGCTTTCTGCGGTAGCGCTAACATGGACGGCCTCCCTGAATTTCTGCGTATTGATTGAACCTGACCGGTTTCTTGAGATTTTTTTTATCGAAGCTATGCCGCTGGTGTGCAGCTCTACGGATCGCATGCTGCGAGTGCGGCCCCGAGCGCGAACCGCGCCATGGCAAGCGCCTCGGCCGGAGCGACCCCGCGGGTCGCGTAATAGAGGTCGCGACCGAGAGCCAGCACGTCGGGATGTCCGGCGGTCGCTCGTTCCACGGTCTCGACGGCCCGGGGCAGCACCTCCGTCGCAGGCAATATGGCATTCACCAGGCTGCGCGCGCGTGCTTCTTCCGCACTCATCAATCTCGCTTCGTAAGCGATCTCGAACAGAAGTGCTTTCGGCAAGGCGTCGCGCACAACGGCGAGCGCCAGGAAGGGAAAAAGGCCGTGCGCCACTTCCGGCAGGCCGAGCGTCGCGTCACGCGTAGTGAAAACCATGTCGCACGCGAGGGCCAGCGCAAACCCGCCCGCATGCGCATGGCCATTGAGCGCAGCGATCAGTGGCTTGCCGAGACCAGCCATCGCGCCGAAGAGATCGATATGGGCTCGCCCGAACTCCATCCGTCCGGCAGCGGCCGGCCCAGCGCCCCGGTAGTCGCCTCCCAGGCAGAAGACGGAGCCGCTCCCCGTCAGGACGCATCCGCTGATCGCTTTGTCGCTGCGAGCGGCGTTTAGGGCGGCGATCAACTCGTCCGCCATGTCCTGCGTGATCCTGTTTCCGGCGTCGGGTCGGCTCAGCGTCAGGATCGCGACCCGACCACACGTCTCGACTTCGATCTGTCGCATCGCTGTTGCGCGCTCCCTTCGACGGACGATTCCGCTGGTTTGAGCCACATCCCTGTCGGAACGTGCCTCGCGTCAGGAGGCGTAGCGCCGCTCCTGCGCGATGAGATCTGACATACCGACAAACTCGTTGAACTCGTCGAAAGGGGTCATCAGGTCCGCCACCGCGTTCGTGGTGCATCCCTCTTCCATGAACCGCTCCATCATCGTTTTAACAGCCTTGTGCATGGCGAACATCGGCTCAATTGGGCAAAGCGCGTAATCAAAACCGCACTCTTCGACCTCTTTCAGAGACAAGTAAGGACTTTTGCCCGATCTCGCCATGTTGAACAGGAGCGGTTTGCCGAGCGGTCGCAGGCGGCGACTGATCTCGCGCATCTGTTCCACGCTCTCCATCGCGTCGCAATACAGTCCGTCGGCACCGACCTCAGCGTAGCTGATGAGGCGGGCGATCGCGTCATCGAAGCCGGTCACGGCGAGCGAATCCGTGCGCGCGACGATGAAGAAATCCGGATCGCTTCGAGCCTCCAGCATGGCGCGCAGCTTCTGCTGCATCTCCTCGGCGCTGACGAGCTGCTTGCCCGAGAAGTGCCCGCACTTCTTGGGGACCGCTTGATCCTCCAGATGCAGCACCGAAGCGCCCGCCTCTTCCCAGAGTTTGATCGTGCGCTGCGCGTCGAGCACGCCGCCATACCCCGTATCCGCATCGGCGAAGACAGGGACGCTGGTAACCCTGCAGATGCGGCGGATATGCTCGAACATCTCGGTCTGCGTCAGCAAACCCATATCGGGGGCGCCTGCAACGATGGCAGAGGCCGCGAAGCCGCTAACGTAGATTGCAGGCGCCCCGACCTGCTCAGCCAGCTTGGCCGTGACGGCGTCGTGTGCGCCCATGCAAACGAACGGCGGCAACTCAAGAAGTTCGCGGAAGCGGGATGAGCGGGACAAAGCGGGGCCTCTGGGTTGCATTGGGCAGGAGGTTCGAAGCGACCTTGACCGGGCTCAAAGCGTGAACCCGAACCCCTGATGTTAGCGCAAACATAAACGCGATCGCCGCGTTCCGCAATCCATGCGGACGGGCTATGCGATAGAGTGTGGGATCAACTAGGCTACAGGCACGGCCAGGCGACTAAGATGGCAGACCTAACAGCGAGACCGCGCCGGAAGCAGAATCCGAAGCAAGGGAGGCCTGAGCCTCGTATGGAGGATGTGGCCGCCCTGGCTGCAGTTTCAGCGATGACGGTCTCGCGGGCACTGCGCGATCCGACTTCCGTGAATACCGAGACCAGACTCCGTATCGAGATGGCGATCGATGCCACCGGATACGTTCCCAATCGGATCGCCGGCAGCCTCGCTTCGCGCAGGACGAACGTCGTCGGCCTGATCGTGCCGAGCCTTCGCAACTCGCTCTTCACGGAGACGATCCAAGGCGTATCGGACGCTCTCGGCGCACATCACCCTTTGATGATCGCGGATAGCGGCTACGCGTTGGCCGGTGAAGAGGCCGCCATTCGGGCCTTCTTGGCCCAGCGCATCTGCGGGATCGTGCTGCACAACACGCAGCATACGGCGCGCAGTCGCACGATGCTCGAGGATGCAGGCATCCCCTGCGTCGAGACGGGGAACCTGACCGAGAAGCCTCTCGACATGACAGTCGGTTTCTCGAATTACGATGCAGCCTGCGCGATGACGGAGTACCTGATTGTCCGCGGGTACAAGAGCATCGGATTTGTCAGCCTGCCCATTCACGACAATGATCGCGCTGCCGAGAGGCGGGCGGGATTTCTAGCCGCCCATCAACGACATGGGTTGATCTCCGCTCCCGAGTTGCTGCTCGAAAGCCCGCCCGGACTGCGGAGCGGTGGGCGCGCACTCGCGACTTTGATTGAGCGCGTACCGGCCGTCGATGCGATCTTCCTTTCCGGCGATGTGCTGGCGACCGGAGCTTTGCTTGAAGCGAACCGCCGCGGCTTGGATGTCCCAAACAGGATCGCGATCGTTGGCTCGGATGACAACGAACTCCAGGAGACCGTCTCCCCACCGCTGACAACGCTGCGCTTTCCTCGCTATCAGATCGGGCATCAGGCAGCGGAGATGCTGATGAAGCAATTGCGCAATCCCTCCCGCGACATCCGCAGGCTTGACCTCGGTTATGAGCTCATCGAGCGGGCAAGCGCTTAAAAGCGAAACAAACGCGCCAACAACAATGACGTTTGCTGGCCGAAAGCGGACCGTCTGCTTTCGAGCAGCGAACTGGTCCAAGCAGACACCTTTATTCGCGATTTAGTCCGGCAGGCCGCAAGATCGGATCCAAAACGTATATTAGTAGGTGCCGCCCCGGAGGCGGCGATACTTTCGCCGACTCAGCTATTTCCGCAGATTGGTCACGTTGGCTACTACTAGTGTTCGGGGTCGATCGCTCGAACCTACACGAAATCTCGGAACGCGACCTCGTCCCGGATGCGCGAGGGTGCCGCCTATCCTTTGCGATCAACGCTGGCGATCCGTTTTTGTAAGGAAGGCTGCGATACCATGGTGGTACTCTTCGCTCTCCGCGAAGCTGTACACTTCCATCCGCTCGTCGCTCGTCACGGCGGCAGAATCCCGTTTCAGGCGCTAGATCTGACGCTTATGTGAACGGGCGGCGAGGATACCGCTCGCGCAGATGTTCTCGACTGCGGCAGCGACTTCGCGCTCGAAGTCGTCATTCCCGACCACCCGGGACACCAAGCCTTTCTCGTAGGCCGTGCGCGCATCAAAGAGACGGCCCTCGATCAGCAGCTCCGCGGTAACCGACGGCCCAACCAGCCGGAACAACGCCTCGGTCTCGCCGAAGGCGAGCGGGAACCCCAAGCGCCCAACTGGAGCCCCGAAGCGGGCGCATTTCGCCGCAATCCGGATATCGCACACGGCGGCTATCTCAAGGCCACCACCGAAGCATGCGCCCTGGATCGCAGCAACGACGGGCACGGGACAGGTGGCGATCGCGTTGAGGCAACCGCCTACATATTCTTCGTGGAAACGGACCACCTGCTCGCGCGTCGAGCGAGCGGTGCCAAACTCGGAAATATCCGCGCCGGCGGAGAACGCCTCTGCGGTCCCGCCACGAATGACGACGCAGCGTATCCCATCCTCCCGGGAGAGCTCCCGCACCTGTGCTGCCAGTTCCTGCCACATCAGTACCGTCAGCGCGTTGCGCCGCTCCGGGTGACTAATCGTGAGCGTCACGTGAGAGTCCGACTGTTCCGTAACGATCTTTCCAGCCATGTCGACTCCCAACTACCGCGACGATCGGCCCAGCTCTGGCCGTCGATGTACTGTTTGGCTCAGACTCGAACGTCTTGAGAAAGCTTCAGCAACTCCGCCGCTTCGGTGCTACGGCTCGCGTAGTCCTTCCAAGTTGAATTGCGGGCGAGCGTCAGCCATTTCTCGAAAGCGGCCGCGTCGATCTCGTGGGCCTGAACACCAGCCTTCCGAAAAACCTCTACAACCTTTTCGTCGTCGGCCTTGGAGCCCATCGTCCCAAACGGCTCCAACTCGGCTCCAACTGCCATGATCAGGTCGCGCTCGCCCGGCGCAAGACCATCGAAGATCGGCTTGGACATAAGAAGCGGCTCGAAGGTGAACAGGAAGGTGTGGTCGCGCGCCGTCGTCAGGTGCTTGGCGGTCTCCTCCAGGCGGAAGGAGATCATGCTGGTCGAGGAGGTGACGACGGCGTCCACCGCCCCCGTCTGCATCGCCGCGTAGATCTCGTTGGAGGGTAGCGACAGCGCCCCAGCCCCTGCCGCTTGGAGAAGAATATCCATTTCCCGGGAACCGCCTCGGGTCTTGAGGCCCCGCACGTCGTCGGGCACGACGATCAGGTTGGCGCGGGACACGACGCCGTTAGCCTGCCAAACCCAGGCCACGATCACGATGCCCTTCCCGGCAAGAAACGCTTCGAGTTTACGCCCGATCGGAGCCGTCTTCCATGCCGCGCCCTGGGCGTAAGATGCGACCACGCAGGGCATGAGCCCGATATTGACCTCTGGGATCTGGCCGCCGGCATAGGCCAGCGGGAAGAGGCTGAGGTCGAGCGCACCCTTGCGGAGCGCCTAGAACTGAGCGTTGGTCTTCATCAAGGACGAGTTCGGATAGACCGTCGCGGTGAGTGCGCCATCAGACCGCCGCCGCAACTCAGCGGCGAACTTCCGGCAGAGCCTGTCACGGAAGTCGCCATCCTCCTCCGTGCCACCCGGGAACTGGTGTGAAACCTTCAGATCGCGTCCGGCCGCCGCCTGCACCCTGAGCCCGATGATTGCCGGCGCCGCCATGGCAGCTGACAGCAGGTTGCGACGCGTCGGCATGGCTGGCCTTTCATGGTGCGGTGTTTTTGGTCTCAAACGGCAAGGTGAGCGTCATTCACGGAGCCAATGCTCGAGTCGAACCGGACGTCCGCATTGAAGACTGCGCCTGACAGACGGGGCCTCTTCGGCTTCGCGCCGTTATCACCGATTCTCGACGGAGATCCTGAAGGGATGGATCTGTATGCTGTCCCATGCGCCGTTGATGGCGAAGGGATCGCTGGACGCGAAGGCTTGGGCGACCTCCCAATTCTCGGCCTCGATTACGAGGAGGCTCCCAATCGGCACCTCGCCTGTCTCGTCGAGGATCGGTCCCGCGATCACGATCTTGAGTGGGGCCGCTGCGAGATAGGCTCGGTGCGCTGGATAATGGGTCTGCCGGATCGAGGGATCGGCCGTGTCGATACAATGGATGACGAAGTGCATGTTCGGGATACCTTCTCGCGTGGCCTCCTGTATATGCCGCCTCAGGCCACGCGTGGGTCGAAGGCGGTTTCCATCTCGCGCCGCAGGCGCACGACAGGATCGTCCGGATCAAAGGCAACGTCGTCCCAGCGAATGCCCGAACCCATCGGCACGTCGCGTGTAAGCTTCACCTGTTGCGCCAACCCCAGGGGCAGGTAGCCCTCGCTCAGCGAGACTTCGGCCGGGGTTTGCCGGCCCCAGACGCAGTAGCCGCCCTCGCCATCGAGCGTCTCGCCCGCCCTCAGGTCGCGCTTGGCAGTTGCGACTACGTCGGCGCTGAAGCAGGTTGGAGCGCCAGTCGGCTGCTTGAGCAGGGCGGCCCAGGCTGCGGAAATACCGAGCTCCAATCCGCTGAAGTGAATGGGCCGGTAGAGGGCCGCGTAGCGCCCACTTGCATCGGGCAGCATGTGGTACTCACGGAAGCATTCCCGCGTGTAGGAGCTGTCCTCCGCCGCCTCGATCACGACGAAGGTTCCGTGGGCGAGATTGTGCTGCAGGGCCGAGCCGTCCCGGGCGAGCGAGGAGACGCACTCCGTCACGCCAGCCATCTCCAGGCATCCACCTTCGTCCTTCGGGCGCAGTATGTCGGCGAGCTCGAAGCGGCTCGCGGGCGGGAAGGCGAGTCCCTGTAGCTGCGCCTTGAGTCCGGTCGCGTTGGCGATTGCCGTCATCTCGATCGCCGACTTGGTCCCGTCGACGAAACTGTTGAACATCTTCGGGTTGATTGAGGACCGGTCCTCGATCTCAATCAGACCTGGCAAGTTGTCGAACACGGTGTCGGGCGTTGATTGGTGATAGCGCGGCAGGTAGCGCGTGCCCTTGCCTGCCGCGACGACATGAAATCCGCAGGCGCGCGCCCAATCGACATGCTCGCAGACGATCGCCGGCTGATCGCCGTAGGCGAGGGAGTATACGACGCCCGCCTGCTTGGCCCGACGAGCGAGCAATGGGCCCGCCACGACGTCTGCCTCGACATTGACCATCACCACGTGCTTGCCAGCCGCGATGGCGGCCAGCGCGAGGCGGATACCGGTGCGCGGATCGCCCGTCGCCTCGATGACGACCTCGATGCCCCCGGCCCGGATCACCTCGTCGGCGCTATCGGTGATGTAGGTCCCGCCGGTCCGGATCGCATCCTCGCAGGAGCGGGCGGCATACCGCTCCGACGGCCAGTTGCAGGAGGCGAGTTGGCTCGCGGCCCGGGAAACGTCGAGGTCGGCGACGGCGACGATTTGCATGCCCAGCGTCGTGCGGGCCTGCGCCAGGAACATCGTCCCGTACTTTCCAGCGCCGATTAGGCCGACCGTCACAGGCTTGCCCGCGTCCTGCCGCTCCCGGAGCAATCGATAGAGGTTCATCGTTGGCGTCTCCCCATTGCCGTCACCGGGCGGCCCGCGGCGGGGGAAGCGCCAAGTTGACGTTCACGCTCTTCATCTCGGTGAAGCTATCGAGCATGCCTTCGAGCGACATCTCCCGCCCGATGCCGCTTTCCTTGATCCCACCGTAGGACTGGCCGAGCGCCTGCCCGCCGCCCTGGTTGACCTGAACCCAGCCGGCCTCGACGGCGTGGGCCGCCCGCAGGGCACGGCCGATGTCGCGGGACCAGATGTAGGCGGCGAGCCCATAATGGCTGTCATTGGCCATGCGGATCGCCTCGTCCTCGTCCCGCCAGGGGATCGCCACGAGGACCGGCCCGAAGATCTCCTCCCGGGCGAGGCGCCAGTCGTTCGAAGTGTCGGCGAAGATAGTCGGCAGCGCGAAGTAGCCGCGGGTGAGCGGCCCCTCCTTTGGCGGCAGGCCGCCAGTCACGAGCCGCGACTCCGGGCGGCTGAGTCCGTCCGAGACGTAGTCGCAGACCTTCGTGAACTGTCGCTCATTGATGATCGAGCCGACATCGGTCGCCTCGTCGAGCGGATCGCCGATCTTGAGAGCCGAGGTGCGGGCGACCAGTCGGTCGAGGAACGCGTCGTAGATGTCCGCGTGAAGGAACAGGCGCGAGCCAGCCGTGCAGGACTGGCTCTGGCGGGTGAAGCGCATCGAAGCCACGATCCCGTCGAGCACCCAATCCTCGTCGGCGTCGGGATAGACGATCGATGGGCTCTTGCCTCCGAGTTCGAGGGAGACCGGAGCGACGCGCTCGGCCGCGGCCCGCATGATCGACTTGCCCACGGCGGTCGAGCCGGTGAAGCTAAGCTTGCGCACCAGGGGATGGGCGGCGAGCGGCTCGCCGCATTCCCGGCCGTAGCCGGTGACGACGTTGACCACGCCCGGCGGCAGATGATCCTGGCAGATCTCGGCGATCATCAGCACCGCGAGCGGCGCGTCCTCGGCGGCCTTGAGCACGATGGTGTTGCCGGCGCAGATCGCGGGCGCGATCTTGAGCGAGGCGAGTTGGGCCGGGGCGTTCCAGGGCACGATGGCGCCGACCACGCCGAGGGGCTCGCGCCGGGAATAGCTGAGCTGAACCTCACCGAGCGGGATCGTGACGCCCTTCAGCTCGCCCCCGAGCCCCCCGAAGTACCGGAAGGTGTCGGCGACCATGCGGGCCTCGCCCCGCGCCTGGGTGCGCAGGGCATTGCCGGTCTCGCTCGCGATCAGGCGCGCCAGCTCCTCCTGCCGGGACTCCAGTGCCTCGCCGATGGCGAGCAGTATCCGCCCTCGGTCGCGGGCCGCGACCTTGGCCCAAGACGGGAACGCCGCCGCCGCGGCGTGGACGGCGAGGTCGACATCCGCCGTCTCGCCCCTCGGAACTTCGCCGAGAGGCTCGCGCCGCCCCGGATTCTCGACGATGATGGTCCTGCGGGAGACGGCCGACCGCCACGCGCCGCCAATCAGCATCTGCTTCGAGAGGATGGCGGGCGCTGAGCCGGTCGCGGCTTCCAGATTCGACATGGTGTTTCCTTCAGCGTGTCGGGCGCTCACGAGTTTGCGGCAGGAGATGGCGCGCCTTCGATCATGCGGATGACGCCGGAGTAATCGAGGGTCCCGGAGCCGCCACCGCAGAACAGGCTGTAGAGCGCCGTGGCCAGGGTGCCGATCGGTAGGCTCGAACCGGTTTCCATCGCCGCCCGCTCAGCCAGCCGCAGGTCCTTGAGCATGAGGTCGGCCGCGAAGCCGTTCCGGTACTCGCGGCTCGACGGGACGTTCGGAAGCAGACCTGGAACTGGTGGGTAGCTCACGAGGGCATGGCAGCTCCCCGTCGAGGTCGAGACGATGTCCCGCATCGTGGCGGGGTCGAGCCCGAGGCGCTTGCCCAGGGTGAAGGCTTCCGACACTGCGATCATCGAGATGCCCGCGAGCAGATTGTTGCAGACCTTGGCGGCCTGACCGTTGCCAGCGGGCCCGGCGTGGAAGACGTTGCGGCCCATCGTTTCCAAAATCGGCCTGGCGCGGTCGAGATCGCCGTGATCCCCGCCGACCATGAACGTCAGGGTACCGGCCTGCGCCCCCATGACTCCGCCCGAGACTGGGGCGTCGAGAACCGCAATTCCGCAGTTTCGGCCAGCCTCGTGCAGGGCTCGCGCCTCCGCGACGGCGATGGTGGAGCAGTCGATCAGTAGGGCGTCGGCCGGAAGCCTGGCGAGTGTTCCCTCCGACCCAGTATGGACCTCCAGCACGTGGCGGCCAGTCGGAACCATAGAGATCGCGTATTCGGCCCCCGCAGCGACTTCCCCGCAGGTCGCAACCACCTCCGCCCCGGCGGCCCGCGCCTCCGCTCTCGCCGTCTCGCTGATGTCGAAAGCTCGCACGGTGTGTCCGGCCTCTACGAGATGGCGGAGCATGGGCAGTCCCATGCGTCCCAGGCCGATGAACCCAATTCGGGCCATTGTCTTTTCTCCCAGTCCGTTACTGAGACTTCGCGATGAGCGGGCAGCCGCCGTCGGCCAATGGTCGGAATGCGACCTCGGCGGGGATCGTCGCCTTGTAGGTGTAGTAATCCCAAGGATACTGCGACTCGGACGGCGTTTTGGCGGTAAACAGGTACATCGGATGCATCTTGCGACCGTCCGCGCGGATGTACCCTTTGCCGAATAGAGGGTCGTCGGTCGGCATCGCCTTCATCTTCGCGACAACTTTCGCGCCGTCGCTCGCCTCTCCGAGGGCCTCCACGGCTTTTAGGTAATGGAGGATCGAGGCGTAGACGCCCGCCTGAACCATCGAGGGCTTCGCCCCCGACCGCAGCGCCGCGAAGCGGGACGAGAAAGCGCGGGTGCCGTCGGTCATGTCCCAGTAGAACGGCGCGACGAGCGATAGTCCTTGCGCCAATTGTAGCCCGATGGCGTGGACGTCGGTGATGTATATAAGCAGGCCCGCCAGCCGCTGCTTCGAACCGGTGATGCCGAACTCGGCCGCCTGCTTGATGCTGTTGACGGTGTCCCCGCCGGAGTTGGCGAGCCCGATCACTTGCGCGCCTGATGCCTGCGCCTGCAGAAGATAGGAGGAGAAGTCGGAGGTATTGTTCGGCGCCCGGACGTGGCCCAGCACCTTTCCACCGCTTGCCAAGACCATTTTTTCGGTATCGCGCTCCAGGGCATAGCCAAAAGCGAAGTCGGCAGTGAGGAAGAACCAGGTCTTTCCGCCCGTCTCGACCATGGCCTTCCCGATGCCGTTGGCGAAGGCCCAGGTGTCGTGCGTCCAGTGCACCGTGTTTGGCGTGCACGCCTTGCCGGTCAGGTCAGAGACGGCCGGACCCGAGGCGAGCATGACCTTATTCTTGTCCCGCACGATCTGGCTCACTGCCAGAGCGGCGGCGGAATTGGTAACATCGGCCACGGCGTCGACGCCCTGCGTGTCGAACCATTGCCGGGTGATCGTGGAGGCGACGTCGGCCTTGTTGCCGTGATCGGCGGTCAGGATCTCGACGTTCCAGCCCCGGGCGCGAAGCCCGGAATCCTCAACCGCGAGGTTTGCCGCGACGACAGAGCCTGGGCCGCCCATGTCGGCATAGATCGACGACTGATCGTTGATGACGCCGATCTTGAGGCTCCTATCCGCCGCCGAGGCGGAGCAGATGCCGAGCAGAAACGCGGCAGCCGCACGGTAAAGGGCCCGTGCCATCGCACCATCCTCCCAGTGTCGCGGTCTCATGCCGCTCGTTTGTCCCGACGCCGGCTCGCATGGAGCGGTACGGGATTGCAGCGAAGAAAGCGCACACGCCCTCGCCAGTCTATGTCAATTTCCGCACAACACGCGCTCACGGATTGACAGATGGCGACGACGCACCGGTGGGACGATCTTCAGGCCTTCCTGGCCGTGGCCCGGGCCGGCCGGCTGACCGAGGCCGCTCGTGGCATGGGTGTCGAGCACACGACGCTCAGCCGCCGGATCACGCGTCTGGAGACGGCGCTTGGGGCCAAGCTGTTCGACCGGCGGCCAACAGGTTATGGCCTTTCGGCGGAGGGCGAGCGTCTGCTGCCGCGGGCTGAAGAGATTGAACGAGCGGCGCTCGGCATCTGGCTTGACCGGGTCGATCCCGTCGTCGGACTCACGGGCCCGGTGCGGATCGGCGCACCGGAAGCTGTCGGGACCTTCTGCCTCGCGGAACACATCGGCGAATTGTCGGTCCGGCATCCGGGCCTATCAATCGAACTCGTGGCGACGCCGCGGGTCTTCAGCTTGTCGAAGCGCGAGGCAGATCTTGCGATCGGCCTCACACGGCCGGCCACGGGGCGCCTTCACGCGCGCAAGCTTGGCAACTATGAACTTGGCCTCTACGGGGCTCCGGCCTACGTCGCCCACCACGGCCGGCCCGAGAGCCAAGCCGACCTGCATCGTCACCGTTTCATCGGCTACATCGACGAGCTCGTTTTCTCGCCGGAGCTTGACTATTTCAAGGCTGCACTGCCCGGCTTGCAGCCGACGATCCGAATTTCGAACGTGATTACCCAGATGACAGCGGCCCGGACTGGCGCTGGCCTGTGTATTCTGCCCTGTTTTATGGCCGATAAGCACCCGGACCTTGTGCGTCTTTTACCGAAAAACGTTCGCATCACCCGCACTTATTGGCTGCTCACGCATGCGGACATGGCGCATCTCCAGCGGATCAAGGCCGTCACTGAGTTCATCACCGCGGTGGTCCGCGCCGCCCGCCCAGCTTTCCTGCCCTCCGATGCCTGATGCATCGACCCGAAAGGACACGGGTTGCTCCCCCGCTTCCGCCCATTTCGGATCCGACGAGTCTAGTCTCTTGAAAAAGGCCTAAGGTCTGACCACCCCGATGGCAGCACGTTTAAAGTCGTCAGAGGCGACTGAATGTCGTTTGTGGGCGCTAAGAGGCGACTGCAATTGGCCGAAAGCAGCCTGTCCGCTGTGGGTTGATTTTTGCTGCGTATCGGACATCGGCTCAACCTCGTTTGGCGATCATGCTGGCAGACCTGCCCTTGCCAAAGCTTCAGCGTAGATCTTTGCTGTACTCTCAAGCGGAAAGGGAATCCGCGTGAGGAAGCCGGAGACCGTCAACCTCGGCTCGACAGTGAGCAGAGTTGCGACAGCCTCCCGGGCGCGGTCCAACCGCCCCAGCTTGACGTTGGCGACCGCGAGCACGCGTAGGGCCACAGCGAAGCGTCGGTTCTGTGCAAGGGCTCGGTCAGCCCATTCGATCGCACCAGCGTGGTTCTCATCGATCAGGTCGGCCACCGCCATGACGCCGGCCATCAGCCAGCCGCGCGGATCGCGTGGATTGAGCCTCTGCGCGCGGACCACCATGTCCGGGCCCTCGAGGCCGTTGCCGCACGTCGTCTCGATCCAACCCGCGAGCGTCAACGCCATCGCGGAGTTGGGGTTGAGGAGCAGCGAGCGTCGGAAGAGATCCCGCGCGCGCTCGTGCCCACTCAAGGCCATGTTCCAGATCGCGAAGGCCGCCATCCATAACACCTGCGCGTCGCCAGGCGCGAGCTCGACCGCTCGCCACGCGAGGTCGACGGCCTCGCTGCGGGCGTGATCGTCCTGCTCGGCCCAACCCTGAAAATGGCATTGCGCGCGGCAATAGGCTGTCGCGGCCATCGCGGAGGCGTAGTCCGGTTCAACAACCAGTGCCTCGCTCAGGCAGGCGAGCGCGGCCTCCATGCCGGCCCCGGTGAATTCGGACAGCTGAGCATTCGCACGCAGCAGAAGCTCGTAGGCATCGAGCCGCGACGGGGCTGCGTGCCCGAGACGGCCGATCTCGGCCTGCTGCAGGGTCGGCTCGATCGCCGCGACGACGCTGTCGGCAACCCGCTCCTGCAACGCGAACACGTCCTGGGGATCACCGTCGAACCGATCCGACCAGAGATGGGCGCCCGAGACCGCGTCGACGAGCTGTCCTGCGATGCGCAGCCGGTCGCGGCTGCGGCGCACGCTTCCCTCAAGCACGTAGCCGACGCCGAGCTCCTCACCGACCCGGCGCACGTCGATCGCTTTGCCTTTGTATGTGAAGGAGGAGTTGCGAGCGATCACGAACAGGCCACTCATGCGCGATAGAGCCGTGATAATCTCCTCGCAGATCCCGTCCGCAAAAAAATCCTGCTCCGGCTCGCCGCTCATGTTCGCGAAGGGCAGGACCGCGACGGCCGGCAGTCGTGATCGCGCGCGCCAGGAAAAGCCGGCGTCGGATCCTGGCCCTGCCACGGGCTTCGGCAGGTCCTCGGTCATCGCCTTGACGTCGCCGACGAAGCGCACGCCCTTGCGCGGGAGTGTGCGGATCAGGCGCTGGTCGAGGCCCGTGTCGCCGATCGCCACGCGCGCGGCGTTCAGCCGGCTGCTGATCGTCGCCTCCGAGACGATACGGCCGTGCCAGACGATTTCCAGAAGTTCGTCGCGACTGACCACGCGATCGCGGGCCGCGATGAGGTGCGCGAGGAGATCGAACACCTGCGGCTCCAGCGCGACGAGGCTGCCCCCCTCTCTGAGCTCGCGCCGGGCCGTATCGAGGGTGAAGGGCTCGAACTGGTAGATCACGCGGCCACTTCCCTGACCACGCCGGTGCGGCGAAGCCGTCCCACGCCGAAAATCAGGAGGCTCTGAAGGGGAACCCCACGGCATCTCAAAGCGGCCGGCGGCCAATCGGGGCAATATCCCGCGCATCGACACCTCAGCACCGGGATGCGCCCATGCCGTCGGAGATCATCAACCAGAACCGCCGCCGCCTTCTGAGCGGCGCAGCTGCCAGCATCGCGGCCGCCGAACTCGGACTCGTCCATCCGGCGCGGGCGCAGCCGCGCTCGGGCGGAGGCGCCGCATTCGGGCCGCTGAAAGAGGTCGACGCCGGCCTTCTGCGCGTCGGCTATCTCGAGGCGGGCAGCCCTTCCGGTCCGGTCGCGATCCTTCTGCACGGCTAGAGGCTGTTATGGACCCGTGGCTTGGGGATTCCAGATGAGGGGGCATGACCCCTTCGCGCAGATCCTACCCATCCGACGTCTCCGATAATGAGTGGGTGCTGGTCGCCCCTTATCTGACCCTGCTGCGCGAGGATGCGGGGCAGCGCGAGCATAGCTTGCGCGAGGTGTTCAATGGCCTGCGCTACGTCGTGAAGACAGGGGCACCCTGGCGGTGGATGCCCAACGATCTGCCACCCTGGGAAGCCGTCTACCAGCAGGCCCAACGCTGGCTGGCGGCCGGCTGCTTCGAGCAACTGGCCGACGACCTCCGCGCCCTGCTGCGCCTAGCCTCCGGGCGTCGTTCAGAGCCCAGCGCAGCGATCCTCGACAGTCGGACCCTGCGCTCGACGCCCGAGAGCGGCGAGCGGGCCGGATACGATGGAGCCAAGCGCAAACGGGGCTCGAAGGTCCACTTGGCCGTCGACACCCTGGGTCACCTCCTGGCGCTGCACGTCACGTCCGCCGACGCCGACGACCGCGCCCAGGTCGGGCAGCTCGCCAAGGCGATCCAGGCCGCCACCGGCGACACCGTCGATCTCGCCTATGTCGATCAGGGCTACACCGGGGAGAGGCCGGCTAAGGCCGCCCGCACGCACGGTATCGAGCTGGAGGTCGTCAGACTGCCCGAGGCCAAGCGCGGCTTCGTCCTGCTGCCGCGGCGCTGGGTGGTGGAGCGCTCCTTCGCCTGGGCGACCCGCTTCCGACGCCTCGTCAAGGACTACGAGCGCTATCCCAGCACGCTCGCGGATCTCCACATCGTCGCCTTCGTCTGCCTCATGCTCAAACAAGCCGCTCGACTGGCAGCCAGTTCATAACAGCCTCTAGCCCTACGACATCCATAGCTTCGTAGAGGTCGTACCGCTGCTCACGGCGGCGGGATACCGGGTGATCGTACCCTACCTGCGCGGCTACGGCACGACGCGCTTCCTCGCGAACGAGGCCGTGCGCAACGGCCAGCAAGCGGCGCTCGCGGTCGACGTCATCGCCCTGATGGATGCGCTCGACATCCGTCGGAGCGTTCTCGCCGGTTTCGATTGGGGTGCCCGTACCGCCTGCATCGTCGCCGCGCTCTGGCCGGAGCGGTGCAAGGCGCTGGTGTCGGTCAGTGGCTACCTGATCGGCAATCAGGAGGCGGGCAAGACGCCGCTGCGGCCCGAGGCCGAGCTCTCGTGGTGGTACCAGTTCTACTTCGCGACCAGCCGCGGCCGAGCCGGCTACGAGGCCAACCGCGCAGAGTTTGCCCGGCTGATCTGGCGGACGGCATCGCCGCGCTGGCAGTTCGACGATCGCACCTTCGCAGAGAGTGCTGCGGCTTTCGACAATCCGGATCACGTCAGCATCGTCATCCACAATTACCGATGGCGCTTGGGTCTCGCCGACGGCGAGCGGCGATACGATATGCTCGAGGCCCGTTTGGCGGAGGCGCCGAAGATCGGCGTGCCGACGATTTCGCTGGAGGGGGATGCGAACGGGGCACCGCATCCCGATCCCGCCGCCTACGCCACGATGTTCTCCGGAGGATACCAGCACCGTACGATCACCGGCGGCATCGGGCACAACCTTCCGCAGGAGGCGCCCCAGGCTTTCGCCCAGGCCGTGGTGGACGTCGATGCCTTCTGACCATCATCTCCGCGGGCGCAGCGCCCTTCTCCTGGCGTGCGTCGCCCCAGGCTTTCTCGTCGCGGACGTACGGGCGGTGGAAGGGAGCGGAAAGCCCGCCACGCCGATCTATGGCGTCACCGTACCCGATGGCTACAGAGACTGGCGCCTGATCGCTCCAGCGCTCGAAGACGCTCCGCTGAACGAATTGCGTGCCGTCGTCGGCAACGACCTCGCCGTGGCGGCCTTTCGAGACGGCACGCTGCCCTTCCCGGATGGTACGGTCCTCGTGAAGCTGGCTTGGGAGCGTATGCCGTCAACGGAATTCGCGTCGGCGACGGTGCCGGGCCGGGCCACGACCGTGCAGGTCATGGTCAAGAATACTAAGCGTTACGCTGCGACCGGCGGATGGGGCTTCGGCCGTTTCATCGGCGGCAAACCCGTGGATGAGGCGCAGCACCGAACCTGCTTCGCCTGCCATGAGGCGCGTGTCAGGAACCGTAATTACGTATTCACCGGGTACGCCCCCTGAGCTGCGCAAGCGAGATGCGTCGCCTTATGGCCGAAAGCGGTCTGGCGGCTTTCGGTTGCGTGAGGTGCTAAACCGGACATCGCAGCGTTCTCGCTGCCGGCTGCCGACGGACACGTTTATTCGACGTTTGAATTTCCGACGCGGTTTTGCGACAGAATCCGGCAGCCTCGGCGGGCGCAACATGCATGGCCAGCGTTTGTCGGGAAGACGATCGGATACCCGAGATCCGAACGAATAGGACAGAAGTCCGATAAAGGCGAGAAGCAGTGGTTGGCTTGACGCCCAAAACTGGACGATCGGTGTTTCTCTCGTGCCGGCCGTTCAAGATACTTTCGACCATCCCTCAAAGTGTGCTTGTTGCTCTGCTGCCAGACCGTCGAACAAGCAGGGGTGATGGAACTAGCCTGATTCTTTCGTTCGCAATCGAAGCGTTTCAGCAAAAACGCAGTTGGACGACGATCAATCACGAAGCCGTATGGAGAGATGGCTCATATATTGCAGCCGCGAAGTGGGGATATCCCTCGACACGGGTGATGTGTCTGATCTTTAGGGGGGATCGATGGCTATCCAGTCGTACTCAGACTCTGATGCGCCGGCCTTCAATCCGCCTGCCACGCTCGATAGCACTTACCGTCGGATTACCCTGCGGCTACTGCCGTTCCTGATGGCCCTTTGGGTTCTATCCTGGATCGACCGGGTGAACATCGGCTTCGCCAAGCTTCAGATGCTGGCCGATCTCAAATTCAGCGAGACCGTCTACGGCATCGGCGCCGGCATATTCTTCATCGGCTATTTTATCTGCGAGGTGCCAAGCAACCTCATGCTGGAATACGTTGGTGCCCGCAAGACAATCGCGCGGATCACCTTCCTTTGGGGCATATGCTGCGTGGCGATGATGTTCGTCACAACGCCGGCGTTCTTCTACGTGCTGCGCTTCTTCCTCGGAGTGTTCGAGGCCGGTTTCTATCCCGGGGTGATCCTCTTCCTGACGTACTGGTACCCGAGCGAGCGGCGCGCCAAGGTGTTCGGCTTGTTCATGTCGGCCTCGGCACTGGCCGGCGTCATCGGCGGTCCGCTCGCCGGCGGCATCCTCAACGGTATGAATGGCGTCAACGGCTGGGCGGGCTGGCAGTGGGTGTTCCTGCTGGAGGGCATCCCGTCGATCCTCGCGGGCGTCGTCACGCTGCTCTACCTTACCGACCGGCCGTCCAAGGCCAACTGGTTGACGCCCGAGCAGCGGTCGCTGGTCGAGGCCGACCTAGCCCGCGACGCCGCAGCCCAGGGCCCGCGCGAGCACCGCATCCTCGCCTCGCTGAAGGATGTTCGTGTCTGGCAATGCATCGCAATCTTCTTTTGCATCGTCACGGCGAACTCGGCGCTGACCTTCTTTGGGCCCAGCGTGGTGCGTGACGCCGGCTTCACCGATCCGCTCACCGTCGGCTGGATCATGTCGGCGGCCTACCTTTTCGGCGGTGCCGGGATGATCCTCAACGGGCGCGACTCGGACCGTACGGGGGAGGCACGCCTGCATTGCGGTGTGGCGGCGTTCCTGGGCGCCGCCGCGATCGCGCTGACGGGCCTCCTCGTATCGAGTGCGCCCATCCTTGCGATGATCGCGCTCGCGGTAGGGATCGTCGGCACGATGAGCGCGATCCCCGTTTTCTGGCAGATCCCGGGGCGCTTCCTGGCAGGTTCGGCCGCGGCGGCTGGCATCGCGCTCATCAACTCGGTAGCAAACCTCGCGGGCTTCGGCGCCCCGGCGGTGATGGGCTATCTGCGCGAGCACACCGGCTCGGTCTCGATCGGCCTATGGATCGTCGCGGCCGTCGAGGCACTCTCACTCTCGCTGATCCTCGCCTTCGTCCCGCCCACGACCCCGGAACTGGAGCAGCGCGCAGCGTCCCGCGCCGCGCACGAGCCGGCGTAATCTCACTGCCATCAGGAGCCAACCTTGGATCATCCCTCAAACCGATCCGAACTGACGCGGCGCAGCCTCGTAGGCGTCGGCCTCAGCACCGCGGTGGTGGCGTCCGCAAGCACGGCGATGGCGCAGGGCGCACCCACGAGCTCTCCGGCCAAACCCGGCGCGCTGACCACCGCCCCGACTTCACAGACCGGCCTCTCTCCGCGGTTGACCCTGCACGCCATCGACAATTTTCATGGCACGCCCGCTGCCGGCATGGTCTGCGACCTCGCGATGCTCGATGGCGAAGGCTACAAGCCACTCAAAATCATCACCACTACGGCGACCGGGCGCCCGGCCGGCCCGGTGCTTGTCGATGACGCCTTCAAGGCGGGCCACTACGAGCTAGTGATGCATTTCGAGGAATACTTCTCAAAGCTCGGCGTAAAGCTACCCAGCCCGAACTTCCTGAGCCTCGTGCCGATCCGCTTCCAGATCCACGATGCCGGCCAGCGTTACCACCTGCCGGTGCTGCTCACGCCCTGGGGCTATTCGTACTATCGCGGTAGCTGAGATCGGCACCGTCCGAACGGATAGACCCCATCCCTCGCTCAGGACACCGAAGATCATGGCCGGCATCTCGACCCACGTCCTCGACACCGACCGCGGCCGTCCCGCCAGCGGGGTGCGCATCGACTTCTCGATGATGGAGGACGGCAAGTGGCGCTTGGTGAAGAGCGTCGTTACCAACGCCGATGGGCGCACCGACAAGCCGATCCTGCCCGGCGACGAAGCCAAGGTCGGCCAGTACGAGCTGGTGTTCCACGTCACCGACTACCTGAAGGCTCGGTCTGGCACGGCCGAGGCCGACATTTTCATCGACGACCCCGTGGTGCGCTTCGCGATCTTCGACGCCAAGCAGCATTACCACGTGCCGATGCTGTGCGCGCCGGGCAGCTTCACCACCTACCGCGGCAGCTGAGGCCCCGTGCCCGACATCGCCGCTGTCAACGGCCTGGAGCGGGACGCCTTCGTCGTCCTACTCGGTGGGGTGTTCGAGCACGCCGCTTGGGTGGCGGAGGCCGCTTGGCTGGGCCGCCCCTTCGCCAGCGTCTCGGATTTGCACGCGGCGATGATGGCTGCGGTACGCGCCGCCCCGCCAGATCGGCGTCTGGCTTTCCTCAACGGTCATCCGGAACTCGCCGGCCCAGAGGCGCGGGCGAAGAGCATGACCGCCGAGTCCGTGAGCGAGCAGGGCGCGGCAGGGCTCGACCGGATGCCGCAGAAGGACGCGGACGCCTTCGATCGGTTGAACCCGGCCTATCGGCAGAAATTCGGCTTCCCGTTCATCGTTGCCGTGCGTGGCCGGGACCGAAGCGAGATCCTCGCGCTGTTCGAGGCGCGCCTCTTGAGCTCGCGGGACGAGGAGGCGTCTGCCGTCCTCGATGAGATCGCCGCGATCACGCGGATGCGGCTCAATCGGCTAGTGAGCGAGGCAAGTATCTGATCCACTATATAGTGGCCGATACCGCCCATCCGATCAGACGATTTGTTAATTATTTATCTATCTCAAAAACAATCGGTTGAGCGCCCTGCCACAGCGCCATCTCGCCGAGCTTACGCAGGTTCTCCAAGCCAGAGGTCAACGTGAGGAAATGGTTGCCCGCGAGCTGGCCCATCTTCGAGCCAAAATGCACGCCGCCGTAGGCAAGTAGGATCTCAGTCTCGCTGATCCCACCGGGATAAAGAATGATTTGTCCCGGTGCCGGGTAACTGGTGTGGTTCTCGTAGCCAACACCGAAATCGTAGTCCCCAAGCGGCATCCACACACCTTCGCCGCTCCAGCGGACGTGTACCGCCTGGGTCTTGAACGGCATGCGCGTGCGGAACGCCGCGCAAGTCTTGGGCGCAACTTCTTCCTCAAACCGCGCCTCAAATACGAACGGCCCGGCCGTCACGCGCAAATCGCCCATCTGCTGCTCTCTTCGCCTTACCGGTAACGGTTATAGGCCCGAGTGGGGCCGATCGCCCACCATCCCTGATTGGGTGGCGGGCGATGTGAATGAGATTCAGGCAAGCTGCCCGCCCGCCGAGATGACCGCAATATCGGATGGCGGGTTGTCGAGCACCGCCCGCGCCCGCGCCTTATCCAGGTCGCCCTCCCAGGCGGCCACGACGACGGTGGCAACGCAATTGCCAATCAGGTTGCCGACTGCACGTGCCATGCCGATGAACCAGTCCACCGATAGGACCAGCACGAGGCCGATCGCAGGGATCGAGGGAACCGCGCTCAAGGTAGCCGCTAGGATCACGATGGCTGAAAGGGCGGTCGCCGCCCGATCGAGAATTAAGCCGCGCTGACCGGCATCCTTTTCGTGCTGCGCTCGGGCCTGCCCTGAGAGATGCTGCCGGCCGAGATGGGCTGTGGCTGCGGGATGAGTTGCTGGCGGCGTCTGCGCGACTGGCAAGAGGCGGGCGTCTGGGCGCATCGGCATCAGGTGCTGCTGGAGCGTCTGCACGCGGTCGGGCAAATCGACTGGAGCCGGGCCAGCCTGGACAGTGCGTCTATCCCGGCCAAAAAAGGGGCTCTGCCACCGGCCCGAACCCGACGAACGGGGGCAAGCCGGGCACGAAGCGCCACCTTGTCACCGATGCGCGCGGTACGCCGCTTGGCTTCTGCCTGAGCGGGACCAACCGGCACGACAACCCGGTGCTGGCCCCGACGCTCGACGCTATCCCACCCCTGCGCAGCGGACGGCGTGGACGCCCGCGTCGGCGGCCCAGCAAGCTGCACGCCGACAAGGCCTACAATGCCAAGGTCCGACGCCATGAGTGCCAGGCCCGCGGGATCGTGCCGCGTATCGCCCGCAAAGGCATCGAGAGCAGCGAGAAGCTCGGGCGTCATCGCTGGGTCGTCGAGCGCACCCACGCGTGGTTCAACCGCTTCCGCCGCCTGCCCGTCCGTTACGAGCGGCGCGCTGACATCTACCAGGCCTTCACCAGCCTCGCCGCAAGCCTGATCACCTTCAACCAGATCAGAGCGTTGGTACGCGTTTTAAGGCGGGATTCGCCCCATGGATCAGGCTGCCTCACCGGCTGTGGCCCCGTCCGCCGCTCCTACCGGTTTGGCAATCCCCGCTGCTGACGCTCGCGACGGATGCTGTCGGCCTGGGCCATGATCTGCTTTCGAAGGCCTTCGAGACCGTTTCGCGTCTTTTCGTGCTCCGGGCCGGCCAGCGACGGATCGGGATAGAGCCGGTCCCATTCCAGGACCATCGAGATCGTACGCGCCAGCTTCGTGACGTCGCCGAAGGCATATTCATTGACCGGCCGCCCGATCGTCTCGATGAGCGCGGCGAAAAGGGCCGGGTGCCCCGTCTGATCAAGATCGCGATGTGCCGCCAGGTAGCTGCGATAGCGCAACTGTCCAGCATAGAACCAGAACGTCGCCTCGTCTCCGCGGCCCGCCCCGAGAAGGGGCTGCGCCTTCGCCATCACGTCGCTCGGAGGAAGCCTTGCAGCGGCTTCGGCGCCATCGGGCAGTTTGATCCCCTGTGCCGTCGCCGGGAGGGCCGTCAAGGAGGCCCACAGCGCAGCGATCGACAACGCGCCGCCACGGAGCCAGGATCTGCGATCCACCATGCTGCACGTCCTTCCTTCTGCCGACAGTCCGGCTTCACGACTGGGCTTCGGCGGGCCCCTTATCTCCGGCTTGGGGCAGACGGTTCTGTTAGTCAGTCTTGAGTGCGCCCGCTCTGCCTCGCGAGCATGCCGAGCCGCCGCGTTCGGAAGGCAGTCGAGGACGTCACAAACTTGTTCGTGCCCGTGATAGAGCTAGCCGGGGCGGACGGGATTATCGCGGTGATCGGGTTCGAAACGGGGGACAATCGCGACGCGATCGGCTCGCCGGGGGGTCTCACGCTGGCCTGCGCCTCGGCTGAAGATCAGTGCGACTTGGCATCCTGCCAAGCGGCGTTGCCGCAGGCTGCTATCAGAGGCCGACCCAGCCGTCGACGTGGTGCAACAGTTTGTTCGGTTGGCCGACCGTGGGGATACATCGCCGACCAGAGTGTCGCGTCGTCCCTTATGGACAGACCTATCATTCTCGTTCGGTAACGGGGGGCGCCCCCGTCACGAAGGACCTCGTGCTTCATCCGCACCGCCCCGAGGCAGCGACCGATGCCGAACTTTATCGAGTCCAGCCTGCGCACCGCCGCTGAAGGGCTCGTAGCATTGGTGGCAGCCTGCAGCCGACTACGCCTGCCGGGGACGCCGCACCCCTTTGTCGTCGGTGTCCACGCGCCAATGCGTGAGGAGCTGACGCTTTGGAACTTACCGGTCACCGGGACGATCCCGGCAGGGCTCGACGGACGCTACCTCAAGATGGGCGCCAACCCCGCCGGCCCGACGACGCGCGGTCACGATTGGTTCCTCGGCGACGGCATGGTGCATGGTCTATGTATCGAGAGCGGTAAAGCGCTGTGGTACCGCAACCGCTGGATCGGCTCGCGCGCGGCGTCCGCGGCGCTTGGCCGACCCGCCGCCCCCGGGCCGCGCCGGGGTGATGATACCGTCAACACCAACGTCGTCGAGATCGGCGGCCGCGCCTTCGCCGTGGTCGAGGCCGGCAGCTACCCTGTGGCGCTGTCAGAGGACCTGGAAACCCAACGCTACGATCCGTTCGACGGAACGCTTGCCGGCTCCTTCACCGGACACCCGCACCGCGACCCGGCGACCGGCGAGACACATGCCATCGCCTACGACGGCCGCATCTGGGACCGCGTGCGCCACGTCGTCATCTCGCCCGCCGGTCGCGTCGTGCGAGACGTGTCGATCCCGGTCGAGCACGGCCCCTGCATCCACGATTGCGCGATCACCGCGCGCTTCGCGGTCGTGCTGGATCTGCCCGTCACCTTCTCGATGCGGGCTGTGCTGGCCGGCCACCGTTTCCCATTCCGTTGGAACCCCACCCACAACGCCCGCGTCGGCCTGCTCCCCCGGCACGGCACTGCTGCCGACATCACGTGGTGCACGGTGGAGCCATGCTTCGTCTTCCACGTCGCCAACGGCTACGACACCACGGACGGGCAGGTGGTCCTCGACGTCATTGCGTACGAGACGGTGTTCGCCTCGGCCGGTGGCGGCTTCGACGCACCCGGACGGCTGGAGCGCTGGACCGCCGACCCCACGACGGGGCGGGTCGATCGGCGGATGATCGACCCCGCGGCGCAGGAGTTCCCCCGGATCGACGAGCGCCTATTCGGGCAGCCCCACCGATACGTCTACACGGGCTCAGTCCCCGCCGACGGCAACACGCAGCTCGTCGGCGCGACACGGCTCTACAAACAGGATTTGGCGACCGGGGAGCGGCGCACGCACGAGTTCGGCGCCGCCCGTGTCCCGGGTGAGTTCGTATTCGTGCCGGCGGGGCCAGAGGCTGGCGAGGACGAGGGGTGGCTCGTCGGGCTCGTCATCGACACGGCGAGCGACACGACGGATTTCACCGTCCTCGACGCGCACGCGTTCGAGGCGCCGCCCGTCGCTACAGTCCACCTCGGGCATCGGATCCCACCAGGCTTCCACGGAAACTGGTTTCCAAAGCATTGCGCCGGGTGACTGTTGCCGGACTCTTGGGGGGCCGGCGCGCGTTCACGTGCAAGAGCGTGCGATAGCCCACCTCGCCGCCCTCTGATGCAGCGGGCGTGGTTCGGCTCATTTGCGTAGGGCTGGAGGATCTCGTCGAGCAGGGTGGCGCGCTCGTCGCTGAGTTTTCGGCAAGCGATCCGCCCCGGCCAGGACGGCGAGCCGGCATCGGTTGATGCCGAAATTTGCCGCCCGCGCGCGGAGCAATGAGATCAACCGCAGGGTCGCCGTAGCCATAGCTTGAATGGTCAGACGAAGAACGGGACACCCGGCTTCAATCACGCTCAAAGAACTAGAGATACTTGAGCCATGCGATATCGTGTCGAGCCGCCTTGACGCGCGAGAACCATGCTGTCGGCCAATAGAGTGGCGCGATCAGTCCGACATACCAGAGGACCACCCAGCCATAATTCGCGACGCCGAACACGGCGCCCTGCGTCGTCCCCCAGATGGCGACGGCGCCATGGTACAGGAGCCGCAGAATCGTGAGGTGGAGCAGGTAGAAGAACAACGGCGCTCCGCCGAACACCGCCAAAGCCGCGACGACCGAAGCTTCGCGCATCCGTTCCAGCGCGACGAGGAGCAGCGCTCCGATCCCGAGCGTCAGCAGCAGGAACAGCAGCGATGGCGGATACTTCGTGAGCGCGAGGAAGCTCATCGTAGTCCGGAGCGCATCGCCTTCGACCGCGAACCAGGGCTTGTCGCCGTAGCCGTTCACCAGCCGCAGCACCGCGAACGCGACGAGCATCAAGCAGCCGAGAGCCATGAACCGGCGCTCGCGAGTGCGTTCCGCGACGCTCGGCAGGAACCACGGGCCGATCGCATAGCCGAGCACGATCACGCCGATCCATGGGATCACCGGATAGGTCGTCTTGGCGACCAGACCCAACGGCAACGCGATCACGTCGCGTTGGTGCAGCATCGCCCAGACCGGGAAGAGCGGTTGATCCGGCTGGAGGTGGATAGGGTCGAGGAGGTTATGGCTGCAGACGATCAACAGCCCCACCGCGAACAGAGCCGGGCGTGGCAGACCGATCAGGGCCGCCAGGACGATCATGCAGACGCCGATGCACCAGATGACTTGCAGCCAGAGCGTCGGACTGGCCACGCCCCAGTACAGTTCCGACAGGTAGAGGACCTCCAGCGCCATCAGCACGAGGCCACGCTTCAGCAGGTAGGCCCGCGTCTCGGCCAGCGTGTGCCGGGTACCGAACAGGAATGCGGCAACGCCGGTCAGCGCGATGAAGATGGGCGCGCACAGGCTGACGACGAGGCGAGCCAGGGCCACGGCTGGCAGGGCGGTTCGGGCGTCGATGGGGTCGGCCACGGGCACGTGCAGGAACCAGGTCTCGCGCAGGTGGTCGAGGAGCATCAGCACCATCACCAGCCCGCGCAGGGCATCAATGGAGCCGATGCGGCCTGACGCGGCCGGTGCGCACGCCGACACCTTGGACGTTCCGGGATGCACCCTCATCAGAACCGTGCCGTCATGCTCACGGTGACCCGCCGAGGCTCGCCGACGCCAACCCAGAAGGTGTTGTAGGAGCGCTCGTAGTAGGTCGCGTCGAATATGTTGTCGACGTTGAGCCCGAAGCGCAGGTTCTCGTAGCGGTAGTAGGCCAGCGCGTCCGTCAGGATGTAACCCGGCAAGCGGAAGCTCTCGACGCCGGTGTCGCCGAGCCGCGAGCCGACCGCCCGGAACCCACCGCCGATCCCAAAACCCTTCCAGTCGCCCGCCTGGATCTCGTAGATGCCGAGCAGCGAGCCGCTATGGCGCGGGATGTTGAGCAGCGGCGAGCCGACCCGCAGCACCTCGTCGCGGGTGACCGCCGCGTCGATGAAGGCATAGCCGCCGATCACCCGGAACTCCGGCGTGACCTGCCCGACCAGGCTGACGTCGAAGCCCTGGCTGCGCACCGCCCCGGCGGCGATCTGGAAGAAGAAGTCCGCCGGGTCGGTGGTGAGCACGTTCTCCTTCTCGATGTGGAAGGCGGCGGCCGTCACGCTGAGGCCGTCGAACAGGTCGAGCTTGGTCCCAACCTCGTAGGCGAACCCGGTCTCGGGCGCGAAGGGCCGCGACGCGCTGTCGAAGCCGGTGTTCGGGCGGAACGAGGCGGCGACGTTGCCGTAGAGCGCCAGGAACGACAGCGGCTGGTAGACGAGGCCGGCGCGGGGCGAGAAGCCGGTGCGGTCCTGCTCGGTCCGTTCGTTCGGGACCTTGTCCCGGAAGGTCTGGTTGTAGAAGTCGGTGCGGTTGCCCAGCAGCAACTTCCATTCCGGGTTGAGCGCGATCTGGTCCTGGAGGTAGATTGCCGTGTAGCCGACGTTCTCGCTGGCGCTGTAGAGGCGCGTGAACGGAGGCTTGGCCTGCCCGTAGACGGGGTTGAACAGGTCGATGGCGAAGGGGTCGAGGCGCGGGGTCGAGCGCAGCAGGTTCTCGGTGCTGTTGTAGCGCTCGTGCTCCAGGCCGAGCAGCAGGGTGTGGGCGATGGGCCCGGTCTCGAAGCGCCCGACGAGTTCGGCCTGCCCGATGGCGACGCCCCAGGTGAAGTCGTGCCGGCGGAACTCGCGCAAGAGCGTACGCCCGTCGTCGAGGATCCCGGTCGCACCGGTCTGCAGGCCGGTCAGGCTTCCGGTGTTGAGGTGCGTGGCAACTCGTAAATGCCAGTCGGTGTTGAAGGCGTGCTCCAGCCGCACCTGCAGGAGCGCGCTCTCGGACACGGAATCGTCGCCCGGCTCGCCGAAGAAGCGCGAGCGCGGGACGAGGCCGAGGCGGTTGTTCACCGCGACTGTGCCCCGGTCGAAGGTCTGGCGGTTGCGCAGGTACTGCGCCTCGAACGTAATCTTGGTGTCGGGCGTGACCTGCCAGCTCACCACGGGCGCCAAGAGCACCCGGTCGCCGCCGACGAAGTCGCGAAAGCTGTCCTGGCGGGCGAGGACGCCGTTGAAGCGGTAGAGCACGCTGCCGTCTTCGCTCAGTGCGCCGCCGGCATCGACCGTGGTGCGGGCTGTGCCGAAGCTGCCGAATAGCGTGCCCATCTCGACGAAGGGTCGGGCTATGGGCTGCTTGGTCAGGATGTTGACGGTCCCGCCCGGATCGCTGCGGCCGTAGAGGGCGCCGGCCGGGCCCTTCAGGACCTCGATGGACTGGACGTTCTGGGTGTCGGGGGCGCCATTGTAGCCGCGGGCGATGTTGAAGCCATTGAAGAAAATGTCCTGGGTCGCGAATCCCCGAACGGAGTAGAGGGCGAGGTTCTGGCCGCCAAAATCGTTCTGCTTTCCGACCCCGGGCACGTAGTCGAGCGCGCGCTCGACGCGGGTCGCGGCTGTGTCAATCAGGACTTCCCGGGGGATCACGTCGACCTGCTGCGGCAGGTCGAGGCGGGGCGTGATCGTCTTGGTGCCGCTGTAGAGCTCCGGCACCCGTTAGGTCGGCGTGGCGGTAAGGGTACCCTCGACCGAGAGCGCGTCGAGGACCACGGCGGCCTCTTCGGACGGTGCGACTTGCGCAATGGCAAGGGAGGGAAAGGCACAGGCGAGCGCCAGCACGGGCAGGATCGGGATCGACGCGGAACGGGACAAAGCGGACGGCCTCGGGCAACGGCAGTGGCACGTCACTGCGAACGAGGCCGAAGCCATACGCACGCGCATGCTTCCGCACCCGCCGGGGCACCCCGCCCAGCGCGTTTCGCGTGTGACCACGACTGACGGCAGGTCTCCTGGCTCGCGGGTCGTTGCCCTTCACCGTCTTCCCGAGCGAGGCGGCTCAGTGACGTCGGTGGTGAAGGGCTCGCCGCTTACAGTTGCGCGGGCAGCCGCGGCTTCGGATCGACCCTCACGGACTGATCCTCACCGCGTTCCCTTTTGATCCCCAAAGGGAACCGTCATCGTCACCATCAGCTGCGTTGCTGGGTCGCGTCAACACGAGATATGGGTTCTGTGTCGCAGTGTGTCTGTAGCGCGACAGAACGATCTCAAAGGCTGTTCCTATGCGATCGGCTCAAGGGACGCTGGCGATGTCCGCTTCCGAAAATTTGTCCGAGCCGGCTGAATGACCGGGATGGGCGCTTAGCCGAACGTCAGCTTTCAGCCGCAAGACGTGCGGCGGGCAACCCATTAATTTTCGGCATCCGTTAATCCGCCTCCCGTATGTTCGCCAGACTACCCCCAACGTGTCATCCCGCCAGCAGGGATGGGCGGCGAACTGGTGCTGATCCGGCGCTCTACCCCGGGGGGACGCGGGTGAGCTCCTCGACGACATGATGCAGGTCCAGGCCGACGATCGCAGCCAGATCGAGCAACTCGATCAGATCGACCCGTCGCTCGCCGCTCTCGATGTTCGACACGAACGGCTGGTGTCGCCCGAGCCGGCTTGCTACCTCCGCCTGAGTCAGACCCGCCGCCTCCCGCGCATCGATCACGAGTTCGATCAAACGCGCGTGTCGAGCTGAACCGAGGGTGCGCGCCATGCCAAGCCGTGCGGGTGAGAACCACCAGCTCGGCTAGAATCGATATTCGGATATCCAAAAGTCGGATATTTCGCTGGACTACCACCCCTCACCGGAGCCACACGACGTACCGGGGCGCACGCCGGTCAGGCGGCTCGCTCAGGCACGCGACGGAAGGGCAGCTATGAGAACGCGGCGCAGGCAAACCGGCGTACAGCTCGCGACGGCACTCACTCTGGCTTCGCTTGCCCCATCCGACGCCCAGGCAGGACAGAACTTCGTCCAGATCTATATCGACGCGCAGGGTGGCTGCGCCAGTGCGGCCGGTCCCCTGGCGTTCGTCCTGGCCGGGGGCGGCCTGCAGGCGCCGTTCGGCAAGCTCGCCGGCGACTGGACGGACACAGATCTCGCCGCCCTCCCCGCCATCTTGTCCGCGTGCGAGCGGACGGCGGCCCGGGTCAACTCGTATCTCGCCGCCGAGGTCAGGGACCAGGCACGGGAGCTCGAGACGCGCGTGCCGAAGATCGTGGCGGCCGCGCGCGCCGAGCGGGCGCGGCAGGCGGCCCAACTCCAAGCCCGGCGGGACCTCGCGCAGGCCCGGATCGAGGCGGCACGCCGGCAGGCGGAACTGCCTGCCGCCGGCCCCGAGGACGATGTCCGACGCCTGGAGGTGGAGGCCGGACGCGCGGAAGCGCAGGCGCGGGCCGCGGCGGGGTACCGTGATCGTGCCTTGCGTGATGTGGCCGAACAACGATCGCAGGCCGCGACGCCTCGACCTGAGGGGATGCCAAACAAGCCCGCAGGTGACGGGAGCCAGCCGGCGGTCGGCCCAACGGCGACATTCGGCTTCGACGCGCCGAGCTTCCGTCGGATGTACGACACGCGCCTACGCGGTGATGGCGACGGCGGTATCGAGGAATGCGCCGAGCAGAATATGAACTACGACTGCCGGTTCGACGATGCCCCGTTCCGCAAGTCGGTCGAGGCGTTCCGCAAGCTCGACCTCGCGCGAGGTTCGTTCAGCTCGAAGCTCAGCCTGTCGGTGGTCAGCTGGGTCGGCAGAGCATCGCGCATCGTGCTCACCGGTGACCGTGCGGATCCGATGAATTTGTTCGGCTTCGTCGGCAAAGTCGCCAGCCTGATCAAGACGCTCGAGCCGGGGATCGCGGAGGTGGGGGTGCAGGATCTGCTGAGCGCGGGGCTGAGCCTGACGCGCGGCGACGACGATCCGACCATTGGCGCCGAGCGGAAAATCGTTCGGGGTGCGTACGTCGCCCGGTGCAGATCCGCCCCATCGCACGAGAGCACGGCCATGACGTGCACGTTCGAGCCACGCGCATAGCAACCGTGACACGACCGTTCTCTTCCGATCCCAAGATCTCAACCAGTCTGAGAGCCTGTTTGAGCGTCTTATCTTAAGCCGGATTGTTGAGGGCATTAGCGGCCATGAGGCTGGCGGCGCAGACGAGGCGCCCTGTCGCGACATCAAGGCGACCGGCGCGCTCACGGTGCAGGCCGCCCCAATGGCTGAGCCAGCCGAAGGTTCGCTCCACGACCCAGCGCCGCTCCAGGACGACGAAGCCCTTCTGATCCGGGTCTTTCTCGACGACGCGATGGCGCATGCCGTGGATGTTGCACCATTCCCGGCAGCGTTCGGCCGCGAAGGCGCCGTCGAGGATGGCCAAGCGTAGACTGGGCCACTGCTCCTTGCCATCATCAAGGGCGGGTAAGGTATCGCGATCCTGCACGTTGGCCGGCACGACGGCGAGCGCCAGAACATGGCCTTCGGCATCGACCAAGGCCACGCGTTTGCGCCCGACGACCTTCTTGGCGCCATCGTAGCCGCGCGGTCCGCGCACCCCGATGCATTTGACGCTCTGCGTGTCGATGATCGCCAGCCGTGGCTCCGACCGGCGTCCGCAACGCCGCCGCTGACGGCGGGTCAGAGACCGCAGCAGGCTCTCGAACAGGCCCTTGTCGATCCAGCGCCGGAACCAGCCGTAGACCGTGCGCCACGGCGGAAAGCCCGCAGGCAGCGACCGCCATCCTCCGCCCGTCCGCAAGTGCCAAGCTATCCCTGCCAGCGCGTGGCGCGCCGGTGTAGCCTCCGGACAGCCCGGCGGATCCGCGCGCTCCAGGAAACGGGCCACCTCGTCCAAGCCCGCTTGCAGCACCATGTTCTTCAGACGCGCCTCGTGACGCGTCCGATGTCGGTCCGTCCACATCTGCTCTCCACCCCGCCCCGCCAGGCGGAATTTGTGTTGCTACACGAGACAGATGGGGACGGCCGGCAGAGGCGCTCAAACAGGCTCTGAGCACGTACGGTGTCGTCTGCTCAACAGCTGGCGCGCCATTGACCGCGGCGAGTTTGCCCCTCAATCCCGCATCACCTCCCGCCGTGTGATGTTGCGACGTACGGTTTCGCGGCCGCGGGCGCTCCGCTGCGTGAGATAGTTCAACGCCTGCGAGGTCGCGTCGACCTGATCGTCATGCGCACCGTACGGGAATGCCAGCAGTTCCCTGCGGTAGCCCTCGAACCACTCGAAGCCCCGCGCCACGTGCACGCGGCCGGCCTCGAACGCCGGCGCGTGCGCCTCGAGACGCGCGGTCTTCTCGCCCCGTGGCCGGAGCAGCCGCGGCCGCAAATCGGTGGTCCGCTGGATCTGCTGGACCAGGGTGCGGCCGAGCTCGGTGTCCTCCACCAGCGTCACGTGCGGATCCCAGGTCCTCGTGCATCGGAGCATCAGCCGCCGCAGCTCGGGCGCCTCCAGCCGAACCCGGACGAGGTCGAGCAGGTAGGCATGCGTGCCCACCGCCCCCCAGAGCTGGCCGACCGACCAGCTGCTGGTCTCGGTGATCGTCGAGGCCAGATCCCAGCTCGCCACGAGGTGCTCAAGGTCGGCTGGCTCCTCGTCGAAGAAGCGCAGCCAGTCGTCGCGGATGATGTTGCCGCCCGGCGGGATCGGATCCTGGCCGTACTGCGCCGCGAAGTTGCTCGAGCCGAGGTCGGCCCGCAACCGCTCTAGTACCTCGAGCGGCTCGCGCTCGGGCAGCAGCACCTCCCCCGCCCGACGGTGATGCACGTCCCCTCCCCCGGCCCGATCCGGTAGGCTGCGTCCTCCGGGGCGATCGCCGGGATCACCAGCATCGCCCAGCCGCGCCGGCGCATCATGGCTCGTCCTCCCGGGTGAGATGGCCGACGAGGTCATCCTCGTGCAGGCGCTGTCCGACGACGACGATCGCCCCGGTGCGCTTGTCGTTCAGTCGACTCGGGAACTTGGTATCCCACAGGTTGAGTTCGCGCCGCCGCACCGTCTCGGACAGCGCCGCCCCCGGGCTCATCGCGTCGTCGGCGATGATCAGGTCGGCACCGCGCCCGAACACCGAGCCGCCAAGGGGCACGCCGAAGCGGTAGCCGCCCGCGGTGGTGATGGTCTCGCTCGCCCGGTCGCCGCCGCGCGCGATCCGGAACGCGGGGAAGGCGGCACGGTACCATTCGCTCGCCACCACCGCGCGGAAGGAGGCGGCGAGCGAACGCACGAGGCTGTCCTCGCTCGACACGCAGATGATGCGCCGCCGGGGGTCGTGGCCGAGCCGCCACGCCGAGAAGCCGATCGAGGTCATGATCGACTTGCCCGAGCGCGGCGGCACGGCGATCACCAGCCGGGTCTCCCGACCATCGTGCACCCGGGCCAACGCCTCGGCCATCGCGTCGAGGTGCCAGCTCGGCGCGAAGGCGATACCGGGGTTGAGCGTCAGGAACACCCGGTGGATGAACACCATGAAGTCGGTGCGCACGAGGTGATCGACCATCCGCGGGGTGATCATGGTTCACCCCCGCGGAGCTTGCGCACCTGCTGGCGGAGGAAAGCCTCCAGCACCTCCTTTTCCTCCTGCGATAGGTCCGATGCCGCCGGCCTATCGTCGACCGGCGCCTCGGGGTGAAGCCTGTGCAGCAGCCGGATCGCCGGTACTTTGCTCTGGGCCGAAGCGGCGAACAGGAAGTGGTCGAGGGCCTCGCGCCGGGTCACGGTGGCGGGGGTGCCGTTGAGCGAGAGCGTGATCTCCTCGTCGAGGAAATCGACCGCGGGCTTGGGCCGGCCGTTGCGGCCGTAGGGGTTGCGGATCTCCCCCTCCCTGATGCGGGTGTCCCGACGCGGGGGACGCGGCGGGCGGTTCATCGCTCACCTCCCACACCCTCGCCACCTCTCCCGTCGCGGCCGTCGAACGCCGCCCGCTCCGCCGCCGTCTCGGCGAAGGTACGCCCGGTCTCGGCATGACGCGCCGGCTCGCCGATCAGCTTCTCCAGCCGTCGCACCCCGAGGTCGACGTAGGCCGGGTCGATCTCGATGCCGATGCCGATCCGCTTGACCTTGTGCGCGGCGACCAGCGTGGTCGCGGAACCCGCACAGGGATCGAGCACAATGTCGCCGCGTAGGCTGACATCGAGGATCGCATCCTGTAACATCGCTACGCTTTTGGGCGTCGGATGGTCACCGTGATCCTTGTCCTTCCCATGACCGAAGGCGTTCGCTCCAGCATTCGACCAGACGTTCGAACGATAACGGCCGTTCGCGCCGAGCTGGATATTGTTGATGTGCGGCGCAGCGCCGTGCTTCCAGGCGAAGATCAATTCGTGCTGTGACCGCCACAGCGATCCCTGCCCGGCCTGGGTCTTGTGCCAGACGATCAGGTTCTTGAGTTCGGTATAGACCGCACGGCCGGCGGCCATCATCTCGTCGATGTGGGCCCAGTCGATGAACACGAGATGGATCGAACCGGGGACCGAGAACGCCACGAGGTTCTCGAAGATCATCTTGAGGAACCGGGTGAACTCGCCCGGGGTCATCTCGCCCGAGGCCATCGCGAACTCGCGCAGGTTGCGCTTTGTCACATGACCCTTCACTCGACAGTTGTAGGGCACATCGGCGATGATCAGCCGCGCCCTGCGCCCGCCGAGAAGACGCAAATAAACGTCGCGCTCGCGCGCGTCGCCGCAGGCCAGGGCGTGACCCTTGATAGACCAGATGTCCCCGCGGATCGATACGATCGCTGCATCCGAGGGGGACGCCGGCAGCGCATCGGCCTCGTCCGCCTCCTCGGTCTCCGCACCGGGGTGCAACAGCACGTCGAGCTCGACCGTCGGGATCGCAGTGTTGATCAGCAGGTCGTACTTGACCTCGGCGATATAGGCGACCTCGAGCTCGAGGTTCTTCTTGTTCCAGCTCGACATCTCCTGGATCTTGTTAAGGCTGATCCGAAGTGCTGCGACCTGCACGGGGTCGAGATGGTCGATCACGACCACCGGCACCCGCTCGAAGTCGAGCGCCTTCAGCGCGCGGAAGAGCGCGTGGCCCGCGATGATCGTGCCGTCGCCCGTGACTAGGATCGGCGCCACCGGACCGTTGAGAGCCAGGATGTTGCGCTGTAGCTGGTTCTGTTGGTCCTTATGGTAGGTCCGCAGCTCGCGCGCGTACGGTGTGATCCGCTCGATCGGCCAGTACTCGATCTTGAGCGTCCTGGGCTGCGCGGTCGGACCTGGGGGCGAAGACGCTGGATCGCCGGGTTGCGCCACGACGACCGGGGTCGAGCGCGTGCGCTTCCTCGCGATGGGAGGATTGGAGGGGGCCATGATATTCCACGAGGGTGACCCCGGTGGAACCCGGCACACGTGCCAGGCCGGCGACGTTCATGTCCAAGCTCCTCGCGGGGCTTGTTAAATGCCACGTTGAACGTCGAGGGTAATCACACCGTCGTCGATCTCGCAGACCGTTTACCCCTGGCGGCTCGCGCCGCAGCTCAGGAAGCTCGGGCCATCCGGTAGCCGCATCTCGCAAGCCCGGAAGCACAACCAACCCTAACGAACAGGGGTCTGCAGGTCAACAACACCAAATGTCTAAGAGCCTGTTTGAGCGCCTCTGCCGGCCGTCCCCATCTGTCTCGTGTAGCAACACAAATTCCGCCTGGCGGGGCGGGGTGGAGAGCAGATGTGGACGGACCGACATCGGACGCGTCACGAGGCGCGTCTGAAGAACATGGTGCTGCAAGCGGGCTTGGACGAGGTGGCCCGTTTCCTGGAGCGCGCGGATCCGCCGGGCTGTCCGGAGGCTACACCGGCGCGCCACGCGCTGGCAGGGATAGCTTGGCACTTGCGGACGGGCGGAGGATGGCGGTCGCTGCCTGCGGGCTTTCCGCCGTGGCGCACGGTCTACGGCTGGTTCCGGCGCTGGATCGACAAGGGCCTGTTCGAGAGCCTGCTGCGGTCTCTGACCCGCCGTCAGCGGCGGCGTTGCGGACGCCGGTCGGAGCCACGGCTGGCGATCATCGACACGCAGAGCGTCAAATGCATCGGGGTGCGCGGACCGCGCGGCTACGATGGCGCCAAGAAGGTCGTCGGGCGCAAACGCGTGGCCTTGGTCGATGCCGAAGGCCATGTTCTGGCGCTCGCCGTCGTGCCGGCCAACGTGCAGGATCGCGATACCTTACCCGCCCTTGATGATGGCAAGGAGCAGTGGCCCAGTCTACGCTTGGCCATCCTCGACGGCGCCTTCGCGGCCGAACGCTGCCGGGAATGGTGCAACATCCACGGCATGCGCCATCGCGTCGTCGAGAAAGACCCGGATCAGAAGGGCTTCGTCGTCCTGGAGCGGCGCTGGGTCGTGGAGCGAACCTTCGGCTGGCTCAGCCATTGGGGCGGCCTGCACCGTGAGCGCGCCGGTCGCCTTGATGTCGCGACAGGGCGCCTCGTCTGCGCCGCCAGCCTCATGGCCGCTAATGCCCTCAACAATCCGGCTTAAGATAAGACGCTCAAACAGGCTCTAAGATGTCGTGCAGTTGGTCAGTCTTAAACAATCTGTGAGCGGCGGGATCACGCGTCAGCTAATGGGGGTGCCGCGCTCCTGCGGAAAAGCTTCCGTTGCCACGTGCCCCGGCTCCAGTAGCGAAGCTCGACACGCCGCACGCCGTCGCCGCCGACCCGCGAGCGTCCACGCAGGACGGACTGACCGCTGGCGCTGACCTCGATCTTGGGCCGGACCGCCGACGCTCCGCCCGTCGCGACCTCCATGTCGCCGATTGTGAAGCCGACCCAGTGGCCCCGCTCGCTACCCGAACGAGGCTGTCCCACGCGTCCCGCCAGTTCGGCGATCCGTCGCGCGAGGACCGGCGCAGCGACGTCCCTGTAGCCGGACAGGCCGGCGGCGACGTCTGGCAGCGGCCTCCGGGTCGCCGTGTGTCCGAGGAAGCTGCGGTTGGCTATGGTTGGACGGAGGGGCATCGCTGCGGTCTCCCGATCGGTGCTGCAGCCTCACCCCCGCCGGGCGGATGTCAAGCTTGGCCGGTGGTTCAACTGCCGAGCGCGTCGGTGTAGCCAATCAATCCCCCGGATTGATACAGCATTAGGAATAAAGGCCGTCATTCAATTTCGCGCTGCGGGATGGTCCTTTTCGCGCTGCGGGATGGGCCATCGGGGGCCATTTCGCGGCGCGGCAAAAGCAGGTCGATGCGGAGATCGGTTCGCGCCTGACTGCGTGCACCACCAGGCAGTTTTTGGAAACTGCTTGTCTGGTGGTCGAGACGAAAAACGCCGTGGTGTCCGCGGCTTAGCCGCGTTTTCACGACGATTTATCAGTCTCCAACCCGGCAGACGACGGATAGGCGCCTGAACGAGGCCGCCGTCTCCGCTGCTACCAAACCCGTTTCCGCGCACTTGATTCGATGACCGATGCATAGGTCGTTCGCTGCGGGCGCACGGCGATGCGAACGCGAGCGGTCGCCGACGACGCAAGGATGGTAGCGCTGAAGTTCGGCTCCGACGGCAGGGGATCGGATCGCCCGGTGATGGACCCGGCGCGCGTCGATGCGGTGGCGCGGCGATGCGGTGGCGCGGCGATGCGCTCACAAGCCCAGGGCGCGCTCCTGCTCAGCCCAGGATGTCGGCAATTCGGCTAGGTGCCGGACGCCGATGCCACGCGGCAGGCGACCGTCGACGATGGCCCGAACGATCCGCGGGGCAAGATGAGCGAGCGGCAACATCATCCGCACCGCGCGCTCGCTACAGCCCTCGTGCAGTGCGATGGCCGCAGTACCCGCCGCACGCGCCGCGACGAGATCGTCGACCCAGGCGCGGCTGCGGGCGATGGCCGTAAGGATGCGCGCGCGGTCCTCGACCTTCATCGGCCGCAAGCCATCGCGCTCCACGCCCGGGGGCACGACGATCTCCCGGCGCCGACGATGCCCCGCGGGCGACCAGGGGATGCGGATCGGATCACGCTCATCCCCGCCGACCAGCTCGATCAGCAGCGCGTCGGGATGGACCGTCACCCGCGCGACGTGGATCGCAACTATTTCGGCGTCGCTGAGGATCTCGGATACCGGAGCGGATGGCGAGGCAGATGCGCCAGTCGAGAGAAGCGTCGCGCGCAGCGCCTGGACCACACTGGCCTCGACCGCGTGGGCTGCGATGCGCCGGACGGCGCAGGTAGGCCGCTCCCGGACCGCCGCCCGGCTAACGTAGTACCGGTAGCGCCGCGCGCCCTTGGCCGTGTGGCTCGGAGTCATCGGCTGGCCGCGCTCGTCCCGGATGCGCCCGGTGAGCAGATGCGCGCCTTCCCGCCGCCGGGCGGTGTGGGCGTGGTGATTGGCCGCCAGCTGCGCCTGCACCGCGTCGAACACCGCCGCGTCGACGATGCCAACATGCTGGCCCTCGTGCACACGGCCCCGGTGACTGAGCCAGCCGACGTAGATCGGGTTGGCGAGGATCTTGTACAGGTGCCCGCGGGTGAACGCCCCGCCCCCGACCGCTTTGCCCTTACCATCGCGGCGCTCGGGCACGCGGATGCCGGTGGCCTCCAGCTCGGCGTGCAGCGCGCTGACCGTGCCGAGCGCGCGATAGCGGGCGAAGATCGCGCGCACGACCGCGGCCTGCTGCTCGACCACGTGCAGCGCTCTGGCCTCCACGCGGTAGCCCAACGGCACGACGCCACCCATCCAGATGCCCATGCGCTTGGACGCGGCGATCTTGTCGCGGATGCGCTCGCCGGTGACCTCGCGCTCGAACTGGGCGAACGAGAGGAGGACGTTGAGGGTGAGTCGCCCCATGCTGGTGGTCGTATTGAACGCCTGGGTCACCGACACGAACGAGGTGCCATGCGCGTCGAACAGCTCGACGAGCTTGGCGAAGTCGGCGAGCGCGCGGGTGAGGCGGTCGACCTTGTACACAACGATGACATCGACCCGACACTCGCGCACGGCGTCGAGCAGGCGCTGGAGGGCGGGACGTTCGAGGGTGCCGCCGGAGTATCCGCCATCGTCGTAGCGTTCGGGCAGGAGCCGCCAGCCCTCATGGGCCTGGCTCCTCACGTAGGCTTCCGCGGCCTCGCGCTGGTTGTCGAGCGAGTTGAACTCCTGCTCGAGCCCGTGCTCGGTCGAGACACGCGTGTAGATCGCGCAACGCAGCGTCGGGCGGGCGCCCGAGGGGGGATGCTGTGCGGCGTTCACCGAGCGCCGCGGTTTGACGCTCACGCCGGGGCCCTCCGCTCACCTCGCTCCCGCCCAGCCCCCGTCGCCGCATCGGCCCGTTCGCGCAGGCCGAAGAAGCGGGGGCCGTTCCATTTGGTACCGTTGATGGCGTGGGCGACGCGGGACAGGCTGGGATAGGTCGCCCCGTCCCAGGCGTAGCCGGCGTCGAGCACGGTGACGGTGTGCATGCGCCCGCCCCACTCGCGCGACAGCTGCACGCCGGGGATGTGCCCGCGCCGGTCCGGCACCGAGACCGCGATGGCGGTCGGGATGGCCCCAGCGCCGGGCTCGGACCTGTCTCGTCCGACCGCCGTCCCCCGCCCGGCTGTGAAACGGCCGAGGACCTGCGCGATGTCGCGGTCGAGGTCGCCCAACGCGCGGATCTGAAGGCGGTGGGCGAGGATGCGGGAGCGCAGGGTGGGGAGAGGCCGGGCGGGGCGGCCGAACCGAAGTCCCGCCGCCAGCGCCGGGCGAGGGCGGCGGCGTCGAGGCCGGCGAGTTCATCGAGCGCAGCGGCGAGCCGGTCGGCGGGGGCTGACCTCCGCCCTGACCACCGCTCTCACCGTCTGCGCCGCGGCCGGAGTGCGCTGCCCGCCCATCAGGCTGCCGCCGCAGCCGCGACGGCGGCCTCAGCCGTCGGTGTGCGCCGGGGCTTGCGCGCCCGGGGCGGGGCGGCCGGGATCACCGGCGCGGGGATGCAGTAGGCGATGGCATCGTCTGGGCGGGCAGCCTTCAGCAGCGCCTGGCCGCCGGTGCGGATGCGAGAGAGGGCGGCACGGGTGGTGTGGGGCAGCCAGCCGGTGGCCGCGATCAGCTCGGCGAGCGTCGCCCCCTGCTCGCGCTTCAGCAGCGCCAGAACCTGCGCCTTCTTGCTCGCGATCGCAGTACGGGCGGGATCGTCCGGTGTGGCGGCAGGAGCACCCGCAGCCACCTTGGCGGCGCGCGGCGGCTTGGGCGGGGCGAGGCCGATGGCCCGGTATCCGGCGGGGGTGAGGCGGTGCGGGCCACCCGCCTCGGCGGGTGCGATCACCAGGCCATCGCCCATGAAGCGGCCGAGCAGCCGTGCGTGGGTGGCGGGCTTCATCGCAACGGGGGGCGTCAGTCGGCCCTCGTCCGCTGCGGCGGCCTGCAGCAGGCCAGCCTCGGTCCGGTTCAGCGGGACAGTCGTCGGGGCGGTGGCGGTGGCATTCGTAGCGGTCATGGCGATCGTCTCCGTAGCGGCGGGCGAGCCCCGCCACCGACCCGACCCCGCGATCGGCTCTGCGATGGGCCGGCGGGGTGAGGCGAGGACGACCGCGCGTAGCGACCGCATGGGGACGGCCGCGTGCGAACGGACAGTCAGTCGCGGGAGGCGAAAGTCTCGGCGGCCTTTCGGTTGATGCGGCCGATGAGGCAGATGGCGCCGTGCAGGGTCTGGGCCTCGCTGAGGGGGACGTCGAGGTCGAGGACGATGCGCACGGCCTCGCGCTCGGAGCCAGCGCGGGCGCAGACCAGGGCGGCCTTGGCGAGGGCGGCGGCCTCGGTCAGGTGGGCGCTGATGGCGGCCAGAGCTGCGGTCACGCTCAGGCCGGCCTCGCTCGTATCCGTCCGGCCCGTGGTCGTCTCGCTCATACCGTCACCCCGTGCGAGTAGCTGCCTCGGCCCGCGGCTGCGTCGGCCCGGTCAACACACACGCTCTGTTGGCGGCGACAGTCCAGGCGAAAGTACCGGATCCCGCCGACATTCGCGTCGTAGTCCGGGAAGGCCTCCGCCAACGCGAAAAATTGACCCATTCCGGGCATTGGGAATGTCCGCTTGTGGGCGACCAGCCCGCGGCTATGAACCTTCGGCAGGGTTGACTGGGGGTGTTGTGCTCCACCGCGGTTTGTCGCCCTTTTGGCGCATTACGAGGCGTTTGCTCGAGTGTCCTTTTTAGACCGTTGCCGTTTCTGCTCGTCGGGGACTCTAGCGATCCGCTCGCATTGGGCGAACAGCTTTCACGCGTAACGCCGCCTGGGGCCAGGGTTCTGTCGTACCCGCCCGCGCCGCGTCGCGACCATTGGGACGGATAAACACCACGAGAAGCTCCGGCGCGCTCCGGCCGCCACCCCAATGCGATCGCGACAGGACCCGAAGCTCTTCAAGATGGCGGGCCTTCTCGCCAGTCGCATTTTCGACGGCGACCGTCAGTCCCACGCAGTCCGACACTTCGAAAAGTGCTGTATGCAAAACCCTAGTTTGCATACAGCGGCGCAGGTTCTCTGCGCTTTGGCGTAGCGAGCACGCCGCTGCCATCCCACACTTGTTCTTGTTTCGTTCACAATGTAAAACAGCGGGGTCACGTGGGATGCGGGGTCAGCGCTCTGCACGGTTCAACTCACCCCGAAAGGAGCTCGGGACAGGGGGCGGCGATCGTATCGTCTGGGTTGTCAGCGTCCTTGCGCCAAGCCAGTCTCGGCCGCAGTGAACGACACCTGAGGTCGTTGCATTCGCCGCTGGGAGGGCAGGTGACAAACACCATTATCCGCGTCGCGATCCACGACCTGACCAAAACCCAGGGGGCCTTCGTCGTTAAGCACGGAAAAAGCGATCTGAAAGTTACTCAGACGATGCAACGCGTGATCGACGACCTCACCGCTCTCTACGCCAAGCGGACCTCGAAATCTTACGGGAAATTCGCGGTCGATGAAGATCGATTTCCGACCGAGAAGCACCTCCGCGCCTACCTCAACGTCCAGCCCAGCGACTTCACGACGCTGACGCACAAGATGATGGAAACGCTAAAAGCCCAGGCGGGCTACAAGGGCGCTGCCACGGGCGGCCACGTCTTCTTCGCTCACTTCGAGCGCGAAGAACGGCAGTACCTCCTCATCGCGATCGTCAACGAGAAGCTCGGCGCGTCGATGACGAGCGATCTCGATGTTCAGGATGTCCGCCATCTCGACATGGACGGTTTTCGGTTCGCGGGCCGCATCAACATGACCAGCTGGGCCAACGGCGAGGAGCGCTACATCGGCTTCTTGAAGGGCAAGCGGGAGGTCTCCGAGTACTTCAAGGAATTCCTCGGCTGTGACACCACGGTCCAGAACCGCCGCGACACGGCCGAGCTTGTCCAAGCGTTGATGGCATTCGCCACCGATGAAGGCATGGACACCCCGAGAAAAGACGATTTCCTCGCCCGCGCGAAAACCATCTGCGAGCGTTCGGCCAAGGCTCAGGAGGAACTCAGCTTCGAGGCGCTGGCCAACGAACTGAGCCCGCAGGATCCCGAGAGGCTGATGACCGTTCTGGCCGATCCCGATCTGCGCCTTAACGACGGCTTCGTGCCTGATCGCCGCGCCCTCGGACCGCTGATCAAATTCAAGGGCAAGACCCCGACCTGGAGCATCGAGTTCAACCGCGACGCGATCACCCGCGGAAACGTGCGGTTCAACGCTGAGGACAACACCCTCACGTTGACCGGCCTGCCGGAGGATCTCACAGCGCAGCTGCGCGCTGAGTACAGCCAAGATGGCTAGGATCACATTCGACCAGCTGACCCTGCTGTATCGTTATATCGCCTTCGAGCAGAACAGTGATCAGGGAAGGCTGTCGATTGCGACCCCAGAAGTCCTGGAGGTCATCCAACTCATCGAAGATGACCAGGATGTCGCTGTTGACGCAGACATCGTGGTACTTGACGATGGCGCGCTTCAAGTCGGTCAGATCGTATCAGTCCGCGTCGGCCCACCCCGGACTGCGCTCGGCTCCCTCGTTCGCGACTTCGACGGGTTGCTCGATACCCCGGAAGCGCGGGTCAAAGAACCGCGCGCCTACTTCGTCATCGACGGCGGTATCACACCGGACATCGATCCCTGTCCCGAGCGCCTAGCGACCTATCGCAAGGTCATCGAGTTCACGAAGCTCGTCGGCGAAGCAGCGGCCTATGTCGATCAATCCAAAAGGGAATTGATCTTCATCAAGGATGGCAAGTTCAGCGTTCCGCTGGCTTATAAGGCCGCCGACTTAGACCGTGTGAGCGTCTCCGACACCGACGCCATTCTCAGCGCGTGCGCCGACGAGATTCACCGAGACCAGAAGCTCGCGATCCTCGCCGAAGCCGTCATCGGGATCTGCGCGTCTCAGCCGGTCGCAGTCCGGTTTCGCCACCTCATCGCAAACCTCGGTTCGGTGAACGAGGAAGTTCGCAACGGCTATCAGCTGTTCGCGTCCAGCTTCTCTTACTCAAAGATCCGCAACGAGATCGAAGCCGCACGCATCGATTATCTCAACAAAATCCATAAAACGATTATCGATATCCAGACGCAGTTGCTCGGTATCCCTGTCGCGACGGTCATCGTCGCCTCGCAGCTGAAAGTCACATCCGCCTGCGGCGTCGAGTTCTGGACCAACTTCGCCGTCGTCGTGGGAGCGTGGATCTTCGTCGCGCTCTTGGCGATCGCCATCGGAAACCAATGGGCGACGCTGGCGTCCATATCCGACGATATCGCGCGCCAAAAAACCACGTTTCAGCGGGACTTTGCGGCGCTAAGCGATCAGTTCGATACGATTTTCGTCACCCTCGCCGGTCGGATCAAATGGCAGCGAAGGTTTCTGGGGTTTGTTGGCGTGCTCGCAGTCGTCGGGGCAGCGGTGGCCACGTTCGTCGCGTATCGAGTGACCAACGTTCCGTACATGAGCTGTTGGTCAGGTGAAGTCTCCGCGTCGGCACCAACACCGATCCCGCCGGCTGTGACGCCTGTCGCACCGGCTCGGACGCCTCCGTCGCCTGTCTCGCCAGCCAACACACCGATGAACGCGGCGCCGTCTAAGCCAAGCCCGCTACCAGATCCGGCTCCGCCAACGCCCGCCAAGCCGAAAATGGCTCCCACGCCACAGGCCCACCCGCAGCCGTAAGTGGTTTGCGCTGTCAGAAGCGCCAGGGGAGGAGAGGACACTCCGTGTCACCGCAGTTCGGCTGATAGCTCGGTAGAACTGATCGCATAGGAGCGGCCCGCTCCAGGGGGCGACACGGCGACGGTCATCCGAAACAGAATGTCCGCTACCGGGCGATCAGCTGATGTCCGTTCATGGCGCGAAGCTGCGGTCTGGAATGGCAGGGTTTGGCCGAAAGCCGCCGATCCGCTTTTGGACAGCTGATGCGGATAAGCGGACAAGCCGCTACCGACCCAACCTCGTCGTAAAAATCGATCTATGGTGCGCCCGAAAGCGGTTGTTCAACTCCGTCAGGCGAGGATTGGCATGACGTCGGCACCGAGGTCGTTTACGCGGCATGGGACTAGAGCCGAGCGGAGCGTGCGCGCGATGCCCTGCGTTTTCAGGGGCAAGAGACGCGGGTAATCGCGTTGTTTGGTGCTCTGAACGTCGGCCTCATTGATTCATCAGATCCAGGCGCGCGCTAGGTGGGGCTAGGGCGAACATGCGTGAGGACGATCCGTACAGGGATTGGCACGAACCGGAGGTGCCCTGGACAGAAGCTACATCCTTCGACCTCTAACCAATTGACCGCGTCTGTCAGTCCGGCGCCGTCGAGCACGCCAGCTACCTCGCGTTCGCCTCTCGCGTGGTCGACGGTCCTTCGACATATTCGACACGATCAAACTACATGATCGAATTTTGATTCAATTATAATCTATGTAGATCGGCTTTGCAGAAAAAGTACATTATTTATCCGGCGCCGACGGCTTCCAAATTTGTGCTGCCACTTCGACCGCTTCGGTAAGCGCTGCTTGGAGATCCTCATCCGCATCGTGCTGCCCCTCTCGGATGGTTCGGACCAGATTCTCCATCGGATTGTCGGGCGCGCCTGCGCCATCGAGCACGCGCGCGCCGGCCTTTGCGAGCTGGTCCGCCTGCACGATTTCGCGGGCGGCAATGCCGATGGCGTTGGTGACCATCAGGGCGACGTAGCGCGGGCGGCCGGTGAGGCCGGGCACGACCTCCTCGGTGAGGGCGCGGCGGGCCGCGTCGAGGAGGGCGGCGCCGGAGGGTTCGTCCTGCATGCTCAGCTCCATGCTGCGGGGGCGGTCGCCCGCAGGATCGCCCGTTCCAGGTCGGGCACCATCCGGCCGGTCAGTGCCAGTTCGAGGGAGAACTCGCGCCCGGAGACGTGGCGCGCGCCCTGCTCCAGCGCGATCACCGCCCAGCGCACATGGGCCATCACCTCCCAGTAGGCCACGCGCGCCGGATCGACCGTCCGCCCGCTCTCGGACGTGTAGCCCCGGTAGAAGGCCGCGCGGGAACCGACGCCGCCCGCCTCACGCTCGGGCCGGCCGAAGCGCCAGCAGGCGGCGCAGAACCAGCCGAGGTCTTGATCCGGGTCACCCCAGCCGGCGAACTCCCAGTCCAGCACGGCCGTGAGGCCGGATCCGTCGACCATGTAGTTGCCCGTCCGGAAATCCCGGTGGACGAGGGTCGGCGCCGGGCAGGCCGGGGCGCGGACCTCCCCCCAACGCAGCCCCCACTCGATCGCCGGGCGCCGGACACCGATACCGTCGAGGCTCGCGCGCAGACGCGCGATCTCGGCTCGTGCGGGATCCGGTTCGGGCGCGCCCAGGAAGGCGAGCCCGCCCGGCAGCGCCCGTGGGTCGAGCGTGGCGTGGATCTTCGCCAGTTCGCGGCCCAGGGTCTCGGCGAGCTGCTCCCGGTCGCCGCCGAGGCTCGGATCCTTGGCGATCCGCGGGCCCAGCCCCACGCCCTCGACCAGCCCCATGACCGCGAACGGGGCGCCGATCACTTCCGGATCCTCGCAGAAGGCGACGGGTTCGGGCACCCGGACCCCGGCGTTCCAGACCGCCTCTAGGATCCGGAACTCCTCGGCACGGGTCCGGCTCGACGCGATGGTGGCGGCCGCATCCATGCGCAGCACGAAGGCGCGCACGTCGTCGCCGACCCGGCAGCTGACGAGCCGATTCTCCTGAATGGAGCCGCCGCCGAGGGGACGCGTATCCGCGATGGCGAGGTCCGGGCAGCCGAGCGTCCCGGCCAGCCAGATGCGCAGCCGATCCTGATCCATCCGCTACAGGCCCGACACGAGGTGGCCGCCATCGACCGCCACGACGCTGCCGGTCATGTACGCCCCGGCATCGGAGGCGAGCAGGAGGAGCGGCCCGTCGAGTTCGGCCGCCTCCCCCAGACGCCGCTGCGGCACCCGCCTGATCAGGGCCTTGCCGGGCTCCGATTCGAAGAACGCGTCGTTCAGCTCGGTCTTGATGTAGCCGGGCGCCAGGGCGTTCACCCGGATGCCGTAGCGCGCCCATTCGAGGGCGAGGCTCTTGGTCAGCTGGACGACCCCGGCCTTCGAGGCCGCGTAGGGCGCCAGTCCGCCGGTGACCCGCAGGCCCAGGATCGACGCGATGTTGACGATGCTGCCGCCCGCGCCGTGGCGGACCATGCGCCGGCCGGCCGCCTGAGCCACCAGCCAGACGCCCTTCAGGTTCGTATCGAGGACCCCGTCCCAGTCGGCCTTGTCGAGGTCGAGGGCGGGCTTCGTCGCGGTGATCCCGGCATTGTTGACGACGACATGGACCGGACCGAAGCGGGCCTCGGCGGCGTCGAGGGCCCGCTCGATGCTGGCCGCGTCGGTGACGTCCATGACGACGGCCTGCGCTTGGCCGCCCTCCCCGGAGACGCCGGCGACGGTCTCGGCGAGGGCGTCCGCCCGGCGCGCGCAGAGGGACAGGTGCGCCCCCGCGCGCACCAGCGTCCCGGCGAAGTGGCGGCCGAGGCCGCTGGAGGCGCCGGTCACCAGGACATGCCGGCCGGCGAGATCGAAGAGGTCGGCCATCTCAGCGCAGCCGCTCGACGGCCATGGCGATACCCTGTCCGCCACCGATGCACATGGTCACCAGCCCGTAACGTCCGCCCGTCCGGGCCAGCTCGTAGAGCGCCTTCACGGTGATGATCGCCCCCGTCGCGCCGATCGGATGGCCGAGCGCGATGGCGCCGCCGTTCGGATTGACCTTCGCGGGGTCGAGGTCGAGTTCGCGGGAGACGGCGCAGGCCTGGGACGCGAAGGCCTCGTTCGATTCGATCACGTCGAAATCGGCGGCCCGCAAGCCCGTCCGCTCCAGCAATCGGCGCACGGCCGGGACCGGACCCATGCCCATCTCGGACGGGTCCACGCCGGCATGGGCGTAGCCGACGATGCGGGCCAGGGGCGTGCGGCCGTCCCGCTCCGCCCGGTCGGCGCTGGACAGGACGAGGGCGGCGGCGCCGTCGTTGAGGCCCGAGGCGTTGCCGGCCGTCACGCTGCCGGTCTTCGAGAAGGCCGGGCGCAGCTTCGCCAGATCCTCGGCGCTCGCGGCCTTGGGGTGCTCGTCGGTGTCGAACGCCACCGTCTCGCGCGTGCGCTGCACGGCGACCGGCAGGATCTGGTCGCGGAACCGGCCTTCGCGGATCGCCCGCGCGGCCCGGGCCTGGCTCTCGGCCGCGAAGGCGTCCTGCTGGTCGCGGGAGACGGCGTAACGCTCCGCCACGTTCTCGGCGGTGACGCCCATATGGCCGTTGCCGAACGGGTCGTTCAGCGCGCCCAGCATGTAGTCGACCAGCACGGCATCGCCCATGCGCTGGCCGGTGCGCCCGACCTTCAGCAGGTGCGGTGCGCGGCTCATGCTCTCGGCTCCCCCGGCGACCGCCGTGTCGGCATCCCCGAGGAGGATCGATTGCGCGGCCGAGACGATCGCCTGCAAGCCGCTGCCGCAGAGGCGGTTGACCGTCATGGCCGGCACCTCCTTGGGGATGCCGCCCTCCATGGCGGCGATGCGCGCGAGGTAGGCGTCCCGCGGTTCGGTAGGAATTACGCTGCCGAAGACCACGTGGCCGATCGCTTCGGGTGCGGTCGCGGCGCGCTTAAGTGCCTCCGCCACGCACTGGGCTGCCAACGCCGCCGGCGGGATCGCCGCGAGCGACCCCCCGAACGTGCCGATCGCGGTCCGTACCGCCCCTGTGATCACGACATCGGTCATCGTCATAAACTCCACGCTTCGGTGCGTCTGTCAGGTCCTGTCGCGAGACGCGGACATCCGATCCCGGCACCGCGTGCCGCGGTGCCGGGCCGCGGGCGCGGGCAGATCAGGATGCGGGTACGGGGGCGTGACCACCGGCGCGTCGTCCCCGTCCCGGCGGTCACGCCCCGACGGTCCACGTCCAGAAGGCATCGCCCTCCGCCTCGAGATTGCGGTTGAGCACCATCTTGTGGACCTCGTCGGCGCCGTCCACCAGCCGGGCCTGCCGGGCGTAGCGGTAGATCCATTCCAGGGGCGTGTCGGTCGAGTAGCCCCGGGCGCCGTTGATCTGGATCGCCACGTCGGCCGCCGCGTGGAGGAGATTGGCCACGTGGACCTTGGCCATCGAGACTTCCTTGCGGGCGAAGCTGCCCTGGTCCAGCGCCCAGGCGGCCTTCATCACCAGCAGCCGGCCGATCTCGATCCGCATGGCGAGGTCGCCGAGCATGAGCTGGATGCTCTCCCGGTCGGCGAGCCGGATGCCGAAGCCATGGCGCTCCGCCGCGTAGGCCCGGGCGATCTCGACGCAGCGCTTCGACAGGCCGAGCCAGCGCATGCAATGGGTAAGCCGGGCGGGGCCGAGGCGGATCTGGGTCAGCTTCAGGCCGTCGCCCTCGTTCATCAGGACGTTCTCGGCCGGGATCTCCAGACCGTCGAACAGCAACTCGCAATGGCCGCCATGCTCCTCCGGGCCCATGATCGGGATCCGGCGCAGGATCTCCCATCCGGGCTGGTCCTTGTGGAACAGGAAGGCGGTCAGCCCCTTGCGGGCATCGTCGGAAGTGCGCGCCATCAGGATGAAGTGCGCGGCCTCCTCGGCCCCGGTGATGTACCATTTGCGCCCGGTGACCACGTAGGTGTCGCCCCGCCGCTCGGCCCGGGTCTGGATCATGCCGGGATCGGAGCCGCCGCCGGGATGCGGCTCGGTCATGGCGAAGGCGGAGCGGACCTCGCCGCGCACGATCGGGTCGAGCCACCGCTCCTTCTGGGCCTGCGTCGCGACCTTCTCCAGCACCGTCATGTTGCCGTCGTCGGGGGCGGCGGAGTTGAACACGACCGGCCCGAAGATCGAGCGGTTCATCGCCTCGTAGCAGACCGCCATGCCGACCTTGTCGAGGCCGGCCCCGCCGGTCTCCGGCCTGAGCTGGAGGCACCAGAGACCCTGCTCCTGCGCGAGGCCGCGCAGCCGGGCCAGTTCGCCTAAGCCGATGTTCCCGTTCCCGTCATAGGCGGGCGGGTCCGCCTCCAGGGGCAGGATGTGCGTGTCGACGAAGGCCGCGATTCGGGCGCGGTACGCCTCGACGCCGGCAGAAATGGTGAAATCCACGTCGTACCCTTTAGTCCTGCTGCGCTCGATGCACCCGGTCACCCAATTCTGGAATGCGCGGTCAGCGAACGGCTCTTGTGCCGGGCCGCCGTCTGCTCCTGGAGCGCGCGCAGCTGGCCCGAAAACTTCTTCGAGGCGCGCGCGATGTGGGCGCGCCCCAGCGTCTCGGCCTCCGCGGGCTCCCCCGCGATGATCGCGTCCAGTATGGTGGTGTGCTCGTTCCAGATGTCGCTGGAGATGTCGCGCTCGACCCGCAGCACCGCGCCCATGATCCGGCGCATGAAGTGCCAGTGCGGACGGGCTGCCTCCTCCACCGACCGGTTGCCCGATATTGCGTAGATGAACTGGTGGAAATCCAGGTCCGCGGCGATCTGCCGGGCGACTGATCCGCCGCTGATCGCCTCCCGGCCCCGCGCGATGAGGGCAGGGCCCTCGGCCTGAGCGCGATCGGAGCCCCGCTCGGCTGCCAGCCGGCAGGACAGGCCGTCCAGTACCTCCCGGGTCTCGTAGACGTCCCGCAGCACGTCAGCGTCGAGCGGCGTCACGATCACCCCGCGTTTCGGGGCGTCGGCCACGAAGCCGCGCTCGCGCAGCAGCATCAGCGCCTGCTGCACCGGCTGCCGCGAAACCTCATAGGCGGCCGCGAGCTCGTCCTGGATCAGCCGCGCGTTCGGCGCGAGCGTGCCCTCGCAGATCTCGGAAAGGATCCGCTCGTAGACCTGCTCGACCAGACTTGGCACTGGCGCCCCGCCCGCCATCTTTCCCGCCCGCCGTCTTTCCTGCCACCCGCTGGAGCGATCCTGCACCATTTCAGCGCTTGTGCAAATTCAAAACTCGCATACCATATTCGAATTCAAAGTGAGTCGGCGAGGGTTTCTAAGGCGCTGGGCCTGGAGACGCGATTGGGCGGATGCTGAGCGCCATCTCAGTGTTCACGCCGATGAGGTCTTTGCCCGGCCGTTGGATGCGTCACCTGACGCTGTCCGGCGCGAGCCGGCGGACTTATACAAAGCCGCGTGCGACGGTTCGCAACGCGGCGAGCATGGGAGGAACGCCGTGACCACGCCAACCAACGCGTCCATTCGCCCGGATCGGACCGCTCCCCTCGGCCGCCGGGCTTTCCTCGGGCTCGCCGGCGCGGCAGCGCTCGGCGCAGGGACCGTGCTCAGCCCGGCGGTCCTACGCGCGCAGGGGGCGCCGCTTAAACTGAAGTTCGGCAACGACGTGCCGCTGACGCACTCACTCAACGTCCGGCTCGCCGAGGCGGTTGGCGCGATCGAGAAGGAGACGAACGGGCGCCTATCGATCTCCGTGTTCCCGAACAATCAGCTCGGCAGCGATACGGACATGATCTCGCAGCTGCGCTCGGGGGCGCTCGAACTCGCGACTATGCCCACGACCCTGCTGTCGACGCTGGTGTCAGCAGCCGCGCTGCCGGCCATCGGGTTCGTCTTCCCGAGCTACGACAAAGTCTGGCCGGCAATGGACGGCGAGGTCGGTGCGTACATGCGCAGCAGCATCGAGAAAGCCAACCTGCATCCGTTCGAGGCGATGTGGGACAACGGCTTCCGCCAAGTCACGACGAGCACCAAGCCGATCAGCCGTCCCGAGGACCTCAGGGGCTTCAAGATCCGCGTGCCCGTCGTCCCATTGTGGGTCTCGCTGTTCACGGCGCTGGGTGCCGCGCCGACCAGCATCCCCCTGAGCGAGGCCTACGCCGCACTTCAGACCAGGATCACTGACGGGCAGGAAAACCCGCTGGCGATCATTAACGCGACGAAGTTCTACGAGGTGCAGAAGTTCTGCTCGCTCACCAATCACGCCTGGGACGGCTTCTGGCTGCTCGCGAGCGGCCGCGTCTGGAAGACGATCCCAGCGGACTTGCAAGCGGTAATGGCCAAGCACTTCAATGCCGCCGCCCTCAAGCAGCGCGAGGACAACCTCAAGGATAGTGCCGACCTGAAAGTGGCGCTGGAGGGAAAGGGGCTGGCCTTCAACACCACCGATCCGGCGCAGTTCCAGCAGGCTCTCGCCAAGACGGACTTCTACAAGACCTGGAAGGGCAAGTTCGGGACCGAAGCGTGGGCGTTGCTGGAGAAGTACGCCGGCGCCATCGGCTGATGCGTCCGAAAGGCGGGAACCACCAGGCGAGAACGATCGAGGAGATGGCGCCATGAAGGAGCTCCTGACGCTCGGGCAGATGCTCTCGGTGCATGCGCGGCTCGCGCCGGAGCGCCTCGGCGCGCGCGACCTGGAACGATCGATGACGTTCCACCTGTGGAACGCGCGCGCCTGCCGCTTGGCGAACGCGCTGCTCGGCCTCGGCCTCGGGAAGGGCGCGCGCGTCGGGGTGCTCGCCTACAACTGCGTAGAATGGGCCGAGATCTACGCGGCGACCGCCAAGGCTGGCCTCGTCGCCGTGCCGATCAACTTCCGCCTCGTCGGGCCCGAGATCCGCTTCATCATGACCAACGCCGAGGCGTCGGCCCTGATCGTTCAGGACGAGCTGGCCGGCGTCGTCGAGGATGTGCGAGCTGATCTCGGCCTGCCCGAGGGCAACGTCGTCCATTTCGGGCCCACGCCTTGCCCGAAAGGCTACCGGGACTACGAGGCATTCCTCGCGGCCGCCAGCGACGCCGAGCCGGACGTGGCCGTCGCAGCGGCCGATCCGTGGATGCTGATGTACACCTCGGGCACCACCGGCAACCCGAAGGGCGCAATCCGCAGTCACCGCGGTGCCAGCCTCATGGCCCTATGCACGGAGATCGAGCTCGGCATCCACCGCAATGACAGCGCGCTGCTCGTCATGCCGATGTGCCACGCCAACTCGCTCTACTTCTTCGGGGCGTTCAGCTATTGCGGCGGTGCGACGACGATCTACTCGCGCAAGAGCTTTGACCCAGAGCACTGCCTGCGCACCCTGGCCGAGGGCGGCGCGACCTTCACCTCGCTCGTGCCGACCCACTACATCATGATGCTCGGCTTGTCCGCGCAGGAGAGCTCACGCTACGACCTCGACCGCGTCACCAAGCTGATGATCTCCTCCGCGCCCGCCCGCCAGGAGACCAAGCGGGCGGTGATGGGGCTGTTCCACAATTCCGGGCTGTACGAGCTCTACGGGGCGACTGAGACCGGCTGGGTGACGATGCTACACCCCCGCGACCAGTTCACGAAACTCGGCTCGGTCGGCCGCGAATGCGTCGGCTCCGCCCCAATCCGGATCCTCGACGCGGATGGCGACGAGGTGCCGGACGGGGAGCCCGGCGAACTCTATTCCTGCAATCCCTACACCTTCGACGGCTACTGGAAGCTGCCGGAAAAGACCGCCGCCGCCTTCCGCGGCGCGTACTGCACGGTGGGCGACATGGCCCGGCGCGACGCGGACGGGTTCATCCAACTAGTCGACCGCAAGAGCAACATGATCATCTCGGGCGGCGAGAACGTCTATCCCTCCGAGATCGAGGCGGCGCTCGGCACCCATCCCTGCGTGCAAGACGTTGCCGTAGTCGGTCTGCCGGACGCCAAGTGGGGCGAGCGCGTCCACGCCGTCGTCGTACTGCACCCGGGCACCGCCCTGACCGAAGCCGACCTGATCGGCTGGAGCCGGGACCGACTGGCCGGCTACAAGCGGCCGCGCACCTGCTCTTTCATCGCCGCCGAGGCCGTGCCGCGCAACGCCACCGGCAAGGTGCTCTACCGCGTCCTCAAGGCGCAGTTGAGCGCCGAGGCCGGTGCGGGCACGCCGGCTTGATGGGTGCCCGCGATGCCCGTCGATTCCCCCGCCCCAGTCCCCGTCGACGGCCGGTGCGATGCAGGCCGTCCTGAACGCGGCCGTCCCGATCTTTGCGCTGATCCTGGTTGGGTTCCTGTGCAGCCGCTTGGGCGGGTTCACGCGCGAGTCGACCGACAGCATCAACCGCTTCGCGGTCTACCTCGCGCTGCCGGCGCTGATCTTCACGACGATGGCCCGGATCACGCCGGCCGAGATCGGGCAGGTCGGCTTCGCGGCGGGATTTGCCGGTGGCATCAGCCTCACCTTCGCCTTGGCCTTCTGGTTCGGGCTACGCCGCGGCGGCTCGATGGCGGATGCCAGTATCGAGGGGCTGGATGCGGGCTACGGCAACGTCGGCTTCATGGGCATCCCGCTCTGCCTGCTGGTGTTCGGGCCGGAGGGCCTCCCGGCAGCGGTGATCGCCACCCTGTTCACCGCATGCGTCCTGTTCCTCACGGCGATCGTGCTCGTGGAGTTCGACCTCCGCCGGGGCGTCGACCGCCGCAACACCGTGCGCCGGGTCCTGGTCTCGCTCCTGCGCAACCCCTTGTTTCTGGCGCCGGTCGCGGGGCTCGGCGCCGGCCTCACCGGCCTGCCGCTGCCCCAGCCGCTGGAGACCGCCGCCAAGCTCCTCGGCGGCGCGGCGTCCCCGTGCGCACTGGTTTGCATAGGCCTGTTCCTCGCCCAGGAGAGCGCGCTGTCCGGCGACCGGAGCCGGATCGGCCTGCTGGTCGTCCTGAAGCTGCTGTTCCAGCCGGCCGTGACGGCCCTTCTCGTCTTCTGGATCTTCGACGTGCCGCCGCTCTGGGCGCGGGCGGCGGTGCTGCTCAGCGCGCTGCCAATCGGCTCGGGCCCCTTTACCATCGCCAAGCTCTATGGGTTGCGGGCGGGCGTGACCTCCGGGGCGATCCTGATCTCGCACCTCGTCTCCGTCCTCACCGTCTCGACCCTCGTGGCATGGCTCGGCTGAGCCCCCTGAGAAAGGATCATCCGCATGCAGGTCACTCCAGATAGCGTCGCCGCCCTGATGGCCAAGTCGCTGAAGGCGCGGGGCGTCGAGCGGGTCTTCGCCCTATGCGGCGGCCACATCATGCCGATCTGGATGCGCCTCGACGCGGAGGGCATCGACATCGTGGACGTGCGCGACGAGCGCGCCGCTGTGCACATGGCGCAGGCCCATGCCGAGGTGACCGGGAGAATCGGCGTCGCCCTGGTGACGGCGGGCCCCGGCATGACGAACGCGGTCACCGGCATTGCCAACGCCCACGTCTCCCGCGCGCCCGTGCTGGTCATCTCCGGCACCAGCCCGCGGGCCCAGGAGAACCGCGGCGGCCTGCAGGACCTCGACCACACGGCGATTGTGCGCTCGGTCACCCGCTACGCCCGCACTGTGCGCGAGTCGACGCTAGCCCTGGCCGAGCTCGACGAGGCGATCTCCCGCGCCTTGGGCGAGGGCGGCGAGCCGGGACCCGCCTATATCGACTTCCCCACCGACACGATGCGCCAGCCCGTGCCGAAGGCCATGCAACTGCCCGAGCACCTCGCGCCCCGGCCGCGCGCGCAGGCGCGGCCAGATCCCGACCGGATTGCCGAGGCGGTGGAGTTGCTGTGGTCGGCCCGGCGCGTCCTGGTGATCTCGGGGCGCGGCGCCCGCGGGGCCGGGCCGGAGCTGACCGCGCTGCTCGACCGCCTCGGCGCCGTCTACCTCGACACCGGCGAAAGCCGCGGCCTGGTGCCCGACGGCCATCCCGCCGTGGTCGCGGCCATGCGCGGAGCGGTGATGGGCGACGCCGACGTGGTGCTCACCGTCGGCCGCCGCCTTGACTTCCAGCTCGCCTACGGGTCGCCGGCCGTGTTCGGGGACGCCAAGTTCGTGCGCATCGCCGACATCCCGCAGGAGCTGCGCGACAATCGCCGCGGCGCGGTGGAGATCCTCGCATCTGCCGGCCCGGCACTCAGCGCGCTGGTCGAGACCGCTGGCAACCGGCCCTCGGCGGTCGACCCCGACTGGGCGGGCAAGCTCCGCGCGAGCCATGTAGGGCGCGCGAAGAAGCTCCGCCAGACGATGGCGGAGGCGCCCAACGGCAGCGATGGCCGCCTTCACCCGAACCGGGTGATCTCCGCCCTCCAGGACGCGATCGGTGACGACGCCATCGTGATCACCGACGGGGGCGATTTCCTGAGCTTTGCCCGCGTCGGCCTGTCGGCGCCGACCATGCTCGATCCGGGGCCGTTCGGCTGCATCGGCGTCGGGGTGCCCTATGGGATCGCCGCGAGCCTGGCGCGGCCGGACAAAACCGTACTGGTCGCGACCGGCGACGGCGCCTTCGGCTTTAACGCCATCGAACTCGACACGGCCGCGCGCCACAAGGCGCCGGTGCTGATCGTCGTGGCTAACAACGGCGCGTGGCAGATCGAGGTGCATGATCAGACAGTCACGCACGGCAAGGTCGTCGGAACCCTGCTTCAGTTCAGCGATCACGCCGCGATGGCCCGCGCCTTCGGCATGCATGGGGAGCGCGTGGAGACCGCAGAGCAGCTTGGACCGGCCATCGCGCGCGCGCTCGCCAATCGGCCGGCGCTTCTCGACATCGTGGTGACCCCCGAAGCTGTCTCATCCGACGCCAAGACCGGCCTCGCCTGGGTCCCCGATCTTCAGCCACTGGCCGCCTGGGACGAGGCGGAACGGACATGGCGTGCGACGCGTACGAGCGAGACACCGTAGATCGACGACGCGACGAACCGGGCGGCAGTCCCGGCGTCGCCGCCTGATGGGAGGGCAGCATGCAGATCGATATCGCGGCGGTCGAGAGCGCGGCCGGGCTCGAGCTTTCGGGTCCGCCCCTGCGCGCCCGGGGCTGGCTGCGCCGCCTCGACGACGGGCTCGGCTACCTCGTAGAGATCCCCGCCGCCCTGCTCGTGCTCGCCGAGATCGCGGTGCTGCTCGGCGGCGTCGTGAGCCGCTACGTATTCCGCGAACCCCTCGTCTGGTCCGACGAGCTCGCCTCGATCCTGTTCCTGTGGCTCGCCATGCTGGGCGCCGTGGTCGCCTTCCGCCGCGCCGAGCACATGCGGATGACCGCCTTCGTGGCCATGAGCGGGCCGCGCCTGCGCACCTTCCTGGAGACGGTCGCCCTGGTGGCGGGCCTGATCTTCGTGGCGCTGCTGCTGGAGCCGGCTTGGGAGTTCGCCAGCGAGGAGACCTTCGTCCAGACGCCCGCGCTGGAGCTGAACAACGCGTGGCGCGCCGCCGCCCTGCCGGTCGGGCTGGGCCTCATGCTGCTCGTCGCGGCGATCCGGCTCCTGGAGACGGCCGACTGGAAGCTGACCGCGGGGGCGCTCGTGCTCGGCGTCGCGGTCGCCGCCGGACTCGTGGCCCTCCAGCCCTGGCTGATGGACCTCGGCAACCTCAACCTGCTGCTGTTCTTCGTCCTAGGCGTCGGCGCGCTGGTCTTCTCCGGCGTGCCAATCGCCTTCGCGTTCGGCCTGTCCACCTTCGCGTACATCACGCTGACCACCCACGCGCCCGCGATGGTGGTGGTCGGGCGCATGGACGAGGGCATGAGCCACCTGATCCTGCTCGCCGTGCCGCTGTTTGTGTTCCTCGGCCTGCTCATCGAGATGACCGGCATGGCCCGCGCCATGGTCGGGTTCCTGGCGAGCCTGCTCGGGCACGTCCGCGGCGGCCTGCACTACGTGCTGGTCGGCGCGATGTACCTCGTGTCGGGCATCTCCGGCTCGAAGGCCGCCGACATGGCCGCGGTCGCCCCCGTGCTGTTCCCCGAGATGAGGGCCCGGGGCGCCAAGGAGGGCGACCTCGTGGCGCTGCTCGCCACTACCGGCGCGCAGACCGAGACGATCCCGCCCTCCATCGTGCTTATCACCATCGGCTCGGTCACCGGCGTGTCGATTACGGCCCTGTTCACCGGCGGCCTGCTGCCCGGTCTCGTGCTCGCCGCGACCCTCTGCGCGCTGGTCTGGTGGCGCTACCGCCGGGAGGACCTCAGCCACGTCGCCCGGCCGTCCGGACGCATCATCGGCCGCGCCTTCCTGGTCGCGATCCCGGCGCTGGCCCTGCCGTTCGTGATCCGCTTCGCCGTGGTCGAGGGCATCGCCACCGCCACCGAGGTGTCCACCATCGGCATCGTCTACGCGGCGCTGGCGGGGCTGCTGATCTACCAGCAGTTCGACTGGCGGCGGCTCTACCCGATGCTGGTGACCACCGCCACGCTGTCGGGGGCGATCCTGCTGATCATCGGCGCGGCCACTGGCATGGCCTGGGCGCTGACCCAGTCGGGCTTCTCGCAGACGCTGGCCGAGGTGATGAAGAGCCTGCCGGGCGGCGCGCTCGGCTTCCTGTTCGTCTCGGCCCTCGCCTTCATCGTCCTGGGATCGGTGCTGGAGGGCATCCCGGCGATCGTGCTGTTCGGCCCGCTGCTGTTCCCGATCGCCCGGGCGGTCGGGGTGCACGAGGTCCACTACGCCATGGTGGTGATTCTCGCGATGGGCATCGGCCTGTTCGCCCCGCCCTTCGGTGTCGGCTACTACGCGGCCTGCGCCATCAGCCGGATCCACCCCGATGCCGGGATGCGCCCGATCGTCGGCTACATCGTCGCCCTCTTGATTGGCCTGCTCGTCATCATCCTCGTCCCCTGGTTCTCGATCGGATTCCTCTAAGCCAGCCCAGATGAGAGGACACGCGGCGCACTGAGGCAGTTCCAATCCATGTTCGGCTCATGGGGAGATATGAACCGTGCTGTGCACCGCTTGGACGTCCGCTTAAGAGAAGCGCATCGTAAGGGAGGAATGTCTGAGATGGGCGCAAAGCCGAACGTCTAGTTTTGCGCGGGTCGGCGATCCGGCATGGCGTAGTATGGCCGAAAGCGGAACGGCCGCTTGAGAGTAGGCCCATCGGAAAAGCGGACAGCCTGCTATCGAACCATTTCTACTCTATGATCTCGACAACACGGCGCCTGCGCGGGTCAACGAGCACGGGTGGTCGTTGACGACGGTGTAGCTGTAGTTCGGCAGGGCGAACTCGGTGGGCACGTCGTAGTAGATAACACCGTCCTCAGGCAGAATGGTACCGACCCGCAGGGGACCGACGTAGGCGAAGGACGGCCGCCGCTCGCCCAGCGCATAGATCAGGAAACGCGCACGCCGGTCGACGCCGGGACTGCCGTTGGCCATGCTGACCATCGCACCGACCGCATCGCCAACGACGGCCCCGAGGGGACCGGCGATCATCTAACCCCGGATAGCACACTCTTGAGCCCCATGTTCCAGGCTCTGGGCCTGGACGAGGCCCATCCACGCCAACGGCTCCGCAGCAACGGTGAGCCCGACATTCCACACTATCATCTCTTCTGCGCAGGGCTGAGGAGTCAGCCCCATCCAGACTTACTTGCTTCGGATGATCAGCGACCGCCCGTGACAGCGCGCAAGGGCGCGGCGGCGAGGTCGGCCGTCGAGCCGACGGTGTCCTTGAAACCGCTTCCGACGTTCGAGAGGTGGTCGCCGTAGGTCTCGCGGGTCTGCGGGTCGATCATGGCCACCGGGGCGGCGACTGCCAGTGCGGCACCGGTGGCGACCGTCGAGGCGGCCCCGGCGGCCGTGCTCACTAGCCTGTCGCCGATGCCGATCTGGCCGTCCGAGATCGGCTGCCCGTCGGCAAGGCGCTTGCCCAGAAGCGCGACCACGTCCCCGGAGGCGAACTTGCCGTGATTGAGTGCATCGTCAGACTTTACCGAGGTCAGGTTGAGGACGCCGATGTTCTCGCGCTCCAGCTCGGACCTGTACGGCTCGGCGTTCGGGTCGATGGCTCCCAGTCGCACGCTGTCCCCCCAGACGAGACGCGAGACCGCCAACGCCTGGTCGTCGCCCGACACCATCAGGGTTAGTCGCGGCCGATCCTTGCCCATATCGTGGAAGGCACCCCGGGCGAGGTCCATGTCGACGTCGGGTGCGGCCAGGATGACGTTCCGGATCTTGGGCGCCACGCGCTTGTCGCGGATGGCCATCTGTCGGAGGCTCTCCAGGGTGAGCCAGTTGCCCATTGAGTGGGCGAGCACCGTTACCTCGCCGACGTTCGGGTCCCTGGCGAGGTCGCGCAGCAGGGTCTCCAGGCCATTACGAGAGAAATTGGTGCTTTCCCGGTCGTAGCCGTAGGCGAGCACAGAGCCGCGGGACGGCCAGGTGAACAGCACCGGTGCGACCTCGGCACCGGAATCGTGCACGATCTGCGCGAACCGGAAGACGGCATCCTCGAACTTGTTGTTGAACCCGTGCACGAACACCAGGACGTGGCGCTTGCCTCGTCCGTGCACCGCCTTTCCGGTCCAGGCCGTGACCTTCGAGCGGTCGACCGGATCGGCGCGCAGCGCCACGAAGTCGGTGGCGGGGTTGCCGGGGAGGCGTTCCGGCCATTGCACGGTGCCGGGCTGGCGGGTGGCGTCCGGCGGGATCGACACCGCGAGGTCGGTGTAGGTCACGGCCTCGCCGCGCTCGCCGGAGAACAGTACCCCGCGGTCGGTCGCGGACTTGCGGGTCGTAGCGACCAGCATATCGACACGGGACGTACCCGCGACCGGTGCCGCGTCGGCGATGGGCAGCAGCACGCCGGTCGGGCGTCCGCCGCAGGCCCCGAGGCTTACGAGGACGGCGGCTACCAGCGTGGCGGCCAGTGCCCGTTCGGCACATGCAAACCGTGGAAACACCCGTACCCCCGAACCATGGCCGGGACGGGTGACCGGGTCACGCTCCGTCGAGGCCGGGAAGTCCTAGCGGATGATTACGGCGGGGTGCGGACGGCAAGCCCGAAGATAAGCTCCTGGACCATCGGACAACCGTGCCGGCCGGCAGAGCTCAGTTACCGAAGGGCGAGGCGAGGACGATGCGAACCTTCTTGGTCGACGCTACCTGCGCGACGGGTACCGGGGCGGCGTTCATGACAACGACCATCTGGACCGTCGCGGGCTTCGAGACGCCGCTGACGACGTTCGACGTCTCGGAAGCGATGGCCGGTGCTGCGGCCACCAGGAAGATCGCGAGGGCGGCGAAGACTGTCTTCACGGCGGCTGTCCGAGGCTTGACTGTAAGACGTCCGAACAACGGTCAAGCCATCGGCGGGTTCCAGCTTCAGGCGGCGTTCGCCGCGGCCGGGGTCTCGTCGCCCGTGTTCGTCGCGCCCGCCTCCCTCAGGCACGCCTCGACCGCACCGCGCAGCGACGAAACGTAGGCGTCGGCCCCGACCTGCCGACCGAGGTCCGTATCGGTCAGGACCGCCTCGCCCTGGGGCCATAGTCCGACCAACAGCTTGACGTCCCGCGACTTCCTACGGAGACGCTCCAGCAGGTAGCGTAGGTGCGACGGGTTGCCGGTGATGTCGAGGTAGGAGATGCACACCATCGCCACGCCCGAGAGGTCGAGGTCGCGGATGCCTTCGCGCGAGGCGGACTGGTAGGCCGTCACGCGCGCCCCGAGTCCGTGCTTGCGCAGGAGTTGCGCCAGCATCGCCGAGGAGGCCTCGTCGAGGGGGCCGCGGCCGGCCAGGCACAGCACCGGCGCCTCGCCGCGCCACGCCTCCGGCAGCGCCTCGCGAGGTGGCGCTTGACCGGGTACCGCCTCGTTCTTCGGATGCGCCCGCTCGGCCAGCGTCGGGGTGTCGTTCGGGTTCACCGTCGCGTCCGTGCCGGCCGGCTCGACGTCGGGATGGTCCTCGAAGTCTTCGACCAGGGAGCGGGACGACGCCCGGATGTTCTCCAGCTGCGCAGGCGTGACGACCCCGCGTGCGTAGTCGTTTGCGGCGAGCTGAAGGCCCTTCAACGCGACCTCGTCGTAGTACGACGACAAGGAGCGCTCCTTCAGCATTTGCTCGCCGAGGTCGCGGGCCTCGTCCGGGTCTCCGGCGAGCATGCGCTGGTAGAAGTTCTCCACCGGCGTTAGCGGCGGCCGGTCGCCCAGCAAGATGTCGAGGAACTCCAGGCTGTCGACGTGGCGACCGAGCACGACCAGACAGACGGTGAACGGGGTCGCCAGGATCAGGCCGATGGGCCCCCACAGGAAGCCCCAGAACAGGGTCGAGACGATCACCGCGAAGGGCGAGAGCCCGGTGGAGTGCCCATAGAGCAGGGGCTCGATCACCTGCCCGAACACCGGCTCGGCGATCAGGAACAGGGCCGCGGTGGCGATGACCATGTTCCAGCCCGGATCGACGGCCGCCGCCAGCGCCACCGGGAGGATGCCGGAGATGAAAGCGCCGATGTAGGGCACGAAGCGCATCAGCGCGGAGAATACGCCCCAGAGCAGCGGGTTGGGCACGCCGATGAACCACAGGCCGACGCCAACAATGACGCCGAACGCGGCGTTCATGCCGAGCTGAGCCAGGAAGTAGGTCCCGAGCCGTCCGGCCGCGTCGTCCATCGCCACAGTGGTGCGGTGCAAATCGCTCGATCCGAACAGGCGGATCATGCGGTTGCGCAGGTCCTCGCGCTGTAGGAGCAGGAACACGACCACGACCAGGACGATGCCCACCGTGGTCAGCGGCTCGAAGATCGGGCCCAATACCTTCTCGGCGAGCGCGAGCGGCGAGATCTCGGGTTCCTGCACGCGGACGAGCTGCGCCTTCGGGGTGTCGCCGCCGGGACCGGTGGCCGCGGTGGTGCCGGCGGCGTCAGCCTTCTGAGTGGCATCGTGGACCTGATGGCTGAACTTGGCGATGACCCGATTGGCCTCGCCCAGCCAACCCTGTTGCAGACCGGCGAACTTCTTCGAGACCGTGGCTTGGTACTGCGGCAGGTTGCCGGCGAGCCCGGCCACCTGTGTGCCGATGACCGCGCCGATGCCGCCGATCACGCCGAGCGCCAGCAGCACGGCGACGATGACCGAGGGCACGCGCCCGAGCTTGATCCGACGCAGCAGGTTGACCACCGGGGCCAGGACGAAGCTGAGGAGCACCGCCAGCACGAGGGGGATGAACACCTCGCGCCCGAAGTACAGCGCCGCGATCAGCACGACGCCGACCGCGAGGGTCAGCAGGCCGCGCAGGCCAGGCACCAGCGAGGGCGGCACCTGGGCGGGCGGCTTCGCGGCTACGGCGTCGTCCATCGGCATGCGGGATTCCCGGTCACGCCACGTTCCGCGGCGCATCGCACCTCAACGCCGAAAGCTTCGATTTGTCCCGGAGGACCTCGTGGCGTTGCGGACGGGGACTCCCACGGCCCGGCATGCTAGTGTTGCCTAACACGATCCGGCCCTGCCGCCCTGCCGCGACGCTGAGCCAAGCCTACGGGGGCGACCATGAATCCAAAGGTCAACCCGAAAAATGCTTCGGTCGGAAGCCGACGCACCCCCGGGCGCGAGATCGAACCACCGGGCGCACGGGGCGCTGGCGGCCATGGCCCCGGACGTGGACCCATCGCGACCGATGCCAACCGCTCGGAACTCCGCCAGCTCGTCGCCGGCCTGAGCGAGGGGGTGATCCTGGTCGAGCCGGACCAGCGCATCTCCTGGGCCAACGACGCGGCGCTGGCGATGCACGGCGTGGCGGCCCTGTCCGACCTCGGCGCGACGGTCGACGCCTACCGCGCGCGCTTCAGCCTGCGTTACCGCAACAACCGTGCGCCCGGCCGCTACCCCATCGAGCGCGTCACGGACGGCGAGACCTTCCGCGACGTCGTCGTCGAGGTCAGGCACGCCGACCGGCCCGGCATCGACTTCGTGCATTCCCTGCGCAGCCTCGTGGTCACCGACGCGGGCGGCCGCCCGACCTTCCTGGCATTGATCATCAAGGACATCTCGGCACAATTCGAGGCCGAGGAGCGCTTCGAGAGCGCGTTCGCTGCTAACCCCGCCCCCGCCGTGATCGTCCGCCTGACCGACCTGCGGCTGGTCCGCGTGAACACGGGGTTCCTGGAGATCACGGGCTACGCGCGCGACAAGGTCCTCGGGCGCAGCGTGTACGAGGTCGACCTCCTTGCCGACGCCCACGGGCGCGAGAGGGCGTTGGAGCACCTGAACGCCGGAGAGCCGATCCCCCATCGCGAGGCGTTCCTGAAGCGCCCGGGCGGTGGCACACACGCCGTGATCGTCGCCGGCCAACCCATCGAGATGGGCGACGTCGCCTGCATGCTGTTCACTTTCGCGGACCTGGAACCGCGCCGAAAGGCGGAGACCGCCCTGCGCCAGAGCGAGGAGCGCTTCGCCAAGGCGTTCCGGCTTACCCCGGTCCCGACCGTGCTGACCCGTGCGAGCGACCACATCGTGACAGGCGTCAACGAGGCGTTCGTCCGGGTGTTCGGCCGTGCCGAGGGGGATACCCTCGGGCGGACGGTCGCCGAGACCGGCCTCTGGGTCGACGACGCCGCCCGCGAACGGTTCGAGGCGACCCTGGCTCACGAAGGGTCCGCCCTCGGCGTCGAGACCTGCGTGCGCGACGGGGGCGGGACGGCGCTCGATTGCCTGGTCTCGGCCGAGCGCGTGGTCATCAACGGCGAGGATGCGGTGCTGGCCGTGCTGCAGGACATCACAGAGCGCAAGCGTTCCGAGCGCGAGCTGTACTCGGCCATCGAGACGGTGATGACCGACGCCTCCTGGTTCAGCCGCGGCCTGGTCGAGAAGCTTTCGGTTCTGCGGAACCCCGGCGAGGGTGCGCGGCCCGCGACGCCCGACCTCACCGCCCGCGAGCGGCAGGTGCTCGACCTGATCTGCCGGGGACAGAGTGACAAGGCCATCGGCCAGGCCCTGGTGCTATCAGGAAGCACCGTGCGCAACCACGCCGCCGCGCTCTACCGTAAGATCGGCGTCAACCGGCGCACCCAGGCCGTGGTCTGGGGCCGGGACCACGGCTTCCCGGTGACCTGACCGGTACATAAAACATTCGAACCGGTACGTTCCGACGATTTGCACGCGGCGGGACCAGGGCCATCTTCAACCACGACGCAAGGCTGGGCATCGACCGGAAAGCGAATGGCCGACGAACCCAAGCCGGCGGACGAGCTTAAGCGGACGGACGAGCTCAAGCCGACCCTGGAACAGGTCAGGGCTTCGGTACGGGACGCCCTGGAGAAGCTCACCGGGGATCCCGGCCCCGAACCCGGGATCACGCCGTCGAACCCCAGGGGGAAACGACGCCCGGAACTGAAGCCGGAACCAGACGTCGACTGACGAAAACCTAAACCGCGAATATTCGCCACGAACCAAAGTGGAAATATTGCGGTTTGATTAGATGTTAATCGGCGGAACATCGCGGACCCGGGGCGCTTGTCGCGTATCGGGTCCGGTCGTCGAGCGAACGACCACAGGCGGGTTCGGCGGCAGGCAGCCGCCTCACTGCGACCGCCGTGCCAGAGAGTAGCCCACACCCCATCCCGTCCCGCGCGGCCTTGGCACCGACCGAGCGCGCATGCCCGGAGACCGCCCATGTCCCTCCTCGCCTGGATCGTGCTCGGCCTGATCGCCGGTTTCATCGGCAGCAAGATCGTCAACAACACTGGCCAAGGGCTCGTCGTTGACATCCTGCTCGGGGTCGTCGGCGCCGTCGTCGGTGGCTTCCTATTCAACCGGTTCGGCCAGCCCGGGGTGTCCGGGGTGAACCTCTACAGCCTGCTCGTAGCCGTCGTCGGCGCCGTGGTGGTGCTGTGGCTCTACCACGCCCTGATGGGCCGCCGCCGGGTTCTTTGACCCGGCCGAACCCACTTCCGCCGATCCTCGGCCGAAGCCCGACCCGACCACCCCCGACGAGAGAGTTACTACGATGGCGTTATCCCCCGATACCACCCGTTCTGCCTATGACCGCGACCTGCCGACCACCAGCCCGGCCACCCCGGCCGAGGATATGCGCACGATGGCGCTGCACTCCATCTCTTGGGGTGCCGTCATCGCCGGCGCCGTGATCGCGCTGGTCGCCCAGGTCATCCTGAACATGGTCGGGCTCGGCATCGGTCTCTCGACCGTCGACCCGGCTGGCAGCGGCACCCCGACCGCCGGGTCGCTCTCGTCCGGCGCCGGGATCTGGTTCGTGATCTCCGGCATCCTTGCTTCCACCGCCGGCGGCTGGCTCGCCGGGCGCCTTTCCGGCAAGCCGGCCCGGACCACCACCGCCTACCACGGGCTGATCGCCTGGGCGGTCTCGACCCTGGTCGTCGTGTACCTGCTGTCATCGGCGGTCGGCGGCATCGTCAGCGGCGCGTCGAGCGCGGTGTCGAGCACTCTCGGCGGCGCCGGCAACTTGATCGGCGGCTCTGTGAAGACCGCCGCGCAGGCCGCGGGCCCGTCGCTGCCGGGCATGGACAACCCGTTCTCGAATATCGAGAATCAAGTCCGCGGCACGACCGGCAATGACCCCGAGGCCCTGAAGAACGCTGCCGTCAGCGCCATGCGCGCCGCCGTGACCGGTGACGCCGCCCAGCAGAAGGACGCGCAGGAGAAAGCGGCCCAGGCGCTGGCCAAGGCCCAGAACATCCCGGTCGACCAAGCTCGGACCCAGGTTGCCCAGTACGTGCAGCAGTTCAACGACACGGTCGCCAAGACCAAGGAGCAGGCCAAGCAGGCGGCCGACACCGCCGCCCGCGTCGGCTCGCAGGGGGCGCTCTACGGCGCCCTGGCGCTGATCCTCGGTGCGCTTGCCGCCTTCTTCGCCGGACGCGGTGCAGCGGTCGACCCGGTGCTCACCCGCACCGCCGTCGCCGCCACCACACAGCGTCGAGTCTGATCGTGAACGCCCCCGCCGCCACCGAGCCGTATCGCTCCGGGGCGCAGAACGAGCCGGCGGCGGAGGTTGCCGTCGGCGAGGAGGCGGTCCTCCCGCTGATCGCCGAGACCGCCGGCATCGAAAAGCGGGCGGTGGAGACCGGGCGGGTGCGGGTCACGACGCGCACCGAGACGGTCGAGGAGGTCCTGCGCGAGACCCTGCGCAGCGACATGGTCGGGGTCACCCGGGTGGCCATCAACCGGACTCTGGCCGAGGGCGAAGCGCCCCCGGTGGTCCGCGAGGCGAACGGGGTGACGATCATCCCCATCCTGGAAGAGATCCTCGTCGTCGAGAAGCGCCTCGTCCTGCGGGAGGAGGTGCACGTCCGCCAGACCACGGCGGGCGAGGACGTCGAGATGCCGGTGACGCTGCGCAGACAGCACGCCGTGATCGAACGCGTGTCCCCCGAGGGGCACGTCACGGCCCTGTCCCCTGCACCCCCATCGGAGGTCGAACCATGACCCAGACCATCACCGCCATGTACGACACCTACCCCGAGGCGACGGCCGCGAAGGCCAAGCTTGTGGCCATCGGCATCCCTGAGGTTGGCGTCCGGATCCTATCCGGCAGCGAGGCGGGCACGACGACCGGCGCCGCCACGACCCACGAGGGCGGCATGTGGGGCTCGCTGAAGGAGTTCTTCATGCCGGAGGAGGACCGCCACCTCCACGCCGAGGGACTGAACCGCGGCGGCACCATGCTGACCGCGACCGTAGAGGACGGGTACGCCGAGCGTACCTACGACATCCTGGAGGAGCACGGCTCGGTCGACATGGACGAGCGCGAGGCGTCCTGGCGCAAGGAGGGCTGGAACGGGCAGGCTGCGGGCGCGCCGGTCGCGGCCGTTGCTCCCGCATCGACGACTGCCACGACGGGGCTGCGTGCGGCGGGCTCCACCGAGACCGTCGCGGCTCAGGAGACCGCGCAGCGCACCGACTACATCCCGGTGGTCGAGGAGCGCCTCAACGTCGGCAAGCGCATGGTCGACAGCGGCCGGGTGCGGGTGCGCTCCTACGCGGTCGAGAAGGACGTCAGCGAGAATGTCACCCTGCACGACGAGACCGTACGCGTCGACCGCCGCGTGGTCGACCGGGCGGTGACGCCGGGGGACATGGCCCTGTTCGAGGACAAGGTCATCGAGGCGACCGAAATGCGCGAGCAGGCGGTGGTCTCGAAGGAGGCCCGCGTCGTCGGCGAGGTCGGCATCCGCAAGGACGCGACCCAGCGGGTCGAGACCGTGACCGACAAGGTACGCCACACCGAGGTCGAGGTCACCGACGAGCGGGGTAACGTCGAGCGTACCGGTACGGCCGGCACCGCCGGGACCGCCCCGCGCAAGCCGGTCTGAGCGCCTGGTCGGGAGGGGTCCCGCGGACCTCTCCCTTCTGACGCGCGAACCCTCGGGCAAGCAACAGGCACGGCCGCCGCCCCATGATCCGCATCACCCGATTCCTTGTCCTCTCCTTCGTCATGGCGGCCGGATCCGCCGGCGCCCAGGGCGACGATGCCGCCACGGGCCATCTCCGGACGTCCTGCTCTGGGGACTATCTCAGCCTTTGCAACGGCATGGACCCGAAGGGCCCGGAGGTGGTCGCGTGCTTCGGCAGGAACATGGGCAAGCTCTCGCCCGGCTGCCGGACCGCCATCGACGAATACAAGGCATCCAAGGGAACCGGTTCGAGGTCCTGAGCCGCCCCGAACCCGTACGTCGAACACCCGAACGGGAGAATGAACATGAGTGACGGCTTCCCCTCCATGACCGCCCTGCTCGGGCTGCTCGCCGTGGCGGGCTACCAGAACAAGGACAAGATCGCCGAGATGCTGAAGGGCGCCTCCGAAGCCAACCCGTCCGGTGCCACGCTTGGCCAACCAGGGCTCGACGGCATCCTGGGCAACCTCGGTGGTGCCGGTGCCGGTGGACTGCTCGGCGGGGGCCTCGGCCAGCTGATCGAGCATTTCCGCGGCAACGGTCACGGCGAGGCTGCGGACTCATGGGTCCGGCAGGGCCGGAACACCGAGATTCCGGCTGAGCACATGCATTCCGCCCTCGGCTCCGACCTGCTCGCGACCCTGACAAAGCAGACCGGCCTTTCGAGCGACGAACTCCTTTCCAGGCTCTCACGGGAGCTTCCGTCGGCGGTCGACCGCTACACCCCCGACGGCAGGTTGCCGGCGCACTGACGCGCCTCGCGCCTGAGGACATCCCGCACGCCGGTCGGGTCCTTTTCCGACCGCACGCGCCGGTCGACGCGACCGCAACGAGCACCGTGACGGTGCCATTCGAGGAACACCACCATGGCCAAGACCGCGCACGCCGAGGCTGCCAAGCACCACGAGGCCGCCGCCAAGTCGCACAAGACCGCGGCCGAGCATCACGAGAAGGGCGACGAGACCGCCGCTGCCAAGCACTCGAAGGAGGCCCACGGCCACTCCGAGAAGGCGCACGAAAGCTCGACCAAGGCCCACGGCAAGAGCGCCGGAAAGTAATCGACCCGACCCAATCCCCGGACGCGCATCCCGCGCGTCCGGGACCAAACCAGGAGAAGAACCATGGACGAGAACCGCATCACCGGCGCCGCGAAGGAGTTCGGCGGCAAGGTCCAGGGCGCCGTCGGCGACCTCACCAGCGACCGCGAGACCCAGGCCAAGGGCGCGGCCAACGAGGCCAAGGGCAACGTCGAGAACTTGTACGGGCAGGCCAAGGACGCCGTGCGCGACGTGGCCGACCAGGCCGGCGACCTCGCCCAGGGCGCGCTCAAGCAGGGTCGCGATGCTTTCCCCGACGCCGAGCGCGCCTACCGCCAGGGCGCCGACACGGTGACGAGCTACGCCAAGGAGTCCCCGCTGATGATGGCGGCGATGGCCGGCGCGCTCGGCTACCTCCTCGCCATGGTCGTCCACGGCCGCCGCTAGGCCCGGGAGCCCATCAAAGTCCTCTCGCAGGTCCGGAGCATCGCCGTGAACGATCCCACCCGACCTGCGGGGCCGGCCCCAGCCGCCGATGGCCCTATGCAGGCGGCACGCTCGCCGGCCGGCTTGGCCGATGCCGTGCGCGACCAAGCCGGTGGCTATGCAGACCGGCGCAAGAGCGAGGCGGCCAGCTTCCTGTCCGAACTCGCCCGGGCACTGCGTTCGGGCGGCAAAGAGCTTGACGGACAGACGCAGGCGAAGCCGTTCGTCCACACGGTCGCCGACAACCTCGATGCGCTCTCGGGTCATGTCGCTCGCCGCGGCTGGCGAGAGCTCTATCGTGATGCCGAGGTAGCCGCGCGTAGCAATCCGCTGGCGACGGCCCTGGTGGTGGGAGCGCTCGGGTACGGTGCCTTCCACGTCCTCCGGTCCGGCGAAGGCGATGCCCGCAAGTCGCAGGTTCCTGAGCACAAGCAGGCATGGGGCGGGTATCCGTGAGCGCCGTTCCCCACCCCCCGCCGTCCGGCGGGCTCCAGGGCCTACTCGCCGAAGCACTCCGGGGTGCCGGCGATGTCCTAGGGGGCGAGATCGCCCTGTTCCGCCAGGAGATGGCCGACAACTTGCGACGTCTGATCGTCGGCCTCGCTGCGATGGCCGGCGCGGCCGTGTTCGCAGTCGTCGGCTTCCTGGAGTTGGTCGACGCCTTGGTGAAGTGGCTCGCCACCGTCGTCGGCTCGGAGGCGCTCGCCGCCCTGATCGTCGGCGTCGCCTTCCTCGTCATCGGCGTTGTTCTGGCGTTCTTCGCCAGACGCCGGTTCTCGGTCGACGGGCTCGTCCCGACCCGGACGGGCCGACAGCTTCGGCACGACGCCACCGTCATCAAGGAGCGCGTGACGCATGACGAGTGACGCAGATGCCTTGGAACGCGAGATCGAGGAGAGCCGTGGCCGCCTGGACCGGACGCTCGACAGGCTTACGCAGCGCCTCACCCCCACCGGCATCGTCGAGGACATGCTCGGCACCGTCCGCCGCGACGGGACCGGGGCCGACCTCTACGAGGGCGCCCTCGAAGCGGTCCGCCGCAACCCGGTGCCTGTCCTGCTGATGTGCCTCGGCGTGGCGATGCTGCTGAAGGGTGGCGGGCGGCGACCGGCTGCGACCTACCGCGCCGTGTGCGATCCCGACCGGTACGCCGCGGCGGCCGTCACCTCCAACCCGAACCCCGGGGCCACCATCCCGAAGGAATCCCGCTGATGCGCCCGTACGTCGCCGAGTTCGTCGGCACCTTCGTCCTGGTGTTCTGCGGTTGCGGCAGCGCGGTCCCGGCCGCCGACCACATCGGCTATGCCGGCGTCGCCCTTTCCTTCGGTTTCGTCCTGATGGCGATGGTCTACGCGCTCGGACCGATCTCCGGCTGCCACCTCAATCCTGCGGTGACCCTGGGGCTGACGCTCAGCCGCAAGTTCGACGCCGCCCGTCTGCCTGGCTACGTCGCCGCGCAGGTCCTCGGCGGCATCGTGGCGGCCTACGTCCTCTACGTGGTGGCGCAGGGCCATCCCGGCTTCGACGTCTCCTCGGGCTTCGCATCGAACGGCTACGACGTGCGCTCGCCGGGCCACTACAAAGCGAGTGCCGCGTTCATCGTCGAGTTCGTGATGACGGCGCTCCTCGTCCTCACCATACTCGGGGCGACCGACCTGAAGGCGCCGGTGGGTTTCGCCGGCCTCGCCATCGGCGTCGTCCTGGTGGTGATCCACCTCGTCTCGATCCCGGTGACCAACACCTCGGTCAATCCGGCCCGGAGCATCGGCCCGGCCCTGTTCGCCGGCTGGGACGCCGTGGGGCAGCTCTGGCTATTCGTTCTCGCTCCGCTCCTCGGCGGAGCCGCCGCGGCGGGATTGTACTCGACGATGCGTGCCCTCGATCCGGTGCTGCAGATGCCGGTGCGCCAGGCGGTGCAGGCCCTTCCGGCCGAGCTCGAACAGCGACTGGAGAAGGCGGGCATCAAGCCGACCGAGTTCTAGCACCACCTCCCGAGGGACCCGTCGATGACCACCATACGGACGCTGATCCACGCGGGGAGCAACGACGACCGCTGGTTCCTCTGCCACGGCGACGACCAGGCCGACGTGTTCGTCTTCCACGAGCCGAACGGACCGTCCGGGGGGGCGCCGTCCCGGATCGAGCTTACGAGCTTCCTGGCTTCCGGGAACGGATCGCCCGAGCACCGCGCGCTCCTGACGATGATCGGCTCCCTGGTCGAGGCGGCACATGCGGGCTCGGCCCCGCCCGTACGTGGACCCGAGCCCGGAGCCGCAGGTGCCGAACCGACCCCGGGCGAGGCCGCCTCCTCGATCTGACCCCAAACCCCTCCAAGCCCGCGAGACCGCCATGACCATCGACTATCTCCCGGAACTGCGCCGACCCCTCCCGTTCAGCCTCGCCGTCGTGGCGGCGGTTCTCCTGGTCTGGCTCGTCGTGGCGTCCATCGCCGGCGCCAGGCAGCGGACGACGAGGGACCACCGCATCGGTGATCTGGAAGCCCGGCAGACGGCGCTCCAGGGTGACCTCGACCAGCAGCGGTCGACCGCCGGCACTTTGGCAGCGCTCCAGGCCAGGATCGCCTCGGCCCAGCAGCAGGACCGGGACGCGACCCAGGCCGGCGAGCAGGCCAAGGCGAAGGCGGCGAACCTCGCCTCGGAGCGACAGGCGGCGGAGGGGAAGGCGACCGAGGCGAAGTCCGCATCCGAGGCCGAGGCCAGGAAGCTGGCCGACCTTCAGGCGCAGGTCGGCCAGGCCGAGCAGAAGCTCGCGCCGATGAAGGAGGCCATCACCGCGGCCGAGCAGGCGGCGTCCGCCCGGACGAAGGAGCTCGCCGACGTCGGGCGCCGCCTTGAGGATACGCGCCAGCAGGAGGCCAAGCTGCGTGCCGACATCGCCGCCATGTCCCAGGAGGCGACCGCCAAGACCGCTGACTTGGCCAAGGCCGAGGAGAGCCAGCAGAAGGCCCGCGAGGGCTCGGCCGCGGCGCAGAAGGAACTTGCGGACGCCCGTACCGCCACGGAGCAGTCGACGAGGCAGCGGGGCGAGCTGGAGCAGGCCATCGCCGGCCTCGACGCCAACAAGGACAAGCTGACCGCCGAGATCACCCAGGCCGGCCAGCAACTGCAGCAGGCCAAGGACGGATTGGCGTCGACCCGGAAGGATCTCGCCACGACCCAGGCCGAGCGGGACCGGGTCATCTCCGAGCGCGGTCAGGCCGAGCAGGCCATCCAGAAGCTGACGGCCGACCGTGACGGGGCGACCGCAGCGGTGGAAGCGCTAAGGAAGCAACAGGCCGACGCCCAGGCGCAACTCGCCTCCCTGACCGAGACGCTGGCCACGCGCAACAAGGAGATGGCCACCCTCGAAGACCGGCTCGGGATGACCCGCCAGGAACTCGCGGCAGCCCAGGCTAAGCTCGCGGAAGCCCGGCAGGGGCTCTCGGACCAGCCCCCGGCCATGACGGTGCAGCCCGTTCCGTCCCAGTCTCCGGCGCCCACCACCGTACCGAAGGCGGACTGAACCGGCACATCGTCGATACACCTCGACCTACCCGAAGGGCGAAGACTTGCATTTCCTCGGAATCGACTGGGTCGGCGTCAACGCCGAGAACGGGCGGAAACTCGTCCTTTCGCTCGTGTTCATCGCGGTGGTCGTCGGCGGTGGCATGGGCCTTCGGGCGCTGGTCGGGCTAGTCCTGACCCGCACCGACCATTCCACGCTCCAGACCAAGTTCTGGACGCGCCAGGGCATCAGCCTGCTCGCGGCGGTGCTGCTGGTCCTCGGGCTGCTCTCGATCTGGTTCAACGACCCGGCCCGGCTTGCCACCGCCTTCGGACTGCTCTCGGCCGGCCTCGCCTTCGCCCTGCAGCAGGTGATCACGTCGCTCGCCGGCTACTTTGTGATCCTGCGCGGCTCGACCTTTACGGTGGGCGACCGCATCACCATGGGCGGCGTGCGTGGAGACGTGCTGCGCCTCGGCTTCATCCAGACCACCATCATGGAGATGGGCCAGCCCCCGGCGGTCCAGGGCAGCAGCCCGGCGATGTGGGTCAGGAGCCGCCAGTTCACCGGCCGCATCGTCACCGTGAGCAACGCGCAGATCTTCTCGGAACCGGTGTTCAACTACACCCGCGACTTCCCCTTTATCTGGGAGGAGATGGCTATCCCCATCACCTACGAGTCCGACCGCCTGAAGGTCGAGGCGATCATGCTCGCCGCCGCGCGCCGGCACGCCCTCGACGCCACCGCGATGGCCGGGGAGGCCAAGGCGCGGCTACAGGACCGTTTCGGGGTCAAGCCGGTCGATCTGGAGCCGCGGGTGTTCTTCCGCATCACCGACAACTGGCTGGAGCTCACCGTCCGCTTCATCCTCGGCACACACCAAATTCGTGGGGCCAAGGACGCGATGAGCCGCGAGATCCTGGCCGGCCTGGACGACGCCGGCATCGGCATCGCGTCGGCGACCTACGACATCGTCGGGCTACCGCCGGTCGAGCTCGCCGGTCGGCGCCGCATGGGGCGTGCCGCCGCCTCTTCGGAAACTGCCGAGTGACGACCACGATTCCGTTCCTGGCTGCCCTGGCGGCGGTAGTGCTGGCGCTCGTCCACGTCGTGACGCCTACCTTGCGTTTCCTCGACGGTTCGCCCCGAAGCATCTGGCTGTCGGCCGCCGGCGGGGTCGCGGTGGCCTACGTCTTCGTCCACTTCCTGCCGGAATTAGCCGATGGCGAGGCCAGCGTCGGCCGGATGGCCGGCGGCACCTTCGGGGGCTTTTCGGAGCGGCATGTCTACCTGATCGCGCTTGCCGGCCTGATGGCCTTCTACGGATTGGACCGGTTGGCGAAGGTCGACCGATCACGCCGCGCCGGCCTCGCGGTCACCGATGCCCGGAGTTCCACCGCGGCGTCCGACGTCGGCACCGGGGTCGGCGTGTTCTGTATCCAAATGGCATCCTTCGGCCTCTACAACGGCCTAGTCGGGTACCTCCTCCTGCACCGCGAGGTCATGACCTTCGCCTTCCTGGCCTTCTTCACGGTGGCCATGTCGCTGCATTTCGTGGTCACCGACTACGGCCTGAACGAGGACCACAAGGCGGCCTACCGCAGGATCGGCCGCTGGGTCCTGGCCGCCGCCGTGCTCGCGGGGTTCGCGCTCGGCGCCCTGACGACCGTGTCCGGTGCCGCAATCGCCGCGCTGACCGCCTTCCTCGGCGGCGGCGTGATCCTCAACGTCTTGAAGAACGAGGTGCCGAGCGAGCGGCAGAGCCGGTTCTGGGCCTTCGCGCTGGGAGCGGCCGGGTATTCCGCGTTGCTTCTGACGCTTTGAGCCGTCCTCTCGGAACACGGGCACGGCTCATGCAGACCTCGATGGTCGCCGCCGAGCGGGACGGGACGACGGGACTCGATTCACGGGGATGAGCATGAGGATCAGGACGGGGTACACCATCGGCTACGACACGTTCGGGCCGACGCCGATCATCTACCAACTCGACGTCCATCCGTCGCGGGCCCACGACCTGCTGTCCTCGGATGCGATGCGGGTCGACCCGCCGGTTCCGATGCGGAAGTACACCGACACGTTCGGCAACACCTGCGTGAGGCTGCTCTCGCCCGGCGGGCGGGTCACCGTCTCGGCCGACTTCCTGATCCACGACAGCGGCGAGCCCGACGCCTACGCCCCCGACGCGCGGCAGATCCCGGTCCAGGACTTGCCGGACGAGGTGTTGATCTATCTCCTCGGCTCGCGCTACTGCGACACCGACAAGCTCGCCGGTACCGCGTGGTCGCTCTTCGGCGGGGCGCCCGAGGGGTGGGCGCGGGTCGCGGCCATCGTGACGTGGGCGCACGAGCGCATCCGGTTCGACTACCAGCTCGCCGATGCGACGCGGTCCGCGTTCGACGGGTTCAACCAACGCGTCGGCGTCTGCCGCGACTTCGCCCACCTCGCTGTGACCCTGTGCCGATGCATGAACTTCCCGGCGCGCTACTGCACCGGCTACCTGGGTGACATCGGCGTTCCGGTCGATCCGAACCCGATGGACTTCTCTGCGTGGTTCGAGGTGTTCCTCGACGGTCCCGAGGGGCCGCGATGGTATACCTTCGACGCCCGCCATAACGCCCGCCGGATCGGACGCATCGTGATCGCCCGCGGTCGGGACGCCACCGACGTCGCGATCTCGACGAGCTTCGGCACGGCGCTGCTGGCGCAGTTCGACGTGCACACGGTGGAGGTTGCCGACGAGGCCACGACGGAGCCCCATTCGGGTGCTAGGTCGCCGGCATCCTCGGAGGCCTGAACCGCGGTGACGCCGGAACCTCATCCCACGGCCGGTCCGGCGTCGCATGCGAACCGCCGGTGGGGGCACTCGCAATCGATGGAGGGACGGCCCTTGATCCCCGGCACCACGTCCCGCACCGTCACGCCCGGCGAGGCCATCGCGCTGTGGCATCTGAGGTTGGCCATGCAAGCCGGCAACGACAACATGCCGATGACGGGGCGAGGCCTCGCCTTGGGTGCGGCGCTCGGCGTCCCGCTCGCCTCGACGGCCGCCTTGGCTGCCTGCGTCCGCTTCCTGCTCTAGGCATCCGCATACACCGGTGCGGATCTACGTACGGACGGCTCGAATACAGCCACCGAGCGCCGGAAACCGGATCGCCCGGCCCGTTCACGAATGGGCGAGTGCCCCAAGGTCGTTGCCTTTCGGTGGTACGGACCGCGTACACACACCGGAATTCCCATGGTCCATACCGGATACAACCCACTCCTCGTCGCGCTCTCCATCGTCATCGCGGTCTTCGCGTCCTACGCCGCCCTCGACCTCGGCGCGCGGGTGCGCCGGCCGGACGTCGGTCCGCGCTGGGCCTGGGGTGCGGGCGCGGCGGTGGCGATGGGCGGGGGCATCTGGTCGATGCACTTCGTCGGCATGCTCGCCTTCGAGATGGGACTGCCCGCCGCCTACGACCTCGGCCTGACGCTGCTGTCGCTGCTGATCGCCGTCGGCGTCACCGCCGCCGCCTTCGCCTGGGTGGCGCGCCGGGGCACCGGCACGCGGTCCCTGCTGGTCGCGGGCCCGCTCATGGGAGTCGGCGTGGCGGCGATGCACTACACCGGCATGGCGGCGATGCGCGTGCCCGGCAACTTCGCCTACGACCCTGCCGTCGTGGCGGTGTCGGTCGCCATCGCGGTCACCGCCGCGACCGCCGCCTTGTGGCTGACCTTCCGCCGCAACCGGCCATGGCAGAAGCTCGCCGCCGCCTGCGTGATGGGCCTTGCGGTCGCCGGCATGCACTACACCGGCATGGCGGCGGCGACGTTCACGGCGCAGGAGGCCGGCGCCCACGCCGCGCACGCGACCACACTGGCGACCGGTCAGCGGGACGTCGCCCTGGCGGTGGCCGGCATGACCTTCCTGATCCTGTTCCTCGCGATGATGGCCTCCTCGCTCGACCAACGCCGGGTGCAGCGGCGCCTGCACGTCAGCGAGGCGCGCTTCCGATCCGCCGTCCGGGCCGTCAACGGCATCATGTGGACCACCGACGCCGCCGGACATTTCGTCGAGGAGCAGGCGGGGTGGGCCGGCATTACCGGGCACGCCCCGGAGCAGTACATGGGCGCCGGCTGGGCGAAGGCGATCCATCCCGAGGACCTTCCGGCGACGGTTGCCACCTGGACCGACGCCCTTCGCGCCGGATACCCGTACACTGCCGAGCATCGCGTGCGCACCGCCCACGGCGAATGGCGGCGGTACGTGGCCCGCGCGGTGCCGGTGCGCGACGCCGACGGTACGATCCGGGAATGGGTCGGCGTCCACGAGGACATCACCGAGCGCCACGCGTCCGAGGTCGCCCTGAAGGAGGCCCGGGACGCCGCCGAGGAGCACAGCCGGGCCAAGAGCCGTTTCCTCGCCAACATGAGCCACGAGCTGCGTACGCCGCTGTCCGCGGTGATCGGCTACTCGGAGATGCTGGAGGAGGAGGCGGAGGAGCTCGGCCAGGAGAGCCTGCTGAAGGACCTCGGCAAGATCAAGTCGAACGCCCAGCACCTGCTCGGGCTGATCAACGATGTGCTCGACCTGTCGAAGGTCGAGGCCGAGAAGATGGAACTCTACTCCGAGGACATCGACGTCGCCGACTTCGTCACGGACGCCGCCGGCACCGTGGAGGCTCTGGTGGCCAAGAAGGGGAACGTCTTGGCGCTGGACGTCGCCGGGGATGTCGGCCGGGCGCGCACGGACGCGACCAAGCTGCGCCAGTGTGTGTTCAACCTGCTGTCGAACGCGGCCAAGTTTACCGAGGGCGGCACCATCACGCTGCGGGCCGCCCGCGAGGTCGCCGCGGCCGGCGACTGGCTCCGGTTCACCGTGCGGGACACCGGCATCGGCATGAGCCCCGAGCAGGTCGGGCGGCTATTCGAGCGGTTCACGCAAGCCGACGAGAGCACGACGCGCACCTACGGGGGGACCGGCCTCGGGCTGGCGCTGAGCCGTGCCTTCGCCCAGTTGCTCGGCGGCGACATCACCGTCGAGAGCGTCGAGGGCCAGGGAACCAGCTTCACCCTGCGCGTCCCGGCGGTGGCTCCCGAGCAGGTCGTCGAGGCGGCACCGGTGGCTCCAGAAAACCAGGTGACGGTCGGCGACCTCGTGCTGGTCATCGACGACGAGGCCAACCAGCGCGAACTGATGACCCGGTTCCTGGAACGCCAGCGCTTCGCCGTCCGCACCGCGGGGGACGGGCGTACCGGGCTCGACCTCGCCCGGTCGCTGAAGCCCCGCGCCATCCTGCTCGACGTGATGATGCCGGAGATGGACGGCTGGTCGGTGCTCGCCGCCCTGAAGGCGGAGCCGGGGACCGCCGGTATCCCGGTGGTGATGGTCAGCTTCGTCGCCGACGCGGCCTTGAGCGCCTCGCTCGGCGCGGTGGAGGCGCTGCCCAAGCCGGTGGACTGGACGCGGCTGCGCACGATCCTGGAACAGTTCCGGGAAGCCGACGGCGACGTGCTCGTGGTCGATGACGATGCCGACATGCGTCACCGCCTCCGGACCGTGCTGGAGCGCAACGGCTGGACTGTCCGTGAGGCCGGGAACGGCTGCGAGGCGCTAGACCAAGTCCGGCACGGCGTGCCGCGCCTCGTGCTGCTCGACCTGACCATGCCCGTGATGGACGGGTTCTCTTTCCTGGACCGGCTTCGGGGACTGCCCGGTTGCGCCGAGCTCCCCGTGGTGGTGCTGAGCGCCCGGGACATCACGGCGGCGGAGCGCGACCGGCTGTCCGAGGCCGACCGGGTCCTGCGCAAGGGCGACGCCAGCCTGCAGGACATCGCCACCGAGCTGCGCAAGCTCGACAATCGCCAAACCGATGCCGGGGGTGCGACCCCGACGAGGACCTGGTCGGGAATCCCATAGGCTCCAACCCGTTGTAGGGCATGTGATCCGACCCTTACGACGGCGGAAGTGCTGATCCCTCCGCCGGTGAGGCGTCGGACGGTCTCGACGACAGGTTTGCCCGGAAGGAAATGGATGGAACAAGGTTTGGCGACGGCCGTCCTCTGCATCGTGGGCGGTGGCATCGCCGCCCAGTTGCTCGCCGCGCGCCTGCGCATCCCCGCCATCGTGCTGCTGCTCGCGCTCGGGTTCCTTGTCGGACCCGTGTTCGGCCTGCTGCACCCGTCCCGCGACTTCGGGGAGAACCTGCGACCCTTGATCGGCTTGGCGGTGGCCATCGTGGTGTTTGAGGGTGGTCTCGCGCTCGATTTCCGCGAACTCAGGGCCTCGGGCGAGGGCGTTCTCCGGCTCACCGCCTTCGCGCTGCCGGTCAACTTCGTCCTGGGTACCCTCGCCGCCCACCTCATCGGCGGGATGATGTGGGGCCCCGCGTCGGTCTTCGGCGCCATCCTCGTCGTAACCGGACCGACCGTGATCCTGCCGCTGCTGCGCCACGCCCGCCTGGAGCGGCGGTCTGCCGCCTTCCTGAAGTGGGAGGCCATCGTCAACGACCCGGTCGGGGCCATCCTCACGGCGGTCGTCATCGAGATCCTGGTGGGCGTGCCGCACGACGCCGGCGAGACCCCGGCAGTCGCCCTGGCGATCCACCTCGCCGAGGGCGTGCTGGTGGCGGGCGGTCTCGGCGTTGGCTTTGCCCTCTTGGTGGCCTGGGCATTCCGGCGGGATCTCGTCTCAGAGACGCTCAAAACGCCGGTGCTGCTCGCGCTCGCGCTTGTCGCCTACGTCGTCCCGAACCTTCTCATGCACGAGGCCGGGCTGATCGGCGCGACCGTGTTCGGCATCGCGCTGGCGAACCGCCACGTGCCGGGCTTGGGCGAGTTGCGTCGGTTCAAGGAGGCGCTTGTCGTGCTCCTGGTGTCGTGCCTGTTCGTCGTACTGACCGCCGACCTCGACCTCGGCGTCCTCGGCAAGCTGTCCCTGCCCATCCTCGCTCTCACCGCCGCTGTCCTGTTCGCGGTCCGCCCGGCCGCCATCTGGCTCGCGACGCTGGGCAGCGACCTGTCGCGGCGGGAGCGGCTGTTCGTGGGCTGGATCGGCCCTCGCGGTATCGTCGCGGCTGCCGTCGCCGGTTTGGCCGGTCCCCGTCTGAGCGAGGCGGGCTACGCCGGCGGCGACCTGATCCAGCCCACCGTGTTCGCGGTCATCGTGGCCACGGTCATCCTTCATGGCTTTTCACTGGGACCGCTGGCTCGGCGACTGGGTCTGTCCACCGCGGCCGAGACCCAGCGGCTCGCCGTCGTCGGGGCGTCGCCATGGGCGAGCGACATGGTCGTCGCCCTGCATCGCGCGGGCGTGCCGGTGGTGCTAATCGACACCTACCCTGGCGCGCTTCAGGCTGCTCGTGAGGCGGGGGTGCCAACGCTGCAGGCCGAGCTCCTGTCGCGGCATGCCGAGGAAGGTCTCGCCGACCACCCCCCGGACCATCTGCTCGCTGCGACCCGGGACGAGCTCTACAACGCGCTGGTGTGCACTCGGTTGGCCCCCGAGATCGGCCGCGAGCGCGTCTACCAACTCGCGCCGTCGGCGGACCACCTCCTGCACGCGGACACGGGTGTCAGCCGGGATACCCGCGGCAAGGTTCTCGGCAACGGCACGGTCGACTTCGATGCCCTGGCCGGGCGGCACGAGGCCGGCTGGCGGTTCGAAGTCGTCCTCGCGAATGCGTGGGCGCAGACCGACGCGGTCGCCCTGCTGATCATCGAGACGGACGGGGCGGTGAAACTCCTCTCGGTCGACAACGAGCGTGCCGCCCCCAACGAGGGGGATCGCATGCTTGCCTTCGCCGCGCCGGACATTCCTCGCCTCGATTTAGCGGAAGAGTCATCTCCGGTGCACGCCTGACGAACGGTATCCGAACGGCGTCCGGGCTCGACCGGTTCACTCTCGGGTCGGATGGCCATTGCCGAGGTTCCGCAAGGAGTCAAACCTCGCTCAGTAGGTCAGCGTCGCCCGCAAGCCGACGACCGTGGCGTTCTTGATCCGCCGCCCGAGCGCGTCGCGCGGGTCGGGGATGTTGCCCCCCGGATGGAAAACGTACTGCAGGTTCGGCTGCACCGTCACGCCCGGGCCGAGGACCGCCTGGTACGTGGCCTCGATCAGCGCCTCGAACCGCCGCCGGGGCATCGCGGTGCCCGTCTCCAGGATGGTGTCGCGATCTGCACCCCGGGCCGACGGCGAGATGCGCGCGTACGACACTGCCACGCCCGCCGTGTCGTTCGACCGACCCGGCAGCAGCCCGCGGTAGCCGATGCCAGCGTCGAGGTAGAGGTCGATCAGGTTGCGGTCGCCCGGCGACGTCACCGCCCGCACGAACGCGCTTGCGCCCTGCCCGGCGTCGTCCGGCTCGCGGTACACGGTCTGGTCGATGATCCCGTACAGGCCGTCGTTGCCCCGGAACCTGCGGGCGACCCCGGTTGTCGAAGGGTCGGCGAGCGAGCGACCGGTGTCATCGACCCGGAGAGAATCGAACCGGCCGAAATGGTGCCAGCCCCCGAGCGTCACCGTCCCGGGCTCGACTAGAACCTGACCCGTGCCGGCCCGTTCCTCGAAGTTGTACGCGTAGGCCGCTTCCGCGATCAGGAACGCTGGATCGGACAGCCTGAAGTTTGTGCCGGTGCGGTCGCGCCGTTGCGGGTCCGGGTCGTTCCACTGCCGCGCCGGACCGGCCGGGTCGCCGTCGAACAGACCGACCTGGAATGAGAGGTTCGAGGTCGTGAGGTACTTGGCCCGGATCGCGGGCGCGCCGAACGGGTAGGCCGGACCACCGCTCGGCAGGTTGGTGCCGGCGATGGTCGGCCAGCCGAACGTCGAGTTGATGAACAGCGTCGCGGTCTGGCTCACGAGGAACTCGGTGTCGGCCGCCACCTGTCCGAGCTTGACCGCCAGTTGCCCGTCGAGGAACTGCTGCTCAATCCAGAGCTCGTAGAGGCGGGTGGACGGCAGCGCTTCCAGTTCGCTGATCACGGCAAGGTCGTTGACGGCGGCCCGGGACAGCCCGGCGCCGTTGATCTGGTAGGCCTCGACCCGGAACGCGGCGCCGTGCCAGCCGGCGAGGCGGTCGAGGTCGGCGTCGAGCTGCATGTCGAGCCGCCCGAGGACGGTGGCCGTGCGACGCGTGCCGCCGCTAGTGTCGCCGAGGATGTCGGCAATGGCGTTGAAGCTGAGGACAATCCCTCGGTCAGACAGGAAGCGACGCAGACCCGTAGGATCGGCTGCGTCACCGAGCACGGACTGGATCGAGGTCGTCGCCACCGCCGACGGCTTGCCTGACACCTCGGGCTGGGCGACCGAGGTGCGCGGATCGCCGCCGGCGCCGGTATTCGCGGACTGGGCGACTGCGGCGATGGGTGCGAGGCTGACGATCAGCGCGACGGCGAGCGTATCGCGCAAGGCTCGCACGTGCCCGGAGCGCCCATGGACGGACGGCCGCCACGCGCGTTCGGTGGAGATGTCTGGCAGGATGCAGAACCCTGGGAACCGACGAGCCGCTCGAATGTCCGGTGCGGCGCCCATGCGGCTCGTCGGTCGCCCTCGACTTGGATACGGGGGGCACCATACGGGTGCGGCGCCACCACTCAAAGTTTTTATGGTCTCATCGGCCCGCCGTCACCGGGCCGTTCATCGATTGGATCACCCATGAAGCCGTCGGATCCGCCGGTCGACGCCAGCGCCGCGCCCTCGACCACGACGGGCATCGCGGGGCCGACCCGGCCGAGCGAGCCGCTATGGGCCATGGCGTTCGACGCGGATGGGCGGGGACGGTCCGTCCCGCCGGCGCAGGCGGCGAGCGACCTTGACGCGTTCGGCGGCGGGTTCCTGTGGTTGCACTACGACCTGGATGCGGCGGATCTGGTCGGTCGGGCGAGCGAAGGTAGGTTCGGTCCCACCCGGCTCGCCACCGCCGTGTTCGCGCCCGACGAGCACCAGCGCATCACTGTCGAGGCCGACCACATCGGGGGCGTCGTCGCCGACCTCGCCCGCCCGGGAGCCAAGCCCGTCCCGGCGGGCAGGCTCCACTTCGTCTTGGGACCACGCAGCCTCGTCAGCGGCCGCCGCGGACCGGCGGAAAGCCCGGACGCGACCCGCGCGGCGGTCGAGGGGGGCCACACCGTCGCCTCGCCGACCTTGCTCCTTGAGACCCTTGTCGGGCACGTCGTGTCGGCGATGGCCACCACCGGGCAGAGGCTCTCGGACGCACTCGACGGGATCGAGGACCACATCCTCGACGGACGGCCCCGCGACGACCGCCGCCGGCTCGGGCCCGTCCGCCGCAACGCGGTGCGCCTGCATCGGCAGATCGCCGGCCTCGCCGCCGTGTTCCACCGGCTGGAGACGGACGGGGCGACGGACAACGTCCACGGGCCGGCGGTCGCGGCGGCGGCCCGGCTCGCGCAGCGCCTCGATGCGCTAGACCGCGATATGACCCTGCAGGCGGAGCGGGCTCGGCTGCTGCAAGAAGAGGTGTCCGAACGCATCGCCGAGGCGACGAACCGGCAGCTCTACGTCCTGTCGGTGCTGTCGGCGCTGTTCCTTCCGCCGACCTTCGTCACCGGCTTGTTCGGGATGAACGTGAAGGGGCTGCCCTTGGGCGACGATCCGCACGGTTTCCTTTTCGTGTGCGGCCTAAGCTTGGCATCGGCCGTCCTAGCCTTTGCCGTCATACGATTGCTCGGCATTCGTCCACCCAGGGGGTGAGCATACCCTTCGCGACCGTTCTGACCGTGAGCGGATCACTTCCGTTGGCCGTGTTCCGATGCCGCGCATCTCGTTGGGAACGAAGTGGCTGTCCGAAGGCTCGCCATTTGGAACTGTGACTTCTCAAGCGTCGTCCGGACGACGGTCGCCGCGCTCGCCATCGCGTGCGAGCAGCACGGCGACGAGTTCGGCCAGGCGCGACGGGAGGTCCGCGTTCTCGGGAGGTACCATTCGCCTCGACAGTACCCGAGCGACTTAGGTGAGGGCCGGTCGGGCTTCGCCACCTTGATAATGATTGCAATGGATCATGGCTGCGGCCTTCGCGAACGCGGATCATCCGACGGGCGCGGCCGACGAAATGTTCGATGTGGTGATACGAGAAGAAGAGCGCCAAGCGTCTTTGGTTGCATTCCTTCCTGGGCGCCATTTCGGATGAGTTTCACACCCGATATGAAAGCGAGGTCACCTGGACTGGGCAGGCTCCGGTCGTGGCATCTCTCCGGTTCTTCAAGGTCGATCTCGAGGTCGACCTGCATAACGGCGAGATGCTTCCATTCGTTGGATCGTCCGCGGAACCTGTGCATGACCGGCGGAACGCGTCTGTTTGGGTCGCAACACGGAGGGTGAGGTCGCGTTGATCCCACAGTCGACGGCGCTCCTTCGAGAGGCGTGTCAGGGAGCGAACACCGATGGCTACCGAGACCGAACGCACTCACCTCGACATCCACGACCGGTCCAGCCGCGAGTCCTACGCCAAGCTGTTCGGGGTCAGTGAGGAGCAACTCCGCAAGGCCGTGCGCCTCGTAGGCAGCCGCGTCACCACACTGCGCGGCCACCTCCGGCGTTGAGGCCGGGGCCGCTCACAGCTTGCGGGTGGGGGCGACGAACGGGTTGGTCTTGGTGGCCGAGCCGTTCCTGCAGTAGCACACCTCCAGACGGTCCAGGCCGGCCGTGCTCTTGGCCAGCGCAACCTTGATGATCGTGCCCTCGCCCTTCACGTCGAGCGCGTCAGTCAGTCTAAGCGCCTCTACGAACCGCACGTCCTTTAACTGCAGTACCGACGAGCCGGCTGCCAACTCCACCAGATAGTTCAAGCCACGCCCAAGCTTCCACTTCGGCCAACTCATCGTCAGGTTGAGCCCGGTCGCGTTGTGGGTGAACCGCACGTCGATCCACTCGTCAGTAATTCAGCTTGGCGTGCAACACCTAAATTTCTGCCTCATAGAAACCACCTCGACCATCCTCTTACAAGTGTTCAGCGACAGATTGCTCGTGGCCCGGCTGTATGATGGTGTTCTCGCAGTCGCGGGGCGCTCGTCGGCCCAACGCAATTCCAATGTAGTGGCCGTCGACATCGACGGGATGTGCTTTCTTCAACGACTAGTCGCGGGCTGGACCTCAATAACCCTTTACTTCGCCGACTCTCGGTTAAATAATATCAATTCTGCCCCTCTGCAAATTCGCAGCATGCCAGTGTGTCTATGAATGTCTGCTATGCAGGCGTTGCCGAGCTTGCCTAAATGACAGAGATGGGCGCAGAGCCGAACGGCCGGTTTTGCGCGCGATAACGATCAGGCATGGCGTAGTCCGGCCGTAAGCGGAACGGCCGCTTCGGAGATGATCGGCTGGATAAGCGGACGGCCTCCTATCGACCCAACCCAGCCGCCGGAAGCGCTGTCGGCGTTCCCCCGAAGCGGACGTTTGTCAGCCCTCCGGCAACTTCTGCTCGGGGTGGCAATCAGACCTTAGCCCTTCGCCCCGAAGCGGACGTTCGGTTTCCGATCCATGGCACGCACGGCTGCGAGGCTTACACCCCAACCGAACTTCCTGGAGGGCCAAGCCTTGCCTTATTGCGTCAGTTGAGCGCCTACGCACTTTACAACCATAAGTTGCATTGTATCGTAGCACGCACTGCCAGGCGACGATGATCGTGAGCGACCGCCCGGAGGATCAAGGCTGTGTTCCGCGTGGTGTTGAAGTAAAGCATCTGATCGTAGGGGGCATGACATGGTGGTAGTGCTCGACCCTCGGACCGGAAAACTCGTCCAGATCCGCGTCCTGCCTCGACCGCCGTCAAAGCCAACGAAGTAGTTAGCAAGGTGCGCCTGCAGCGGGGCACGAGGTTGCAGTCACTCAGTTGACCTGCGACCGCGATCCATCCCCACGGGCCAACGCTTGACCGACCCTAAACAATGCGCCTTTGACCTCCTTCAGACCTGACATCACGTCGTGCTGCTCCATCAGCGCATGCACGATGATGAGGTGATCCGCGATGGTGTCGAGCGGTGCCACGGCCTGTGTGGCCACGTGTGTTGGCGGTGGAACGAACCTCTCGATACCACCATACGCTGCGATCTCAGTCGCCTCGGTCGGAGCAAACTCGATCATGGACCCGAGATAGCCGAGGAACGAGCGCCCCGGCGGTCCAAATGAGGGAACGCCTCCAGCCGCCAGCCACCGCACCGACCCGTCTGCGCACCGAATGCGGAAGCGGACGCTGAACTCGGCTTGGGCTTGGGCGGCCTCCGCGAGGATGGCCCTGACAGCACCCTGGTCGCTCTCCAGGACTGACGTGGTCCAGCCGTCCCGGTACGCGGCCTCACGTGTCTGCCCGGCGTAGGAGAACCATTCGAGGCAGATGTACGTGACTTCGCCCTGAGCGTCGGTCGTGAAAATCACCAGCACCTCCCGCCTCAGTTCGGTCGGGCCAACATGCTGACACAACCTTTGAACGCACAAGTCGTTCGCGTTACAACCAAGCGGGATGGTACCCCCTACGACCGCACACGACCGACAATCTTTGGAGGGCAATATGCTCAACGAGAAAGACGCTCGTCATGAGAGTTTGAAGCGGATTGCAGATACGCTTCGCATATCCGTAGATGACTTGTATGGCTTTGGCGAAGATTTTATAAAATTTGAGCAAACCGATCGAATGATGCAATTGTGGGAGCATCTTACTACTGACAGATTGCGTGAAGATGCGTTGGATGCCATCCAGGGCCTCATTCAGCACAAAACATAGCAAGATACTGTTACGGGCGCGAGTACTCGCTATTTTGGGGCGGCGTTCGGTTCGCGGCTGCTGTCTGCTACTCGTTCGAAGTGCTCCTGGGCACGTGGGATCGATGTTGATCATAGAAGGCGGCCAGCGTGCCGTCCCCCTGTCTTGATTGGTCGCGCGGCTTTATCTTACGAAGTGCTTGGAAGCAGACATTCCCAAGGCCTGCTTCGGGTGGGAAACAGTCCTCGCTGGCGCGACCGAAAGAAGACCTCGCTTCGCCGGGACAAACGGCGGAGCATGGATCGTCGACCGCGCCCTTCGTTCTTACTGCTGCGCCTCGCGGGCCTTGCGAGCCATCTCGTTGAGGGTCGTCACCGCTTCGTCGAAGCGTTGTTCCGCCTCGGCTTGACGCTGGAAGCGGACCCGCTGCACCAGGATCTCACGCGGGGTGGGCCGCTCTTGGAAGAGCGACATGACCTCGTCGATGAAGTCGGCCAGTGACAGGTATCCTTGGCGTGTCGCCTGTCCCGGGGTGAGGTCGGTCTGCACTGCCGGCGGCACCAGCTCGATGACCTCGACCTTGCCCTTAAGCGCCTCGCGCAGCGCGACCGTGTAGCTGTGCAGGGCGGCCTTGGTCGCCGAGTAGGTCGGGGCCGACACGAGAGGCACGAAGGCTAGACCGGAGGTGACGTTCACCAAGGCAGCATCGGGCTGCCGGCCGAGATGATCGATCAGGCCGTCGGTCAGCCGGATGGGGCCGAGCAGATTGGTGATGACCGTTGCCTCCGCGTCCGAGAGGTCGCGAGGCTGGTCCAGCGCCTCGGAGCGCATGATCCCGGCGTTGTTGATGACCACGTTGAGGGCCGGATGCTCGGCCGTCACGCGTCGTGCGAAATCGGCCACGCCCTCAGCGCTGTCGGCATCGAACGCCATGGCATGCATGTTCGGACGTCCGGCAATCGTCCGCTGCAACGCCTCCGTCCGCCTGCCGGCGACGATGACGGTGTTGCCGAGGTCGTGGAAGCGTTGGGCGAGGGCTTGGCCGATGCCGGAGCCGCCGCCGGTGATGAGGATGGTGTTCCCTGACGTCTTCATGTGAGCGACCTTCGTTGTTGTCGCCCATGAGGTTATGGATCATGCTCTCCGAACCGAAGTAGGCACCGAAAAGATTTATACGCACCAAACGGAGAGTGTCGGATGCGTAGGGCAGAGGCCGATCCACGGATCGAGGAGCGTCGGAAGGAACAGGTCCCGACCGAGACCGACCCGGCCATCGAGGCGTTGGTCCAAGACATTATCGGCAAGGTAGCCGACAAGTGGACCATGCTGATCCTCGAAGCCCTGCACGAGCGCGGCACGCTGCGTTTCACCCAACTCGGCAAGGCGGTCGGCCGCATCAGCCAAAAGATGCTGACCCAGACAGTTCGCCAGATGGAACAGGACGGCTTGGTGCGTCGGACGGTGCACCCGGTGATCCCGCCCCACGTGGACTACGCGCTCACGCCGCTTGGTGAGAGCCTGGGTGCCGCATTCTGCGGTGTGTGGATCTGGGCGGAGACGCACCATGCCGAGATCAAGCGGGCACGCGAGGCTTTTGCGTCGCGAGCGTGCCGACGACCCGTTCAGGCGTAACTTGGTCTTACCCAGAGGCTGACCGCAGCTCCCCGGGTCTAATTAGGGCGCCTGCAAGCGGACCTTCCGAAGGTCTGTGAAGGGGTCGTGAGCGGGAACGGCGGTGATGTCCGCTTCCATCGGTTACTGCTTGTAAGCAGACCGGCAGAAAACCACCCAACCCAGCCATTCAGAAGTGCGCGCCGACCGGACCGCATTTGGCCGAAAGCCGATGAGTTGCCCAAGGAGGTAAGCCGCGAAAGCGGACAGACCTTCACCAACCCAATCCGCCAGCAAAAGCTGCTGCAAGCGCTGCTCCATAGCAGACATAAGCTCTGGTGAGTGAGAAGGTCGCGGAAGAACGTTCCCTCATGGTCAGCCGCAAGTGATCAGCGAAGTCAGGGTTTCAGCTGGCGCCAGTCCGCTTTACAGGATATTGACCGTCTGCCTGAGCCTCCAAGGGCTTGATACGCCCGGCCCAGTAATTTTTTACGCTAATCCGGCCTTCCGTCCCGTAAGTGCCTAGGTTCGCAAAGTAGTGATTCGGCACTCGCTACGCTTCCTGTCGAGGGCGGAGACCAGTTGCGCAGTTCTCGCTCATATCCACCGGCTCTCGCTCGGCGCATCTTTCCAGAGCACGGCAGTCACTTATCTCCGAATGGGAGCCCCTACCGTAGCATTGCAGGCGAAACTCTGTTCCATACATCGCCATCGATCGCCGTTCAAAGATCTCGTGCCCCGCGTACGGCCCTGAAACCGCGCGGCTTCCAGGTACCGATTTCGAAGGCCTCGACGTAGACGGCCGGACGAGGGCTGCCTCGATTGAGACCTGCTTCAACCGTTGGATCGACTTCCGCTTCATACCTGCCGCGTGACCGGTTGGGGGCAGAGCAGGAGCAGACGTATCAACGCCGCTTGCCGACGTGTCTCCGTCTTATCGAAGATGCGGCGCAGGTGCACGCGTGCGGTGTTCAGCGTGATCCCGCGGCGGGTCGCGCTCGCCACCAGATCGTTCCCAGCCAGCATCTCGAGGGCAAACGCGGCCTCGGCGGGCGTAAGACCGAATTGCACCTGCAGCATTTCCTGCCGGGGCAGCCGGATGGCAGCGGGATCGATCAGGCGCAGGAGCACCGCCGACTCGGCCGACGCGAAGGCTATCGGGGCCAGCGCGCTCGCGGCGATCAGCAAGGTCCTGTCCTCGCTCACAAGACGGATCGAGTCGCCGCCATTGAGCGTGCAACCCGAGACCATCTTGCGAAGGGCCGCCGTGTCGTTCGGCACGCTGGCGCAGAGATGACCGTTCACGAGCCGCAACGGAACACCGCGCACCATAGCTCGGGCGGCGCAATTCAGGAACAGCACGCGTCCGCAGGTCGCTATGACCGCCACCCCTTCCTCGAGATGCTCGATGAAAGCCTCAAGCGCGGCGGCGACGCGCGTCGGATCGACCCGGGCGTGTTGCGGTCCGTCGGCGTCAACCGCCCGGTCTGAGCCGGCCCCGCTCAGGTCACCACTAGGCGCCAGCGAGGCGCCCGGCATCATCGGGGTTGGGTCTTTGGCAGCCAACATGAGCGATCCCTCCTCCGCTCGAGGTCAAACGTCTCCTGAGCGCCGACAAAGTGTAGTTCGTCGCATCCAAACGGGTGTGAGGTTCGTCACTCTTGCACCGCGCAGAAGAACAGTGCGACCGCGGCGCTCCTGCTGGCGCCGGAGTCTGGTGGCGGGCGGCGGCGCGATTAGCAAGACCGCAACGCGCCCCTCCGGCCGGTCATGACTGTCTCTGATCGCCACGGGATTCAATCTCCGTTGACGATCGACACAGCCGGCTACGCCCGATGTTGAAGCGGGAGGGCCTTGTCCCGGTTTCGTGTCCGACAGTAGTATGCTGCCGCGCGTCGGCGAGACACCGGAGATGCCATCCGCCATCGGCATGCAGTGGATACAGTCCGATATGCTTGGGTTTGGGCGAGACAACAGATCTTTATGGGCTACGCCATCGGTCTTCAGGATCATCGGCGGAAGCGTGCCACGGGTGTTCCGACCCGGGCCGGGAGCCTGACCCGTGCTGTCCGACAGAGCCGCCGCGGCGCTCGACAAGCGATGCATGCTGTCGCAGCACGAGCTGTTTACGGACGCGCCGCAAACTGTCATCGAGCGCCTCGCCATGCGCGCGCAGCGCCTCACGTTTCGCTGCGGGCAACGCATCTTTCGCCGCGGCGACGAGAGCCACGGACTGCTCGCCGTCGTGAGCGGGCACGTTCGGATCTCGACGCCGTGTCCGGAGGGCCGGTCCGAGCTCATCTTGAACCTGATCGGGCCGAACGAGGTCTTCGGCGAAATCGCGCTTCTCGATGATGGGCCACGCACGGCCGACGCGATCGCAGCGACGCGCTGCTGCCTCCTGCTAATGGAGCGGCGCGACCTGCTGCCCCTGGTCAACGACTTCCCGATGCTGGCCGTCCGGCTCCTGGCGATCCTGAGCGGACGGCTGCGGCGGACCAGCCAGCAATTATCGGATCACGCCTTCGTCTGCGCCGAGCAGCGCCTGGCCAAAACCCTGCTCATGCTGGCCGGCGCCCCGGACCGCAACGGCAACCGCGTGCTGACCACGCAACGCGAACTCGGCAACATGGTCGGCCTTTCCCGCGAGGGGACCAACCGGCATCTCTCAGCGTGGCAGCGCAAAGGATATATCACTATAGCGCCTGGCGCCTGCACCGTGTTCAATCGGACGGCCTTGCAAAAAATCGCCTTTAGCCATACTTAATTTTTTTTAAATTGTGGCGAATTGCATTATAATGAGTTACAGTATCTCTGCATCGAAGCGATTTGACGGATTTTACGTTGTTATTTTAGCGTCAAGAAATACATCAATATTTAAAGCACATTCGGTTGTGATGCCGCGCGCACCTGTGTGCTGAAAGGCTCTGACCTTTGCAGGATCGCAGGCATCCTGAGCCGATCGGACTTCGAATGCCCGACGAGAGTCAGGTGTGCGGCTCGACAGGTTTACGGCGCGAACTGCAACCCGAAACCATGAAGCGGCCTGAACCCTCGGCACGCCGACACCGGCCAGCGATCGGGGAGTGCTCGACGGGACCGCGGAGGACGTGGCTAGAACCGCGCCGAGCATTCAAAAAATACGTTGCTCGAATCACACGCCCCGATATAATTTCCGACGCGCAGATGCCAGCATGATGACTGCCGTTCAAAATCTAACAGGCGCGCGTAGAATCTTATCGATAAAACGGCACGCAAAACACTTTGAACTGCGCAAATGATATCGTCAATTCGGCTCATATACCAGCGCTTTCATCTCTTCCCGCTCGGTTATTTCTTAGACAACTATCAGGTGATCGGAACGCCAACTCATGCTCGTGGTCTTGTATCTAGCCTGGTTATCGCGAGGGCAAGACATTGTCGCCTCTCCCTGCGATTAACGCCGCTCCGTTCGGCAAGGAAAAGATCCAGCGCCGGCTGGCGGCGATCCTTACGGCGGACATCGTGGGGTACAGCGCCCTGATGGGGAGCGCGGAAGAGGACACCCACCGCCGCGTCTGCGCGGAGATCAGCAAGCTTGGCCGCGCTATCGCGCGATCCGGCGGTCAGGTCTTCGGCGTCGCGGGCGACGGATTGATCGCGGAGTTCCCCAGCGCCGTCGACGCCGTAACCTGCGCGTTGCGCTTCCAGACCAACGCCCGGCGCCGCACGGGCGCGGTATCGCCCGAGCGGCGGCTCCTGTTTAGGATCGGCATCCATGCCGGCGAAATCATGGTTCAGGGCGACCAGATCGGGGGAACAGCGGTCAACATTGCAGCACGTCTCGAACCACTCGCGGATCCCGGCGGAATACTAATCTCGGCAGCTGTATACGATCAAGTCAGACAGCGAGTGCCGTCGGCCTTCGCGTGCGTCGGCGAGCGGCGGCTTAAAAACATTCGCGCGCCCGTCATGCTTTATGCCACTCACGCCAAGACTGTTCTGACAGAATCGGATGTGCCGACGCCGCCGCGTAGCTGGGACCGCGTGTCGGGGGAAGAGCGCCGCGATTACAGGCCGGTGCTGGCTGTGCTTCCGTTCCGAGCGCTCCACAGGAGCGAAGTGGACACGTACTTCGCGGAAGGCATGATCGACGACATTATCCGCGCCTTGAGCGGCCTCAAGGATCTGCTGGTCATATCCCGCAGCTCCACCGCGGGTTTTAAGCTCTTCCCGGTCGACCTGCACCGCGCTTTTCGTGAACTCGACGCGGACTACGTCCTGCACGGCAGCCTGCGACGCCAGGGAGATGCCTTGCGCCTCACAGTGGAACTAGCCAACCACGGCGGCGTGATCTGGGCGGATCGTTTCGACGGAACGCTCGGCAGTATCTTCGAAATGCAGGACGCGATCGCGATGCGGGTCGCGTCGATCGTCGCGCCGCACCTGCGATCCCATGAACTGGCGCGTGCGGACCGTAAACGGCCCGAGAGCCTCACGGCCTATGACCTGACGCTCCAGGCACTTAGTCTCATTCACAAATTGGAGCGGACGTCGTTCATCGAGGCCAGGAGATTGCTCGAACAGGCTGCGGCCTGCGATGCAGCCTACGCGCCGGCCTATTCCCACCTGGCATCGCTCGGCATGCAATGGATCGGCCAGGGCTGGTCCAATGACGATAATGCCGACTGCCTTGCGGCTTCCCATGCCGCGCGGATGGCTATCGAGCGCGATCCGAACGATGCGGTCGGCCTGTCAATCTACGGTCATCTTCAGTCTTATTTGCTTCACGACTATTACAGCGCCCAAGAATATTTTAAACGCGCACTTGCGGCAGGCCCCAGCTGTGCGTCAGCCTGGGCTTATAGCGGGTTAACTCTAGGTTACGCCGGCGAAACGGCGCGCGCTGTCGAGCATGCTGAACACGCGGTGCGACTATCACCATTGGGCAGCGATGCCTTTTGGCTGGAGCATTATCTATCGCAGGCCTATTACCTCGCCGGGCGTCACGAGGATGCAATCGCGTGGGGCCGCGCATCCGCGGCGAAGGGTGCCAGCAACGCCTCCAATTTGCGGTGCCTGATTGCGAGCCTCGTTGCGGCAGGGCAGCGCGCAGAAGCCGACCTAATCGCCCGTCAGCTCCTAAAACTCATTCCAGAATACCGCGTCCGTCTGTTCCGCAGCCGAACGCCGTTGTGCGGCCAAGTCCGCGATATTTTTGCTACTCAACTCCTTGAGGCTGGAATTCCCGACTGAATCGAACTGAAAGGAAGCTAGTATGCCCGCAAGCTTCAACGGAAATAACGGCAACAACGGAAATAACGGCAACTCCGGCAACGCCGGGGGCGGAGGCAACGCCTCGGGCAATTCCGCGGGTTGGTTCTTTCCCGATCGGGTCGCTCTGCCGTTCGTCTTTGCGCCTGCGGACACGCCGCCGGGGGGGGGCGCGGTGCCTCCCGGCGAGACGATCGGGGCGCTCGCCATCATCGCGCAACCGAAGTTTCCCGATCGCAATTGGTCGGCGGATTGGTACGCGTGGCAATGCTTGGTGGAATTCTCGACCACGAACTGGCGCGCCATGACGCCCGCATGGCCGTCCAGCATACCGCAGCTTCCGTCGGCCACCGCACAACCTCCGGCGTTTCCCGCCACCCCGCCAGTGGACTGGATCGTCGGCACCGGCGCCTTGAACGTGAAACAAGAGATCGACGATCTCGTCATCGCGGCAGAGGAGGAGCGGGCGGACGCGCTGGGCGAGATTCTGTCCCAGTCGGACGAATTCATCAGCTACTTCTTGAACGCTCTAACGTCCCAGCCCGGTTCTTATCCGAACACGAACAAGGTCCTGACGATTGCAAGTCTTATCGGCACATTCGTCGCCATGTACTACAAAGGCCAATATGTTCGGCCACGCCCCACGCACCTGTGCCCCGCGTTGATGCCGCCGCTTCAGGTCCCGGGCCACGCGTCCTTCCCGAGCGGCCACGCGACCCAAGCGCATCTCATGGCGCTGTGCATGCGCGACGTGCTCGCGGGGTTGCCGGTCGAGAAAACCGCCTCGGTCGTCCTGTGGACCTTGGCGAACCGAATCGCGCGAAACAGGGAGATCGCCGGTCTTCACTACAAAAGCGACACGGACGGCGGCCTCGCGCTCGCCATCAGCACCTTACCGCTGCTGCAGCAGTCCGGCACCGCGCCAGGCACCAGCAAGTATCAGATCGCCGTCGATGCAGCGCGGGAGGAATGGGCATGAGAGATCCATCGTCCGATCGAGGCGGCGTCGACGAGCGTGTGCTCGACGATCTGCAGCGACGTTTCACTGGCTTCGAGGCGCCCGCCCAGCCGATCATACCAGCCGATATCGATGCCTCGCGGCTTCGGGAATTCGGCCTGCCGCCGCGCCCGGGATCCGCCGCGCCCAGGATTCTGCACCAAGTGTGGGAGCGCGGATTCGGAAGGTCGCTGGCCCTCAAGTCATTCGCCCTTGACCCCATGGTCCGTGAGAGGATCAAGACAACCGCGTATCGGATCAGCGCGAAGCGCGCCAACCGATTGAGTCCGGCTGCAAGCCCACTCGACACCAGCCGGAACTGGGCCGGCGCTTATCTGACGGCCAATGGTGGCCAACAATTCGCTCAAGTCTGGGGGGTCTGGAAGACGCCCGAAACGCTACGCGTCCCGGACCCGCCGAACCCAGGGACGCCCGGCTTTCCCTACGTGTGCTCCCACTGGATCGGGCTCGACGGTCAGCGCCGCTATCTCGACGCCTCGCTGCCGCAGGTCGGCACCGTCTCTCTGTTGAAGGCGGACGGAGCGGTGACGGCGGAGGCGTGGACGCAATGGTGGACGCTGGACGCTGCGCACAACGCACCAACCTATCTCCCGCTTCCGCTCGCCCCGGGCAACGAGGTGCTCTGCGTGCTGACGGCAATCGATGCGCGGCGCGTGGTTGCCGTCGTCGTTAATCTCTCGACCTCACCGCCGGTCGGCATAGCCGTCCAATACGTTCCTCAGACCGTCGACATCGACGGCCAAATGATCAGTCCCAAGATCACAGGCGCCACCGCGGAATGGATCGTCGAGCGACCGAGCGTCGTCGGAAGTTCGGATATCTACAACTTTCCAAACTACGGCACTGCCGCGTTCGACCTGTGCGTCGCTGTCGAAAGCCCGGCCGAGGATTTCCCGGCCCTCTCCTCCGGCGTTCCGCAGGTGCTGCACGGGACGCGCTACATCAGGATGCTCGAACGCAAGCGCGACCCGGCGCGCATCGCCGTCCTGTCCCTCGCCAAGGGTTGCAGCCCGACTTCGCTGAAGGTGACGTATGGAGGACTGCGCTGACTCCAGCCCTTCCTGATCGATCACTGTGATGGGTGGATCCCCGCCACGGGTGTGTAGGGTGCAGCGCGTAGAGGCAGTCGTCGAGCGGCAGCAGGGTATGCCGCCGGAAGGCAACGATGACCGCCTCGTCGTCCAGGAACTGATCCGTAGTCGCTTCCTAACGTGTCGCCCCGATGCCCAATCGAAAAATTCGCCGGCGTAGAACAAAGCGGGCTTCGTTCTGTAAGCCACTCCCAAGCAAAAGATCGGGTGGTAGCCAGTAGTGTCCGCTTACGCGATGTCGGCATAACAAGCTGAATGACCGGATTGGGCGCAAAGCCGAATGTCTGATCTTGCGAGCTTCGGCGATCCGGCGTCACGTCTTATGGCTGATAGCGGAATAGCTGCTCTGGAGAGTCCATGGCGTCGAAGCAGCCATTCCGAAATCAACTCATCACGGGCGCAGCAACGGAACCTATCAAAACGGTCAAGCTACTCGCTTCGGCGCCAACTACAAGACGGGCACATCGTTCGACTTCGCTGACTACACCTCATCTGCCGGTCCTAAAGAACATTTCGCCTACCATCCGTTTCGCGGTCGTACGGGATGGGCGTTGCCATTCCTTCCTCTCAATAAGTGCTATGAGGCGCTGCAAAATCGCATGGGATCAGGCGTCGAGGGCCATCAGGCTCGCATTGCCACCTGCCGCCGCCGTGTTGATCGACACCGCCCGTTCTTCGAAGAGATCCGAGAGCTCGTAATCCTCCAGATTGGACGCCGTGAGGATCGACTGGATCGTCAAGATTGGACCGCTCCGTCCGGCGATCCGGCGGGTCAGCCCCGCGAGGTCGGCCCGTTCGCCTTCGTGGAGCACGCCGCCAAGTCCGGGGGCGATCGCGGGATCCTCTGCGGGGATGATCTTGCGCAGGACCCCCGCAGGCAAGCCGTCGAACAGGCCCGATAACGCCCTCGCAGCCGTGATCACGGCGCTCTGGCCGGTCGCCAGGATCGCGCCGACCTGGAGCAATGTTCCCTCCTCGCCCGAGGCCAAGGCCGCGATTGGGCCGCGAGGACGGAGGCTGTAGATGTTGCGTTCACCGACCGGGCCCGGCAACACGCATTCGGTGCCGGCAGGTGCCCGGGCGAAATAATTTTCGACTCGGGTCGCGACGTCGGCGTGGCCCCGCTGCCGGAGCCATCTGATGTAATCCTGAGCGACCGTATCGGCGGAGGACGGAGTTGCGGTCGCACCGGCTGCGGACGGAGCCATGCGAGGCAGCAGGCGGCGGAGGTAGCGCGGACCGCCAGCCTTCGGCCCTGTCCCGGACAGGCCCGAGCCGCCGAATGGCTGCACGCCGACCACAGCGCCGATGGTGTTGCGATTCACATAGATGTTGCCCGCCTCGATCCGGTCAAGAACGCGCGTAACCGTCTCCTCAATTCGGGTGTGCAGGCCGAAGGTCAGCCCGTAGCCGGTGGCATTAATGGCGTCGATGAGCGCGTCGAGATCATCCCGCCGATAGCGCAGCACGTGGAGCACTGGGCCGAACACTTCGGCCTCCACATCCGATATTTTGGCAATCTCGATCACCGTGGGAGGGACAACGGTGCCCGCATCCGTGGCCGGGGTCTTGCCCAATTGCGTAATCTTATGGCCGCGCATCCGCATCGTCTCGATGTGGCGGGTGATGCCTTCGGCCGCCCCGGAGGTAATCACCGGACCGATATCGACGGACAGGCGCCGGGGGTCGCCCACTTCCAACTCGCACAGGGCGCCGTGCAGCACGGCCAGCGTCTTTTCGGCGATCTCCTCCTGGAGACACAGGATGCGCAGGGCCGAGCAGCGTTGACCGGCCGAATCAAAAGCGGAGGCGAGGACGTCCGTCACAACCTGCTCGGGCAGTGCGGAGGTATCCACGATCATCGCGTTCTGCCCCCCGGTCTCGGCGATGAACGGCACCGGGCGTCCGTCCGTGGTCAGGCGATCCGCGAGGGTCCGCTGGATCAGACGGGCGACGGCGGTCGAGCCGGTGAACATCACGCCTTGAACCCGCGCATCGCCGACGAGCGCGGCGCCGACGTCGCCCGCACCGGGGAGGAGATGCAGCACATCCACGGGGATCCCGGCTTCGCTCAAAAGCCGCACGGCCTCAGCCGCGACGAGCGGGGTCTCCTCCGCCGGCTTGGCGAGCACGGTGTTGCCAGCCGCGAGGGCGGCCGCCACCTGCCCGGTGAAGATCGCGAGGGGGAAATTCCAGGGCGAGATGCAGACGACCGGGCCAAGGGACCGTCCGTGGTCGGGGCTGCAGACCCGTTCGGCCTCGCCGGCATAGTAGCGCAGGAAGTCCACCGCTTCCCGCACCTCGGCGACGGCATTCGACAGGGACTTGCCCGCCTCCCGCACGATCAGGCTAAGCAGAACCGGCATCCGCATCTCGAAAGCGTCCGCGGCGGCGCGGAGCAGCTCGGCCCGGAGGGCTGGTGGCGTCGCGACCCAATTCGGCACAGCCGCCGATGCGGTCGCCAGGGCCTGGGCGATGTCGGCGGGCTCCGCGGCGCGCGCATGGCCCACCACGTCGCCGCAATCGGCAGGGTTGAGGACCGGTTCGCAGGCCTCCGCAGCGGAGCGTCCGGATGGAACGGCGGTCCAGGCCCTGGTGGCTCCCTTAGCTAGGTCGGTGGCGAGCTGGGCGAGCACGGCCTCGTCGTTCAGATCTAGGCCGGCCGAGTTTCGCCGCCCAGCGCCGAACAGGTCGCGCGGGGCCGCGATCCGCTCGTGTGCCGCCCCCGGCTCGCGCATCGCCCGCACTGTGGAGACTGGATCGGCGATGAGGTCGTCGATTGATACGGACGCGTCGGCGATGCGGTTGACGAAGGAGGAGTTCGCGCCGTTCTCCAAGAGTCGCCGGACGAGATAGGCGAGCAGGGTCTTGTTGGTGCCCACAGGGGCGTAGATCCGGCACGGGCGGCCGATGACGCCGGTGCTGACCACGGCCTCGTAGAGCGCTTCGCCCATCCCGTGCAGGCACTGGAACTCGTAGTCGCCGGGCCGGAAATCCGGGCCGGCCATCTCCACAATGCTGGCCAGGGTCTGCGCGTTGTGCGTGGCGAATTGCGGAAACACCGCGTCCGGCGCGGCCAGCAGCTTCCGAGCGCAGGCGAGGTAGGACACGTCGGTGTGGGCCTTGCGGGTGAAGACCGGGAAGTCGGAAAGCCCCTCGACCTGCGCCCGTTTGATCTCGCTGTCCCAGTAGGCGCCCTTCACCAGCCGTACCATCAGGCGGCGGTCGCTCCGGCGGGCGAGATCGACAAGCCAGTCGATGACGAAGGGGCAACGCCGCCCGTAGGCCTGGATGACGAACCCAAGTCCGTTCCATGCCCCGAGCTCCGGATCGGTGGCGAGCGCCTCGAAGATGTCGAGGGACAGGTCGAGCCGATCGGCTTCCTCGGCGTCGATGTTCAAGCCGATGTCGTACCCCCTGGCTAGCAGGGCCAGCGCCTTCACCTGGGGGATCAGCTCATCGAGCACGCGGGCGCGCTTCATCCGGGTGTAGCGCGGGTGCAGCGCCGAGAGCTTGATCGAGATGCCCGGCCCCCCGGTGATGCCCCGACCGGCGGACGCCTGCCCGATGGCATGGATCGCCTCCTCGTAAGAGGCTTGGTAGCGGCCGGCATCCTCGGCCGTGACCGCGGCCTCGCCGAGCATATCGTAGGAATAGGTGAAGCCCTTCGCCTCACGGCGGCGCGCCCGGCGCAGCGCATCGGCGATGGTCTCACCCATCACGAACTGCTCGCCCATCAGCCGCATGGCAAGGTCCACGCCTCGCCGGATCAACGGCTCCCCACCCCGCCCGATCAGGCGCGTCAGGGCCGAGGACAATCCGCCTTCGTTCGTCGTCGCGGTTAGCTTGCCGGTCACCAGAAGGCCCCAGGTGGCCGCGTTGACGAACGGCGAGGGACTGTGGCCGAGATGGGCTCGCCAATCACCGGAGGCGATCTTATCGCGGATCAGCGCGTCGCGGGTTGCGGCGTCCGGGATGCGCAGCAAGGCCTCGGCAAGGCACATCAAGGCCACGCCCTCCTGGCTCGACAGGTCGTACTCGTGAATCAGGCCTTCGACGCCGCCCCGCGGTGTGGTCCGCCGCAGGCCCGCGACGAGGCCGCGTGCCGTCGCGGCGACACGGGCCGCCGCCTCTGAAGGAAGCTCCGCGAGATCGAGGAGCGGCGCCAGGCACTCCGCCTCAGGGCGCCGGTGAGCCGCAACGATCGCCATGCGCAGCAGCGACAGTGCAGGTAGGTCGTCCTGGAAGTCCGCAAACGACGCGTGAACGTGTGCAACGCGCCGGGCTGAAGACACGATCGACATGGCAGAACCCGTCTCCCTCCGCCGGCCCTTGGCCCGCCTCTTGGGATGTTGTAGGGGCGCTAGGGCGGTGATAACATCCAACAATCACGCCGAAAGTCGGCGGATTTCTCAATGGAATAGCTAGCTGGTAGTGAAAAGCACGGATTCGACTGATGCTGCTATCCTGCGCATCCTGCAGCAGGACGGGCGCATATCAACCGTCGACCTCGCCGAGCGGCTGAGGCTCTCGCCCACCGCCACGGCCGAACGTCTGAAGCGGCTGACCCGCGAGGGATACATCACTGGCTACGGTGCTCGCCTCGATCCGGCGATGCTCGATCTGGGATTGCTGGTGTTCATCGAAGTGTTGCTCGACAAGACTACCGGCACGGTGTTCGACCGCTTCTCAGCGGAGGTCCGCCGCGTGCCCGAGATCTTGGAATGCCACATGGTGGCCGGAGGCTTCGACTACCTGCTCAAGGCCCGGGTGAAGGACATGGCCGCCTACCGCCGCTTTCTGGGGCAGGTCATGGTCGATCTGCCCGGCGTGAAGGAGACACGCACCTACGCGGTGATGGAGGAGGTCAAGACGGACAGCCCGCTGCCCGTGTGAACCTTACCCTTCGACGACGAGCGAGGCAGCGACGAGATCTTCCAGGGACGCGCCGACGGACTTGAACACGGTGATCTCTTCGGCGTCCCTGCGGCCAGCCTTCGCCCCGCTGCATAGGTCGTGCAGGTCGCCCGCGAGCCGGTCCTCCGACCACGTGCCGTCCGCGATCGGCTGCGTCAGGTCGCCGGCCTCGCGCAGGGCCCCGGCATAGGTGTCGACATAGACACGGGCGACGCGAATCAGCGCGTCGTCGCTCTCGCGCATCGCGGGCGTAAAGGCGCCCACGAGGTCGACATGGGTACCGGGGTGGACGTGACGGCCAAGCACCAGCGGCTGCGTCGAGGTCGTGGCGCAGCTGACGATGTCGGCGGCCGAGACCGCCGCCGGAAGATCGGCCGCCGGCTCGGCGGGAAGCCCCTCCTCCCGCAGCCGCGCCGCCAGGGCCTCGGCCTTCGCTGCCGAACGACCCCAGACCAGCACGCGCCGGATCGGCCGGATGGCGACGTGCGCGTGGGCGAGCGCTGGCGAGAGGTGACCGGTCCCGACAAGGGCGAGCACCGCGCTGTCCGGACGAGAGAGGTACGTCGAGGCGAGCGCCGAGGCGGCGGCGGTGCGGCGGTTCGTCAGCGCCTCGCCGTCGATCATCGCGCGGGGCGCTCCCGTCTTTCCATCGAACAGGACGTACACCGCGTGGACGGCGCCGAGGCCGCGCTCGGCATTGCGGGGGAACACGTTCACCAGCTTGACGCCGACCAGGTCACCCCGGCGCCAGGCCGGCATGGCCAGGAGGCGACCGGGCGCCTCCGCTGCGCCGACCTCGTGGGCCGTCCGGACGGGGGCCTCGATATCGGCGGCGGCGAAGGCGCCGCGCAGAGCTTCGATCAAGCGCGGATGGTCAAGGGCGGCATGAACCGCATCGTGATCGAAGAACGGAATCAAGGGATCACCTTTGAGCGCAGTCCGAGCGCGGCGGCGCCGGGCGCGGCCGTCACGGCACGATCGGGGGATGATAGGTGAAGGTCGTCATCAGGACCGCCGCCAGCACCAGCATGATCGGCAGGTGGATCATGAACTGCACCGCCGTGTAGCCGATAAGATCGCGGGATTTCAGCCCGAGCACGCCGAGCAGCGGGAGCATCCAGAACGGATTGATGAAGTTCGGCAGCGTCTCGGCGATGTTGTAGACCATCACCGTCCAGCCGAGATGGGCGCCGACCTCATTGGCCGCCTTCATCACGTAGGGAGCCTCAATCACCCACTTGCCGCCGGCCGAGGGGATGAAGAAGCCGAGCACCGCCGAGTAGATCCCGACGAGGACCGAGAAGGCCCCTGATCCGTGGGCGAGGCTGACGAACCCGTGGGCGATGGCGTCCGACAGGGTCGAGCCGTCCGCCGCCTTCACCTTGGTCAGCATGTAGGCGATGCCGCCGTAGAAGGGGAACTGGAGCAGCACGCCGGAGACGCTCGGCATCGCCTTGGCGAAGGACGCGATGAAGCCCCGCGGCCGCCAGTGCAGCAGGGCGCCGAGCAGCAGGAACACGAAATTGTAGCTGTTGAGGCCCGACATCGTGATCAGCGGGTTGCCCGCCTTGAAGGCATCGTAGAGCCACCCGGATGCGAGGACGAGGACGAGGATCGTCAGAAGCGGGCTGTGCTCCAGCCATTCGCCCGGACGACTCGCGCGGATCACCTTGGGCTGGGCGTCGACGAGGTCGATCCCAAGATCTGCGGCCGTTCGGGCATTCGCATCAGAGGGGGTGGTCAGGTAGCAGATCGCGGCCGAGAGCAGCGTGCCGAAGGCGACGACGACGAGGTTCTGCCACGTCAGGATGGTCTGCTCGAAGCCGATCACGCCCGTGATCGGCAGGAGCGAGGCCGGAATGCTGGCGGCATTGGCTTGCAGCTGTGCCGGCCCCGAGCTGATGCCGAGGGTGAAGCCGAAGCCGAGGCCGAGATAGCCCGCCGCGCCGGCGGCCCGGTAATCGAGGCGCAGATCCTGCCGGCGGGCGATTTCGCGCACCAGCAGGCCGGAGAAAATCAGGCTGACGCCCCAATTGAGCAGAGACAGCAAGATGCTGGTGATGCCAACGAACACCACGGCCCCGCGCCCGGTGCGCGGCAGGGCGGCGGCCCTGCGCATCAACCCGGCCACGGGGGGCGAGACGGCAACGACGTAGCCGCCGACCGCCACCAGCGCCATCTGCATGGTGAAGGGGATCAGGCTCCAGAAGCCGTCGCCGAACGCCTTGCTGATCGCAAGCGGTTCGCTCCCGTGGGCGAATACTCCCAGGGCGACGATGCAAGCTGCAATGAGAACGAAGACGTAGCTGTCGGGGAACCAACGCTCGGCGAAGGCCACGATCGCCTGCGAGACGCGCACGAGACGACCCTCCCGGGCTAGATCCGGGCTGGGCGGGGCGATGGGCGTCAAGGTAGCCGTATCGCTCATCGGTCGTGTCTTCCTTTCAGGCGTCGAGGACGAGGTCACTGACCGGCACAGCGCGGCAGGTCAGGCAATGGTCGGGCTCGCCGTCGTAGGGGCCGAGGTGGGCGACCGACCCGGACGCGACGGGCACGCTGCAGCTTTCGCACTGGCCCGCCCGACAGCCGCTCGGCAGCCCGAGCCCCGCCGCGTCGGCCGCGTCGAGCAGGGTTCCGGCGGAGGGCGTCCAGGTGAAGCCCGTTCCGCTGCGGGCAAGGCGCACGGTTCGCGGTGCAAGGTCAGAAGGCACGGCCATGGCCGACGCAAAGCTCTCGCTGAACACGTCGAAGCGCGGGACGCCGAGTCTTGTCAGGGCCGCCCTCCCGTCGCGGAGGAAGGCATCCGGCCCGCACAGGTACACGAGGGGGCGGCACGCCGGATCCGGCAGGGCCAGCTCGGACATGGCCGGCCGACCGGCCCGCTCGTAATCGACCCCGATCCGATCCTCCGGGCGCGGGCGCGTGAACACGCGGGTGATCCGCAGGCGTGGGAGGGCCGCCGCGGCCTCGCGGAGGCGGACCCCGAAGGCCTCCTCCGCTCCGTTGCGGGAGATCGCGACCAGATGCACCTCGGGCGCGGAGTCCGGGCGCGCGGCAAGCGCGGCGAGGTAGCCTACGAACGGGGTGATGCCGATCCCGGCCGCGAGCAGGACGATGGGGCGATCCCCCCCAAGCGGCGGAGTGAACGTGCCTGCCGGCATTTCGAGCTCGACCGGATCGCCGGACTTCAGCCCGTGGACGAGGCTCGACATTCGTCCGGCCGGCCAGCCTTCCTGCGCGGCGTGGTGCTTGACGCCGATCTCGTAGGTCTCCGGCGTCAGGGCGTCACCCGTCAGGGAATAGGCGCGGCTGAGGCCCGGGACTGTGGCGTGGAGGATGGCGTATTGGCCGGGAAGGTAGGCGGGAACTGGACCATCATCCGCAGGCGCGAGAGTGAACGCGGCGATGTCCGCCCCCTCGCGCCGCAGCGACGCGACGCGGAACGAGCGCCGGCCTTGCCAACGTCCGCGATTGGCCCCGACGGCGCGGACAAGCTCGCAAGCCACCGCCCGCAGGGGCACGGAACCACTTACCGGATCTCGGGCCGCGTCGGACAGGGCGGCATTGACGTTCGCGCTCGTCGACCCGGCAACCGGCGAGCCCTCACGCCCCAGGGGCGGGCAATCCTCCCACCAGCCAAACTCCGTGATCACCGTCCCGCTCGGCAGCGTCGCGTCGATGCGCGCCCGCAGGTGGGCCTCGCCGTGAGCGGTCCGCACGATGACGGCATCGCCCTCGGCGATCCCGCGGAGGCGGGCGTCGTCGGGCGCCACCTCGACGGTCGGCGCTGCCGCGCGCTTCCGCAGAGAGGCGATGTGGCGGTAGGCACTGTGCACATACCAACCGGTCTTGGCGGTCGACATCACCAGCGGCAGGCCGGGCTCGTCGAGTCCTGCGGGCTCGACATGGTGGGCGAGAGGGGGCTGCCCATGCGCGAGCAGATCCTCGGAGTAGAGCGTGATCCGCCCCGTCGCCGTGGGAAAACCGACGACCGACCCGTCCTGGCGGAGGGCTTCGTATTTGCGCCGGGCCGTCGGCTGAGGCAAGCGGATGCCCCCGGGGCATGCCCGTAGGTCGTCTACCGTCAGCCCGACGGGCGCGAGCTGGTAATTCCAGCCGGCTTCGATCGAGCCGCCGAAGAACTGTTCGCCATGCCCGAGGCGACAGGCGAGATCGAAGGCGATGGCGTAGTCGGAGCGGGTGCCGCCCAGGGGCGGCACCATGGCTTGGCGCAGCTGCACCAGTTCCACCGCTTCCTGCGTGATCTCGAACCCGACCTTCAGCGCCTCGCGCTCCCAGGGCAGACTCGCCGGCAGCACGATGTCGGCATTCGCGGCGGTCGGATTCAGGAACATGTCGACGTGGACGTGGAAGTCCAGCGCTTCCAGAGCGGCTTGGTTGCGGCCCGTATCCCCCTGCGAGACCACGAAGTTCGTGCCGAAGCTCATCAAGCCGCGCACGCGGTAGGGCTCGCTCTCGAGCACGGCGCGGGTGAAATCGCGAGCGGTGATCCATCCCCGGCTCGGCGGCCCGAGGGGCAATTCGGCCAAGCCGAGGGCCTTTGCCCGCTGCGCCGGGGCCAGCAGATCGTAGGCATTCACCGATCGGGTCGGAGGGGCGGTCGTCCAGAGGTTGCCGCCGTCGCGGTCAACGGCTCCCGTAAGGGCGTAGAGCGTCGCGATCGCACGCTCGGTGGTGGTGGCGTTGGTGTGTTGACCCACCCCCGTCCAGGAATGATAGGCGAGCCGTGGCGCGCCCGCGAAGAGCGCGTTGAAGCGCGCGATCGCCGCAGGATCGAGTTGGGTGACCGTGGCGACATGGGCCGGATCGTAAATGTCGGCCTCTTCGGTCAGCAGGCGCAGGACACTGGCACACGTGCGCCTGTTGCCCGCGGCGTCCATCAGGCGGACCTGTGTGTCGAGTTGCGCGGCAGCACCGGCAGTCGGGTCGCGTGGGTCGCGCGGCTGCGGCCGCCCCGCTTCGTCGAGCACGACAAAGCCGCTGGCGCCGGGCCACAACTCGGCGGCCTTCAGAAGACGTTCATTGGCACGATCGACGAGGAACGCCGCGTCCGTCCAGTCGTGGACGAAGGCCCTGTCGTAGCTTCCCTCCCGCAGGAGGTGGCGGATCGCCCCCATCGCCAGGGCTCCGTCCGCCCCCGGGCGGATCGGTAGCCAGAGGTCGGCCGTCTCGCCGGAGCCGCCGCGCTTGGGATCGACCACCACGACGGTCGCTCCGCGCCTGCGGGCGTCCGCGATGCGTGTCGCTTGGGCGAGCCACGTGCGGGTCGGGTTGTGGCCCCACAGCACGATGGTATCGGCCGTCTCGTAATCGGGGGTGCCGATCCCGCGGCCGAAGGTCAGGGCGTGGGCGAAATCCTTGTGCCAGCCGCAGATCTCGACGGCGTAGATCAGATTGGGGCTGCCGAAAACCCGGACGAACCGCTCCACCCATTCGAAGCTGTCGACCATCGGCGTGCCGCTCGGCGTGGTGACCGCGAAGGCGACTGTCTCAGCGCCGTGCCGTGCACGCAGATCCCCGAGACGGGCGGCAATGTCTGTCATTGCCTCGTCCCAGCCGATCTCGACCCAGCCCGGATCCGCACTGCCGCGCTCCCGGGTGCGACGAAGGGGCGTCGTCAAGCGGCGGGGGCTACCAAGAAGTTCCGGTGCAGCCCGTCCCTTGGCGCAGAGCGCTGCGCCGGTCGGATGCGCGGGATTCGGTGCGACGGAAACGAGCCGTCCGCCCTCGATCCTGTTGAGCGATCCGCAACGCGATCGGCACAGGGTGCAATAGCCTTCCTTGATGTCAGCAGACATGGAAGCAGCCTCAGTAGCGCGTCACGCATTACCATTGGGTTGGTGGTAGTTCAAGCGAGGGCCAAAACACGCTATTGGTCCTGCCGGGAGAAGGCGTGCCGTGCTGGATTGCAAAGATCGAACCAATCCGCTCGCGACGGAAGAGAACCTGCGGGAGCGAGTCGAGCGGCAGTTACGCCTCGACATACTCGCCGGTACGATCGAGCCGGGCACGGTATTCTCAGTCCCCTCGCTCTCCCGTTCTCTCGGGATCTCGACGACGCCTGTTAGGGAGGCGCTTCTCCAGCTTGCCGCCGATGATTTGCTGCAGCCGATCCGCAATCGCGGTTTCCGAGTTGTCGATCCGACGCTCGACGAGTTGCGCAACCTGTTCGAGGTTCGCGTGCAGCTCGAAGCTCAGGCCTTCGCGAAAGTCGTGCGGGCCGGAGCTGTTGACGTGAACGATTTGATGAAATGGGCTGACGAGATTGCGAGGGCTGTGCGGGATCGTGATGTGCCGGCCTATCTCGTGGCGGACCGGTCTTTTCACGAAGCGCTCTTGTCCCGTGCGGGCAACCCGATCCTTACCGGCATCGTCATGAAGCTGCGCGACAAGATGCGGCTTTACGGCATACGCTCGAAGGCTGGGCGGACGAGACAAGACGCGTCTGTGGCAGAGCACTACCGCATCGTCGACCTCGTTACAGGGCGGGTCAAGGACGATGCGATGACCCTAATGACGGACCACATCATGGCCTGGGAGCCGGTCTTTACGGAAGCAGTACTGATGCGGAGAATCAACTGAATTCGGCCTATTGCTGATCGTTTTCTATTGTAGAGACCATTCTTTCCGGAATGTATTGGCCCAATCCTCTTCTCACTACTCAATTTGTAGGCGTTTCAGTGTCGAAGGGCGTCCGCTTGGGGGGATGTGAGCAGGCCCCTCGAATGACTGAGATGGCCGCGACTGAGACCCACAAGCTGTGCTGTCACAGCGTCCGCTTCGGAGAGTCCGCGAGATGGCGCTGAGCGGCCGAGATGGGCGCAAAACTGAATGTCGGCTTTAAGGCGAGGCCTCACCTCCAAACAGGGCGCTCAGCGGTCAACATGCGGGCGGGTTGGGCGCGGGTTAGGTCCTGGTGAGCGATCGCGCCTACGACAGTGACGCTCTGCGGGTCCAGATGGCCGAGCATGGGGCATGGACCAACGTGAAGCCGATAGCCAACCGCAAGCAAGTACTGGCGATCCGCCCGTTCCAGCATAGATACCGCAATCTGGTTTAGCGTTTTTCAGCAGGACTAATGACTTCCGCGCCGTCACCACGTGCTACGCAAAGTATTCATACGACCTGCGCACCAGCAACACACCCGCAGCCGTCGGGGCCTAACTGCGAATCTTATGCGCCCACGACTTAATTCATCAAAATCGACGAGCGATTTGTCTATGCCATGATGGCGGCAGTCAAATTGTCATTATCCCGCCCGAAGCCAACGACCGCCGGACAAAAGCCTTATTAGCGCACCTCTACGAAGTCCATAACCTGGCCGGAATATTATAAAATCTGAATAAACTGATTGGCCTGCCCCCATTCGGTGGCCCAGGTTCGAAGTTAGTGCATCGTCGGTCGCGTGACGATGGCGGGGTGAGCGAGCGGCCCTGAGCCGCTCGGTTCGGTTGGCCAGATGACGACCTCGGGCGCAGGTGGCTGGTAGCCGAGTGAGGAGTGTGGCCGGATGCTGTTGTAGTGCCTCCGCCATTGCTCGATCACGACGCTGGCCTCTTTGAGGGTGTAGAACACCTCGCCGTTGAGAAGTTCATCCCGCAGCTTCGCGTTGAAGCTCTCGCAATAGCCGTTCTCCCACGGACTGCCCGGCTCGATGTAGGCGGTCGCTGATCCAACCGCCGCGATCCAGTCCTGAACGGCCTTGGCGATGAACTCCGGCCCGTTGTCCGAGCGGATATGCCCTGGCACCCCGCGCAGGCTGAACAGGTCCGAGAGTACATCGATCACGTCCAATGCCTTCAGCTTACGAGATACGCGGATGGCCAGGCACTCGCGTGTGAACTCGTCGATGACGTTCAGCATCCGGTACTTGCGTCCATTGTGCGTGCGGTGCTCGACGAAGTCGTAGGACCAGACGTGGTCGGGACGCTCGGGCCGTAAGCGAAGGCAGGAGCCGTCGTTGAGCCAGAGGCGCGACCGCTTCGGCTGGCGAGCGGGAACCTTGAGGCCCTCGCGGCGCCAGATCCGTTCGACCCGCTTCACGTTCACCGTCCAGCCATCGCGCCGGAGCATCGCGGTGATCCGACGGTAGCCGTAGCGCCCATACTGCAGAGCCAGGGCGACGATAGCAGCCGTCAAAGCAGCCTCGTCCTCGACCATCACGGCGACTTTGCGCTGCGTCGAACGATGCTGACCCAGGACACGGCAAGCGAAGCGTTCGGACACACCGTGCTCGGCAACGACGTAGTCGACACAAGCCCGGCGGCGAGCCGGGCTCAGAAGTTTCCCGAAGCTGCCTCCTTCAAAATGAGCTTCTCCAGCGTCAGGTCCGAGATCGCCCGACGCAGACGCAGGTTCTCCGTCTCCAAGGACTTCAGCCGCTTGACCTGATCACCCTTCAGACCGCCGTACTCGGAACGCCAACGGTAATACGTAACCTCGGTCACCTCGATCGACCGGATTGCTTCAGCAACCTTGCGACCCTGCGAGACCAGGACATCGACCTGCCGCAGCTTAGCGACGATCTCTTCAGCCGTATGCTTCTTCCGTCCCATAAAAACATCCTCCAAATGGCCCAAAGCCATACATCAGGGAGGACCACTTTTCAGGGGGCAGGCCAGATTCCGACAATTTATCTGAATTAATCTGCCTAAAATAAAATTTATTTTTGTTAATAGATCATGCGTTAGGACTCGACAACCGCTAAAGATTTTAAGGTTAATATCCACGCTTTCGTTTTTTATATGAGTAACTCGGTTTTCGAGCTGTCGAGGGCTTGTAGACGAGCGAGTGCTTGTTAGATGATGCCATAGAGGTGGTGCACTGCCCCTCGACGTCGATATCTAGTCCCGGCAGCCATCCTTTCCCGAGGACGGCCGCCGGCGCGGTTCCCGCCGCGCCAGCGACCTGACCATCAGCGTCACCCTGCTGTAACAGGAGACAGCCACATGGCTGAGACCATCTACGGCGCAGCTGCGTCTGTGTGCAACCTTGGCCGGCCCACACGTGCCGGCCGTGCGCGCCCCCATCCCGACTTCGTCGATCACCCCTTGATCACCCCAGACGTGCAGGTGCGTTTGCTCGCCGCCGTGGACGAGACCGGCGATGCCGCGCTCAGCGACCTCGCCTTCGCCATCCCGGATCACCCGCAGCCGATCTCGGCAGTGCTCGCGCTCGTCGACGCTGGCATTCTGGGCATCGACTTGGCAAGCGTCTTCGACGCCTCTTGCCGCGTCTGGCGCCTCTCCTCCCCCCAACTCTGAACCTCGCGCCGGTGCACGGTTTCTGACCGCCATCGGCCCGTCAGTGGTCCGCTGCGGTGGACCGCTGGGTCATGCGCGCGCTGTCGCCGGTCCGAGCCAGACATTCACGCCGCCCAGCCCCGTGGGCGGCAGCCGTCCCCCAAAAGCCCGCGATCGTCGCCAGACGCCTAGTCGTCGGCAGGCCGATCTCGGTGGAGGTTTCGCATGATGAACTTCGCGATGACTCACAGCGCCAAGAAAGACACCGCATCAAGTCGGGGCATTCCGGCTGCTCAACCTCAAGCCGCCGACGAGCTGATCCCGCTCGGATCGGCCTTCACATTTGCGCAGCGCCTGTCCAGGCGCTTCGACGGCGCCCGCCTGATCACGATGCTCGGTTCCGACCTCGTGGTCGGCGTTGCCCCGATCGATGAGGTCCACATTCTGTTCCAGGAAACGGCCTTGACGTCCTACGCCGCGTACATCGCCCTGTCCCGAGCGCAGGATGGCTATTGCATCGCGGTCCACGAGCCGGATGCCGAAGCGGAGCATGTGGTCGCGGGCGACGGCGATTGCGCGTCCGGCGAAGCCAAGGTCGGCGAGACCATCAAGGTACCCCGTCGCTGGCAAGAGCACCTGCGCCTGCCGCCGCTGCGGATCGAGCGGCTCTTCATCATCGGATCGACGCACAAAGCCCGCATCGGCAAGGATGCGATCCTCGCCTTGCAGGCCTTGCTCACCCGGCAGATCCAGAGGGCCGGGCACTGCAGCGTGGTCGGGGCATCTCCGCAGGAAGCGATGCTGGAGCAGACCGACCCCGGTCTCGGCGCCCGCTGGCTGGCAGATGCGCGCCAGCTCCTTGTCGGCGCAGGCTGCCTCGCTCTCGAACCTCGCGGGACCTGGCTACGGCCTGCGATCCAGATCGCTCCGCGTGAGCGAGCGGGTTCCGACCCGGATACCCCCATCGCGGTACCGCCGTTGACGGGACTGAAGCGAGGCTACCGGCTCGATGTCCCACTGCCAGTGTTCGGTCTGCCCGAAGTGCGGCGCTATACGCTCGCGTGGCGCGAGGTCCGGGCGACCGCGGTGAGCGTTCCGGGCTGTACGATCCTGGAAGCCGGGTCGACGCTCGCCGCCGAGGATGGCTCAAGTATTCAGCCGGGGGTCGCCAACAAGCGCAGGCAGCTCGTGGCGGCGGGGGCAGCCTACCTCGGGGAGGATGGTCTCCTGCATCTCAGGGTGCCGGTGGTGATCCCGTCGCTGACCAATGGCGGTCGGCTCGCCACCGCCACCAACGTACCCGGTCGCGTGTGGTCCGCCCGGTAGCGCGCAGGATCACGACCAAGGCCCCACGGGACGCGGGTTTTCCATCACCTCTTCAGTCAGCCCCTTTTCGGCACCGCACCCTCGCGTCGGTGGCCGTTGGATCGCGCCATGACCCGACTCATTTCGACGTCTCCACCGCGCGGACCGGACCATCGACCGTCGCAGCTCGCGGCGATCGGCGGCCTCGCAGCCGATGACTCGGATCCCTCGACTGCGACCGCAGCGGTGCCGGTCATGCGGCTTCAGCTCTTATCCGACCTGCATGTCGACCTCGCTGACACCGGCCGGCTGCAGCTTGTACCCGGCGCCGACCTCGTCGTAGTGGCCGGCGACACGTGCCAGGGGGCGGTCGCCGCCTTCGCCTACCTCCGCCAGCACATCCCGGCGCCGATCCCGATCGTCATGGTGATGGGCAATCACGAGTACTACGGCGCGGTCCTGCAAGACGAGCTTGCCCGCGCCCGCGCTGCCGCCCAGAGTTTCGATATCACCCTCTTGGAGAACGACGCCGTCGTGATCGGCGGCGTGCGTATTCTCGGGTGCACGCTCTGGACGAACTACCGCTTGTTCGGCGCAGGGCATCGCCCAGTCGCCATGGCGGCCGCGCGCAGGGTGATGAACGATCATCGCCGGATCGCCGGCGCACACCTGCCGGCATGGCAGCCCTTCCTGCCCGCCGATGCCGCCGACCTGCACGCGGGCTCGGTCCGGTTCATCGCCGATACCCTCGCCATGCCGCACGATGGCCCAAGCATCGTCGTGACGCACCACGCTCCGCATCCAGAAGGCATCGCACCGCGCTTCGGACGCGATCCGGTCAGCGCTGCCTTCGCCAGCGACCTCTCGGACCTCATCGCCGCGGGGGGCCCCGAGCTTTGGCTCAGCGGCCATACCCATCACCCCATCAATCTGATGATCGGGCGCACCCGCCTCGTCTCGAATCCACACGGGTACGGAGACGAGTGCAAGGCCTTCGACCCCGCCCTCGTCATCGAGATCCCGATCACCCGCAGCAAGGAGAACCGGCCATGAGCATGCATTCTGACATGGCGACGCACGCGTGTGTAGCGGCGACGATCCCGGCCTCGGGTGACGTCGACGAGATCGAGGCCACAACCCGGAGCTCGACAGCGGCCGAACGCGAAGTTGTCGCGATGACAATCGACATGCTCGTCCGCGATCTCCCGGACGAAACTGACGTCGAAGCCAAGGAGGCCGATGCTGAGGCGGACGAATCCGGCGCGGGTGACGGCGGCGTGGGCGGCCGACGCCCGGACAGGCGAGGTGTCCGCAGGTTCGAGGGCCTAGTCGACCCGACCAGCCTCTTGGCTCAGATGGCCGTCAACACCGTCTTGCCGCTGCGCGTCTTCCGGTCTTTGCGCGAAGCTAAGCCCGTGGTGGTGGTGGTTGCGGTGCCGAGCAGCAGCTGGGTCGGACCGGTCGAGGCGGTGATCGCCCGGGTCAGCGGCCATAAGGCCACCTGCATCGCCAAGGTGAACCGGCCGCGCGCCTCCCCCACGCCGGACCCCGACGTCGATGCCGCTGAGCGTATCGCCGGAGGCCGACCCGTCGTAGCGATCACGCCGGATCGCGAATGGGTCGCCCCGGTGCTACTTGCCGCGGCCGACGCGCACATCGACGTGCCGCCGCTCGATGCCGACCTCGTCAACCGAGCCATCGGCATGTGGTGTGGGCGGCGACCGCGCCGGGCGCTCGAGCCTAAGGATCTCGCCGGCCTCGACCTACCCGACGTCGCCGCCGCCCTACGGCCGGGCGCGGCTCCGGCCGATTGCGTCGCACGCATTCGCAGGGCGAGCGACGCGCGCGTTGGCCTGACTGACGGCGAGGCGGTGACGCCGCTCGACCGTCTGACTGGCTACGGCGAAGCCCACGTCTGGGCGATGCGGACTGCGGTTGACATCGCCCGGGTGCGCCGCGGCGAGATGAAGGCCCAGCTGCTGGAAGGGGCAGTACTTCACGGGCCGCCTGGGACGGGCAAGTCGACGCTTGCGCGCTCCCTCGCCCAGGAAGCGGGGGTCATCTTTGGAGAGACGAGTGTTGGCGAATGGTTCGCCAATGGCTCCGGCTTTCTGGACAGCGTGATCAAGCAGATCTCTACTTTCTGCGATCGACTCGAGATCGCGGCCAGGCAACAGGGATGTGCGGTCGGTTTCATCGACGAACTTGATGCACTACCAAATAGATCACGCCTGGATGATCGCGGATCGTCATGGTGGTTACCCGCGATCACCTTCTGTCTGCTCAGATTCGAGCAACTGCGCCGGGCGGGCGTGGTGCTGGTCGCGGCCACAAATGACATCACGCGCATCGATCCCGCCCTACTCAGACCGGGACGATTCGATCGGTCGTTCCTGATCGGTCCACCGGATGAGGCCGGCCGCCTCGGTATCCTACGCGTTCATCTCGAAACCGACCTGTTGGATGCCGATCTCTCGCCCGTCGCGCGCCTGAGCCATGGGATGACCGGCGCGATCCTGGCCGGCGCAGTGCGGGCCGCCCGGCGCCGGGCGCAGGTGGCCGGGCGCGCTATGAACCGGGACGACTTGATGGCCGAGATCGCCCCGGCCGATCCTCGCTCGGCGGAACAGCTTCGCGCCGTGGCGCTTCATGAGGCCGGTCACGCCGTCGTCGCGATCAGGCTGGGCTTTTCGGTGATCCAGGTCTCGATCGAGGCCGGGGGGCGGCACGGCGGCTCGACCGTCGTCAGCATTGCGGATCGCTCGCCAGATCGCGCCGCGATCGAGCGACAAGTGGTCGGCCTACTCGCCGGGCGTGCCGCTGATGGAATCATCGGCGACGGTGTCGATGCAGGGGCCGCCTTCGACCTTCGCGATGCGACCCGGCAGCTCTCGGCCCTGCATGGAAGTTTCGGCCTCGGTGAGACCCTGCGCGCTGTGGTCGGCCAGCAGGACGCGGCCCTGCTGTTGCGCGAGGATCCCGCGATGGCGGCGCGGGTTGAGGCCGACTTGCACCGGCTTCAACTCGCGGCAGAAGACCTCGTCCGAGCTGATCGTGTGGCGGTGCTGGCCCTCGTCGAGGTTCTGCTCGCCCGCCGGGTGATGACCGGCGCCGAGATCGCAGAGATCGCCGCCGCGCACAAGCCGCGCATCCGGGTCCGCGCCGGCCATCGCATCGTAGTGAAGTCTCAGCATCACGACGGCATCGGATCCTGACCTGCCGCACCGAATCCGTCACCACTGCGCCGTGAATTACCCGGCCGACCGTGCCGCGTCATCGACCCGATGAGGAACCCTGCAATGCCGAGAACTGACCTCGAACTTTACCTGACGCTGGAGGATGCCGTGTGCATCGAGAACGCGCTGGTCGACTTCGAACGCCTCACCGCCGGCGAGGCCCCCGACCGACATGCGCTCGCTGCCGCGCCACTGCTCACCCAGTGGCGGCGCACGATGGTCCCAGCGATCGAGCCGGCGCTGATCGGGCGGGTGAGCGATCACCCGAAGCTTGCCGGTGAACGGTATGCGGTGACCTCGCGATTGCTGTTGCTCGATCAGACCGCCGGCTGGGCCCGGACGCTGACCCGGACTTACCGGCTCGGGCATCCGGCAGACTGAGCCTTTCCTCGCCAGCCCGACCGTTCTGCCGCTCCCGTGCTGCACGGTCGCCGGCGAGCCATCACGATCATCCAATTCCGTCCGGCGCGCATCTCATAGCATCGCGATCCATGGCCAATGAAGGAGATGTTCATGTCTACAACCGTCGTGGTGTTCGATTTGGAAACGGCGCCCGATCTCGCCGCTGTCGCGCGGGTGCACGGCCTCGATCGCGGGGACGCGGACGCGGCTCGCGACAAGCTCGGCACCGGCTTCCCGAAGCTGATCTATCATTCCATCGTTTGCATCGGCGCGCTGATCGCCACTCGCGAGGATGGCGCCTACCGGGTGCGGGCACTGGGCGCTCCGCATGTCGGCGAACGATCAGAGGGCAGGCTCATCGCCGACTTCGCGGCCAAGCTCGATCAGCTGCGGCCGCAGCTCGTGTCCTTCAACGGCCACGGCTTTGACCTGCCGACGTTGCGCTACCGCGCGATGATCAACGGCGTCGCCGCACCGGGCCTGACCTGCCGCCCATATTACCGCCGCTACGACGAATCTGCTCTCGATCTTTGCGATCTTCTCGGCAATTTCGACGCCCGCGCTAAGGTAGGTCTCGACGTCCTGTGTCGCGCCCTCAACCTGCCGGGCAAGCCGGAGAGCATCGACGGTGGCCGCGTCGCCGACTTCGTCGCGGCCGGACGCCTGGCGGAGGTCGCCGCCTACTGGCCTGCCCCCTGAAAAGTGGTCCTCCCTGATGTATGGCTTTGGGCCATTTGGAGGATGTTTTTATGGGACGGAAGAAGCATACGGCTGAAGAGATCGTCGCTAAGCTGCGGCAGGTCGATGTCCTGGTCTCGCAGGGTCGCAAGGTTGCTGAAGCAATCCGGTCGATCGAGGTGACCGAGGTTACGTATTACCGTTGGCGTTCCGAGTACGGCGGTCTGAAGGGTGATCAGGTCAAGCGGCTGAAGTCCTTGGAGACGGAGAACCTGCGTCTGCGTCGGGCGATCTCGGACCTGACGCTGGAGAAGCTCATTTTGAAGGAGGCAGCTTCGGGAAACTTCTGAGCCCGGCTCGCCGCCGGGCTTGTGTCGACTACGTCGTTGCCGAGCACGGTGTGTCCGAACGCTTCGCTTGCCGTGTCCTGTCAGCATCGTTCGACGCAGCGCAAAGTCGCCGTGATGGTCGAGGACGAGGCTGCTTTGACGGCTGCTATCGTCGCCCTGGCTCTGCAGTATGGGCGCTACGGCTACCGTCGGATCACCGCGATGCTCCGGCGCGATGGCTGGACGGTGAACGTGAAGCGGGTCGAACGGATCTGGCGCCGCGAGGGCCTCAAGGTTCCCGCTCGCCAGCCGAAGCGGTCGCGCCTCTGGCTCAACGACGGCTCCTGCCTTCGCTTACGGCCCGAGCGTCCCGACCACGTCTGGTCCTACGACTTCGTCGAGCACCGCACGCACAATGGACGCAAGTACCGGATGCTGAACGTCATCGACGAGTTCACACGCGAGTGCCTGGCCATCCGCGTATCTCGTAAGCTGAAGGCATTGGACGTGATCGATGTACTCTCGGACCTGTTCAGCCTGCGCGGGGTGCCAGGGCATATCCGCTCGGACAACGGGCCGGAGTTCATCGCCAAGGCCGTTCAGGACTGGATCGCGGCGGTTGGATCAGCGACCGCCTACATCGAGCCGGGCAGTCCGTGGGAGAACGGCTATTGCGAGAGCTTCAACGCGAAGCTGCGGGATGAACTTCTCAACGGCGAGGTGTTCTACACCCTCAAAGAGGCCAGCGTCGTGATCGAGCAATGGCGGAGGCACTACAACAGCATCCGGCCACACTCCTCACTCGGCTACCAGCCACCTGCGCCCGAGGTCGTCATCTGGCCAACCGAACCGAGCGGCTCAGGGCCGCTCGCTCACCCCGCCATCGTCACGCGACCGACGATGCACTAACTTCGAACCTGGGCCACCGAATGGGGGCAGGCCAGATGACTGAATCAGCCTGTACCACAGAGCCTGCACAATCCGGAGATGATGCGCCGAAAAGACGTCGAACGGTTCTGATTGGCGCCGCCATTCCGCCGACCGGCATGTTCGAGCGGCCGATATCTTATCCATCAGCGCGACCAACGCAGCGGGATGCTCATCTGATTGGTCTTTGGCCGATGAAGGGACGCCGATGATGTGGCGACTCTCAATCCTGCTCACCGTCGCGCTGCCCATGCTGTGGGCTCGGCGTCGCCTATGGCCCTGGTGGCTGGAGGTGCTCACTCGCTGGGACCGCCGCGCTGCCGGTCATGCGGAGGCCCGTGCCGATAGGGACGCGGAGATCGCCCATCTGGAGCGCGCTGAATGCCGTCTCGGCCGAGCAATCTGCGCTGTTCGTGGATCCTGAATCAAATCGCCCATGCCGGTTCGGTTTGGGCGGCCGCCATATCGCATCATGGAGGTCGGACAGATGAGCGGCGTTCGCATCACCCGAAAGGTAGGAATTGCAGGTGAGCGTGATCACCGCGCAATCGTCAGCACCATGATGGTGAATGGCAGGCCTCAGGTCCGCCTCCGCCTCCGGGCAGGCGCCGGTGAGTCATCGAAGGCTACTGATCGGATTGAACTCACGGTGGCTGGCGCCGATGCGATGATGGCGGCGATCCGATCGGCCATTGAGGCGGCCGAGCTGGATTCAGCTTCCGACGACATCCGCCGTCCGATCACTCGTTCGCCTGGAGGCTGACGCCTGCGTCAAGCGATTCGGCAACTCTGCCCTCCTGACGCGGTTGCCCGGTGCCACCCTGAGGAAAACCGCATGTCCGAGAACAGCCACAACCAGTCGGCCAAGGCGCATAAGGCCGAAGAAGTGCAGGCGGCCGGAAGTGCAGAGGCCGGGGCCGGTCATTCCGAGGTGACCGAGGGCGGCAAGGCTGAATCGCCGACCAATAGCAAAGGGCATCCGAAGCAGGCGGCTTCCACCGCGGCTACCGACAACTCCCCGGAGGCCGGCACTTCGTCCGCCACCGCCGGCAAGGCCGAGAAGCTGGCGGCGGCTGAGGATGCGGCGATGACGAAGGAGCAGCACGGCCGCGGGCGGCGCAAGGCGGAAGAAGCCTGAGGCAGCTATCCAGGAGATGACGGCCATGGCCGATCTTGCCGCCCACGGGGCAACCTTCGCCAAGGCCGTCTCGAGTTTCGGATCGGGAGCTCCGGCGATCCTCTGCCATGACGATGCCGATGGCTTGTCCGCGGGCGCCATCCTGGTGAGAGCTTTTGAAAGGGCTGGCCGCGGCCCCACCCATGTCCGAGTGATCGGTCGTGGAGAGTCTGCTTGGTCGACGGCGATCCACGATGAGCTCGCACCGCTCGCCCCTGGTGGCATCGTGGTGACCGATCTCGGCGTGCAGGCCGGCGCCATCCTGCCCAGCGTGCCCACGATCCTGGTGGATCACCACGTGCCCCGCTCAATGCCCGGCGAAGCTGAGGCCGCGGTGATCAGCGGTCATGCGGATGCGCCGATCCCGACCTCAAGCCTGTTGGCCTATTCCTGCGCGTCCTCACTTGGGGAGGCGGACGATTTGGCTTGGCTGGCCGGGATTGGGCTCGTCGGCGATCTCGGGGAACGGGGAGCGAGTGCCGATTTCCCCGATGTGATGGCGCCTATCAAGAAGGCGCACACGGCCAAGGCCCTGCGAGAGGTGGTGAGCTTCGTCAACGCACCCCGACGCTCAGCCTCCGGCGATGCCGGTCCCGCCTTGCGGTTGCTCCTGCGGGCTGCCGGGCCCGCCGACATTTTGTCCGCCGCAGATCCGGACGCTGAGGCTCTGCATGCCGCCCGAGCCGAGGTGAAGGCCGCGCTTGATGCTGCCCGTGCGGTACCACCGCTTTTCGCCGGGCCGGTGGCGTTGATCCGAGCCGACTCGCCCTGCCAGATCCATCCGCTCGTCGCACAGTCCTGGACCCACCGCCTGCGCCGGCAGGTGGTGATCGGCGCAAACGCAGGCTTCCGATCTGGTTACGTCCATTTCGCCACGCGCAGCGCCACCGTCCCGGACCTGATCTCATTCCTGCAAGAGCGTGCACCTGAGCTCGGTGCTGATGATCAGTTCGCTCAGGGGCATCGCCGCGCCACCGGCGGCCAAGTCCGGGTGGAGACCTGGAATCGATTTGCGTCAGGCCTGGGCTTCGGCCCTGAGGCCTTGGTCTCATGAGCCAGCGCCGCGCGTTGATCGTCGGGGCGTCGCGTGGGCTTGGTCTCGGGCTCGTCAGACGGTTCCTCGAATGCGGATGGGACGTCACAGCGACGGTGCGGCGTCCATCCGAGGCGCTCGCTGAGCTCAGCGCTACCGGTCCTCTGCGGATCGAGGAAGACGTCGACATCGACGACGATGCAGCGGTGCTACGGCTTCGCACAGCGCTCGCCGAGGTGCCTGATTTCGACCTCGTGTTCGTGGTCGCCGGTGTGGCTACCCAAGCCGGCACCCCAGCCGCTTTGTTGCCCCGCGAGATCGCGACGGCAATCTTCCAGACGAACGCCCTGAGCCCGATCCGCTTTGCCGAGACGTTTCACCGGCGTGTCAGGCTTGGCGGGCTCATTGTGCTGATGACGTCGAAGCTCGGCTCGGTCTCCCTGAACCGTGGTGGCGGCTGGAGCAGCTATCGAGCGAGCAAGGCGGCGCTTAACACCCTCGCGCGCTCGTTCATGGGCCAGCACTCAGGAGCAGATTGGGGCGTGGTGTTGATGCACCCTGGCTGGGTGAAAACTGATCTCGGCGGACGGCGAGCGACGCTGGATGTCGAAACCAGCGCGCAGGGAATGGTGGAGGTACTGGAAGCCCAGCTTGGGCAGCGAGGCTGCACGTTCCTCGATTACGCAGGGCAAACTGTGCCCTGGTGACGTCTACACATGCGGAACCTATCTATCGATATCGTCGATGTGATATACGGCGTCTATCGATAGGAGCGATGCAGAAACCTTCACGGACTTGGACGCTGCCGCTGCCGTGCTCATCCGTCGCCTGACGGTAGCGGCCGGATCCTCCGCGGCATCTCAAAAGTCGCTGAGGGCACACCCTAGTCTTTGCGAAGGTTCCACAATATTGGAAACCCCAAAACGCGGCCGGTGAGATTGCGTCTGTAGGAGGTCATCGATCGGTAGGAACCAACTGGCACATAGACCACCTCGTCCAGTGCAACGCGTTGCATTTCCGCACAGACTGCCTTCCGAGCATCTACATCGGGAGCAGCAAACCAAGCGGTTCGAAGTTCCTCCAGTTTCGGAATCGACGGCCAGCCGAACCAAGCACCAACGCCGTTGGCCCTGAGCGGTTGAAGCGCGGCCGGATCAGCATTGTCGAAAGACGAGAACGTGGTCAGCAGCACGGACCAGCCCCCCTTATCAACGGGCTCGCGTGAGACGCGGCGTTGGATGACCGTACCCCAGTCGCTCAGGGCCAGATCCACATTGAAGCCGATACGGGGCAGCAGATCGGCCGCCACCTGGGTGATCGCCGAGGGCGCCAGGATGTCTGTCGGACCGATTAGCCGAACCTTCGCGCCGCTATAGCCCGCGGCTTTCAGCGCCGCCCGCGCCTTCTCGACGCTACGCGGCCCCGTGAGCACCTCCATGCCGGCATCCGTCGCCATCGGCGTTCCCGGCGTGAAGATCCCACACCGGTCGTCATAGTTGGCGGGATCATCACCGGCCACAGCTGCCATGAAGTCGCTCTGCATGATGGCCGGCAGCACCGCTCGGCGCACCTCGACATTGTCGAACGGGGGCTGCAGGTGGTTCATGCGCAGAATGGCTGGGTTGGTGAAGCGGTCGAGGCCTTCGACCACGATGTTCCGATTGCGTGCGAGCAGTTGCTGAAGCTCGGGCGGCGGTTGCTCGTACCAGTCGATCTCGCCGTTCTGCAGCGCGGCCGCCGCGGTGGCACCGTCAGCGATGATCTGCCACTCGACCCGGTCGAAGTGTGCGATTTTACCGCCGGCGGTCAGGCTCGGGGCACCGGGGGCGGGCACGTATCCGCTGTGCCGCTCGTAGACCATCAGACTGCCCGAGTTGAACTCGTCCGCCTTCCAGCGGAACGGCCCGGAGCCGGTGGCATCCGTGATCTGCTTGAACGGATCAGTCTGCGCGATCCGCTCCGGCATAATGAAGGCGGGTTGGCTGACGCTCGCTAGAGCATTCGGCAACAGCGGAAACGGCGCCTTGAGCCGAAACACGATGGTTGTATCGCCGTCGTGGCTGAGCTCGTCTGTTGCGGCCATCAAGGTCTGGCCGAAGCCGTTCCGCGCGGCCCAGCGCCTGATGCTGGCGACGCAATCGCGCGCGAGGACGGGGGTCCCGTCATGAAAGCGCAGCCCCTCGCGGAGGGCGATCGTCACTTTCCGCCCATCCTGCTCGACCCGGTAGCCGGCCGCCATCTGGGGCTGGGGCTGCAGGTCGGCATCGAGGCCGAAGAGCGTATCGTAGACGACGTAGGCGTGGTTGCGCGTCACGATCGCAGTCGTCCAGATCGGGTCGATCGACGTCACGTTCGCTTGGGGCACCATGCGGAGCACCCGCGAACCTTGGGCTCGACCGACGATCGGCGCTGCCAAGGTGGAGGCGCCCGCGGCGAGGAACGTGCGTCGCTTCATCGTCAGCCTCCGCGTGGGATGCGCAAGCTTTGCAACCATCGGACCAAAGCGAGAGGCTGGAGGCGATAAAGCTCTTCTGCGTGAGGATGCCCGACTCGGCCAGAGTCGTAAGCTTCAACAGCCGACACCGCATCAATTGGCGGAACCCGCTCCACCGATCCCGTGTGCTATCTATCGACCATGTCAATATGATATACGATGTATATCGATAGGAGCGATGCGAGATGCGTCTCCAACTGTTCAGCGACGGGGTGTTGATCGGCAGTGTGGTCCGCGGAGGGACACGCTGTGTGTACGCCTACGATTTCGAGGGCATCCCCATCGGGTCCTTCGTCGACATTGATGCTGCAGCTGCGGCGCTAGCGAATAGGCAGGTGGCAGCATGACGCCAAGACAGGCCGTCGACATCGAACGGATGCCACCTGGCGACCGTGGGCCGTTCTTGCGCAGTCTCGCAGTCCGCTACGGAGCCAGACGAGATGCCGCGCTCGCCTATGGGCCGGACTTAAGCGCAGGCCGAAAAGCTGCTCTGTCTCGCGCCGAGCGATCGCTGAGGAAAGTGCAAGCCCTCGCTCACCGGTACGGCGTCTTGCTCAATCGGGATGACATGGAGGTCGCACCGGGCGGCCTCACCGATGTCCAGAGGCGTGCCTTGGCTCACGCGCTGGCCGACCCGGTCTCGTGCGCCTTCCTCGCCAATGCCGCCCTAGCACAGGCCCAGCATGGAGGAGCCGTATGATGACGACGGTCGCCGTCCATCCGCCGTCGAATCATTTCCCAGAGAGCGGGATGGAGCGTCCGGTGATCCGGTCGGCCGATGGCTGGGGGCCGTTCGCGCCCGACCTCGAACCAGGGGAGCGCGTGGCTCGTCTGCGCATCCTACGAGCCATCGCCCACCTGTTGCTGGGCCCCCGCGGTCTCAATCTTCAGGGCTCCATCCGGGCCGCCGAGCAGCACCGCACGATGGGCCGCCTGTCCGATGTGCTCAGCGAGATCGACGCCCTGGCCGCCAAGGACCGGCGGAACGTCCTGACCAGCTATGCCGCGGTGACACGGCCGTAACCGGAGGAGCCCCATCCATGCCGGACCGGATTGTCGGCGAGATCCCGAAGAGCGCTCGCGAGAGCATCAGGGTGAGCCTGCGAGAGAAGGGCGGCACCCTTGGTTGCGATCTGCGCATGGCCACCACCATCGGCCACGGGCCAATGCGCGAGACGCCAAAGGGTATCAGGATACCGTTGGCTCGCCTCGCTGATGTGATCGAGGCACTGCAGGAAGTTCAGCGATTGGCAGGCTCGATCGATCAATAAGCCCACCGTCGCATTTAGGTTCAGATCTGGTCGCCACCCGGGAGAGGCGGGCCCGGTATCATGAGCGCCTACATCTCAACCTGGGTCCCGAGTTCGACGACCCGAGGCGGCGGAATCCGGTAGTAGTCCGGCGACCGCACAGCATTGCGGGCCATGAAGGCGTAGAGCGGCTCTTCCCATGAGCTCAGCTCTGGGCGCAGCGACGGGACTGGTTTCTCCCGCCCGATGAAGAACGAGGCGGTGTCCGGATCGACCCCGACCTCATTCCGATGCAGCCGCAGCGCCGCCATAACATCGGGTTTCTCGGCGAACCCAAAGGTCAGCCAGACCAAGCTGAAACCGGCCGGCAGCGGCTCGATCTTGACGCGCTCTGTCTCAGGGACGCGGGGAGCCCGTTCCGTCGTCACCTTCAGCATCACCACGCGCTCGTGCACCACCCCATTGTGTCGAACGTTCAGCGCAAGCGCCGCAGGGACGATCTCGGTCTGCTTCGTGAGATAGATGGCGGTGCCACGCATTCGGATCGGCGCGTCCGGCCGATCGAGGCCGGCGATGAAGTCCGTCATCGTGGCGGAGTCCTTATCCCGACGGTCGAAGGCGACAGCCCGGCCCTTTCTCCATGTGAGCATCAGCGTCAGCGCAATGCTCCCGACCAGGAGCGGAAACCAGCCCCCTGCCGGGATCTTATGGATGTTGGCTCCAACGAAGGTCAGGTCGAGCACTAGGAACAGACCGGCGACCGGGAAGACCAGGTAGGGCGGCCAGCGCCATAGACCGTAGGCGACGGTGGTGACGAGGAGCGTGGTCACCATCATGTCGCCTGCAACCGCAATGCCGTAGGCGTTGGCGAGCGCATCCGACGAGCGGAAGCCGAACACCAGGCCGAGCACCACCGCAGCGAGCAGCCAATTCAGCTGAGGCACGTACACCTGCCCAATCGACTCCTCCGACGTCTGCCGGATTTCAAGGCGAGGGATTGCGCCGAGTTGGATGGCCTGCTGCACGAGGGCGAAGGCACCCGACAGCACCGCCTGACTGGCGATTACAGTGGCCAATGTCGTGAGCCCGACGAAGGGAGCCAGCGACCAACTCGGAAACAGCAGGAAGAACGGATTGGCTGCCGCGGCGGGATCGGTGAGCACGAGTGCGCCCTGTCCGAGGTAGTTGAGCAGGAGGGCGGGCAGCACGAAGGCGAACCAGTTGATTCGAATGGCGCCGCGGCCGAAATGGCCCATGTCGGCGTAGAGCGCCTCACCGCCGGTGAGCGCTAGGAAGACCGATCCAAGAACCGCGAAGGTGACCCCCGCCCCCGCGTGACCGACGTAGGCCAGCGCGTATCGGGGATCGAAGGCGAGCAGAACACGTGGCTGCTGCAGCAGGTGGTACAGCCCGAACAGGGCCAGCGTCAGAAACCAGGCAGCCATCACTGGGCCGAACAGGAATCCGACGCTGCCGCTGCCTCGGCTCTGAATCGCGAATAGCCCGATCAGGACGACAGCGGCGATGGGCACGACATAAGGGGTGACGACCGGGGTCACGAGCTGGAGACCCTCGATTGCGCTGAGGACCGAGATCGCCGGGGTGATCATCGCGTCACCGAAGAACAGCGATGCGCCAGCCAGCCCGATGACGGCGAGGACGGGCCGCAGGTTTCCGGCGACCGGCAGCGCCAGCGACAGGAGCGCCATGGTGCCGCCCTCGCCCTGGTTGTCAGCCCGCATGACGAAGACGACGTACTTGAGGGCAACGATCAGGATGACTGCCCAGAACACCATCGAGAGTACGCCGAACACGGTCGCCTCGGTGGCGGTCTCGCCAGCAGCCTTGAGCGACTCCCGGAAGGCGTAGATCGGGCTCGTGCCGATGTCTCCGAAGACCACACCGAGTGCACCCAGGAGCAATGCGGGTCGGACGGGATGCTCAGCGGCAGCTGGTGTCGAGACAGCGCCAGCGGATGAGGTCATCGAGCTTCCTGTCAGGTGCCAGCTGCTGCGATGCCATCTCGGTCTCGATCGCCGGCGCGAGCACTATGCAGTGGGACAGCTCAATACGCGATCAGGAACGAGCAGATCCGGAGACAGCACGACAGGTCTGCGACCCGTGCGGCCGCGTCCTCTCAGCCTGGGCTGACCTGGATCCTCGTGAGCGGCGTTGCCGATGTTCAAAGGCAGCGCGAGATCGATCATGGAAGTCAGCGACATGAAGAACCCGCCGTTCTGCGTGTTCACCTACCGTGACGGCCAGCAGGTCCTTGCGGAGGATGTGGAGACCGACATCGCCGCGCGTACCCGCTTCGCTTCGGCGATCGACCTCTGCAAGACGCGGGACGATGCGCACGCCCACCGCGTCGAACTGCGTGCCGGTTCAGACCTATTGGACTCCTGGCCTCCGAGCTCGAAAGACGCCGCTTGATCCGAGACACGGTTTCACGATACGTTCTCGTGTCGCCATCGGCCTAAGCCGACGCTGCGACATGCCATAGGGCCACCCGAGACAGGGTTGGCCGCGGGCCCCTCGATCCGGATCAACCGGTGGAGCCCGCCCGCATGTCGCCCGAGACCGCAATCATACAGAAGCCCGGTCGCAAGAGCACCATCGCCACGCACCCGCAGCGTGAAGCGATCGAAGCCGCCTGTGCTGCCGGTATCAGCCTTCGCGGGGTGGCCATTCGATTCAACGTCGGAATCATGGCCATCCATCGGCATTGGAATAGCCTTGCCTCCGAATACCGAATGACGCTCTCCGCCGCGGTGTCCAATCTGGACGATACCCGATGGCGCGAAGTGGCGACCGGTCTCGAAGCCATCGCCCGTCGCCATCCCGATGCCCGAGCCGATCTCGACGCATTGGTTCAGCGCATCAGTATGCCAATTGCCGCCTCGGACATTGGAGGCCGCGCTCATGCCGCATGAAGCCATCGCCGATCGCCCGAATGCCGGAAGGGATAGGGGGCCTCGATTAAGGAATCCAATCGAGGGAGCGGCAACCGCATGGGAAGCCATTTCCCGAGACGCGATCGGAAAAAAATTCCGCGGTGAAATAGCCCTGGCCCGCGCCTTCAATCGCGATTCGATGATTCTGGTCGGAGGCTGCTGATGGCCGCGGTCGAACAGCACGTCGACGAATATGTCTTCCGCTATACGACGGAGGGCGTGGATCAGACGAAAGCGAAGGTCGATGCCCTCGGCACGTCGCTCGACAAGCTGACCACTTCGCAGGACCGGTCCGCGGCGAGCAACGACAAGGGCAGTGCTGCCAGCGACCGGGCTGCTCGGGCCACGGCCATGCGGGAGGCGGCGGCAGCAAAGGCGCAGCGGCAGCTGGACATGGAGGCCCGCGCCCTTTCGCAGGTGCAGATGGCGCAGGACGCCGCCACTGCATCAGCCGGTGGCCTTACGGCCGCGCAGGAGCGGGCGGCATCCTCGGCGGCGGCCGTGCAGAAGGCTGCCAACGATAATTCAGCCGCCCTCGGCAAACAGAGCTCCGTCTATGCTGAGGTCGGAAAGGCGGCCGCGGCACATCCGATCCTGGTGCTGGCCGCCAGCGTTGCGGCGGCGCGGGCGCTTGGAGGCCTCGCTACGTCGGCGGCCGGTTATCTCGGCACCGCGTCGGCGGCCACAGCGGCATTCGCGGAGGGCAGCACCGCGATGGGCGGCGCGGTGGCGGCTGGCGGCACGCTGGCAGCCCGTGGGCTCGCCGTAGCAGGCGAGGCGGCGACTGTCGTAGCCGGCGGCCTGGCCGCTTATGCCACGAAGGTGGAGGGCGCCACGAGCGTCGTTGGCCTCCTGGTCGGCGCGCTGAGGCTCATTCCGAACGCGCTCCTGCCGATCGCCGCTGCTTTCGCCGTTTTCCAGGTTGCCTCGGCGGTCATCGGGAAGGCCTATGACGACCTGCAGAAGCTCATTGACCTTGGTCAGAAGGCGCAGAGCCTCGACGTCGGAGCGCCTTTCCTAAAGAGCTTCGAGTCGCTCGGAAAGGTGATCGGCGCGACCACCGAGCAAATGGATCAGGCTCTGTCCAAAGCTTCAGGTTTCCTGAAAGACAGCTGGGGACAGGACAACAACAACCTGTCCAAGATGCTCAACAGCATCACCGCCACAGGGGCGGCCGGTCCCAACGGCCTGCAGTCCACCGCGCTTGCTGATACCGCCACGACCCTGGAGGAACGCCTGAAGGCCGGCCTCGCCGCGATGAAGGAGCTCGACGCCCTCGGCCTACATCTCGCCAGCATCCAGGTCGGCGAGAAGGTGCTCGGCCCCGAGACCGTCGAGCGGATGCGCATCACCGGCACTAGCGCGGAGCAGCTTTCCGCCGCGTTGCAGGCCGCTGCCGAGAAGGAGGTGTTGAAGCAGGAACAGGTCGATCGGGCGCTACAGCTCAACAAGAACATCTCCGACACCAAGCAAGCAATTGCCGACGCCTGGGCGGTCAACTTGGATTTCAGCGCGGCAGCTACGCTCCTTGACGGTATTTGGCTCAGGATCCTGCAGACTGTTTTGTCGATTGTGCAGGCGATCAACAGCGCGATTGATGGCGTGGTGGCGTTCGGTGCGACCATAACGTCGGCGGTCGGCGGCGCCTTCAGTGCGGTTGCTGGCCAGATTTCCGGTGTGCTGGCTCAGCTCGGCATCATCTCCAAGCAGGCAGAGCAGGTGAAGGAGGAAGTCGCAGGGCCGCCCGAGGCCGCTGGCCCTGCGCCTCAGAAGATCACCGGCCGCGATTTGGGCTACGTCAGCACCGTCGTCGACGGGCGCGCGCAGCAGGCGGCGAAGGGAGCCAAGCAGGCCCAACAGGCGGCTCAAGAGGCCATCTCCTCCTACGACAGCCTAATCCAGCGGACGAAAGACCGCATCGAAGAGCTCGACTTGGAGACGCGCAGCGTTGGCCTGAACAGCGACGCCGTGATCAATCTGAAGCTTGCACACGACCTGGAGCGGGCGGCGCAGAAATCCGGGACCGAAGTCACTGCTGATATGCGGGCCGAATGGGACAAGCTCGGTACGACGCTCGCAGCCAGCACGGATGCACTCGCGCACGCCAAACGGGGCATGGAGCTGACCCGAGATGCTCAGCGCGAGATGGCTGACGACTTCGCCAGCTTTGCAGATGACGTGATCCTTGGTGGCCAGAAGATCGGCGACGCCTTCGCCAGCCTGGCTAAGACCTTCGGCAGCAGCAGCCTCAAGGCGCTCCTGACCGGCCAGGGCGGGCTCTCGGGCCTGTTCGGGACTGCCGGTGAGAAAAGCGGTGATCTTGGCGGCCTGCTGGGCGGCAAGATCAGCCTCGGTGGCCTTTTTGACGGCGACAAGATCACCTCGGCCCTCGGGCTCGGGGCTGAATCCGGGATCGGCAAGGCACTCAGCGAGGCGCTCAAGCCGCAGAAGGCGGGCGGGGGCATCATGTCTTCGCAGCTCGGCCAGGGCTTTGCCGCAGTCGGTGCCGGTGCCTCGATCGGCTACTCGTCGCAGTCGCCGCTTATGGGGGCTGGCGGCGGTCTCCTGGCGGGTCTGGCCAGCGGCAACCCGATACTGGCGGTCGCTGGCGCAGGCGCCGGCGCGATCGGCAGCATTCCCTCCAGCAAGAAGGATCGGCGGCATGTCGCTCGTCAACGTCTTCGCGACCTCGCGTAGGGTCGTCGTCCTTACCGACACATCGCTGTACGATGGGACGGGCCGGATCCTCGGCTTCGAGCAGAAGACCTTTGGCATCTCGTCCTGGACTGGCGCGCTCACTTTCCGCGGCAACGCCTGGGGCATCTGTGCCGGGTTGGAATTGGCCGAGCGCTACGGCAGCTTCGACGAGTTCATGACACGCAGCCCCAGCGAGTTCGAACGTAACCACAAGGCTGCGCTCGCGGATGGGCTCCTGTCGGGGCAGACGTTGATCGAGATCCACGTCGCCGGCTGGTCGGAGCGAGAGGACCGCGCCCGCGCCTTTGTCCTACGCTCTCCCGGCGCCCCGGGGGACGAGTCCCCGCCCTATACCTGGGTCGAGATCGAAGGCGCGTGGCACGATGACTTCGACCTGATGGCGCTAAGCCGGCTGCACCGGCAGGGTGCCGAACCGGATGTCGACTGGACGCCCGAGACCTTCGAGGCGATCACGCACGGTATTCCCCTCGCGGAAGAGCAGCGCCGGAAGGGCGCCGCTGCCTGGACCGAGTTCGCTGGTATGCACGTGATCGGCGGCGAGCTGTGGCTGACGGTGGTGGACCGCGACGGCGCGCGCCTCGGCGCCATCCACGAATGGCCGGACGTTGCCGGTGAACCCATCCAGCCGGCCCCGTTCGACGAGGCCCGGTGGCCCGGGGCTGTCCCATGCGGGATCCCCTGGTCCTACGAGAAGTTCATCGCCGCGGTGAAGGCCGGCGTGATCGATGTCGAGACGTTCGAGGTCGATCACGGAAAGCTAGCGGCTTTGGAAGCTGCGCATGCCCCGTCGGCCGGCATGTCCCGGCAGCAGCGCCGCGCAGCCCAAGCGCAGGCCAAGAAGGTGCGCGCCCATGCCCGCTGAGCGCACGGTCTTGCTCGTGTTCGCCGACGCTGTCGAGCACGCCACCTTCAACCGCCTTCTGGCTGATCGACCCGAACTGCAGGCCTTCGTGCGGGGGCAGATCGAAGCCGTCATCGAGAGCTTCGTGCCGAGGCTGCACGCAGGTGCCTGGGGGCTGACGGGCGGAGAGATCGACCGGGCCATCGCGGTCACGTGCGCGGACGCGGACTGGCACAACGCCACCGCTCCGAAGGCGCAGCGCCTCGATGACGACGAGCGCCTCATGTGCCGGCTCGCCTACCAGGCCGCGTGCCGGAGCGCGCGTAACGAATTCCTCGCCGCGCTGGCCGAGCACGAGCCCGCAGCGAAGGCGCTCATCGCGCTGGCCGCCTACGGCAGAGCCGTCGCTGACGGGATGGACACCCTGCGCGCCGCCCTGCCGGTGCACGTCCTGGCGACTCCGCCAGCGCAACACCGCCGGCTTCGTCCGGAAGACTTCGGAGCGCTGCCACAAGGGCGTCGCTCTGCAAGCATGCCCTGGGCGGACCGGGTTCGGCGGGCTGCGGATCATCCGAGCCGCGGCGTCGGACGGATACACGGAACAGGCGAGCCGCCCGCAGCGGACGTCTAACGAGGCGCGCCGGCCGACGACGGCGCGTGTTAGCCCTGGTCGCTGCCCGACACGGCGGCCGGGGCTGCGTAGGAGGTGTCCGATGCTTCATGCCCTCGCTACAGCGGCGAGCATCGCCGCGGTGTTCACGCTGGGCGGCTTCGCGATCACCCGGGCGGGTCAATACGCGGGCCAGACCACCGTGATCCTGGTCGCGGTCGCTGCTGGGCTCGGGATGCTGGCATTGATCGGCGGGCTTACCCGGCTCGATGCCCAGAGGCCGGCGATCTCTCGTGCCGAGGCCCGCCCCGACTATGGGATGAGCTGGCGACCGGAAGCGCAAGCTCCGGTGGAGCGCTGAAGGCTCGGCATTGCCGCGGCGTAGCTCGGCGCGAGGTCGTAATCACCAGCGGGTAACTAGCGAGCCCAGCGCCCGAGACGCCGTTTCCACCGCTCGCCAGGTGCGAGGTTCGGCTCTGGCTTAATCTTGAGGGAGCGAAGCGCTGGCGCGAGAGCCGCCACAGCGTAATTTTCCACTGGCAGCGGCACAGCGGCTACCGAGGGCGGGGAAGCAGGCGCAGCGTCAGCCAGATCTTCGAATGACGCGCACGGGGCGGGGGCGGTCTTGCGAGGCCGGCCGCGGGGACGCTTCATTCGGATCTCATCAGCAACCGGCATCAGCTCGACTTCGATCTCGGCCGCGTCGGGTACGATGAGGCTGGGCAGGACGCGACGCTGCTCCGGGACCGATGCTGGCGGTTCGGGAGAGACGACCGTGCTGAACCACGGCGAGGCAACTGCGGGCGGGGCCGAGCGCCGAGGGATGATGGTCGCATGCCGACGATCGGTAGACTTGATCTCGACGGTGAACGAGCGCCGTGAATCTCTGCGCATATGGGTCCGAAACTGTCATGCCGATCCAAGTCGGCTGTAGCGGCCAGGCTGACCATACGACGCTTAACGAAGCGATACGGTCGCTCATGGAAGAGGCGGCGGATCGGATAGCTCGTTGAGTCCAGCTTGGGTTGGAGCGTGGGCAGCATTCGCTCGCCGCCCACGTTTGAGATCCGCCTACAGCCTGGATCGATAGGCTGTCGGCGCCGAGCACCCTCACTCGGCCGCGACGGCCGCTGAAGCTTTCTTGCGGCCCTTGGTGGGCTTCGCTGCCGGCTCCGCAGCCTTCTTCGATCGGCCGGCCTTCTTTGGCGTTTCGGTGATGGTCTCGTCGGTCTGGGCGGTCTTCGCCGCCGCCGTCCGCCGCTGCTGACCCAGCCCGAGGCTCTTGGCGAGCGCCGAGCGCTGCGCCGAGTAGCTCGCGGCCGTCGAGGGATAATCCCTCGGCAGGCCGAAGCGCTCGCGGTATTGCTCGATCGTCATGCCGTTGCCGCTGAGGTGACGCTTCAGCGTCTTATACGGCTTGCCGTCGATGAAGCTCACCAGCGCGTCGTCTCTTACGGACTTGCGGATCTGTGCAGGGGTGGGCTTCTCGACCGCAGACGCCTCCGGCGCGCCACCCTGGCCGAGCCCGGACAAAGCGGAGTAGACCCCAGAAAGCAGGGCCGGCAGTTCGACGACCGGAACGCTGTTGTTCGACACGTATGCCGCCACAATATCGGCGCTCAGTTCGATATGGTTATTTTGCGAAGTCGCTGTGTTCTCAGACATGTTGTGATCCTTTCTTGCTCAGCAACACGGACGATCCGAATCGCCCCAAAAGTCAAGCGATCGAAGCGCGGTATCTGATTGAAGGCCAGATTTGTGCAGGCATTTTCTCAATTGGCTTCCCGGAGATATGTTTTCCATTCCTAGGTTCGTTCGCTCTGCTGCGTCGGATGCTGCGTTTCTTTCAACCTTGGCGATTTACGGTTGCACGGCAGGTGCTACCGCCGATGGCTACGTCAATTCGTTTGCCAGCGCCGCTGCCTCTGCTTCGCGCCGGTCAGTTTCCCCGACGAAATTAGAATTGACATGAAGATGATCTTCGTCGGCACGCGCAGGGACTCCGCCTGATCTGCGTTTTTATCGCCAAAGCTTGTTGACGTCATAAGCATTCGCAAGTATTACATAGTCATCGTCAGCGAGGAACCAAGCAGATGACCAAGACCTTCCAGATCATCCACACCAAGCTCAACAAGATCGTCCTCACCAAGATCAGCAAGAACGAGGCTCACAAGCGGGTCGACCTTCTCAACTCCTGCGGGATCGTCCGGTACAAGGCCCGGGCGATCTGATCGGAGGGCCTTCGGGCCCTCCCCCTTCTCCGGGGGAGGGTAGCCAAGGTGATGTTAGTTCGGCAGCGACGAACGCGCGCGGCATTCAGATGTGACTGGGTCTGAGACCGTCGCTCGAGCCACGCCATCTCAGCTCGATTAGCAAACCACCCATCTTTGATTGATTGAAGCGCATCCTCACGCCCGCGGCTTCGGAGATATCTCGGGCAATGGCGATACCAAAGCCCGTACCCGGGCGGCTTTCGTCCCAGCGTTGGCCGCGACCGATGCCGGAGATCGCGGCTTCGCTCATGCCAGGGCCGTCGTCCTCGATCGTGAGCTGCAGGCCCCCACCATCTACTGCCCCAGCCACTCGGACGCGGCGGTGCGCCCATTTACGAGCATTGTCGAGCAGGTTGCCCAGCACCTCCATCAGCTCGCCCTCTTCGCCCGGATAGGCTAGCCCCTCTGGCACGGCGATGTCCCAAGCGAGCGAATCACCCTCCGGCAGCCGGCGCATGGTCGCAATCAGGCGCTCGGCCACCGGGGCGACCCGGCAAGTCCGGCGCCGCAGGTCGCCGGCTGCAGCGATCCGCGCTCGGGCGAGCGCGCGCTCGACCTGGCCAGCCATTGCCCGGGCCTGCTCGGCGATCTCCTCCGACAAGCCGGCATTGGTCGGGCCGGTCCGGCGCGCCAAGGCGTCCAGCACGGCGAGTGGCGTCTTCAGGCCGTGGGCCATGTCGGCGGCCGCGGCCCGGGCTCGGATCAGGGCGCGCTCCTGAGCGTCGAGCAGCCGGTTGAGGTCGGCTACCAGCGGCAGAACCTCGTCGGGAAAATGATCCGGCAACCGCGTCCGGGTCCCGGCATGGACCGCGCCGAGATCCTGCTGCAGCACGCGGAACGGCGCCAGCGCCCGGTGCACGAACAGCCACAGGGCGAGGGTGAGCACCCCAAATAGGGCCGCCAGCCCAGGGACCAGCAGGCGCAGGAATGTGGCCCGGCTCGCCGCCAGGTCGCGACGGTCCTCCGCCACGACCACCCGCAAGCCGGTCTCGGCACCGCGCGGGCCGATCTCCAGGGGACGGACGATGGCGATCAGCCGGCCGCCATCCGGCCCGGTGGCCTCCACGGTCGCTGGGGCGTCGCCGGTAGTGGGTCCCAGTTCCAGGCGCTTGTCCCAGAGCGAGCGCGAGCGCAGGACTTGGCTCCCAACCTCAACCTGCCAGTACAGTCCGCCATAGGGCGTGGCGAAGCGCGGGTCCGGCGGCTCCCGGGAGACGGTCGGACTCCCATCCGCGGCGAGGTTGACTCGGCCGGCGATGAGCTTGGCGGTCCGGTCGAGCTCGTCGGCGGTGCGGACGTCGAGCACCCGGTCGAGGATCACCGTTAGGCCGACGCCGGCGAGCAGTAGGGCGAGCCCGATCAGCGCCGCCGCCGCAAGCCCCAGCCGCAGTTGCAGGGAGTCGCGCCTCACGATGCGTCCGGGATGCGGTAGCCCTGGCCGCGGCGGGTCTCGATTACCCCGGACCCGAGCTTGCGACGCAGGCGGGTCAGAAGCGCTTCTAGTGCGTTGGCCTCGCGCTCGGTGCCGACGCCGTGGAGGTGGTCCAGGAGCTCGCCTGCCGGGACGACCTGTCCCTGCCGGTGCAGCAGGAAGGCTAGGAGCCGGTATTCGAGGGCCGTCAGTTCGGTCGGTCGGCCCGCGACGCTCACCGCTCGGGTGCGGGTGTCGAGTTCTACGTCTCCGGCCCGGAGCACTGGCGAGGCGTGGCCAGCCGTGCGCCGGAGGATCGCCCGTAGGCGTGCGTTCAGCTCCTCCATGCGGAACGGCTTGACCAGATAGTCGTCGGCGCCGGCGTCGATGCCCTCGACCCGTTCGCGCCAGCCATCCCGGGCCGTGAGGATCAGCACGGGCAGCGCCACCTCGGCCGCCCGCAGCCGCCGCAGCACGCCGAGCCCGTCGAGGCGCGGCAGGCCAAGATCGAGCACCATCGCATCGTAGGGCTCGGTCTCGGCGCGGAACCACGCCGCCTCGCCGTCCGCGACCACGTCGACCACGTAGCCGGCATGCTCGAGCCCGTGCTTCACGTCCGCGGCGATGCGCGGTTCGTCCTCGACCACTAGGACGCGCACGGCCTGCTCCCGCGCTCAATCATCGTCGTCTTCGTCCAGGATCTTGAGCGAGCCAGCATCGACCTTTACGGAGCGGCGCTTTCCGTCGGTGCCGAGGATGCGCAGCTTGTACAGCCACTGCCCATCGTCGCGCTTGAGATCGACCGCCACCACGTCTCCCGGCACCGCCTCGCGGGCGGCGCGCAGGATCTCGTCGAGCGGGCGGATCTCGCCCTTCTCCAGGGCGCGACGGGCGCGATCGGCATCCTCGGAGGCGTGCGCCGGCCAAGCCACGCAAGCGAACAGCATGAGCGCGGCGCGTCGGGACGGGAGCTGGATCATACGGGCTCGGGCTCGGCCATGACGGGGAGAGGTGGGGTCCGGTCGCCCGAAATCATCCCGTGACCGCACAGGCATAGCTCCGGTTGCCTGACGACAGGCTGACAAGGGCCGTCAGGGTTGCGAGGCGGCTCTCAAGCAGAAGGGGACCAGACCTCTTCCGGAGACAACCCATGTCGCTGATCCTCGGTGCCCTCCTCGCCTGCGCCGCCGGCCTCGCCGGTACCATCCTGTGCCCCGATGAGACCGGCCGCCGCTCGCGGCTGCCTTTGCTGGCGGCGTTACTCGCGGGCGGGCTCGCATGGCATACCCCCGCCCAAGCAGGCGAGACTCTACGCGGCCCAGCCAGGGTGCTCGACGGCGAGACCGTTGTGGTCGGCGTCAGCCGCATCAGCCTCTACGGCATCGTGGCGCCGGATGCCGACCAAACCTGCTCGGACACGCAGGATCGGCCCTATGCATGCGGTCGAACGGTGGCCCGAGCGCTCAAGGACCATATCGGCGGCGCTGTCATCGCCTGCGAAACACGTAGCGGTACGGCCGGGGGTACGGTCGAAGCGATTTGCCGGGTCGGTGACGAGGATCTTGGCGCCTGGATGGTCGGGCGTGGCTACGCCGTGCCAGATCGGACCCATGGGCTGGACTACACGAAGGCCGCCGAGCGGGCGTGGGGGCAGCATCTGGGTCTGTGGTCCGGGGTGTTCCAGGACCCAGCTGAGAGGCGGATCAGACCGGTCGATGTCGTCCCTGCCACATAACCCTCGTCGCCTGACGTAGTGCACTACGAGTGTTCCTGTTGCGCTGCAGCACTACAATTGCCTCTGGCGCCCGTCTCAACAGCTGGCGCCATCAGAGCCTCGGGCACCGCGGTGACACCTTTGTCCGAGGCTGAAAGCCCGCCCGATCCAGCATCGTGGCGGGCTTTCCTATGACGGTATTTGGGGTATGGTCCGCGCGATTTCCGACTCCCCCGAGTTCGAGGTCACAACCTTCGCCCGCCCGGTTCGCCGGCGCGGGCTTTTTCATGGCCGGTCACTCTTGGCCGCACGCTGAAGGCTCTCGCTCAGCAGCTCAGCTTCCGGCCTTCCGCCATTCCGACCTTCCGGTAGTGTTCCAGCCCGGACTTGATTGCTCGCCCAATGACCGCGCGGCGCACATCCGGATTGCAGCGCAGATACTCCGCCTCGTTGAAAGCGTAGTCGCCACGACCGCCTCGCGAGCCTCGGTCATTGTCCCGATCGTAATCGCGGCGATCACGGTCGCCGTAGCCTCGATCGCCATAGCCGCGATCTCCGTAGCCCCGGTCGCGGGAGCCATAGTCACCGCGATCGTAGTCGCGCCCACCATAGGGTTGTGCAAAGGCCGGAGCCACGCCGCTCAGCAGCGCCAGACCCAAGACAGTCGCTGAAATCACCTTCATTCGGTTCTCCTCCCCGTTGCGAGGCAAGAACGCTTTTCGGCGAACGGTGGTTCGATGACGCTGTCGCATGCGGGATTGCCCTCAACGTGGCCCGCCCCATGAGCAGACCGCGGTGGGGCTGAGAGGCCGAGTGCGGAGGTGCAATCTGGCAGCCGGGCGAGGCCCACTCAACTTCGCGCCGCTCGCCAGCCCGCGACCTTCGCTTCTTCCTCGCTGCAGAACATCCGCTCGCCGGAGCCGGCGTTGATCACGGTGCGCTCGTAGTCCCGGGTCCCGGGCAGGTGATAGATCTTATCGCCCTTCCGCGAGATGTTGCCCTTGATCGCGCAGGTGACCGGCGCTGGCGCCGGCGCGGCTGCCGGGGGCTTCTCCATCTCCGGCCTGGTCTCGACGCCACCCGCACGCTTGGCGCGCCGCCAGTCCGACGGTGGGTCGAAGGTGCCAGCCCAGAGCCCGCGCTTCGCAGCTCTCGCAGTCGTCTCGGCCGGGACGTAATCGCGGGAATACCGCTGGTAGGCTGTGGCGAGGCCCTGCTGGACCATCCAGGCGTTCAGATCCTCCGTGCCCTTCCTGCACACCGCAACGGTGCGCCCGTAGCGGTCCGTGTCGCGCGGCTCGCAGGAGATGGGAGCCTCGCCGATCCGGTCGGCCAGCGCCAGCGCCGCCCGCTGGCCGCAGCGATAGTCCTTGCCCGCCGAGTCCTGGCAGAGTTGAGCGCTCTCCGGCGCGTCAATGCCGAACAAGCGAATGCGGGTTCCGTGGATCACCACGGTGTCGCCGTCCGTGACAGAGGCGCGACCGGTGATGGGCTCGGCAGCCAGAGCGGGGCCGCTCAGCAGCAGGAGAGCGAGGAGGGTGTGGCGCATCCCGAAGCGATAGCCGATCCGCGGCTTCCGGCAACCGGTTCGAGAGCGCGATGCCGAGCCAAGGACGGGCGATCGAATGGCGGTGCGGATACTATGCTTCCGCAACGGGTTGCTCGTTATCGGCTGAATCGGAGAACCGTTTTGAAGAAGCTCCTTCTTGGCGCATGCGCCCTAGCCTTGTCATCTTTCGTACTCTCACAGACGACAGCGCCGGCTGATGCGCGCTCACGTCACATGAAGTCGGCCAAGCGGACGGGCATCCCCATCACGAACAACACCGGCGGGCGTGGCTCGTCGAGCTCGGCCGCTGGTGGCAATGCAGGTCAGCCTTCTCGCGGGTCACGTTCGACGGGTGGCAGCGGCGGTGGTGCCGGCAACGGTGGCGGCGGTTGAACGGCACAGGCTGCACAGTTTAGCCACCGCAGGCTTCCATCGTGGTGGCCCGCCACATGGTACGTGAACGCCAGCCTCGAACTCCGCGGTGACACCTTCGTCCGAGGCTGAGAGCCCGCCCGATCTGTCATCGCAGCGGGCTCTCCTGCGCCTGCAATGCTGATACGGTCGACTCGTTGCCTGGCGTAACGCACCGGGGGACTCCTTGACCTTCGCCGGCGCGGGCTTTTTCGTGCCGTGCCGTTCGATCAGTGTCGGGCCTTTGGGCGATCGCCGACGAAGTACCTTATGCCCACGGCCTCGATCATCGTGAGGAAAGCGGCGTGCGCTTCTGCTTCGGTCGCAAACGTGGTCTCCCACCGAACGCAGCCGGAGAGATGGACCACCTCCAGGCGCCACCGGCCTGTCTCCCCTTCGAACCGGTAGATCTCGACCTCGACCGTCTCGCCGTCGCGGGCGAACGCGCCCGACAGCGAGGAATGCTCGAATTCGCGATCGTCGTCGTCCATGCGGCCCGATCCTGTTCCCTGACCCGCCGCTAACGCAGGGTATCGTCGTGGGACAACAACATATTGGCTGGCGACGAGAGCTGGTAACCACCCGGCGCCATCCTGTCTCACGAGCCGCGTTGCGTATCGGCTCACTGAGGTGAGGCAATCGAGACCCATGCCGCCACATAGCAAGCCGCTAGCTCCCACCGCTCGAGGCGAAAAAGCTGGCCGGCTTGCAGCGAGCGAGATGATCAAGACGCTGAGCCCGGAGACAGGCAGCGTCGAGGGCGTCGTGCGCCGGCTTGAGCAGGTCGGGGTCATCGTGGCCCAGGGGCATCAGGAAGCCGGCATGCTAACTTCCGAAGTCCGGGCGTGGCACATCGGCTTCGAAGCGGGGATGCGCCTCGAACTCGGAGAGCACATGCGCCGCTTTTGATCGGCCGAGTTCCGCCCCGCCCCATGAGCAGATCGGGGCAGGGCCGAGCGTACAGGCCCATGGCCCGGTGACGTGGAAAGAAGCGGGGTTCAGCTGAGGACCTGAATCACTCAGCAGTCGGCGGCGGATACGCAGGGCCGTAGCGTTCCGCCAATTCAGCTCGCCCAGCGTCGGTGATTTGATACTCGATGCTGCCTAGGGCCATGTCGGTTCGTCCAGTCGCGTCGATCAGCTGGAGCACCTCCAGCCGCCGCAGGTAGGCGGTCACTTTGTAGAAGCGCGGCCCGTCTGCGGACAGTAGGCGGAGCTGGTACAAGCTCATGGGCGGAAGCTTGTGCATCGGCCCCTGAATGCCTGCGAATTGCCAGCCGACGGCACGGCTGGCGAACAAGCTGAACTGCCCCCTTAGAGCGTCGTTCCCAGACCGCACTCGGTTAGGGTCGAGAGAGCGGACCTATCCGCGGGACTCGGCTCAATTCAGGTTGCCGGCAATGGCGCTGAACTTCGCGCCGAGCCGCGAACCCACGAGCCTGAGCGAGCCGATGATGACGACGGCGATCAGGGCGGCGATCATGCCGTACTCGATAGCGGTGGCGCCGGTCTCGTCGCGGGCGAACCGCTGCAGCAGCCGAGGCATCACGGGGATCCTACGCCGGTCAGGGCTCACAACCCCGTGATACCGATGGCGCGTTTACGGCTTGTGAAGAACCACTATTTGGTCCCCCCCCAATCCGCTTATGAGTGCGCTTCACCATCACCGACGAAGAAGGCGACGGGTTTTCGTGGCCTGGGCGACCGAAGCGCCTGATAGCGATGGCGTTCTCCGAAGCGATCCACAGCCCTCCACCGGCATGAAGAGAGCTCAAGCCTCGCCCCGCTGAACCGCGCGGCAGGATCTGGCATGTTCCGCCTTCGTTCCAGAATGGAGGCGATGGCTTTGGGGTCTCTACGGGATGTTCTGCCGGGCCGGGTCTACGTGGACTGCTCGTCCTGCAAGCGGTCCGGTCGGTACTCGGTCGCCAGCCTCCGGGAGCGGTTCGGGCCGGATGTGTCAACGCTTGATATCCTGCGCACCCTGACGGCCTCGTGCCGCTACCAGCGCCCGCCCGGGTCACCGCCGGCTCGGAAATACGAGCACCTGTGCCTGGCCGCGATCACGCTGCCGCCGCCGGTCCGCCCCACGACCCCGGTCCCGCCGGGCGTGCCGTTCACGATCGAGGTGTGGAAGGAGACGGGCGGCTGCGTCGAGGCGCAGCTCGCGGTGATCTATCCCATCGCCATGGCGCAGGCCGCGTTCGAGGCTGCCTGCGAGCTATGGCCGAAGCACGAGGTCACGCTTCGGGATCGGTGCCGGATCGTGGCACGGCGAGAGCGGCCGGAAACGTATGACGTCGTGCAGCGAAGCGGCGCTCAGATGCGGCGGGCGGATTGAGCCTCGCTCCCGGATCTCTCCGAAGGATCCGCCACAGCTGGCCCACGGCTTGCTATGCATCCCGCGGTCCTCCCAGACCGATCCTCAGCCCCGCCGGCAGCCGCCGCGCGGGGCTTTTTCGTTTAGGGCGTGTTCTTGAGTCCGGCGAGCATCTTGGCGCCGGTTGCCAGGAAGTACTCTTTGATTGCCGGATCCTTGACCCGCAGAGCGCAGTGGCGCTCGATGACATCCGTAGACCGATTCCCTAGGTGCTGCAGGAGATCGGTCAGATAGTCGTTTGCATCGGCTTGGTCGTCGATGGTGTATGGCTGCGGGTCCATGAAGATCATCTCGTTCAACTCATCCGGTTCGCTGACGTTGGCTTTTTCATGCTTGGGCGCCCCGGCCGAAGCTGAGGCGCCCATCTCGAACTTAGGGCGTGCCGTTCTCAGCTTTCCCCGCAGCGTGGTCTAACGTTGACGTCGGCGGGACCCAGGCTGGCATCTTGTCCGCCGCCTTCGGTACCGCCGCGGTGATGAAGGCCAAAGTGACCATCCAACCCCAGCCTTCGCGAGAACGTAGCGCGAGCACCGTCGCGCAGACGATGCAGATGATTGGCAGCGCGTTGGCGGCCAAAAGAGAGATGTTCATTGTCTTCACCTAGAGACGTTGTGGGAGCGGCCGCCGGAATCCTTCCGACGGCCAGGACCACTCAGTGATCAGGTGCCACTCACAGACCGCATCGCGCTCGCCTGCGTGCAGCTATGCTGCGCCTATTGCGGCAGCGAGCGGAAATGGCCGCAGACGTGTTCGAGAGACCCGAACCGCCGGCGGACGTAGGCATTCACCCACACCACGGCCGTAACCTTTCCATCGAAAAGGCTTGCAGGGTGAACAGCCGACGTGCGACTCTAGGAACTGTAGGAGCACCTAGAACTCGGGCCGACCGCCCGGTTGCTGGTCCTCTAGAAGGCCGGTTTCCCGTTGGCGCGGGGCCGGCCTTCGTCGTTTTAGCCCCATCGCGCCGAGGACTGTTGCGCTAGGGGCCGTTCGGGTGTCGGCATCGCGCCTCCTACCGCCCATCATACGGCCCGTTTCGCTTCCGTCAATATTTCTCCGTGGCTTCTCCCGAATTTCTCTTGCTCAGTTCACCGCGTCGCCGTAGCGTGGCGGAGAAGCGACGGAGAAAATCGATGGCAGTCGGAGGACCAGAGCGTTACCCCTACATTCCCCTGCGAAAGGCGATTGAGAGAGCAAGGCAACTATGGAACAGCGCGAACGATCATGCGGTAGTAGCATCTGATGCAGTGCAAGTTTGGTCGTTTAGCCCTAAGGCTAGTGGCGGATCTCAGACTATTGCCGCGCTTAAATATTACGGATTGCTGCAAGACATTGGCGCGAATGAGTCAAGGAAGGTTAAGCTGACGGAAGAGGCTCGACGTTATTTTTTGGATGAGAGGCCAGAAAAACACGCGGAGTCTCATAAATACTTTGCATTGAAGCCCCGTGCTTTTGCCTCTTTGTGGGAGGCTTGGCACGCAAAGCCACCCAGCGAAATGATTGCTCGCAGCAATCTTAAAGTCGACTTCGGCTATTCAGAGAATGCGGCCAGGGAAGTGTTGGCGATCTATGCGGACAATCTTGTGTTTGCGAACCTCGCTAGCTCTGATACCGTTTCTGCAGTCGGGCATGACCTCGAAGACGACGATACCGAATGGGAGCAGGCTGGTCCCCGCCGTAGCGGGCACGAGCCGAAGGAGATTGCCATGCAAGAGCCGCAGCAGACCGCCCCTGCAAGCAGGCCGGCACTGAATGAAGTGCCAGCCGGATCACGCTCTGATATTTGCAATATTCCGGAAGGGGCAGTGATTCTGAGCTTCCCCGAAAGCTTCAGCGAAGAAAGCTTAAAAGACCTGGAGGATTGGCTCGATTTCCAGAAAAACCGACTCAAGCGCTGGGTGATAAAGCACTAGTCTTTGAGCTGCGTAGACTGCTCGATACGTGAGGCGCTTGCCGGCGACGCTGATGAAGATGACGCTGGCGGCTTCAATCGAAATTAGAGCTCCAGGGCAGCTCGCACAGCAGCGATAGTCGCGATCCGCACCTCGCCGTGATGCATCATGCCGCCTGGAGTGCAGGACGGGACGAACAGAGACTGACCGAGCTGGCTTCCCTTGTCATCCTGGCCGCGACTGAGGCCCCACAGACGGGCGGAGCGGAGGCACACCACCACGCGCTCCCCGGCCTCGGCTTGCGGAAACAGTACTCGCTGGGCGTGGTCCAAGGCGACCCGGCTGGACTGTAGGGCCGTCAGCAGGTGCCAGTCGTGGAACTTGCGGGAGTGGTAGGCGCCGATGTTGAGGATGGCGATCCGGTCCGCCAATGCTTCTGGCTTGGCATCGAACTGGCGGACGACCCGAGTCCACCAGAGGTGAGCGCCCTCGTGATCAGTCACGCTGGGCAGATCGCGAAGGCCGGCCCGCTGCTCGCGATAGTAGGCGCGGCCCTCAGGCGTCTGGGCATGCCTCGTGTCGAACGGATCATACCCAGGGGACAGGAATAGCAGCACAACCTTCGCGGTGCGCAGCGGGCCAAAGAAGCCGATCGGCAGACAGTCGAGATTGAAGTTGTGATTCGGGCGCTCGCCAAGCCGCTCCTCCTCTTTCGGCCAGCCAGGCTGCCGCTCGAAAACCGCTGCGTCATCCGGATGTACGAATGCATCGTCGGCGATGCGGCTCCAGAACTCGAAGATGTCTACCGTCATGGCCTCAGGCTTTCTTGAGCCGCACTCCCGGCCCCTCGCCGTTCTCCTCGATGAAGATGACGCCGGCAGCGATCAGAATCGCCGAGATGGCGCGGTTGATCGCTGTGGCATCGCGGCGCTGGCCCATGGTTCCAGTGTGCATACTTAACCACCACCCCGGTTATTCATCTGAACGAGCCGGGTCAGGATTTCTTCAAAGCTCGGATCTCGTTTGACGCCATCCACTACGGCGGCCGTTGCGATTAAATCGCGTTGCAGATCGGAATCTAATAACGGCCACGCCAGGATCACGGCCGCTCCCAATTGGGCCAAAGCTATGTTGTCTTGTTCGCCGTGTGTGTCGATGAGTGCACGATCTTGATCTGCCATGGGAGCCTCCTGTTTATCGCCAAGCATACGGCAGCGGGAGGGGACGTGCGAACGTACGAGACGGGGTCGAGGAACGCGCAGAACCAGTCTCAGACTTCAAACTAAGACACTGCCGGACTTCAAGTCGGCGCAGCTCTGCATAGCTATTTCGTCTATGATAGCCCTATCGATTGCCTCGATTTCGGCCTGCACCTTCTGGATACTCTCCTGCTGATCCACCGATCTGCGGCGATCCATCACCATTTCTTCGCGCAGCTTTCGCAGGGCTTCAACCGGACTCAGCATAAATTGCTCCTGTCGGGACGCGCCGCCTCGGCTCTTCGCCGTTCTTCTCGATGATGACAACACCGGTGGTTCCGCGGGCGGCCTGTCAGGGCCGCCCCATATTCCGCCAATCAACCGCTGACTTTTGCTGCGGGTGTCACGAGCGGAGGCGTTTGCTGATGCTGCACGACGCGCCAAACCTCGTGCTCCAGACGGCGGTACGTCGATGTGCAGTGTGCCTCGTATGTTTCGCCGTCGCGGCTCGCCACTGCATGATAGGCGATCACGATGAGACCTTCCTGCGGACGGCTGATCCGCTTGTCCGAGATCTCGATCTCGGCCCACCGCGGCGTGGAGGCGACCGCCTCGATCGCCTGGGTCCCACCGAGAACGAATGGCGGTTGTGGAAGGACCATGAGACATTCTTCGTCGACGAGCTCGCGGTAGTGATCTGCGTCGCAGATCCACAGGCTCTTCTCAAACGACCACACGCGATCATCGTCCACGGCGCTCTCCCTGGTTCTTCGAATTGTCGAGGAAAGCGGACCGCCGACACGTTCGTTCCGCCTGCGACCTGGAGCAGACGCGCTGGACACTGGGCCGAACCGGAATGGCGTGATCTGGCGCCGGCCGGACCTACGCGGCAAAGCTGAACGATGCCGACCGCCTACTACCTCTCCAGTTGCACGCTCGCCGCCGAGCTCATGATCAGCGAGCGGCGTTGACGAGCTCGTTTGCAGCGGTCTCGCGCTGCCCGGGATGACGTGATGCTTTTCGCAGGCAGGTAGCTGCAGCCCCCCTTCGCCAGGACGGCGGCAATGATCGAATCCAGCTGGAAAGGGCCTGAGAAATGGTGACGGACTGATCGGGACTACCCTCCGGACCCATCAAAACCCAGGCCGGACCGATCTCGTGTAAGCTCCGCCTTGCCGCAAACCCAAGGTAGGCCACGATGGATGACGATCAGGACCGGGTCGTTGACCCAAACGGACCGCCGCCTTGGATTCACCTGCTCTCGCCGCAGCAACGCGACTGGCGGGCAAGGCAGCACATGATGGGCCGCAATCCCGACTCATACATTCTGGAACAGTTGGATGATGTCGGCGCTTGGCCGCCGAGAACAAAGCATCGCACCCGGCGCAAGCCTGCGGCCCCCGGCCGTTCTGTTGGATGAAGATGACGCCGGCGGCTTCGCTGATCAGTCCTGCCCGGGATTGGGATCCGGCCGGCGGACGGTGACCTTCCCCTCGTGCTCGCTGCCCAGAACCGTCTCCCACCCGTGCTGTGCCGCCGCCTGAGCCTGCTCGGGCGTCACAGTCATCTCACCGTGCACGAGACGATCCCCGAAAGCATCAAGCCACAAGTCGCCGGACCGGTCGGCGACTTCGCCCGGCTCGGTGAAGGGCATCGGGATGTGTGACGATCCGCCGAGATCGAAGGTCGAAGGCGGATCGAAGATCGTGAAGTCCGGCCCCGGGATAACGTCCTTGCTCATGGTTGGCGTCCGATGCTTCCTGCCTACCCAGTTCGCCCCCTTGGGATCCTCGCGGTGCCGCACGCGGCCCTGGCCGGTGAACCGATCAGGAGCCGGCGTTGTCCCGCGCCAGCCGCATCGCCCGGAGCTTTGCGGTCCGCTCCTCGACGCCTCGACGCTCCGCCTCAACCTCGGCCCACACCGCATTGGCTTGATCGTGCCGCTCAGCGGCCCTTGCGGCCTTGGTTTCGCGGTATCCCTGGACGTGGCTGGGGTTCTCGGACATCAGCGCTCCTCGCAACCTTTGGGCGAGGAAAGTAGGGCGTCCATCTATCCCGTCACAGGTGGGCCGACCTACGCTTTCCTCAGCCGCACGCCCGGCCCCTCGCCGTTTTCCTCGATGAAGATGACGCCGGCGGCTTCGTGCGCCTCGACTGTCGCGCGCAACCGCATCGCCCGGGGCCGTCCTACTCTGCGGCCAGGCGCGCATCAGCCTCGCGCTCGACGAACCCACGAGCGGCAAGCAAGAGGCTCTGCCGATTTTCATGGTCACGGATCGCTTTCCATAGGCGGAGCAGTTCGGCCGCTTCAGCCGCGTCGGACTTGAATGGTACTTCCCCGAGGAAGGCCTCAAGTGATTCATCGAGCACCTGAGCTAACCGCTGCAGGTGTTGTGCGGAGCGCTCGGCAAAAGCCGTCGGCCGAGGGTCGTTCGGCATTTGCATGCTCTCCATCAACCACACAACCGGTTAGGTCTAATGCACGCCTGAATTGCAGACCATGAGATAGCGCGCAACCCGGCTATGCAATCTTCAACCGCATAGCACCCCCGTAAAACCACCGGTTGTACGATTTAGGCCAGACCGCGATAGCCGTCTAATCGACGTATCTGTGACGGAAACGATGACCGAGGATTCAGGCCCCGAGGCGATGCTTGACGCCTGTATCGCTGCCTATGAGGCGGTGAAAAAGCACGGCACAAGCGAGATGCAGCTGGCCGCTCGCGTCCTTCTCCACTTGGTCGGCGAGCAGATTGCTCGTGAGGTCACGCCGCTAGCCACTGATGGGTGCAACGAGAACGTCGGTGAGCGGTTACAGCGATCCTGATCGTTCTCGCCTACCTCAGGAAGGCGATCACGCCGCTGGCAAACAGGCCTGCTGCAAGAACCATGAACTGAGGATGTTCATAGCCGAAGCCGTTGAGGATGTTCACTGCTCCCGCCGAAAGGCCCACGACACCCAGGATTATCGCAGCCCGGGGTGACATCACTTCAGATAGCCCTTCGCCTTCCGGTGCTCGGTGAGGCGCATAAGTTCATGCTCTCAGGATCCGACACTCTCGCGCGCCAGCCTCATCGCTTTAAGGCGCGCTGTCCGCTCCTCAAAGACCTGACGCTTCTCCGCGATTTCAACCCAGACCTCGGCGGAGTTCGTCTCGCGGGTCTCAGCCTTCAGGTGCAGGCTTATGTGGTCGTTGGAGCGTATGCTCGGGAAATGAGACATTAGCCCTCCGCGATGACTGGGAGTGGTTGAGAAGCAAGCACTGTGTGTCAGAGCTTCTTCAGCTCGCCCGCGGAGCTATCTCGTTCCAAACGCGCAGCCTTCAGCCGGGCCGTGTTCTGATCCGCATCGCTGATACCCGGCGCGACGGAGGTTTTGTCGCCAGGATGATCTTGTATCTTGGCGAACGCGGCCTCGGCCTGCTTCCGCTCTTTGCTATGATTTTCAGGCAAACTGGATTCCTTAGTTTGCGCCCTCAGGATCCTCGCGGTGCCGCACGTAGCCCTGACCGGTGAGCCAGTCTGTGAGCACGTAGCGGTCGGTCTACCACAGGCGCAGCAGGTACCCACCTGCCAGCACGACGACGATGAGGGTCACGGCTGAGATCCCGATTTTCTTTGCCGCTTCGGACCCCTGAAAAACGCCGCGCCGTCGGTTCCGGGGCCGAAAGGCTACGATCTTCGGATCCGACAGGTGCTGGGTCAGGCTGTCGGGCAGCCTACGCTTCGATCGTCCCATGCGCATGTTCGCTTTCCTACGGCCGCCGCATCGCATGGAGAACTTGCGTTAGGTGCCCCACGACGTCGTCACCCTTCGTCGCAGCCGGGCCAGCCTGGGGAGCCACCTCAGCTGGCTCGGCACGCTTGGCCACTTCCATTAGCACGTGCTCCACGGAAGGCGGCCACGGGGCGCCGTTGTCTTGGAGCATTCTAGCGGCCCGGACGAGCATGATGAACTGCTCTGGCGGGATCGTCGTGCCCGCCTCGTTCTGTTCGAGGATGCGGTTAGCGATTGCCGTCGCGAGCCTAGCGACCTCGACCAGCTTGTCGGGCTCAGCGTGAGAGCCCTTCATTTGACGTAGCCCTTCACCTTCAGATGCTCCGAAACTGCTTCTCGAATGGCTTCGGGCCGGCTCGGCTTGGGCTCTGGATGGTCCGCGATCCATGCATCGAGGCTGTCGAGCTGACTGGGAGGTACCCGCACGGTGATTGGGGTGGCATCGATACGAGGGCGGCCGCCTTTGTTTTTGCCGGTTTCTGACATTGACAACCTCTCGTGGGTTGATAATGTCAGAAACTGCCGGGCCGAACAAGAGGTGGTGCTCTTGCTCGGCCCTGACCCTGCAACGCCGTCCGGAAAGACCGTCACATGGCTACCCGTAACCCTACAGCACCGGCTCGCGCCGGTGAACGCCCGCGCTTGCCTGCTCGGCCTTTCGCCGACATCCCGGACTTCAGCCAGCCCGTCCCAATTCGCCGGCCAATCGTGATCGGCACAGTCCGCGAGCTTCCGAGCGAACGCCGCTCCCACATCCTGCCGAACGAGCCGATGCCTGGCGCCATCGAGCCGTGGGAGGCTGTGGCTCCTGTTCGCCCCGACACGGCGCACATCCGGGCCCGGCGTTTCCTGGATCTCGCTGGCGAGGCGCTGGCCGCGACCCTCATCATCGCCGGGGGCGTGCTCGCCTACAGCTACCTTCCTCTCGCGTGAGGGAGGGGGCCATGAGCAAATCCCCCTCCAGGAATGCACCGGCTGGCCCGCGCACGTCCCTGCGCGAACGGGCTGCTGACGTAGGAGCATCGGCCGCCCGCGTTCTGAGACGGAAAGCCGAGGAGCCGGCTGCGTCTAAATCCATGCCGTTGGCTAAGATGCAGGCTGACGCGGTGGAACTGAGCGGCCTCAACATCTCTCAGCTCAGCAACCTCTTCGACGTGTTCGAGGCAATCCACCACCAGTGGCTCGCGGTAGGCTGTCAGCCGTTCGCAGAGAGCCATGACCCAATCGTCGGCGTGCGTCCGAATGCAGCTGGCGATCTTGCTGAGCAGGAAGCCTCGCGTGCGGCCCTGATCCGTGACCGCATCGCCGATGAGGTGCGTCTGCGAAGGCCGCAGGACGACTGGCAGCGCGACGAAGCCCTAAGCCTGCGCATCAAGGACGAGATCTTATGCGAGGGGGCGATCCGGGATCGCGATCTCCTCATGGAAGCCGTGAAGGCCTGGGGCTGATCATGAGCAATGTCGTTCCATTTCCCACCAGCCGTCGGGTGATGGCCAAAGCCATTCCGCGAGAGGAGTTCGAGCAGCTCGCGGAGCTCGCGCTCGATGTCGTAGAGCGGATCGTCGCGCTGTTAGATGATCAAGATCGAGGGCCTGCCGCCCAAGCCGGCGACTGGGGTTTCCAGCCCGACAATCTCCACAGCATGCAAATCCAGGACGGTTATCTTGGCATTGAGATGGAGTGATAAGCCGGACACCGACGACCTTTAGATGTTTCAATCCGGCTGAAGGGGGCAAAACGCTCTCCGATTGATGTGATGCAAGGGAAGAACATGACGGACTCGGTGCGCAACAACGTCGACCAAAGCCGTTTTGAGCTGGGGGCCGGCGATGCAGTTGTGTTCGCAGATTATCGGCGCGAAGCAGGCTGCCTCATCATCAGCTACGTCTACTCACCACCTGCCTTGCGAGGCACCGGAGCTGCTGGACGGCTCATGGAAGGCGTGGTGGCACAGGCCCGGGCAAGCGGCGAGCGGATTGTACCCTTGTGCGGCTACGCCAGGACTTGGCTGCACAGGCACCGCGCGCACCGCGATCTGATCGCGTGAGGCAGCCAAGACAGGCTATTCAGATCAATTGGGATCGTAGGCCTTGGCATAGCAAGGTGCGTGGCCGATCCTTTGAGTCCAGAGGCTTCTTAGAAGCGGCAGGTCTATTAGGCCGCGGCACCACCGGCCACGTAGCTGCGCCAGCCGCCGAACTGCGTGATGTCGTCCGCACCAGCGACGCCAGCCGCCTCGACGAGAAAGCCCTTCGGCGCCGTCCCGTCGGCCAGCTGCAGGGTGCCGATACCGAGGGGCGTCGGGATGGCTGCCACGAACTCGCCGAAGGCGGCGGGTGGCAACGCCCAGACCTCCGTCTCGATGCGACCGCCTTCGCCATTAGCCACCCGGAGCAGGCCCGGGCGCTGCGGCGGCCCGCTCGGCAGGGCGTAGAGGCGGTAATCCGGCCCAGTCGTCACCGCGCGCAAGTAGCGGGCGCCGCGCTCAATCAACTCGCGGTTCAGGGGCAGGCCGGAGAGATGCGCGCCGACGACCGCCAGCTCGATCTCGCCCGGGCCGGCCCGGACCAAGCCCGGCTCCACCGCCGGAACAGCCATCATGCTGGCGCCGATCCGCTCAGCGGAGGCCGCGTGCAGGCGTGAGCCGAGAGCGGCGAGGAGGCCGTCCGACCCGCGCGGCGCGAGCAGAGTGATCCCTGCGGGAAAGCCGTCTTCCCGTTTCCGCCCCGGGACCGCGAGGGCGCACCAGTCGAGCAGGTTGACGAAGTTGGTGTAGGTCCCAAGCTCGCTGTTGGGGCCGATCGGGTCCGCCGCGACGGCCGCGCAGGTCTGTGGGCGCGGATAGGTCGGCACCGCCAGCACGTCGACGTGCTCCCAGACTGCATCTGCATCCCGACGCAGATCTGCCAGGCGGTAGAGGCCCGCGAAAGCGTCTGCGGCGCTGTAGCGTTCGGCGGCGCCGATCACCGCCCGCGTGGTCGGGTGCAGGATCCCAGAACGCGTCTCCATCACCGGGCGGATCGCCGCGTAACGCTCTGCGACCCACGGTCCGTCGTAGAGCAGCGCCGCCACGGCGAACATCGGGCTCAGGTCAACCCGCGCCGCTGCGCCGGCAAGCGTTTCAAGGTGGGCGATGGAAGCAGCGAAGGCCGCCTCCGAAAGGCTGTCGCCACCGAAGCGCAGGCTTGCCGCATCCGGGAGCCCGAGGCGCAGGCCCGGCGGGAGCCCCGCGGGGACGGGAGCCACGGGCAGCACCCGCGACCAGGGATCCATCGCGTCTGGACCCAGCATGGCGCGGAAGGCCGCATCGGCGTCGGCGACGGTACCAGCGAAGACCGAGAGCGTGTCGAGGGTGCGGCAGGCCGGGAGCATCCCGCGGCTGGAGATCGCGCCGAGGGACGGCTTCAGCCCGACGACGTTGTTGAGCCCTGCCGGCACCCGGCCCGACCCCGCCGTGTCGGTCCCGAGCGCGAACGACACGATCCCGTGGGCGACCGCGACTGCTGAACCACTGCTAGAGCCCCCGGGCACATAGGCTGGGTCGATGGCATTGCGCGGGGCAGGATGGGGGGTGCGCAGGCCGACGAGCCCGGTGGCGAACTGGTCGAGATTGGTCTTGCCGATCAGGATCGCCCCGGCCGCGCGGAGCCGTGCAACAGCGTGCGCGGTCTCGGTGGGGGTGTAGGCGAAATCCGGGCAGGCCGCAGTGGTCGGCAGGCCGGCCACGTCGATGTTGTCCTTCACGGCGAAGGGCACGCCCCAGAGCGGCATCGCCGCGGGGTCGAAAGGCGGGAGCGCAGCCGCTTCGGCTTGAGCCTCCGCCTCCGGCACCAGCGCGAGGAAGATTCCGGGATCATCGACTGTCACGAGTCGCCGGTAGCACTCGGACACTACTTCGCGCGGGTCCAGGCCCGCCGCATAAGCTGCGTGCAGGTGCGGGATCATCGGGAAGGGGGGCACTGCGGCTCTCCTCGTCTTTGGCCGGCTCGGGGGTTCAGGATTCGTCACCAGATCCGAGATACCAGTCGAGGATCTCGGTCCCCTGCATGAAAACCGTGTCGCTGCGCGCGACCAGGGCGTCCAGCAGCCGTTCCAACAGGCCGATCCGGTGTGGAACGCCGGTGATGTAGGGATGGATCGCGAAGCTCATCACCTTGGCGCCGCCGAGCGGACCGGGACCTGCGGCCTCGGTTGCGAGGCGGTCGAGGTTGGCCAGCGCCCGATCTACGAACTCGTCGGCCCGGTGGTGCTGGATGGCTAGCAGCGGAATGTCGTTCAACTCGACGGAGTAGGGCAGCGCTACGAGGGACCCGGTGCGCGTCGCCACGCGACAGGGGCGATCGTCGACCACGAAATCGCCGACGTATTCGATGCCGGCCGCGTGCAGATGATCGGGCGTATCGAGGGTCTCGGTGAGGCCCGGGCCGAGCCAGCCGCGCGGCGGACGCCGGTGACCTCCGCGATCGCCGCGACCGTGCGCGCAATCATCTCGGGCTGGTCCTCGACCCGGTGGGTCGGGACCTGATGGAAGCCGTGGGCCATGAACTCCCAGCCCGCCGCATGGGCGGCTTCGGCGATGCGGGGATAGGCTCTGCAGACCGAACCGTTGATCGACAGGGTCGGGCGGATGCCACGGCTGGAAAAAGCCTCGAGGAAGCGCCAGATGCCGACCCGCATCCCGTACTCGTGCCACGCCCAGTTCGGCAGGTCGGGCAGCAGGCTCGCGGCGGTCGGCGGCACCAGGATCTGGCGCGGCATCGGATGGTCGATCAGCCAGTGCTCGACATTGACCACCGGCCACACGGCGACGTGCTTGCCTTCGGGCAAGGTGAGCCGAGGGCGGTCGACGGCGGCGCGGTAGGCCAGACGGTTCTCGGGCCTGCGAGGGTCGTCGAACGTGATGTCCATCAGGCAGCCGCCCGCGGCGCGTGGTGACTATGAAGCTGCGCGGCCAGCATTCGGCGCAGGTCGTTGAAGGCCGGGCTCGACACATCGCGCCGCCGCTTCAGGTCGATCGCGTGCACCGCCTCGATCCGGCCGGGACCGGGCGACATCATCACGATGCGGTCGGCCAGGAAGATGGCCTCCTCGATGGCATGGGTGACGAACAGGATCGTCAGCCCGGTGCGCGACCAGAGGTCGAGCAGCTCGTCCTGCAACCGCTCGCGGGTCATGGCGTCCAGCGCCCCGAAGGGCTCGTCCATCAGCACGACCTCGGCCTCGTTGGCGAGCACCCGGGCGATGGCGACCCGCTGCTTCATCCCACCCGAGAGCTGGTGCGGATAGGCGTCGGCGAAGGCCTGGAGACCAACGAGCGAGATGTACCGCTCAGCGACGTCGCGCACTTCGGCTGCGGGCCGCCCGCGCGCCTTCGGGCCGAAGCCGATGTTGTCGCGCACGGTGAGCCACGGAAACAGGCCATAATCCTGGAAGACCATGCCGCGGCTCGGCCCCGGCCCCGCGATCGGCTTGCCCCACATTAGGGCCTGCCCGGAACTCGGCGCCTCGAAGCCGGCGGCGACCCGCAGCAGCGTCGACTTCCCACAGCCCGAAGCGCCGAGCAGGCAGACGAACTCGCCCCGAGCGACGGTGAGGTTCGCCTCGCGCAGGGCCTCGGTCCGGCGACCGCCCGCCGTGTAAGTCTTCGATACCGCGCGCAGGTCGAGGATCGGGATCGAGGGATCAGCCATGGTTGGGGCTCCATGCGAGCAGCCGACGGCCGAGCTGCATGACCATCCAATCGGAGACGAAGCCCGCGACCCCGATCACCGCCATGCCGCAGATTACGATCTCGGTGCGCGACAGCTGGCGCGCCTCCATGATGATCGCGCCGAGGCCGGTCTGAACGCCGGTCATCTCGCCAACCACGATCACCACCCAGGCGAAGCCCAGGCCCAGCCGGAGACCGGTGAAGATCGACGGCAGGGCGGCCGGCAGAACCACCCGGGCGAACTGCGCCGGCCCGGTGCAGCCCAGCATTGCGGCCGCCTCGAACAGGCGCGGCTCCACCGAGCGCACCCCGAACACGGTGTTGACCAGGATCGGATAGAACGCTCCGAGGAAGACGAGAAAGAAGGCCGAGCGCGGACCAAGGCCAAACAGGATCATCGCCAGCGGCAGCCACGCGGTGACCGGGACGGGCCGCAGGACTTGCAGGACTGGATCGAGGAGCGCCCGGACAAGCGGGACGCGCCCGATCAGCAGGCCGAGCGGTAGGGCTGCGGCGGCGGCCAGCGCGAAGCCGCCGTAGACGCGGCCGAGCGACGCCGCGAGGTGCGTCCACAGTGTGCCGCTGAAGGCGTCGTCGTTGACGCCGCCGATCGCGAGATCCTGCATCTCCGCCCAGACATCGGCGGGCGGCGGGATCAGGCTATAGGGCCGGCCTGCGGTGGCCACCTGCCAGACGGCGACGAGCAAAGCCGGCACCACGCTGGCCAGTCCCAACCGGCGCAGGCGTGCGAGCCCGGCCCCGGTCCTGGCCGCGGGCCTGGATGTCGATCCGACCCGCGACGCCGGCAGGGCGCCGGCCTCGATCCCGGTGCTCACGCTCGCCCCATCGCGTCAACGAAGCGGGTGTCGATGAAGCCGGGCTCCGGCAGGCGCTTGATCTGCTTGAGCGCCAGCATGTGCTGGGCGTAGGCCCCGGCCTGTCGGACTTCGTCCGGACCGAGGCGCCAGGTCAGCTCCACGTTCGGGGCTGAGAGCTCCAGCGCCTCGCGCTTCTGCCCGAGCTTGGCCACGGCCATGGCGATCATCGCGTTGCGGTCGCCGGCGGCGAAATCCGTGGCCTTGCGGTGGATCTCCAGCATGGTCCGGACGAGGTCCGGGCGCTCGGCCAATGTGTCGCGGTGGGCGCCGAACACCATGTTCAGCGCCCCCATCTCGGTGCCGTAAGGATACTCGACGAGCTGGCCGATGCCCGAGGCGAGGCTGACGCCGGGACCTGGCTCGGCGCCAACATAGGCGTCGATGTCGCCGCGGGCCAACGCGATGTGCATCTCCGAGAACGAGATCCGCACGGGGGTGATGTCCTTCACGGACAGTCCCTCCATGCGCATCCGTTCGAGGACGAAGACCTCCTGGGTGCTGCCGGGCCAGATCGCGACCCGCTTGCCCCGCAGGTCCTTGATGGCGCGGATGTCCGAATCCTTCTTAGCGATCACCGCCATCCCGCGGTTGCAGGTGGAGGCGATCACCACGAGCGGCTCGCCCGCGGCGGCTCCCAGCGTCGCGGCTGCGATGCCGAAGGTGCCGAAATCCACCGACTTGGTGACGACGGCGTTCTTGCATTCCGTCGGGCTCTCGAAGGGCACCACCTCCACCGTCACGCCCGCGGGAGTGAAGCGCTCGTAGAAACTCGGCGCGATCGAGTGGATCAGCTTGAGCGATCCCATCCGGATCGTGACGGGCGTGCCCTGGGCGCGCGCGCCAGCCAGGGGGCCAAGAGCGAGGCCGGCCCCGAGACCGGCCATAAGGGTGCGGCGGCAGATCATCGAACGGCTCCTTCAGAGTCCCGATGCCGCGAACGCTATGAGTCTCCCCTGTTGCAAGGAAGTGCTATTTGATGATCGTGCCGTTGCTTCGCAGGCAACGGCAAGCATGATGGAGGCATGAAATACCTGCGCACGGTAACCTATGTCGCCGAAGTCGCCCGGGCCGGCTCGATCCGACGCGCGGCGGAACGTCTGAATCTCACGCCCTCGGCCCTGACGCGGCAGATACAGGACCTTGAATACGAGCTCGGCACGCCGATCTTCGAGCGCCTGCCACAGGGAATGCGGCTCAACGCGGCCGGCGAGCTCTTCGTCCGCCACATCCGCGACCAGGCCGCGGATCTTGAGCGGGTGCGCTCGCAGATCGCCGACCTGTCAGGGGTGCGGCGAGGGCACGTGGCCCTAGCCTGCAGCCAGGCCTTCGTCACGCAGGTGGTGCCGGAAGAGGTGGAGGCCTATCGTGCTCGCTTCCCGCAGGTCGGCTTCACGGTGCAGGTCCGCGACCACGCGCAGGGAGTGAGCGCCCTGGCGGCCTTTGAGGCAGATCTCGCCCTGATCCTGCAGCCGCCACCTTCGGCGGAGCTACATCCGCTCTATTCCGGCCAGCAGACGCTCTGCGCATTGATGCGCAAGGGCCACGCGCTGGCGGCGGAGACCGGGCCGGTGCGGCTGCGTGATTGCCTGGCTCACGCTCTGGCACTGCCCGACCATTCGTTGGCCATCCGCCACCACATAGAGCACGCGCTGGCTCGGCGCGGCGTCGAACTGCGGCCGGCGGTCGAGTCAGGATCGCTGGAATTCTTGCGCAATCTGACGCTACGCGAGGACGTGATCAGCCTTCAGATCCCCAGTGGCATCCCCCAGGATCCGCGTCTGCGCAGTCGTCCTATCGACACGCGCGATCTGACGCCGATGACGCTGGTTCTCGCGCAGCTGCGCGGGCGATCCCTATCGGTAGCCGCAGCGAAATTTGCCGATCAGCTTGTTCTTCGGCTCAATCGGGAAGCAGTCTGACCAATCGTTCGGTTGGGTATTACTAGCAGCGCTGGCTAACGTACCTTTTATTTTATAATAATATTTTCAAACTCGTCAGACGATCGCATGCATTAAAACGGATATTGATTCATTGCATTTTATGTTACAGACATAAATTGCTAATCAATTATCTTAGAATGCTACCAGTTATAAATTAAAATTGCCAAATCAGATGTCTGCGTCCTGATCTAGTTTCTAAGTTACGAATTAGTACGTATTCAAAGAGACAATTGACTGATTTTAAGTCTTTCGACATCGGTGGGCAGAACATGCCGTCTGCTCCACCGTCCGTCACTCCTGCCTTAGACAAGAACCTAGATTTCAGATCGGTAGGGAGTGTATATGAAAGACACCATTCGATTCACGCGCTACTTCGCAGCTGTGATCACGGCCTCGATCAACACTTTAGGACCGAGCTCAGCAACGCCGATGGTCGATCGGCTTGGCAGAATTTCTGGAGCCAACCATGCGGTCCAGGCCTCGTTCATCTCGTCCTTCAGATTCATGTCGGTGATGTAGAGCGTGGCTGTCAGGATCTTGCTCTTGTCGCTCCCCGTCTCGCTGAGCAACGCATCGACGCGAGCCAGAACCTGCTCTGTCTGCCCCTTCATCGAGGCCGAACGGTCTTCAGCGACGATGCCGCCCAAATATAGCACCCCACTATGCTCGACGACGCGATGCATGATGGGCGTGCGGATATGACGTTGGATCACAGGTAAGGTCCTCTCTACGGATGGTGAACTCAGCCTGCCGGCTGCGGCAGGGCGGGCCGGAGGCTTGAGCTGAGGGGGACGCGGCCGAAGCGGTCAGCCGCGAAGGGCTCAATGGGGAAGCGGGTTCGTCCATCGAGGAGGAGGTCGGCGACGATGTCGCCGATCACCGGTGCAAGGGCAAAGCCGTGGCCGGAGAAGCCGAAAGCATGCACGAGCCCGTCTGCGATCGCCGAGGGGCCGATCACCGGCAATTCGTCCGGCGTGACGCCCTCGATGCCGGCCCAGGCGTGCACGATGCGCGCGTCGCGAAGGATCGGGAACAGGTCGAGAGCCGTGCGGGCTGAATAGGCGAGACGCGGGACGTCGAGGCGCACCTGACCCGTGTCGAGATCCGCCAGGCCCTTGTGGCCGCCGCCGATCATAACGTGCCCGCTCTCGGATTGCTTGAAGGAGAGCGGCCGCCCGGTTGCGCCAACCACGGGTGTTAGGAACGGCGGCAGACTGTCGGTGAGGAGCATCTGGAACGCGTTGAAGCCAAGCGGGATCGCTTCGCCCACCGCCCGGGCAAGGCGCCCGCCCCAGGCACCGGCCGCATTGACGAGATACGGGGCCGCATAGGTGTTCGCGTCCCGGCTCTTCAGGATCCAGCGTCCGTCCCGCCGCTCGGCGTCGGAGATGCGCACGCCCTCCAGGATCTCCGCGCCGGCGGCTGTCGCTGCGCGGCCGAAGGCCTGCGTGGTCCGGAGCGGGACTGCGTAGCCATCGCGCCGCGCGATCAGGCCGCCGACCACGTGGCCGGCGACGGCCGGCAGCAGGCCGCGCAGGGTGTCGGCATCCACGACCTCTTCGTGTCGGAAGCCCAGCGCGCGCATCTGCGCCGCGCGTTCCGCGAGGCGGGCAAGTTCGGCCTCGGTCTCGGCCACCCGCACCTGCCCGACGCTGCGGAAGCCGCAGGTCTCGCCCACCAGGGTGGCGATGCGATGCCATCGGTCGAGGGCTTCCAGCGCGAGCGGCACCTCGGCGACGTGGCGGCCCAAGGTGCGCACGCCGCCGGCCGAGTAGCCCGACGCGTGCGCGCCGACCTGCTGCGCCTCCAGTACGCGGACCCTGATGCCGCGCCGGGCGAGATGCAGGGCGGCCGATAGGCCGTGAAGCCCACCGCCGACCACGAGGACGTCGGACTCCCTCATGCGAACTCTCCACCGTCCAGCTGCGGCGGATACGGCTCCGGCGCCTCCGCGACGAAATTCGCAAGCGCCGCGAGGCTGACGGGCCGGGCCGGCCGGACCGGACCCGCGAGGATGCCATGCGCGCGCAACTGAGCATCGCGGGCCGGATCGGCGGGACGCTCCAGAAGCGCCGCGAGGTCGAACGGATCCAGCCACGCCGTCCCGATAGACTCCGGAAGCGACGCCGGGACCGGGGCTGCGGCAGGCCCCGCCATCAGCGCCTCGGCGGCGGCAGCCCCCTGCCTAACCGCGGCGTCCACCGAGTCCGCGCCGGCCACCCGGCCGGCCACCGATATGCCCGGAACGGTGGTGCGTCCCGCCTCGTCGATAACGAGGTGGCCTTCCGTGAAAGCGCAGCCGAGGCTTGCCAGCAGCAGGGGCTCGTTGGCGCAGACCAGCAGGCGGTCGAAGGGCTCCGGTCGGACGTGGCCCGCGCTCTCGATCCAGAGGATCCCGGGCTCGGCATGCCAGCCAGTCGCCTGCGGGCGCCCGATAAGCACGGCCCCAGGCAGCCGGACCAGGGCTGACTTCCCAGCCGGACCGCCGCCTAGCACGCAGATCCGGAGCGCCACGGGCGCGCTCACGCGGCCGCGTCCTGCGGTTCCCGCGCCAGCTCGCCGACGGTCATCGGCTTGAACGGCGCCCGCGGCCGGAGCGCGCCGACCTCTTCCATCGAGGCCCCGCGGATTTCGGCGATCAGGGCGGCGACCACGGTCCCGCACATGCGGCCCTGGCAGGGGCCCATGCCGGCGCGCAGGAACGCCTTGACCTGGTTCGGCCCGGTGGCACCGAGCCGCGCGGCCTCTCTGATCTGGCCGCCGGTGATCTCCTCGCAGCGGCACACGATGGTGTCGTCCGCGGGCGCCAGCACAGTCGGTGCGGGGGCGTAAAGCCGGTCGAGGAAGGGTCGCAGCGACAGCGCGGAACGCAGGGAGATGCGTGGGGCCGCCGCGCGCGCATCACGGGCCGCGGCATCGAGCTTCCCCAGGCGGTGGGCCGCGTCGATAGCCGCCAGCCGGCCGCTGGCAACCGCCGCCTCCCAGCCACCGATGCCGCCGCCATCGCCCGCGACTGCCACGTTCGGGTGGCTAGTGGCGCCCCACGCGTCGAGGCGGGGCCGCCAGCACAGCTGCCGCGCGTCCCAATCGTGTTCGAGGCCGAGGGCCCGGGTGATGTGCGTCGACGGGATCACGCCCTCGTGCAGGAGCAGCGTGTCGCAAGGCAGCGAACCTCCATGCCAGTGCACCGCCTGGACGTGCACGTCGCCCTCCGCCCTCAGGTCGCGTACGCCCCGCACGACCTGCAGGCCGCGTCGCTTAGCCTCCCGGACGAGCGCAACGCCCTTTCCGAGGAGCCGGCGGCCGGTCCAAAGGCCGCCGGCGCGGAACGCATCCCAAAGCGCGCCGCCGGCACCGGTCTCAAGCAACGTCAGCGGCCCGACCCCGGCACGCAGAAGCTGGACCGCCAGCAGCCAGCACAAAGGTCCCTGGCCGGCGATCACCACAGCTCCCTGCGGAACGGCGCCGGCGGTTTTCAGCAGGATCTGGGCCGCGCCGGCGCTCATCACGCCGGGGAGGGTCCAGCCGGGGATCGGCACCGGTCGTTCCTGAGCGCCGGTGGCCAGCAGCACGCGCCGGGCCGCGAGCTCCAACGACGCCCCACCGGCTTTCACCGAGAGCGCTCCCGTGTCGGGCGCGAGATGCCACAGCGTCGAGGAAGGCCGATAGGCGATCGTCGTGACGCCCCGGAACGACGCGGTGAGCGCACCGCCGGCGTCCAGGAACTCGCCCGCGAGGGCCGGGTCGCCGGAGGCGGATTCAACCGCGCGGAACACCTGCCCGCCCGGGGCAGCCTGCTCGTCGAGCACGGTGACCGAGAGCCCCAGCGCGGTGGCCTCTATGGCAGCGGCCATGCCGGCCGGGCCGGCGCCCACGATGGCGAGATCGTAGCTCATGCGGCCTCCGGGGCATTATGGTGGGGCCGGGCCGCGCGCGGTCCCTGCTGCGGCTCGATGCGCATGCCCGGCGCCACCGGGACCAGGCAGGCCTGGCGGTTGGCGACGCCGTCGATCTCAGCGAGGCAATCGAAGCAGATGCCGATCATGCAATAGGGCAGGCGCGGAGCTCCGCTTACCGGCGTCGTGCGGATCGCCGGTGCGCCGGAGAGCAGCACCGCGGCGGCGGCGGAAGCACCCTCGGGGACGCGGACCACCGCGCCGGCTACGTACACGTCCACCAGCCGGTCCCCCGTGGCGGGGCGGGCTTCAGGCCGCCTTCTGAACATCGAACCGTCTCGCGCTGAAGGGGGACATCTCCGGCGCCAGCGCGCCGGCCGCGATCATCGGGGCGAGCAGGTGCGCATGCGCCCCCGCCAGGGTCACGCCCGAATGGCAATTGGCCAGGAACGCCCCGGGGCAGCGCTCGGACTCGTCGTAGATCGGCTTCCCATCGGGCGACATAACCCGCAGGGCCGCCCAGGCCCGGACGATGTTCAGTTCAGCGATCCACGGGAAGGTCTGCACCGCCCGTTGGGCGATGGCCCGCATGATCGTGGGGGTCTGGCTCAGGGTGTCGAAGCCCATGTCCTCCTTGCTGTCTCCCAGGAGGAGCGAGCCCTCGTCGGTCTGGCGGACGACGTGGGTCGGCAGAGCGAGCACCTCGCGGGTGCGTTCCGTGACGAGGATCTGGCCGCGCTCGGGGCGCAGCGGAGCGGCGAGGCCGACGAGCGGTGCAAGGTCGGCGTTGCCCAACCCTGAGGCCAGCACGAGCCGGGGCGCACGCACGATCGCCGTGCCGAGGCTGACGGAAAAATCGTGGGGCGCCGCCGTGACGGCCTCGACCCGGGCATTCGGCCGGTAATGGCCGCCCGCCCGCTGGAACGCCGCATGGAGCGCGCGCAGGAGATGCAGCGGGCTCGCATGCCCATCGTAGGGGGTCCAGGAGGCGCCCACGACCTTGGGCCCGAGGCCCGGGACCATGTCGCGCAGGTCCGCGACACTCAGCATGCGGTATTCGTAACCGGCATTGCCGGCCTCTCTGCGGAGCTGCCCCATCAGCGCGTCGCGCTGCGCCATCTCCGCGTCCGAGAAACAGAAATGCAGGCCGCCCGGCTGGTGCAGGCCGACGCCGATGCCAGTAGCCTCGGACAGATCCTCGGCGAGCCCCGGCCAAGCCTGCGCCGAGCCATGGGTCCAGTGCTGGTAATGGGGTGCGCCCAGGCCCTTCGACTGGACCCAGATCAACCCGAAATTGCCCCGGCTGGCCCGGTGGGCGATGTCGCCCTCGTCCAGCATCAGCGTGGACAGGCCTTGCCGCTGCAGCCCGTACGCGATCGCCGCGCCCACGAGTCCGCCGCCAACTACGATGGCGTCGCGCGTCTCGTCCTGCAGCGTCTGTGTTGCCGAAATCATGCGCGGCGCTCCCCGGTGAGGAGGCGGTCGATCGGGTAGAAGCGATCGAGCACCAGGAGGACCAGGGCGGTGCCGAGGATCAGGGCAGCCGACACGGACGCGACCAGCGGGTCGGTCATCTGGTCGATGTAGTTGAACAGCTGCACGGGCAGCGGGTTGGCGGACGGGGAAGCCAGGAACAGGCTAACCGTCAGCTCGTCGAAGCTCGTGACGAAGGCCAGGATCCAGCCCCCCGCGACGCCCGGGGCGATCAGCGGCAGGGTCACCCGACGAAACACGGTCAGGCGCGAGGCCCCGAGGCTCTCTGCGGCGCGCTCGATCCGCGGATCGAGCCCCGACAGGCCGGCCCCGACGAGGCGCAGCATGTAGGGGGTAATCACGATGACATGCGCGGTGACCAAGCCTGAGAAGCTGCCCGAGAGGCCAAAGCCGGAGAAGAAGCGCAGCAGCGCAACGCCCAGCACCACGTGCGGAATCATCAGCGGCGAGGCTAGGATCGCCACCAGAGCCCCGCGGCCGGGGAAGCGCCACCGGGCGATCGCCAGAGCTGCCGGCACCGCGATCAGCGCGGATAGCGTGGCGGCCGTCACGCCGAGGCGCAAGCTGAACCAGAAGCTTTCCAGGAAGCGCGGGTTGTCGCCGATCGCGCGCCACCAGCGCAGGGAGAGCCCGTTGAGCGGCAGGGCGAGGTAACCCTCCCCGGTGAAAGATACGCCGATCACCACGAGCAGCGGTGCCAGGATGAAGGTGAGGAACAGCGCGTGGAAGGCCAGCGCCAGGGGACCGTTGCGGCTCATGCCCTGCTTCCTCCCTTGCCACCTTCCGCGACTTCGCCCAGGCGGCGCATGGCCCGCGTCTCAACGAAGCGTGTCCAGATCAGCGTGGCGGTGAGGATCGCCACCATCAGCAGCGTCGCGAGCGCAGCGCCGAGCGGCCAGTTCAGCGTGTTCAGGAACTCGTTGTAGGTCATGCTCGACACGACCTTGAGGCGCTTTCCCCCGAGCATGGCCGGGGTCGCGAACGCCGAGGCCGACAGGCAGAACACCATCAAGGCACCGGCCATGATGCCCGGCATGACGTTCGGGAGGACGACGCGGCGGAACACCGTCAGACGGCTCGCCCCAAGGCTGAAGGCCGCGCGCTCCAGCACCGGATCGAGCCGACCGAGACTCGCCCACACGGACAGGACCACCAAGGGCACCATCACGTGCACCAGGCCGATCACCACGGCGAGCTCGGTGAACATCAGGCGGAAAGGCGCGCCTGGCACACCGAGGATCGTCAGTACCTGGTTCACGAGCCCGGTCGTGCCGAGCAGCACCATCCAGCCGAAATTGCGCACGACCACCGACACGAGCAGTGGCCCGACCACGATCAGCAGCATCGCACCGCGCCAGCGCGGAGCCATGCGGTAGATGATCCAGGCTTCGGGCACGCCAACCAGCAGGCAGATCGCCGTGGTCCAGAGTGCGATACGCAGGGTCCGCAGCAGCGATTCCGCGAACAGGCTATCGGTCAGCAGGTCGCGGTAATTCTCCAGGCCCCAGCCGGGCAGGATGCCCTTCTCGAAGTCGAACCCGTGCAGGCTGAGGAGCAGCACGCCACCGAGCGGCAGCAGCAGCGCGCCGGCATAGACGACGAGGGAGGGCGCCGCGAGAAGCGCAGGGGTCAGGTTACTCCGGCCGTTCATGCGCGTTCGAGCCGGCGCAGGCTGTGGGCATCCCAGTCCAGCGTCACCGGGGCACCCTCGTCGTGCGGCACGGAGCCGGTGTTCTGCAGCATCACGGCGAAGCTCCCGAGCGCCGTCTCGACGGCGTAGAGCCAGAAGCCCCCTAGGAAGAGGCGCGACTGCACCCGCCCGCCGAGCCCTGCGGCCCCATCATTGCCGATGCGCAGGCGCTCCGGCCGGATGGTGAGCAGGATGTCGCCCTGGCGATCGGCCAGGTCCGGCGGCAGGGCGAAGCGATGCCCCCCAGCTTCCGCCTGGCCGCCCCCCGCGCAGGCAGGCAGGCGGTTGCTGCGTCCCAGAAAGTCGGCGACGAAGTCGTCCGCTGGGACGTCGTAGGCCCGCCACGGTGCATCGATCTGAACGATGCGGCCGCCCTGCATGATCGCCACGCGGTCGCACAGGGCCATCGCCTCCGACTGATCGTGCGTGACCAGGATCGTGGTGACGCCGATCCTGCGCTGGAGTTCGCGCAGCTCGACCTGCATCTCCTCGCGCAGCTTCGCGTCGAGGTTCGAGAGCGGCTCGTCGAGGAGAAGCAGGCGTGGCTCGATTACTAGGGCGCGCGCTAGTGCGACCCGCTGCTGCTGGCCGCCCGACATCTGCCGCGGGAAGCGGTCGGCGAGATGGGCGAGGTGGACCAAATCGAGCGCCTCAGCGACGCGCTTTATGCGCTCCGCCTTCGACACCCGACGCATCTCCAGGCCGAACGCCACGTTCTCGGCCGCGGTCATGTGCGGGAACAGGGCGTAGGATTGGAACACCAGCCCGATGCCGCGCTTGGCCGCCGGCACCGTGGTCAGATCGCGCCCATCCATCGTGATGCGGCCGCGGCTCGGGGCCTCGAAACCGGCTATCATCTGCAGCGTGGTGGTCTTGCCGCAGCCGGAGGGGCCGAGCAGGCCAAGGAACTCCCCCGGGGCTACCGAGAAGCTGACCTCACGGATCGCCGTGAAAGCCCCGTAATCCTTGCCGATTCGGTCGAGGGTGAGGAAATGCGGGGCGGCCATCAGCGCTCGACCTCGCGCTGCCAGCGGCGGGTCCAGTCAGCGCGGTTGCGGTTCACCACATCCCAATCGAGCCCGATGAGGCTCTTCACCTGATCCTCACCGTAGATCACCCGGTTGGCGACCTCGGGGGGCAGTTTGGTGGCCGGGTTGGTCGGTCCGGCGCCGTACTGGGTGGCAAAGGCCAGTTGCACGGCCGGCGAGATCATATAGGCCAGGAACTTGTCGGCCAGGGCGGGCTCCGGGCTGCCGGTGACGGCGCATCCTGCGGTCATCAGGACCACGGATCCCTCCTTCGGCCGCACGATGGCCAGGGGGAAACCCGCCTGCTGCATCGCTGCGACCCGCGAGGAGCCCCAGACTGCGAGCCAGATCTCGCCGGACTGGAACATCTCGCTCATCTTGCCCGGGCTGCTCTCGTAGGCGAGGACGTTCGGGTTGATCTGCTGGCGCAGCACTTTGAGGCCCGGCGCAATGTCGGAATCGCTGCCGCCGTTGATGCGCGAGACCATCGCCAGGGTGTGGACGCCGTACGTATTGTCGATGCCCGGGATGGCGATGTGCTGCCGGTATTCAGGCCGGGCGAGGTCCATCCAAGACGTTGGGACCGGTAGGTTCTTCTGCGCGAAGACATCCTTGTTGTAGGCGATGCCGGTGAAGCCGAAGCCGGTGCCGACGGCCTGATCGCTCGCAAGGCGGGCGATCGGGTACACGGCGTCCCGGGTGGTCTCCGGCAACGGGCGGCAGAGGCCGAGCCCGGCCGCCTGGACCATCGGACCGTCGTCCAGCACGGCGACGCCGATGGTCTGATTGCCGCGCTGCGCCTGCATGCGGGCGAGATTGTCGGACGAGTTGCCGGTCAGGTAGTCGATCCGGACATTGTTCTCACGTTCGAAAGTCGGGATCACGCTGGAGCGCATGACCTGCTCATAGCTGCCACCGTAGCCGGCAACGGTCAGGCGCTGTTCGGCCACGGCCGAGGAGGCCGCCATGCTGAGCACGGTGGCCGTCGCAGTAAAGAGACCTAGTGTCGACCGCAACATTGCTTGCCTCCGTGAGCAATCGGAAAGCTATTCATGGGCATAAAACGAGCACGTCGCTTCCGGCCTGAGCATCTCCGCGAATTTCCAGCCCCGAATGCTTCACAGCGTGCGATCTCTTGACGAGGGACGCAAATTCATAATTTTTGTCGTTTCATTCCTTTCAGTAGCGAGTTGCAGGATTTTGGATGACCCCGAGCCGGCTTCGCCAGCTAGAAGCATTCCGTGCAGTCATGCAGAGCGGCTCGGTCAGCCGTGCGGCGCAGCGGATGTTCCTCTCACAGCCGGCCGTCACGAAGCTGCTGCGCGGCCTGGAGGACGAGACCGGATTGCCGCTCTTCGATCGCTCGCGCCGCCATCTTCAGCCGACGCCGGAAGCCGTGAAGCTGGAAAGTGACGTCGCGACCTTGTTTGCGGCCGCCGACCACCTGGATCGCACCATCGACGATATGCGGGGGGTCGGAAGCGGAGAGTTGCGCGTCGCAGCCATGCCACTGATGGGTCTGTCGCTTATTCCGCGGCTGCTAGCGAAGTTCGCCCGGGAGGTGCAGCCGGTGCGGATATCGCTCGTGGTGGCGAGTTCGCGTGAGGTCCATGATCTGGTGCAGGCCGGCAATGCCGACCTCGGGTTTGCCCTGCCGGTCGGCCGAAGCGCCCTCGTCGCAGCACCACCGATCGACCTGCCTGGACTTGTTGTCCTGCCACCCGGGCATCGCCTCACGCGGAACAAGGCGATTCCGCTTTCTGAGCTGCATGACGAACCCTACATCTCACTCGGTCGGCAGTACCGCCTTCGCGATCAGGTTGACGAACTCTTCACTGTCAACGGTGTCGTGCCTCGCCTTGTCGCGGAGACGCAGAACGCGGCAGCCGCCTGTGCCATGGTCGCCGCTGGCCTCGGCTTCGCTGTAGCGGAGGCTGTCACTGTGAGGGCCCTAAAGGGACAGGTTGTCGTGCGGAGATTGCAGCCGACTGTGACGTTCTCGGTCACTGTACTGGGAAGCCCTGGGCGCCCGCTATCAGCCGCCGCCCTGTCCTTCCTTAAACTGGTCCGCAGCGACTTAGATAACTGATCTTCCACTTAATGCGCTGCTCATTTTTGTTGCATCGGCGATTAAAACAGCAAATCTAGTTGTTTTATTATATTAAAAGCAGACGATCGATTGCATATTTTAACAAATCTTTGTAGTTTTGTAGCATGAAATTGGACGGATTGGGCAGTTATTCCGCAGCTTGCTATTACGCGTCCACATTGCGTCGGCAGGGACTCTGTCCGCTTCTATGGCACCCTTGCTTCGGGACGATTGTCTCTTCCAAACCTCTCGCCTCAGTCCCCACGAACATCAAGCTTCACGCGCTAGCCACTGGCGCAGTTTGGTCCACCGCGGCCGTGTGTTGCCGCCGCGGACCGCGATGCCCAGCGCCTTGCGCTGCCCGAGGAGCACGACCAACCGCTTGCCGCGCGTCACGCCCGTGTACAGGAGGTTCCGCGCCAGCATCGTCCAGTGCTGCATGGCCAGCGGGATCACCACCGCCGGGTACTCCGAGCCCTGCGACTTGTGGATGGTCGTGGCGTAGGCCGGCACCAGCGTGTCGAGTTCGCCGTACGGGTAGACCACCTCGCGCCCGTCGAAATCGACGATCACCGCGCCCTCGTCCTCGTCGATGCGGGCGACGGTTCCGAGATCGCCGTTGAACACCTCCCGGTCGTAGTCGTTCTGGCTCTCCATCACCCGGTCGCCGGGTGAGAAGCGCCAGCCGAACCGCTCCACCGAGATGGCGGGGTTCGGGTTCAGCACCGCCTGGAGTTCGTGGTTGAGGTTGCGCGCGCCGAGCACGCCGCGCTGCATCGGGGTGAGCACTTGCACGTCGCGCACCGGATCGAGGCCGAAGCGCGCCGGGATGCGTCTGGTCACCACCTCGATCAGCGTCTCCACCGCCGGCTCGGGCTCGTCGATCTCGATCAGGTGGAAGTCGCTGTCCGCGCCCCGAGCAGCTGGCTCGGGCATCTTGCCGGCGTTGATCCGGTGCGCATTCACGACGATCCGGCTCTCGGCCGCCTGCCGGAACACTTCGGTCAGCCGCGCCACCGGGATAGCTCCCGAGGCGATGATATCCGCCAAGACCTGCCCGGGCCCGACCGAGGGCAACTGGTCAACATCGCCGACGAGGAGCAGCGCCGCGTGCTCCGGCACCGCCTTGGTCAGGGCGTTCATCAGCGGCACGTCGACCATCGAGGTCTCGTCGATCACCAGCAGGTCGCAGGCGAGCGGGTTGTCCTCGTTGCGCGAGAAACCGCCGTGCTTCGGGTCGATCTCCAACAGGCGGTGGATCGTCTTGGCCTCGAGCCCGGTCTGCTCGGTCATGCGCTTGGCCGCCCGGCCGGTCGGGGCGGCAAGCAGCACCTGCACGCCCTTCGCCCGCAGGATCCGCAGGATCGTGTCGAGGGTCGAGGTCTTGCCCACGCCCGGACCGCCGGTGATCACCGCGAGCTTGGCGCCGAGCACCCGCCGCACGGCTTCCCCTTGCGAGGGCGAGAGCGTCTTGCCGGTCTTGTCCTGGACCCAGGGCTGAGCCCGGGCGAGGTCGATCTCCGGCCAGGGCGGTGTGCCCTTCGTTCGGCGGAGCAGCCGCTCGGCGATCATCCGCTCGGCGGCGTGCAGCCCAGCCAGGAAGATGCACGCCTTGTCGCCGAGGATGTCCTGCACGACCTCGCCGGTCTCCAGCACGTCGAGCAGCGCCGAGCGGATCAGCGCCGCCTCGACGCCGAGCAGCTCGCCCGCGAGCTTGATCAGTTCCGCAACCGGTAGGGCACAGTGTCCGCCGTCGGTCGCCGTCTGCAGGGCAAACGAGATGCCCGCGCGCAGCCGCTGCGGCGCCTCCGGGGTCAGCCCGAGCTTCATCGCGATGGCGTCGGCGGTCTTGAAGCCGATGCCGCGGATGTCCTTGGCCAGCCGATAGGGATCCTCGGTCATGACCACGATGGCGTCGTGGCCGTAGGTCTTGAAGATCCGCACCGCCCGCGCCGTTCCGACGCCGTGAGCGTGCAGGAACAGCATGATCTCGCGCACCGCCTTCTGCTCGGCCCAGCCGGCGATGATGCGAGCGGCGCGCTTCGGGCCGATGCCGGCGACCTCAGGCAGCCGCTGCGGCTCGGCCTCGATGATCTCAAACGTGCCCTCGCCGAACGCCGCGACGATGCGCTTGGCCATGGCCGGACCGATGCCACGCATGTGGCCGGAGGCGAGGTACTTCTCGATGCCCTCCACCCCGGTGGGCGGCGTGACCTTGAGGGTGTCAGCCTTGAACTGCACGCCGTGCTGGCGATCCGTGTGCCAGATGCCGGTGGCGGTGATCCACTCGCCAGCCGCGATGGCGGGGGCATGCCCGATCACCGGGACGAGATCGCGCTTGCCCCGAGCCTGGACCTTGAGCACGCAGAAGCCGGTCTCGGGGCTGTGGAAGGTGACGCGCTCGATGGTGCCTGCCAGCGCCTCGACGGGCTGACCGCGTTCAAACTGCCGCGGTCGCCCTCTCTCAGTCATGGGATACGTCCAGGCACCGTTCGCTGACGCTTCAAACCGCTACTGGCTCGAAATCTCGGCGCAGACGGGCAGCGACTACGAGAAGATCGGCCAAGCCTGATGAAGGCACAATGGCGACGCGTTGCCCCGCTCGCGAGTTCACCAGGTTATCCGCTACACCTGACGACCCGCGGTCTCTCTGCCGCAGGAACACGACAATCCTGCTCTGGTTCGTTGATCGAGATCGACGAGCGGGAGGGCAAGACATGGCGCAAGTGCGCGGATCTACGGTCGTGATCACCGGCGCGTCGAGCGGCATCGGCCGTGCCGCGGCTTATGCCTTTGCTGCCAGGGGTGCCCGCGTCGTTCTCGCTGCCCGTCGTGCCGATGTTCTCGACGATGTCGTACGCGAGATCCGGGACGGTGGTGGCGCGGCGATCGCGATCCCAACCGACGTGACCGACACCGACGCTGTCTTCGCGCTGGCGGAAGGCGCGGCGAGGGCGTTCGGTGGCATCGATGTCTGGATCAACAATGCAGGTGCGGGGGTATTCGGGCCGCTCCTCGACGCTCCGCTCGACCTGCACAGACAAACGATCGAGATCAACCTAATGGGTGCGATTCACGGTGCCTATGCCGTGCTGCCACACTTCCTGCGCCAGAGGCACGGCACGCTGATCAACACGGTCTCGATGGGCGGCTGGGCCCCGACGCCGTTCGCGGCAGCGTACACCGCAAGCAAGTTCGGCTTGCGCGGCTTCTCGGCCAGCCTTCGCCAGGAACTTGCCCGGCATAAGCACATCCACGTCTGTGGCGTGTTCCCAGCAATCGTCGATACACCCGGTCTGGAGCACGGGGCCAACGTCACGGGCAAGACGCTCAATCCAGGCCACGTCTACTACGCGCCCGAGGATGTGGCCGAGGCCTACCTGCGCTTGGTTCGACATCCCCGACACGAGATGGCGGTCGGCTGGCCGGCCCGCCTCGCCCAAGCCGGCTACGCGCTTGCGCCCTCGCTGACCGAGCGTGTGATGGGCGCAGGATTCCGCCTCGCATTGGACCGGGCCGATCCAGGATCACGGACCCATGGGGCACTGCGGGAGCCGATCCCACAAGGAACGAGCGCTGACGGCGGCTGGCGGGCACGCAAGGGTGTACCGTCGGCGGGGACGATGAGTGCCGGGCTCGTTTGGGCCGGTGTCGGCGCCGCCGTTTTGCTTGGCGTCGCCCTGAGCACGCGGAAGGCCCGATAGCGGATTGTATCCTCGTCTGCTCAGGCTGGGATCCGGGAGCCATCAACCGCGCTGAGCGTCGATCCTGGAACGATGTCGCCCCGCCGCCGTGGCAGACGTGCGAGCAAACCTGGCGTTCGGCCATGGAGCGGGCGTTTTGACAGGCGTTAAGGCGTGCGCGGGCGGATGTCCGCCGCGCCGGGGATCCAGCGGGTCCCGACAACAATCTGCCAAGACCGCTTGTCGCTCGCCCTACCGTTCGCCCGGCTTGAACGGGGGTTCCTTGCCCGGCGGCACGCCTTCCTCGGCCATACTCAGCAGCATGGCCACCGTCACGTAGGTGCCGGTGAGTGTCGTCAGGTCCACTACGCCCTGCTCACCCAGCACTTCCTTGGCACGATCAAAGGTCTCGTCCGAGACTGCATGCTGCGTGGAAAGCTCCATGCAGAAGTCGTAAACGGCCGCCTCGTCGGGCTTCATGCCCTCCGGCCGCTTGTTAGCTTTAAGATCCGCCGCCACCTGCTCGGAGAGTCCCGCTTTGATCGCCAGCGGGTAATGGGCGTACCACTCGACCTGCGAGCGCCAGAGGCGGCCCTGGATCAGGATCGCGAACTCATTCAATCGCGTCGGCACGGAGGTGTGCCAGCGCAGGTAGTCGAGCAGGTCGTACATCCGCTGAGCCATCTCGGGGCTTCGGATCATCGGGTTGTACGGGCCGGCAAGTCCGACGCTCGAGACCTTCATAATCTGTTCGCCAACCGGACGCTGAGCAGGCGTAAGCTGCTCGAGGGTTAGCTGCGGGAACCGCGGTGGGTGGTCGGATGATCCCCAGGAAGTCTGGGCAAACAGCCAGCCGCCTGAGGCCGCGACGACAGCCAGCGCCACGGTCTGGCCGGTTTTAAGCACGCCCATCGAAGTTCCTCCAAACGCGCGGACTCGTCTCAGCGAGCCGTCGTGCTCCAGCATAGTCCGCCAAGCGTCAGAGAAGATCCAGCAGATCCCTTTTGATCCTGAGGTCCGTTGTTATGATGGCTATAACCTTCGCGTTTTTTGACACTGTCGTGCCGGTCGGGCGGCGGTGAAGTTTGGGTCGCGGCGTACGGTCAGATCCGATGCCTGCTGCACACCCGCTCGACGGCATTACCGCTATCCTCAGGCCGCGTGTTGAAGGCGATCGGAACTGTCGGCGCAGCCTCCCGAGCTACGTTGATAAGGACTTCGAATACCGCCAGGTGCCGCGGCCAGGAACGCACGCCAGCGCCGATCACGAGGCAGTCGTAGGAGCCGGAAGTGAGCATCTGCCGCAGGATCGGGCCGGCTTGATCGTCCGGTTGTATGAAGCACTGCTCAGCCGCCCAGCCGCGGTCGCGCATATCCTTAAGCGCCACCTCGATCCCATGGTGGATCTTCTCGGCATTTAGTCCGTGCGGGAGAGCTGGGTCCGAGAAATCGACCGAGTCAGGTTCATAGCCAACCATCAGAACACGCATTGGACTCTCCGGCTTCGGCCACCGGACTGTGCCGGTCGCTCCGCCAGCTAGCGGTGATGACGGCGGCTGCAAGGCATAACGCTCAGGCTTGGGACATGCGGCCCGCCGCTCGTAGAGGCTTACAGACCCGCCTTTCGTGTTGCAGCCGTGTTGCGTGGAGCACCCGCAAGCGCCTCGGCTCGCGTCGTAAGCCATTGTAAATTAACGATCGGTGTTGCGGCGTGTTGCGCGCTTAGAATGCCGTATACAGGCCAAGAAAAACCCGCCAAGTCATTGACTGGGCGGGTGAATTGCTGGCGACCCCGGTTGGGCTCGAACCAACGACCTGCCGCTTAGAAGGCGGCTGCTCTATCCAGCTGAGCTACGGAGTCTGGGGTGCCAGCAGGCCCAGAAGCCACGGGCTTGGCCGAGGGTCAAGCGTCTGCGGCCGGTCCGGGGCGCCCCGATGGGGCAGCCGGTCGGCGTGGCAGCGAGCGCGTTCCGTCGCCCCGGCGCGGCAAGGCAGGGTTGCGGCCCGGGTGGATCCGGACAGGTCGGGGCGCGGTTCATGCCGGGGCCCAGCGCCCGCAGGAGCGCCCGCACAGGAGTCCGAGCTTGTCGCCCCCGAGTCCCCCCGCATCGTCGCCCAACCCGGCGCCCAACCCGGCGCCGAAAGGGGCCCAGGCCGGCGCCGCGCCGCCGGGCTGAGGGCCGGGCAGCCTCGGCCGGCCCGGGGCGGATCTGCGGCGCCTGCCCACGGGCCTGGACCTGCGCAACGTGCGGCTGGTCGAAGGCGTGCGTGCGGCCTTCGCGTTCGGCGTCGTGATCCTGATCAACATCTGGGTGCAATGGCCGCCGCTGCTGACCATGGCGCTGGCCGCCAACCTCGCGTGCTTCTGCGACAATGGCGGCCCGATGCGGGTGCGCCTGCGCGTGCTGACCGCGTTCTCGCTGCTCGGCGGCCTGCTCTGGGCGGGCCTCGGCCTGCTGCAGCCCCTGGGGCTGCTGGTGGTGGTGCCGGTCTCCTGTGCGCTGATCTTCGCGTGCTCCTACGTCCGGGTCTGGAGCGTGCAGGCGCAATCGGCCGGGAACGTGCTGGTGGTGGTGCTGTGCATCGCGCTCGACCGGCCGCTGACCCTGGAGCAGGCCGGGATCGTGGCGCTGATGTTCGCGGCCGGCGGGCTCTGGGCGACGCTGCTCGCCCTGGTGATCTGGCGCCTGCACCCGTACCGGCCGGCGCACCGGGCGGTGGCCGAGGTCTGGCACGGCCTGGCGCGGCTCTGCGGCGACCTCGAGCGGCTCGTCGCCCTGCCCGCTCCCGACGCGGACGCGTTCGACGGGCATGCGCGCGGCCACCGGCGGGGCGTGCGCGCGAGCATCGAGGCCGCCCGCACCATGATCCTCGACCTCGCCCGATCCCGGGAGCGCGTCTCCGAGCGCACCGCCCAGGCGCTCCTGCGCCTTGAGAGCGCCGAGCAGATTTTTTCCGCCCTGATCGCCGTTTCGGAGCTGATCGACAGCCGGCCCGATGCCCGCCGCCGGACCCTGGCCAAGACCTTCCTGCGGCGCCTGCGCCCGCTCCTGGTCACCATCGCCCGGGCGATCCGCGACGATGCCAGCCTCGATCTCGCCCGGCTGGAGCGCTCCATCGCCCGGGCGGCCGAGGACCTGTCGGAGGATCCGACCCTGGCGCGGCTGGCCGACCGGATCGTCGGGCGCGTCCGCATGGGCGCCAAGCTCTCGACCCCGGAGGGCTATCGGCCCGGCGGCACCCTCACGGACGGCCGCAGCCTCGACCGCTGGACCCGCTATTGGGAGCCGCTGCGGCAGAACTTCACCCCGGCCTCGCCGAACCTCCGGCACGCCCTGCGGGCCACCGCGGTCGCGGCGCCTGCGCTGGCCGCGACCCTGACCTATGCCGGCGCGTTCACGCATTGGCTGGTGATGACCGTGGTGCTGACCATGCAGCCGTTCTACGCCGCGACATGGCAGCGGGCACTGGAGCGGATCGGCGGCACCGTGCTGGGCGGCCTCGCGGGCGCGGTGCTGGCCTACTACGCCACGACCCCGCTGGTGGAGGCCGGGCTGATCCTCGTGCTCAGCGTCGTCGGGTTCGCCGCGCGCCAGATCTCCTACGGCTTCTTCGTCACCTGTCTGACCCCGCTGGTGGTGCTGCTGGTCGAGTTGCTGGAGCCCGGCCACAGCTCCTGGGAGATCGTCGGCATGCGCGCCGGCTTCACCGTGCTGGGCGGGCTGATCGCGGTGGCGAGCTGTCTCCTGCTCTGGCCGATCTGGGAGCCGGACCAGGTCCGACAGGAGTTGCGGCGGGCGCTCAAGGCCCATGCCGGCTTCGCCGAGGCGGTGCTGCTCGCCGTCCCCGGCGAGGCGCGCGATGCCGTCGTGCTGGCCCGGGCCCGCACGGCCGGCCTCGCCCTCAACGACCTGGAAGCCGCCCTGTCGCGGGCCCTGCAACAGCCCCGGGCGGGGAGCCACCCGGAGGTGGAGGCCGCCATGGTGGCGGACGCGACCCTGCGCCGGATCAGCGCCCGGCTGTCGGTGCTGCGCCACGCGCCCGAGGCCGGCGCCCCGAGGCGGAGGCCTGGCGGGCCTGGATCGCCGCCACCTTGGCGGCGCTCGGTGAGGACCGGCCGCTGCCCGAGCGGCCGGTCCTCGACCGGGGGCAGTCGCTCGCCCGCCTCGTGAGCCAGGTCGATCTCCTGAGCGGGACCCTGCGGCCGGGCGAGTTGCGGGCGATCGATGGCGTGGGGCCGGAAGCCGGCATCGGCGTGCGGGACGAGCTGGCCGTCCCGGTACGCTGACGGGCGGCGCCCCCCGGCCTCAGTACCGCGGCAGGGCGTTGGCCGGGCCGCCGGCATGCGGGCCGGCGTAGCGATAGGCGGAGGCCCGTGCGGACTGGGTCCGATCCTGCTGCAGGACGCCGGCATTCCCGACCCAGCCCGAATAGGCCGAGGCCGGGTAGGGCGAATGCTTCGAGTCCAGCCCCTGCGCCAGGGCCGGGGTGGCCGCGGCGGCGAACAGGGCGGCGGCGGCGAACATGCGAATCGTCATGACGATCTCCTCGTGTCTGAGTCTGACTGCGACGGGAAGTGATCCGGTCAACCGTGTCGGGTGAGGAAGATCGTCGGTGCGGCGGTCTTGATCGCTCGGGCTTTGCTTGGCCGAATGTGACCTCTCAACCGCGATACTCTGCCGGCGGTTCGACCGATGCCGTGCGGTGGCGCACGGTCGGCGCAAGGTCGGCGACCGTGCGGGTCCGAAGGCCCGATGCAGGATCCGGTGAGGCCGGAACGGCAGGCGCGGCGGTGCGGGTCTCGCGGCCGGCGCGGGGATGCGTCGCGCGGGGAAGCGTGCCACAGACCGCCCCGCAATGGATGCCCCGTGAGCGGGTATGAACCGGATCGCGCCAGGAACCCTGCCATGCGGTTGATCGTCGGCCTCGGAAACCCGGGTTCGCGCTACGCGAACAACCGGCACAATATCGGTTTCCTGGCCATCGACGCGATCGCCCGCCAGCACCGGGCGAGCCCGTTCCGGCACCGCTTCCAGGGCGAGGCTGCCGAGGTCGTGCTGGGCACCGAGCGGGCGATCCTGCTCAAGCCCTCGACCTTCATGAACGAGTCCGGGCGCTCGGTCTCGGAGGCGCAGCGCTTCTACAAGATCCCCTTGAGCGACGTGATCGTGCTGCACGACGAACTCGACCTCGCCCCGGCCAAGCTCCGGGTGAAGCTGGGCGGCGGCAATGCCGGCCATAACGGCCTGCGCTCGATCACCGCCCAATGTGGCAACGACTACCGCCGGGTGCGGCTCGGCATCGGCCATCCCGGCGACAAGGCACAGGTGCACGCCTACGTGCTCAATGATTTCGGCAAGGCCGAGCTGCCCTGGGTCGAGGATCTCTGCCACGCGGTCGCCGACCACGTCGCCCTGCTGGCGGTGGGCGAGGATGCGAGCTTCCAGAACAAGGTCCACCTCGCCATGGCCGGCCGAGGCTGGGACGCGGTGAAGACGCTGGGCGCGAAAAATTGACACGGAAACACGAGGACACGATATAGCCGGCGGAGGCTGCGATGAAGAACGTCACCGTGACGATGAGCGAGGCCCTGCTGCAGCGGGCGCGTGTCGCCGCCGCGCGCGACGGCAAGAGCCTGTCGCGGTTCGTCGCCGAGGCCGTCGAGCAGCGCGTCGGCCGGCCGCTGACGCAGCTCGAAGCGATCGAGCGGTTCCTGGCCGGCCCCCCAATGAACCTGACCGACGAGAACGGACGCGCCCCGACACGCGACCAGCTGTACGATGACTGACCAGGTCTTCGTCGATACCAACGTGCTGATTTATGGGCGCGACGCCAAGCAGAGCGACAAAAACGCGACCGCCCAGGAATGGGTGCGAAGCCTCGGCGCACAGGGCGCCGCGCGTATCAACATGCAGGTCCTCAACGAGTTGACACGCTGGATCCTGAGGAACGAGCCGAGGCGTCCCCTCGCCGACATCCAGCAGGAGATCGAGGCGCTTAAGGTCTGGGGCGACAAGCCCTTGGACGAGGAGGAACTCGAGGTCGCCTGGGCGGTGCGGGACAAGCTGGGCTATCAGTGGTTCGATTGCCTCCTGGTAGCCGCGGCCCAGCTCGCCGGATGCCGATACTTCCTGACCGAGGATATGGCACACGGCACCGTGTTCGAGGGCCTGACCCTCATCAACCCTTTCCGCGCGTCGCCCGGCGACGTGCTTCAACGGAACTGAGTCCATGGGCTTCAAATGCGGCATCGTCGGCCTGCCGAACGTCGGCAAGTCGACCCTGTTCAACGCGCTGACGCAGACGGCGGCCGCGCAGGCGGCGAACTATCCGTTCTGCACCATCGAGCCGAATGTCGGCGAGGTGGCGGTGCCAGATCCGCGCCTGGACGACCTCGTCCGGATCGCGAGTTCGAAAGAGAAAATCCCGACGCGGCTGACCTTCGTGGACATCGCCGGGCTGGTGCGCGGCGCCTCCAAGGGCGAGGGCCTGGGCAACCAGTTCCTGGCCAACATCCGTGAGGTCGACGCCATCGCGCACGTGGTCCGCTGCTTCACCGACGGCGACGTCACCCATGTCGAGGGCAAGGTCGATCCGGCCGCCGACATCGAAACCATCGAGACCGAGCTGATGCTGGCCGACCTCGACAGCCTGGAGCGCCGGGCCATCGCCCTGGAGAAGAAGGCCAAGGGTGCCGACAAGGAGGCCAAGGAGAGCCTCGATCTCGTCAACCGCGCCCTGCCGCTGCTGCGCGAGGGCAAGCCGGCGCGGCTGGTCGAGCGCAAGCCGGACGAGGAGAAGCTGTTCCAGTCCCTGGGCCTCATGACCGCCAAGCCGGTGCTCTACGTCTGCAACGTCGACGAGGGTGATGCCGACAAGGGCAACGCCTACTCGGATTCGGTCTTCGCCCGCGCCAAGGCCGAGGGTGCCATCGCGGTGGTGGTCTCGGCCAAGATCGAGAGCGAGATCGCCGTGATGCCGGAGGGCGACCAGGCCGAGTTCCTGGAGGCCGTGGGTCTGACCGAGCCCGGCCTCAACCGGGTGATCCGCGCCGGCTACGACCTCCTGGGCCTCGTGACCTACTTCACGGTCGGCCCCAAGGAGGCCCGGGCCTGGACGATCACCAAGGGCACCCGCGCGCCCGGCGCCGCCGGAGTGATCCACTCGGATTTCGAGAAGGGCTTCATCCGCGCCGAGACCATCGCGTTCAAGGACTACACCACGCTGGGCGGCGAATCCGGTGCCCGGGACGCCGGCAAGCTGCGACTCGAGGGCAAGGAGTACGTGGTGCAGGACGGCGACGTGCTGCATTTCCGCTTCGCCAACTGAGCCCCCCTCCCCTGACGCACTGGACGAGGCTGCCATGCCGGACCCCGCGGTCGAGGATTTTTCCGTCGGCGACGTCATCGCCGGCGAGCCCCTGACGGTCACCCGCGACGCCATCGTGGGGTTCGCGCGGGCGTTCGACTTCCAGCCATTCCACCTCGACGAGGCGGCGGCGGAGCCGACCTTCGTGGGCCGTCTGATCGCGTCGGGCTGGCACACGGCCGCGCTCGGCATGCGGCTGCTGCAGCGGGGTCCGTTCCAGGGCGGCTCGTCGTTGGGCGCGCCCGGGATCGACGAGTTGCGCTGGCTGGCGCCGGTCCTGCCCGGCGATGCGCTGACGCTGACCTTCCGGGTCGTGGGGATGCGGGACTCGGCCTCGAAGCCGGGGCTCGGCTTCGTCACCGCGGAGGTCGCGTTGGGCAACCCGCGCGGCGAGACGGTGCTGACCCAGCGCTTCACCTTCATGCTGGCCCGCCGCGGCACCGATCCCCTGCCGCCCCGCCCCGTCGAGATCGGCGAGCCGGGCCCGGTCGAGGAGCCGGAGGATGCCGAGATCCTGCCGTTCCTGCGGGACGCCGAAATCGGCTTGGTCCGCGACCTCGGGGCCTACCCGTTCAGCGCCGCCGCGATCGTGGCCTTCGCCGAGGCCTACGACCCGCAGGCGTTCCACCTCGACCACGCGGCCGCCAAGCGCAGCCATTTCGGCGGTCTCTGCGCCTCCGGCTGGCACACCGCCTCAGCCTACATGAACCGGCTGCTCACCACCCGCGCCCGGGACGCCGCCTACACGGCGAGCCGCGGCCCAGTTCCGGAATCGGGCCCCTCCCCGGGCTTCAAGAACCTGCGCTGGCTCAAGCCGGTCTACGCCGGCGACACGGTCCGGTTCAGCACGAAGCTCACCGACAAGCGCGCCTCCGCGTCCCGCCCCGGCTGGGGCCTGGCGTTTGCGCGCAACACCGGGGTGAACCAGCGCGGCGAGCCGGTTTTTTCGTTCGACAGCGCGGTGTTCCATCGCTGGGAGCCGTGAGGCGCAGCGGTTCCGGTCCCCGTGCGTTGTCGCGACGGAGACGGACGGGATACCGGATACATGTACCAGAAGAAGCTCGGCAACACGGGGCTGTTCGTTTCGGAACTCTGCCTCGGGACGATGACCTTCGGAGGCGGAGCCGGGATGTGGCGCCAGATCGGCGCCCTCGACCAAGCCGAGGCGGGGCGGCTCGTCGGGCGGGCGATCGACGCCGGCATCAACTTCATCGACACGGCGGATGTCTACGCCGAGGGGCTCTCCGAGGAGATCACCGGACAGGCCTTGCACGATCTCAAGGTCCCGCGTGACAGCGTCGTCGTCGCCACCAAGGGCTACGGGCCGATGGGTCCAGGCGCCAACGCGCGGGGCGCCTCGCGCTTGCACCTGATCGACGCCTGCAAGGCGAGCCTGAAGCGGCTCAAGCTCGACCACATCGACCTCTACCAGATCCACGGCTTCGACCCGGCGACGCCGATGGAGGAGACGATGCGGGCCCTCGACATCCTCGTGCAGCACGGCCACGTGCGTTACGTCGGGGTCTCGAACTGGGCGGCGTGGCAGATCGTCAAGGCGCAGGGCATCGCCGAGCGGGCCAACCTCGCGCGGTTCGAGACCCTGCAGGCGTATTACTCGATCGCCGGGCGCGACCTCGAACGGGACATCGTCCCGATGCTGCGGTCCGAGGGTCTCGGACTCCTGGTCTGGAGCCCCCTCGCCGGCGGCCTGCTCAGCGGCAAGTATTCCGGCGGTTCCGGGGAGGGTCGGCGGGCGAGCTTCGACTTTCCGCCGGTCGACGGCCCGCGCGGCGAAGCCTGCATCGCCGCGATGCGCCCGGTGGCGGAGAGCCGCGGCGTCTCGGTGGCTCAGGTGGCGCTCGCCTGGCTGCTGCACCGCCGGGCGGTGACCAGCGTCATCGTCGGCGCCAAGCGCCTCGACCAACTCGAGGACAACATCGCGGCCACGCGGCTGAGCCTCACCGACGCGGAACTCGATGCCCTCGACGCGGTGAGCGTCCTGCCGCCCGAATACCCGGGTTGGATGTTCGAGCGTCAGAACGCACGGGCGCAGCAGCTCGCCGAATCCGGCCGGCCCGGCGTGCGCTGAGGCGGCTCACGCCGCCTTCCGGCGCTCCGGGTAGAGCCCGCACAGCCCCTCTTCGCTCGCCGCGCAGATGCCGCGCTCGGTGATGATCCCGGTCACGAGGCGGGCCGGGGTCACGTCGAAGGCCGGGTTGGCCACGGGGCTGCCCGGGGAGACCACCTCGATCGTGGCGAAGCCGCCCTCGGCCAGGCGGCCGGTCATGTGGGTGACCTCGCGGCCGTCGCGCTCCTCGATCGGGATCTCCTTGACGCCGTCGTGGAGCGTCCAGTCGATCGTCGAGAACGGCAGGGCGGCGTAGAACGGCACGCGGTTGTCGTGGGCGGCCAGCGCCTTCAGGTAGGTGCCGATCTTGTTGCAGACGTCGCCCGACGCCGTGGTGCGGTCCGAGCCGACGATGCACAGGTCGACGCCGCCATGCTGCATCAGGTGGCCGCCGGCATTGTCGGCGATCACCGTGTGGGGCACGCCGTGGCCGTTCAGCTCGAAGGCGGTGAGCGCCGCGCCCTGGCTGCGCGGCCGGGTTTCGTCCACCAGCACGTGCACCGGCACGCCCCGCTCGTGGGCGGCGTAGATCGGCGCCAGCGCGGTGCCCCAATCCACCGTGGCGAGCCAGCCGGCGTTGCAATGGGTCAGCACCGTGACCGGCCGCCCGCCGTTCGCCTTGTGCAGGTCGGCGATGATCTGGCCGCCATGGGCGCCGATCGAGCGGCAGCTGGCGACATCCTCCTCGGCGACGCGGCCGGCTTCCGCGAAGGCGTGGGCGAAGCGCTCGGCCGGCTGGATCTGCCGCAGGTTGCCGGCGACCCGGTCGAGCGCCCAGCGCAGGTTGATCGCCGTCGGGCGCGTCGCGGCGAGCGTCGCCACCGCCCGGTCGATCCCGTCCATCGACGGATCCGCCCGCATGGCGAGCGCCAGCCCGTAGGCCGCGGTGACGCCGATCAGCGGCGCGCCGCGCACGATCATGGTGCGGATCGCCACCGCCGCGTCGTCCAGCGTGGCGAGGCGCCTCAGCTCGAACGCGAAGGGCAGGCGTGTCTGGTCGATCACCTGGACGCTGACGCCGTCCGGGTCCGGGAAGATCGTGCGATAGGGCTGACCGTCGATGTTCATGGCGGTTTCTGTGCCATAGCGGGGCGGTTTTTGCACCACCCCAGGCCCGGACACGCCCGCTCCGGATCCCGCGCGGGCCCGGGTACGGGGGGTCAGGCTTCCTCAACCTTAGCAGGTCGTTAAGGCCGGCGTGACTAGCCTTCGGGTCAGAGTCCCCGTTCGCGTCCGGTCCCGCATGCGCTCGCTTCGCCGTCCCGCGTCGCCCTACGACACTTACGTCGACAGCGTTCGCCCCTTCTTGGGCAAGCGCCTGACGGAGCTCGGAGGGCTCGTCCTGTTCACCGGCGCGGTCGCGCTCACCGTGGCGCTCGCCACGTGGTCGATCGACGACCCGAGCCTCAACCACGCCACCGACCACCCGGCCCACAACGTGCTCGGCCAGCCGGGCGCCGTCGTGGCCGACCTCGCCATGCAGATCCTCGGTCTGGGTGCCCTCGCGTTCGTGCTGCCGCCCGTGCTCTGGGGCGTCCGGCTGATGCGCGAGCGCGACCTGCCCCAGGGCGGCATGCGCCTGGCGCTCTGGATCATCGGCTTCTGCGCCGCGAGCGCGGTGGCGAGCGCCCTGCCGCCCACCGCGCGCTGGCCCCTGCCCACCGGGCTCGGCGGCGTCGCCGGAGACGGCCTGCTGTCCATGGCCCGGGTGATCGTCGGGGCGGTGTCGTCGGCGGCGGCCCACCTCGTCGGCTTCGTCTACGCCGCGGTGGCGATCCTCAGCCTGACCGGCGCCTGCCGGTTCGGGGCCGCCGAGGAGGAGTCCTTCCACGACGAGCCCTATCCCGCCCGGCATCCGTCCGTGCGGGGTCGCGACGAGCGCGAGGATGCCGACGAGCCGAGCCTCGGCCTCGTGGGCATCGGCGCCCTCGCCCAGGGCCTGATGCGGATGCGCGTCGCCCTGGCGCGGCGGATCGAGGCGTGGCGGACCGGCCGGGTCGAGCCGTTCGACAGCGCCTCCCGGCGCTCGCGGCGCGGCGCGCCTTCACGGATGCGGACCTGCCCTGGGCCGAGCACCTGCCGGAGGCCGCCCAAGCCGGGCCAGGCGCGGCGCGAGCCGTTTTCGAGGCCCCGTTCGACGGTCAGGATCCGAGCCGGGACGCGTCGGCTCCTGCGGGGGCGACCGCCCGCCGGGCACCGGTCCCGCTGCCCCGGAAGAGGACGAGCCGGACGCGTACGAGGAGGCCCCGCCGCGGCCGGCCGCCGCCCGTCCGGAGCCGACCGCCTCGCGGGTCGCGGCGCCGGCCGCCGCGCCGGTGCCGGCCCGCCGGGCGCCCGCGCCGCAGGTCCGGCCCGAGGATTACGCCCTGCCGGCCCTCGATCTGCTGGCGGCCCCGCGCGGCCCCTCCCCGGCAAGCCAGGTCTCGGCCGACGCCCTGGAGCAGAACGCGACCCTGCTCGAGGCGACGCTCGGCGATTTCGGCGTGCGCGGCGACATCCTGGCGGTGCGCCCCGGCCCGGTCGTCACGCTCTACGAGCTGGAGCCCGCACCCGGCACCAAGTCCAGCCGCGTGATCGCGCTCGCCGACGACATCGCCCGCTCGATGTCGGCGGTCTCGGCCCGCGTGGCGGTCGTCCCCGGCCGCAACGCCATCGGCATCGAACTGCCGAACGCCAAGCGCGAGACGGTGTTCCTGCGCGAGCTTCTGGCCTCCACGGACTTCGCCGAGAGCAAGCACAAGCTGGCTTTGTGCCTCGGCAAGAACATCGGCGGCGAGCCGATCATCGCCGACCTCGCCCGGATGCCGCACCTGCTGGTGGCCGGCACCACCGGCTCGGGCAAGTCGGTGGCGATCAACACCATGATCCTGTCGCTGCTCTACCGGCTGAAGCCGGAGGAGTGCCGGCTGATCATGGTCGATCCCAAGATGCTGGAGCTGTCGGTCTACGACGGCATCCCGCACCTGCTCTCCCCGGTCGTGACCGACCCCAAGAAGGCGGTGATCGCCCTCAAATGGGCCGTGCGCGAGATGGAGGAGCGCTACAAGAAGATGTCCAAGATCGCGGTCCGCAACATCGACGGCTACAACGCCCGCGTCTCGGAGGCCGCCGCCCGCGGCGAGGTGTTGACCCGGACCGTCCAGACCGGCTTCGACCGGCAAACCGGCGAGGCGATCTACGAGGACGAGGCCATGGACCTCGCCCCCCTCCCCTACATCGTGATCGTGGTCGACGAGATGGCCGACCTAATGATGGTGGCGGGCAAGGACATCGAGGGGGCGATCCAGCGGCTCGCCCAGATGGCGCGCGCGGCCGGCATCCACCTGATCATGGCGACGCAGCGCCCGTCGGTGGACGTGATCACCGGCACGATCAAGGCGAACTTCCCGACCCGGATCTCCTTCCAGGTCACCAGCAAGATCGACAGCCGCACGATCCTGGGTGAGATGGGCGCCGAGCAGCTGCTCGGCCAGGGCGACATGCTGTTCATGGCCGGCGGCGGGCGCACGACCCGGGTGCACGGGCCGTTCTGCTCGGACAGCGAGGTCGAGAGCGTGGTCGCCCACCTCAAGCGCCAGGGCCGCCCGAGCTACCTCGACGCCGTCACGGCCGACGACGAGGACGGCGCCCCCGAGAAGGGGACCAAGGGCAAGGCCGGCGCGGCCGAGCTGGAACTCGACGGCGCCGTGTTCGACCAGGGCTCGTTCGGCGAGACCGGCGGCGACCTCTACGACCAGGCCGTGCAGGTGGTTCTGCGCGACCAGAAGGCCTCGACCAGCTACATCCAGCGCCGGCTCCAGATCGGCTACAACCGCGCCGCCTCCCTGATGGAGCGGATGGAGACCGAGGGCATCGTCGGTCCGGCCAACCACGCCGGCAAGCGCGAGATCCTGTTGGAGGAGGCTGCGGGCTGAGGGTCTCGCGGTTCGACCGAGCGCGTCGAATCAAGGCTCGAGCGCCGGTCCCGATTGCACCGTGGGGACCGGCTCCGGGCCTGGGACGCGTCCCTGAAAGCGGTGGCGGCCGCCGAGGGCGAGCCCTCGGTACCGTGGCGGCGCATCATGCGGGCGTCGCGGCCGCGACCCTGCAATCGGCCCGGCAAACGGGCGCGGCCTTGGGTGTCGCCATCTTCGGCGCGCTGCTTACGGCACTGGCCAGCTTCGACCGCGCCCTGCCCGTCGCCCTTTGGATCATCGTGGCCGCGTCTCTGACAGCGGCGCTGGGCTGGCGGCTCTCGGCGGGTCGCAGTTCGGATGCGGGCCCCGGTCACGGGAACCCACCATTGGGCAGGGGAAGGGGCTGATCATCGATCGCCTGCGGAGACCGGTGTCTCGAAGGCGTGGCGCCTCACGCCACCGAGAACCGGAACGTGGTGGCCGCCCGAAAGACCTCCCCCGGGCGCAGGGTCGCGGACGGGAAGTCCGGCTGGTTCGGGGCGTCCGGAAAGCCCTGCGTCTCGAAGCAGACGCCGTCCCCGGAGCGGTAGATCCGGCCGGAGGGGCCGATCAGCGTGCCGTCCAGGTTGTTGCCGGTGTAGAGCTGCAGGGCCGGCTGCGTGGTCGCCACGTCGAGCCGCCGGCCGCTGCCCGGATCGATGCAGGCGGCGGCCGGGCGCAGGGTCCCGGCGGGGCCGCGCAGCACGAAGGTGTGGTCGTAGCCCTTGGCGTAGGCGAGTTGCGGGTCGCCCTCGCGGATGCGCGCGCCCAACCGGTGCGGTGTCCGGAAATCGAACGGGGTGCCGGCGACCGGCTGGACCGTGCCGGTGGGGACCTGCGTCGCATCCGTGGGCGTGAACGCGTCGGCCTCGATCTGGACGACGTGGTCGAGCACGCTGCCCGTCCCCTCCCCGGCCAGGTTGAAGTAGCTGTGGTTGGTGAGGTTCAGGACCGTGGGCCGGTCGGTCAGGGCCTCGTAGGCGATGTGCAGCAGCCCGTCCTCCGGCAGGCTGTAGCGCACGCGGACGTCGAGGTTGCCGGGGAACCCCTCCTCGCCGTCCGGGGAGCGGCGGGCCAGGGTGAGGCTGGTGGCGTCCGCCGCCTCCGCCTGCCAGAGGCGTGTGCCGAAATTCCGGTCGCCGCCGTGCAGGGTGTTGGGTCCCTCGTTCACCGGCAGCCGATAGGTGCGGCCGTCGAGGTTGAAGCGCCCGCCGGCGATGCGGTTGGCGTAGCGCCCGACCACCGCGCCGAAGCTCGGGCTCACGGTCTCGTAGCCCGCGAGCGTGTCGAGCCCGAGGACGACGTTGGCGCTGCGGCCCACGCGGTCGGGCACCTCGATCGCCGTGATCACCGCGCCGAAATCGATGACGTGGACGCGCAGGCTCCCCCGGGCCAGTCGGTGCCGGGTGACGACTTGACCGTCCGCGGTGCGCCCGAAGATCTCGCCCGCCATGCTGCGATCCCCGCTCAGCGCTTCCAGACGCCGAGCCGCTCGGTGCGCGCGTGGTCCTCGGCGGCGACCAGTTCGGGGCTGGCCTCCGGGGAGGCGCGGCCGCCGCCGTTGAACAGCACCACCTCCGAGAGGTCCCGCCCGTTCACCAGGCAGTTCATCGTGTCGCTGCCCGGCGCCGGCTGGCAGGTCACCGGGCGGCCGCCGATGTAGCGGGTCAGCTCGTCGGCCTGGCCGCCGCGCACCCACTCGACGCCGAACAGGCGCACGACCTTGCCGGCGACCTTCAGGGTCGCGGTGTCGATCACCTGGGCCGGTCCGGTGATGGCGTTGGCCGCGGGCGGCGGCGTATCGGGCTCCGGATCGCCGCCGGTCTCGGGCGGGGGCGTGACCGTATCGGGGGCCGCGGGAGACGCCGCCGACGGCCCAGTGGCTTGAGATCCGGCTTGAGATCCGGCTTGCGATCCCGCTTGCGGTGCGGCGGTCTGGACACTCGCGGGCGCGTCGGCCGTCTGGGGCGAGGTGGTCGTGGAGCGCGTGGCTTCGGGCTCGCGGCCGGCCAGGACGAGGCCCGCCGCGACCACCGCCACCAGGGCGGCCGCGCTCGCGCCCGCGAGCCAGCGCCGATGCCGGCGGCTGCCCTCGTCGCCGCCGGCGAGACCGAGCCGTTCGCGCAGACGGGGCAGGCTGTCACGCACCGACTCGCCGAGCCGGCCCGGGCCGTCGTTCCACGCCGAGACCGGATCCGCGCCGGACGCCGCGGCCTCGGAACGGCGGGTGAGACGGGCCTGCAGGCCCGTCCGCAGGGTGGCGAAGCGGCCGGCCGCGGTCTGCGCCAGCGCTCGTCCCTGGACGGAGGAGCGCTCGGCGAGAGACCGGGCCCGCTCGGACTGGGTCTCGACGAAGCGCGCGGTCGCGGCCTTCATCTCGTAGGCGCCGGTCAGGATCGGGGAATCCTTCGGATCTTCGGGCTCGGCCTCGGGCTCCGGTGCCACCTCCGGCGGCAGGAACAGGGCCGGATGCCGCGCCTGGAGTTCCGCCACGAAGTCGGCGAGCGTCAGCGGCTCGCCGGTGCCGGGCCGCGTGCGCACGACGCCGTGCCGGTCGAGCACCCGGTAGCCCGCGTCTCCGCGCACGATCGCGGCCTCGGCCATGAGCCCGAGGGTCCGCACCGCCACCGGGCGCGGGCGCGCCCGAGCGATCGCCGCCTGGATCGCCTCGCGGAGGGCGGCGCGCTCCGGATCGTCGAGCGCCGGACGCGCCGGCCTCGATTCCTGTTCCGCCACCACCGTTGAAGACGTCATAAACCCGATCCCGGCATCACCGCGCGCCGCACGGAAGCCGCTTTACGCCTTGCCGGGCGAGGGGGCCAGGGTGCCGGCCTGGACGCTCCGGTGCAGGACCCGTCCGGACTCGCCGACGATCACCGGGCGCGTGCCCGCGAAGCTCACCTCCAGGACCAGCTCGGCCGCCCCGGTGGAGACGGCGCCGCGATCCGGGTTCGCAGTGCGGAAATCCACGATCGTGCGGATCGTGCAGGTCTCGGCGTCGCAGGCAGTGCGGATGGTCCGCGGCTCGTAGCGCCGCTCGGGCCAGCGCTGCACGAAGCTGCGCTTCTCGGCGACCAGCCCCGCCAGGGTGACCGGGTGCCCGTAGAAGCGCACCCGCGACCCGTAGAAATGCGGTGCGGCGCCGACCATCGTGTCGCCCGAGCTGGAGACGGTGGCGAGGTAGTTCGCCGCCAGGGCCCGGGCCACGGCGGCCCGCTGCCCCGAGGCGGCCGAAGCCGGCGCCACGGCCGCCGGCGTGTCGGCGAGCCGGCGCGGATGCGCAGCATACCGCGGCGAGGCCTGGCGGGCGTGCGGACGCTCCAGGGCGGCCGCCCGCTTCGGGCCCGCGGCCCGGGTCACGGCGTCCTGGGTCGCGGCGCTCCCGGTTGCGGCGCTCTTGGTCGTAGCGCTCTTGGTCGTGGCGCTCTTGGGCAGGCCGTCGTCGGCGGGCTCTGGCTTGGCAGCCTGCCGGACCGGCTCCGTCTCCGGGACGGCCCGCTTCGCCTGGTCGGCCGGATTCAACTTGGCTGCCGCGGACGGCGCGCTGCGGGCCGGCGGATCGACCCAGGAACTCTGGGACCCCGCCCCCTGCTGCTGGGCCGAGGCGCCGCCGACGAGGGCCAGCGGCAGGATCACGCCGAGGGCGAGGGCAGAGCGGGTGGGAATGGTGGCGGGCATCGGTGCCTTCCTGGCGGCCGGAGCGTACGTGGGGAGAACGCGCCCGCATGCCGAAGCGGTTCCACGGTTTCCCCGGGCGCACCCGTGACTCTGACGATGTGCCGGGCCCACACCAGCCCGGGATTGCGTGGATGACGGGGTTGCGCTCGATCTTTTCACCACCAAGTCGGGGACAATCTTGGCTGTCGCGCGTTTCGGGCTGTCATCCCCCCTTTCGCCGCCCTGAGCATCGAGGTTCCTGTGTCCCGACTCGAGACCGCGGTGACCTCGCAGATGCATCGGAGCCCGTGATGAGTGCCGACCAACGCCGGGCGCTGCTGATCTGCAACGCGAAGGCGCGCAACGGCGGCCTCGACCTCGACGAGGTGCGGAGCATCCTGCGGGCGGGCGGCATCGAGCCGGTGGAGCCGCCGCCGGACGCCGATTGCCGAGAAGTGATCCGGGCGCACGCCAAGGATGTCGACCTCGTGATCCTGGGCGGCGGCGACGGCACCATGAACATGGCCGCACCCGCCCTGGTGGAGAGCGGGCTGCCCCTCGCTATCCTGCCGCTGGGCACCGCCAACGACCTCGCCCGCTCCCTGGACCTGCCGCTGGATCCGATCGCCGCGGCGCGGTTCATCCCGAATGCCGCGACGCGGCCGGTCGATCTCGGCTGGGTCAACGGCCACTACTACTTCAACGTCGCCAGCATCGGCTTCTCGGCCGAGCTCGCGGGCGAACTCACGGCCGAATCGAAGAAGACCTGGGGTGTGCTCGGCTACGCGGTGGCGGCCATCCGGGTGCTGCGCCGGGTGCGGCCGTTTACGGTGACGATCGAGCACGACGGCACGGTCGAGCGGGTGACGACCATCCAGGTCTCGGTCGGCAACGGGCGCCATTACGGTGGCGGTATGACCGTGGAGGAGGCCGCCACGGTCGATGACGGCAAGCTCGATTTCTACAGCCTGGAAGTCGCCCATTGGTGGCGGCTGATCGCGCTGCTGCCGGCCCTGCGCCGGGGCACCCATGGACGCGCGGCCGACGTGCGCGCCTTCCAGACCCGGGAGATCAAGATCGCGACGCGCAAGCCCCGGCCGGTGAACACCGACGGCGAGCTGACCACGCACACGCCCGCCCACTTCAAGGTCTTCCCGAAGATCCTCCGGGTGTACGCTCCCGATCCGGCGGACAGTGCCGGTCCGTTCGATCTGGCCGCCCTCGGCAGCCGCCTCTTCCCGACCAGCGAGACGCACGACCCGTGACCGACCTGATCCAGCTTGCGAGCCAGCCCGCGATCTGGGTCGCCCTGGCGACCCTCATCGTGATGGAGGTGGTGCTCGGCGTCGACAACCTGATCTTCATCTCGATCCTGACCAACAAGCTGCCGGCCGACCAGCAGACGCGGGCGCGGCGGATCGGCATCGGCCTGGCCTTGATCCTGCGGCTCGGTCTGCTGGGCACGGTCGCGTTCATCGTGCACCTGACCGAGCCGGTCTTCTCGGTGCTCGGACAGGACTTCTCCTGGCGTGACCTGATCCTGATCGGCGGCGGCCTGTTCCTGCTCTGGAAGGCCACCAAGGAAATCCATCACAGCGTCGACCCCGACGACCCGGCCGACACCGGGAAATCCGGCGGCACGATTGGGTTCGGCGCGGCGATCGGCCAGATCCTGCTCCTCGACCTCGTGTTCTCGATCGACTCGATCATCACCGCGGTGGGCATGACCGAGCACGTGCCGGTGATGATGGTGGCCGTGGTCGTGGCGGTGATCGTCATGCTGGTCGCGGCCGAGCCGCTCTCGGCCTTCATCGCCCGCAACCCCACCGTGGTGATGCTGGCTTTGGGCTTCCTGATCATGATCGGCATGACGCTGATCGCGGAAGGCTTTGGGGCGCACGTGCCGAAGGGTTATATCTACACCGCTATGGCGTTCTCGGCCGGCGTCGAAGGCCTCAACATGCTGGCCCGCGGACGCAAGCGGGCGGCCGCCGCCGGCACGGAGCGGAGCCCGCGCTGAGCGGTCCCGTCCCGCCGGCCTCCGGCGCAAGCGGCGACACGGCGCTGGAGACACCCATGCGGATCGCGGCCCTCCTGTGCGCCCTGCTGACCGCCAGCCCCGCCGGCGCGGAGACGGTCCCGATGCCCCCTCCCCTGCGGCCCGGCACGACCTCGCCCCCACCGGCACCTCCGGGCGGCGATCAATCTCGGCAATCCGGTGCTCGCCCGGTCCGGGGCGGACGGCCCGGCCGGCGTGTCGGTGGATCTCGCCCGGGCGCTGGCGCAGCGGCTCGGCGTGCCGGTAGCGTTCGTGACGTTTCCCGGCGCGGGGGCCGTCTCGGGCTCGGCCGGGTCCGGGACCTGGGACATCTGTTTCCTGGCGATCGACCCGAAGCGCGCCGAAGGCATCGCCTTCACGGCCCCCTACGTGCTGATCGCCGGCAGCTACCTCGTCCCGGCCGACGCGCCGATCCGGAGCCTGCCCGACGTCGACCGCGACGGGATCCGGATCTCGGTGGGGCATGGCAGCGCCTACGACCTGTTCCTGACCCGTACGCTGCGCCACGCGACCCTGGTGCGGGCGCCGACCTCGGCGGAGGCGGTCACGGCCTTCGCCCGGGACGGGCTCGACGTGGCCGCCGGGGTCCACCAGCCGCTCGCCGCCTACGCGGCCGCGCACCCGGAGGTGCGGCTGCTGCCGGGGCACTTCATGGAGATCCCGCAGGCGATGGGTCTGCCGGTGGGCCGGGACGCGGGGGCGGCGTATCTGGCCGACTTCCTCGCCCAGGCGAAGGCGGACGGGATGATCGCACGCAGCCTCGCGGCCGGCGGGCAGGATCCCGGGCTGGCGGCACCCTGATCCAAGCCGGGTGCATCATGCCGCCTCGATCAGCGCGATTCGCAGCGCAGGGTGAGCCGCGCTGGCGATGTCGACGCGTGCGTCCAGCGAGAACGTGTCGCGCTTCCCGGGCATCAGGTCGCCACGCGGGCGCGCAAGGCCGGGCTGCGCGGCGACGCTGCAAGCAGCGGGTCGGCCCGTGCCGCCATGTCAGGCGCTTCGATCGGTGTGTTCGCGCGATCCCTGGAGCCCTCCTGCGAGGCCCAGCGATCCTCGATCGCCGGACCTCGCAGGCCGAGGAGGTGCGCGGGATCGGCAGCCCCGCCCTCGTTACACCACCAGATTGACGATCCGCCCCGGCACGACGATCACCTTGCGCGGCGGCTTGCCCTCCAGGATCTTCTGGACCGTCTCCAGGGCCAGGGTCGCGGCTTCGACAGCCTTGGCGTCGGCGTCGCGCGGCACGGTCACGTCCGCGCGCTTCTTGCCGTTGATCTGGACCGGCAGGGTGATCTCGTCCTCGACCAGGAGCCCCGCCTCGGCCTCCGGCCAGGGCGCCTGGGCGGCGAGGCCGGGGCGGCCGAGCGTGGTCCAGCATTCCTCGGCGAGGTGCGGCATCATCGGGGCGATGAGCTGCACCAGGATGCCCGCCGCCTCCGTCGCCGCCGCGCCCGAGACCGGCCCGCGCAGCCCGTCCTCGAGGGCGTTGGCCAAGGTGTAGATGTGGGCGACGCAGCGGTTGAACCGCAGGCGCTCGATATCGTCCTGCACGGCGGCGAGCGCCCGGTGGGCGGCCTTGCGCAGGGTGAGGTCGGCGGCGCCATCCCCGCTCGCGGCCAGCGCGGCATGGGTCAGCCGCCAGACTTTCTGGACGAACCGGGCGGCGCCCTGCACGCCCTCCTCGCTCCAGATCACGTCGCGCTCGGGCGGCGAATCGGAGAGGACGAACCAGCGCGCCGTATCGGCCCCGTAGCTTGCGATGATGTCGTCCGGATCGACCACGTTCTTCTTGGACTTCGACATCTTCTCGATCGAACCGATCGCGATCGGCGCCTGAGTTTTCACGTGAAACGCGCGGCGCTCGCCCTCCTCGGTGGAGAAGCGGATCTCGGCCGGCGGCACCCAGGCGCCGGCCGCGTCCTTGTAGGTCTCGTGGACGACCATGCCCTGGGTGAACAACCCGGCAAACGGCTCGGAGACGCCGGCCCAGCCGGTCTCGCGCATCGCCCGCATGAAGAACCGGGCGTAGAGCAGGTGCAGGATCGCGTGCTCGATACCGCCGATATACTGGTCCACCGCCAGCCACCGATCGACCGTGGCGCGGTCGGTGGGGGCGTCGGTGAGCCAGGGCGCGGTGAAGCGCGCGTAGTACCAGGACGAATCGACGAACGTGTCCATCGTGTCGGTCTCGCGCCGGGCCGGTGCGCCGCATTGCGGGCACGGCACCGTCCGCCAGGCCTGGTCGCGCTCCAGCGGGTTGCCGGGCTGGTCGAACGAGACCTCCTCGGGCAGCTTCACCGGCAGGTCGGAGACCGGCACCGGCACCGGGCCGCAGGACTCGCAGTGGATGATCGGGATCGGGCAGCCCCAGTAGCGCTGGCGCGAGACGCCCCAGTCGCGCAGGCGGAACTGGACCTTGCGCTTGGCCACGCCCTCCCGCTCCAGCCGGCGCGCCACGGCCTCGAAGGCCTCCCCGGTGGTCATGCCGTCGAGGAAGCGCGAATGGATCATCCGCCCGTCCTCGACATAGGCGGTGGTGGTGATCAGGAACGCCTCCGGATCCTGCCCCTCGGGGCAGACCACCGGGACATTGCCGAGCCCGTACTTGTTGGAAAAGTCGAGGTCGCGCTGGTCATGCGCCGGGCAGCCGAACACCGCTCCGGTGCCGTAGTCCATCAGCACGAAGTTCGCGACGTAGACCGGCAGCGTCCAGGCCGGGTCGAGGGGGTGTCGGACGGTCAGGCCGGTGTCGAAGCCGAGTTTTTCCGCGGTGTCGATCGCCGCCTGGGCGGTGCCGGTGCGCCGGCATTCCTCGATGAAGGCCTGGAGATCCGGGTTGTTCGCGGCAACCGCTGCTGCCAGCGGATGGTCGGCCGCGATCGCCAGGAACCGGGCGCCGAACAGGGTGTCGGGCCGGGTGGTGTAGACCGTCACCGACTCGGCCTCGCCGGCCGGAGGCCGGGCCAAGTCGAACCGGACTTCCAGTCCCTCGGAGCGGCCGATCCAGTTCTTCTGCATCAGCCGGACTTTTTCCGGCCAGCGGTCCAGCCCGTCGAGGGCTGTGAGCAGATCCTCGGCGAAGTCGGTGATCTTGAAGAACCACTGGGTCAGCTCGCGCTGCTCGACCAGGGCGCCGGAGCGCCAGCCGCGCCCGTCGATCACCTGCTCGTTGGCCAGCACGGTGTGGTCCACCGGGTCCCAATTCACCTTGGCGGTGCGCCGGGTCACCAGGCCCTTGTCCAGGAAGTCGAGGAACATCCGCTGCTGGTGCTTGTAGTAATCGGGGTCGCAGGTGGCGATCTCCCGGCTCCAGTCGAGCGACAGGCCCATGGCCTTCAGCTGGTCGCGCATCGACGCGATGTTGGCGTAGGTCCAGTCCCGCGGGTTGACCTTGCGCTCCATGGCGGCGTTCTCGGCCGGCAGGCCGAACGCGTCCCAGCCCATCGGGTGGAGCACGTTGAAGCCCCGGGCGCGCTTGTACCGGGCCACCACGTCGCCCATCGCGTAGTTGCGCACGTGGCCCATGTGGATGCGCCCCGACGGGTACGGGAACATCTCCAGCACGTAGTATTTCGGGCGCCCGTCAGAATTGTCGGTCTCGAACAGGCGTTGCTCGGCCCAGGCGGCCTGCCAGCGCGGCTCGGCATCCTTGGCGTTGTAGCGCTCGACGGGCTGGGGGGCGGTGCTGGTCATGGGTCCGGCTGGGTCAGAGGCTCGGCGGCTGATCGGGGAGAGCCGCGGCACGGTTGCGGCCCAGTAGCATATCTGCGCCGGAGCCGGTCAACGGATGCAGGGATCCGGGCTTGCGCGAGGCGCGCAACGGCATAGGTCGGCGGGGCAAGGGACCGATGTCCCATCAGGATAGGCACGCGATGGACGACGCGATCACCGGGCAGACCGCTCCCGCCACCGACGGGATGGGGCAGCCGACCGCCAAACCCCCGGTCGGCGAGGCCGACGTCGCCGCCGGCCTCGCCGAGGTGCGAGCCGCCATCGCGCAGGCGGCCGAGGATTCGGAGCGCGACCCCGCGGAGGTCCAGCTCGTGGCCGTCTCCAAGACCGTGCCGGCGGAGGGCATCGTTCCGGCCCTGGAGGCGGGGCACCGGGTGTTCGGAGAGAACTACGTCCAGGAATCCGTCGCGAAATGGCCGGACCTGCGCGCCCGCTACCCGGATGTCGAGCTGCACCTCGTCGGCCCGCTGCAATCCAACAAGGCCCGCGAGGCGGTGGCCCTGTTCGACGTGATCCACGCCCTCGACCGGCTGTCGCTCGCGGCGGCGCTCGCCAAGGAAATCAACCGCGCGGGTCGGACCCCGAAGCTGCTGATCCAGGTCAATACCGGCGCGGAGCCGCAGAAGGCCGGGGTCCTCCCGGATCAGCTCGCCACGCTGCTGGCCGAGTGCCGTGACACCCACGGGCTCGCGATCCAGGGCCTGATGTGCATCCCGCCCGCGGAGGACCCGCCCTCGGCCCATTTTGCCCTGCTCGCCCGCCTGGCGCGGGATCACAACCTGCCGATCCTCTCGATGGGCATGAGCGCGGATTTTCCGGCGGCGATCCAGCAAGGCGCCACCCATGTCCGCGTCGGGACCGCCATCTTCGGGGCCAGGCCCCGGAAGGCGTGAGCCTCACCCGATCCGAAGATGCGTGCGTGGGCCGAGGCGCCCGAGCAGGCGCAGCAGGTCCGACCGGGCCAGGGCGACGCAGCCCTCGGTGGGGCGGTAGCCGTCCCGGGCGATGTGCAGGAAGATCGCGGAGCCCCGTCCCTTCCGGATCGGCGCGCGGTTGTAGTCGAGGTCGATCACCACGTCGTAGAGCCCGTCGTCGCGCCACATCGATTCGGCACTGATGCCCGGGGCCGGCAGGCGGATCGGCCGGTTGTAGCGGCGGTCCCGGCGGTCGTCGCACCAGCCGTCGCCCGGCCGGGTCGCCCGCAGGGACAGCGCCGAGCGCGGGCGCAGGCCGAGATGGTCCGGGCGGTACGCGCCGCCCGCAGGCGGAAGCGACCGCGCGGCGAGCCGCCGTCGCCCTCGCGCTTGTCGGAGACGATGCCGCCCGCCCCGAGGGCGCAGGGGATCACCGCCGGGCCGACCAGGAGCTGGCCCCGGCAGCGGTCGCCGACCAGTGCGCGGACCCGGATCTCGCTCACGGTCATGCGGACCGGTCCGGGCCGCTCGCGCCGATGTCCCCGCACAACACCCCTCCCCTGCCGGTCGCACGCGCCCCGGTCCGGCCCGCGGTGATGCGGCGCCAGGGGCAGATCGGCAGGGGTTATGCCCGGTATCCAATACCGAAACCGTGAAAAATTGCGCACAAGGCAATTTCCGGCCACAAACGAAGCTCTATCCTTACGGTGGAACCTAGGCCGTCGAAGCCGGGATTCGGGAGCGAATCAGCCCACCGCCCTGCGACGGGGGGACCGAGCGCCCTTGGATTCCGGCGCGCCGGCCCCGCTTTCCTGGAGCCGGCCGTGTTGTCACGCGACGGGCGGCGTGCTCCAGATCCTTGTCATCGCGCACTGTCTCCGAACACCGGGTCTCCCGGTCCCGCAGCGTGCTCCAGGGCCCCGGACGATGTCGAATGTCTATCGCCTGCTGATCTGTGACGACGACGCGATCCTGCGCGACACGCTCACCGAGCAGCTCGACCTCTGCGAAGAATTCACCGTGGTCACCGAGGCGAACGCCGCGGACGCGGTCCGGCGGGTCGGGGCCGAGCGCATCGATCTCGCCGTGATGGATGTCGGCCTGCCCGACCTCGACGGACGCGAGGCCGTGCGCCGGATGCGGGCCGGCGGCTTCCGCGGCCCGGTGATCATGCTGACCGCGCAGGACTCGGAGGCGGACCACGTCGAGGGGCTTGAGGCGGGCGCCAACGACTACGTCACCAAGCCGTTCAAGTTCGGCATCCTGCTCGCCCGGATCCGCGCGCATCTGCGCAGCCACGAGGCGTCCGAGGACGCGGTGTTCCAGATCGGCCCGTACACGTTCCGGCCCGGCGCCAAGCTGCTGGTCGGCGAGCGCGGCTCGAAGCTGAAGCTCACCGAGAAGGAGACCGCGATCCTGCGCTTCCTGTACCGGGCCGGCCGGGCCGTGGTGAACCGCGACACGCTGCTCGCCGAGGTCTGGGGCTACAACGCCCACGTCACCACGCACACGCTGGAGACGCATATCTACCGGCTGCGCCAGAAGATCGAGCCGAACCCCGCCACCGCGGCGATCCTCGTCACCGAGGGCGGCGGCTACAAGCTGCTGCCCTGATCGAATCGCGCCCGTCGCAGGGCGCACGCGGAGCCGGGTGCGATTGCAACGCGGTTGGGAACGGCTTTAGGGATTTGCGTGTACGCGAGGCGCAGGCTCGTTTGCACGCAGGCGGTGAGGCGGTTCCTTGGGGCTCGACGACGACATCGCGATCCTCGCCGACGCGCCGCTGTTCGGCTTCCTCGACCGGGACGCGCTGCGCCTGCTGACCTTCGCGGCCGAGCGGCGCGAGCTGGCGGACGGCGACCTGCTGTTCGCCCGCGGCGACCCGGCCGATGGCGGCTTCGTGGTGATGTCGGGCACGATCCGGCTCGCGCCCCGGGTGCCGGATGCCGAGCCGGTCCGTGCCGGGCGCTCGGCGCTGATCGGGCAGCTCGCCCTGTTCGTGCGCGGCACCCGGCCGACCGAAGCCCGGGCCGAGGGCGCCGCCGAGGTGATGCGCATCACCCCGACGCTGATGCGGCGCGTGCTGGAGGAATTCCCCGCGGCCGCGCAATCCGTCTACGACACCCTGGCGATCGACCTCGTGGACCTCGTGACCGATCTCGACCGGGTGCGGGTGCTGCTCGAGGATTGATCCGGGCGGATTGCGCCGGCTCCCCGGGTGACAGCCCCGGTGCCCGCGAGTAAGCACGGGCTCCCGCCATCGAGAGCATCGTGCGCCCATGTCCACCTCCGACCTCGCCAAGACCATCGAGACGGCCTGGGAAGAGCGCGCCGGCATCTCGACCTCGACCCAGGGCGCCGTCCGCGAGGCCGTCGAGGAGGCGTTGAACCTGCTCGATTCCGGCAAGGCCCGGGTCGCCGAGAAGAGCGGCAACCAGGATTGGGTCGTCAATCAGTGGCTGAAGAAGGCGGTGCTGCTGTCCTTCCGGCTCAACGACATGGCGACGATCGATGGCGGCCCCGGCGGCGCGCCGTGGTGGGACAAGGTCGCGTCCAAGTTCGCGGGCTGGGGCGAGGCGGAGTTCCGCGCCGCGGGCTTGCGTGCCGTGCCGGGCTGCTTCGTGCGCCGCGGCTCCTACATCGCGCCGGGCGCCGTGCTGATGCCGAGCTTCGTCAACCTGGGCGCCTATGTCGGCGAAGGCACCATGGTCGACACCTGGGTGACGATCGGCTCCTGCGCGCAGGTGGGGAAGAACTGCCACATCTCCGGCGGCGCCGGCATCGCCGGCGTGCTCGAGCCGCTCCAGGCCAACCCGGTGATCATCGAGGACGATTGCTTCATCGGCGCCCGCGCCGAGGTGGCCGAGGGCGTCATCGTCGGCCAGGGCAGCGTGCTGTCCATGGGCGTCTATATCGGCGCCTCCACCAAGATCGTCGACCGCAGCACCGGCGAGGTGATGTACGGCCGCGTGCCGCCCTACTCCGTGGTGGTCTCGGGCACGATGCCCGGAAAGGCTCTGCCGGACGGCACCCCGGGCCCGGGCCTGTACTGCGCGGTGATCGTCAAGCGCGTCGATGCCGGCACCCGCTCCAAGACCGCGATCAACGAGCTGCTGCGCACCTGATTCTTTTGGGACTTGAGGGCGGCCCTGTGGAGACGACGCGGACCCTGGACCTGATCGTGGCGGGCCGGCCGGTGCCGACCCCGTGCGCCGTGATCGGTGCGGGGCCCGACGCGCTGCTGCTGCCGGCCCTGTCCACGATCTCGGACCGGTCCGAGATGCACGCCCTCGCCCACGCCATCGGCTCCGAGTACCGCTGCCTGGTGCCGGACTGGCCGGGCTTCGGCGCCCGGCCGCGCACCCGGCTGCCGCTCGGTCCCGACACCCTGCACGCCTTCCTGGACGCGCTGCTCGCCGCCGCGCCCGGCCCCTACGCGGTCGGGATCGCGGCGGGCCACGCCGCAGGCTATCTCGTCGCCGCGGCGCGCAGGCACCCGGCAGCGTTCGCGCGCCTGGTTCTGGTGGCGCCGACCTGGCGCGGGCCGCTGCCCACCGCGATGCCGAGCCGGGCGCACTGGTTCCCGCGGATCCGCCGGGCCGTCGAGGCGCCGATCCTCGGCGAGGCGCTCTACCGGCTCAACATCAGCCCGCCGATCATCGGCCGGATGATGCGCGCCCACGTCTACGCGGACGCGGCTCACGTCACACCGGCTCTGATTCGCGCCAAGCACGCCATCACCCGGCAGCGCAACGGCCGCTTCGGCACCGCCGCCTTCGTCACCGGCGGCCTCGACCCGGTGGGCGACCGCGCGGCCTTCCTGGACCTGTTCGGGGACGGCCTGCCGCCGACCCTGGTGCTGCGGCCGGAGAACGCCCCGCGCCGCTCCGGCGCCGAGATGGACGCGCTGATCGCCCACGGCCGGGTCGCCAGCACCGCGATCCCCGGCGCGCTCAGCCCGCACGAGGAGTTTCCGGCCGCGGTCGCAACCGCGATCCGAGCGAATTAGCCGGCAAATTTATCGATTCAAAAAGTCCGGGACCTTTTGCGGGTCCAGGGCTTAGCCCTGGCATCATCAGGGCTCAGCCCCGATCACCGGGCTCAGCCCTTTGGAAACCCATGCTCCGGTGGCATCGTGATGACACCGCGATGGTAGGGGAAGCGGGCGCGCTGGAGCGGATCTGGGCCGGTGAAGATCAGCCGCGTCCGGAACGAGACCGGGCTGACGCAGATCAGGTAGCCCCGCAGGGCCTTGTCGCCGGGGACGAACAGGGCCGTCGCCAGATACCGCTCCTCGGCCCGGACCCAACCGGGGATGGGCAGGCACCAGCGCCGGGCCAGATGCTCACCGGCCCCACCCAGGAACGCGTCCGCCTCCGGCCGCCCCAGCAGGCCGGGCTCGTCGGCCACGAAGGCGGCCTGCCGGGCAACGTCGCCATCGGCCGCGTAGAAGGCGTCGAGGAAGTCGCGCAGGTGATGCTCCCAGTCGCCGTCGCCGCGCGCGCGCTCGACCACGGCAGCCAGGGAACGCGGCCTCATGGCGTCCCCGCGAAGACGGCCGAGAATCGACTGCGGGCCTCCGGTGATGGGTCTTCGCCGTAGATCGCGCGGTACAGCTGTTCCAGGGCTTCCACATCACGCAGGCCCAAGTGAGCGGCCAGGGCACGGGCGTCGTTCAGGTCACGGTCGCCGCGATCCAGGCTCTGCAGGGCATGGAGTTTCATCGCCAGGAGGTAGGCGGGTTTGGCCACAACCGTCCGAAGTCCCGGCGTCCCATCAGCCGGGAACGTGCCGGACAGGGCGAACAGCGTCTCATCCTCGTCGAGCGGAGTGAACATCCCGACGGCGTTGTTGAGCCAATCCGACTCCAGTCCCATCCGCGCGGCGACCCGGGCCACCGAGGGTGCCAGGGCTGCCTCGTCGTAGCCGGGTCGCACGACCGCATCGACATCCTCGGTGCCGCGCCGCCAGGCGAATTGCAGCATCAGCGCGCCGCCACCGTAGACGGCGATCTCGACGAACCGTCCGTACTCGGCGAGGTCGGCACCGAGTGCCTCGAAAGCCTCGAGGAGGCGGGCGCGGTCGAGCGGCTGAGCCATGGGGTCGGAAGGCCGGAGCGGGGATGGTGCAGCGTTCGCGTGAACGCGGCTTCGGGTCAACCGCCCCGCCCGCTCGACGAACCGCCGGGTTCGCCCCTGGACAGAATGAGAGCCCTGTGTGCGGACTGAACCGTCCCGCCAAGTCGTTCGTTTGCAAGTCGGTCGTTTGTCTGCGGGACCGGCCCGCCTCCACTCCCGCCCCTTCGCCGACACCGCCAAGGATCCGATGCGCCGCACCCTGACCTTGCCGATCCTCGCTCTGCTGGTCGCCGCGACCGTGGTGCGCGCCGAGGATATGCCCCAGCCAGCCCCGGCGAACCCGCCGGCGGCGCCGTCGCTCGGGGCCGACACGCTCAAGCCGGGCAAGCCGGCGATCAAGCCCTACCTGGCCGAGACCGCGGGTCCCGATGCCGTCCAGATCCTGCCGGCGCCGCCGGCCCACGACGCGCCGCTCGACAAGGCCGACCGGGCGGCCTTCAACAGCACCCGCGCGCTGAAGGGCAGTGCCCGCTGGGAGATCGCCGCGAACGACGTGTCGGAGGGGGCCTCCGCGGTCCTCGAGAACTTCGCCTGCGTGCTCGGCATCCGCATCGACCAGACCCGGGTGCCGGCGGTGATGAACCTCCTCGAGCGCACGCGCCTCGACCTCGCCCGGGCGACCCGCGGCCCGAAGGTCCATTACCGGCGGCTGCGGCCCTTCGTGGGCAACGAGGCGCCGATCTGCGTCCAGCGGACCCAGGCGCTCACCGACAGCTTCAGCTACCCGTCCGGCCATGCCACGCAGGGCTGGGCCTACGCGCTGATCCTGGCCTCCCTGGTGCCCGAGAAGGCGACCGCGATCCTGGCGCGTGGCCGGGCCTACGGCGAGAGCCGGGTCGTATGCGGGGTGCACTGGCTGAGCGACGTGGCGGCGGGGCGGATCACCGGCTCCTCGGTCCTCGCCACGCTGATGGGCGATCCGGGCTTCCGGGCCGACCTGGAGAAGGCGCGGGCCGAGCTCCGGGGCGCCCTGTCCGGCGGCGGCGCGGCCCCCGACCAGGCCATCTGCACCCGCGAGGCCGACGCCCTCCGGGAGCCGCCGCTGGAGTTCTGAGCCTCGAACGAGTCCAGATGCGAACACCTCCAAGTGTCCGACTGACGACACGCTTTCGGGCTGATCGATCGCCCGCGACGGGATGATCTTGGGGTCGAAGCGCCGATGCGTGGCGCATCCCGGGATCCATCGTGCCGCCGCGTTCCGCCCGCCTCGGGCTTCTGCTTACCGCCACCGCCCTGACGAACGCCGCCGTCGCGCGGGGCACGGACGTCAAGGGCGCAGACGTGCAGCTCAACGAGATCTCGGTCGAGGCCGCCCGCCCGACCTCGGTTCTCCCGGCCGGGGCCGGCTTCGGCGGCGCCAACGTGAGCGGCGGCAACGGCAACAGCGCGGCCACCGGCGGCGGAGGCGGCGGCCCCTCGGGCGTCACCGCCGACCGTCACCCTGTCCGACGCCCTGGTCGCCTACGACGTTGCGGCGCTCGATCCGAAAGACAAAGGGTTTCGTGCACCGATCAACGCGCTCAACCTCTTCGACCGCAGCTCCACGACCTGCCAGGCGGGCTTTCTGCGATCGCGGCGCCCCCGCGACGGTGATCGGCAGCCTGATCTATCGCTGGTAGCGGCTCCCGCGGGGCAGGGGAGCATGGCAGGTTCCCGTCCCCGGCACTGGAGGTCGATGCGGCTCCTGTCCTAAGGCCGGAGCCTCGTCCTCCCACCCGGGCCGCCCATGCTCTCGACCCTGCTGGTCGTGCTGCCGATCTTCGCGCTGATCTTCGCCGGCTGGCTGGCGCGGCGGATCGGCGTTCTCGGCACTGCGGCGACCACCGAGCTCAACCGGTTCGTGGTGTTCCTGGCCCTGCCGGCGCTGCTGTTCGACGTGACCGCGCACGCGCATTGGAGCGCGATCTGGAAACCCGGCTTCATCGGCGCCTTCGGGCTGAGCAGCCTGGCGGTGTTCGCCGTGACGGTGCTGATCCGGCGCGGGGAGGGGCGACCGCTCTCCGACGCCGCCGTGGACGGGCTCAACGCCGGCTATCCCAATACCGGCTTCATGGGCTTTCCGCTCGGGCTGGTCGCGTTCGGCCCGGAGGCGCTGGCCCCGACAACCGTGGCTGCGATCCTCACGGTCTGCGGGGTGTTCGCGGTGGCGATCGTGCTGATCGAGACCGGGCTGCGGCGGGAGACCGGCGATGGCGGCGCGGGCGGGTCCGGCGTCCCGGTCTGGCGCACGGTCGGCCGGTCGCTGATCCGCAACCCGCTCCTGGTGGCGCCGGCGCTGGGCGCCCTGGTACCGACCGCCGGCCTCACCCTGCCGGTGTCGGCCGAGACCTTCCTGAAGCTCCTCGGGGGCGCGGCCTCGCCCTGCGCCCTGGTGGCGCTCGGCTTGTTCCTGGCCCAGAAGCGCCGGCCCGGCGGCGCGCAGACCCGGGCGGCCGCCCTTCTGGTCGGCCTCAAGCTCGCCGGGCAGCCGCTGCTGGCCTACGGGCTCGGCCGCTTCCTGTTCGACCTGCCGCCGCTGCTGCTGCACGTCGCGGTGCTGATGGCGGCCCTCCCCACCGGCACCGGCCCGTTCATGCTGGCGGAATTCTACCGCCGGGAGGCCGACCTGACCGCCCGGGTGGTGCTGGTCTCGACGATCCTGTCGATCGTCACGGTGTCGGGCTATCTGGCAACGGTCTGAAACACCGCGACCACGCTCCCGCCGCAGAGGAATCGTAACGGTTGCCGCGTAGCCTCATGGCGCGGCCCGCCCGGTCCGGGCTAAGAGTGGCGGCGATGACGCGGGGCGGAACGGCGACGTGATGGTGCGTTCGGAAGTATCGGTTGCGGGTCGGGTCGGCCGCCTCGCCTGCGTCGCCGGCCTGGCGCTGAGCCTGTCGGCCTGCTTCCGTCCGTTGTACGGGCCGACCGCCTCCGGCGAGACCGTGCAGGCCCTGCTGGCCTCCGTGCAGGTCGACGACGTGGCGATGGCGCAAGGGCAGGAGCGGCTCGGGCATTACCTGCGCAGCGAACTGGTGTTCGAGCTCGACGGGTCGGGCCAGCCGTCGAGCAAGCGCTATCGGCTGAAGCTCTCGGGCTCCGAGATCGTGCAGACCCCGATCGTCTCCTCCACCACCGGCCGCGCCGAGGCCGGTACGCTGGTCGCCAACATCAAGTACAGCCTGGAGGACATGGCCGGCGCCAAGGTCTACTCCGAGGGCGTGGCCACCTCGACCGCGACCTACGACCGCTCGGTCCAGCGCTTCGCCAGCCAGCGGGCGGCGCGCGACGCCGAGATCCGCCTGGCCAGCGTGCTGGCGGACCAGATCAAGACCCGCCTCGCGGCCGTGCTGTCGACCAAGCCGTGAGCCGGCTTTGACGGCCGTCAAGGCGGGCGAGATCGAGGGGCTGATCCGGCGCGGGCCCGATCCGCGCATCCCGGTGATCCTGGTCTACGGGCCCGATACCGGCCTGGTCACAGAGCGCGCCCGCAAGCTCGCCGAGGATTTCGTCACCGACCCCGGCGATCCCTTCGCGCTGGTGCGGATCGACGGCGACACCCTCGCCTCCGACCCGGGCCGGCTGTGCGACGAGGCCGGCACGATGGGGCTGTTCGGCGGCCGCCGGTCGATCTGGGTCCGGCCCGGCAGCCGCAACTACGCGCCCGCCGTCGAGGCGGTGCTGGCCGCCGAGATCGCCGACGCGCGCGTCGTCGTGGAGGGCGGCGACCTCGCCAAGAACAACCCGATGCGCGTCCTCTGCGAGCGCTCGCCCCGGGCGCTGGCGATTCCCTGCTACGCCGACGACGAGCGCACGCTCGGCGACCTGATCGACCGCACCCTTCAGGAGCGCAGCCTGCGGATCGACCGGGCCGCCCGGGAAGTCCTGGTCCGCAGCCTGGGCGGCGACCGACGGGCGAGCCTGATGGAGATCGAGAAGCTGGCGCTCTACGCGGCCGGGGAGGGGACCGTGACCCTCGACCATGTCGAGGCCGTGACCAGCGACGTCGCCGCCAGCGTGCTCAACACCCTGATCGACGCCGCCTTCGACGGGCGCCGCGAGGCGGTGGAGCGCGACTACCGGCGCTTCCGGCACGAGGGGCTGGATCCCGGCGTGGTGCTGGGCTCGGCCCTGCGGCACGCCCTGACCCTGCTGGCGACTCGCCTCGACAATCCGGACAAGACCCCGGCCCTGATGGCGGCGGCCTGGCGGGGCCTGCATTTCAAGCGCAAGGCCAGCATCGAGGGCCAGCTTGCCACGTGGCCGGCCGGCACCCTCCGGCAGGCCGCCAAGGCCCTGCAGGAGGCCGTCCTGGCCTGCCGACGGGCCGAGCCGGAACTGGCCCACGCTCTCGCTTCAGCGGCGCTGCTGCGGGTGGCGGAGGCGGGGGCAAGGCGGCGGCGTTAGAGGTGATGCTGGCTCGATAGGACGCGCAGGCCTGCAATGGCGTGCGTTCCCCTCACGGGGGGATTTGAGTCTTCGCACGGTCGGGACTTCTCGCAGCGCGCGATCATCCACTTCGTCATCTCAGGGCCGCGCAGCGCAGCCCGGGATCCATAGCCGCCGAAAGATCAAGGTCCGGCGCCGTCGGCGGATCCGGATTCCGGGCTCGCCTGCGGCGCCCCGGAACGACAAGGCGATTCATCCTGTGGCCGCGACACCTCCGATCGAAGGCGGGATCTCGGAGGTCGTTGAAGCGCTGGGAGACCGCGAAACGCGTCCTCAGCCCTCCTCCGGCTCCGACACCTTGAAGCGGTTGAGCAAACCTTCCAGCTCGTCCTGGGTCTCGTAGCGGATGCGAATCTCGCCGGATTCCGCGTCCTTGGGCTTGTACGTCACCTCGACGCCCAGGGCCCGGCGGATGCGCAACTCCAGGTCGCGCACCGGGGCAGGGCGCTCGGCGGAGAGCCGCGGACGGCCGGGGCGGGGGGTGTCGGGCTTCGCGGCCTCGGCGGCCTCCGACGCCGCCACCGCCTCGACCTCGCGCACCGACAGGCCTTCGGCCACGACCCGGCGGGCCACGCCCTCGGGATCGCGCACGGCCAGGAGCGCCCGGGCATGGCCGGCGGTAAGTTCCCCGGCGGTGACCCGGTCCTGCACGGCGGGCGGCAGGTTGAGCAGCCGCAGGGTGTTGGCGAGATGGCTGCGGCTCTTGCCGAGGATCTCGGCCAACTCCTTCTGGGTATAGGCGAAATCCTGCATCAGGCGCTCGTAGCCCGAAGCCTCCTCGATCGGGTTGAGGTCGGCCCGCTGGACGTTCTCCAGGATGGCGAATTCCAGGGAGGCGCGGTCGTCGATCTCGACGATCACCACCGGCACCTCGTCGAGGCCGCCCTTCTGGGCCGCGCGCCAGCGCCGCTCGCCCGCCACGATCTCGAAAGCCCCCGGCACATCGCCGAGCGGCCGGACCACGATCGGCTGGATGATGCCGCGCTGGCTGATCGATGTCGCGAGCTCGGCGAGTTCCGCCTCGCCGAAGCTGCGGCGCGGGTTGCGCGGGTTCGGGCGCAGGAATTCCACCGGGACCTTGCGCTGCGGCTCGATCTTTCCGTCGAGCTTGGCCGCCTGTCCGGCGTCGCCGAAATCGCCGATCAGCGCCGCGAGCCCGCGCCCGAGACGGGGTCGTGCCCCCTCCTCCGCCATCCTTGTCACCCGTGTCACGCTCCGCACTCGATCCCCGGCTTCTGGGGATCACACAATCACGCCGCCGCCGGCACCCGGCCTTCACGCTGGATCACCTCGGAGGCGAGGCGCAGATACGCTTGGCTGCCGGCACATTTCAAATCGTAGAGCAAAGCCGGCTTGCCGTGGGACGGCGCCTCGGAGATGCGGACGTTCCGGGGGATCACGGTCTCGTAGACCTTGTCGCCCATGAAACCGCGCACATCCGCCACCACCTGGGCGGAGAGGTTGTTGCGCGGGTCGAACATCGTCAGCACGATGCCCTGGATGGTCAGCTTCGGGTTCAGGGCGCCCCGGACCTGCTCGACGGTGCGCAGCAGCTGGCTCAGGCCCTCCAGGGCGAAGAACTCGCATTGCAGCGGCACCAGCACCGCGTCGGCGGCGGCGAGCGCGTTGATGGTCAGCAGGTTGAGCGAGGGCGGGCAATCGATCAGCACGTAGCTGATCCGGTTCAGGCTCTGCGCCTGGGCGATGTCCTTGAGCACGGCGCGCAGCCGGTGCGCCCGGTCGGGCAGGGTCGCCAGCTCCATCTCCAGGCCGAGCAGATCCATGGTGGAGGGCGCGATCGACAGCCGCGGCACCGCCGTGGGGATCACCGCCTCGGCCAGCGTCGCCTCGCCGATCATGACGTCGTAGGTCGAGACGTGACGGCGTGCCCGGTCGATGCCCAGCCCCGTGGAGGCGTTGCCCTGCGGATCGAGATCGAGCACCAGCACGTCCTCGCCGATCGCCGCCAGCGCGGTGCCGAGGTTGATCGCGGTCGTGGTCTTGCCGACGCCGCCCTTCTGGTTGGCGAGCGCGAGGATGCGCAGGGGATGCCGCACGGACGGGCCTGGGGTGGAGCTACGGGCGGGATCACGGACAGGATCGCGGGAAGGATCCATGGACCGGTCGGCGGAGTCGCCGAGGATCGCTTCGGTCATCGATGGCTCGGGGCGGCGAGGGCAGTGACGCGCACGATCCGGGCTTCGGAATCAGTCCGGCTCGGCACGAGGTCGTTAACGACTCTCCACTGCGCGGCGGCCTGGGTCAATTCAGCTTGCACGTCGCGCCCTTTCGGAAACAGGCCGGTGGTGCCCGTTTTCAACAGCGGCTCGGTCCAGGCGAGGAGCTGCGTCATCGGCGCCAGAGCACGGGCGCAGACCACGTCGACGCCAGCGAACTCGCCGATCACCGCCTCGATCCGCGCGTTGCGCACCCGCGCTGGGGCACCGGTCAGCCGCGCCGTCTCGGTGAGGAAGGCGCATTTGCGTGCGTTGCTCTCCACCAGATCGACCTGGATGCCGCGTGACCGACCCGCGATGGCGAGGATCAAGCCCGGTATCCCGGCGCCGGAACCGAGGTCCAGCCAGGTCTGGGCCTCGGGGGCGAGGTCCAGGAGTTGCAGCGCGTCGTCGATGTGCCGGCTCCAGACCTCCGCCAGGGTGGCCGGGCCGACGAGGTTCTTGATCGGCTGCCAGCGCCGGAGCTGCGCGACGTAGAGATCGAGCAGCGCGGCTGTTTCACGTGAAACACCGGAGGCCGCCAGGATCCGGGTGCGGTCCGGGTCGCTCATGACGCGCGCCGGCCGGCGTCCGGCACGGCCCGTCTGGCATGGGCCGCCAGGAGGGTGAGGGCAGCCGGCGTGACGCCCTCGATCCGCGCCGCCTGGCCGAGGGTGCCCGGCCGAACGGTCTCAAGCTTGACCCGCATCTCGTTCGAAAGGCCGCTGATCCCAGCATAGTCGAGGCTCGGCGGCAGCCGCACGGCCTCGTCGCGCCGGAAGGCGGCGATGTCGGCGTTCTGCCGATCGAGATAGACCGCGTAGGTCGCGTCGGTCTTGAGCCGGTCCGCCACCCGCGGCGACGTCCCGGCCAGTTCCGGCCAGATCGCGGCGAGCTGCCCCCAGGCGATCTCGGGATAGGCCAGCAGCTGGAACGCGCTGCGGCGGATGCCGTCGCGGTTCAGCACGATCCCGTGGGTGGCGGCCTGGCTGGGGGTGAGGCTGACCGCGTCGAGGCGGGCCCGCGCCGCCTGGAGCTGCTGCTGGGAGGACGCGAAATGAGCCGCCCGACCCGGCCCGATGCAGCCCAGCGCGAGGCCGCGCGGGGTCAGGCGCTCGTCGGCATTGTCGACCCGCAGCGACAGGCGATACTCGGAGCGCGAGGTGAACATCCGGTACGGCTCGCTGACCCCGTGGGTGACGAGGTCGTCGATCATCACCCCGAGATAGGATTCGGCCCGATCGAAGGTCGCGGCGTCGAGGCCGCCGGCGCGCCGGGCCGCGTTGAGCCCAGCCACGAGCCCTTGGCCTGCCGCCTCCTCGTAGCCGGTGGTGCCGTTGATCTGGCCGGCCAGGAACAGGCCGGGCAGGCGCTTGACCTGCAGCCCGGCATCGAGCTCGCGCGGATCGACGTAATCGTACTCGATGGCGTAGCCCGGCCGCAGGATGGCGGCGCGCTCGAGCCCGGGGATCAGCCGGATCAAGTCGTTCTGCACAGCTTCGGGCAGAGCCGTGGAGATGCCGTTCGGGTAGATCGTCGGATCGTCCAGCCCCTCCGGCTCGAGGAAGATCTGGTGCCCCTCCCGGTCGCCGAAGCGCACCACCTTGTCCTCGATCGACGGGCAGTAGCGCGGGCCGCGGCTGGCGATGCCGCCGGAATACATCGGCGAGCGGTGGAGGTTCGCCCGAATCAGGTCGTGGACCGCCTGGTTGGTCCGGGTGATGCCGCAGCGGATCTGCGGCGTGGTGATCTTGTCCGTGAGCGTCGAGAACGGCACCGGGTCGGCATCCGCGTCCTGCATCTCCAGACCGGACCAGTCGATGGTGCGTCCGTCGAGGCGGGGCGGGGTGCCGGTCTTCAGACGACCCAGTCGCATGTCGAGCCGGTCGAGGGTCTGGGCCAGCCCGATCGCCGGCGCCTCCCCGACCCGGCCGGCCGGGATCTGGCGCTCGCCGATATGGATCAGCCCGCGCAGGAACGTGCCGGTGGTGAGTACCACGGCGGCGCAGGCGATCGTGCGGCCATCGGCCAGCACGAGACCGCGGAGGCGCCCCTCGGGATCGAGGACGAGATCCTCGCAGGCGCCCGCAACCACCGTGAGGCCGTCCGTTTCCGCGACGGCCGCCTGCATGGCGGCGGCGTAGAGCTTGCGGTCGGCCTGGGTGCGGGGCCCGCGCACGGCCGGGCCCTTGCGGCGGTTGAGCAGGCGGAACTGGATGCCGGCCGCATCCGCGACCCGGCCCATCAGGCCGTCGAGGGCGTCGACCTCCCGGACGAGATGGCCCTTGCCGAGCCCCCCGATGGCGGGATTGCACGACATCGCCCCGATCGTGGTGGGGTCGTGGGTGACCAGGGCCGTGCGGGCGCCGCAGCGGGCGGCGGCGGCAGCCGCCTCGACGCCGGCATGGCCGCCGCCGACGACCACGACGTCGAACCGGTCGGATGATGGGGTGCGCATGCGGGTGATTACGCGGGTGCGACCGGGACGGTCAACGCATCCGGCCGCGGGACCCTTGGATCGAACCAGGGAATCGACGCGCTCGACGCCTGTGTCCCACGCATGGCGGGGCAGGGGGCCATGAACACGGCGCAGTATTCGAGGCCGTCCGGGCGAGCGCAGCACGAATTCTTGCCGGCAGAACTTCGGAAATTCCAAGCGGCGCGCAGACAGACAAGCTCTCGCGCACGCTTGCCAGTGCTTTCGCGTCGTGCCAGCCTGTACACGAGATGAGATCCTGAACGGACAACGGCGTCCGACATGCCCCGGGACCGGGACTGTTTCGCAGCGTCGGCGGGCGGCGCGCGGTGCGGAGGGATTGCGATGTCGTCGCTGACCATCGGCCTGGGTGCCGCCTGCTGCGCGGCCGGCGCCGCCGCCCACTTCCTCGATCACACCCACCGCAAGGAAGGCCTGTTCGGCCTGGCGGCCTTCGGGCTGCTGCTGACCGGGATGTTCCTCAGCCGGTCATAGGCGGGCGTGGCGGTCGAAATCGGGGGGTAGCTGTTCCCCGCCCCACCCCGCGGCGCGACCTCATCCGACGCGAGCCGAGCGCGGACGGGAGATGCCGACCGGGCTTCCCCTCACCCGGTCATGGCCGTGGCGGTGTAGCCGGCCTTGGTGAGGGCGTCGGCGATCACCAGGGCCTGGGCGTCGGTGCGGATCGCGACACGCCCGGATTCCCGGTCCACCTCGACCTCGGCCCCCGGGTCGATCCGGTTGACCGTGCGGGTCACCGCGGCGGCGCAGCCGTCGCAGGTCATGCCCTCCACCTGCATCAGCAGGTCGGCGCGCGTCTCGTCCATCCGGGCCTCCATCAACCGTGTCACCGGCATTCCTGTGACGGGCATGTCGGAGCGCGGCGCAGCCGGCGCAAGACGCCTCAGAATTGAGCGGGCATGCGGAACGCGTAGTCGACCTTCAGGCCGAACTGGAACTGGTCGGGATTGCCGAACGGCCGGCGCACCAGCGGGCTGTCGCCGGACGCGCCCAGGATGCGGGCGTAGCCGGCATAGGCCGTGTAGGCCCAGGTCTCGCTCTGGGTGTAGGTCACGGCGCCGAGCACCCCCGCCGAATAGAAGCCGCCGGGATTGTACGGGGTCACACGGCCGTTGAGCGCGGCCTCGGCCGGCGACACGCCAAAATACTTCCGGGCGTAGCTGGCATCGCCGACGTTGAGGCGCGGGCCGATCGAGAACAGGAACGCCCCCGTCGGCATCAGGTAGTCGGCGGCCAAGGAGCCGACCGTGCCGTGATGCCCGTACACGCCCTGCCGGATTTCCACACGGGTGCGGATGGACGGGGCGGGGTAGAACTCGGCGAACACGCCGGGCTCCAGGGCGATGCGCGCATCCCGGAATCCGAACAGGTGGCGCCGGTCGTCACCGTAATAGCGGCCGGGCACGATCCGGGCGGTCGGGCCGATCCGGAACACCGGATCGTCGTAGAACGAGACGCTGAAGCCGTCATCCGGGGTCGAGAAGCGGCGCGGCTCGCCGGCCTTGCGGATGTCGATCGAGGGATAGCCGACCGCGGTGTAGTCCGATGCGCCGGGATAGCGCGGGATTGCCTGGAGCGAGGCGCTGACCGTGACGATCCAGGTGCTCGGATCGACGGCGCCCGGGTCGAGCTGCGTGAAGACCGGCCCCCGGCGCGCGGGCGCCGCCTCAAGATCTGCCGCGCGGCTCGGGGCGGCGGCGAGGACCAGAACGAGGGCGCCGACGGACGAGCCGACACGACGGAGAGAACGGAGCATCGGAACGCACTTCGGAACGCTTGAAGACACTGTGGTCATAGCCGCGCTTTATGCCGCCTTTTCTTTCCATCCACATGAGCGACCCGCGCAATCGTCTTCCGAGCACTCGCAAACCGCCTGTCCGTGACGATTCCGCAACGTTCCGGCTGGCTCCGGCACCACACCGGGCGGAAATCGCGTCCGCTCGCCTTGCCGCCGGGGCCGCGCGGCGACAAAGATCTCCGAATCGGTCTTCGCCCGCCGAATCAATCCCGGGACTTCTCCCGGCGGCCGGTGCGTGACCCGGGTAGGTGTTTTTGAAGATGGTCCCGGTCCTCGGCCGGTACGCGGGGCTGTTGGCGGCCGGGCTCCTGGCGCTGGTCGTGCTCGGGCCGCTGGCGGTGTTCGCGCCGCTCATGAGCGCCCTGGCGCTCGGTGCGCTCGCCGCCGTGGCGGCCGGCCTCGCCCAGGCGCGTACCACCGCCCTGAAGGCGCGCTGCGAGAAGCTGTCCGGCGAGGTCGATCTGCTGTCCCGGCGGCTGCTGAAGGCCGAGACCGCCGTCGTGCCGCCGCGGCCGGAGGCCGGCGATCCCGCACTGCGGGCCGAGGTCCAGGAGCTGACCGTGGAGCTGGGGCTGCTCAGCGGCATCGTCCGCGACCTGACCACGGTGGTCAGCACCCAGGATACCGAGATCGCCAGCCTCAAGGCCCGGCCCGAGCCGCGCCCGGAGCCCCCGCCAGCCGCGCTGCCGCCGGCCGAGCCGGAGCGCATCCCGGCGCCCCCGAGGCCGAGCCTGACACGGCAATTCCCGCGAGCCCGCCGCGGGCGGCTCCAGCCCGCGCCGCAGCCCGTCGCCGGGACGCGCACTCCGGAGGCACCGCCGGTGCCGCGCCCGATCCCGCCCCGTCCCGCCCCCGGGCCGCCGCGCCTTGGTCCGCCACGCCTCTGACCGCCACGCCTCTGACCGCCACGCCTCGGGCCGACCACGAGGCCGAGATCGTCCGGGCTTTCGAGGCGGATGCCCTCGAGATCCACCTGCAGCCGACGGTGACCCTGCCCCAGCGCAAGGTCACGGCCTACGAGGCGCTGGCCCGACTGCGGGTCGATGGCCAGCTGACCGAGCCGGAGGCGTTCCTCCCGGTGCTGGAGCGCTACGGCCGCACCACCGAGCTCGACCGGCGCATGCTGCAGCGGGCCGCCATCGTGGTCCGCCACCTCGCCCGCCGGGGCAGCGAGACCATGCTGACCTACGGCCTGTCGCCGCTCTCGCTGTTCGAGCCCGGGCTGCTGCGCGAGCTGGCCCGCACGGTCGCGGACGATCCGGCCCTGGCCGGGCTGGCGATCGCGCTGCCGCAGGCGAGCTGGCAGGGTCTCGATGGCGGGCAGCGCGGCCTGCTCCTGTCGCTGCGGGGCCGGATCGGGTTCAGCCTCGACCGGGCGGACGACCTGCGCTTCGATGTGGCCCAGCTCGCGGGGCTCGGGGTCGGCCAGGTCAAGGTTCCGGCCGAGCTGCTGCTGCGGCCGGGGCCAGAGCGACGGCGCCTGTCGGACATCGCCATCGAGGATCTCGCCCCGGCCCTGGCCCGGGCCGGCATCCGCCTGATCGCCACCGGCGTCGCCGACGAGGCGGACGTGCCGGACCTGATCGACCTCGACATCCCGTACGCCCAGGGTGCCGCCTTCGCGGCGCCACGGCCGGTGCGCGCCGAGGTTTTGGCCGCGCCGCCGCCGGAGCCGCCGCCCGCGCCGGCCGAGCCCGAGCCCGAGCGGCGGCCGTTCCGCTCGGTCCTGCGCAGAGCCGTCTGACCGGCGGTCCGAGCCGTGCGGCTCACCAATAGATCTGAAGCCGTCCCAGGACGGTGTCGACCGAGAACGGCGCGGTGCCCAGCGCGTCCGACTGGGCCGCGCCGGGCTGAACGCGGCCGTGGATGACGTTCGCGATCAGGCGCAGGTTCGGCTCGGGATACCAGCTCAGGCCCAGGCTCACGTCCCGCTCGGCGCCGCCGCGAAAGCCCCGGGCGTTCAGCTCGATGGCGCTGTAGCGGGCGGACAGCTCGAACACGCCGATCCCGCCCCGGGAGACCCGCTGGTCGTCCCGGGGCTGGACGCCCCTGAAAATCGCGTAGGTCGTTCCGCCATTGGGGGCCAGCGCGTAGGCGCGGCCGGCGCCGTTCAGCACCCAGCCGGCCTCGACATACCCGCCTTGAAAATTGAGGCCAGGGACGGCCCCGCCCGGGCCGCCGAACCGGTCGATCGCGGCGTGGATATACTCGGCCTGCACCAGGACGGGGCCGTTGCGATAGGCGAACTCGGCGCCGACCCGGGACACGCGCGCCACGTCCGGCAGGTCGCCGGTGTCGACGAAGGGGCGCGTGAACAGGAACGTCTCCGGCGCGGTGGAGAAGCCGAACGCACCGTCGGCCCGGCTCCGGCTCTGAAAGACGCCGGCGAGGCCGAAATGCAGGGTCTCGCGCTCTTCCAGGATCGGCGCCACGGTGGCGCGGCCCGCCGCCGCCACCCCGTCCCCGGTGATCCCGTTGCTGGCGGCGTCGCCGAACACGCTCGCCACGGCGGTCCAGGCCTGCCCGTGATGCCCGATAGCGAAGCCGAAGCGGCGATCCGGCACGAACGCGTTGGCGAGGGAGCGCTCGGCGAACAGGGTGTCGTTGTTGCTCTGCAGCCATTCGAGGCTCAGGGGCACCTTCATGTTGCCGAGCGTCAGGATCGTGTCCGGCAGCCCGGTCCAGGCGACGAAGGCGTCGTTGATCGGCAGGACCGGGTCGCTGAAATCGTACTGGAAGGCGACCACCCAATCCTTCCCGATGGTGAGCGTCGGCTCGATCCAGGAGCGGCGCACCGCGACGCTGTCGGGGAAGGCCGCGGCGAGGCCCGGCCGGCTGAAGCTGGCCGCGCCAGCATCCAGGTGGAGGCGGCCACCGATCTGGAGCTTCATCTCCGGCTCGGGCACGGTGAAGGTCAGGCCCTTCGCGTCGTAGCGCAGGCGCTCGCCGGCGGGGCCGGCCATACCCTCGATCGCATCCTCGGCCGCCCCGGCGGGCGAGGCGGCCAGGGTCAGGACCACGAGGGCAGGGACGGGGCGCATGCCCATCACCGGGCCATGGATCGGGCGGGGCGCCAATGACGTAGAGCAAGAATCGCCCGAATGATCGGGAGCGTGGCCCCGCGGTCCCAGTCCGTGCGGAGCGGATCCCGGACCGACGGCCGATCAGCCTCCGGCGGCCCCGTCGAGATACGCCCGGATGTAGCGCCCCGCGCTCGCCAGGGACCGCCGGCCGGCCGCGACCTCCGGGTAGAACAGGTGCCAGGCATGGATCATGTGCGGCCAGACCTGCAACTCGACCGCCACGTCCGCGGCCGCCGCCACCCCGGCGAGCCGCAGGGCGTCGTCCAGAAGCGTCTCCGCGGAACCGACCTGGATCAGCATCGGGGGCAGCCCGGCGAGATCGGCGCGGATCGGCGAGACCAATGGGTCGCCGGGATCGGCACCGTTGAGGTAGGCGGCGGCGAGTTCGGCGAGGTAGACCCGGCTGAGCAGCGGATCGACCGCAGCCTTGGTGTCCAGGCTCACCCCGGTGAGCGCGAGGTCGGTCCAGGGCGAGCTGAGCCAGAGGCAGGCGGGCAGGGGCAGGCCGCGCGCGCGCAGGGTCAGGGCCACGGCCAAAGCGAGGCCGCCGCCCGCGCTCTCGCCGGCCAGGGCGATCCGGCCAGGGGCGAACCCGGATTCGAGCAGGAACCGGTAGCCGGCCAGGGCGTCGCCCAGCGCGGTGGGGAACGGGTGCTCCGGCGCGAGCCGGTACGCGAGGGCGAGGGTGCGCGTCCCCGCTTCCCGGCCCGCCTGGGCCACGGCGTGGCGGTGACTCTCCAGCGACCCGGAGACGTAGCCGCCCCCGTGCAGGAACAGGATCACCCGGTCGCGGTCCGCGGCGGGCGTGGCGGTCCATTCCGCGGGCACGTCCCGGAGCTTCGCCGGCTGGACCGCGACATCGTCCGGCAGGCCATATCCCGCCCCCAGCGCATCGACCCGGGCGCGCCGGGCCGCGAGGTCGGCCGGGCGAGGACTGGCCGCGAGGCGTGCACGGATGACGGCGATCTCGCTCGCGTCGACGGAAGGACTCGGCATCGTCGGATCCCGGCACGGTTGAATACAGTCACGATGGCCGGAGCCGCGTGATTGGCCAAGATGATCGGGATCCGCAACCCAATGCAACGGGGATTGTGATCGGCGCGCCACCTCGCAGGGCTCTGCCCCGCACCTGCAAAAGGTCGCGGGCCTTTCGAAACCTCGCGTTTTGGCCGGCGCGCCCGGGCGTCGGACGAGCGTTAGACCGCCACGTTGTCGATCAGCCGGGTCCGGCCCAGGAACGCCGCCGCCAGGACCCGCGCCGGGGCCTCGACCCGCTCGACCTGGGCCAGGGTCCGGGTGTCGCAGACCGCGAGGTACTGGACCTCGAAACCCGCGGCCTCCAACGCGGCACGCCCGTCGGCGACAGGGCCTGCCACGGGGCTGCCGCCCCGGGCTGCCGCGGCGATGCCGGCCAGGACCGCGTGCAGGCGCGGCGCCACCGCGCGCTCCTCGGGCGTGAGGTAGCGGTTGCGCGACGACAGGGCGAGGCCGTCCGCCTCGCGCACGGTCGGGACACCCCGGATCTCGACCGCGAGGTCGAGGTCGGCCACCGCCTGCTGGATCACCCGGAGCTGCTGGAAATCCTTCTCGCCGAACAGGGCGACGTCGGGCCCGACCTGGTTCAGCAGCTTGGTCACCACCGTGGCGACCCCGGAGAAGTGGCCGGGCCGGAACGGGCCGCACAGCCCGTCCGTCAAGCCGGCGACATCGATCCGGGTCGCGAAGCCCGGTGGGTACATGGTCTCCACCGCGGGCGTCCAGGCCGCGTCGGCGCCGGCTTGGCCGAGCAGGGCGAGGTCGGCCTCGACGTCCCGTGGGTAGCGCGAGAAATCCTCGTTCGGGCCGAACTGGGTCGGGTTGACGAAGATGCTCGCCACCACCCGACGGCCGATCCGCCGGGCCTCGGCCACCAGCGCGAGGTGGCCCACATGCAGGGCCCCCATGGTCGGGACCAGGACGACGCGCTCGCCCGCACGCCGCCAGGCGCCCACGCTGTGGCGCAGGGGAGCGAGATCGCTGAAACGCAGGGGATTCGATTCGGGCACGGGTCCGGCTCCGCGGCGGGGCGCCGATCTAGCGCATCGGGCCGGATATCGGAACCGGCACCCGGTGGGCGAACGCGGATGTGCCCCGGCGTATGGCTGAACGCCGGCCGCCACCGTTCGGGACGATGCTCCGGAGCCTGCTCCGCGCGCCGGGACCCCACCGATGCCGGATCAGGGGCAGTAAGGCAGGAGCGACCGGCCGAACGGGTCGTCGACACCGAGCGGCGGCGTGAAGCCGTAGTAGCTCGGATGCGACAGGCCGTATTCCGAGCCGACATAGCTCGGATCGTCGGGCGCGTTGGTCGGCACCGGCACCCGGCGGGGCGTGCAACCCACGGGGATCGCCCGGGTGCGGAGGGCGTAGACCGGGCGCCGCTCGATTCCATCGTTGCGCGGGAAGAAGCGCGGGCCGCTCCGGGTGACGGTCTCGTAGCTCCCGCGCCCGTCGAGGCCGCCGCGGACGTCCAGGTCGGCCGCCCGGGCGCCTGCACACATGGCCAGGAGGGTGAGGCCGAGCACCGTCCCGATCCCGTGCGGCCGGGTCCCGCATGCCCCGCGTCGCTGCCGTGCCGTCACCCGCATGCCGAACCCGTCCCGCATCCCGGGCCAGGGTGCTGCACCAGGGTAAACGGCGGCTTACCGTCGGGGTGTGCCCTTGAGGTGATCGCTCGAAGTGATCGCTCGAAGTGATCGCTTGTAGCGATCCCTGGAGCGATCCTTGGAGCGTTCCTCGGGGCCGATCAGGTCAGCGGCACCACCAGGGCCGTCAGCACGGCCGCGAGGTCCCCCTCGGTGAGACGGATCTGCAGGCCGCGCCCGCCGCCGTTCACGTGAATCTCGGCCGCCGGATCCGACAGCGAGCCGGCATCGATCGCGGTGGGAAAAACCCGCTTCGGCCCGAGCGGGCTGATGCCGCCGACATGGTAGCCGGTGAGGCGCTCGGCATCCGCGGGCTTGAGCATCGCCGCCGCCTTGCCGGAGAAGGCCGCCGCCACGCGCTTCATCGAGACCTCCTTGTCGGAGGCCACCAGGAGGCAGACCGTCCGCCCATCCACCGCCGCCATCAGGGTCTTCAGCACACGGCCGGGCTCGACGCTCAGCGCTTCCGCGGCCTGGAGGCCGATGCGCGGGGCGTCCGGATCGTAGGCGTAGGCGTGGAGACTGTAACGGATCCCGGCCTTGTCGAGGGCCAGGGTCGCCCGGGTGGTTTTGGTGGCAGGCGTTTTGGCGGCAGGCATTTTGGCGGCAGGCGTTTTGGCCATGGAGCATCGTCTCGAGAGGTGGCGGCCGAAATTCGTGAGAAGACGCGGCGGACCAAAAAAGGCGCGCGTATCGGACCGGCTCCGATACCCGGCCTGCTGCGCCACTGCAGTCTCGGATCAGGTGGCGCCCACCCTGGCGGCGATGAGCCGGCCGATCTCGGCGTAGGCCGACTCGACAGCCGGCGCGGGGGCCGTGGCTCCGGTGACGTACACGCAGGCGAGGACCGGCGCAGGTCCGGACGGGGAGCCCGGCGGCCGAAGGATCGCCACATCGTTGAACGTGCCGTTGTCGCCGCTGCCGGTCTTGTCGCCGACGATCCAATCCGGTGGCAGCCCCGCGCGCAGGCGCTTGGCCCCCGTCTGGCACGCGATCATCCAGGCCTCCAATCGCCCGCGCGAGGCCGCCGACAGGACCGGACCGAGCAGCACGCGCCCGAGGGTCTGGCGCATCGCCTCCGGGCTGGTGGTGTCGCGCGGATCGCCCGGCAACGCGGTGTTCAAGGTCGGCTCGTCCCGGTCGAGGCGGGTGCGGGTATCGCCGGTGCCGCGCAGCCAGACGGTCAACGCTTTGGGTCCGCCCAGCGCGGTCAGCAGCAGGTTGGCCGCGCTGTTGTCGCTCCATACGATCGCGGCGGCGCAGAGGTCGGAGATCGACATCCGCCCGGTGCCGCCGCCGGCCTCCACGACCTTCCGGGTCACGGGTGCGTAGCTCAGGAGGATGTCGGGTCCGAAGTCGACGACCCGGTCCAGGGATTCCGATCCCGCATCGACCCGCGCCAGGATGGCCGCGACGGCGACCGCCTTGAACGTGCTGCACATCGGGAACAGCTCGTCCGCCCGGTGGCTCAGGAGCACGCGGTCCCGTGTCCCGGCCGAGACCCCGAGACGGCCGCCGAGACGCCGTTCGATCTCCGCCAGGGTCGGGGCCGTCTCATCGGCCCGGACGGTCCCCTGGCTCAGGATTAACGGTGCGGCGAGGACGCCGAGGCAAACGGTACGGCGGGTCCAGGACGTCACGGCGTCTCGCTCTCTCGGTGGATCGTCCCGCCGATCTTAAGCGTCGGCGTGACCGATCGATGACGCCAGGGGCGCGACTCGCCGCATCGGAGTGATACAGGGGCTGGAGCGCGTGTTTCACGTGAAACGCGTCGGATTCCAAGCGGCCGCGCACCACCGCCAGTGACACCAGCATGACCGAGTCCGATACCCTCTTCGCACCGGCCACCGGTTTCGGCCGCGCCGCCGTCTCGGTGATCCGGGTGAGCGGGCCGGGCGCCCGGGCGGTGCTGGGCGCCCTTGCCGGACCTCTGCCATCTCCCCGGCGCCTGTCGCTGCGTACCGTGCGGGATCCCGCGGACGGCACCGAACTCGACCGCGCCCTGGTTGCGTGGTTTCCGGGGCCCGACACCTATAGCGGCGAGGACATGGCCGAGCTGCACCTGCATGGCGGGACGGCGGTGCGGATGGGTGTGCTTACGGCGCTGGCCCGGATCCCAGGCTGCCGGGCGGCCGGCCCCGGGGCGTTCACCCGCCGGGCGGTGCTCAACGGCCGCATGGACCTCGCCGAAGCCGAGGCGGTGGCCGACCTGATCGACGCCGAGACCGAAGGGCAGCGCAGGCAGGCCCTGCGCCAACTCGACGGGGCGCTGAGCCGCCAGGTCGCGGCATGGCGGGCGGAGGCGATCGATTGCCTGGCGGCGGCCGAGGCCGCGCTCGATTTCGCCGACGAGGGTGACGTCGATGAGGCCAGCCTCGACGCCACACTGTTCGGCCGCGTGTCCGGCCTGCGCCACGCTATCGCGACCGCCCTGCACGATGGCCGCCGGGGCGAGCGCCTGCGCGAGGGGTTTGTCGTGGTGCTGGCCGGTGCGCCCAATGCCGGAAAATCGACGTTGCTGAATGCTCTTAGCCGGCGGGACGTCGCGATCGTGTCGGATGTGCCCGGCACCACCCGGGACGCCATCGAGATCCGCCTCGATCTCGGCGGCCTGCCGGTTTTCCTGGTCGACACCGCCGGCTTGCGCGAGACCGCCGAGCCGGTGGAGGCCGAGGGCATCCGGCGCAGCCGCGCCCGCATCGGCACGGCCGACCTCGTCTTGGCCCTCGTACCCCCGGACGGGAGCGGGCCGGATCTCGGTGCGGCCGACCTTCCCGTTCTCCCGGTGCGCACCAAGATCGATCTTTTTGCCGGCTTAACAAACACCGTGGCGCCCGGAGCACTGGCGGTCTCGGCCCGGACCGGGGCCGGGCTGGACGCGCTGCTGGACGCGATTCAGATCGCGGCGGAAGCCGGGCTCGGCACCGGCGACGCGCTGGTTACGCGGGCCCGCCACCGGGCGGCGCTGGAGGCCTGCGTGGCGCATCTCGACCGGCTTCTCGCCGGGGCGGGCGCTCTGCCCGAACTCGCTGCAGAAGATCTCCGGCTCGCAGTCCGGTCGCTGGGCGAGGTCGGCGGGCATGTCGGCGTCGAGGATGTGCTGGACCGGTTGTTTTCCGGTTTCTGCATCGGAAAGTAGTTTGTTAGCCGGCGTATTTCGAAGGATCTGGCGGTGGCGCCGGGCTCGGCAATCGCGTTTATCCTCCCGACCGCCGCCCTCGAACCGCGGCCTTTTCCGCGTGCGGACGAACAGGCCTCCGAGTCCGCCAGGCCGGCCATTGGGGCTATTGTGGGATCCGCAGGATCCGCGGGCGCCAGATCCCCAGGGCCACGTTGGCGGCCGACACCGCCAGCAGCACCCAGAGCGTGCCGCGCTCGCCCTCCAGCGAGGCGGCCAGGGCGGCGGGATCCAGCAGGCCGGCGAGCGCCCGGGCGCTGCGCTCGGCCTCGCGGTTCATCGGCCCCTGCACGTAGACCAGGCCGCCCTCGAACATCAGGACCCCGGTGGCGAGCTTCACCCAGGCCCAGCCGGCGTTGAGGTAGGCCCGGTTGAGCGCCATCGCGAGCAGCCCGGACAGCAGGGTCGCGGCGAGCGACGGCACGAACACCCAGGTGGCGACGGCCCCCATGGCGCCCCGGATCGCCGCGTAGCCGGGCAGGGCGGCCGGCGCGGGAGCCAGCGCCAGGAGGACCACCAGGGACGCCATCGCCCCCAGCAACCCGGCCGACCCCATCGTGTGGAGGAATTTCAGCAGGCGTCGCACGGCATCTGGCCCCCGGCCCGGTCGCCACGAGCTTAGCGCCGGAAACCCGGCGCGGGAGCGGGCCCGAAGGTCGCGGCCCACCCCCGTCAATCGTGCAGGCCCCTGTGAGCTGCGCAGGCCTCGTTCAGCTGTGCAGGCTTCCTTTGGCTGCGCAGGCTTCGTTCCGCTGCGCAGGCTTCGTTCAGCTGCGCAGGCCTGGTTTAGCTGCGCAGGCCTGGCGCCTCCTGGCCGGTGCGGGCCACGTACTCGGTGTAGCCGCCGCCGTACTGGTGGATGCCCTCGAGCGTCACCTCCAGCACCCGGTTCGACAGCGCCGCCAGGAAATGCCGATCGTGGGAGACGAACAGCATCGTGCCCTCGTAGTTGGCAAGCGCGGTGATCAGCATCTCCTTGGTGCCCATGTCGAGGTGGTTGGTCGGCTCGTCGAGCACCAGGAAGTTCGGCGGGTCGTACAGCATCAGGGCCATCACCAGCCGGGCCTTCTCGCCGCCCGAGAGCACCCGGCAGCGCTTCTCGACGTCGTCGCCCGAGAAGCCGAAGCAGCCGGCCAGCGCCCGCAGCGAGCCCTGCCCGGCCTGCGGGAACGCGTCCTCCAGGGTCTGGAACACGGTGCGGTCGCCGTCGAGCAGGTCCATGGCGTGCTGGGCGAAGTAGCCGAGCTTGACGCTGCCGCCGACCATGACCGAGCCGTCGTCCGGCGCGGTGGTGCCGGTGACGAGCTTCAGCAGCGTCGACTTGCCGGCGCCGTTGATCCCCATCACGCACCAGCGCTCCCGGCGCCGCACCGAGAAGTCCAGCCCCTCGTAGATCGTGCGGCTGCCGTAGCGCTTGTGGACGCCCTTCAGCATCACGACGTCGTCGCCCGAGCGCGGCGCCGGCTGGAACTCGAACGCCACCGATTGCCGCCGCCGGGGCGGCTCGACCCGCTCGATCTTATCGAGCTTCTTCACCCGGCTCTGGACCTGGGCGGCGTGGGAGGCCCGAGCCTTGAACCGCTCGATGAAGGCGATCTCCTTGGCCAGCATCGCCTGCTGGCGCTCGAACTGCGCCTGCTGCTGCGCCTCGTTCAGCTTCCGCTGGCCCTCGTAGAAGGCGTAGTCGCCCGAGAAGGTGGTCAGCGCGCCGCCGTCGATCTCGATCACCTTGGTGACGATCCGGTTCATGAACTCGCGGTCGTGCGAGGTCATCAGCAGGGCGCCGTCATAGGCCTTCAGGAACGATTCGAGCCAGATCAGGCTCTCGAGATCCAGGTGGTTGGACGGCTCGTCCAGCAGCATCACGTCCGGGCGCATCAGCAGGATGCGGGCGAGCGCGACCCGCATCTTCCAGCCCCCCGAGAGGGCGCCGACATCGCCGTCCATCATCTCCTGGCTGAAGCTGAGGCCGTCGAGCACCTCCCGGGCGCGCCCCTCCAGGGCGTAGCCGTCGAGTTCCTCGAACCGGGCCTGGACCTCGCCGTAGCGCTCCACCAGGGCGTCCATCTCGTCGGCCCGGTCCGGGTCGGCGAGCGCGGCGCCGAGCTCCGCCAATTCGGCCGCCACCGTGCTCACCGGGCCGGCGCCGTCCATCACCTCGGTGACGACGCTGCGCCCGGCCATCTCGCCGACATCCTGGCTGAAATACCCGATGGTGATGCCCCGGTCGGCCGCGACCTGGCCCTCGTCGGGCTGCTCCTGGCCGATGATCATCCGGAACAGGGTGGTCTTGCCGGCCCCGTTCGGACCCACGAGCCCGATCTTCTCGCCCCGCTGGAGCGCGGCCGAGGCCTCGATGAAGACGAGCTGCCGCCCGTTCTGCTTGGTGATTTTGTCCAGGCGTATCATGAAGGGCGGTTGCCGTGTCCGGGGGAAATACTTCGGGCCGCTTACGGCATGGATCGAGACGGCGCAAAGACGAAGCCGGGGTCGGGGGGCCGCTTGCCGCTCACGCAACCGTGGGATCGGCGCCGGGAGCCAAGCACAGGCAGGGCCGTTGCCCCGCGCGAGACACAAGGAACGCGATGCTGTTCGGTTGGTGGAAGACGAGCCTGGACATGGCCATGCTGGGCCTGGAGGCCCAGGGGGTGATCGCACAGCGCATGGCGATGTTCGCGGTGGGCGGCCCGGCCGCGCAGATCGAGGCGCAGCGCATGGTGACGGAGAAGATCATGGCGGCCAGCGAAGCGGCCCTGATGGTCGCCTCGGGCGCCTCGAACGGCAAGGTGATCCGCAGCTACCGCCGGAAGGTCCAGGCCAACGCCCTGCGGTTGAGCCAGCGCTGAGAAGCCCGGCCCGGGACGCATCGCGACCGGAGCCGCGTTCCGCACAGGCGCTGCGCGGCCTCCCCGTGCCGGGCCCGCGACGTCACAGCCTCCTGGTCGAAGGAGACGACGATCTCACCGGCGAGCCGCCGGCCTTCCTACGCCAGGACGCCGTCGGCGAAGTCGCCACCGGCCTCTCGCGGCCTGAGTCCGAGCCAACACGGCGGTGTCGAGGGACATGTTCGTGCGTCGTCCGGCGCACCAGCCCAAGCCAGCCTCCGCCCGGGCGTTCATCGCCTCGATCGTCCGAGGCGCATGCCGCGTCACGTCTGCGTCGAAGGCTTGGACGACATCGGCGATGGTGCCGGATGGCCGGGCCGCCCGCGCGCGCAGCGCACCACTTGGCCACGTCTCGCAGGTCGACCCGCTCCTCCGGCGAGAGGCCGAGATGTTGCAGCAGGTCCCGTCTCAGGGCGCCCTGTCCTTTCGCAGCCACGGCGAGGGACGCCATCGCGATCTGCATGGATCGGAATGGATGGATCGGACTGGGATAGGGCGTACGCCTGTCGCCATCCACGTCGCCGGGATACCGGCGCGCGCGAGAGAGCGGGGTCGATGCCCGTCGCGGAACGAGCGCAGCGAAGCGACCCGGGGAAGAGCCCGGTCAGGGAGCGTAGCGCCGCAGGGTTGCGTCGCTACGCCCGCATAGACAGCGCCTGCTCGCCGTATCCCCGGAGCCCTGACCGAGCCTCAGTTGTTCGCCGTCCGGAACGTGTCGCAGGCCTTGGTCTGCCCGCTCTTGTAGCCGGCGGTGAACCAGCGCTGGCGCTGGGCCGAGGAGCCGTGCGTGAAGGAATCCGGCACCACGTAGCCCTGCGAGCGCTTCTGCAGCGAATCGTCGCCGATCTGGGCGGCGGCGTTCAGGGCCTCGTCGATGTCGCCCTGCTCCAGCTCCGCGTACTTGTCGTTCGAGTTCTTGGCCCAGACGCCGGCCAGGCAATCGGCCATCAGCTCGATCCGCACCGACAGGGCATTCGCCTCGGTCTTGCTGGAGGCCTGCTGCTGGCGGGCCTGGACCTTGCCGAGAATGCCAAGAACGTCCTGGACGTGGTGGCCGACCTCGTGGGCGATGACGTACGCGTAGGCGAAGTCGCCCTTCACGCCGAACTTGCTCGCCATCTCCTTGAAGAAGCCGGTGTCCAGGTAGACCTTCTTGTCGAGCGGGCAGTAGAACGGGCCCATGGCGGCCTGGGCCGAGCCGCAGCCCGAGCGGGTGCCGCCGGTGTAGAGCACCAGGGTCGTCGGGGTGTATTGCTTGCCGGTCTGCTGCGGCAGGATCTGGCTCCACACGTCCTCGGTGTTGCCCAGGATCTTCGAGGCGAACCGGCCGCTCTCGTCCGTCGGGGCCTGGCGGCGCCGGGACTGGGTTTGCGGGTCGGCCGTCTGCTCCTGCTGGCCGCCGCCGCGGCCGATCTGCTGGGCGCCGCCGATCAGGATCGCCGGGTTGATGCCGGTGAAGTAGCCGATGATCATCAGCACCACGATGGTGCCGATCCCGAGGCCGCCCGCGCCGCCGCCCGGGAAGCCCATGCCACCGCCGCCGCCCTCACCGCGGCGATCCTCGACGTTGTCGGAGCTGCGTAGATCGTCCCAGCGCATGGTCCCGCCCTGATGCCGCGCCTGCCGCCGGGCAGGGTGCGGTCCTAACTGTGCATCGCCTATGTCCGAAAGCCGGCAGACACCGTTCGGGACGAAACTCTAATGACGGGAGGGAACGCCCGGTTCCGCGGCTCCGGTCAAGCTTTCCCGTCGAGCAGGGCGCGCAAGGCGCGAAAATCCCGCCATGCGAGGCGCTTCTGCACCGGCTGTCGCAGCAGGAAGGCCGGGTGGAGGGTGGCCAGGAGCTTCGCCTCGCCGGTCGGCAGCTTGTACGGGAACAGCCGGCCGCGGGTCCGCAGGATCCCGTCCTTGGTGCCGGTCAGCGTCTGGGTCGCGGGGGCGCCGAGGCAGACGATCACCTCCGGATCGACCAGCTCGATCTGGCGCTCCACGAAGGGCCGGCACACCGCCACCTCCTGGGGTGTCGGGTTGCGGTTGCCCGGGGGCCGCCACGGGACGATGTTGCCGATATAGGCGCTGGTCCGATCGAGGCCGATCGCCGCCATCATCTTGTCGAGGAGCTGGCCCGAGCGGCCCATGAACGGCTTGCCGATCCGGTCCTCGTCGGCGCCCGGGGCCTCCCCGAGAAACATCACCCGCGCCTCGGGATTGCCGTCGGCGAAGACCAGGTTCTTGGCTGTGAAGCGCAGCGGGCAGGCGTCGAAATCCGCCAGGATCTTTTCCAGCTCGTCGAGGCTCTTGGCCTCGCGCGCCCGGGCGCGGGCATCGCTCGCCGCCTCCTCCGGCTGGGCGCTCGCCGCACGCCCGAAGGTGCGGGCCGGGGCCGGGGACGGGGGGGGGTGAGCCCGGGGGCGGCACGAGGCTGTGGGACGGGCGGCGGGCCGGGGCGAAGCCGCCGGGCGCCAGGGCGCCCGCAGGGTCGGGGCCGGCGTGTCGGCCTCGCCGAAGCGGTCGTGCGGCCGCTCGTCGAGGACCGCGTCGGCGCCGGCCTCCACGTGGAAATCGAGATAGGCGATGAGGTCGGCTTGCGCGTCGGTGGGGCTCGGCATGCTGGTCAGCATGTGGGGCGCTCGATGCCTGTGGACAACTCTTGAAACCCGCTCGACGGCAAGGACTTGCGTGACCGAACGGCGCGGCCTTCGGCGCCCTGCCGCACGCCACGGTGACCGCCGGGTCGCCCCGAGCCCGTCCGTATTCCCCCCATGTGGCATAGGAGAGCTTTCGCTCAAGTCCGGGCTCCGGCAGCTTGCCTTTCCAGTCTGGAATCGCTTGAGACGGCGACACGTACTGCCGATCCGGCAACGGATCGGGCATAGCGACAAGAAAACAGGAGGCTCGACGATGGCGCTGCCCGAACGCGAAAGCATGGATTTCGACGTGGTCGTGGTCGGCGCCGGCCCGGCCGGGCTCGCCGCCGCGATCCGCCTGAAGCAGCGCGCGGCCGAGATCGGCGAGGAGATCTCCGTCGTCGTCGTGGAAAAAGGCTCCGAGGTCGGCGCCCACATCCTGTCGGGCGCGGTGATCGACCCGATCGGCCTCGACCGGCTGCTCCCGGACTGGCGCACCGATCCGGAGCGGCCGCTCAAGACCGAGGTCCGGCGTGACGAGTTCATGATGCTGACCAAGAACAGCGGCGTGACCCTGCCGAACGTGTTCTTCCCCAAGCTCATGTCGAACCACGGCAACTTCGTCGGCTCGCTGTCGAACACCTGCAAGTATCTGGGCGCCCAGGCGGAGGCGCTCGGCGTCGAGATCTATCCGGGCTTCCCGGCCGCCGAGGTGCTGTTCGACGAGGCCGGCGCGGTGGCGGGCATCGCCACGGGCGACCTCGGGATCGGCCGTTCGGGTGATCCGCGCGAGGACTACACCCGCGGCATGGAGCTGCGCGGCAAGTACACGGTGTTCGGCGAGGGCGCCCGGGGCAACCTGACCAAGGGGCTGATCCAGCGGTTCTCGCTCAATCGCCACAGCGACCACTTCAAGTACGGGCTCGGCGTCAAGGAGCTGTGGCAGCTGCCGGATTCCACCTTCGAGCCGGGGCTGGTGCGCCACACGATGGGCTGGCCCCTGCCGAACCGGGCCGGCGGCGGCTCCTGGCTGTACCATTTCGACGACAACCTGCTGTCGGTCGGCTTCGTGACGCACCTGAACTACGAGAACCCGACCCTGTCGCCGTTCGAGGAGTTCCAGCGCTTCAAGACCCACCCGATGATCGCCGACACCTTCGCGGGCGCCAAGCGCATCGGCTACGGCGCGCGCGCCATCATGGAGGGCGGCTGGCAATCGGTGCCCAAACTGGTCTTCCCGGGCGGCTGCCTGGTCGGCTGCTCGGCGGGCTTCGTCAACGTGCCGCGGATCAAGGGCTCGCACAACGCGATCCTGTCCGGGATGCAGGCGGCCGACGCCATCGCGGACGCCCTGAAGGCCGGCCGGGCCGGAGACGAGCTCGCCGCCTACGATGCCGGCTGGCGCGACAGCCCGATCGGGCAGGACCTCAAGGCCGTGCGCAACGTCAAGCCGCTCTGGTCGCGCTACGGCACCCTGGTGGGGGTGGGGCTCGGCGGGGTCGACATGTGGGCGACCAGCCTGCTCGGCGCCTCGCCGTTCGGCACGCTCAAGCACGGCAAGCCGGACCATGCCTGCCTCAAGCCGCTCTCGGAGGTGACGCCGATCACCTACCCGAAGCCGGACGGCAAGCTGACCTTCGACCGGCTCTCCTCGGTCTACCTCTCGAACACCAACCACGAGGAGGACCAGCCGCCCCACCTCAAGGTCCGCGATCTGGAGCTGCAGAAGCGCTCGGAGCACGACGTCTACGGCGGCCCCTCGTCCCGCTACTGCCCGGCCGGCGTCTACGAGTGGGTGGAGGACGCCGCCGCCTCGGACGGCGTGCGCTACCAGATCAACGCGCAGAACTGCGTCCACTGCAAGACCTGCGATATCAAGGACCCGAACCAGAACATCGATTGGGTGACGCCGGAGGGCCCGGGCGGACCGAACTATCCGAACATGTGAGGGACGGCCGATACATATCGGCCGTCTGACGCGTTCGCCGTTCGTCGGACAGGCGGGCGTACCCATATGTTTGCGATCAGCCGGCAGCGGGTTTGGGTCGCCGAGCCCCGGCGCCTCCCACGGGATGGCGCTCCGGTTGAGCCCGTTTCTCAGAGAAACACGTTTCGTCCGACCGTCCGGGTGTTGAGCGCGACGTCAGGGCGCGCGCTGTGGCAATCGTGACAAAGCATCGGGGCGGCTTCCTCGCCCCGAAGACCTTCCTCGCCCCGAAGACCTTTCTCGAGCCGTTGCGCGATCTCGACCCGGCTGCCTCGACCCGTCCGGACCTCTGGCCTGGGGTAGCCGCGTGCCGGAGTGCCGGTCTCGCTATCCCTGTGAGCGTGCCTCGCCCCTCGACGAACACGCTTCCGGCGATGCTTCCGAGCAAACCTCCGGCCGATCTGTTCGCCGCGGGCGGCAACGTTGTCGCAGCAAGCGACGAGGGCCCGCGCGGGTGCAAGCCTGACAGACGTGCGCGAGTCCGAGGACGCCGGCTACCGCGCCGGCCTGAATCCGTAAGCCCCCGCGCCATCCTTTCGCCTTGCGGGGCTGGCGGGATGCGTTCAGTGTCCCCAGCGATTTTCGGGGATGCCCCGCCATTCTCGCGCCCGGCCCCCGTAGGCCGGCGCCCAGGAGCCGCGACCGGTTCATGATGATAACACGCGCCCGCCGGAGCGTCTCGGCGCTCGCCCTGATGCTCGCCGCCGGCCTGCCTCAGACCGTTCTGGCCGCCCAGCCGCGCGAGTCGGCTCCGCTGCTCGAATACGAGCCCGCGGAATCCCTGGAGGGCAACTTCCTGTCCGCCTACATCGCGGGCGCCTCCCGGGACACGGCGGCGGCGGCGACCTTCTACCGCGAGGCGGTCAAGGCCGACCCGCGCAACGCCGAGCTGGTCGAGCGCGCCTTCATCTCGCTGCTCGCGGACGGCGCCCTGCCGGACGCGTTCCGGGCCGGCGAGAAGCTGATCGCACGCGATCCCACCAACGGGCTCGCCAACCTCTCCCTCGGGGTGCGCCAGATCAAGGCCGGCCAGTGGGCCGCCGCCCGCCAGAATTTTTCGAGGAGCGGCCGGGGCGCGGCCACCGACCTGACCGCGACGCTGCTGACCGCTTGGTCCTATGCCGGCGCGGGTGACGGCAAGAAGGCGCTGGAGACGGTCAACAAGCTCCGGGGCGAGCGCTACTACAACACCTTCCGCGACTACCATGCTGGCCTGATCGCCTCGGTGATCGGCGACAACGCCGAGGCCGAGCGGCGGCTCAAGGCCGCCTACGAGGCCGACCGCAACACCCTGCGGATCGTCGACGCCTACGCCCGGCTGGAGGCCAGCCTCGGCCGCACCGACCTGGCGATCCAGGCCTATTCCGACTTCGACCAGCTCTCGCCCCGGCACCCGCTGGTGCGCGACGCCCTGGACAAGCTCAAGGACGGCAAGCCGCTGGCCCGCCTGATCGGCAACGCCCAGGAGGGCGCCGCCGAGGTGCTGTACGGGCTGGGCTCGGCGGGCTCGACGCAGGGCGACGAGCTGCCCGCGGTGATCTACCTGCGGCTCGCGCTCTACCTCGCCCCCGACCACGCGCTGGCCCGGCTGACGCTCGCCGACACCCTGGACCGGATGAAGCAGACCGAGCGGGCCAACGAGGCCTACGCGCAGATCCCCGCGACCTCGCCGCTCAAGCTCAACGCCGACATCCAGGTCGGCCTCAACCTGGAGCAGATGGGCAAGGGCGACGAGGCGCTGGCCCATCTCGACGCCGCCATGAAGGCGCATCCGGACGACATCGACGTGATCACCGCGCTGGGCAACGTCCAGCGGGCGCGCAAGAAGTACGAGGAGGCGGCCGCCACCTATACCCGCGCCATCGACCTGATCGGCGACCGGCCACTGGCGAATTACTGGACGACCTTCTACTTCCGCGGCACCGCCTACGAGCGCGCCAAGCAATGGCCCAAGGCCGAGGCCGACCTGAAGAAGGCCCTGTCCCTGGTGCCGGCGAGCCAGCCGGCCGCCAAGGCCCAGGTGATGAACTATCTCGGCTATTCCTGGGTCGACCAGAAGATCAACATCGACGAGGCGTTCAAGCTGCTGCAGCAGGCCGCCGACGCGAGCCCCCGGGACGGCATGATCGTCGACAGCCTGGGCTGGGCCTATTACCGCCTCGGCCGCTGGGACGACGCGGTGCGCGAGCTGGAGAAGGCGGTCGAGCTGAAGCCCGGTGACCCGACCATCAACGACCACCTCGGCGACGCCTACTGGCGTTCAGGCCGGCGCCTCGAGGGCAAGTTCCAGTGGCAGCATGCCAAGGACCTGAACCCCGAGCCGGACGACCTCGCGCAGATCAACGACAAGCTGAAGGACGGCCTGCCGGAGATCGAGAAGCCCACCGCGACGGCCGAGACCGTGCCGGCCCCGGTGGCGGCCCCGCACAACGCCGAGAATCCGGAACTGCCCAAGGGCGCCCCGCAGCCGCACGAGGCCCCGGGCGCCGCCGACAAGGCCAAGAAGTCGGGGGGTTAAAAGCCGCCTCCTCCGGGGCGCGCATACTCTCCGGGCCGGCAAGACTAATTTGTCCGTCGGCTCATAAAAATCGACGCGCTTTTCCGGTCGGTTTGACGCACAGTGCCGCGGCTGCCCTCGGGCGGCCTCGCCGCGTCCCGGGCTGCGTCCGCGCATCCGAGCGACCGGCGCTGCACATCATCGCGAGGCAAGATCCCCGTACGATAACAGTCGGCGGGTGGGCGGGCGCCGGGCCCGCGGAGCCAGGGAGAACGCCCATGCCGTCAGATATCGAGATCGCCCGCGCCGCGACCCTGAAGCCGATCGCACAGGTTGCCGAGAAGCTCGGCATCCCGGACGAGGCGCTGCACAATTACGGCAAGCACATCGCCAAGCTCGACCACGGCTACATCGCCGGGCTCGAGGGCAAGGCGCCGGGCAAGCTCGTGCTGGTGACGGCGATCTCGCCGACGCCCGCGGGCGAGGGCAAGACCACCACCACGGTGGGCCTCGGCGACGCGCTGAACCGCATCGGCCAGAAGACCATGATCTGCCTGCGCGAGCCCTCGCTCGGCCCCTGCTTCGGCATGAAGGGCGGGGCGGCCGGCGGCGGCAAGGCCCAGGTCGTGCCGATGGAGCAGATCAACCTGCACTTCACGGGCGACTTCCACGCCATCACGTCGGCCCACAGCCTCGCGGCCGCCCTGATCGACAACCACGTCTACTGGGCGAACGAGCTCAACATCGACGTGCGCCGGATCCACTGGCGCCGGGTCGTCGACATGAACGACCGGGCCCTGCGCCAGATCACCCAGTCGCTCGGCGGCGTCGCCAACGGCTTCCCCCGGGAGGACGGATTCGACATCACGGTCGCCTCCGAGGTGATGGCGGTGTTTTGCCTCGCCAAGGACCTCGCCGACCTCGAGGAGCGCCTGGGCCGGATCGTCATCGCCGAGACCCGCGACCGCAAGCTCGTCACGCTCAAGGACGTGAAGGCCACGGGCGCCATGACGGTGCTGCTCAAGGACGCCCTGCAGCCGAACCTCGTGCAGACGCTCGAGGGTAACCCCGCGCTGATCCACGGCGGCCCGTTCGCCAACATCGCCCATGGCTGCAACTCGGTGATCGCCACCCGGGCCGGCCTGCGGCTGGCCGACTACACCGTGACCGAGGCCGGGTTCGGCGCCGATCTGGGCGCGGAGAAGTTCCTGGACATCAAGTGCCGGCAGGCCGGCCTGAGCCCCTCGGCGGTCGTGGTGGTGGCCACGATCCGCGCGCTCAAGATGCACGGCGGCGTCGATAAGAAGAGCCTCGGGGCCGAGAACATCGGCGCCCTCGAGACGGGGTTCGCCAACCTCGCCCGGCACGTCACCAACCTGCGCGGCTTCGGCCTGCCCGTTGTGGTCGCGGTCAACCACTTCCACGCCGACACCGACGCCGAACACGCCCGGCTGAAGGAGCTGTGCCGGGAACGCCTCGACGTCGAGGCGATCACCTGCCGCCACTGGGCCGAGGGCGGCGCCGGCGCCGAGGAGCTGGCGCACGCGGTGGTGCGGCTCGCCGCCTCGGAGCCGGCCCCGATCCGCTACGCCTACGAGACCGAGGCGCCGCTTTCGGAAAAAATCCGGGCGATCGCCACCAAGCTGTACGGCGCCGCCGACATCCAGATCGAGACCAAGGCCGCGGGCAAGCTCGCCACCTTCGAGAAGGACGGCTACGGCCACCTGCCGATCTGCATGGCCAAGACCCAGTACTCGTTCTCCACCGACCCGAGCCTGATGGGCGCCCCCGAGGGCCACGTCGTCGGGGTGCGCGACGTCCGGCTCTCGGCCGGTGCCGGCTTCGTGGTGGCGATCTGCGGGGAGATCATGACCATGCCGGGCCTGCCCCGGGTCCCCGCCGCCGACACGATCCGCCTCGATGCCGACGGGCAGATCGACGGGCTGTTCTAAGCGGGGTCGCTCGGGCTGCGCCTCTGCAGGCAAAGTCAGTCAGACGTCGCTGCTGAATCAGGCTGACGGCTGGACGCACGCGCATCTCCCGCCCCTGCGGGGGAAGGTGGCACCCGAAGCCGGGCCGGGCCGGGACGAAGGCCCGTGCGAGGGGCGCAACGTGCAGCCTATGGCTGCGGCCGTCATGCCCGCTCGGTTTCATCCAGAAGCCGGGTTCCCCTTTGCCGCCCCCTGCAGATGCTGCGCCCTCCCGCCCCCACAGATGGGGGAGGGCGCAGCATCGGCACCGCCCTTGGCCCTCGTCCGCGACGCGGCGGAAACCCGACCGCCTTCGAGGCTCATCCCGCCCCGAACAGCGCCACCGCCAGCCGCGAATGGTCCTCGCGCAGGCGGCCCGTATCCACACCCAGCGGCTCACCGTCGATCACCCGCCAGCGGCCGGCCACCATCACCCGGTCGGCCCGGGTCGCGCCGCACAGGACCAGGGCCGCCAGCGGATCGTGGGCGCCGGAGAAGCGCAGCTCGTCCAGGGTGAACAGGGCGAGGTCGGCCTCCAGGCCCGGCGCGATCCGGCCGATATCGGCGCGTCCCAGGCAGGCGGCCGAGCCCTGCGTGGCCCAGCGCAGGGCATCGCGATGGGTCACGGCCTCCGCCCCGTAGGTGAGCCGGCTCAGCATCAGCGCGTGCCGCACCCCCTCCATGAGGTTGGAGCTGTCGTTGGAGGCCGATCCGTCGACCCCGAGGCCCACGGGCGAGCCCGCCGCCTCCAGTTCGCAGGTGCGGCAGCGGCCCGACGCCAGGGTCATGTTCGAGGTTGGGCAATGGCACACGCCGACCCCGGCCTTGCCGAGCCGGGCGACCTCGGCGTCGTTGAAGTGGATGCCGTGGGCGAGCCAGACTCGGTCGGTCATCCAGCCGACCCGTTCCAGGTAGTCCACCGGTCGGCAGCCGAACATCGACTGGCAGTAGCCGTCCTCGTCCAGCGTCTCGCCGAGATGGGTGTGCAGGCGGCAGCCGTGCCGGGCGGCCAGCTCCGCGCTCTCGCGCATCAGCCGCTCGGTCACCGCGAAGGGCGAGCACGGCGCCAGGCCGATCTGCACCATCGCCCCGGGGGCGGGGTCGTGGAACAGGTTCAGCACCCGCTCGCAATCGGCCAGGATCGTGTCGTCGTCCTGCGTCAGCGTCTTGGGGGGCAGGCCGCCCTCCCGGTCGGACAGGCTCATCGACCCACGGGTCACGGCGGCGCGGATTCCGAGGCTCCGGGCCTCCTCGACCTGGACGTCCACCGAGTCCTCGAGTCCCTCCGGGAACAGGTAATGGTGATCGCCCGCCGTGGTGCAGCCCGAGAGCAGCAATTCGGTATAGGCCACCCGGGTGGCGAGCCGGAACGCCTCCGGGGTGATCCGGCCCCAGACCGTGTAGAGCGCCTTCAGCCACGGGAAGAGCGGCTTGTTGATCGCCAGCGGGTGCGCCCGGGTGAGCGTCTGGAAGGCGTGGTGGTGGGTGTTGATCAGCCCCGGGACGACCACGTGGCGCGCGGCGTCGAAGGTCTCGTCCACCGGGGCGGCCGGCCGGGCGCCCGCCGGCACGCATTCGACGATCCGGCCGCCCTCCACCACGACGCCGCCCCCGGCCCCCTCGGCCAGGATGGCCAGCGGATCGCGGATCCAGACCCGGCGGCCCCGTATCTCGGCGTCGCGCATGCTGTTCCCCTCGGGTCCCGACCTCGCACCGGACCGGTATCGGACCCGGCGCGGCGGCCGGCAAGCCCCGGACGGGTCAGGGGCGGCTGTCTCGCGGGCCGGCGCCCCCGGGCTTGACGCTCCCGGGCGGCGCTGAGACATGTCAGCGGGACTGACCTTCTTATCATCCGGTCTGCTTAGAGTGACGGTCTGCCCCCCGTGACGTCATCGGTTCAGCGCGACGGCCTGCGCGTCTCCGGGCTGCCTGCCGCGGCGCCCCGTCGGCCGGACGGCGTGGCCGCGACCGCCGCGCACGCCCTCGGCAGCGACGACCTGATCGAGCTGCTGTTCTTCGCCTACCGGGATTTCGTCGGCGACCCGGACCGGATCCTGGCCGCCTACGGCTTCGGCCGTGCGCATCACCGGGTGCTGCACTTCGTCGACCGCTATCCGGGGCTGACCATCGCGGAGCTGCTCGACATCCTGCGGATCACCAAGCAGAGCCTCAACCGGGTGCTGAAGGACCTGATCGGGCAGAGCTACGTCACCCAGAAGACCGGGCCGAGCGACCGGCGCCAGCGCCTGCTGTACTGCACGCCGTCCGGTGCCGAGCTGGCCGCCGACCTCACCCGCGTCCAGGCCCGGCGCCTGGCCCGAGCGCTCGCCGCGCCGGACGCGCTGGGCTCCCCGGAGGATTTTCTGATGGCGATGATCGAGCCGGAGGACCGGCCTGCGGTCCGGCGCCTGATGGCCCGGCGCGGGCCGACCGGCGGTGGCGGCGCGTGACGGCCGCCCCCGGGCCGACTTGCCCGACGCGGCGCCGCACGTCCTCGTGGTCGACGACGACCGCCGCCTGCGCGAACTGCTGGCCCGCTACCTGACCGACCAGGGGTTTCGCGTCACCGTGGCGGCCAGCGCCGCCGAGGCCCGGGCCCGGGCCCAGAGCGTCGTGTTCGACGCGATGGTGCTCGACGTGATGATGCCCGGCGAGAACGGCTTCGACTACGCCCGCAGCGTCCGCGAGACCTCCCGGGTGCCGATCCTGATGCTCACCGCCCGCTCCAACCCGAACGACCGGGTGATGGGCCTGGAGATCGGCGCCGACGACTACCTGCCCAAGCCGTTCGAGCCCCGGGAGCTGACGCTCCGGCTCAGCAACATCATCAAGCGCAGCGACCACCCGCGCGAGGCGGCGGCGGAGTCGGTGACCTTCGGGCCGTTCGCGTTCCGCATCGACCGGGGTGAATTGCGCCGGGACGACGCGCTGATCCGGATCACGGACCGGGAGCGCGAGATCCTGACGATCCTGGCCGCGGCCGGGGGCGCCAACGTCGAGCGCGAGCAGCTCGCCGGCCCCGGGGGCGCCGCCGCGGAGCGCACGGTCGACGTGCAGATCAACCGCCTGCGCCGCAAGACCGAGGTCGACCCCGCCAACCCGGTCTTCCTGCAGACGGTGCGGGGCGTCGGCTACCGGCTCGCGGTGGACTGATCCGGGCCCGCTACACCACCCGCGGCTCGCCCGGCTTCAGCTTCAGCCCCTTGGACACCCGGGTGGAGAGGCTGCCCACGACGGCGACGGCGACCGGCCCATCGGCCAGCGCACGGACCGCCGCCAGGGCGGCCTCGGCGTTCGGCTTCATCACGGCGTAGACCAGGGGAGCGGGTTTGGAACCCGACCGGCCGCGGCCGCCGGATCGCTCCGCGGTCACGGACACCAGGAAGGTCGTGTGGCGGCTCCGGGCGCGTCCAGGCATGTCTCAGCATGTGGCATGTCGGCTAATCATCACCAACTCCCCACCTCCCGGAAGGGCCGGGATGGAGAACGCGGATGTGCGGCACAGGGCGAATCGCGTGCCGCGATCGGCCGCCCCATCTCGCCTTACCCCATCCGGCGGCACCCGCGACGGATTTCGCGCGAATACTCTGCGGCTTTGTGTCGAAGACGCGCGATCACGGGCGTTCCGGGGGGCCCGTCGGCGCGTCAGGCCAGAACGAGGTCGAGGCCCGGCAGCGGGAGCCCCGCGAGCCGGGTGCTCCAGACTTGGCCGGGCGCCACCGGCAGGGCGTCGGTGAGCGTCCCGGTCGTGACGATCTCGCCAGGCGCGAGCGGCGGGCTCGCAGGATCGTTAGCCAGAACATCAACGAGATGGCCGAGGGCCGAAAGGGGGCCGCCGCCGAGCACGTTGCGGGCGCGGCCCCGGTCGGCGACCGCGCCGTCGCACAGCAGGTCGACCGAGAAACTCGCCAGCGCATCGATCCAGGCGGGCGTCGAAGCCGGGGTGAGCGGCACCCGCTCGCCCAGCACCAGCAGGCCGTGCAGCCCGAACGCCGCCACGGTGTCGGGGGCGGCGAAGCGCCAGCCGGGAAACAGCGACTGCACGAGTTCGAAACCCTGGGCCACCCAGTCGAGGCACCCGATCAGGGCGGCCGGGTCCATGCCGGGCTCGGGCGCCCGGGCCAGCCCGAACACGATCTCCGGCTCGATCCGCGGCTCGACCAGGGCGGCGAGCGGCACCGGCCCGGTCAGGTCGGCGCGCGCCCGCAGGGTCGTGTCGTAGACGTGGCCCCAGATCGGGGCGCGGACCCCGTAGGCGTCCCAGAGCGTCGTGTTGGTGAAGCCGATCTTGCGGCCCACCGGCCGCTCGCCCCGCGCCGCGCGCAGGCACCGGACCGCCTCGGCGACCCGGTAGGCGGCGGGCAGGTCCAGGCCGGCATCCCAGCCGCTCAGGGGCGGGATCTGGCGGCGATGCTCGTGAGCCGCCAGGATGGTGCGGGCATGGGTGGCGGCGGGGACGGGATCGCTCATCCCCGGACCTGTAGCATGGCGGCCGGCGGGGATGCGCTACCAGACCAGCCGTTCGATCACCGCGTCCGGGTGGACGGCCTGGCGCCCGAGCCATTCGGCGACGTCGCCGAGGCGGTGGTGCTCGGCCGAGACGCCGAGTTCCTCCGCGTGGATGCCGCGGGCCACCAAGAGGCTGGCGATGCCGAAGCCGCAGGCGCCGGCGATGTCGGTGCGGATCGCGTCGCCGATCGCCATCACGCGGCCCGGGTCCACCGGCGCGCCCGCGAGGTCGGCAGCCTTGGCGAGCGCCGCCTCGTAGACCGGGCGGTGGGGCTTGCCGGCGTAGATCACGGCGCCGCCGAGTTCGGCATAGGCCGCCGCGAGCAGGCCCGCGCAGGGGATCAGCCGGTTGCCGCTCTCGACCACGAGGTCGGGATTGGCGCAGATCAGGGTCAGCCCCCGGGCTGCCAGGCGCATGAGTTCGTCGCGGTAATCGTCGGCGGTCTCGCTGCGGTCGTCGAACAGGCCGGTGCAGACCACCAGGTCGGCCTCCACCTCCGGGACGAGGCTGAGGTCGAGGCCCTGGAAGATGCCGAGGTCGCGCTCGGGCCCGAGATGCCGGATCCGGGCGCCCGGGCGCTCGGCGATCAGCCCGCGGGTGAGGTCCCCCGAGGTCAGGATCGCGTCGTAGGCCTCCCGGGGCACGCCGAACCGGTCGAGGATCCGGCCGACGCCGTCCCCGGGCCGCGGCGCGTTCGAGACCAGGATCACCCGGCGCGGCCGCGCGCCCGGCAGGCCGCGGTACCGGATCAGCGCCTCGCCGGCCGGGACATGGGCCTTCTGGCCGTCATGCAGCACGCCCCAGACGTCGCAGAGGAGCAGGTCGTAGCGCTCCGCCACCTGCGCGAGGCCGTCGAGGGTCGGGATCGGTGCGGTCATGGAGGGATCCGGTCACGGTTTCAAAAGGTCCGGGACCTTTTGCGGGTGCAGGGCGGCGCGCTGCAAGCCTCCGGGCTCGCGCGACCCCAAGGCTTAGGGCGCTCGCCGCCCGACCGGGGACCGGTCCGGCGTGAGCGCGGGCGTCGAACCAAGGCCTGGGAGCCGTTCCCGCTTGCAGCGCGGTCGGGCGCTGTTCTACCGCGGCCCGAGCTTTTGCTCGGTGAAGAAATCGAGCATGGCCCGCGACGCGTCGGGCCCGTCGGTATCGGTGTAGCTGCCCTCGGGGCGGCCGCCGGACCAGGCATGGCCGGCGCCCCGGATCCGCCAATCCTCGACCACGACCCGGCCGGCCTCGTCCCGGAAGCGCGTGCGGGTGAAGGGATGGCCGCGGTCCTCGAAGGTCTCGGACCGGGCGGTCAGGCCGGCGACGTTGGCCTGGGCCAGCACCTGGTCGGCGTTGCGCACGCTGACGGTGCCGTCGTCCTCGCCGTGGAACACGATGGTGGGGATGCGCTGCCCGGCCGGGGCCGCACCGAACGACGCCGCGGTGCCGAGGCCGGGCGCGCCGACCTGCATGGCCATCAGCGCAGAGCCGAGGTCGCGGGCGCAGCCGGCGGCGAGGCCCGAATGGACCCCCACGGCGGCGTAGAGGTCCGGATAGGCCCGGGCGATGTTCAACGCGGCCGCGCCGCCCGCCGACATGCCGGCGATGTAGACCCGGGCCGGGTCGATCGCGTGGGCCGCCATCACGGCCCGGGTGAGCCCCGCGATGATCGCGGCCTCGCCGGATTCCCGGCGCTGGTCGCGCGGATCGTACCAGTTCCAGCAGCGCTGGACATGGGCCTGCCGGCTCTGGCCCGGATAGGCGACGAAGATGCCGGCGCGCTCGGCCAGCACGTTCATGCCGGTGCCGGCGGCGAAATCGTCCGGGTTCTGCATGCAGCCGTGCAGCATCACGATCAGCGGCGCCGGCTCGGCCGGATTCCCCGGGATGAACAGCTTGTAGTCGCGGCTGCCGGCCGGCTCGGCGTGGCTGAGGCCGACGAACCGGCTCTCGGCCGGCGGCTTGCGGGATGCCGGCTTGCTGGGCGCCGGCGGCCGCGCGGGTCCGCGCCGCGGTTGCCCGAACCCTTGAGCACCGGCGCGAGCCCGCGCACGACCTTGCCGACCGCGTTGCGGACCCGCAGCGCCGGATCGGAGATCGGGTTGCGGGCGGGCTCGATGCGCGCCGCGCGCCGCCCCGGTGCCGGAGCGTCCGTCCCGGCATGCCGGGGGCCGCGCTCGGCGCATCCGGGCGTTGCACCTGGGGCTGCTGCGGGGTCTCGGCGGTCTCCGGCGGCGGCGGGGCCGCGTAGCCGCCGAAGCTGCGCTGGATCAGGGCGGTCGCCTCGTCCAGGCGGCCCAGGCTGGTCAGGCGTGTGGCCTCGATCATGTCGGCGAAGGGCGAATGCGTGGCCCGGTCGCGGGCACCGTCCTGCATAGCCTTCAGCTTGCCGAAGGGATCCATGATGGGTGCGCGCTTGGTCACATCAGCGTCCGTGTCGCGGCCGGGATGGCCCGCGGGTCGGCATATGGTGCGATGCAATAGAGGCCGATGTGCGATGCGGCAAGGCCGGTCAGGACGGGTCGTCGGCGCCGATATACTCGGCCCAGATCGGTGCCGCACCGAGGCTCGCGCGGAAGCTGTCGTGCCGCGCCCGCTCCTCATCCGTAAGGCGGCTCCGATATGGCCGAGGGGCCGCCGGAGCCGCCTGGACGACGGTCCGGACCGCCGGGCCGGACTGGGCGTCCAGGAGCCCAAGGCTGGTCTGCTTGCCGCCGAGCAGCTCGACATAGACCTCCGCCAGGATCTGCGCGTCGAGGAGCGCCCCATGCTTGGTGCGTCGGCTGGTGTCGATGCCGTAGCGGTTGCACAGGGCGTCGAGGTTGTTGGCCGCGCCCGGGTGCTTGCGCCGGGCCATGGGCAGGGTGTCGACCACGTCGTCCAGCTGGATCGGCGGCGGCGCGTTCGCCCCGAGCCGGGCATATTCCATGTTGAGGAAGCCGACGTCGAAGGGCGCGTTGTGGATGACTAGGCGCCCGTCGGCCAGGAAGGCCTGCAGCTCGCCGACGATGTCGGCGAAGAGCGGCTTGTCCGACAGGAACGCGTCCGACAACCCGTGGACGTTGAACGCCCCCTCGGAGACCGCCCGCTGCGGGTTGCAGTAGCGGTGGAAGGTCCGGCCCGTGGGGATGTGGTTGAACAGCTCGAGCGCGCCGATCTCGATCAGCCGGTCGCCGTTCCGCGCCTCGGTGCCGGTGGTCTCGGTGTCGAGGACGATCTCACGCAGCATTTTTGCGACTCAGGGGTCAGGATCACGCGCCCGATCGGCGATGGGGCTCCGGGGCGGGTGACCGCTTGCGGAGGACTCTGTCGCCCGAAAGGTTGACACTTCCTTGGACGCCGGCGGACCGGCGCCCGTGTGCCTGGCGGCGAGCGCCTCAGGCCGCCAGGGCCAGCCGCCCCTCGTCCTCGTCGGCCTCGGCCGCCATGAACTGGGCCCGGGCGAGTTCGGCGAAGCGGCCGTTCTGGGCGACCAGCGCGTCGAACGTGCCGGCCTCGACGATCCGGCCCTCGTGGAAGACCAGGATGCGGTCGGCGTCCCGGATCGTGGCGAGCCGGTGGGCGATCACGAAGGTGGTGCGCCCCTCCATGACGGCCTCCAGGGCGCCCTGGAGCTTGCGCTCGGTGGCGGCGTCCAGCGCCGAGGTCGCCTCGTCGAGGATCAGGATCGGCGGGTTCTTCAGGAGCGCCCGGGCGATCGAGAGCCGCTGGCGCTCGCCCCCCGAGAGCGACCGGCCGCGCTCGCCGATCACCGTGTCGAGCCCGTCCTGCTGGCGCGCCATGAAGGCGCCGGCCTGGGCCCGCTCGAGGGCGTCGAGCATCTCGGCATCGGTGGCGTCGGGGCAGCCGACCTGCAGGTTCTCGCGGATCGAGCGGGCGAACAGCATCGGCTCCTGGAACACCACGCCGATGTTGTGGCGCAGGGACGACAGGCCGATGTCGCGCACGTCGAGGCCGTCGATGCGGATCGCCCCGGAGGACGGATCGAAGCTGCGGTGCAGGAGGCCCAGCGTCGTCGACTTGCCCGAGCCGGTGGTGCCGACCAGCGCCACGGTCTCGCCCGGGCGGGCCGAGAACGAGACGCCGTCCAGCGCCTTGCGCCGGCCGTCATACGAGAAGGCGACGTCGTCGAAGGTGACCTCGCCCTCGAAGCGGGCGACCTGCCGGGCATGGGGACGGTCGGCCACGGCCGGCACGGTGTCGTAGATTTCGAAGAACTCGGCGATCTTGGGCGCCTGCTGGAACAATCCGTTAACGAAGCCGACCACATGGTCGAGCCGCGCCACGAAGGCGGTGGCCAGGCTCATGAAGGCCACGACCTCGCCCACCGTGGTGGTGCCGGCCTGGTACAGCCAGATGCCGGTGACGAAGATCGCCGTCATGGTGATGGTCGCCGAGGCGCGGGTCGCCACGTTGGCGAGCGCCCACCAGGACAGGACCGGGATCTGCGCGGCGAGCAGGTTGGTGATGATGCCGCGCATCGCGTCCTTCTCGGCCTTGGCGCGGGTGAAGGACTGGATCACCGCGACGTTGCCCAGCGCGTCCGAGGCGTGGGCGGCGAGGCCGGAATTGAATTCCTCGACCTGGCCCTGGAGCGTCTCGGTCCGGCGCATCACGAAGGTGGTCAGCGCCGTGAAGGCCACCACCAGCACCACCAGGATCGAGCCGAGCTGCCAGTTGATGAACAGGGTCATCGGCAGGAGCACGACCAGCGAGACCAGGGCGACGAGGTGGTCGCGGAAGAAGCCGAGCCACAGCCAGGCCATGCCGTTGGTGCCCTCCAGCATCGCCTTCAGGACCCGGCCGGAATGGTTGGCCGAGTGGAAGGCCAGCGGCAGGTCGAGGACGTGCTCGAAGTAACTCGCCATCGAGGACAGGCGGTTGCGGTGGGCCAGCCGGTCGGCGTGGAGCGCGATGAACACGCCCGCCGCGATGGTGAAGAAGCCGAACGCCACCCAGGCCGCCAGCAGGGGCAGCATCGTGGCCATGGCGTTGCCGCCGCGCTTGAGGTGGGTCAGCTGATCGATGATCCGGCCCATCAGCAGCGGTTCGGCGAAGGCCGCCACCGCCAGCACGACGTTGGTGGCCGCCAAGCCGATGGCCAGCCGCCGATCCGCCTTCAGGAAACCCAGGACCCGCCCGTACAGACGAACCATCGCCACCGCTCCGCCACCCCCGGCGCGGCCCGTGTATCCGGGTCTCGCGCCACTTCTTAAGGTCCGTGCGACGGGCGGCCACCGCCGATTCCGCCGCCAAACCCCTCGCACCACACGGCTTATGCCCGAGCCCGCCTGAACGGGCGATGACGGCCCTATACAGGGTCGAAGCGTCCGCCTTTACGGTTCGTTCAGCAAGATTTCCTAACGCTGCGAATAACCCGGCCGCAAGCCACAGCGGGGGGCGACTCGTTGACGATTTGCATCGGGCGCCCAGGGCCGTGGATCGCGCAACCGCACTCGGCCTCCTCTCAAGCCTCGGCGTCGTGGTCGGGCTGATCCTCCTCGACGGCGGCCATTTCGGTGCCTCCGCGTCGGAGTACGCGGCGGGGGTGGTGTTCGGGGGCGCCACCGCGGCCACGATGATCCGCGTCCCGTTCCCGGTGATCGTGCACGGCCTGCCGATGGGCCTGCGCTACGCCTTCGTGATGCGCTCGGTGATGCCGCAGGCGCCGATCTGAGGAGATCACCAAGATCGCCGACGTGGTCCGCGAGTCCGGCCCGATGGCGCTGGAGAACATGGAGATCGCCGACCCGTTCCTCGCCCAGGGCGCGCGCGGCATCGCCGACGGCTACGACCGGGACTTCATCCGCGACACGATGGAGCGCGACCGCGACAACGTCCTCACGCATCCCGATGAGGGCTTGAGGGTCTGCCGGGCCTACGGCGACTGCGCCCCGGCCTGGGGCCTGATCGGCCCGATCCTCGGCCCGGTGGCGATGTTCGCCAACATGTCCGCCCCCTCGAAGCTCGGGCCCGCCATGGCGACCGCGCCGCTGGCCACGCTCTACGGCGCCGGGATCGCCAACCTGATCACCCTGCCGCTCGCCGACAAGCTGCCCGTGAAGCTCGAGGAGGCGGACGTCTCGCGCTCGCTGATCATCGACGGCATCCCCGACACCCCCGACCTGGCGGCCAACCGGCGGGTGACCGTGACGCTGCTGACGGAGGCGCCGCCGGTGCCGAACGTGAAGGGACTGCCGTAGGGCGACCCACCGCCGGCGGTCGGGGTTTCGAGAGGTCCGCGCCCTCTTGCGGGTGCAGGGCAGAGCCCTTGGAAACCGTCTTTCCGCTGGTGTCGCGTCCTACTTGGCGGTGAGCAGCGCCCAGTAGACCTTGTACTTCGAGCCCGGCGCGTACGCGGTGGCGATCCCCATCCGGGTCGCCCGGGGGTCGAGCATGGTGGCGTCGTGCGGGGGGCTCTCGCGCCAGCCCGAGAAGGCTTCGGCCAGGGTGTGGTAGCCGGCCGACAGGTTGGCGTTCACGTCGGAGAAGCCGAGCCGTCCGACCGCGGACTTCACGGTCTGCGCCCGGCTCGGCCGGTCGGCGAGCGCCATGGCGGCCACCTCCGCCTCGGCCAGCCGCTGCAGTTCGGGATCCACCGTCAGCGGGCCGGCGCCGCGGTTGCGGCGATAGGACGAGATCATGTCCCGGGCGGCGTCGGTGTCGACATGGGCGGTCTGGCTGGCCAGCGGCAGGTAGATGCTCGGCAGCGCCGTCTTGGTCGGCACCTGGGCGGCACAGGCGCCGAGCAGCGCCAGCGCCGGGATACAGGCCGCCGCCCGGAAGCCGCGTCTCAGGTTGCGTCCGCCCACGTTCGAAGGTCCATGCTCTGCGCATCCGGCTTGGACGCCCGAGCGATATAGGGAGCGCGGGGCGATTGCGCGACCGGCTCCGCCGCCCGGGCCGCCCGTCCTCAGCCTCCGGCGCTGCGGAGCCCACGGTCGCGCTGCTGTTGGGCCGGCAATGCCCCGGCCTCCTTCGCCTCTTGAGGGTCGGAGACTGGCGCACCCTGCCCGAACCGGCTCGCGATCTCGCCCATGGCGGCCTGCATCGCCTCGAAGCCCTGCACGGTCACGATGCTGGCGCCGGGGCCGAGCGGTGGGATGAAGCCCGCCCCCGAGAGGGTCGCGAACACCGCGTAGTTCAGGTCGGTCTGGACCTTCTGGCCGAGGCTGACATCGACGATCCAGACCAGCAGCTCGAATTCCAGGAACGGGTCGCCGATCTTCTTGAACACCACCCGGGGCGCCGGGTCCTTCAGCACGTCGGCATGGCCCTGCGCGCAGCCGACGATCATCTCGGCGGCCCGCACCGGATCCTGGTTGCGCAGGACGCTGACCGTGATGCTGACCCGGCCGGAGCGGTCGCCGCGCACCCGGTTCTTGACCACCCCGGAGATCAGGTTCGAGTTCGGTACGATCACGGACGAGCGGTCGAAGGTCTGGATCTCGGTGGAGCGCACCGAGATGCGCTTCACGATGCCCTCCGAATCGCCGATCACCACCTGGTCGCCGACCCGGATCGGGCGCTCCCAGAGCAGCAGCAGGCCGGAGACGAAGTTGTTGACGATCGATTGCAGGCCGAAACCGATACCGACCGACAGGGCGCCGGCCACGATGGTGAGCTTCTCCAGGCTCAGGCCCAGATACGAGAAGGCGAGCGCCAGGGCGAGCAGGAAGCCGCAATAGCCCGCGATCGTGGTGATCGAGTTGCGCAGGCCGGCGTCCAGGTCGGTGGCCGGCAGGTAGGTCAGTTCGAGCCAGCGCTGCACCGCCCGGGTGACGAACACGCCGAGCACCAGGATGCCGATGCCGAACGCGATGCTCGAGAGCGAGATCGTGACGTCGCCGACCTTGAAGCCGAAGAAGGCCTGCCGGATCGACGAGACGATGTCGGTGGAATCGAGCCCCCAGGGCGCCAGCACCAGCAGCGCCGCCACCAGGATCAGCACCACCCGGGCGGCCCCGGTCGCCAGCACCGAGATCTGGTTCAGCGAGCGCTTGCGCAGGCCGGTATTGGCCTGGAGCGTGGTGGCCAGCCGGGTCTCGTCGGTGAGCGCGCGGCCGATGAACGTGTCGACGCTCTGGACCAGCAGGTAGAGCAGGACCAGGACGCTCGCGGCCCAGATCAGCTGATCGATCAGGAAGGCTGCGAAGGCGACGTAGCCCACCAGCGCGCCGAGCCCGATCAGCCCCACGGCGGCCCAGCCGAGCAGCCGGGCCGGGCCGCCGATGCCCGTGGTGGTCTTGGTCGGCACGTAGGGGCCGAAGCAGGCCTCCTCCTCCTGATCGGTGTCGGCGAACCGGTGCAGGCCGACCGCCAGGATCAGCGCCGTGGCCACGGCGCCGAGGCCCCGGGTCGCGATCGAGATCGGCAGGGCCGCCGAGATCCCGGAATTCAAGGCCTCCACGGATTTCACCACGGTGAGCACCGTGGCGATGCCGACCGCCAGCCGGGTCAGCCGGGTGGCCGCCGCGTCGCCGACCGGGGCGGGGCGCCAGGCCGGCTTGTCGGGGCTGAGCAGCCCGTCGCACAGGGCCTCCACGAAGGCGATGAAGGCGAGGCCGCCCAGGATCGCGGCGGCCACCGGAAGCAGCCGGGAGGGCAGCAGGTTGGTGGCGTCGAGCGCGTAGTAGACCGCGTAGGAGCCCGCCACCGCCGGCACGGTGCCGAGCAGGATCACCCGCCAGGCGGCCAGCAGGGTCGCGCGCCGCGACGGCTCGGCGGTGGCGGCATCCCGCCGGGCGGCCCGGGGGGCGATGTTGCGCCGCCCGAAATACAGCGCGATCGAGATCCCGAAGGCGAGCCCCAGGAACAGCAGGTTGCCGATGCTGCCGTTGCGGGAGAACAGCAGCCCGATATCCGACACGGCGCTCTGCAGGGAGCGGGTATCCCGCGGCACGTCGGCCATGACCTTGGTCCAAAGGCCCGGCCCGACCAGGGGCTGCGAGCGCTGGAACAGGTCGCGGGTGAACGATTCGCGGCGGCGGTTCGAAACCCGGTCGATGATCTGGTCGCCCTGCACCTGCAGGGAGCGGGCGAGGCGCTGGGTCTCGTCGATGCGGGCGACGGCGGCGTCGCGCTCCACCCGCTGCTCGGCGACGTCGGGGCTCTCCTGGGTGTCCTTGGGCTTCGGGCCGAGCTGGGTCAGCCGCTCGCGCGCCGCCTCGAGCGGCGTGTCGAGCCGGGTGATCAGCGCGCGGATCTCCTCCGTGACGGTGGCGGCGCTGTCGCGAATCGACGCCAGGTCCGTCGGGGTCAGGTCGGGATGCCCGAGCTGCTTCTCGCGGGCCTCGAGCTCGGCCTTGGCGGCGTCGAGCTGGGCCCGGACCGCCTTGAGCGGCTCGGACATCTCGGGCTGGGGCGCGGCGGGCTTCGGCGCGGCCGGCTTCCCGTCAGCCCCTTTGGCATCAGAAGGCTTGGCATCAGAAGGCTTGGCGTCGGCAGGCTTGCCCTCCGCGGCCTGTCCGGCCGGGCTCCCGCCCTGCGCCGAGGCCGGCGGCACGGCCGCCAGGATCCCCAGCATCAGCGCGGCCAGGACGGCCAGCACGACGCGGGGCGCGCGGCGCGGCGTTCGGCTTCCGGGAGCGCACCAGCGTGCGGATCATGGGCTACCTCTCGTCGGGCGCGGCAGGCGCGCGTTCGGGGGCCGGCATCGGCGGACCGGCGGTCGTCGGGAACCGCGCGGGCCGCCTGCGGGCCTCTTGGAGCGCCCGCCGCCGGAGGGGACATCGGTTCGGCGTCGGCGAGCACGGGATATCGAAGCCGCACGAATCGGGACCGCCGGCGGCGCGGCCGGGCCCGATTCGCGCGGCCGAGCGCTGTGGGCGAGCAATAGGGCCAAACCGTGCCCCTGCCCACCCTCGGGCCGATCGCCCGTCCCCGCGGCGAGCTCCGGGACAGGCTTCAGGACCGGCTTCGGGACAGGTTTGGGGGCCGGCTTTGGGACAGGCTTCGGGACTGGCTTGGGGGCCGGCTGTGGGTGCGTCCCCGGGACCCGGCGGGAAAAGCTTCACAAGGGTGTCACGGTGGGATTAGATGAACACCTTATGGACAGGGCCTTTTCGTCGTCACGCGAAAGGGTTCGGCCGGCTCCGAAGCCGGTCCGGCCCGGCCGCGTTCCGGTTGCTACCGCACCGACTGGCGCCTTCGCGCGCCGGCCCGCCGCCCTGTTGCTCCTTCCGCCTCTCCCGCCGAGCCGACGCCCCGTCCGCCGGCCCGTCCTGCACCGGCCCCCGGCTGCGTCGGACGGGCCGGTGGGGCGACGGCGCGTTCCCGCGCGTTACACGCGTCAGAGATAGTCTGAAGAGTCGCGCCGATGATGGATCTCCAAACCCTCGTCCTGAACGCGGATTATCGGCCGCTCTCGTACAATCCGCTCTCGCTCTGGTCGTGGAAGGACGCCTTCACGGCCCTGTTCCTCGATCGCGTCACCTTGGTGGCGAGCTACGACGTCGAGGCGCGCTCGCCCTCGCGGGCGCTGCGGGTGCCGAGCGTAGTGGCGCTGAAGAACTACGTGACGCTGGCCCGCAGCCCCGCCTTCACCCGCTACAACATCTACCTGCGTGACGGCTTCAGCTGTCAGTATTGCGGGTTGCGGCTGCCCTCGGGCGGCCTGACCTTCGACCACGTGGTGCCGCGCTCCCGGGGCGGCCTGTCGAGCTGGGAGAACGTCGTGGCGGCCTGCTCGCCCTGCAACCTGCGCAAGGCCAACCGCACCCCGCAGGAGGCCGACATGCCCCTCGCCACTGAGCCGCGCCGGCCGACCCGCTATGAGCTGCACCACCGGCAGCCCGAGTTCGACCACCGCCAGTATCACCACACCTGGCTCGACTACCTGTACTGGGACAGCGAACTGGAGAGCTGAGACTGATTCACCAAGCCGGCCCGCGGCGGGGCGGCTCGTTGTACATCGGGACGTTGTGGTTGCGCGGCAGGTAGCCCCGGACGATCACGGGCGGCGGCACCGCCGTCAGGTCGGGCCGCACGCGGACGACGCGCCGGAGGCGGGGCGGATCGAAGCCGCGATCCTCGGGCCAAGCGGAGGCCGGGACGGGGGCGAGGGCGGCGAGCAGGATGGTCGCGAGCATGGCCCGCGCGCGCATCGGCCGTCGGGCGGAGCAGGGCGCTGTCATGGTCGGTCTCCGGCCGGCATCGGGGCGATCAGAACTTGAGGGCCGCGCCGCCACGGATGGTGTTCAGCTCGGCACGATGCCCGTTGAAGCTCTGGAACAGCACGTACTGGTACTCGCCCCGCAGCAGGATGTTGGGCGTGATCGCGTATTCGAGACCGAATCCCAGGGCGACGCCGCCGATCGTCTTGGTCTTGGCGTTGGCCACCAGCGTGCTCGGGCCGTACGGAATGGTCTGGGCGCCCTGTCCGGCCGGGGTCGACCGGTTCAGCGGGAAGTTTTGGTTGAAGCTGGCATAGCCGTGATTGTAGACGGCCGCCGGCAGGCCCGTGGTCAGGGCTTGGTTGGCCGCATAGGTCGTAGCGCCGTAGCCGTAATTCTGGACCGCGACGGTGTCGTTGATCGTCACCCGGCCGACCGCGAGGCCTCCGGTCACGTAGGGCAGCAGGTTGCCGAAGGCGTAGCCGGCCCGGGCGCGGATGCTGCCGTAATCGTCGATCCGCGTGTTCGACGTACCCGAGAGATTGACCGATTCGGAATTGCCCGCGGCCGTCGTCATGATCCGGCTGATGCCGTTGGTCGACCAGCTGTTCATGTCCGCGTGCGTGTAGTCGGCCTCGATACCCAGGACGATCTCGTCGAACTGGATGTTGTAGCCGGCAAACGCACCGAAGCTGGCGCTCTTCACGCGGGTCCCGGGCAGCGACAGAAACTTCGAGACGCCGAACTCGCTCTCGACCGCGCTGTAGCTGAAGTCTTGCGCGAGGGTCGATTGCAGGGCATCGCGCTGCGCCAGGCCGCCCGACGTATACCCGCCATGGCCGCCGACATACACGCCGCTCCAGTCGAGCACCGGAGCCGGGGCCGGATCGTAATCGGCGCCGCGCAGGTAATCGTAATCCAGGTCGGCGGCCCGGGCGGTGCTCGCGCCGCAGAGGCCGAGGATCGCCAGCAGCGGCAGGGTGACGGTGCGCATCGGGATCGTCCTGGAACTGCGAGACGGACGGCAGATCGGGCCTCGATGCAGAGATAGTTGGGTAACCTTAAGCGTCCGTTATTTCAGAGCTCTTCGCGCGTCCCGTTTCGATCATTGCGACTTGGATCAAACTATCCGGCAGCCCGATTCTGGTCTCCCACTCCTCCCGTTCCGCCGCAGCCCGGTCGCAAAACGAAAAACGGCGCGGAGGACATCCGCGCCGTCGGCCGTCAGAGCGTTGAGAAAAAAATCAGTACTTGCGGACCAGCGGTCCGGGGATCGGCTCCGGCATCAGCGGCGGCAGGGGCGCCGCGACGAGGCCGCCGAGGTAATAGCGCAGGCCGATCTTCACGTCGTGCGCCTCAATGTCCTTCACCTTGATCGCCTGCAGGCTGCCGGTGCAGCACGGCACGAAGCCCGGGCCGGTCTCGGCCTTGCCGAGGTTGAGGTAGCGGTACGCCACCTCGATCTTCAGGGCGTCGCTGACGTCATAGGCGAGACCGGCATGCAGCGCCCAGGCGAAGCTGCCGCTGGTCTTGCTCTTGTAGAACTTGCTGCCGCTGTTGGTGTTGTATACCGGATTGCCGTTGCTGTCGTAGACTGGCGCGTAGTTGTAGTACGCCTGCCCGCACTTGCAGTCGTAGATCGGGTTGCCGTAATCGTAGGCGTAGGTCGGGCTGGTGAACTGCTGGTTCGTCGAGTAGCCCGAGACGTGGTTGAAGGCGTAGCCGACACCGCCGCCGATGAACGGCGTGATGCCGTACCACGTGCCGAGGTCGAAATACGCGTTGGCCAGCACCACCGCGGAATCGAAGTTGCTGGACGACTTGTTGACCCCGTAGGAGCCGAGGCCGTTGTCGAACTCGGGGCCCTTGTAATACTCGCTGCCGCGCAGGCCGGTGGAGTAACGATACTCGCCGGTCACGTCGCCGCGCAGGAACGGGGTGAACTGATAGCCGACGCCGACGCCCGCGAACCCGCCGCCGCCGATCTCGTTGCCGAACGAGCGGTTGGCATCCGGATAGCCGGTGTAATCGTAGGCCTCGCTGTATCGCGGCCGCGTGTAGACGCTCGCGCCGACGTCGCCGCGCAGGTACCAGCCGCCGCCGACCTCGATCGGGGGCGGAGGGGCGGCGGCGGAGGCGGGGCAACAGGTCCGCGGCAGCGGCCAGGCAGGGCGCGCCGACGCTCGCCGCGAGCGTCAGGCTGCGCACCAAAGCGTTCAGCTTGGAGCGGGCCATGGAGATTCCTTCACTAGACTCGTGTGCCGGAGGCTTGGCATGCCGGCTCTGTTGACGAGGCGAAGGATGGATCGAACGTCTTAAATCCGGCTTAACGTTAAATGTTAGCCTTGCCGGCTGCTTACGGTCCGCAAACCTGCACCCCAGGGAAGGATTTGCTAGTCTTGCCCGCACCATCCCGCACCGTCAGGACGACGACGCCCGCCGGCGGATCGGGCTGAGCCGGTGTTGCCCGAGGACGTGCGCATCCTGGCGCTGATGCTGCCGGAGACGGTGGCGGGCGCCCACCGCGGCAACCCGGATTTCCGGGTCGGCGGCCGGGTCTTCGCGACCCTGTGGGTGGAGGAGGACCGGGTGGTGCTGCGCTTGGCCCCGGCCGACCAGGCCGCGTTGTGCGAGGCCGAGCCGGACCTGTTCACGCCCCTGGACGGCGCCTGGGGCCGGCGCGGCTGGACCAATCTCGACCTCGACCCGTGCGAGGAGGAGACCCTGCGCGCCGCCCTGCTGGCGGCCTGGCGGACCACCGCGCCCGCTTTGCTGCGCGCCGCATATGCGTGAGCGCGAAAGCCCCGCCGAAGGGCCGCGGGCCCCTCGGGACCCCCGACCTCAGGCTGCGACTTTGGTGACGGCCTCGACCACCTCGTCGACCACCTCGTTGACGAGGCCGCGGTCGTCGCCCTCGGCCATCACGCGGATCACCGGCTCGGTGCCGGAGGGGCGGATGACCAGGCGGCCGCCATTGCCCAGCCGGGCGCGGGCCTGGGCGATGGCGCTGACCACGCTGTCCTGGCTGAGCGGCTCGCCGGCCCGGTAGCGTACGTTCTTGAGGATCTGCGGCAGCGGGTCGAAGCAGTGGCAGACCTCGCTCACCGGCCGGCCCTGGCGCTGGACCACGCTCAGGATCTGCAGGGCCGCCACCAGGCCGTCACCCGTGGTGGTGTAGTCCGACATGATGATGTGGCCGGATTGCTCGCCGCCGAGGTTGTAGCCGTGCTCGCGCATGTGCTCGAGCACGTAGCGGTCGCCGACCGCGGTGCGGGCCAGCGACAGGCCGAGGCCGCCGAGAAAGCGCTCCAGGCCGAGATTGGACATGATGGTGGCCACCAGCCCCGGCTGGGTGAGCCGCTCGTCCTCCTGCCAGGAGCGCGCGACCACCGCCATCAGCTGGTCGCCGTCGACCACGTGGCCCTTCTCGTCGACGATCAGCACCCGGTCGGCGTCGCCGTCCAGCGCGATGCCGATATCGGCCCGGCGCTCGCGCACCTTGGCGACCAGGGCGGCCGGGGCGGTGGAGCCGACATCCCGGTTGATGTTGAACCCGTCCGGCTCGGTGCCGATGGCGATCACCTCGGCGCCGAGCTCCCACAGGGTCTCGGGGGCGACCCGGTAGGCGGCGCCGTTGGCGCAATCGACCACCACCCGCAGGCCGTCGAGGGTCACGTGCCGGGGCAGGGTGCGCTTGGCGAACTCGATGTAGCGGGCGTGCACACTCTCGATCCGCTTCGCCCGGCCGAGGTCGGCGGAGCCGGCCAGCTTGGTGTGCAGCTCGGCGTCGATCAGCTCCTCGATCTCACGCTCGATCGCGTCGTTGAGCTTGAACCCGTCGGGCCCGAACAGCTTGATGCCGTTATCCTCGAAGGCGTTGTGCGAGGCCGAGATCATCACCCCGATATCGGCCCGCATCGAGCGGGTCAGCATCGCCACCGCGGGGGTCGGCACCGGGCCGAGCAGCAGCACGTCCATGCCGACCGAGGTGAAGCCCGCCACCAGGGCGGTCTCGATCATGTAGCCCGACAGGCGGGTGTCCTTGCCGATCACCACCCGGTGGCGGTGGTCGCCGCGCTGGAACACCAGACCCGCCGCCTGGCCGACCTTCAGGGCGAGTTCCGGGGTGATCACCCCGTTGGCCCGGCCCCGGATGCCGTCGGTTCCGAAATACTTGCGCGCCATCACGATCTCCGGTGCCGGGCCTCTCGTCCGGCCAACGCGGCGACAGAGTAGCGCGACAGAACTTAGCAGATTGGATTGCCCCGGGTGCTCCCCGACAAAGACGGTCGAAATGCGGCGTGCCCCGGCGCGGGGCGCTACAGCACCCGCGGGAGCGCCGCCGTGAGCAGCGTCACGCCGGAGACCGTCAGGAGGCCGAGCACCACCCGGCGGAACGCCGTCTCGCTCAGGCCGACATAGACCCGTGTGCCGAGGAAGACCGGGATCAGCATGGCGGGCAGCACCACGGCCAGCATCGGCAGCGCCGTCCGGGTGACGAGTCCGGAGCCGAGATAAACCAGCATCGTGACCGCCAGCATCGTCAGGTTGAAGTTCTGGATGATCGTGCGCTGCACATCGCGCTCGTAGCCGCGCAGGACGCACCACAGGGTCGGCAGCGTGCCGGTGAAGCCGCCGAGCCCGCCGAGCAGGCCGCCGCCCAGGCCGACGGCGGCATCCGCCAGCCGCCCGCCCACGGTGATCCGCGGCAGGTCCTTGGCGAGCAGCATCGCCGGGCACCACACCACCAGCAGGGTGCCGAGCACCAGCTTGAACCAGTCGGCATTGAGGTGCGGCAGCAGGAGCACGCCCAGCGGAATCCCGGCCAGCCCGCCCAGCACGAACGGGGCGAGGCGGGCCCGGTCGACGCCGCGCCGGACCGTCACGGCGGCCACGATCTGGCCGGTCAGAGATCCGGCCACCGCCAGGACGGCGGCCAGTTGCGGATCGATCACCCAGGCCCAGAACGACAGGGCCACGAGCCCGAAGGCGAAGCCCGACAGCCCCTGCACGAACCCGGCGACCGCGGCCCCGAGGCCGACGACGAGATAAACGGACAACGCCATCGGGTACGCGGCTCGGAAAGATCCCGCTCCCGGTCTTTCCGATTCGCCCACCGGATCCGAGCCTCCGGCCGAGCTTGCGGGGGGTGTTCGCGGACAGGCGGGGCGGATTGTCAGGGGGGGCTGGAGGCTCCGGTCCGGAACCGAGACGCGCCCTCGCTGCGCGGCGATCCGGGGGGTTCACATATCGGTCGGCGTCGATCGCGACGTGCCCCGTCTCCCGTGCGAGAGAGGCAGGGGTGAAGGATACGCCCTCTCCGGAAGAACCCGTCCCCTCAACCCTGTCCCTCTCGCTAACGGGAGAGGGGACCCGCGCCACAGCGTTCACGGCCGGAGACCGCTTGACGCAGAAAACCCAACGAAAAAGGGCGCCTCGCGGCGCCCTTCTCGTATCGTCGTCGACCGGGATCAGGCCTGCGGCTGCGGCTCCAGGCCACCGTCGCTCTCCTTCGGGCGGCCACGGCCCGCGGAGGGGACCGAGGAGCCCCGGGCCGGGGTCGGGGGCACGTCGCCGCCGTCGCGGAGCGGGGGCTGGCCCTTCAGCAGGTTGCGGATCTCGTCGCCCGAGAGGGTCTCGTATTCGAGCAGCCCTTGAGCGAGCGCCTCCAGGTCGTCCTTGTGCTCGGCCAGGATGCGCCGGGCCTCCTCCAGGCCGGTCTCGACCAGGCGGCGGACTTCGGCGTCGATCTTCTGGGCGGTCGATTCCGACACCGATTGCTGCCGGCCCATCGACATGCCGAGGAAGACCTCGTCGTTATTCTCGCCGTACGCCACGGTGCCGAGCTCAGGCGAGAAGCCCCAGCGGGTCACCATCATCTTGGCGAGACGGGTCGCCTGCTCGATGTCCGACTGGGCGCCCGACGTGACCTTGTCCCGGCCGAAGGTCATCTCCTCGGCGATGCGGCCGCCCATCATGATCGCCAGCCGCGAGGTCATCTGCTCGAAGCTCATGGAGAGCTTGTCGCGCTCGGGCAGCTGCATGACCATGCCGAGCGCCCGGCCGCGCGGGATGATGGTCGCCTTGTGCACCGGATCGGTGGCCGGGACGTTGAACGCCACGATGGCGTGGCCGCCCTCGTGATAGGCGGTGAGCCGCTTCTCGTCCTCGGTCATCACCAGGGTGCGCCGCTCGGCGCCCATCATGACCTTGTCCTTGGCGTCCTCGAACTCGTGCATCGTGACGATGCGCTTGCCGCGACGGGCCGCCAGCAGCGCCGACTCGTTGACGAGGTTCATCAGGTCGGCACCCGAGAAGCCGGGGGTGCCGCGGGCGATCACCTTGAGGTCGACATCGGGGGCCAGCGGCACCTTGCGGACATGGACCCGCAGAATGCGCTCGCGGCCGGTGACGTCCGGGTTCGGCACCATGATCTGGCGGTCGAACCGGCCCGGGCGCAGCAGCGCCGGGTCGAGCACGTCGGGGCGGTTGGTCGCCGCGATGATGATGACGCCTTCGTTGGCCTCGAACCCGTCCATCTCCACGAGGAGCTGGTTCAGGGTCTGCTCGCGCTCGTCGTTGCCGCCGCCGAGGCCGGCGCCGCGATGGCGGCCGACCGCGTCAATCTCGTCGATGAAGATGATGCAGGGCGCGTTCTTCTTGGCCTGCTCGAACATGTCGCGCACGCGGCTGGCACCGACACCCACGAACATCTCGACGAAGTCGGAGCCCGAGATGGTGAAGAACGGCACGTTGGCCTCGCCCGCGACCGCCCGGGCGATCAACGTCTTACCGGTGCCGGGCGGGCCGACGAGCAGCACGCCGCGCGGGATCCGGCCGCCGAGCCGCTGGAACTTTTGCGGGTCGCGGAGGAATTCCACGATCTCTTGGAGGTCTTCCTTGGCCTCCTCGACGCCCGCGACGTCGTCGAACGACACGCGGCCGTGCGCTTCGTTCAGGAGCTTGGCCTTGGACTTGCCGAAGCCCATGGCGCGGCCGGCGCCGGACTGCATCTGGCGGCTGAGGAAGATCCAGGCGCCGATGAAGACGAGGATCGGCAGCCAGCTCACGAGCAGCTGGATGAACCAGGGGGTGTTGTCGGACGGCGGGCGGGCCGTGATCGTCACGCCCTTACCCTGGAGCTTGGAGACCAGGCTCGGGTCGTTGGGCGCGTAGCTGGTGAAGTTGCCGCCCCCGACATAGGTGCCGGACACGTCCTGCCCGGAGATCACCACCGACTGGATCTTGCCGGCATCGGCATCGTTGAGGAGCTGGCTATAGGCGATCTCGCTGCCGCCGCCCCGGTGACCCGGGTTCTGGAACAGCGTGACGAGGGCCAGCACCAGCAGGAAGATGACGACCCACAAGGCAAAGTTGCGAAAATTCGGGTTCATCGATCGATCCTTGGTGCGTGCGGCCCCCTAGACGGACACCTCGCGCGGCTTTGCCGGTCCATCCGTGCACACCTCGCCAATGTAGGCGGGGGGGGCTGCGTTGCCAAGTAAGCCGCTCCCCCCTGCGGCGAGGGCAGCATCTATCCGTCAATCGGCGGTCTTGTGCCGGCGAGGCGGCGCGGCCGCCAGGCTGACCGTGCCGGCGGCATCCGCGGCGATCAGGATCCCGGCCAGGGTCCGCCGGATCGGCTCCCGGCGGCGCAGGGCCGGCAGCAGGCCCCGAGGACCAGGGATTCCAGGCGCTCGAGGCGGCGCGGCGCGGCCCCGGCCCGGGTGAGGGCGGCGTCGAGACAGCGCAGGGCCGTGGCCTCCGGCAGGGTCGCCAGCACGGCGCCGTCGAGGCGCATCGCGGCGGCATCGGTATTCTTTGCCGGGAGCACAGCCGCCGCGAGGGCGTGTGCGGCCATGACCCGGAGGGCGGCGTCGTCCCGGGCGGCCCGCTCGGCCAGGCGTGCGAGCCGCGCCGGGCTCAGGCCCTCTGCCGCCAGGGCGGCCCAGGTGGCGCGCAGGCGGGCGCGGGCGAAGCGCGGATCGGCATTGGCCGGATCACGGACATGGGAGATGCCGCGGGTCTCGCACCACGCCGTCAGGGTCGCCTTCGGCAGGGCCAGGAACGGCCGACCGAGGGTGATGCCGGGGGCGAGCGGGCGCTCGGCCCGCATGCCGGCGAGCCCGGCCGGTCCGCTGCCCGCGGCAAGCCGCATCAGCACGGTCTCGGCCTGGTCGTCCCGGGTATGGCCGGTGAGCACAAGGCCGGCGCCGACCGCCTCGGCATGGGCGGCCAGCAGCCGGTAGCGGGCAGCCCGGGCCGCATCCTGCAGGCCGGTGCCGGGCTTCGAGCCAGCCCAGGCGAGGACCGCGTGCGGCAGGCCGAGCGCCCAGGCCGCCCGGCCGACGCCCTCGGCTTCCGGGCCTGAATCCGGGCGCAGGCCGTGATCGACGGTGGCGACCCACACGGTTGCCGCAAGCGCGGCGGCGGCGTGCATCAGCGCGCTCGAATCGGGCCCCCCCGAGACGGCGAGCAGCACGCCGCGCTCGGGCCGACCAAGCCAGGGCGCGAGGGCGCGGAGGACCGGATCGTCCGACGGTCCAGTCATGGATTCAAAAGGTCCCCGACCTTTTGCGGGTCCAGGGCAGAGCCCTGGTATCTCGTGGGCTCCGCCCCCGAACTCCGCCAAAGGGCACGCCCTTTGGGATCCCCGATCAGGCCGCGCAGCGGGCGCGCTTCTGCTCCCGGGCGACGCCCTGGCGGACGCCGGAGCCGGCATTGGGGAATTTCCGGTCCAGCTCGGCGAGCGTCGCGCAGGCCTGCTCGCGGGCGCCCAGCGCGTTGAGCGTGACGCCGAGCTTCAGCATCGCGTCCGGCGCCTGGGACGAGCGGGCGTAATCGGTGGAGACCTTCAGGAACTGCTCGGCCGCCTCGCGGTTGCGGCCGCGGGCCAGGTAGCTCTCGCCGAGCCAGTAGGTCGCGCTGGCGACCCGGTTGTCGCGGGGATGCGACTGGATGAACTGGCGCAGGCCCATCTCGGCCTGCTCGTACTGCTTGGAACGGTAGAGCTCGACCGCGGTCTCGTAATCGGCGGACGGATCTCCGGTCCGGGTGGCGGCCACGCTCTCGGCGGGGCGGGCCGCCGGGACCGGGATCGCGCCGGTGCGGGCGGGCGGGCGCAGGTCCACGGGCTCGTCGTAGCCGGGGCGGCGCCCTCGGCGTCCGGATCCTCGTCGTCGATCGCGGCCCGGGGCACCGCCTGCGGCCGCACAGGGGCCGCCTCGGCGGCCTCCCGGGCCGGCAGCGGCGGGGAGGCCGGCGTGCTGCCGAGCGGCATCGGCGCTCCGGGTGCGCCAGGGGCCTGGGACGGGTCGAAGGCGTCGCCGCGCTTGCCGGGGCGGCCGGAGCCCGGATTGCCACCGTTGACCGTACCGGACGGGGCGGGGGCCGCCGAGGGCGCCGACGGGCTGGATCTGCCGCCGCCCTTACCCTCGTTCAGGCGAAACTCGACATCCTCCTGGAACTTGCGCAGCTGCTCTTTCAGCTGCCGGTTCTCGTATTGGAGGGTCTCGATCTGCCCGGACATGATCCGGGACTGGTTCTCGATGCGACCCAGGCGCACCACCAGTTCCGAGGCATCCTGCGCGGCGGCCGGATGGCCGAGGAGCAGGGCCCCGAGGATCGTGGTGAGCGCGAGGCGGGTGCGAAGGCGGGCGGGCATGATGGGCTGCGGTCCGATGGAAGCGCGAGGCCCTATCAGATGCGCCGTTCCGCGGCAAAACTGCGGCGCGGTCCGGTCGAACCCGGGGCCGACGCTGTCTTCGCAGAAAAGCCTGCCGACTCTGTGAAGAATCGGCAGGCGGACGGACCTCTTGGCCGTCTCTGCGAAGATTACGCCCCGGCGCCGCGGTCGAGCACGATCACCGCGCGGCGGTTCTGCGACCAGCACGAGATGTCGTTGCACACCGCCACCGGCCGCTCCTTGCCGTACGAGACCGTGCGCATCCGGCTCGCCCCGATGCCCCGGGTGGCCATGTAGTCGTTGACCGCCTGGGCCCGGCGGGCGCCCAGCGAGAAGTTGTATTCGCGGGTGCCGCGCTCGTCGGCATGGCCCTCGATGATGAAGGTGTAGCGCGGGTAGCGCTGCAACCAGGCGGCCTGCTTGTCGAGGGTCGCGGTGGCGGTGGGGGTCAGATCGGTGGAATCCGATTCGAAGAAGACCCGGTCGCCGATATTGACGACGAAGTCCTGTGCGCTGCCCGGGGTCGCGGCGCCGGCGCCGAACGCGGAGGCGTCGGCGAGGTCCTTGTCGTTGCTGCAGGCGCCGAGTCCGAGGCCGGCGCAGAGCGCGAGGCCGAGGGCGAGTGCGCGGAAACGCTGGGGCATGATCGTTCAACTCCTCGAGCGGGGCCGAAGGCCGGCTGCGGGTCTTCGAGGCGGGTCCGCGTCGTCCTGAGCGCCGGTGATAGGCGCGGATGGTTAAGCGACGGTTCCGGCGGGCGCCGCGCAACGTCCTGCGGGCCCGCTTCGGTCGGCGGCGTGCGCTGCCGCACGCACGGCCATGCTGACGCGCCCGGATTGCGGCACCGCCGGGGCGATCGGGCCGGGCGATCGATCAAGCCGAGCCGTTTCCGCCCCGCGAGTTGCCGCGATGCAACAGGGCCGGATACCGCATCCGGGAGCGTTTTAAGACATTCTCAACCCTGTCGGGCCTTGATTCGCATGGAACGCTCGCCGTCGACGCGGATACCTGTTCGGCACACGCGAGCGCATTCCGATCCAAAGACGCCGCGCGATTCCCGGACCCCCAATGCGCCCCGCCCAGTGCGTCCTCATCGTTGAGGACAGCTACCTGCTCCTCGAGATCATCGCGAGCCTGTGCGAGACGCAGGGCATCCGGGTGATCGAGGCCTCCACCGGGGAGGCGGCGCTGACGCTCCTGCGGGCGCGGGGCCACGAGATCGACTGGCTGTTCACCGACATCCACCTGCCCGGCCTGATCGACGGCTGGACCGTGGCCCACGCGTTCCGGGCGCTCCATGCCGACCGGCCGGTGGTCTACACCTCGACCGATGCGAGCGGCGGCCGGGGCGTGGCCGGCAGCCTGTTCCTGCGCAAGCCGTTCCAGGTGGAGGCGGTCAACCGTCTGGTCCGGATGATGGGCGACGGCCTGAGCGACGCCCCGCTCTGCGCGGCGGGCTGAACGCGTCCCGGTTACCCGGCCCGGAACAGCGCGACGATCTCGGGGGTGGCGAGCCAGGTCTCGACCCGCTGGCACGCGAGGTCGCCGGCCGGCAGGGCGTCGTAGAGGGAAAAGCTCGCCGCGATGAAGCCCGGCAGGTCGTAAAGCCTCGGGAAGTCGTCGCCCCGGGGCTTGGTCTTGAACAGGTACGAGCCGATGAGGCCGAAATGCTCGGCAATCGGCGGGTAGAGCGGCCAGACCACGTCCTGGACCAGCTCGTCGCCGAGGTAATCCTCGATCTCCACGGGCTCCGGCGTGAACCCGCTCTCCTGAAGCAGGCGCCGGGCGATATCGCCGATGACGAAGGCCTTGGGGTGGTTCATCAGGTGCATGAAGGCGCCGCGCCGCGCCCAGCGGGTCACCTCCCGGTCCAGGCCGAAGCCCAGGGCGGCGGCGGCCCCGACCAGCTCGCGCACGGCCGGGTCCCAGTGGTCGAGGTAGCCCAGGCGCCGGAACACGGCCTCGCGGAACAGGCCGGCGGTGCGGCCGGCATCGAGGCCGAGCCGGTGGGCGCAGAGGGCGATCGCCGAGTGGTACTGCCCCGTCGGCGAGGGCGCGAGCTTCAGGGCGGCGAGGTCCGAGGCCTGGCCGGCATAGACCATGTCCGGGTGGAAGGCCGAGAACATGATCGCCGGGAACAGCTTGAGCCGTGGGTCGGCCGCCCGCAGAGTGGCGACGTCGCCGCCCGGGATCAGCCCGGCCGGGAAGGTCTGCGAGAAGACGTGATCGTGGGAGCGGAGCGTCCGGACCAGACCGTCGATATGGCCGTGGTCGCGCTTGAGGTAACCCATCGGTATGTAACGCACGGGGCTGCGCGGGGCGAGCAGGCGCATCGCCTGCGCGATGCCCCGGGCCTGGCAATTGCCGAGCACCGCGATGGCCGGCCCGTCACGGGTCGTGGCGGCGCGCGCGCGGTTTCGCCATGGTGTCGCCCAGGTGGGCGCCCAACTGGGGGTCGACAGGGACAACGCGCTGCGGGCGCGCCGGGGCAGATCGTTCAGGGCCACGTCGCGTGCCGGGGTCAGCGGACGGATCAGCAGCCCCGAGGGCAGTTGCCGTCGTGAAGAAGAGGGTTCGAAGATGGCGTTGAATCCGTATACGGGTCTACCGGCCGAGCGATTCTGGCGCAAGGTCGTGACGAACGTGCCGCCCTTCGCGGTCAATCCGCACCCGAAGGACACGTTCGCGATCGGGCCGACCGACAAGGTCGCCACCGGCGGCTCGTGCTTCGCGCAGCGGGTGGCCGAGGCGGTGCGCGGCGCCGGCTTCAACTACTACCTGACCGAGCCGCCGCCCCCCGGCATGAGCGCCGAGGAGGCCAATGCCCGCCAGTTCGGCACCTTCTCGGCCCGCTACGGCAATCTCTACTACACGCGCCAGTTCGTGCAGCTGTTCGACCGGGCCTATGGCCGGTTCGAGCCCGAGCTGAAGGCGTGGCTGCGAGACGACGGCCGCTACGTCGACCCGTTCCGCCCCACCGTCGAGCCGGCGGGTTTCGCCAGCGAGGCCGAGGTGGTCGCCGCCCGCGACGCGCATCTGGCCGAGGTGCGCCGCCTGTTCGAGACCCTCGACGTGTTCGTGCTGACGCTGGGCCTCACCGAGGGCTGGCGCTGGCGGGGCGACGGCGCGGCGCTGCCCCTCGCCCCCGGGGTCGCAGGCGGCACCTTCGATCCCGAACTCTACGAGTGCGTCAACGCCGGCGCCGGCGAGGTGCTGGGCGACCTCAACGGCTTCCTGGACCGGCTCTGGAGCGTGAACCCGAAGGCCCGGGTGATCTTCACGGTCTCGCCCGTGCCGATGATCGCGACCTACATGGACCGGCACGTGATGGAGTCGAACAGCTACTCCAAGTCGGTGCTGCGGGTGGCGGCCGGCGAGGTGGTCGGCCGGGGCGATCCGCGGGCGGTGTACTTCCCGGCCTACGACATCGTCACCAGCAACGTGAATGCCGGGCGCTACTACAACGAGGACCAGCGCACCATCAACGACGCGGGCGTGCGCCACGTCATGCGGCTGTTCCTGTCGACCTTCGCGCGCGACCGCGCCGCCGCGGCCCCGACCCACGCCCCCGTGGACCTCGCGGCCGAGTTCGAGGGCAACGCCGGCGTGATCTGCGACGAGGAGGAGATCGAGCGCAGCGTGGCGTGAGCGGCGGGGGATTTGCCTCCGGGCAGGTGTTTCGGGCAAGCTCAGCAGCCTGGGCGCTCGCGCCCGTCCGGAGTCGATCCCCTTGAGCCTGCCCCCGCCCCGCCAGCCCGACCACGCGATCGACCCGGTCTTCGTGGCGCGGCACTCGCCCCGCGCCTTCACGGGCGAGGCGCTGCCCGAAGCCGAGCTGATGCGGATGATCGAGGCGGCGCGCTGGTCGCCGTCGGCCTACAATTCGCAGCCGTGGCGCTTCCTCTACGCGCTGCGCGGGGACGCGAACTGGGAGACGTTCTTCGGCCTGCTCGTGCCCGGCAACCAGAAATGGGTCTCGGGCACCGGCGCGATCCTGTTCCTGGTCTCGAACGGACTCATGAAGGTCGGCGACGAACTGAAGCCGTCCTACAGCCACTCCTTCGACGCCGGCACCGCCTCGCTCGCCTTCCAGCTCCAGGCGATCCACCAGGGCTGGCACGCCCACGGCATGGTCGGGTTCGACCATGTCCGCGCGCCCGAGGTGCTGCGCCTGCCCGAGAACCACCGGATCGAGGCCGCCTTCGCGGTGGGCCGCAAGGTCGCGGAGGCCGACCTCACCGAGGAGCAGCGTCCGCGGGAGGCCCCGAACGGCCGCCGCCCAATCACCGACTTCGTCATCGCCGGCGCGTTCCCGCCCTCCGGCACCTGAGGCGGTCCGGAACCGGAGTCTACGACCAGGGATTGTGTCGGCAGCGCAACGGCGCCGGCCCGCGCCCCGCCTTCTCCCGCCCCGCCACGATCGGAGCCTGCCCATGGACCCGAAAGCCTCGGTCCCGCCCGGCGGCAGCGCCGTGCCCGATCCGTTCCTCGACGCGGGTGGGTTCGACCATGCCTCCGGCCTCCAGACCGTGGCCGACCGCCACGGGGTGAGCCTCGATGCGGTGCGCCACCTGGTCCAGGCGTTGGAGCGCGGGCACGGCACGATGGCGCAGTTCAACCATCCCGACCTCGGCGGGATGGGCCAGTGGTTTTCCGGCGGCATGGTGATGGTCGGCCGGATGTTCGACGACGGCCTCAAGGCCCGGGTCGACGCCCTTTGCACCGAACTCGCCGCGGCGTTGCCGGCGGGCGGCTTCACGGAGGTCGGGCCTGCGTCGCAGCGCGGCGGCGGTGAGTGGTGGCCCGCCGGCCTCGGGGCTCCGGCGAGCACCGGCGCGCAGGACGGCCTGCGCTACGCCTATTTCCCCGACACGCGGCGGCTCGCGATCGAATCGGGCACCGGCATCGCGCTCTACGATACCGGCGAGCACCACATCTCCGGGGTGTCGCAGGCGAACGGCAGCCTCGATTTCACCGGCCCTCGGGGCGTCGTCGCCCTCGACCGCCTGCGCCGCATCGAGGCGGAGACGGCGGCCCCCCGGCAGGTCGATCCGGCCGAACCGCCGCCTGTCCAACCGAGCGCGCCCCCTGCCCAGCCGAGCGCGCCCGCGCCGGTGCCGGCCGCCTCGGGCGACGTGCTGGCCACGATCGAGCGCCTGGCGGAGCTGCACGCCCGGGGCGTGCTCAGCGCGGCGGAATTCTCGGACAAGAAGGCGGAACTGCTGGCGCGGCTCTGAGTCTTCGCGCTCCCGACACGCCCACCTGCGCCCTCCTCCTGAAGGGAGGCGGAGGGGTGTGTCCTAGGCTGTCAGCCGTCCGGATACCGACCCGGTCAGGCGATGCCGGCGCGCAGCAGGTCGTGGACGTGCACGATGCCGACGGGCCGGCCGTCGGTCACCGCGAAGACCGCGGTGATCAGCCGGCGGTTCATCAGCTCGAGGGCGGCCTGGGCGAGCTTGTGCGGCTCCACGGTGATCGGCTCGCGGGTCATGATCGCCGAGACCGGGGTGTCGAGGATCTCGGGGCCCATGTGGCGGCGCAGGTCGCCGTCCGTGATGATGCCGACGAGGCGCCCGGCGCCGTCCGTGACGCCGACGCAGCCGTAGCGCCGCGCCGCGATCTCGATCAGCACCTCGGACATCAGCGCGGTCTCGTGGACCAGCGGCATGTCTTGGGGGCCGTGCATCACCTGCTGCACGGTCTTGAGGCGGGCCGCCAGCGTGCCGCCGGGATGGAGGGTGTGGAAGCGGGCCGAGGTGAAGCCGCGCCGCTCCAGCAGCGCCACCGCCAGGGCGTCGCCGAGCGCCAGCTGGATCAGGCTGGAGGAGGTCGGGGCGAGGTCGTGCGGGCAGGCCTCGCGCACCCGCGGCAATTCCAGCAGCACGTCGGCGGCCTTGCCCAGCGTGCTGGCGCCGTTGCGGGTGATGGCCACCAGCGGGATCGAGAAGCGCCGGCTGAAGCCGACGAGGTCGGAGAGCTCCGCGGTCTCCCCGGACCAGGACAGGGCGATGATCACGTCGTCGCGGGCGATCATGCCGAGGTCGCCGTGGCTCGCCTCGGTGGGGTGGACGAAGAACGCGTGGGTGCCCGTGGAGGCCAGCGTCGCGGCGATCTTGCGGCCGATATGCCCGCTCTTGCCGATGCCGCTGACGATGACCCGGCCCTTGCTCTGCAGGATGGTCTGCACCGCCTCCTCGAACGCGACGCCGAGGCTGCCCTGGAACGCCGCGCTGGTCTCCTGCAGGGCGGCGATGCCCAGTTGCAGGCTGCGGATCCCGATATCGCGGGTGCCCGCGAGATGCGGCGAGGGCGCGTCGTAGGGGTCGTCGCGCAGGGCGCTGGAAGCGGGAGCGGTCATCGGTTCCGTTCTGGACCCGTCGAGCAGGGTCCGGCGCCGCGAAGGCGAAGCGAAGCGAGGTTTTCGACGCTAGGGAGCCGTCATGGTTGAAATGTGACGCCGGGACGACATGCCGCCCCTCTCTGTCCGCCCGGCGGTTGAAGGCCCGCTCCGGCGGGTCCATGCTCCGCATACGCCAGCCAAAAAGGGCCCGAGCCCCATGACCATCCGCTTCCCCGATCCCGACCCGAACATCCTCGCCCGGCGGGGGGAGATCCTGGCGGGCCTCGCGCCCCTGGTCGCCCCGGAGGCGCTGGTGGTGAGCGAGGACGAGCGCCGGGCCTTCGAGACCGACGGGCTCACCGCCTACCGGCAGATGCCGCTGGCCGTGGTGCTGCCCTCGACCACGCGGGAGGTGGCGGCCGTGATGGCCTATTGCCACGCCGCGGGCGTGCGGGTGGTGCCGCGGGGCGCCGGCACGTCGCTCGCCGGCGGGGCGATCGCGCAGGGCGACGCGATCATCCTCGGCGTCGGCAAGATGACCCAGGTGCTCGACCTCGATTTCGAGAACCGCACCGCCCGGGTACAGAGCGGGCTGACCAACCTGGCAATCTCGGGCGCGGTCGCCCACGAGGGCTTCTTCTACGCCCCCGACCCGTCGAGCCAGCTCGCCTGCACGATCGCAGGCAACATCGCGATGAATTCCGGCGGGGCGCACTGCCTGAAATACGGCGTGACCACCAACAACCTGCTGGGCGTCACCCTGGTGCTCAACGACGGCACCGTGGTGGAGGTGGGCGGCCAGCACCTCGACAGCCCCGGCTACGATCTCCTGGGCCTCATCTGCGGGTCGGAGGGGCAGCTCGGCATCGTCACCGAGGCGACCGTGCGGATCCTGCGCGCCGCCGAGGGCGCGCGGCCGGTGCTGGTCGGCTTCTCGAAGGTCGAGGATGCGGGCGATTGCGTCGCCGCGATCATCGCGGCCGGCATCATCCCGGTGGCGATCGAGTACATGGACCGCGAGGCGATCCTGATCACCGAGGACTTCGCCCAGGCCGGCTACCCGCGCGACGCCGAGGCGATGCTGATCATCGAGGTCGAAGGCTCGGATGCCGAGTGCGACGCGATGCTGGGGCGCATCGAGGCGATCGCCAAGGACTTCAGGCCGACCAGCGTGCGGGTGTCCCGCTCGGAAGCCGAATCCGCCGCGATCTGGAAGGGCCGCAAGTCGGCCTTCGGGGCGACGGGGCGCATCTCGGACTACATCTGCATGGACGGCACCATCCCAACCGGCCAGCTCGGCCCGGTGCTGGAGCGGATCGGGGCGATCTGCGCCGGCCACGGCCTGCGGGTGGCCAACGTGTTCCACGCGGGCGACGGCAACCTGCACCCGCTGATCCTGTTCGACATCAACACGCCGGGCGAATTGCAGAAGGCCGAGGCCGCGGGCGACGCGATCCTGAAGCTCTGCGTCGAGGTCGGCGGCTGCCTCACCGGCGAGCACGGCGTCGGGATCGAGAAGCGCGACCTGATGCGGTTCCAGTACGCGCAGGTCGATCTGGAGCAGCAGATGCGGGTGAAGGCGGTGTTCGACCCCGACTGGATGCTCAACCCCGCCAAGGTGTTCCCCCTGGACGGACGCCTGGATAGCAAGGCGGCCTAGAGCCACTGATAGAGCGCCCGCGCAGTCCCGGGCTTCCAAGGGGCTCAGCCCCTGGGCGGCTCGTCAGGGCGGAGCCCTGATGGAGCCCCGGCCTCCCGGTCAGGCCGCCACGCCGCCGCGGGTCGGCCCGGCCTCGAAGCCGGCGCAGGCTGCCGGCGGTCAGGCCAGGATCGCGGCGAGGTCGGCCACCGGGGCGGGCGGGCCGAACAAATTGCCCTGCAGCTCCTGGCAGCCTTCCTCCCGCAGGATCCGCGCCTGCTCGGGGGTCTCGACGCCCTCGGCCAGGACGTCGATCTTCAGGGCGCGTCCGAGCCAGATCATGGCCCGCAGGATCTCGACGCTGCCGCCGTCCCGCGCGAGGCTGCGCACGAAACCCGGGTCGATCTTGAGCTTGTCGAACGGGAACCGGTGCAGGGTGCCGAGGCTCGAATAGCCGGTCCCGAACTCGTCCATGGCGATCCGCACGCCCGCGGCGCGGAACGCCCGCAGGAGCGACAGGTTCGCGGCGTTGTCCTGCAGCAGCACCGCTTCGGTGATCTCGAGTTCCAGGCGGTCCGGCCTGAGCCCGCTGTCGGCGAGCGCCGCCCGGACATCCGCTTCGAGGCCGAGGCCGGCGCATTGCAGCGGGGACAGGTTGACCGCGACCTTGACCGGGTCCGGCCAGGACGCGGCGGCCCGGCAGGCCGTGGCGAGGATCCAGGCGCCCAGCGGCCCGAGCAGCCCGACCTCCTCGGCCAGCGGGATGAACTCCGCCGGGCCGACCTCGCCGTGCTCGGGATGGTGCCAGCGCGGCAGGGCCTCGAAGCCGTGCAGGGCCTGGCCGTGCGCCCCGACGATCGGCTGATAGTGCAGCACGAACTGGCCCCCGGCCAGCGCCCCGCGCAAATCGCCCCCGAGTTGCCGGCGGCGCTGGATCTCGACATCCATGGCCGGGTCGAAGAAGCGCCACGTACCCCGCCCGGCGGCCTTGGCCTGGTACAGGGCGATGTCGGCCTGCCGCAGCAGCGTGGCGGCGGTGCCGGACGGATCTTCGGCGATGGCGATGCCGATGCTGGTGCCGATCACCAGGGTGTGGCCGTTCACCGCGACCGGCGTCTCGAGGGCCGCCACGAGGCGCCGTGCCAGGCGCGCGGCGTCGGCGGGCAGGGAGCGCCGTGCCGGGGACGATGGCGAACTCGTCGCCGCCGAGCCGGGCCACGAGGTCACCGACCGCCACCGTGGCGGCGAACCGGGCCGCCACCGCGCAGAGCAGCGCGTCGCCGACCGGATGCCCGTAGGTGTCGTTCACGACCTTGAAGCCGTCGAGGTCGAGGCACAGCACGGTCGCCGGCGCGCGGGCGTCGCAGCTGGCCAGGGCCGCGTCCATGCGCTCCTTCAGGACGAGGCGGTTCGGAAGGCCCGTGAGCGCGTCGTGCCGGGCCATGTGGGCGACCCGGGCCTCGCTCCGGCGCCGCTCGGTGACGTCCTCGTGGGTGCAGAGCCAGCCGCCGCCGGGGATCGGGGCGTGGACCACGTCGACCGCCCGGCCGTCGGCGAAGTCGCAGGTCAGCGACACCGCGTGGCCTGCGCGGCGGTGCGCTCGCAGGCCGCCACCAGCGCCCCGCGGCCGCGGATCCGAGGCCGTTGCGCGGGTCGCTCAGGTGGCCGAGGAGGGCCGGGAGGGCGGTCCCGGGCCGGCGCAGCTCCTCCGGGACCGCGTACATCCGCGCGTAGCGGGCGTTCATGACGATGAGGGCGTCGTCCCGGTCGAACAGGCACAGGCCCTGGACCATGTTGTCGAGGGCGATGCCGAACCGGGCGTCCTGGAGCCGCAGCGCCCGCTCGCCGCGCTCGCGCCTCGGCCAGGCCAGGCCGCCTCGGCCTGGGCGAGCTGATCCTGCGCGCGGGCCTGCCGGCGGCCGAGCAGCACCAGCGCGAGCAGGCCGAGATCGAGCAGGAACGCCGCCACCCCCACGATGGTCGCCTGCTGGTGCGCGGCCGCCAGGCAGGCCTCCGCGGTGCGGCTGATGCTGAGGACCAGCGGGTAGTTCTTCAGGGCGTGGGCGGCGATGAGCCGATCCTGGCCGTCGATCGGGCTGACGGTTCGCAGGACGCCGCCCTGCGCGGCCCGGGCGGTGATCAGGGATGCGCCGGCGCTGGGGAAGATCCGGCCGATCGTCCCCTCGCGGTGCGGGTGCCGGACCAGCAGCATGCCGTCGTTGCGGAACAACGACACCACGGCGTCGTCCGCGGGCGCGATCTGATCGTACAGGCTCTCGAAATAGCTCAGCTCGACCGCGCCCAGGATCAAGCCCAGGAACGTGCCGTCCGGGGCCGCGACCTTCCGGGCGATGTAGATCGTCCAGGCGCCGTCCCCCCGGTTCGGGACCGGGCGGCCGACGTAGCGCTGCAGGGTCGGGTCGGCGGACAGCGCCTTGAAGTAGTCCCGGTCGGCGATGTTGACGGACGGGATCGGCCAGTAGCGGCTGAAGTTCAGCAGCTGTCCGGTCCGGTCCACCAGGGTGATGGCGTTGGCCTGCGGCAGCGCCGCGATCCAGGTCTTCAGCGCCGTGTGCATGGAGGGACGGGACGCCGCCTCGGCATAATGCGCGCCATCGGCGATCCCCGCCTGGCGGAATTCGGCCAGCACGGCGTCCTGGACGAGCTCGATCGCCTGCAGCGCCCGGTCCGCCTGGTCGGCCAGGACCGTGGCGAGGCCGCCGAGGCTGCGCTCGTTGTCGTCGACCGCGCGCGTCTCCAGGTGGGCGATGAACAGCGCGGCCGCGGCCGTGATCACCAGCCCGAGGCCGATGGCCGTCCAGGCGCGCAGATCGCGGGCCTGCCGCCACCGCCGCAGGCGCACATGCCGGGCCGCCCGAGCGAAAAACGGGAAGATTGACTTATAACCCACCAGAACACGCTCGGACTACGCTCTATAACAGGGCTATATTGCCCCCGTTAATGAGTTGTTGTGCCGAAAGCGTAAACCACAGGACAATCCTGCCATACATCCTTCTCGATGGATGGCCGCCCGCGTCCGCGAACAGGAGGGCGCGCAGCGGGAAGTCGGAAGCGGGCGCCTCACCCGGCCGCGCGCAGGACCGGGACCGTCGTCAGCCACGCGCCGGTCTCCGGGCGCTCCGCCATGAGGCGCGTCAGGGCGGCGGCCGGCATCGCCCGTCCGTAGTGGAAGCCCTGGCCGACCTTGCAGCCCAGCGCCCGCAGGACGACCTCCTGGCCCTCGGTCTCGATGCCCTCGGCGACCGTGTCGAGGCCGAGGTCGTTGCTCATCCGGATGATCGCACGGGTGATCGCGGCATCGTTGGCCTCGGTGAGCAGGTCGCTCACGAAGGTGCGATCGATCTTCAGGGTCGTCAGTGGGAAGCGCTTGAGGCTGCTCAGCGAGGCGTAGCCGGTGCCGAAATCGTCGAACGCGATCCGAACGCCCAGGGCGCGCAGGTCCCGGATCGTCCCGAGGGTGCGGTCGTCGTTCTGCAGCACGACCCGCTCGGTGATCTCCAGCTCCAGCGCCTCCGGCGGGACCCGGTGGCGGGCCAGCGCGTCGGAGACCTCGCGGACGAGGTTTCCGGTCTTGAACTGGGCGGAGAACAGGTTCGCCCCGACCCGGAACGGTGGCAGCCCCTGGTCCCGCCAGGCCGCGATCTGCCGGCAGGCGGCATCCAGCACCCAGGCGCCGACCGGGAGCGCCAGCGGGCTCATCTTGATGGCCGGGAGGAACGTGCCGGGCAGGAGCAGGCCGCGCTCCGGGTGCTGCCAGCGGAGCAGGGCCTCGGCGCCGACGAGCCGGCCGCTCGTGAGGCAGATCTGCGGCTGGTAATGCAGCACCAGCTCGTCGCCGTGCAGGGCGCGCAGCAGCGCGTCCTGGGTGTTGCGCAAGGCCGTCGCGGCATGGCGCATCTCGGAGGCGAACATCCGGGCGGAGCCGCCGCCCTCCTGCTTGGCCCGGTACAGCGCGAAATCGGCGCTGGCCAGCAGCTCCTCGCCGTCGCGGCCGTGCTCGGGGGCGAGGGCGAAGCCGATGCTCGCGCCGGCCCGCAGCACGTGCGTCTCGACCACGACCGGGTCGGCCAGCGCGGCCAGGACCGCGGTGGCGCAGGCGCGCGCCGCCAGGGGTCGCCGGTGCCGGGCAGCAGCACCACGAACTCGTCGCCGCCCAGGCGCGCCATCACGGCCCGGCGCGGCAGCACCGCCGGGATCCGCACCGCGAGCGCCTGCAGGAGCGCATCGCCGACCGCGTGGCCGAGGCTGTCGTTGATCGCCTTGAACCCGTCGAGATCGACCAGCAGCACCGCGGCCGGCTGGCCGCGCCGGTAGAGGTCGTTCAGCAGGGTTTCGAACCGGCGGCGGTTGGTCAGGCCGGTCAGGGCATCCTGGTGGGCGAGGCGGAGCAGGCCGGCCTCACGCCGGCGCCGCTCCGAGATGTCCCGGATGATGGCGCCGAGATTCGGCCCGCCCTCGTCGTGCCAGACCGACAGGGCGATCTCGGCCGGGCATTCCGCACCGTCCTTGCGCCGGACCATCACCTCGATGGTGCGGCCGGCGACCTTGGCCGCGTCGCCCGCGAAGATCCGTTTCAATCCGGCCGTGTGGGCCGCACGCATGCGCTCGGGCACGATCAGATCGAAGGGCTCCCCCAGCATCTCGTCGTGGGTGTAGCCGAACAGCGCGGCGGCGGCCTGGTTGGCGAACCGGATCCGGCCCTCGCGGCTGATCGCCAGCAGCGCCAGCTCGGTGGCGTTGGCGAAGCCCATCATGGACACCCGGGCCAGCTCGCTGCGCCGCAGGGTCATCTGCTGGACCACCAGGGCGGCGAGGTCGGCGAGCGCCCGGCGGTCCCGGGCCGGGAAGTGGCGGCGCGGCACCGTATCGGCCACGCACAGCGCCCCCAGCCGGAAGCCGTCCGCGGTGATCAGCGGGGCGCCGGCGTAGAAGCGGACGAAGGGCGGTCCCACGGCGAGGGGATTGTCGGAGAAGCGCGGATCGCGCCGCGTATCCGGGATGACCAGGAGATCGTCGGACCGGATCGTGTGGGTGCAGAACGAGGCGCCGCGGGCCGTCGGCGCGGGATCGAGACCGACCTGATCGAGGCCCACCTGATCGAGACCGACTTGCGCCTTGATCCATTGATGGTGCTGATCGATCAGCGAGACGTAGGCGATCGGCGCGCGGAACAGCCGTGCCGCCAGCTGGGCGATGGCGTCGAACCGCTCCTCGGGGGCGGTCCCAGCGATCTGGAACGTGCCCAGGGCGTGAAGACGCAGGGTCTCCTGCTCGGCCAGGACGCAGTCCGACGTGGTCGCTGCCGACACCGATTTCGCTCCCGGCCCTTCAGCTCGACCCTCATGGGCGCTGCAGGACACGACTGTAAACAGCGAATCTTATCGTAGGTTTAAATCAGCGGTTGTCGATCTACGGTGATCACCAGCCCGGCCGTAGAAGCAGGGCCGCATGCTGGTATCCATGACACGGCTCCCGGCCGTCTCCGGTCGAGAGCCAGTATCCGGCCGGCCCGTGGCGCGGCGATCCGGTTTGTTTCCGGTCCGATTGCTGCGGGCCGGCTGCGCGAAAGCCTCCCTCTGCGCCGAGCGGCGCGGAGGGAGACCGGGGCTGGCGCTCAGGCGGCCTCGACGGACTTGCGGCTGGTGCTGCGGCCCTTGGCGGGGGCGGACTCGGCCTTCTCGGCCTTGCGGCGGCCGCCGCGGGCCGGCGCGGGCGCCGCGGCAGACTCGACGTCCGGCTCCTTCTCGGATGGCTGGGTGCGGCCGGGTTGGCCGAGACCGAGGCTCTTGGCCAGCGCCGAGCGCTGCGCCGAGTAGTTCGCCGAGGTGGTCGGGTAATCCGCCGGCAGGCCGTACCGCTCGCGGTAGCCCTGCGGATCGAGGCCGTGCTTGGTCAGGTGGCGCTTCAGGGTCTTGTACGACTTGCCGTCGATGAAGCTGACGAGACCATCCGGGCGGATCGACTTGCGGACCTGCGCCGGGGTCGGCCGCTCGACAGTGTCTTCCGCCGCGGTGGAAGGCCCGGAGCCGATCGAATTCAGCGCCTCGTGGATGCTCGCGATCAGCGCGGGCAATTCGGTCGGGGGCAGGGAATTGTTGGCGACATAGGCCGCAACGACGTCCACGGTCCGTTCGATATAGTGCGCTTGGGATGCGGACGCTTCTTCGGACATTCTTGCTTTCCTTGAGTTGGATGTGTGTGGGAATGGCGGCTTACTGCGAGTTAAGACAGCCGCAGGAAAAAGCAAGGTGATCCATACAATTCCATGTGATCGATTGAAAGTTCAGGTCTACATCGGCCGGCCAAGGTTACAGGTTGAAGTTGCATTGGCGCCATTATCCAGGCACTTGCGCGGCGCTATATCCTGGCCTGCGCGACGAATGCTGGCACTGGCTGGAAGCGAGGTTTTCGTTGGTGGGAGAGACCGTTACGGCCAAGGTCAGCAGTTCCCGCGGGGGGTCTTGGCGCGACTTTCCCGGCCGTTGACCGGTCTTGCCGCCGCGCCGCAAAATATTTTTGCAGGATCGCCGATCGCCTGTGGGTTCCGGCACCGTTGAGGGCGGGATCCGGGCTCAGGCGAAGGACTTGCGGGGGTCGAACGCGTCGCGCACTGCTTCGCCGGCAAAGACCAGGAGGCTCAGCATCACGGCGATGACCAGGAATCCGGTGAGACCGAGCCACGGCGCGGTCAGGTTGTCCTTACCCTGTGCCAGCAGCTCCCCCAGGGAGGGCGAGCCCGGCGGCAGGCCGAAGCCCAGGAAGTCGAGGGAGGTCAGCGTGGTGATCGAGCCGTTCAGGATGAAGGGCAGGAAGGTCAGCGTCGCCACCATGGCGTTGGGCAGCAGGTGGACCGTCATGATGCGCAGGTTCGACAGGCCGAGCGCCCGCGCGGCCCGGACGTATTCGAAGTTCCGCGCCCGCAGGAACTCCGCGCGCACGACGCTGACCAGCGCCACCCACGAGAACAGCAGCATGATCCCGAGCAGGACGAAGAAGCCGGGGGCGATGAAGGCCGAGATGATGATGATCAGGTAGAGGGTCGGTATCCCGCCCCAGACCTCGATGAACCGCTGGAACGCGAGATCGACCCAGCCGCCGAAATAGCCCTGCACGGCCCCGGCCACGACCCCGATCGCCGAGGAGACCGCGGCCAGGATCAGCCCGAACAGCACCGAGATGCGGAACCCGTAGATCACCCGCGCCAGCACGTCCCGGGTGGTGTTGTCGGTGCCGAGCCAGTGCCACGGGATGTCGGCGCAGGTCGCCCCGCCGAGTTTTTCCGCCACCGGCTTGCACTGGGCGTCCGAGAGCATCCAGGTCGGCGGCGACGGCGAGGGTGTCGGCAAATCCTCGTTGATCGTGTCGTAGGAGAACCGGATCGGCGGCCAGAGCGCCCAGCCGTGCTCGGCGATCTCCTTGCGGATCTCGGGCGACCGGAAATCCGTGACCGCCAGGAAGCCGCCGAACGTCTCCTCGGGGTAGTCCACCAGCACCGGGACCAGCCACTCGCCCTTGTAGGACAGGACGATCGGGCGGTCGTTGGCGATGAACTCGGCGAACAGGCTGAGGACGAACAGCGCCGCGAAGATCAGGAACGACCAGGAACCGAGGCGGTTGCGGCGGAAGGTGTCGAGCCGGCGCCGGTTGAGCGGCGACAGCCAGCCGCGCCCGCTCGAAACAGGGGCCGGCGCGGGAACGGCCTCATCGGGCCGCAGGACGGTCGGCTGGGCGCCCGGCAACGGCACCGTGACGACCTCGCTCTCACCGGCGCGCGCGGTCTCGTTCATGGCCGCGGACCCTGTGGAACCAGAAGATTCTTGAGGACCGGAAGAGCCTTGCTGTGGCAGAGCAAGGTGCCGGATCCAGACGAGACCGGGCAAGGCGCCGGTCTCGTCCCCCGTGCGGGCGAGGGGGCACGGCGCAGCCGGAACGAGCCGACGCGGAAAAACCGCAGATCGGACAGCGAGACGGTCACGGAACGGGGGCTACGACCCTTCGACCCTCGTAAACCCCGGATACCACTCAGGCGTCGAGGCGGGTCGCGGTGCCCTCGATCTCGTTCGGGCGGACGCCGCCGGACCGCTCCATCCAGCGGCGCAGCAGGCGGACATTGCGGCGGTTGGCCTTGAAGGCGGCGTCGAACAGGTCGCCCGCCAGGGGGACGACGCCGAGCAGACCGTCGAAGGCGACGTTCAGCCCCATCCGGGCCACCAGCCAGCGGGGGGCGCCCAGGCGCTTGGCCTCGTAGACGATGAACGAGGAGATCACCATGCCGGCCACGTCGCCGATCACTGGCACGAGCCCGATCAACGCGTCGAACCCGACCCGCCGGTTGATCCCCGGGATCACGAAGGCCGTGTCCATGAAATGCGCCAGCGTCTCCAGCCGGGCGAGGCTGGCCTCTCGGTCGAGATCGGCCGACAGGAACGGCGGCAGGCGCGACGACGCGCTGCCGGGAAAGGTGCTGCCGGGAAAGGTCTTGGCGCCGGCGGAGGGGCCGGTCCGGGAAGCCTGGGAGAAATCCATCGTGGGGATCCGTCGGAGAGCCATCACCGTCAACGAGGTGGCCCCCCCGGGGGATCCCCGCAAGCAAAGCGCCTGCGACCATCATGCCGCACCCCCGGCCACGCCGCGCATCCGCGCGAGGGCGGTGTCCAGGGTGGCGTCGGCCTTGGCGAAGCACAGGCGCACGAGGCTGCGCACCGAGCCGTCCGGGTAGAACGCGCTCACCGGGATCGCGGCGACGCCGTGGCGGGTGACCAGAGCCTCGCAGAAGGCGACGTCGTCGGCGTAGCCGAGCCCGGTGATGTCGATGTTGAGGAACCATGTGGCCTGCGCCGGCAGGACCCGGAAGCCGAGGTCGCGCAAACCGGAGGCCAGCCGGTCGCGGGAGGCCGCGTAGCCGGCCCGCATGGCCTCGAACCACGGCTCGGGCTTGCCGAGGCCGTACGCCACCGCCTCCTGCAGGTTGGGGGGCGTGGTGAAGGTGAGGAACTGGTGCGCCTTGGCCAGGACCGGCATCAGCCGGGCATCGGCCATCACGAAGCCGACCTTCCAGCCGGTGAGCGAGAAGATCTTTCCCGCCGAGCCGATCTTGACCGTCCGCTCGCGCATCCCGGGCAGCGCCATCAGCGGCCGGTGGCGGGCGCCGTCGAAGACCACGTGCTCCCAGACCTCGTCGCAGAGCGCGGTGACGTCGAACCGCGTGCAGTACCGGGCGAGCAGCGCCAGGTCGTCCGGGTCGAACAGGGTCGCGCTGGGGTTCAGCGGATTATTGAGCACCACAACCTTCGTGCGCGGGCCGAACGCGGCGGCCAGCGCCGCCTCGTCGAGCCGGAAGGCCGGCGGCTGCAGGGCCACGATCCGCGGAACGCCGCCCGCCCGCTGCACCAGCGGCAGGTAGGCGTCGTACATCGGCGCGAACAGCACGACCTCGTCGCCGGGCTCGATCAGCGCCAGCAGGGCCCCGGCGAGCGCCTCGGTCGCCCCGGAGGTCACCATCACCTCGGTCTCGGGGTCGAGGGCGAGGTCCTGGTGCCGGGCGTAATGCGCGGCCACGGCCTCGCGCAGAGCCGGCACTCCCATCATCGGCGGATACTGGTTCCAGCCGTCGAGGAGCGCCCGGGCGCCGTGCTCGCGCACGTCCGCGGGGCCGGGATCGTCCGGGAAGCCCTGCCCGAGATTGACCGCGTCGTGGGCCCGGGCGAGCCGCGACATGGTCTCGAACACCGTGGTCGGCAGGGCGGCAAAGACCGGATTCATGCGGTGCGGGACGCCGCTTGGGGCGCAGCAGACAGGCTGGACATCGGCGGGATGTAGCATGGGGTCGGCAGCGTGCGGAATGTGCGCACCCGCACAGACCCATCCATCCGGGCGAACGGCGGGGCTGACGAATGTTGACATTCATCAGTCGTAACGTAGGTTCGTCTCACGGCTGGAGCGGCGCTCTCGCCGGCGGGGCTTTGCCCCCTCGCTCCGTCAGCGAGACGCCGCTCCGGTCCTCTTCGAGGGCCATCGATCTCCGGATCGGTGGCCCTTTCGGCATGTGATCGGTCGCGCGATCTGGTAGCGTGCCGGGCCCACCGGATGCGACCATGCGGACGACGCACGCCCTACGCCTCGCCCTGCTGATCGCCGGCCTGGGCCTCGTCCTCCGGCTCGGCCTGCCGGTGGCGCCCGTGGACGCGCCGTTCCGCGCGGTGCTGAAGGCCTATGCGGCGCCGGACCCGTCCGCCGCGGCGCCCAGCAACACGGCTGAAACCTCCGCGCCCTAGTGACGGCACATTGGCCGGGCATCCGATAGGCCCCGGCGATGGAATATGCCGCAGCCGCCGGACACCGTCCGGCCTGGATAGCCGCGTAGGCCGATGCCACCGTCCGGGCCGCCGAAGCGTGGGCGGCCGGAACATGCGCCATGGGGGCGTGCACAGCGAGGGATAGGGTGCCGTCGGTCGCGCAGGCGTCCGGCATGTGCTCTAGTCAGGCATGAACGAGAGTTCACCGATCCGCACCGACACGGCGCGCGCCTACCAGCCGGGCCCGGGCGCCGGCGCGCGACGTCCGCACGCGGCGCTTCCGGCCGATCCGCTGGCTCGTGATCCTGGCCCTGCTGGCGGGCGCGGGGGGCGATCGGCTACCGCTGGTACGAGGGCGCGCACCGAAGGCCGCCGAGCCGGCCACGCCCCACAAGGGCGGCGGCCGCGGCGGGCGGCATGGCGGCGGCGACATGGCGCAGGCGGTGGGCGTCGCCCCCGTGACGACCGGCGACATGCCGGTGGTGCTCCAGGGCCTCGGCACCGTGACGCCGCTCGCCACCGTGACGGTGAAGTCGCAGATCAGCGGCTACCTGATGGCGGTGAAGTTCCGCGAGGGCCAGACCGTCAAGGCTGGCGACGAGCTCGCCCTGGTCGATTCCCGGCCCTACGAGGCGCTGCTCGCCCAGTATCAGGGCCAGCTCGCCCGCGACCAGGCGCTGCTGCAGAACTCGAAGCTCGACCTGCAGCGCTACCAGACGCTGAACCGGCAGGATTCGATCTCGAAGCAGAACGTCGACACGCAAGCCGCCCTGGTCAAGCAGAACGAGGGCACCGTGGCGGCCGACCAGGCGCTGGTCGACCAGCAGAAGCTCAACATCGCCTACACCCACATCACCGCGCCGGTGGACGGGCGGGTCGGCCTGCGGCAGGTCGATCAGGGCAACTACATCTCGGCCGCCTCCACGGCGATCGTGGTGGTGACCCAGCTCCACCCGATCTCGGTGATCTTCACCCTGCCGGAGGACGACGTGGCCCGGGTGATGCGCCAGGTGCGGGCGGGAGCCAAGCTCGCGGTGCGTGCCTACGACCGGGGCGACGCCCACCAGATCGCGATCGGCACCCTCGACACCGTCGACAACCAGATCGACACGACCACCGGCACGGTGAAGCTGCGGGCGCAGTTCGACAACGCCGACGAGGAGCTGTTCCCGAACCAGTTCGTCAACGCCAAGCTCACCGTCGACACGGTGCGGGCCGCGACGCTGGTGCCGAATTCCGGCCTGCTGCAGGGCACGCCCGGCACCTACGTCTACCTGATGGATGGGGACAGCAAGGTCACGGTCCGGCCGATCAAGACCGGAGAGACCGACGGGACCAACACCGTCGTGGTCTCGGGCCTGAAGCCGGGCGACCGGATCGTCACCGACGGCACCGACCGGCTCAAGGACGGCGCCGAGGTCCGGATCACGGACGGCGCGCAGGCGGCGGGCGCGACCGGCGCGGTCACCGGGGCGGGCGACAAGCCCGGCGGAAAGCCGGCCGCCGGACCGGGCGGGGCGGCCGAGGCCGCCCCTCCGGCAGCGCCGGAGGGGCGGCCGCCGGCACGGGCGCCGGTCGGCGCAGTGAGCCCCGGCCAGGGCGCGCCTGCCATGAACCCGTCCCGCCTCTTCATCCTTCGTCCGGTCGCCACGACGCTGCTGATGCTGGCGATCCTGATCGTCGGCGGCGTCTCGTACCTGAACCTGCCGGTCTCGGCGCTGCCAGCCGTCGATTACCCGACGATCCAGGTCCAGACCTTCTATCCGGGCGCGAGCCCCGAGGTGATGACCTCCTCGGTCACGGCGCCGCTGGAGCGACAGTTCGGCCAGCTCGCCAACCTCAACCAGATGACCTCGCAATCCTCGGCGGGCGCCTCGGTCATCACGCTGCAGTTCAACCTCGACCTGCCCCTCGACATCGCCGAGCAGCAGGTCCAGGCGGCGATCAACGCCGCCGGCAACCTGCTCCCCTCGGACCTGCCGGCGCCGCCGATCTACGCCAAGGTCAACCCGGCCGACGCCCCGGTGCTGACCCTGGCCCTCACGTCGAAGACCCTGCCGCTGACCCAGGTGCGCGACCTCGCGGAATCGCGGCTCGCCCAAAAGATCAGCCAGGTGGCCGGCGTCGGCCTGGTCAGCATCTCGGGAGGCCAGCGTCCGGCGATCCGGGTGCGGTTCAACGCCCGGGCGCTCGCCGCCTACGGGCTGAACATCGACGACCTGCGCACCACCATCACCAACCTCAACGTCAACACCCCCAAGGGCTCGATCGACGGGCCGAAGCAATCCTACCCGATCAACGCCAACGACCAGATCCGCGACCCGAAGGCCTACAACGCGGCGATCATCGCGTATCGCAACGGCGCCCCGGTGATGCTCTCGGAGGTCGCCGACGTGGTCGAGGGGCCGGAGAACACCAAGCTCGGCGCCTGGGCCGACACCACGCCCGCGGTCATCCTGAACATCCAGCGCCAGCCGGGCGCCAACGTCATCGCCACGGTCGACAAGATCAAGGCGCTGCTGCCGCAGATGCAGGCGAGCCTGCCGACCTCCGTCGCGGTGGCGCCGCTCACCGACCGCACCACCACGATTCGGGCCTCCGTGGAGGACGTGCAGTTCGAGCTGGGGCTTGCGATCGCGCTGGTCGTGCTGGTGATCTTCCTGTTCCTGCGCAGCCTGTCGGCGACGCTGATCCCGAGCCTGTCGGTGCCCCTGTCGCTGATCGGCGCCCTGTCGGTGATGGACCTGTACGGCTTCTCCCTCGACAACCTGTCGCTGATGGCCCTGACCATCGCGACCGGCTTCGTGGTCGACGACGCCATCGTGGTGATCGAGAACATCGCCCGCCACGTGGAGGCCGGCGATTCGCCCCTGGAGGCGTCCCTGAAGGGGTCGCGCGAGATCGGCTTCACCATCATCTCGCTCACCGTCTCGCTGATCGCGGTGCTGATCCCGCTGCTGTTCATGGGCGACGTGGTCGGGCGCCTGTTCCACGAATTCGCCATCACGCTGGCCGCCACCATCGTGATCTCCGCGGTCGTGTCGCTGACCCTGGTGCCGATGCTGTGCGCGCGCCTGCTCAAGCACGCGCCCGAGGCCAAAATCTGCCGCCGCGAGGGCGTGTTCGCGCGCGCCGGGCGGCGCGCCACCGACGGTACGATCGCCGCCTACGGCCGGGCGCTCCGGGTGGTGCTGAACCATCAGGGTCTGACCCTGCTGGTGGCGCTCGGCACCCTGGTGCTGACCGTCTACCTGTTCGTGGTGATCCCCAAGGGCTTCTTCCCGGTCCAGGATACCGGGGTGATCCAGGGCATCACGCAGGCGGACCAGTCCGTCTCCTACGCGGCCATGGCCGAGCGCCAGCAGCGGATGGCCGCGCTGATCCTGAAGGACCCGGACGTCGCCAGCCTGTCCTCGTTCATCGGGGTCGACGGCCAGAACGTCACGCTCAATTCCGGCCGGATGCTGATCAACCTCAAGCCGCGCGACCAGCGGACGGACTCGGCCGGCGCGATCATCCGACGGATCACGGAGGCGGCCCGGGCCGAGCCCGGCATGCGCCTGTACATGCAGCCGGTCCAGGACCTGACCATCGACACCGCGGTCTCGGCGACCCAATACCAGCTCATCCTGGAGACCCCGAACCTCAACGATTTCGAGACCTGGGTTCCGCGCTTCACCGAAGCCCTGGCGAAATCCCCGGTGGTGGCCGACGTCGCGAGCGACCACCAGGCGCAGGGGCTCGCCGCCTACGTCACCATCGACCGTCCCACCGCCGGCCGCTACGGCATCACCCCGGCGACCATCGACAACGCCCTCTACGACGCCTTCGGCCAACGGATCATCTCGACCATCTTCACCCAATCCAACCAGTACCGGGTGATCCTGGAGGCCGACCCGAACCTGCACACCACCCTGCGCAGCCTCGACACGATCTACCTGCCGTCCTCGACGGCCACCAACGGCCAGGTGCCGCTCTCCGCGGTGGCGCGGATCAGCGAGCGGCGGGCGCCCCTGCTGATCTCGCATCTCGGTCAGTTCCCGGCCACCACGGTGTCGTTCAACCTCGCCCCCGGCGCGGCCCTCGGGCAGGCCGTGGAGGCGATCGAGCAGGCCAAGGCCGCGATCGACCTGCCGCCCTCGTTCCGGGTGGTGCCGCAGGGCTCGGTCTTCGCGTTCCAGTCGGCGCTCAGCAACGAGCTGTTCCTGGTGCTCGCGGCGATCATCACCGTCTACATCGTGCTGGGCGTGCTCTACGAGAGCTTCATCCACCCGATCACGATCCTGTCGACCCTGCCGTCGGCCGGGATCGGGGCGCTGCTCGGCCTGATGCTGTTCGGCCTGTCCCTCGACATCATCGCGGTGATCGGCATCGTGCTCTTGATCGGCATCGTGAAGAAGAACGCGATCATGATGATCGACTTCGCGCTGCAGGCCGAGCGCGAGGACGGGCTCGATCCCCGGGAGGCGATCTTCCAGGCCTGCCTGCTGCGCTTCCGCCCGATCCTGATGACGACGCTGGCCGCCCTGTTCGCGGCGGTGCCGCTGATCCTCGGCACCGGCGTCGGCTCGGAGCTGCGCCAGCCGCTCGGCATCTGTATCGCCGGCGGCCTGATCGTCAGCCAGGTGCTGACCCTGTTCACGACCCCGGTGATCTATCTGGCCTTCGATCGGCTGGAGCGACGGATCGCCGGGCGGCGGGGGCCCGCCCTCGAAAGCGGCGAGGCGGTACCATGAGGGGCCGGGACGATTCCGCGCCTCTCCCTCCCCCCTCTGCGGGGGAGGGTGGCCCCCGAAGGGGGTCGGGAGAGGGGAGCGACGGTGCAGGATGTGGCTCACTCCGTGCCGACGGGCGCCGCTTCGAAGCGATCTCGCCCCGCCTGCGCACCTTCGCGAAAGGCCAGCGCCGCGAGCGGACCCGTGCGGAGGATCTCTTCTGGCAGCAGGTGCGTGCCGGGCGCTTTCACGGACTCAAGTTCAGCCGGCAAGTTCCGATCCCGCCCTATATCGCCGATTTCCTCTGTGCTTCCGCACGATTGATCGTCGAGCTGGACGGTGAACCGCACGAGACCGACGCGCGTCGTCGCCGTGACGCGCAGCGCGATGCGTGGCTGAAAAGCCAGGGCTTCGAGGTCCTGCGCTTCCCGAACGATCTCGTGCTGAGCAATCTCGGTCTGGTCCTCGACAGGGTCGGCGAGGCCGTCGAGGCGCGCGCCCTATCCCTCCCCCGCAGCGGGGGGAGGGAGATGCGCGGAGCCGGTTGCGCCTCTTCCGACAAGCACGCAGCGCTCCGCCAGGACCACCACGGGAGGCACCGCCCGTGAACATCTCCGAGCCGTTCATCCGCCGGCCGGTCGCGACCACGCTGCTCACGATCGGCGTGCTGCTCGCCGGCCTGTTCGCGTTCCTGAAGCTGCCGGTGGCGCCGCTGCCGCAGATCGACTTCCCGGTCATCCTGGTCCAGGCCCAGATGCCGGGCGGCTCGCCCGAGACCATGGCGACCACCGTGGCGGCCCCCCTGGAGCGGCGGCTCGGCGCCATCGCGGACGTCAACGAGATGACGTCCACGAACTCGCTCGGCTCCACCCGGATCGTGCTGCTGTTCGGCCTGAACCGGGACATCGACGGCGCGGCGCGCGACGTCCAGGCGGCGATCAACGCGGCGCGCGCCGACCTGCCGGCCTCGCTCCGGCAGAACCCGACCTACCGGAAGTTCAACCCCGCCGACACGCCGATCATCATTCTCGGCATGACCTCGGACACGCTGACCCGCGGCCAGGTCTACGATTCGGCCGCCACCGTGGTGCAGCAGAAGCTGTCGCAGCTGCCCGGCGTCGGCAACGTCGATATCGGCGGCTCGTCCCTGCCGGCGGTACGGGTGGAGCTCGATCCCACCGCCCTGTTCAACTACGGCATCGGCCTGGAGGGCATCCGGGCGGCGCTCGCCTCGGCCAACGCCAACTCGCCCAAGGGCGAGATCGACGCCGGCGGCCGGCGCTACCAGCTCTACGCCAACGACCAGGGCCGCAAGGCCGAGGATTACCGCGACATCATCGTGGCCTACCGCAACGGCGCCGCGGTGAAGCTCACGGATGTGGGCGAAGTGCTCGACGGCGTCGAGGACAAGCGCAACCTCGGCATCGTCAACGGCAAGGCCGGCGTGCTGCTGTTCGTCTACAAGCAGCCCGGCGCCAACGTGGTAGAGACCATCGACGCGGTGAAGAAGGCGCTGCCGCAGCTCACCGCGGCGCTGCCCGGCGGCATCGACATCAAGCTCACCGGCGACCGCAGCGCCACGATCCGGGCATCGCTCGCGGCCACCGAGGAGACCCTGCTGGTTGCGGTCGGCCTCGTGATCCTGGTGGTGTTCGCCTTCCTGCGCTCCGGCCGGGCGACCCTGATCCCCGCGGTGGCGGTGCCGATCTCGATCATCGGCACCTTCTCGGCGATGTACCTGCTCGGCTACTCGCTCAACATCCTGTCGCTCACGGCCCTGATCATCGGCACCGGCTTCGTGGTCGACGACGCCATCGTGGTGCTGGAGAACGTCCAGCGCCACATCGAGGACGGCAAGCCCCGGTTGCAGGCGGCGCTGATCGGCGCCCGGGAGGTCGGCTTCACGGTGATCTCGATGAGCCTGTCGCTCATCGCGGTGTTCCTGCCGATCCTGCTGATGGGCGGCCTGATCGGACGGATCTTCCAGGAATTCTCCGTCACCCTGTCGCTGTCGATCCTGATTTCCTTGGTCCTTTCACTGACCACGACGCCGATGATGTGCGCCCGCCTTTTGCGGGCCGAGGGGCACGGACGCGCGGCGGGACGCCGGCCGAACATCCTGATCCGCGGCTTGGAGGGCGGCTTCTCCTGGCTGCTCGACGCCTATGCCCGGACTCTGTCGGTGGCGCTCGCCCATCCGCGGCTGGTGCTGCTGAGCCTGCTCGCCACCGTGGGGCTCAACGTCTACCTCTACATCATCGTGCCGAAGGGGTTCTTCCCCGAGCAGGATACCGGCCAGATGATGGGCGGCGTCCAGGCCGACCAGCGCATCTCGTTCCAGTCCATGGAGACCAAGCTCCGGCAGGCCACCACCATCGTGGGCGCGGATCCGGCGGTGGAGAGCGTCGTCGGATTCACGGGCGGCCGCGGCACCAACTCGGCCAACGTGTTCATCGGGCTCAAGCCCATCGGCGAGCGGGCGCCGATCTCGGCCGTCATGGCGCGGCTCCGGCCGAAGCTCGCCCAGGTCGCGGGCGCGCGCCTCTACGTCTTCCCGCGCCAGGACCTGCAGATGGGCGGCCGCCAGAGCTTCGCCCAGTACCAGTACACCCTCCAGGGCGACACCGCCGAGGAGCTGTTCGCCGCCGCCCCGAAGCTGGTCGCCGCCCTCCAGAAGGACCCGACCTTCGCGGACGTCACCTCCGACCAGCAGGAGGGCGGGCTGGAGACCCGGGTGGTGATCGACCGCGCCACCGCGTTCCGGTACGGCATCACCCCGAATAAGATCGACAACACCCTGTACGACGCCTTCGGCCAACGCCAGGTCTCGACCATCTACAACCCCCTGAACCAGTACCACGTCGTGATGGAGATCGCCCCGCGCTACCTGGAATCCCCCGAGACGCTGAAGCAGATCTTCGTCTCGACCTCCGGGGGCAACGCGCCGGGCGCGGCCATCACCAACGCGGTGGCCGGCACCGTCGCGGCAGCGGGCGGCGTCAACACCAACGCGGCCACCGGCACCAGCAGCCCGGGCAGCGGCGCCGCGCCCTCCACGGGGCCACGACCGCCACGGGGGCGGTCGGCGGCGCGTCCACCGGAGCCGCCGCGGCGGCCGCCACCAGCACGGCCGATGCCGCTTCGAACGCCGCCGCGATCGCCTCCGACTCCGCCCGCAACGCCTCCTCCAACGCCATCGCGGCGAGCAAAGGCGGCGCCTCCTCGAGCGCACCGGTCTCGGCCGCCAAGGAGACCATGGTGCCGCTCTCGGCCTTCGCCCGGATCGAGCCGGGCAGCGCCCCCGTCCAGGTGAGCCACCAGGGCCTGTTCGTCGCCACAACGATCTCGTTCAACCTCGCACCGGGCAAGAGCCTGTCGGACGCCACCGCGGCGATCGACCGGGCGATGGCGTCCCTGCGGCTGCCGGCGACGATCCACGGCGAGTATGCCGGCGCGGCCAAGAACTACGTGGCCTCGGCCTCGCGCCAGCCGCTGCTGATCCTGGCCGCGATCCTGGCGGTCTACGCGGTGCTGGGTATCCTGTACGAGAGCTTCGTGCACCCGCTGACGATCCTCTCGACCCTGCCGTCGGCCGGCGTCGGCGCGGTGCTGGCCCTGCTGGTGACCGGCACCGAATTCACCATCATCGCGCTGATCGCGGTGTTCCTGCTCATCGGCATCGTGAAGAAGAACGCGATCATGATGATCGACGTGGCGCTGGACGCCGAGCGGACCCGGGGGGCGAATCCCGTGGATGCGATCCGCGAGGCCTGTCTCGTGCGCTTCCGGCCGATCATGATGACCACGCTCGCCGCCATGCTGGGGGCCGTGCCGCTGATCCTGGCCACCGGCGAGGGGGCCGAGCTGCGCCGGCCCCTGGGCATCGCCATCGTGGGCGGATTGATCGTGAGCCAGATCCTGACCCTGTACACCACCCCCGTCGTCTACCTGACCCTCGACCGCCTCCGGCACCGGGTGCTCGCCCGCCGCCAGCGGCGCCGGGCCCGGCGGCGCAGCGGCATTGCCGGCCGGAGAGTGATGCGTTCGTTTTCACGTGAAACACCGGCGGCCCCGACGCGCGCGCCTCGCTCTCTCGGCGCCGAGCACGCATCATCGATCGATGGGAGCGACGCTGCGCGCGCATTCCCTCCCCCCTCTGCGGGGGAGGGTGGGCCCCGGAGGGAGTCGGGAGAGGGGCAGCGCGACGGTTCACGATGTGTCGCCCGTCGCGACCTCTCCGGCACCGTCGCTCCCCTCTCCCGACCCGGCCTGACGGCCGTGCCACCCTCCCCCGCGAAGGGGGGAGGGAGACGCGCTCGCGGCCTCGGGCTGCGCCATATTCTCTATCTCCCCCTCATCCCCGCACTGGCCGGCTGCGTGGTCGGCCCCGACTATGCCCGGCCCTCGGTCGAGACCCCGCTCGCCTACCGGGAGGGCGGCAAGCGGGAGGACAGCGCGGCTGTCGTGGCGGCGCGCAAGAAGGGCTGGCGCGAGGCCCGGCCCAACGACGCGGCGGAGCGCGGCGACTGGTGGCGGGTGTTCAAGGACCCGACCCTCGACCGCCTGATCCGCCTCGTGGATGTCGACAACCAGTCCCTCCGGCAGGCGGTGGCGAATTACCGGCAAGCCCGGGCCCTGGTCGCCTCGGCCCAGGCCGCCCTGTACCCGACCGTTGTCGGCGCCCCGAGCATCACCCGGACCGGCAGCGGCAACACCGCGCGCACCAGCGCCGCGCTGCTCGGACAGGCGAGCTGGGAACTCGACCTGTTCGGCGGCACCCGCCGGAATATCGAGAGCGAGGCGGCGCTGGCCCAAGCCGACGCCGCCACGATCGCCGCGACCCGGCTGACCATCCAGGCCGAGGTCGCGGCCGACTACCTGACCGTGCGCTACGCCGACGCCCTCCAGAGGGTGCTCGACGAGAACGTCGCGAACTTCAAGAAGACGCTCGGCATCACCGAGAACCAGTACGCGGCCGGGGTCGCGGCCCGCTCGGACGTGATCACGGCGCAGACCCAGGTCCAGACCATCGAGGCCCAGGCCATCGCGATCCGGCTGACCCGGGTACAGTACGTCAACGCCATCGCGACCCTGATCGGGCGACCGCCCTCGGAGGTGACGATCCCGGTGGCCGGCATCGGCCGCAACCCGCCCACCGTGCCGGTCGGGATCCCGTCCGACCTGCTCGAGCGGCGGCCGGATGTCGCCCAGGCCGAGCGCTTGGTTCAGGGCCAGAGCGAGCGGATCGGCGTCGCGGTCGCCGCTTTCTACCCCACGGTGACGATCTCGGCCCAGGGCGGCATCTCGGGTCTGACCCGCAACGGCCTGTTCTCGGCCGCCAACCAGGTCTGGTCGGCGACCGCCGCGGGGACCGAGGTCCTGTTCGACGGCGGCGCCCGCACGGCGGCGGTGCGCTCGGCCGAAGCCGGCTACGACGCGGCGGTGGCCAATTACCGGCAGGTGGTGCTCGCCGCCCTGGCGGAGGTCGAGAACCAGATGGCGGCCCTGCGCATCCTCGGCCTGCAGCAGAGTGCCCAGGACGCGGCGGTCGAATCGTCCCGCAGGGCCGTGGAGATCACCCTCAACGAGTACCGGGCCGGCACGCAGAACTTCACCACGGTGGTGACCGCGCAGGGCCTGCTCGTGAGCAACGAGATCAACGCCCTCCAGGTCCGGCTCAACCGCTTCACCGCGGCGGTCACCCTGATCCGGGCGCTGGGCGGCGGCTGGGACGTCCGCGCCCTGCCGAGCGATGCCGAACTGAAGGGTCCGACCCTGCCGATCGACCGAGGCGGCCAGGCCGTCCGCCCGGACGAGTGAGGCGCACGATCCCGGCCCCTGATGTCGGGCTTTGCCCAGGTATCTGGGGCTCCGCGCCCGTGCACCGCCGAAGGGCTGAGCCCTTCGGGATCCCGGATCAGCCGTGTTCCGCGTGTCCCGGGCAGGGCTGCACCTCCACCGTGACGTGGCTCAAACCGCGCACCCCGGCGAGCCGGGCCTTGTAGTGCGTGGGCGGCTGCGGGTTGTCGCTGACGAGCGCGATCACCGCGGCGCGGTGGCCCGGACCGACCTGCCAGAGGTGCAGGTCGCTCACCCGGTCGCCCTCCGTCTCCAGGCGGGCGCGGATGTCGGCCGTGGCGGCCGGGGACGGCCGGGCATCGAGCAGCACGAGGCCCGCCGTGCGCAGGAGGGTCCAGGACCAGGCCAGGATCACCACCGTGCCGACCAGGCCCATGGCCGGATCGAGCCAGGCGAGGCCGAGATAGCGCCCGCCCAGCAGGGCGGCGATCGCCAGGACCGAGGTCAGCGCATCGGCCATCACGTGGATGTAGGCGGCACGGAAGTTGGTGTCGTGGCCGCCATGACCATGACCACCATGACCATGACCATGACCGCCATGGCTGTGGCCGCCCTGGCTGTGGCCGCCCTGGGCGTGGCCGTGATCCCCGTGATCGTCGTGGTCGTCGTGCAGGAGCCAGACGCTGGCGAGGTTCACCACGAGTCCGAGGACGGCGATCGGGATGGCCGACCCGAAGCCGATCGGCGCCGGGTGGAGCAGCCGGACGAGGCTCTCGGCGCCGATCAGCAGGGCGATCAGGCCCAGGATGACCGCGCTGGCGAAGGCCGCCAGATCCCCGAACTTGCCGGTGCCGAAGCTGAATCGCGGATCCTCCGCGTGGCGCCGGGCGAAGCGGTAGGCCAGGGCCGCGATGCCGAGCGCCGCCGCATGGGTCGACATGTGCCAGCCGTCGGCGACCAGCGCCATCGAGCCGTACCAGGTGCCGCCGACGATCTCGACCACCATCGTGGCCGCGGTCAGCGCCACCACCGCCCAGGTCCGGCGCGCGTGCCGGTCATGACGGTCTCCCAGGAACACGTGGCCGTGGCTCCAGGGTTCGAGGGAGTGGGTATGCATGCGCGATTCTCCACCGCTGTCCGATCGCAGCAGCATAGAGAGACGCTGTCGGAACGGGCATTGCTACCGGTGGGTTGTCACGCCGATTTGCTGCAGTGCAGCCCGAAAGGAGCCAGGCATGGCCGAGCAGACGATAGCCCTCAAGGACGATGCGGCCAGCGGCACCAAGCCGGCGCCGCCCTGCACGCTGGTGATCTTCGGGGCCGGCGGCGACCTGACCAAGCGCCTCCTGATGCCCTCGCTCTACAACCTCGCCGGGGCCGGGCTCCTGCCGGAGGGTTTCTCCATCCTGGGCGTCGATCATTCCGACGGCACCGACGAGTCCCTGCGGGACAATCTCACCCAGACCCTGGAGGCGTTCAGCAAGGATCCGACCTCGGAGTTCCACGCCGACCACATCGACCCCAAGAGCTGGGGCTTCATCCGCGACCGGCTGCACTACCTGAAGGGCGATTTCGAGAAGCCCGAGACCTTCGCGGCGGTCAAAGACAAGGTGAAGGGCAGCGCGGTGTTCTACTGCGCGGTGGCGGCCCGGTTCTTCGGCACGATCGTGGACGGCCTCGGCCAGGCCGGCCTGCTCAAGCAGGAGGACGGCGACTTCCGCCGGGTGGTGATCGAGAAGCCGTTCGGCTCGGATCTCGCCTCGGCCCGGGAACTCAACGCCCGGATCCTGAAGCAGGCCGACGAGAGCCAGTTCTACCGCATCGACCACTTCCTGGGTAAGGAGACGGTCCAGTCGATCATGGCGTTCCGCTTCGCCAACGGCCTCCTCGAGCCGGTCTGGCGGCGGGAATACATCGACAGCATCCAGATCACCGCGGCCGAGACCGTGGGCGTCGAGGAGCGCGGCGGCTTCTACGAGCCGACCGGGGCGCTCCGGGACATGGTGCCCAACCACATGTTCCAGCTGCTCTGCATGGTCGCCATGGAGCCGCCGAACTCGTTCGGCGCCGAGGCGGTGCGCTCGGAGAAGGCCAAGCTCGCCCAGGCCGTCCAGCCGATCCCCCCGGAGGACGCGGTGCGCGGCCAGTACACGGCGGGCACCTCCGAGGGGCGCGACGTGCCGGGCTACCGCGACGAGCCGCACGTCGCCAAGGACTCGGTCACCGAGACCTACATCGCCCTCAAGCTCAACATTGAGAACTGGCGCTGGGCCGGCGTGCCGTTCTACGTCCGCACCGGAAAGCGCATGACCGGGCGGCGCACCGAGATCGCCGTGTTGTTCAAGCCGGCCCCGTTCAAGATGTTCGAGGACACCCCGAACGCCGACCTCGGACCCACGGTGATGCGGATCATGATCGACCCGGACCATGGGGTCGGCACCGAGTTCAACGTGAAGGTCCCGGGCCCGGAGATGAAGATCGGCCGGGTGAGCGCCGCGTTCCGCTACAAGGACTTCTTCGCCGACCAGCCGAATGTAGGCTACGAGACCCTGCTGTACGATTGCATGATCGGCGACGCGACCCTGTTCCAGCGGGCCGACAACATCGAGGCCGGCTGGTCGGCGGTGGATCCGCTGCTCCAGGGCTGGCCGCAGGCGGACGTGAAGCCCTATCCGGCCGGCAGCACCGGGCCCAAGGAGGCGGACGACCTCCTGGCCCGGGACGGCCGCCACTGGCTGGGTCTCGACGGCAAGACGGATTGAGGACCGCACAGCCATGCCGGATCCGACGGCCACGTCATCGGATCCGGTCGTTTTCGAGTTGGCCGCGACGTGTCGCCCTCCGACCGTCATGGAGATGTTCCGTCGAACAAAGGGGCGGCGACTTCGGGCGCGGCGACATTCACCTTTCCGGTCGATAAACCCTGACGAATGAATTCTCCCAGGTCGCACAGATCGCGACCGTAATTGCGCGAAGCTCCTGCGTGACGTCATGCAGGCATACGTCAGGCCGCAGCGGGACGAGATCGAGCATGACGCTTGGTTTCGCCGGCAGGTTCAGATCGGACTGGATTCTGCCAATAGGGGCCGTGTGATCCCCGCCGAGGGCGTGGAAGCGCGGTTCGCTGCCGGGCGGACAGCCACACGGCAACGGCTCGATTCCAAGACCAGCGGCTGCCATCGCGCCCGATGAGCGGTTCGCCGAGACGACCGCCCGCTTGGTGGATCGTCCCGCTCTCGGGCGTCCGGGCCGTGTCGCCGGCACACGCGATCTGATCGTCATCGCCGGTACATCATCGTCTACGACGTCGAAGATGTTTCCGTTCGAATGCTCCGGGTCTTGCACGCCGCTCTGCAAGGGCCGCCTCGGTCGCGTTGAGCGTCCGAGACCGAAGCCGATATCCGGAGCGATCTCAGCGTCGCTTGAACGGCAGCATCGCGGCCACGGCGAGCGCGTCGACCCGGTTGTTCAGCGGGTCGCTGGCATGGCCCTTGACCCAATGCCACGCCACCTCGTGGCGGGCGTTGGCCGTATCGATCCGGCGCCAGAGATCCTCGTTCTTCACCGGCTTCTTGTCGGCGGTGCGCCAGCCCCGGGCCTTCCAGTTGTGGATCCAGCTGGTGATGCCCTGGCGCAGGTACTGCGAGTCCGTGAACAGGTCGACCCGGCAGGGGCGCTTGAGCGCCTCCAGGGACTCGATCGCCGCCAGGATCTCCATGCGGTTGTTGGTGGTGTGCGCCTCGCCGCCCGAGAGCTCCTTCTGGGTATCGCCGAAGATCAGGATCGCGCCCCAGCCGCCCGGGCCGGGATTCCCCGAGCAGGCGCCGTCCGTGTAGATCTTCACCCGCATGGGCTCGGTTGCGGTCTCGGTCGTCTCGGTGCTCATCCGTCCCTCAGGCCTGCCGCCCGTAATCCCGCGCGTCCCGCGCCTGGCGATGGAAGGTGAGCCGGCGATCGAACTCCCGTGGGTCCTTGGGCTTCACCAGGGCGCCGGGCGGCACGTTCAGCCAATCGACCAGACGGGTCAGCATGAAGCGGAGCGCTGCGCCCCGACACAGGATCGGCAGCGCCGCGACCTCGGCGGATTCCAGCGGCCGCACCGCTTCGTAGCCGGCAATCAACGCCGCGGCCATGTCCCGGTGGAAGGTACCGTCGGCCTCGAAGCACCAGGCGTTGAGGCAGACCGCGAGGTCGTACGCGAACGCGTCCGTGCAGGCGAAGTAGAAGTCGATCAGCCCGGAGAGGCTGTCGCCGATGAAGAATACGTTGTCGGTGAACAGATCCGCGTGGATCACCCCGCCCGGCAGGTTCCGGGGCCAGGCGGCTTCCAGCCGTGCGAGGTCGGCGCGGGTGCGCTCCGCCAGGCCCGGCGCCACCGAATCGGCCTGGGCCTCGGCCTGCGCGAAGAGCGGGCGCCAGGACGCCACCGACAGGCTGTTCTCGCGCACCATCGCGAAATCGGCGCCGGCCGCGTGCAGCTCGGCGAGGGCCCGGCCGAGTTCCCGGCAATGCCCGACGCCGGGTGTCTTGACCGAGACACCCTCGAGGAAGCTGACGATGGCGGCCGGCCGACCGCAGAGCTCCCCGAGCGCCGTGCCGGCTCGGTCCCGCACAGGCTGCGGACAGGCGAGGCCGCGCGCGGAGAGGTGCTCCATCAGCCCGAGGAAGAACGGCAGGTCCCCCGCCCGCACCCGCTTCTCGTAGAGGGTCAGGATGTAGCAGCCCTGGGTGGTCTGCAGGAAGAAGTTGGAATTCTCGACACCCTCGGCGATGCCCTTGAAGGAGAGCAGGCTGCCGATGGAATAGGCGGACAGGAACTCGGAGAGCGCCGCGTCGGATACCTCGGTGTAGACGGCCACGTGTTCGCGCTCGGGTTTCTTCTTGGGCGTTTCAGGATCGTCGAAGGATCGCACAGCGACACGACGGACCCGGTTTTCCGACCCGCTGCCTCATCCTGAGGTGCTGCGGAGCGGCTTCGAAGGAGCGCTCCAGACGGCCGCACGATCCCTGGAGGTCTCCTTCGCGCCCTCCGGTACACCCCATCACCTCGGGATGAAGGGGTTGGACGGGATAGGCCCCCTCCTGGGTCGGGGGCGGGATCCTGGCGCGGCCTACTCGGCCGCTTCGCTGCGCAGCTCGCGCGGCAGCGGGAAGACCATGTCCTCGACCACGGTCGAGACGGTGTCGACGATCACGTCGTAGCGCGCGGCGAAGGCCTCGATGATCTCCTCGACCAGCACCTCGGGGGCCGAGGCGCCGGCGGTGAGGCCGAGCTTGCGGATGCCCTCGAAGGCCGGCCAGTCGATCTCCTCGGCGCGCAGCACGAGGCGGGTGATCGGGCAGCCGACGCGCTCGGCGACCTCGCGCAGGCGCTGGGAGTTCGAGGAGTTCGAGGAGCCGACCACGATCAGGGCGTCCACCAGCGGGGCCACCTGCTTCACCGCCTCCTGGCGGTTGGTGGTGGCGTAGCAGATGTCGTCCTTGTGCGGCCCGGTGATGTTCGGGAACTTCTTCTTGAGCGCTTCGACGATGTGGCGGGTGTCGTCGACCGACAGGGTCGTCTGGGTGACCCAGGCGAGGTTGTTGGGATTCTCGGGCGTCAGGGCCTGGATCTGGTCCAGATCCTCCACCAGGGTGATCGAGCCCTTGGGCAGCTGGCCCATGGTGCCCACCACCTCGGGATGGCCGGAATGGCCGACCAGCAGCACGTGGCGGCCGCGCTTGTGGTGGATCTCGGCCTCGCGGTGGACCTTGGTGACCAGCGGACAGGTGGCGTCGATGGTCGTGAGCCCGCGGGAATCGGCGTTGGCCGGCACGGTCTTGGCCACGCCGTGGGCGGAGAAGATCACCGGGGCGCCGCTGTCGGGCACCTCGTCGAGTTCGCGGACGAACACCGCGCCCTTCCGCTTCAGGCTCTCGACCACGTACTTGTTGTGGACGATCTCGTGCCGGACGTAGACGGGCGGCCCGTAGAGGGCGAGAGCCCGCTCGACCACGTCGATGGCCCGCACCACGCCGGCGCAGAAGCCGCGTGGGGCACAGAGCAGGATCTCCAGCGGCGGCTTGCCGGTGGTGCCCTGAGCGGGCGCGAGGGACGCGAGGTCTGCGGTCATGGTGTCGATGTGGCGAGGGCGGGGCTGTCCTGTCAACGGTCCTGGACTGCGAACCGGGCAGGAAGACGACCGCGGAGCGTCCCTGTAGCACGTTTGCCGCGCGTTTTGGACCCGGGGTGCCCGGATCCTCGACCTAGAGCCGGCGGATCCCGGTCACCGCCCCGAAACTGTTCTCCCGGATCCGGGCCACCGCGCCGGCCAGCGGCTCCGCCGCCACCGCCATGTGGTGGCCGTTGGCGTGGATCAGCGTCTCGGAGTCGCGCATCAGCCCGACATGGCCGCGCCAGAACACGAAGTCGCCCCGGCGCAATCCGTCGAGGGCGAGCGGCAGCGCCCGGCCTAGGCCCCGCTCCTGCATGTCGGCGTCGCGCGGGCAGGGGAGGCCGGCGGCGTCGAGGCAGAGCTGCACGAGACCCGAGCAATCGAGCCCCAGGCTGGTACGGCCGCCCCAGAGATAGGGAATCCCTGCGAGCCGCTCGGCCGTGGCCGCGTAGTCGGGCTCGTGCTGCGCCAGCGGGGCGCAGTGGCGCGCGAAGACGTAGCCGCCGGGGGTCTCGAAATAGGCCCCGGCCTCGCCGGTGACGACGAGGCGCGCGCCGAGGCTGAGATGGGCGCGCACCGGCCGCTTCAGGTCGGGCTCGGGATACAGGAAGGTGCGCACCGCCGTGACCCTGTGGGTCGGCTCGGGTGCGGCGGGGCCGAGGCAATCGGCCGGCAGGTAGCCGACATAGCCGTCCCGGACGAGTTGCACGAAGGCGAACCCATCCTGTTCGGCGTAGAGGTCCACGGCGTCGCCGAGCAGCGCCTCGGTGTCGAGCCCGGCCTCCGCCGACGGCGCCCGGCGCAACGGCGCCGCCGGCGCCACGACCCGGCGCGGGGCGGCGGCGACGAAGCGCTCCGCCGTAACCCGGCCGCGCAACCGGATGTCGGCGATGTCCGGACGGGCCGGGGTGAGGCGGGGATCGAGTGATTCGGCCATGGCGCGCGAGCCTAGCGCATCGTCCGGGGGACCGGATCCCGGCCGATGCGCGCGGCCTCGGGTTTCCGCTCATCCCGGAGGTTCGGCCCACCCGTCGGCACGAGGCTCCGGACGGTCTCCGCCCGGTCCGGGACGGGGATCGCGATCCCCGCTTGGCACCCCGCGCGGGCCCGCGTTATTATGCCGCAGCGCAGCGCCGACCGGCGCGCGGATGATGTTCGCCCTGTGGAGCGGGGGTAACGGCGTGCCGTATGCGGTATTCCAGCCCAAGACATGTTCCCCGGACGGGCAGCCGCCGATTATGATGCACTGCACAACCGGCGCGGAAGGCGCTATGTCTGTTCGATGATGACCGCGAGTCGCCCCGTGAAGAAGACGCAGAAGAGCTTCGCCGACCTGCCGCCGATCCGCGTGCGCCGCGAGCCGCCCACGGTGAACGAGGCGGTCGCCGCCGCCCAGGACCTGGCCGACGATGTCGAGCAGCAGGTCGAGATCGCCGCGGGCCTGATCGGGCTTCCGGTCGACGAGGTCCGCCCGCACGTCCTGGCGGCCAAGAAGGCCAAGCCGGAGCGGATGCCGGAGCGGATCCTGACCCATGCCAGCCCCAGCCGGGCGCCCCGCACCGTGGTGGTCGAGCGTCGCACCCGCCCGACCGTGGTGATCGAGCGCCGCACCCGTCCGCTTGCCCCGCCGCGCTGACAGGGCCGGGGCCACCCCACCGTGCGGGCGTCGGCGCGGCGGCTTCAGCCCCGCGCGACGCAAAGTCCCCGACCATCAATCGGCGGTCTGGACCGACCAGGTGGCGTGGCGGATGCCCGGCGCCTTGGCGAGATCGGCCGTGACCGCATCCAGCTCGCTCGCCTTGACGGCGCTGGCCGTCAGCGTCGCGACCACGTCGACCGCGCCCCCGCCGCGCTCCTCGACCTCGACGTTGCTGACCGGATAGTTCGCCGCCTCCAGGCGCTCGACCAGCAGGTCCTGGGCGGGACCGGCCTCGCCGGGCGCGGTGGTCACCTGGACCTCGTAGGTCGCCTCGGTGGAGGATTCGCGGATCGGGGCGCAGTTGATGGCGTTCACCAGGGGCCGGAGCGCCGTGTTGCAGGTCAGCACCGTGACGGTGACGAACACCGCCTCCAGCGGCAAGTCGGCGCCGCAGAACGCCCCCACGGCGGCGGAGCACCACAGGGTGGCGGCCGTGTTGAGGCCGCGCACGTTCATCCCCTCCTTCATGATCACGCCGGCGCCCAGGAAGCCGATGCCGGAGATCACGTAGGCCACCGTGCGGACCCCGCCGTCCGGGCCGGTCAGCCGCATGCCGAGATCGACGAAGGCCGAGGCGCCGATCGCCACCAGCACCGCGGTGCGCAGGCCGGCGGTGCGCTGCCGGTACTGCCGCTCGGCCCCGATCGCCGTGCCGAGCACGAAGGCGACGATCAGGCCGATGGCGGATTTGAATTCCTCGGGGATGGCGGCGTAGCTGGTCATGGCGGTCTCTTGCGAGGCGAGAGGTGACGAAACCGTGACATCATGGCCGGCTCGGCGCGCCGTCCGGGATAGCGGATCCGGGACGGCGCACCAGGCCCTTGGTTTTGCATCACCTTTTCCCGGAATCCGGCAACCGGCCCCCGGGATGACGCTCGGCACGGGCCGGAGGCGGAACCGGCCGGGATTGACGGCCCCACCGGGCAGCGGGCACACCGGCCTCAACCTGAGGATCCCTCATGAATACGGGACCCGGGCCGAGGAGACGTGCAGGATGCAGGACACGGCCCCCGTGGCGGGTGTATTTCTCCGCGCCCGAGCGTTCTTCGCATGAGTGACGCCCTCGCCGAACGCCGTCCCGGGGCCGAACCGGACGCGGCCCTGCACGGGCGGGTCCTGGCCCTGCGCGACGGGTTGGAACGCGGCCTGATCGGCAGCGCCGGCCTGGTCGAGCGCCTGCTGATCGGTCTGCTCACCGGCGGCCACCTCCTGATCGAGGGCGCGCCGGGCCTCGCCAAGACCCGCGCGGTCAAGCGGCTGGCCGACGGGCTCGACGGCTCGTTCGCACGCATCCAGTGCACCCCGGACCTGATGCCGGCCGACCTCACCGGCACCACCGTCTGGCGCCAGGACAGCGGCAGCTTCGAGTTCCTGCAGGGACCCCTGTTCCACGCCCTCGTGCTGGTGGACGAGGTCAACCGGGCGCCGCCCAAGGTGCAGTCGGCCCTGCTCGAGGCGATGGCCGAGGGGCAGATCACGGTCTCCGGGAAGACCCACCCGCTCGCCGACCCGTTCATGGTCGTGGCGACCCAGAACCCGATCGAGCATGCCGGCACCTTCCCGCTTCCGGAGGCGCAGCTCGACCGCTTCCTGCTGCACGTCGTGGTCGAGATGCCCGACGAGGCCACCGAGCGGGCGATCCTCGACCTCGTGGAGGGCGAGATGACCCACCATGTCGAGGCCATGCCGGTGCGCCTGGCGCTGGCCGACGTGCGCGCCGCCCGGGAGGCGGCTCTGGCCACCTACGTGTCGCCGGCGCTCAAGGATTACCTGGTCCGCCTGGTGGCGGCGACCCGCACCGATGCGGCGGCGCCGGACCTGCGGGCGATGATCGAGCACCCGGCCTCGCCGCGCGGCACGCTCGCGCTGATGATGGCGGGCAAGGCCCGGGCCTGGCTGCGCGGCCGGGACCACGTCACCCCGGAGGACGTCACCGAACTCGCCCGGGACGCGCTCTCCCACCGCATCGGCCTGACCTGGCGCGCGGCCGCCGAAGGCAAGACCGCCCGCGGCCTGGTCGGCGAGCTGGTGCAGCGGGTCCGGGCGCTCTGAGGGTGTTCGGGCTTTGGAACAGGAGCCGGAAACGCCCTCCCCCCTCTGCGGGGGAGGGTACCCTGCGCAGCAGGGGGGGAGAGGGGCAGCGCGACAATTCAGGATCTGAAGCCCGTCGCGATCTTTCCGGCAGCGTCGCTCCCCTCTCCCGACCCGGCCTGACGGCCGGCCTACCCTCCCCCGCAGCGGGGGGAGGGAAGAGCGCGCGTTTTGAGAGTGCCGCCCAGTCCCAAATGAACGGCGTCCATCTCTCGGGTGAGGCCCTGATGGGCCTGCGCCACTTGGCCCGGCGGGGCGCGGCGCCGGCGACCCGGACGCTCGCCGGCCTGCCCGGCGGCATCGTCACCAAGCGGCGCGGGCGCGGTTCCGAGCCGGAGGACGTGCGGCTCTGGTCCGAGGGCGATGACCGCCGGTTCATCGACCGCAACGCCACCGCGCGCACCGGGCAGCTGCACGTGCGCACCCATCACGACGAGCGCGACCGCGCCGTGGTGCTGCTCGCCGATTTCCGGCCCTCGATGCTGTTCGGCACCCGCCGGGCCCTGCGCTCGGTGGCCGCCGCCGAGGCCCTGGCGCTGCTCGGCTGGCGGGTGGCGGCCGATGGCGGCCGGGTCGGCCTCGCGGTGGCGGCCTCGGGGGGCAGACGGTGCTGCGCCCGGCCGGCGGCGAGCGCGCCATGATCGCGGTGACCGGCGCCCTGGCCCAGGCGCATGCGGACGCCCTCGCGGCGGCCGGCGCCGCCGGGTCCGACGCACCCTGGAGCCGACCCTCGGGCTCGCCCGCAGCCTGCTGCCCGCCGGCGGACACCTGGTCGTCGCCAGCGCCCTCGACGCCCCCGGCCCGGGCTTCGACGAGACGCTGACCCTGCTGGCCGAGCGGGTCGCGATCCGGCTGATCCTGGTGAGCGACGCCTTCGAGCGCGCCCGCCCGCCGGGCTTCTATCCCTTCGCGTTGGCGGATGGCCGGCGCGGCACCGCGCTCCCGACGGCGCTGCCGGGTGAGACCGCCGAGGCGCGGCTGGCCGATTATGCCCGCCGGGGCATCGCGGGGGTGCGCCTCGACGTCGAGGCCGGCCCGGAGGCCTACGCGCCGCTGATGGAGCGCCTCGATGCGGTGCTGTGAGGCTCGGGGCTCGTCCCGACAGATGGGTGCCGGCTTGCGGACCGAGACGAGGCGCAGACGAAACCCTGCCGCGTCGCCGCGTCTCCCACATCCGGGCCCGGCGCGATGAACCCCGTCGAGATCGCCCCGAGCCTCGACCAGCTCCGCGGCCTGCACCTGCCGGGGGGCGCCGCCGGGGCGGTGCAGGGGTCGTCGTCGCGGCGGCGGCCTTGGGCTTCCTCGCCGCCCTGCTGGTCGGGCTCGTCCGCTACCTGCGCGGACGGGCCCGGGCGAGCCTGCGCCGGGCGGCGCTCGCCGAGCTCGCCGGCACCCGCGGCCTCGATCCGGCTTCCCGTCTCGTGGCGCAGGCGCGCCTGCTGCGCCGCCTCGCCCGGACGCTCGCGGGGACGCCGCCGCCCGGGAGACCGGCGCGGCCTGGGCCGCCCGCCTCGACACGCTCCTGGCCACCGACTTCTTCACGCGCGGATCCGGCCGGGTCCTGGCCGACGGGCTGTACCGGCGCCAGGAACCCGACCTCGACGGGCTCGACGCCGAGCTGGGACGCCTGATCGGACGGTTGCGGACATGAGCGGCCTCCTCCCCGCCTGGCTCACGGCGCAGCTCTCGGCCTTCGACCTCGCGGCGCCCTGGATCCTGTTCGCCTTGCCGCTACCGCTGCTGGCCGCCCGCCTGCTCCCGGCCGAGACGGAGGGCGGCAGCGGCGCCCTGCTGGTGCCCGGGACCCTGGTCGGCACCGCCCGCTCCGGCGCCGACCTCGCCGCCCGCGGCCGCCGCCGGGCCGCCCTGGTCTGGACCTCTGGGCCGCCCTGGTGGTGGCGCTCTCCGGGCCCCGCCTGGTGATGCCGGCCGCAGCCCTGCCGGCTTCCGGCCGTGAGATCATGATCGCCATGGACCTGTCCGGCTCGATGGAGCGCCGCGATTTCACGCTGGACGGCGAGACCGTGAACCGGCTCACCGCGGTCAAGCGCGTCGGCACCGACTTCATCCGGCGCCGGGCCGGGGACCGGATCGGCCTCGTGATCTTCGCCGACCAGGCCTACGTCGCCGCCGCCCCGAGCTTCGACACCGCGGCGGTCGCCCGCGCCCTCGACGAGGCGACCATCGGCATCAGCGGCCGTTCCACCGGCATCGGCGACGGCCTCGGACTGGCCCTGCGCCGGCTCGACCCGAAGGACCCCGGGCCGCGTGCCGACGGCCTGGCGGCGCCCTCCGCGGCGCCCTCCGCGAAGGCCGTGATCCTGCTCTCGGACGGCGCCAACAATGCCGGCCAGACCGCCCCCAAGGACGTGGCCGCCCTGGCCAAGGAGCTCGGCATCCGGGTCTACACGATCGCGCTCGGCCCCCGGGACATGGCCGATGCCGACGGCGAGCAGGACGTGGTCGACACCGAGACCCTGCGCGACATGGCCCAGGCCAGCGGCGGCGAAGCGTTCCGGGTCCGCACCACCGAGGATCTCGTCCGGGTCGCCGACGCGATCGACCAGCTGGAGGGCGGCCGCGCCCTCGCGCCCCCCCTGCCGCTGCGCCGGGACCTCTGGCCCTGGCCCGGCGCCCTGGCGCTGGCCGCCGCCGCGGCCCTGCTGGCGACCCGGAGGGGGGTGTGATGATGAATCCTGCGCTCTCGCATGATCACAGTCCAAGCCTTGCGGGCTTCATCCCGCGCGGGGCGGGTGGTCCCCGAAGGCCGTTCGGTAAGCGGCGACGCGACCCTGCGGGTCCGGACTTCCGGCGCGCCGTCTCCGGATACGGCCTCTCCCGATCCCTGCCGACGCAGGGGCCACCCTTCCCCGCAGGGGAGGGCGGAAGGACGCGCGTCGGTTTCGGACGGGTCGAGAGAACGCCCATCGCGAGGCGACCCGCATGAGCGCGCTCGACGCCTTCGCGTTCCTGCGCCCCTGGTGGTTCCTGGCGATCCCGGTCGTGGCGCTGCTGGCGCTCCGCGCCGCCTGGCGGGCGGCGCCGCTCGGCGATTGGGGGCGGGCGGTCGATCCGGCCCTCATGGCCCATCTCGCCCGCGCCGGAGCCGTGATCGGCGGACGGCGGCAGGCGAACCGGGCCGCCGCCCTGGCCGCCGGGGCGATCGCGCTGGCGCTGACCGGCCCCGCGGTGGAGCGCGCCGATACGGCGACCTTCCGCAATCTCGACGCGACCGTGATCGTCCTGGACCTCTCCCGCTCGGTCACCGAGGGTGGGAACCTCCAGGGCGTCCGCCAGGCCGCCGCCGCGATCGCCGAGGCCGCCGGCACCCGGGCCGTGTCGCTCGTCGTCTATGCCGGCGACGCCTATCTCGCCGCCTCGCCGACCACCGATCGGGACAGCTTCGGCACGACCCTGTTCGCCCTCGATGCCGACACCGTGCCGGACCGCGGCAGCCATCCCGAGCGCGGGCTGACGCTGGCCCGCCGGACGCTGGCGGAGGCCGACGTCGTCGCGGCCGACGTGGTGCTGATCAGCGACGGCGACGGCATCGGCGAGGCCGCCAACCGGGAAGCCCGCGCTCTGGCCGATCGCGGCTGGCGCCTCCAGGCCCTGTTCGTCCCCGCCGACAAGCCGCTGCCGCCGGGTGCCCTGAAGCCCGACCGGGCCGCCCTCGACGCGCTGGTCCGGGCTGGCGGTGGGCGCGTCGCCGACATCACCGAGCCCGGCCCGGTGCTCGACGCGGTCGGGGCGGGGACCGCCCAGCACCTCGCGGCCGGTGGCTACGGCGTGCTCGCCTACGCGGATCTCGGCCGCTGGCTGCTGCTGCTCGCAGCCCTGCCGGCCCTGGTCCTGTTCCGCAGGAGCGCGTGATGGAGCGGTTCTTGTCCAGGACCGGTCTCGCAGTCCCGATCCGCGCCGGCCTTCCCCCGGGCTGGCGGCGGTTCGCCCGGATGGCCGGGCTGGCGCTGGCCGGCCTCGGGCTCGTGGCTCTGCTCGCCGTCTCGCAGCCCCGCACCGGGTTCGGGCGGCTGCTGATGGCGCTCGGCCTGCCCGGGCTCGCCGCCGACCTGATCGTCGATCCGGCCTGGCGCGCCGCCGCCCTGTACCAGGCCGGCCGCTACGGCGAGGCGATCGCGCTATTCCGCAACGGCGGAAAACGGGCCCGCTACAACCTCGGCAACGCCCTGGCGCGAGCGGGCGATTTCGAGGGCGCGCTCGCCGCCTACGACGAGGCCCTGCGCTTCGACCCGCGCGACGCCGACGCGCAGGCCAACCGCTCCCTGGTCGCCCGGATGGTCGCCGAGGTGATCGACCGCGGCCCCGGCGGCGGCATCGCCAACGGCACCGCGCAATACGGCGCCCGCTACAACAACACCGCCAACCAGGACCAGAACAACGACATCAACGCCGCCTCCAGCGGCGAGGGCCTGGCCGGCAACAAGGAATCCAACGCCAGCGCGTCCCTGCCCGGCAACAGCAAGGTCGCCCGCCGCGGCAAGGCCGAGCAGCAATCGATCGACGCCGGCAAGGGCCAGGCCGGGGCTCGGCCGGCGACGCGGCCGGGCGCGGCCGCACCGGCGGCGGTGCGGCCATGGTCGCGGAGGCGCCCGAGCGCGAGGTCCGCCGGGTGACCAAGAGCTTCGAGGCCCACGAGATCCGCCCCGACCGGCTCTGGCTCCAGACCCTGCCGGACGATCCCGGCCGCTTCCTCAAGCTGCGCCTGCGCGCCGAGCAGACCCGCCGGGTCGAAGCCGGCACCGCCATCCCGGCCGGGAGCAATCCGTGGTAGTGTTTTGGGACTTTTTCCGCCCGCGTCTGGCTCCCCTGGCGCGCTGCCGGATGGCCACGTTACCGGATGCGGAGCGGGTCCCCTCTCCCGTACGGAAGAGGGGGCTCGTCGTGGCCTGCGCAACGCGATGTGAACGTGCAGCAGCCGGCAGCCGGAAGCGACAGAGCCGCCTCCTGCTCCTGGCGCTCGCGCTCCTCGCCCCCCTTCCGGCGCAGGCCGAGATCGAGCCCGGCGACCTGACCCTCACGGTCACCGCGGAGTTCAACGGCAACAGCCCGCCCTTCGCCCGCGAGATGGTGCTGTTGAAGATCCATGGGGTCTACAAGCAGCCGATCCTGCTGGAGGAGGTCGTCCAGCCCACCCTCGCCAACTTCTCCTGGACGCAGCTCGGCCGCGACCATTGGAGCAAGACAAAGCTTCCGGACGGCCAGAGCGCCATCGCGTTCGACCGCACCGTGGCGGTGTTCCCGCACCACGCGGGCGACTTCATCCTCGAGCCCTTCACCCATAAGCTGACGGTCAACGACTTCGGAGAGCGGCGGATCGTCGAGGTGCGCTCGAAGCCGATCCCGTTCCCGGTGGCGGCCTGGACCGCCGCCGGAGGCGGCCCGGACGTCAAGGAACCCTGGTGGCTGCCCGCCCGCGACGTGGCGGTCACCGATTCCTGGAGCCCGGACCCCGAGACCGTGAAGCTCGGCGAGACCACCCGGCGGATCGTCACCTTGGAGGTCCAGGGCATGGTCGCCGAGGGCCTGCCGCCCCGGCCGGTGATGCGCACCCGGGGCATCCTCACCTTCGCCGGCCCGGTCACCCGCGAGACCCTGCTGACGCCCTCCGGGCCGGTGGCCCGGGCGACCTACCAGTGGGACGTGCGGCCCGGCGTGCCCGAGGTGATTCCCCTCGACGCCATCGCGATCCCGTGGTTCGACACCAACACCCGCACCATGCGCGAGGCCGAGATCCCGGCCCGGCAGATCGGCGGCGGCCTGCCCGACCGGGAGGGCGATCGGGCGCCGCCCCCGGTGCCGTCCCCGCTGGTCGCGGCCGCCGCGGCGCTCGCGGCCTTCGGCCTGGGGCTGGCCCTGATCGGGTACGGCGCGGGCCGGCCGCGCCTGCGCCTGTCCGGTACCGCCCGCCGGGCCCTGAACCGGGCCGCCCGCGCGGGCGATCCGACCGGGTTCCGCGCAGCCCTGGAGGCCGCCCGCCGGGAGTCGCCGGAACTCGCCCGGACTTGGCAGGCCCGGCCCGATCTCGCGGTGCGGCTCGCCGCCCTCGACCGGGCGGTGTTCGGCACCGCGGGCGCCCCCGTCCCGGACCTGCTGGCCCTGGCCCGGGCGCTGTCGCGGCCCGAATTCTCGGCGGGCGCGCCCGGTCCGGACCGGTTGGCCCCGCTCGACGGGCCGGCGGCCTGATCCGGGCTTCGGCGGCCCCTGCATAGCGTCCGGGCAGGTACGCTTCTTGTGCAACGGCTCAAGTTCTGAGCACGCATCAATGTTTTGCACCGTCTTGCGGGACCTGATTTCGCTTCGTAGTCTTTGCTATCCCAACAACAAAGACTTGATTCGAAACAACAGGGAGGACGCCATGACACGCGCCAACGACGTCAAGGACCGGTTCCGCGCCCGGCTGCAGGATGCCGACGCCCGCAGCAACGACTTCCGCCGGAAGCTGCTGGAGGAGGGCAACCGCGCCCTCGAGCCGGTGGTCGGCGTCCTGAGCCTGATGGCGGAAGTGCTCAACGAGGAGGACAACGTCCACGGCAGCATCACGGGCCTCGAGGCCAAGATCGACCAGGACAACTTCATCAGCCTGTGCGCCAAGCTGCGCGGGACCGACACCGAGCAGAAGATCAAGATCAAGTACGGCCCCGAGCTCGGCGGCAGCAACACCATCTCGGTCTCGGGCCTCAATCAGCGCTACAACGAGCGCCTGGTCCCGGGCGCGACCGGCGCCGCCCTCGGCCGCAGCGTCGGCAGCGACATCCACCTGGACGAGCACCGCGGGACCGACCTGGCCGAGGTGGTCCGCGAAGTCGTCGAGGATTTCTACGCGGCCCAGATCGAGCAGCGCAGCCACTTCGCCGCCGTGCAGTAACGCGACCGCTGATCGTGCGGCGGGGAGCCGGATTCCCCTCGGCCCCGTCCTCGGCTAATCCTGCCCGGGATGGGGATGGGGCTCCCCGATAACCGCCCGGCCGTCGCCAGGCCGGGCTGATGGCTCCTACCGCACGGGCGGCTCCGGACGTCCGCGGTGGGGCCGTGCGCCCGACGCCGCGAAGCGGACGTGACGGCACCGCCCGACCGAACAGGAAGGGCCGGTATGATCAACACCCTCATCGTCATCCTCGGGGCCGGGCTCGGCGGCGGGGCCCGCCACGGGGTCAACGTCGCGGTCACCCGTCTGCTGCCGGGCTTCGGGTTTCCCCTCGCCACGATCGTCATCAACGTGCTCGGCTCGTTCCTGATGGGCGTCCTGGCCGAGAGCTTCGCCCTGCGCGGGGCGGCCGGACACCCGGCGCGGCTGTTCCTGACCACCGGGGTGCTGGGCGGCTTCACCACCTTCTCGACCTTCTCGCTGGACGCGATCAGCCTATACGAGCGCGGCCATCTGGCCGCCGCGGCCCTCTACGTGACGGTCTCGGTGGCGGCCGGTCTGCTCGGCCTGCTGGCCGGCATCGCCCTGATGCGGACGGTTCTCAGCGGTGGCTGAAAATGGTCATGGTTTCGAAAGGTCTACGACCTTTTTCCGGGTCCAGGGCAGAACCCTAATATCGCGGGGCTGCGCCCCAATCCCCCAAGGGCTGAGCCCTTCGGACCCCCGGACTTGCCTCAGTCGGCGATGAACTTCAGGCGGTGGTCGCGGTAGAGGTCGACGATCGCCGCGGCGGTCTCCTCGATCGAGCGACGGGTCACGTCGATGGTCGGCCAGCGGTTCTTGGTGAACAGCCGGCGCGACATGGTGATCTCGTCGGCCACCGCCGAGCGGTCGACATACATCGAGGATTCGTCGGCGTTGAGGCTCGACAGTCGGTTCTGACGGATCTGCACGATCCGCTCGGGCGAGGCGAACAGGCCGACCACCAGGGGCTTGCGCGCCCGCTCGATCGCCGGCGGCAGCGGCATGCCGGGCACCAGCGGCAGGTTCGTGGTCTTGAGCCCGCGGTTGGCGAGGTAGATCGAGGTCGGTGTCTTCGAGGTCCGGCTGACCCCAAGCAGGATCACGTCGGCATCCTCCAGGTCCTCCGGCAGGTTGCCGTCGTCGTGGGCCAGCGTGAAGTTCATCGCGTCGATGCGCTTGAAATACTCCGCGTTGAGCATGTGCTGGGCGCCCGGCCGGGCCGTGGTCTCGGCCCCGAGATAGGCGCGCAGCAGGTCGTGGACCGGCCGCAGCACCGACAGGCAGGGGGAGCTGGTCTCGCGGGCGACCTCTTCGAGCCGCTCGCCCAGGTCGCCGCCCACCAGGGTGTAGAGCACCAGGCCCGGCGCCGCCCGGATCTCCGAGATCACCCGGTCGAGCTGCGCCGCCGAGCGCACCAGCGGATAGACGTGCTCGATCGCCGAGACGCCCTCGTACTGCGCGGCCGCCGCCCGGCCGACGTTGATCAGCGTCTCACCGGTGGAGTCGGACACGAGGTGAAGGTGGAAGTAGCTCCGGCCCATCGGGTCGCCTTCGTCTCGCCGGGGGCGTTATCCACTGCCGGCCGCCAGGGAGTCGATGAGTGTGGATAGGATGCGGCTTCGGGCTGGTCCAGGGCGAAGGGGCCGCGCCTTATCGACTCCGCCGTTCACAGGTACGCCGTCGAGGCGCGCGGAATCCGGGCGCCTGGGAGAATCCGGGACGCAACAGGGGCGCGTACCGGACTCGGCGTTCGCAAGCCGCTGTTGGACTTGGCCGTTCTCGCAACATGGAGCGAATCCTTTAAAGCCTCGTTAACGGCGCGGCGGCGGGGACGGCCTGTGGATCCGATTGCACCATCGTGTTGAGGCCCCCCAATAGAAAAAACAGAGTCCTAGAATCTCTCTTTTCTTTTCGAGAGGGGCCTGTGTGGGGATCCGGCGCGCCTCGACTCGACAGGACGGCCGCTGACGGGCATGCGGAATGACGGGGACGGAATGGGAGCGACGATGACGGGGACGGAGCGCGGGTCCGGAGGCAAGTCCGAGCGGGCGGTGCTGCGCGTCCTCGAGGGCGAGGCGATCGGGCCGCCCCCCGCCTGGATGATGCGCCAGGCCGGCCGCTACCTGCCGGAATACCGGGCGAGCCGGGCCGAGGCCGGGTCCTTCCTCGACCTCTGCTACAGCCCGGACTTCGCCGTCGAGGTGACCCTGCAGCCGATCCGCCGGTTCGGCTTCGACGCGGCGATCCTGTTCTCGGACATCCTGGTCGTCCCCCACGCGCTGGGCCAGGACGTGCGCTTCGTCGAGGGCGAGGGCCCGCGCCTCGATCCCCTGGACGGCCGCGACGCCTTCGGGCGGCTGCGCGAGGCCGGCGATCCGGCGATTTTTTCGCACCTAGCCCCGGTCTTCGAGACGGTGAGGCGGCTGCGTGCCGAACTGCCCGGCGAGACCACCCTGCTCGGCTTCTGCGGCGCGCCCTGGACGGTGGCGAGCTACATGATCGGCGGGCGCGGCACCCCGGACCTCGCCCCCGCCCGGGCGCTGGCCGAGGGCGACACCGCCTTGGTCGACACCCTGATCGACCGCCTCGTGACGGTGCAGACCGAGTATCTCGTCCGCCAGCTCGAGGCCGGCGCCGACGCGGTGCAGATCTTCGAATCCCATGCCGGCACCCTGCCGCGCGCCGTGCCGGCCTCCGAGAATATCGTCGAGCCTGTGGGCGACGTGACCGAGAGCGCCCTGCCGGACGACGCGGCCGTGGACGCCCTGACCCGCTGGTCGCTCCGTCCGATCGCCCGGATGATCGCGGGCGTCCGTGCACGGGTCCCGCACGCCAAGATCATCGTGTTCGCCCGCGGCTCGGGCCTCGACGGCCATGCCCGGGTGGTGCCGGAGACCGGCGCCGACGCCGTGGGCGTGGATTGGGCGGTGGACCTGAAGGCCCTGCGCCGGCACGTGCCGGCCACGATGGTGACCCAGGGCAACCTGCATCCCGATACGCTGATCGCCGGCGGCGACGCCCTCGATGCCGGGGTCGACGCGGTGCTGGAGGCCACCGCCGGCCTGCCGCACATCTTCAACCTCGGCCACGGCATCACCCCGCAGACGCCGGTCGCCCATGTCGAGCGCATGCTCGCGCGGCTGCGCCGGTAGAGCCCGTGCTGTACGACTGGATCAAGGCCGGGCACGTCATCAGCCTGATCGCCTGGATGGCGGGCATGCTCTACCTGCCCCGGCTGTTCGTCTACCACGCGAGCCTGCCGCCGGGCTCGGAGGCGCAATCCGCGACCTTCAAGGTGATGGAGCGGCGCCTGCTCAAGGCGATCATGAACCCGGCCCTGATCGCCACCTGGGCGTTCGGGCTGGTGCTGGCCTGGATGAGCGGCTTCTACGCGAGCCCCTGGCTTCAGGCGAAGTTTGTGCTGGTGCTGGCGATGTCGGGCATCCACGGCTGGCTCGGCCGGATGGTCAAGGAGTTCGCAGCCGACCGGAACACCCGCGGGCACAGGTTCTACCGGGTGCTCAACGAGGTGCCGACCCTCCTGCTGATCGGCATCGTCATCCTGGCGGTGGTCAAGCCGGGCTTCTGATCCCGGGATCCTGTGATCCGGGGTCCGTTGCGCCGTCGGGGCCGGAGCCTTTCACCGGCCGGGCCGTTGGGGGCCATGACCAAGCTATTCGCCCTCCTGCTGCCGATGGCGCTCCTCGCCGCCGCCCCCGCCCGGGCCGCGAGCTTCGCCTGCGACAAGGCCGAGACCCCCGACGAGAGGGCGATCTGCGGGCATCTCCCGCTCAACGACATGGATGTCGAGATGGCGACCCGGTTCGCCATCCTGAAGGATGTCCTGCCGATGGGCGGCCAGACCAAGCTGCGCGACGACCAGGAGGACTGGCTCAAGGAGCGCCACGCCTGCGGCGCCGACCTCGCCTGCCTGCGCGGCCTCTACGAGACCCGGTTGAAGGTGCTGCGCGGAGTGCTGGCGGAATTCGCCAAGCAGGGACCGCAATAGAAGCAAGGGCCGCAGCAGACATTGTGTCGCCGGTTTGACGATCCTCGCACCGCAGGGCCGATCGATCCCGGCGCTCATGCGCGTGCGTGAACTCATCGCCGCCCGACCCACGGTCTCGTCCGCGGGCGGGAAAATCCTCTCCGGCGTCGGGGTGGCGGGTCGGTTTTGCGGTCGCTCGGCGGGGTGATCCGCCGCCGAGCGGGAGACACGGCCGGTGCAGGCGAGAGTCAGGACGTCCGCGAGCCGGTCGGCACCATGGAGGGCGTTCTAGAGCCGGGCCAGCAGCCGCTCCGCCAGCGGGTTCTCGGCCGCGAAGGCGTAGTCGACCCGCCGGACCGTCACGGCCCGGGCGCCGGCCTCGACCAGGGCGCCCGCGAGCGCGAACACCGCGCCCTCGGGGCAGCGCATCACGATCTCGCCGTCGCCCCCGCGCGGGGCACCGTAGGGCAATTCGGCCTCGTGCAGGCCCGCGATCGTGGCGAGGTCGATCGCGCCGCTCTCCGGCAGGGCCGCCCGGACCTCCCGGGTGGTGCGGGCGCGCTCCTCGGCGGCGATGCGGCCGAGCACGGTGCGCAAAGCCGTCCGCTGGTCCTCGCCCCAGGGCGCCTTCAGCGAGGCGACCAGGTTGGCCTCGGAGCGCAGGATGATGCCGTCGTCCAGCACCTTCAGGGCGTTGGCGCTGAGCGTCGCGCCGGTGGTGGTGATGTCGACCACGATCTCGGCGGAGCCGGCGGCCGGCGCACCCTCGGTGGCCCCCAGGCTCTCGACGATCCGGTAATCGGCCACGCCCTTCTCGGCGAAGAACCGGCGGGTCAGGTTCACGTACTTGGTCGCAACCCGCAGGCGGCGGCCGTGGCGGGTGCGCATCAGCGCCGCGACCTCGTCGAGGTCGGACATCGCCCGCACGTCGATCCAGGCCTGGGGCACCGCCACCACCACGGTGGCGTTGCCGAAGCCGAGCGGGGTCAGGAGTTCGACCTGGCCGCGCACGTCCGGCAGGGTCTCGCGGATCAGGTCTTCGCCGGTCACCCCGAGATGGGCGGCGCCTGAGGCGAGCTGCGCCGCGATCTCCGAGGCCGAGAGGTAGCGGACCTCGACCCCCGGCACGCCGACGAGCTTGCCGCGGTAGTCGCGGGCGCCGGCACCTTGGGCGAGCCGCAGGCCGGCGCGGCCGAAGAACGCGCTGGCGTTCTCCTGGAGGCGTCCCTTGGACGGGACGGCGAGGATCAGCGGCATGGCGCCCGGTTCCGAGGGGGTCATCGGCCGGCTCCCGCCACGCGCTCGACCCAGAAGGTGCAGCCCACCGCGGGCAGGGGCGCCGGGCTGCCGAGATGCCCGAGCAGGCCGTCGTAGCGGCCGCCGCCGACCAGCATCGGGCCGTCGCCCTCGTTCACCTCGAAGATGAAGCCGGTGTAGTAGTCGAGGTTGCGGGCGAAGCCGCCCTGGAAGCGGAACCGCTCGATCGGCAGGCCGCGCGCCGCGATGAAGCCGGTACGCTCCTCGAACAGGTCGAGGGCGGCCGAGAGCGCGTCGTGGCGCAGGCCCGCATCGGCGACCAGCGCCCGCAGGTCGCGTGCGGCGGCGTCCGGATGGCCGGCGATGGCCCGGTAGCGGTCGAGCACGGCGCGGTTCTCGGGGTTGAGCCCGGCCCCGCCATTGGCCTGCGCGGCCGCCTTGCCGAGGAAACGCTCGGCGATCTCGCCGGCGCTGCGGCCACCCACCGCCGAGATGCCCGCGATGGCGAGCACGTCCTCCACGAAGGCGCGCACGCCCCGCGGGTCCTGGCCCTGGATCGCGGCGAGCAGCCCGGCATGGGGATCCTCGGGCCGGGCGCCCTCGCCGCCATTGGTGACGTCGTCGAGGGATCGCCCGGCGGCGAGCGCCCGCAGGGTCCGGCGCTTGGCCGCCGGCGGCACCGCCAGCCCGTCGAGCAGAGCCACGGTCAGACCCATATCGCCGAGCCGCACCGCGGGGTCGGTCCGGCCGAACAGCGCGAGGCCTTCGAGCGCCAGCCCCAGCACCTCGGCATCGGCGGCCGGGGTGTCGGTGCGGCCAATCGATTCGATGCCGGCCTGGAAGAACTCGTCCGGCTCGTCGGCGGCCAACCGGAAGACCGGGCCGCAATAGCTGTAATCGGCCGCCCGGCCATCGGCCTGGGCCCGGTGCAGGCGGCAGACGGGGATCGTGAATTCCGGCCGCAGGCACAGCTCGGTCCCGGCCGCGTCCTGGGTGACGAAGATGCGCCGGCGGATGTCCTCGCCGGACAGTTCCAGGAACGGCTCCACCGGCTGCAGAACCGGCGGCGTCACCGGGTGGTAGCCGGCCGCACTCAGATGCGCGAGCAGGCGCGTCCGCGCCGCGTCGCCCGCCCCCGTCTCACCGGCCTCCGGTCGTGTCATGGTGTCCATCCTCGCGGGCGCTCTGTAGCAACCGCAATCGCGCTTGGCGACACGCACGCGCACCCGACCGGCGCGACGGTGTACGCAGGCCTGCCCGGACGGGGCGGGGTGCGTTTCCTCAGAGCGGCCGGGTGCTGCCGAGCCGGGCGCCCCGCGGGCGTCGTCCGGGCTTGCGGCGGGTCAGCGTGGCCATGGCGGGGCACCCGCGATCCCGGCGCTGAGCACCGGAGCGCTGCCGGTCCCCGGGTGGCGACCGCGGTGGCGCTCGGCAGCCGGTCGGGCACCGAGCGGCCCGCCCAGGCCGAGGCCGGCGCGGCGAGCATCAGCGCGGCCGACAGGATCAGGGTCTTGGCCAGCATCCCCGGGTCTCCCAGCCGGTCCCGTCGCGGGTCCGACCGGGGACAACGCGGCCGGACCCGCCGCGTTCGATGCCGCGAGCGGACCAGCCTCAGCGCGCGCCGTCGACGCGGATACCGGTTCGGCGCAAGCGGGCGCGCTGAACCGGGGAACGGCCCTAAACGGCCGGAAAGTGCCGGGCCAGCACGGCGCGGACCTGCGCCACCATGTCGGCCTCGGGGCAGGAGACCTGCGCCGGGCGCGCGGCCTTCCACTCGGCGTTGCTGCCGATGCTCTCGGCCGCCCGCGCACCCTCGATCAGATCCTTGATCTGGACCTCGCCGGCCAGGCGCTCGTTCGAGCCCTGGATGATCGCCGCCGGGGCGCGGCGCCGGTCGGCATACTTCATCTGCGCCTTCATGCCGGCGGAGCCGAGATAGAGCTCGGCCCGGATGCCGTCGGCCCGCAGCAGCGCGACCAGCCGCTGGTAATCGGCCATGTTCTCGCGGTCGAGGACCAGCACCACCACCGGGCCGGGGGTCTCGGTGCCGGCGAGCAGCGGGCTCTTCACCAGCTGCAACGCCGAGAACAGCCGCGAGACGCCGATGGAGAAGCCGGTGGCCGGCACCGGCTCGGCCCGGAACCGCCCGACCAGGCCGTCGTAGCGGCCGCCGCCGGCCACCGAGCCGAAGCGCACGGTCTGGCCGTCCTCGTTGGTGACCGGGAAGGTCAACTCGGCCTCGTAGACCGGGCCGGTGTAGTATTCGAGCCCGCGCACCACGCTCGGATCGGCGCGGATCACGTCGTGGCCGTAGCCGGCGGCGGCGCAGAGCCGCATGATCGCGTGCAATTCGGCGATGCCCTCGCGGCCGGTCTCGGACCCGCCCACCGCCTCGTGCCAGCCGGCGAAGAACCTCTCCCAGAAGGCCATCCGATCGGCGCCGTCGCCGGCATCGGCCTGGAACGACACGTAGGCCAGGATCCGGGACACCGCATCGGCGTCGAGGCCCGCGCCCTTGGTGAAGTCGCCGCTCTCGTCCTTGCGGCCCGCGCCCAGGAGGTCGCGCACGCCGTCGACGCCGAGCCGGTCGAGCTTGTCGATCGCCCGCAGGACGGTCAGGCGCTGGCCAGCCTTGTCGGGGCCGGCGAGCCCGATCGCCTCCATGACGCCGTCGAGCACCTTGCGGTTGTTGACCTTGACGACGTACTGGCCGCCGAGCCCGAGCCGGTCCAGCGTGTCGGCCATCAGCATGCAGGTCTCGGCATCGGCCGCGACGCTGCCGGCGCCGACGATGTCGGCGTCGAACTGCATGAACTGGCGGAAGCGGCCGGGGCCCGGCTTCTCGTTGCGGAACACGAAGCCGGCCCGGTAGCTGCGGTAGGGTTTCGGCAGCGCGTCGTAGTTCTCGGCCACGAACCGGGCCAGCGGCGCGGTCAGGTCGTAGCGCAGGCTGAGCCAGGCCTCGTCGTCGTCCTGGAACGAGAACACGCCGGCATTCGGCCGGTCGAGGTCGGGCAGGAACTTGCCCAGCGCCTCGGTGTACTCGACGAACGGCGTCTCCAGGGCCTCGAAGCCGTAGAGCTCGAAGCTCTTGCGGATCGTCTCCAGCATCCGCCCCTGCGCGGCGATCTCGTCGGCGCGGCGGTCGACGAAGCCGCGGGGCAGGCGGGGTTTCAGGATTTCGGCCCGGCTCTCGGCCTTCGCGGTTTCGGGCTTGGACATGTGAACGCGTTCGCTTCCCGCGGACCCGGAGCCCGGGTCCGGTGTGAGTCGTCCCCGGCGCGGCGGGGATCCTGGGGCCGGGCTCTAGAGCATGACGGGCGAAAGGGGAATTCGGTTTCCGGCCGGCTCGCTCGGCCGCTCGTGCCGCGCCGCCCTGGAGCATCGTTCCGAAAGGTGGCCGCCGGCTCCCGCCTTCGAGGGCGCTCCTGCGCGTCGCCACGCCCGGGTGAGGGGGCGGGTGGGAACGCCCGTCAAACCGTTGAAGAATTCAGTACGGCGCCGTCAGCTTGATCCAGAGCAGGACCGCCAGGCTGATGACGGCGATCGGCATCTGCAGGGGGCGCAGGCGGGCATGGGCGAGCGGCACCTGCCCGGCGCGCGCCGCGATCGGATCCAGGATCCCGATCGCGGCGTAGCCCAGGATCAGCATGGCCAGCGCCGGCACCGCCTTGCCCATCACGGCCGAGAACAGGCTGAACAGGCCGAGCCCGTACAGGATCAGCATCGTCACGATCTGCGCGAGATGCGGGCCGCCCTCGGTGCGGAAGCTGACGCCCCGGTGGACGCCGGCCAGGAACAGCAGGATCGAGGCGGCGTACAGCAGGGTGAACAGGGCCACGAGGTAATCGAGGGGTTGGCCGTTCAGCCACCAGGTCGCGGCGGCGCCGACCGCGATCGGCACCATCGGGCCGAAGCCGAAGACGAGGTCGAGCCACGGGATCCGGCGCGGCTCGTGCGCGGTGATGGTGCGTCCGGTAGCGTCGTCGCGCATGTCTATGGGGCCGGGCTCTCGGGTTGACGGTTTGCTGCGCTGCGGCGCCGGGACGGGGAACGGCCCCACGGGAACGCGGTTCCGTGCAGAGCGCATTAGCGCCGCCGTGCCGGTTTCGCGAGGTCCGGCGTGCGGAGGCGGTGTTCAACTGATCGTGGCGGGTGGGTTCGGGCCATCGGAATCCGGCCTCCCGAACGACGACGGTCCAGCGCATCGTGCCGGGTACCGGAACCGGCGCGATGCGCTCTAACCTCGAGCAAGAGTGTATTTTTCCCAAAGCCGGAGGCCACCGGTCGGAACGAGGCTTCGGGCTTCAGCGCCGCGCCGCATCCGGGGCGACGTGAATCCGGTGGTTCCTGCGGGGGAGAGCGGCGCGGGTGCAGCAGCCCCGTCCCGCGGCGAGGCGGGCCCGTCGTCACCGATCTCGCGCGCCCCGGACCAATCCCGATCCATCAGCCCCTTGAGTGCAGTGGAAAAACGCGTTACTTTTGCTCTGCCCTCATCACAAGGTCAGCGCCGCAGCGCGCCCGTGAGCCGCGAGGGTCCTGCCGTACACGGTCCAGCCAAGACGATCTTCGGGCCCCTCGCTGTTCCAGCGCGGCCCGCTCTCCGGCGCCCGTCCCCCGGGTTGCTTGGCGCAGAACCGGCCCTCCCACCTTCTTCGTCGGTTGCAAGACACCCCATGACGCCACATCCCGACGCCTTCGCCGACCCCCTGGCCGATCCCGAGACCGCGGATGCGGCCGACGCGCCCGCCACCCCGGGGACCGTCGCCGCCCTCGAGGGCGTGCGCGAGGTCAAGCTGTTCGATCTCAAGGCCAAGACGCCGACCGACCTGATTGCGTTCGCCGAGGAGGTCGAGGTCGAGAACGCCTCGACCATGCGCAAGCAGGAGCTGATGTTCGCCATCCTGAAGCAGCTCGCTGCCAAGGAGGTCGAAATCATCGGCGCCGGCACCGTCGAGGTGCTGCAGGACGGCTTCGGCTTCCTGCGCTCGAACGACTCGAACTACCTGCCGGGCCCGGACGACATCTACATCTCGCCGACCCAGATCCGGCGCTTCGGCCTGCGCACCGGCGACACCGTCGAGGGCCCGATCCGCGGCCCCAAGGACGGCGAGCGCTACTTCGCGCTCCTGAAGGTCAACACGATCAACTTCGAGAACCCGGAGAAGATCAAGCACAAGGTCCACTTCGACAACCTGACGCCGCTGTTCCCGACCAAGCGGTTCAAGCTGGAGCTCGAGAATCCGACCAAGAAGGATTTCTCGCCCCGGATCATCGACATCGTCGCGCCGATCGGAAAGGGCCAGCGCGCCCTGATCGTGGCGCCGCCGCGCACCGGCAAGACCGTGCTGATGCAGAACATCGCGCAGTCGATCACCCTCAACCACCCGGAATGCTACCTCATCGTGCTGCTCATCGACGAGCGCCCCGAGGAGGTCACCGACATGATCCGCTCGGTGAAGGGCGAGGTCATCGCCTCGACCTTCGACGAGCCGGCCACCCGCCACGTGCAGGTCGCCGAGATGGTGATCGAGAAGGCCAAGCGCCTGGTGGAGCACGGCCGCGACGTCGTCATCCTGCTCGACTCGATCACCCGGCTCGGCCGCGCCTACAACACCGTGGTGCCGTCCTCCGGCAAGGTGCTGACCGGCGGCGTCGACGCCAACGCCCTGCAGCGGCCCAAGCGCTTCTTCGGTGCCGCCCGCAACATCGAGGAGGGCGGCTCGCTCTCGATCATCGCCACCGCGCTGATCGACACCGGCTCGCGCATGGACGAGGTGATCTTCGAGGAGTTCAAGGGCACCGGCAACTCGGAGATCATCCTGGACCGCAAGGTCTCGGACAAGCGCATCTTCCCGGCGATCGACATCACCCGCTCCGGCACCCGCAAGGAGGAGCTGCTGGTCCCGCCGGACGCCCTCAAGAAGACCTACGTGCTGCGCCGCATCCTGAACCCGATGGGCGTCACCGACGCGATCGAGTTCCTCATGGACAAGCTGCGCCAGACCAAGAGCAACGGCGACTTCTTCGACTCGATGAACACCTGATCGGGTCCCGGACCCTGTCTCGAGGGCTCCGGCCCTGAATCCCACCAAAGGGCTCGGCCCTTTGGAAACGAAAGGTCGGCGTTGACCTTCTCCTAACCGGCCGCTGCCATGGTCGGCCCTGGGAGCCAGGTTGCGTATCGGCTCCGCGACAGCCCCGCCGGCCGGTTCATCCCGGCGGCGGGGCTCGTCGCAGCCTTGCTTCGCAAGCGCGATCCGTGACACTGGCGCGATGCCCCGCTCGCCCTGGCTCCGTCCGGACCCGCTCCTCCTCGCCTCCACCAGCCCGACCCGACGCCTCCTGCTGGAGAGCGCGGCCCTGCCGGTCGAGACCGCCGCCCCCGATGTCGACGAGCGCGCGGTCGAGGCGTCGAGCCAGGACCTGTCGCCGCCCGACCTCGCGCTGCGCCTCGCCCGCGCCAAGGCCGACGCGGTGGCCGCCCGCCATCCCGGTCGGGTCGTCCTCGGCGCCGACCAGGTGCTCGAGCTCGACGGCACGGTCTTCCACAAGCCCCGGGATGCCGACGAGGCCCGGGCCCAGCTCGCCCGCCTGGCCGGTCGCACCCACGCCCTGCATTCCGCGGTGGTGCTGGCCGGCGCCCTCGACGACGGCTTCGTGGAGACCGCCCGGCTGACGATCCGCCCCCTCGATGCCCGGGCGATCGCGGCCTATGTGGCGTGTGCCGGCGAGGACAGGGTCCGCGCCAGCGTCGGCGGTTACCAGCTCGAAGGACCGGGCATCCACCTGTTCGAATCGGTCGCCGGCGACCACAGCACCGTGTTGGGCCTGCCGCTGCTGCCGCTGCTCACGCGCTTGCGTGACGCCGGTTACCTGGATTTCTAGAGCATCGTTCCGAAAGGCGGCCGCCTTTCGGAAAAAGTCGATGCGCCGGGCCAGGCTGGGTTTCCAAAGGGCTCAGCCCTTTGGCAGGGTTCCGGGGCGGAGCCCGGAGGCTTGCGGGGCACCGCCCCGGAACCCGCAAAAGGCCCCGGACCTTTTGAAACCATGATCCAACGGAGCACCGTCTTGGCCGGGCACGATCATTCCCACGGATCCCATTCCCACGGCGGCCACGGGGGCCATGGCGGCCACGCTCACGCGCCGAAGAATTTCGGGCCGGCCTTCGCGATCGGGATCGTGCTCAACACCGGTTTCGTGGTGGTCGAGGCGGCCTACGGCTATCTCAGCAACTCGATGTCCCTGATGGCCGATGCCGGCCACAACCTCTCGGACGTGCTGGGCCTGGGCGCCGCCTGGATCGCCGCCATCCTGGTGCGCCGCCGGGCCAGCGCCCGCTTCACCTACGGCTATCGCGGCTCGTCGATCCTGGCGGCCCTGTTCAACGCGGTGTTCCTGCTGATCGCCATGGGGGCGGTGATCTGGGAGGCCTTGGTCCGGCTGGTCCATCCGGAGCCGGTGGCCGGGACCATCGTGATGGTGGTGGCCGCCATCGGGATCCTGATCAACGGCGTCACCGCCTGGCTGTTCGCCAGCGGCGCCAAGGGCGACATCAACATCCGCGGCGCCTTCCTGCACATGGCGGCCGACGCCGCGATCTCGGCCGGGGTCGTGGTCGCCGGCCTGGTGATCCAGCTCACCGGGCTCAGTTGGCTCGATCCCGCGGTCAGCCTCGCCATCGCGGGCCTCGTGGTCTGGGCGACCTGGGGGCTCCTGCGCGACAGCGTGGCGATGTCGCTGGACGCGGTGCCGCCGGAGATCTCCCCGGAGGCGGTGACCGGCTTCCTGCGCGAGCGTCCCGGCGTGGTCGACCTCCACGACCTGCACATCTGGCCGATGAGCACCACCAGCGTCGCCCTGACGGTCCACCTGGTGATCGCCGAGGATCACCCGGCGCACCGGATGCCCGGCAACGGCTTCCTGGCGGAGACCACCGAGGGCCTGCGGACGCGCTTCGGCATCGGCCACGTCACGATGCAGATCGAGGCGGCCGGCGGCCCGGCCTGCCGGCTCGCCGAGGCGTGCGCCGCGTGAGCGCGGCCCCGATCCCCCGGGCCTTCGTGGTCGGCCACCCGATCGCGCATTCGCGCTCGCCGCTGATCCACGGCTACTGGCTCGGCCAGCACGGCATCCCGGGCTCCTACGAGCGCCTGGACGTCGCCCCGGCGGCGTTCCCGGACTTCCTCCGGGCGCTGCCGGATTCCGGTTTCCGGGGCGGCAACGTCACGATCCCCCACAAGGAGGCGGCCTTCGCGCTGGCCGACACCCTGACGCCGCGGGCGAAAACGATCGGCGCGGTGAACACCTTGGTGGTCGAGCCCGACGGTCGGATCCGCGGCGACAACACCGATGCGCCGGGCTTCTGCGCCCATCTCGACCACAGCCTCGGAGCCGGATGGCCGGAGCGGGCCGGCGGCACGGCCGTGGTGCTGGGCGCCGGCGGCGCGGCCCGGGCGATCGTGGTCGGCCTCGCCGAGAACGGTGTCCGCCGGATCCTGATCGCCAACCGCACCCGCACCCGCGCCGAGACCCTGGCGGCCCTGGCACCAGGGGTCGGCGCGGCGCTCGACTGGAACGACCTGCCCGACGCGCTGGCCGGGGCGGGGCTCGTGGTCAACACCACCTCGCTCGGCATGAAGGGGCAGCCACCCCTCGACTTCGACCTCACCCCGCTGCTGGCAACCGCCGCGGTGGCCGACATCGTCTATGCCCCGCTGGAGACGGACCTGCTCGCGGCGGCGCGGCGGCGCGGGCTCGCCGCGGTCGACGGTCTCGGCATGCTGCTGCACCAGGCGGTGCCGGGCTTCGAGGCCTGGTTCGGCCTGCGCCCGGCCGTCACCCCGGGCCTGCGCGACCGGATCGTGGCGGATCTCGCCGGATGACGCAGGGGCGCCCCGCCAGCCGTCCCGTCATCCTCGGCCTGACCGGCTCGATCGGCATGGGCAAGTCGGCCACCGCCACGATGTTTTCGGCGCTCGGCGTGCCGGTCCACGATGCCGACGCCGCAGTCCATGCCCTCTACGGCCCGGGCGGCGAGGCCGCCGCGGCGATCGGGGCCGCCTTTCCCGGCGTGCTCGACCCGCAGGGCGGCGTCGACCGTGCCCGCCTGCGCGACGCGGTGCTCGGCAACGCCGACCGGATGGCGGCGCTCGAACGCCTCGTCCATCCGCTGGTCCGGGCGGCCAGCACGGCGTTCCTGGCCCGGCACGCGGCCGCGCCGCTGGTCGTCCTCGACATCCCGCTGCTCTACGAGACCGGGGGCGAGGGCCGCTGCGACGCGGTCGCGGTGGTCAGCGCGCCCCCCGAGGTGCAGCGCGCCCGGGTGCTGGCCCGTCCCGGCATGACCGCCGACGCCTTCGAGGCGATCCGCGCCAAGCAGATGCCCGACGCCGAGAAGCGGGCCCGGGCCGATTTCGTCATCGACACCAGCCGGGGCTTTCCCGCCGCCGAGGCCGAGGTGGCCCGGATCGTGGCCGCGCTGACGGAGCGCGGTGCGTCGGGACACCCGGCCCACCGGTGACACGGCCCCGCGACGGCATATCTCCCGGTCGATGATCCGGACGCGGGATGGACGACGATGCGGTGTCTCGAACAGATCGGTGAGGCCGCAGGAGCCCGCGCCGTCGCGTCCAGGATCCTCGTCGCGGCGCTGATCCTGCCGCTGCTCGCGGCCGGTCCGGCCCAGGCGTACTATGGCGGTGCCTGCCCGCCGCCGAAGAAACTCGCGGCCGGCGCCTGCGTCACCGCCTGCCCGGGCGGGTACGAGGATCGCGGACGCGACTGCGTGTACCGCAACCAGTCCCGCTGACCATTCTGTCCTACCCATCGCCCATGAGGCTGACGCCTCCTGGGCCCCGGGCGTCGGCGACCGAGGGCCGTGACGAGTCGAGGCTTCCGGCCGTCGGTCTCACACCCACCCGATCCGCGCGAAAAACCCCGCGATCTCGGCCGCGGCCCGGTCGGGATCCTCCCGGTGGGGGAAGTGGCCGACATCGGGGAACGGCGCCAAATCGAGGTTCGAGAACGTCTCGCCGAGGTGGTCGGTCCAGGCATAGGGGAAGATCGGGTCGTGCTCCGCCCAGCGCACGCAGGTCGGCACGGCGATCGGCGGCAGGGGCGGGGCCTCGCCCTTCAGCATCGCGATCCGACCGGCATGGGCCGCCCGGTAATGCGCGAAGCCGCCCGCGAGGTTTCCGGGCTTCCAGAACGTGTCCGTGAAGGCGTCCAGCACGGGATCGAACGCGTCCTTGCGGTGCGACCAGTGCCGCAGGAAGTGGCCGATATAGGCAGCGCAGCTCTCGCGGCTCGCGCCGACCAGCGCCAAGGCCAGGTCCATCTGGTTGAAGGACTGGTACCAGATCTCGCTGAGCCGGTCCGGCTCCCCGAGGCGGGGCCCGATCCCGGGATAGACGAAGTCGAACAGGAACAGGCCGGCGCATCGTTCCGGGTGGGCGCGGGCGAGCGCCTGGATCACGGCCCCGCCGACATCGTGGCCGACGATGCCGGCGCGTTCGAGGCCGAGCGCGTCCAGCAGCGCCGCCATGTCGGCGGCCTGCTCGGGTGGTCCGAAGGCGCCCCCGGGCTTGTCGCTGTCGCCGAAGCCGCGCAGGTCCGGGGCGATCAGGGTGTGGCGCGCCCTGAGCCGCGCCATCACGGGCTCCCAGGTCAGCCAGAATTCCGGCCAGCCGTGGAGCAGAAGCAGCGGCGTGCCCGTGCCGCAGCGCGCGACATGCAGGTCCGCGCCGTTTACCCGGATCGTCAGGTGCTCGATGCCGTCCATCGTCCCTCCATCACGGCCCGGCGCGCCAGCATCTTCGCCTGCAGGCGGCTGCGCCGGGCGGCGATCACCGTGCCGTTGATCTCGCCGCCGAACAGGAACATCGCGGCCAGCCAGTACAGGAACACCAGGAACACCATCGCGGTGGCCAGGCCCCCGTAGGTCGACGCGTAGGCGTTCGAGAAGCGGTCGAGATAATAGCCGAAGCCGAGGCCGGCGAAGAACCACAGGACCAGCGTCACCGCGATCCCCGGCAGCACCGACAGGATCGAGCGCCGGCCGGCGGCCACGAACTTGTGGGCGATGATCAGCACCACCGCGAGCAGCAGTGCCGTGACGGCGATCCGCCCGATCGCCACCGTGAGGCTCAAGGGCTCCAGCCCGGGCGCGACCAGCACGACGTTGCGCCAGATCAGCGGACCCAGCACCACCAGCAGCGCGAAGGCCAGCATCGCAAAGGCGCCGCAGATCACGTAGCCGATCGATTCGAGCCGGGTCAGCCACCACGGCCGGCTCTCCCGCAACCCGTAGGCGCGGTTGAGGCCGACCCGCAGGCTCTCGACACCGGAGGACGAGAAGTACAGGGCGAACAGGGCGCCCAGCGTCAGCACGCCGCTGCGCTGCTCGGTGAGCACCCGGTGGACCTCGCCGACGATCGGCTTGGCGATCTCCCGGGGCCAGGCGTCGAAGATCAGAACGCCGGCCTCGTCGGCGAGCGACTGCGTGCCGAACAGGCCGGCCAGCGCCGCGAGCAGGATCAGGAACGGGAACAGGGAGGTCAGGGTCGAGAGCGCGATGTGGCTGGCGATCGCCCACCCGTCATGGGAGACGAAGCGCTGTGCCGCGAGGCCCGAGACCTGAAATCCGTTGCGGAGTGCGTTCACGGGTGTCCAACGATCCTCGTGGCCGGGCCGCCGATGAAGGACGCCCGGGCCGGCCCGTCAACGCCGCCCGACCGGTCCCGTTCGCAGTCCCACTGCCGGCCCCATCCCTGGGCCCGTTCCAGGCCCCGTTCCAGACCCCTTGCGCGGTCTCTTGCGCGGTCCCTTGCGCGGCCCGGACATGCGGGTCTCGGGGCCACCCGTGCGGGCCGATCGGATCGCGGGAGCCGGCGGGCCCGATTTCTGTTGCGACTCGCTTACCCGATGCGCCTTGATACAGCCATGCTTACGTCCGCTCCACGTCCGGCGCTCGCCGCCGGAGCCCTGCCGGTCCTGTTCGTTCCGATCTGGGCGACCGGCTTCATCTCCGCCCGGGCGGTGATCCCGCACGCCGATCCGCTGGGCTTCACGGCGGTCCGGTTCACCGGGGTCGCCCTGGTGCTGGCGCTGATCGCCGTGGCGTCCCGGGCGCGCTGGCCCGGGACCCGGGCGGGCTGGCGCGATCCGATGGTGGCCGGCTTCCTGATGCAGGGGATCTACCTGTCGGGGGTGTTCTGGGCGGTGAGCCGGGGCTGCCGGCCGGGATCGCCGCCCTGGTCGGCAGCCTGCAGCCGCTGCTGACCGCGCTGCTGGCGGGTCCGCTGCTCGGCGAGCGGGTCGGCGGCCGGCGGGCGCTTGGGATCCTGCTGGGCTTTGCCGGTGCCGGCCTGGTGCTCGCGCCGAAGCTCGGCGCCGCCGACCCGTCCGGGATCCCGCCGGTGGCCCTTGCGGTCAGCCTCGTGGCGGTCCTGGCCCTGACGCTGGGCACTCTCTGGCAGAAGCGCACCGGCGGCGGCGGCGACCTCCTGGCCAACGCGACGCTGCAATTCGTGGGCGGGATGGCCTGCGCGATCCCGCTGGCGCTCGCCTTCGGCCATGCGACGATCGACCCCGTGGCGCCGCTCTGGCTCGGGCTCGCCTGGGCGATCCTGGTCAACTCGGTGGCCGGGATCCTGCTGTTGCTGGCACTGATCCGGCGGGGCGCGGTGGCGGGCGTCGCGGCCCTGTTCTTCCTGGTGCCGCCGGTGGCGGCCGTGCTGGGCTACCTGCTGTTCGGCGAGGTGCTCACCGCCGTGCAGGGCGCCGGGATGGCGGTGGCGGCGGTGGGCGTCGCGGTGGCGAGCCGGGCCTGAATCGTCCGACCTGCGACCGAAGGCCCGGAAACCCTTCACGGCCTCGCGGCTTGATGCGCGGGCCGTTCCGGCCCCGCACCGTGCGAGGCGAGAATGAACCAGGACAAGCCCCGCGAGATCCGCCTCGCCCTCGATGCGATCCCCCTCGGCGGCAAGGCCGAGGGCAAGGCGGGTGAGGACGCGGTGCTGTTCGTGCGCGACGCGGATGGCGTGCGCGCCTTCCAGGCCAAGTGCCCGCATCTCGGAGCCCCGCTTGCCAAGGGCGAGATCTGCGGCAGCCGACTCTACTGCCCGTGGCACAAGGCGGCCTTCGCGATCGCCGACGGCAGCGTCGAGGAACCGCCGGCCCTCGAATCGCTCACCCGCTACCCCGTCCGGATCGAGGGCGGCGAGGCGGTGGCGACGCTGACCCCCGAGCCCGCCCCGGCCAAGCGCGCCGGGACGACCGTCGGGGCTGTCCTGATCGTCGGGACCGGTGCGGCGGCGGTCGCCTGCGTCACCACGCTCCGGCGCGAGGGCTTTTCCGGCACGATCACCATGATCGGCCGCGAGGTCCAGGAGCCCTACGACCGGACCAAGCTCTCCAAGCAGTTCCTGGCGAAGCCGACGCCCCCCGAGGCGATGCTGCTGGAGCCGGATTTCGCCGCCGCACATCGGGTCGAGCGGATCGCGGCCGAGGCAACCCGGATCGACCCGGCGACCCGGAGCGTCACCCTGGCGGATGGTCGGGTTCTCACCAGCGACGCGCTGTTGATCGCCACGGGCAGCCGCGCGGTGAGGCCGGATTTCGAGGGGGTTGACCGCGACGGGGTCATGACGCTCCGCAGCCTCGACGACGCGGTGCGGCTCAGCGACGCGGCGGAGCAGGCCAGGCGCGTGGTGGTGATCGGGGCGGGCTTCATCGGCCTGGAGGCGGCGGCCTTCCTGACCAAGCGCGGCCTGTCCGTCACCGTCCTGTCGCGTGAGGAGATCCCCTTCGCCAAGCGCTTCGGCGAGGCGGTGGGGACAGCGCTGAAACGCTACCATGCCGGCAACGGCGTGACCTTCGTGACGGGACGCGTCGCGCGGATCGTCGGCGATGAATCCGTCGCGGCGGTCGAGATCGAGGACGGCACACGGCTGCCCGCCGATCTCGTGGTGATCGGCGCCGGCGCTGCGCCGGAGACCGCGATCGTCGCCGGAGCGGAGCCGGACGCGCAGGGGGGCCTCGCCGTCGGCACCGACCTCAAGCTCGCCGACGGGGTCTGGGTCGCGGGCGACATCGCGGCCTTCCCGGAGCATGGCAGCCGGCTCACCGCCCGCATCGAGCACTGGCGGCTGGCGCAGCAGCACGGCACCCACGTGGCGAGGGCGATCCTCGGAGCGACGGATGCGTTCTCCGGCACGCCGTTCTTCTGGAGCAATCAAGGGGACAAGCGCCTGGATTACGGCGGCTACGCGCCGGATTTCGACCGGGTCATCCTGCAGGGCGATCCGGCGGCGCTGGACTTCATCGCCTACTATGTCCGCGAGAACCGGGCGGTGGCAGCCTGCAGCATCGGGCGCAACCCGGCCTTCACGGCGTTCCTGCACCTGCTCGGCGAGGACCGCGTGCCGAGCCCGGAAGCGATCGAGGCCGGCGCGGATCTCCCCGCCCTGGCGTGATGCTTGTTTCGCCGCGGGCCCTCGGGGGACGCGCGTCGAAGAGACCCAGGACGGGCGAGGCCGCTTGGCGTAGCGATACCAGATCGGGTCGCCGTCACGCGGACGGAACCAGTTCCGGCGGCTCCATCTTTCGGTAGAACGCCGCCCGCCGTCCGAGAAGCTGGGCCATCCTGGGAGGCATCATGAATTCCATCGTCGTCGTGGCCCTGATCTGTGCCGCCTCCGTCCAGACTCCGGATTGTTCGCGCGAGACCGCCTTGGACGTGATCACCGGCCCGGCCCACACGCTTCAAGAATGCCTGATCCAGGGACCCGTGCTGGCGGCCAATGCCGGTTTCAAGGGCGAGGACGGCGCCTATGTGAAGACCCGCTGCGAACAGAAGCACTGAACCGGACGCGTTCCCGACGGACAGGCCCGCGGATGATCAGTCTCCAGCGCGGGGCCCCGTCTCGGGCCGGGCCGGCTTGAACTGCGAAGGGCTGCGCGTCGAGCGGTCCACCGCCGTCTTCAACTTGAGTTCAAGACGCGGCAAATGAAATCTGCTTCGGCCCCGGCGCCGGACGGGTTAGAAGTCATGATCCAATAAAACGCCACGCGAGCCAAAACCATGTCCGCATCCCCCGTTATCCAGACCGAGCCGCAGGACGTCGTCAGCCTCGTCAAGGCAGCCGGCGAGAGCGCGAAGGCCCTCCTGTCGGAAGCCACGCGCCGGGTCCGCACGCGCATCCTCGGGACGGACGGGCGGATCGATGCCGGCAAGCTCGAGGCGCAGCAGCATGCCGCCCACGGGCTCGCGTGGCTCGCGACCTACGCGGAGGCGGTGGCCGAACTCGGCGGCTATGCCGAGCGTCTCCAGGCCGAGGGCCGGTTCGGCGAGACCGAGACGCTGCTCGTGCGGATCGGCGCGGGCGAGTACCTCGACCAGCTGTTCTCCGGCATCCCGATGAGCCAGGGCGAGATGGTCCGCCCGGTCGGCTCGCTGGGCCTGTCGGCCAAGGAAGTCGCGCAGTACCGCACCGACGCGGTCGAGACCCTGATCGCCGAGGGCAACACCCTGGAGCACCGCGCCGCCCTGGTGGCGCTGATGCGTGAGGGCGGCGGCTCCGCCACGGTGGGTGCCTCGGGCCTCGACGAGGACATGGAGGCGATCCGCTCCGAGATGCGCCGCTTCGGCAAGGCCGAGGTGGTCGAGCAGGCGCATGAGTGGCACCTGAAGAACGAATACATCCCCATGGAGGTCGTCACCAAGATGGCCGAGCTGGGCGTGTTCGGCCTGACCATCCCGGAGGAATACGGCGGCATGGGCCTGCCCAAGACCGCGATGTGCGTGGTCTCGGAGGAGCTGTCCCGGGCCTATATCGGCGTCGGCTCGCTCGGCACCCGCTCGGAGATCGCCGCCGAACTGATCCTGTGCGGCGGCACCGAGGAGCAGAAGCACCGCTTCCTGCCCAAGATCGCGTCGGGCGATATTTTGCCGACCGCCGTGTTCACCGAGCCGAATACCGGCTCGGACCTTGCCTCGCTTCGCACCAAGGCGGTGAAGGAGGGCGAGGTCTGGAAGATAACCGGCAACAAGACCTGGATCACCCACCCGGTCCGAGCCGACATCATGACCGTGCTGGTGCGGACCAAGCCCGAGGAGAAGGGCCATCGCGGCCTCTCGATGCTGATCGCCGAGAAGCCCCGGGGCACGGACGAAGAGCCGTTCCCGCTCCAGGGCCTGTCCGGCGGCGAGATCGAGGTGCTCGGCTACCGCGGCATGAAGGAGTACGAGCTGGCCTTCGAGGAACTGGAGGTTCCGGCCGCGAACCTGCTCGGCGAGGTCGAGGGCAAGGGCTTCGCCCAGCTGATGCAGACCTTCGAGTCGGCCCGGATCCAGACCGCGGCCCGGGCCATCGGCGTTGCCCAGTCGGCCCTCGACGTGGCCCTGCGCTACGCCGAGGACCGGGTCCAGTTCGGCAAGGCGCTGGTCAGCTTCCCGCGGGTCGCCGACAAGCTCGCCATGATGGCGGTGGAGATCAACATCGCCCGCCAGCTCACCTACTTCTCGGCGCGCGAGAAGGATGCCGGCAAGCGCTGCGACCTGGAGGCCGGGATGGCCAAGCTGCTGGGCGCCCGGGTCGCCTGGGCGGCCGCCGACAACGCGCTCCAGATCCACGGCGGCAACGGCTTCGCGCTGGAATACCCGGTCAGCCGGATCCTGTGCGACGCCCGCATCCTGTCGATCTTCGAGGGCGCGGCCGAGATCCAGGCCCAGGTCATCGCCCGGCGGCTGCTCGAGGCCGCGTAAAGATTGCGGCCCCCGCACACGGTCCGGGACCGTGTGCGGGGGCCTGGCACAGCCCGAGTGCATCGGGGGTCTGCCCCGATAGCCCCGCCCCGAGGGCTGAAACCCTCGGGAACCCGCTACTTGGTGATCTTCACCGAGACCGGGTCGCTCGACGGGAACGTCTCCTCGAGGGCGTCGTCGAGGCGCTCGTCCAGCTTCTCCTGCTTGTTCTCGGGATTGGCCTTGTCGCCCGGCTTGGCGCTGCCCTGCTGGAAGCCCGGCTTGGTCTCGTTCTTCAGCGTCTGGTCGTCGGCCATGTCTGTCGCTCGTCGGTGAGGAGTGCACGCTGGGTGCCTGTGCGCATCAACGCGACGGGCCCCCGGTGTTTCCGATCTTTCCCCCGGCGGCGGCCGCATTCGACCCGGGCGTCCCCGGATCAGGCGGTGGCGACCGCGCGGCCCGGCTGCCGGCGCGCGATCCGGCCCGGCGCGACGGCCTCCCGCATCACCGTTTCGTAGACGCTGGTCAGCCGGTCCAGATGGACGTCCGGGGTCAGCGGCGCGGTCCAGTAGCGGCCATGCGCGGCCCGGCCCATCCGGGCGGCGAGGTCGTCGTCCGACAGGCGGCGCAGGTGGGCGGCCAGCGCGTCGGGATCGCCCGAGCGGAACCAGAAGCCGGTCTCCCCGTCGACCACCGCTTCCCGGCCCGCGCAGGCATCGCTGACGACCACCGGCGTGCCGCAGGCCAGGGCCTCGTAGACGGTGAGCGGTTGGCCCTCGTACCAGACGCTCGGGAAGACCAGCGCCCGCGCCTGCCGCATCAGCGCCTGCACGGCGGCGGGGTCGCGCCAGCCCAGCATCACCGCCTCGGGATAGCGGGCGGCGAGGTCGGCCCGCTCGGAGCCGTCGCCGACGAACACCGCCCGCACCCCGGCCCGCCGGGCGGCCTCCGCGAAGATCGGCGCGCCCTTCTCGGTTGAGATCCGGCCGACGAACAGGAAGTCCCCCGGCGGCCCCGCCTGGACCAGCGCCTGGTCCACGGCGATCGGGTTGTCGACCCGGTGGAACCGGGTGCCGGCGGGCAGCAGCGGCCGGACCACGCTCTCCTGCAGGTCGCTGATCGTGATCACGTGGGCGAACAGCTCGGGCAACCGGGCGACATGCGCGAGCCCGGCATGGCGGACCATCCGGGCGACCTTGCGCGGGTAGCTGCGGGCGTCGCAGTTCGCCAGGATGCAGGAGGCCGACATCGGCACCCGGTGGCAGATCTTCTGCTCCGGATAGGCGTAGAACCCCCCGGTCGGGCAGACCAGGAAGAACTCGTGCATCGTGTAGAGGCAGGGCAGCCCGGAGGCCCGCAGGGCCGGGCCGATGGCGGGCGACAGTGCCTTGGCGAAGGCGTGGACATGGACCAGCGTGTCGCGCGGATCGCAGGCGGCGAGCTCGGCCGCCAGCGCCCGGGCCGCCGCCCCGTTCCAGATCGCCTGGGCCGCGAAGGCCAATTTGCTCCGCGCCGTGGTGACGTCGTCCTGATCCAGGCAGACCACCCGGATTCCGGCGCGCTCCAGCCGCGGATCGACCGGCCCCACGGCCGCGAACAGGCTGACGCGGAAGCCCCGGGCGGCGAGACCGAGGGCGGATTCGATCGCGACCTTGGCTTGGCCGCCGTTGATCGCGGCATGATCGGCGACGAGGACGACGTGCACGTCAGGAACTCTGCCGCTCTCTTTTCGGGGCGTAAGTCTGTAACGAGCGGCGGTTGATCCTCCGTAAACCGGCCTGGACTTATCATTGCGGCAGGCCCTGCCGAGACAATGCATGCATGTCGTGATCCTCGCCGAGTTCGCGACCGCCAGCGGCGGGGCGGAGAAGGTCGCCCTGGAATCCGCCCGCGGGCTCGCCGAGGCCGGCTTGGCGGTGACCTACATCCAGGCGATCCGGGGACCGGTCGATCCCCTTCTGGACCATCCGGGCATTGACCGGATCGAGCTCGGCCTGCCCGACATCTGGACCCTGGGCGGCGTCCGGGCGGCGGCCACCGGGATCTGGCATGCGGCCGCGGCGCGCGCCCTGGAGGCGGCGTTCCGGCACCTGCCGGCGGCGCCGGATTGCCTCCACCTGCATCAGTGGACCCGCACCCTGTCGCCGGCGATCTTCCCGGTCCTGTCCCGGCTCGGCGTGCCGGTGGTCGTCACCCTGCACGATTACGCCATGGCCTGCCCGAACGGGGTCTATTACCGGTTCGACCGGGCCGAGCCCTGCGGGCTGGCGCCGCTCTCGCCCGCGTGCCTCGCCGCGCCCTGCGACCCCGCAGCCGGGTTCACAAGCTCGTGCGCGTCGCCCGCGCCGGGGCGCTCCGGCAGGCGCTGCACGGGCGTCCGATCCACGTCGTCCACGTCTGCGACGCCAGCCGGCGGCGGCTCGGCGACCTGCTCGGCGGCTACGCGCTCACCCATCACCGCATCGACAACCCGGTCCGGGTCGCGGACGGGCCGCCGGCCGACCCCGCCCGGGGCGATGCCATCGCGTATGTCGGCCGCCTGACCCGGGAGAAGGGGGCCGACCTCGTGGCGGACGCCGCCCGGGCGGCGGGGCTGACGGCCCTGTTCGTCGGCGCCGGCCCCCTGGAGGCGGAGCTGCGCGCCCGGCCCGGCGTCGAGGTGGTCGGATGGCAGGCGCCCGATGCCGTCTGGGCCCTGCTGCGCGGACGCGCCCGGGCGCTCGCCGCCCCGTCGCGCTGGTACGAGACCGGGCCGCTCACCGTCTACGAGGCCCTGGCGGCCGGCATCCCGGTGGTCGCCTCCGACCGGTCCGGTGCTGCCGAGAAGGTCCGGGACGGGCGGACCGGCTTCGTGGTCGCCCCCGAGATCGAGCCCCTGACGGCGGCGTTCTCGGCCCTGCGGGACGATACCCGCGCCCGGACCCTCGGGGACAACGCCCGGGCCCGGTTCCGGGCCGAGCCGATGACCCTCGCAACCCACGCCGCCGCGCTGCGCGCGCTCTACGCCGGCCTCGTGGGAAGCGGCGCGGGTGCGCTGCACCATGCCGGTGGAGCCGCACGGTCCGCCTAGCGGCCGGCCGGGCCGGATCGACAACCCCTCGATCAGTCTCTGCCCCGGGCGCTGCGGCTATAGACAGCGGACAGCTTTGATATAGAGAGGCATCGCGCCGAGCCGATCATGACGAAACGCTCGGTAACGAACGGCGGAGCCGCCGAGCTTTGTCATTGACCGACGCGTTGCCGGCGCAGCGATCCGAACACTGCCGTGTGGCCGCCAGTCTGCACTTTATCGACGTTTCCGTCCCGGCCCGGAACCGCAGATCGGCAGTTGACTTCTTGTTGCAGTGCAACATATAGAAGCGCGTCACCGCGGACGCAGATCGGCGTCCCACCCCGAGACAGCGTGTGCTGGAGACTTCGATGCAGACCCCGAACTTCGAGATCCCGACCGAGATGCGCGACTTCGCCGAGAAGAGTGTCGACCAGGCGCGCAACGCCGTCGGGACCCTGATGTCGAACGCCATGAAGGCGGCCGAGCAGGCCCAGGTCTCGGGCCAGACCCTCCAGTCGACCATGACGGCGGCGGTCTCGAAGGGTTTCGAGCACGCGCAGAACAACGCCAACGCGACGTTCGACTTCGCCCAGAAGCTGGCGCGCACCAAGGACCTGCGCGAGGCGTTCGAGCTGCAGTCCGAGTTCGTCCGCAGCCAGTTCGCCGCCCTTCAGGCCCAGGCCAAGGATTTCGGCGCCCTCGCGCAGCAGAACGTCGCCCGCTAAAGCGCTTGCCGCCGAAGTGGATACCGTTTCGGCGTAAGCGAGCGCGTTGCTCTCAGACACGGCTCCGTCCGCTCCGGCGGACGGAGCGCGGCGGTGCCAGGTCCGACAGGGCGGGCACCGCTGGATCGTCCAGACCCGAGCCCATCAGACCCAGGCGGTCCTCCCCTCCCGGCCGGCGCTCCGTCAGGGGGCCCGACGCGAACGAGGAGACGATCCGCCATGGGCAAGCCGCGTCGACCCAGGAGGCCCCGCTTCACCTGGAACCCGCAGCTCGGCATCGAGCCGGGTACGGCCGCACCTGCGACCGATACGGCCATCCTGGCGGATGCCGTGTCCAAGGCCACGGAGACCGGTTTCTCTCCGAGCCGGGAGGCCGCCGAGCCGAGCGCGCCGGCCGCGTTGCCGGTGGCCGCCTTCGTCCCGCCCGTCACGGTCGAGCCCGCTCCGACCGGCGCGGTCGCCGCGGAGCCTCCGGCCAAGGGCACGTCCTATCGTCCAGGGAGCGACGGCATCGGCACGACCATCGCCCAGTACATGCAGGGCGAGGGCGAGGCCGCACTGGCGCATATCCGCGCGCTGTCGCAAGCCGGCTCACCGACCGAGCTGATCCGCCTCCAGATGGGCGAGGTCCAGCGCGCCGCCGACGCCTCCCTGACCTGCTGGAGCGCCGTGTTCCGCCAGGCGAGCCGCCTCGTCGCGTTCCGCTGACGGCACGGGTGCGGGCTTGATGCGATCAGGCCGGCGACAGCGTCGATACGAGGCGCTCGCTCACACCGAACCGAGATCGCTTGGGCGGCGACCGCTCCGGCCCCGCCCACCTCGCCGAAGGACCTGAATGGACATGATGTCCAATCCGTCCCTTCCCGAGGTAAGGTCCTGCGAGCCTGGCAGGCAGCCGACGCCAAGCAGGACTTCGGTCGGCTGGTCGATGCGGCCAAGGACGGCCCCCAGTTGCTGCTCCGGCATGCCGAGCCCGTGGGGGTCGTGCCGTCGATGGAGCATCACGAGCGCCTGGGGACCCAAGCCGACGCCGCGTTCGCGGACTTCCTGCTCGCGTCGCCGCTCGAAGAGGCGGATTTCGACAAGGACGTCGGCCTGAGCCTGTCCGGTGACTGAGCCGCCGGCCGGCTGGATCGTAGACACGAACGTGATCTCGCGACCGTCCGCGACGAAGGACGATCCGGATCCGCCGGCCTCGCGCTGGATCCGGCGCAACGCCCATCCGATCCGGATCAGCGCCGTGACCGTCGCGGAGATTCGCCGTGGGCTCGCGTTGGAGACCTTGCGGATCGAGCGCTTGAAAGACCCGCGGGCGCGACGACGCGACCAAGCCGTCCTCGACATCAAGGCGGACTGGTACGGACATTTGCGATCTCGCTTCGCCGACCGCATCGTTTCGATCGACGCCGACGTGGCCGAACGTTGGGCCGACGTCTCGGTCCGGTTTCCCTCCATCCGGGATGGGGACAAGGCGATCCTGGCTTCGGCGCTCGTCCATCGCTACGGGATTGCGACGCGCAATCGTTCGGACTTCAAGGCCTCGTCGGTGCCGCTGGTGGATCCGTTCGACCCGGCTACGTGGTGGGACGACGATCCGGGGCCGACCGACCCCCATCCTGGCCATTGATCGATGTCACCCCGTGATCCGGCGCTGAACCCAGGACCGCCACATTCGGGTTGTCCATCGCGGCAACCCGCCAGGTCGCACCCGCAACCATCGATTAACCACGATCATCCTATGCCTGGGTGGAGGGCACGGGAGATGAATCCGGACCGATGCCGAGCTGTGCGCACCTGATCCGTTCCGCCTTGTACCGCCTCTGCCTCGCCGCGACGCTGGCGGCGACGCCGGTCGTGGCCCAGAACGGCGACAAGCCGACCAATCCGCCCACCGGGCCGGCGCCCGCGGTCGCCATCGGGGCGGATCTCGCCAGCCAGGCCGGCACCACGCGGCTCACCCTGACGCTGTCGCGGGCCGTGGAGGCGCGCGGCTTCGTGATGGAGCGGCCCGACCGGGCGGTGATCGATCTGCCCGAGGTCAACTTCCAGCTCGATTCCGGGGCCGGGCGCCGCCGCGAGGGCGTGGTCCAATCGTTCCGCTACGGGTTGTTCGCCCCCGGCCGCTCCCGGGTCGTGATCGATCTGGCCGCCCCGGCCGCGATCGGGCGGATCGAGACCGTGACCCGGGCCCGGGACGGTGCGGTGCTGCTGACGATCCCGCTCCAGCGGGTCGAGCGCGAGGCCTTCCGCAAGGCCGCCGCCGCCAGCGATCCGGCCCCGCCCAGGCACGCAGCGCCCCGCCCGAGCCCGCCGACCAGCGCCCGCTGATCATGGTCGATGCCGGGCATGGTGGCACCGATCCCGGGGCGATCGCGGTGGGCGGGGTGTTCGAGAAGGACATCGTGTTCGGCTTCGCGCAGGCGCTGGTCGGGAAGCTCGAAGCCGGGGGCCGCTACCGGGTCCGGATGACCCGCGACCGGGACGTGTTCGTGCCGCTCGCCGAACGCGTGCGCATCGCCCGCGAGGCCAAGGCCGACCTGTTCGTGTCGATCCACGCGGATTCGATTTCGGCGGCCCCGCAGGTGCGGGGCGCCACGATCTACACCAACGCCGAGAAGGCCACCGACATCGAATCCGCCAAGCTCGCCGAGCGCGAGAACCGGGCCGACGCGGCGGCCGGCGCCGACGCCGCCGAGGCGCCCCCGGACATCGCCGACATCCTGCAGGAGCTGACCCTGCGCGAGACCCGCGGCTTCTCGTCGGGCTTCGCCCGCACGCTGATGGGCCAGCTCGCCCCGGTCATGGAGATGAGCGCCAAGCCCCACCGGGAGGCGCGCTTCATGGTGCTGCGCTCCCCGGACGTTCCGAGCGTGCTGGTGGAACTCGGCTATCTGTCGAGCAAGCGCGACCTGGAGATGCTGCAATCGCCCGAGTGGCGGGCGGGCGTCACCGGCTCCATGGCCAAGGCGATCGACCAGTTCTTCGGCAACCGCGCGACGCTCAGGCCCGCGCTGATCACGCGACGGTCGGCCGCCGTCGCCCCAGTTTTACCATAGAGTAAGTGTCGATACGGGACGTCCGAACGCCCCGTCGCACCGCCGTTGAACCGGTAATCCGAGGGGGCTTCACGGGAGCGTCCGGAAGCCGACCGCGTCGAGAATCGACGCCCGTGCCGGATGAGCCGAACCCGGCAGGCGGCCGGGCCAGCGACGAGCGGAACACCGGATGCGTCTGATCCTTCGTTTCTTCGGGATCCTGTTCAGCGCCGCCGCGGTGCTGTTCGTGGTCGGCGCCGCGGCCGGCGGGTACTTCTATTGGAAGTACAGCCAGGACCTGCCCGACCACGCCGCGCTCGCCAATTACGAGCCGCCGGTGATGACCCGCATTCACGCGTCGGACGGCTCGCTGCTCGCCGAGTATGCCCGCGAGCGCCGGCTGTACCTGCCGATCCAGGCGATGCCGAAGATCGTGGTCGCGGCCTTCCTGTCGGCCGAGGACAAGAACTTCTACAAGCACGGCGGCATCGATCCCGAGGGGATCGTGCGCGCGTTCCTGACCAACGCCAAGTCGGGCAAGCGCCAGGGCGCCTCGACCATCACCCAGCAGGTCGCCAAGAATTTCCTGCTGTCGTCCGAGCAGACCTACGACCGCAAGATCCGCGAGGCACTGCTCGCCCTGCGGATCGAGGCGGCCTACTCCAAGGACAAGATCCTCGAGCTGTATCTGAACGAGATCTTTTTGGGCACTATCGTGCCCGGCCGCAACCTGCACGGCGTGGCGGCGGCCGCGCTGGATTACTTCGGCAAGTCGGTCCACGAATTGACCATCAACGAGGCCGCCTACCTCGCCGCGCTGCCGAAGGGTCCCAACAACTACCACCCCTACCGCAAGACCCAGGCGGCCCTGGACCGCCGCAACGAGATCATCCGCCTGATGGCGGAGAACAGCTACATCACCAAGGAAGAGGCGGATTCCGCCAAGAAGATGCCGCTCGGGGTCAACCCGCGGGTCGCCTTCCCGAACGCCGCCAACGCCAACTACTTCACCGAGGAGGTCCGGCGCGAGATCTCCGAGCGCTACGGCGAGAAGAAGCTCTACGAGGGCGGCCTCTCGGTGCGCGCCACCCTCGACCCGAAGATGCAGGCCTGGGCCCGCAAGGCCCTGGTCGACGGCCTGGTGCGCTACGACCAGGCCCATGGCTGGCGCGGCGCCGTCACCAAGGTCGACCTGACCGGACGCGACTGGGGCATGGCCGCCGCCGAGGTGCCGGCGCTCGGCGACGTGGCGCCGTGGCGGCTCGCCGTGGTGCTTGGCAACGGCGGCGGCGGCGTGCAGGTCGGCCTCCAGCCCCGGCGCGAGGCTTCGGGCCAGGTCGGCAAGGACCGCGAGACCGGCGTGATCACCCCGGACGGCATGCGCTGGGCCGGCCGCCCCAACCTCCAGCCCGGCGACATGGTCTATGTCGAGGCGATCGACGGCGGCCGCGGGCAGTACCGCCTGCGCCAGAAGCCCGAGGTGTCCGGCGCCATCGTGGCGATGGACCCGAATACCGGCCGCGTCCACGCGATGGTCGGCGGCTTCTCGTACGACGAATCCGAGTTCAACCGGGCCACCCAGGCGATGCGCCAGCCCGGCTCCTCGTTCAAGCCGATCGTCTACTCGGCGGCGCTCGACAACGGCTACACGCCCGCCTCGATCGTGCAGGACACGCCGATCACCATCGAGGGCGGCCCCGGCCAGGAAGCCTGGACGCCCTCGAACTACGACGGCAAGTCCGGCGGCCCGCACACCCTGCGGTACGGGATCGAGCATTCGAAAAACCTGATGACGGTCCGGCTCGCCAAGGATGTCGGCATGCCGCTCATCGCCGAGTACGCCCGCCGCTTCGGCGTCTACGACGACCTGCTGCCGGTTCTGCCGATGTCGCTCGGCGCCGGCGAGACCACGGTCATGCGCATGGTCACGGCCTACTCGATGCTCGCCAATGGCGGGCGCCGCATCCGGCCGACCCTGATCGACCGCATCCAGGACCGCATCGGCGAGACCATCTACCGGCACGACAACCGCAAGTGCATCGGCTGCGACGCCGAGAAATGGTCGGGCCAGGACGAGCCGAAGCTGGTGGACGATTCCGAGCAGGTGCTCGACCCGCTCACCGCCTACCAGATGGTCTCGATCATGGAGGGCGTCGTCCAGCGCGGCACCGCGACCCTGCTGAAGCAGATCGGCAAGCCGCTCGCCGGCAAGACCGGCACCACCAACGACGCCAAGGACGCGTGGTTCGTGGGCTTCTCGCCGGATCTCGCGGTCGGCATCTATATCGGCTTCGACAAGCCGCGCTCGCTCGGTGACCGTGCCACCGGCGGCGGCTTGGCGGCCCCGATCGCCCTCGAGTTCCTGAAGGTGGCCCTCAAGGACAAGCCGCCGACCCCGTTCCGCGTGCCCCCGGGGATCAAGCTGATCCGCGTGAACCTCGGCTCCGGCACCCGCGCCGGCTCGGGGGAGGGCGCCGGCACGATCCTGGAGGCCTTCAAGCCGGGCACCGCGCCGCCCGATTCCTACGTCGCCCCGGCCCAGAGCGCTGCCCCCGCTTCGGTCCCGGCGGACCCCGACCGGGCCGCCCAGGCCGGCGGGCTCTACTGAGGGCCGGAAGCGGATCTGACCCACCGTGTCATTCCGGGGTGCCGCAGGCGAACCCGGAATCCCGATCCGCCGGCGGTGCAAGGTCTTGATCCGTCGGCGGTTATGGATCCCGGGTTCTGCCCTGTGGCCCCGGGATCCCAAACTCGGGTGCGGTGCCGGCTGCGGACCGCTCCAAGACAGAAAAAAGCCGCCCGGTTGGGGGCGGCTTGGGAGAGTCATCAGGGAGGCATCAAACAGAGCGGACGGAACCGTCCAACTCGATATCCAGAACTCTGGATGTCTCTTTATGCCCCGTGAACCTTAATCGCCGGTTAAAGATCGGTCTTGCGCCCGAAACTCAGGCTGCGAGACTGTCGAAGAGACCGCGTCCGTCGGTGCCGCCGATCAGGCCTTCGACGAAATTCTCCGGGTGCGGCATCATCCCGAGGACATTGCCGCCCTCCGAGTAGACGCCCGCGATGGCGTTGAGGGAGCCGTTGCGGTTGGCCTCGACCGTGATCGTGCCGGCGGCGTCGCAGTACCGGAAGGCCACGCGGCCCTCGCCCTCGATCCGCGCCAGGGTCTCGGGATCGGCGAAGTAATTGCCCTCGCCATGCGCGACGCAGACGTCGATGACCTGCCCCTGTTTGTAGGCGCTGGTGAAGCGCGTGTCGGTGCGCTCGACCCGCAGCGTCTGGCGGTGGCAGATGAAGCGCCGGTTGACGTTGCGCATCAGGACCCCCGGCAGGAGGCCGGACTCGCACAGGATCTGGAAACCGTTGCAGATGCCGAGCACGAGGCCGCCCCGGGCCGCATGCGCCCGCACCGCGTCCATGGCGGCCGCGCGTCCCGCGATCGCGCCGCAGCGCAGGTAGTCGCCGTACGAGAAGCCACCCGGCAGGACGGCGAGGTCGGTCCCGGCCGGTAGATCCGGATCGGCGTGCCAGACCATGCTGACCCGTGCGCCCGACCGGCGCAGCGCCCGGGCGACGTCGCTCTCGCGATTCGAACCCGGAAAGACGACGACCGCAGCGTGCATCAGAGGATCTCGATCGCGTAGTTCTCGACGACGGTGTTGGCGAGCAGCTTCTCGCAGGCCGTCCGCAGGGTGGCCTCGGCGGCCGCGCCGTCGGCGGCGGAGACCTCGAGTTCGAACACCTTGCCCTGCCGGACGCTGTCGACGCCTTCGACGCCCAGCGACCGGAGCGCGGCCTCGATCGCCTTGCCCTGCGGGTCCAGCACACCGGTCTTCAGGGTGACGATGATACGGGCTTTCATGGATCTTCCGGTCTCACGCGCAGCCGAAAACGTGGGCGCGACCCGCGGCGTCGTTACACGGGCGGCCATCGCGCGTTCCCTAGCAGGAAGGCCGCCGGCCTGTCGAACGCCGTGTCGGACGGACGGGGCGGCTAGCGGGGCGTGGCCCGGGTGCGGATCGGCTCGATGCTGGTCGCCCGGCGCCAGAGCTGGAGCATGATCCAGGCGGCGAACAGGCTGAACAGACCCATCAGCACGTGGCCGACCCGGTCGCCCAGGTCGAACAGGCCGGCGAGCGCCCAGCCGGCCGCGATGGCGACGGCGAACACCTCGGTGCCGACGAGGACCATCATGCTCACGATGGTGATGGCGTTGCGCCCGTTCACGAGACCCGTCTCCCGGTCGATTGCGAGGCCCCGAAACGAAATGATCCCGGGACCCGCGCAGCTAGCCCAGAGGCGAGGGGCTATGCAACCGCGGGAGCCGGGATCGTCCGGTCCCTGACGTCAGCGCGGCGCGCGCTTGGCCAGGATCCGCTGCAGGGTCCGGCGGTGCATGTTCAGGCGCCGGGCGGTCTCGCTGACGTTGCGGCTGCACAGTTCGTAGACCCGCTGGATGTGCTCCCAGCGGACACGGTCCGCCGACATCGGGTTCTCGGGCGGGTCGGCCCGCTCGCCCGGCTGCGCCATCAGCGTGCCGTGGATCTCGTCGGCGTCGGCGGGCTTGGCGAGGTAGTCGAACGCGCCGAGCTTCACCGCCGTGACGGCGGTCGCGATGTTGCCGTAGCCGGTCAGGATCACGCCCCGCGCCTCGGGGCGGCGCTCCTTGAGGCGGGCGATCACGTCGAGGCCGTTGCCGTCGCCGAGCCGCATGTCGATCACCGCGAAGGCCGGGGGGCGAGCCTCGACGGCTGAGACGCCGTCGGCCACGCTATCGGCGACCTGGACGTGGTAGCCGCGGCTTTCCATGGCCCGGGCGAGCCGCGTCGAGAACGGCTTGTCGTCGTCCACGATCAGCAGGCTGCGATCGGTGAAGGCGGCGAGGGGATCGGCTTCGTTGATCACGGCAGGATCGATCGCTGTCGTGGTCCCGGGCTGCGTCAGCATCCGGTACTCCTTTCGGGTTTTCGTGAGGGCGTTATTCGGTCAGTTCTTGGTCTGATCCTCATATAGGGACGACATCGCCCGGGGGCAGGGGCGCGTGGATATTGAGTTCCGGCGAATGACGCGGGGCTGCCCCCCGCTCGAAGATGTGGCGGGCCCAGGAGACGCGCACGATCGCCCCATGGGCCTCAGGTGCCGAGACGTTCATCAGCGCGATCTGGGCGCCCGAGCGCTCGATCAGGGTCTTGGCGATGAACAAACCGAGGCCGAGGCCGGCCCCGACGGTCCCGCCGGTCTGCGCGCGGTCGGCGCTGCGGGTGGTTACGTAGGGCTCGCCCGCCCGCAGCAGGACCTCGCTGGAAAAACCCGGACCGTCGTCGCGGATCTCGATCCAGACGCGCTCCTGGGTCCAGCGGCCTTCCACGGTGACGCGCGAATCGGCGAAGTCGACCGCATTGTCGAGTATGTTGGCCAAGCCGAACATCACCCCGGGGTTGCGGCGGCAGGCGGGCTCCGGGCCTTCGCCCAGGCTGGAGATGTCGAGCACGGCGCCAAGCGCGCGCTGGGGCGCCACCAGCTCCTCGACGAGATGGCTGAACGTCACCGTCTCCAGGAAGCCGACGCCGTCGCCGTCGAGGGACGTGAGCTTGCCCAGGATGCCTCGGCAGCGGTCGACCTGCTCGCGCAGCAGGTTCAAATCCTCGGCCACCGCCGGCGAGGCGGTCGGCCCGAGCTGGCGGATCAGCTCCTTGGTCACCAGCATGATCGTCCCGAGGGGCGTGCCCAATTCGTGGGCAGCCGCCGCCGCGAGACCGTCGAGCTGCGACAGGTGCTGCTCCCGGGCCAGCACCAGTTCGGTGGCCGCCAGGGCCTGGGCGAGGAGCCGCGTCTCCTCGGCGACCCGCCACGCGTAGACGCCCGTGAAGGCGGTCCCGAGCAGGATCGCGGTCCAGACCCCCGAGACGTACAGGAACGGCAACTCGATCCGCCCGTCCGAGAACCAGGGCAGGGGCCGGTGCACCAGGGCGAGCAGCGTCGCCAGCCCCACGGCGAGCAGGCCGAGCGCCAGGGTCCGCTCCGGCGGCAGCGCCGTCGCGGAGATCAGCACGGGGGCGAGGAACAGCAGCGAGAACGGGTTCTGCAGGCCGCCGGTGAGGAACAGCAGCGCTGCGAGCTGCACGATGTCGAAGGCCAGCAGCAGGGCCGCGGAATCGTCGCTCAAGCGGTAGCTCGCCGGGAAGCGGATGCGCAGGGCCAGGTTCAGCCAGGACGAGGTGGCGATCACCAGGAAGCACCAGCCGAACGGCAGCGCCAGGCCCAGGCCGAACTGCGCCCCGACCACGGCGGCGCTCTGGCCGGTGATGGCGAGCCAGCGCAGGCGGACGAAGGTGTCCAGCCGGAGGTGCCGGGCGTTGCGGACGAGGCCGTTGAGATTGCTGTCGGGCATGCGTGCATCGATGCAGCGCCGGGTGAATCCTCACCGACGCAGAGCTTGGGCAGACGTGCGGCCCCGTCGAGCCGACGGGGTCGTGACGGGCAAGTCGCCCCGGGGCGCGGATGTTCCGCGATCGTTCAGGGTGGAACCTTAGGCTGTCACCGCGGGTTGCGTCAGGCTTTTCGCCCGTCGGCGCTCCGCCGGCAGTCCCGGGACGCGAGGTGGCGATGCTTCTGGCTTACGCGATGTTCGAGGGTGCCCGCGCCATGATGGCGCCGGCCCGGCTCGCCGCCGACCTGACCCGCCACGCGCTCCAGATGCCCGGCAATCCCCTGGCCTACGGACCCTATGCCCGGGCGGTCAGCGCGGGCTGCGAGATGTTCGAGCGCGCCACCCGCCGCTACGGCAAGCCGGCCTTCGGGTTCACCGAGACGCTGATCGACGGCGCAGCGGTCCCGGTCAGCGAGCGGGTCGTCTGGGAGCGGCCGTTCTGCCGGCTGGTGGCGTTCGAGCGGGCCTTCCTGACCCCGCCCGCCGAGCCGGAGCCGAAGCTGCTCATCGTCGCGCCGATGTCGGGGCACTACGCCACGCTGCTGCGCGGCACCGTGGAGGCGATGCTGCCGAACCACCGGGTCTACATCACCGATTGGAACGATGCCCGGATGGTGCCGCTCGCGGCGGGGCGCTTCGATCTCGACACCTACATCGACTACCTGCAGGAGATGTTCGCGCTGCTCGGGCCGGACCTGCACATCATGGCGGTGTGCCAGCCGGCGGTGCCGGTCCTAGCTGCGGTGGCGCTGATGGAGAGCAAGGACGGCCAAGGGGAGGGCGACCCGGCGGTGCCGGCTTCCATGACCCTGATGGGCGGCCCGATCGACACCCGCCGCTCGCCCACGGCGGTGAACTGCCTCGCCCAGGAGCGCGGCCAGACCTGGTTCGATCGCAACACGATCAGCCTGGTGCCGCCGATCTTCCCGGGGGCCTGGCGCCGGGTCTATCCCGGCTTCCTGCAGCTGTCGGGCTTCATGGCAATGAACCTCGACCGCCACGTCACCGCCCATTCCGACATGTTCGACCACCTGGTGAAGGGCGACGGCGACTCGGCCGAGAAGCACCGGGACTTCTACGACGAGTACCTCGCGGTGATGGACCTGACCGCGGAATACTACCTGCAGACCGTTCAGACGGTCTTCGTCGACCATGACCTGCCGACGGGCCGGATGCGTCACCGCGGCACCCCGGTCGATCTCGGGGCGATCCGCCGCTGCGCCATCCTGGCGGTGGAGGGCGAGAACGACGACATCTCCGGGGTCGGCCAGACCAAGGCGGCCCTCGACCTGACGCCGAACCTGCCCGAATCCCGCAAGGCGTACCATCTCCAGGCTGGCGTCGGGCATTACGGGGTGTTCAACGGCTCCCGCTACCGCACCGTCATCGCACCGCGGATCGCCGCCTTCATCCGCGCCCAGCAGGCGGAAGCCCGGACGCGCGGATCGCATCTGCGCCAGGTGGGCTGACGAAAGGTCCGATCTCGAAAGGTCCGAGACCGTTCGCGGGTCCAGGGCGGAGCCGGTTTCCCGGGGCCTCCGCCGGAAGGCGGCGAGCCCACTGAAATCCCGCTTCCGATCCCGCGATCCCGCCGTGCATGGCCGGCGCGCGCTGCATTTTGAATTCTCTTCCACCCACGGTGGCGCGAGGCTTGCGAGGTCGCCGGCGTGAGCACGATGACCGCCGATCCTCCACCGCCCCTCCGCGTCCCCGGCCGGACTCCATCCAGCCGGATGAGGCCGTGCGCGAACAGGATGCGGATAACTGGAATTCGATCCCCCAAAACCGTCTTGCGGTAGCAGGGAACTGGCGCATGTTGCTGATCGTGTGAAAATCCAGCCTCCCCCGGCCGCGATACACGGCCGGGTCCTTCCGTCGACCGATTCACAGACGCACCCGGAGTGCGGGCCGGTGGCCGGGATCGAGATCCCGCCGGCCAGGGAGATCACGATGGACCGCAGGACGTTCCTCAAGGGCTCGGCCGCACTCGGGCTGGCCGCCCCGCAGGTCGCGATGCCGGCCGTGGCGCAGGGCGCCAAGGTGCTGCGCTTCGTGCCCCAGGCGAACCTCGCCAATTTCGATCCGATCTGGGGCACGCAATACGTGGTGCGCAATGCCGGCACCCTCGTGTGGGACATGCTGTACGGCGTCGACGCCCAGCTGAAGCCGCAGCGCCAGATGGTCGAATCCGAGGAGGTCTCGGGCGACCAGCTGACCTGGACCTTCCGGCTGCGGCCCGGCCAGACCTTCCACGACGGCGAGCCGGTGCTGGCCAAGGACGTGGTGGCGAGCCTCGGACGCTGGATGGCCCGGGACCCGATCGGCCTGATGATCCGGGGCATCCAGGACGACCTCGCCGCGGTCGACGACCGGACGTTCCGCTGGCGCCTGAAGAAGCCGTTTCCGAAGCTCCTCTACGCGCTCGGCAAGACCAACGCCCCGATGGCCCTGATCATGCCGGAGCGGATCGCCAAGACCGACCCGTTCACGCAGATCACCGAGTATGTCGGCTCCGGCCCGATGACCTTCGTGCGCAACGAATGGGTGCCGGGCGCGCGCGCCGTGTTCCAGAAATTCGCCGGCTACAAGCCCCGCGAGGAGCCGAATTCGTGGCTGGCGGGCGGCAAGCACATCCTGGTCGACCGGGTCGAGTGGGTGATCATGCCGGACGCGGCCACCGCGTCGGCGGCCCTGCAGAACGGCGAGGTCGACTGGTGGGAGAACCCCATCTCCGACCTCGTGCCGCTCCTGCGCAAGAACGCCAACCTCAACGTCGACATCGCCGACCCGCTGGGCAATGTCGGGTCGTTCCGGATGAACCACCTGCATCCGCCCTTCGACAACCCGAAGATCCGCCAGGCCGTCATGACCGCCATGAGCCAGGAGGATTACATGCGGGCGATCGTTGGCGACGACGACACCTTATGGAAGACGCTGCCGGGCTTCTTCACGCCGGGCACGCCGCTCTACACCGAGGCGGGCGGGGGCAGCGTCGGAAAGGGTGACATCAAGCTCGGCCAGAAGCTGCTGAAGGAAGCCGGCTACAAGGGGGAGCCCGTCGTCTGCGTGGTGGCGCAGGACCAGGGGATCACCAAGGCGCAGGGCGACATCACCGCCGACCTGCTGAAGCAGATGGGCTTCAACGTCGACTTCGTCGCCACCGACTGGGGCACCACCGGCACCCGCCGGGCGTCCAAGGCGCCGCCGTCCCAGGGCGGCTGGAACATGTTCCACACCTGGCACGCGGGCGCCGACTGCATCAATCCGGCGGGCTATCCCGCGGTCCGGGCCAGCGGCGACAAGGCCTGGTTCGGCTGGCCCAACGTCCCGCCCGTGGAGGCTGCCATCGCTGAGTGGTTCGACGCGGCCGACCCGGCCGCCGAGAAGGCCGCCATCGACAAGGTCAACGCCGCCGCCTGCGAGGGCGTGGTCTACGTGCCGACCGGGTTCTTCCTCGGCTACCAGGCCTGGCGCAAGAACGTCTCCGGCATCGTGAAGGGGCCGATCCCGTTCACCTGGGGCGTGTCGAAGGCCTGAGGCCAGGAGGCGTCCCATGCTCGGCTATATCGGCAGGCGCATCCTGGCCACCATCCCGGTGATGGCGGTGGTCGGCTTGTTCGTCTTCAGCCTCCTCTACTTCGCCCCCGGCGATCCGGCCGCGATCATCGCGGGCGATCAGGCGACACCGGACGACGTCGCGCGCATCCGCGCCTCGCTCGGCCTCGACCGGCCGTTCCTGGTCCGGTTCGGCGAATGGTCCTGGCAGATCCTGCACGGGGACCTCGGCACCTCGATCTTCACCAACCTGCCGGTCACCACGATGATCGGGCAGCGGGTGCAGCCGACCGTCTCGCTGATGCTCGTCACCCTGATCCTGGCCGTCGTGGTCGCGGTGCCGCTCGGCGTCGTGGCGGCCTGGAAGGCCGGCAGCCTGATCGACCGCCTGGTCATGGGGCTCGCCGTGATGGGCTTCTCGGTGCCGGTCTTCGTGGTCGGCTACGTGCTGGCCTACGTGTTCGCCCTCGAACTCGGCTGGCTGCCAGTGCAGGGCTACACGCCGATCGAGCAGGGCCTATGGCCGTGGTTCGCGAACCTGATCCTGCCCGCGGTGACGCTGGGCCTCGTCTACATCGCGCTGATCGCCCGGGTGACGCGGGCGACCATGCTGGACGTGCTGCAGCAGGATTACGTGCGCACCGCCCGGGCCAAGGGGCTGGCGCAGGGGCCGGTGCTGTTCATCCACGCCCTCAAGAACGCCGCGGTGCCGATCGTCACCGTGATCGGCATCGGCATCGCGCTGCTGATCGGCGGCGCCGTCGTCACCGAGACGGTGTTCGCGATTCCCGGCCTCGGCCGCCTCACGGTCGATGCGATCCTGCGGCGCGATTACCCGGTCATCCAGGGCGTCGTCCTGCTGTTCAGCTTCGTCTACGTGCTGGTGAACCTCGCCATCGACCTGTTCTACACCTTGCTCGACCCGAGGATCCGCTATTGACCGCGACCGTCGCGCCTCTCTCCGGTCCGTCGCGCGCCGCGGACCCGTCGCTCAAGGGCCCGCCGCACAAGGGGCCGCCCCCCGCGGGGCTCGCCGTCGCCACGCCGCTGCCGGACGTGATCCCGGCCCGCAAGCGCCGGGGCCGGGTCTGGACCTATGTGCGCCGCAACCCGACCATCGTGGCCGGCGGGGGCCTGCTCCTCGTGGTGTTCCTGATGGCGGTGCTCGCGCCCTATCTCGGCACCGTCGATCCCACCGCCCTGGCGCCGGCCAAGCGCACCCGCGTGCCCTCGGCCCAATACTGGTTCGGCACCGACATGCTCGGCCGGGACATCTATTCGCGGGTGGTCTACGGCGCCCGGGTCTCGCTGCTGGTCGGCTTTTCCGTGGCGCTCCTCGCCTCGGTGGCGGGGCTCGCGGTCGGACTCGTCTCCGGGATGGTGCGCTGGCTCGACGGCATCGTCATGCGGATCGTGGACGGCATGATGTCGATCCCGCCGATCCTGCTGGCCATCACCCTGATGGCGCTCACCCGCGGCTCGGTCCAGAACGTGATCGTGGCGATCACCATCGCGGAGATCCCCCGGGTCGCCCGGCTGGTCCGGGGCGTCGTGCTGTCCTTGCGCGAGCAGCCCTATGTCGAGGCCGCCGTAACCACGGGCACGCGCATGCCGGCGATCATCTGGCGCCACATCCTGCCCAACACCCTGGCGCCCATGACCGTGCAGGCGACCTACATCTGCGCCTCCGCGATGATCACCGAGGCGATCCTGTCGTTCATCGGCGCGGGCGTGCCGCCGTCGACGCCGTCCTGGGGCAACATCATGGCCGAGGGCCGGGCCCTCTGGCAGGTGAAGTTCTACATCATCCTGTTCCCGGCGATCTTCCTGTCCATGACGGTGCTCGCGGTGAACCTCGTCGGCGACGGCCTGCGCGACGCCCTCGACCCCCGCATGGCCAAAGACGCGTGAGGACCAGCAGCGTGAGCGGCACCCCCCTCCTGTCGATCGAGAGCCTGCAGGTCCACTTCCGCACCCCCGACGGGGTGAACCGGGCGGTGGACGGCGTGTCCTTCGCCATCCAGGCGGGGGAGACCCTGGCGATCGTCGGCGAATCCGGCTGCGGCAAGTCGGTGACCGCGATGTCGATCCTGCGCCTCCTGCCCGAGCCGCCGGCCAGCATCGCCGGCGCCATCCGGTTCGAGGGGACGAATCTCCTCGACCTGCCGACCCGCGCGATGCGCAAGATCCGCGGCAACGACATCAGCGTCATCTTCCAGGAGCCGATGACCAGCCTGAACCCGGTGCTGACGGTGGGCCGCCAGATCGGCGAGACCCTGCGGCTGCACCAGGGCCTGAGCCGGCGCGAGGCCGAGGCCCGGGCCGTGGAGATGCTGACGCTGGTCGGCATCCCCGAGCCCGGGCGCCGGGTGCGGGAATACCCGCACCAGCTCTCGGGCGGCATGCGCCAGCGGGTGATGATCGCCATCGCGCTCGCCTGCTCGCCCAAGCTCCTGATCGCCGACGAGCCGACCACGGCGCTCGACGTGACCATCCAGGCCCAGATCCTCGACCTGATGCGCGACCTGAAGCATCGCGTCGGCGCCGCGATCATGCTGATCACCCACGATCTCGGCGTGGTCGCCGAAGTCGCCGACCGGGTGGTGGTGATGTATGCCGGCCGGAAGGTCGAGGAGGCCTCGGTCCGCGACCTGTTCCGGGCGCCGCGCCATCCCTACACCCGCGGCCTGATGGGGGCCGTACCCAAGCTCGGCGCTGTCGAGCACGGCGCCACCGAGCGGCTCGCCGAGATTCCCGGCATGGTCCCGAGCCTGAAGCAGCGGATCGAGGGCTGCGTCTTCGCCGGACGCTGCCCGGACGTGACCGACCTGTGCCGCGCCTACGCCCCGGCCCTGGAGCCGAAGGCCCCCGCGCATCTCGCCGCCTGTCACTACGCGCCCAAGGACGCCCTCGCGGCATGAGCGTCACCCCCGCGCCCACATCCCGCACCCTGCTGGAGGTCAATGACCTCAAGAAACACTTTTCCCTCGGCGGCGGCCTGTTCGGCCGGTCGACCCGGGTGCTCAAGGCGGTGGACGGCCTGTCCTTCACGGTGGACCGGGGCGAGACCCTGTCGCTGGTCGGCGAATCCGGCTGCGGCAAGTCCACGGTCGCCAAGGCGCTGATGCGCCTCTACACGCCGACCGCCGGGCAGGTGGTGCTGGCCGGCCGGCGCATCGACGACCTCTCGGCCGGCACCCTGCGGCCCCTGCGCCGCCGGATGCAGATGGTGTTCCAGGACCCGTTCTCGTCCCTCAACCCGCGGATGCGGGTGCGGGCGATCCTGGCCGAGCCGATCCGCAATTTCGGGCTGGCCAAGGGCTCGGCCGACATCGAGGCGAAGCTCGCGGCCCTGATGGAGCGGGTCGGCCTGCCGCGCGAGGCGTTGGGGCGCTGGCCCCACGAATTCTCCGGCGGCCAGCGCCAGCGCATCGGCATCGCCCGGGCGCTCGCCGCCGAGCCGGACCTGATCATCTGCGACGAGGCGGTCTCGGCGCTCGACGTCTCGGTGAAGGCCCAGATCGTCAACCTGCTGCGCGACCTGCAGCGCGAGCTCGACCTCGCGATGCTGTTCATCTCGCACGACCTCGCCATCGTGGAGCACATGACCCACCGGGTGGCGGTGATGTATCTCGGCAAGATCGTCGAGATCGGCCCGCGGCGGGCGCTGTTCCTGGCCCCGAAGCACCCCTACACCCAGGCCCTGCTCTCGGCGGTCCCGATCCCCGAGCCCGGGGCCGGACGCACCCGCATCGTACTCAAGGGCGACGTCCCGAGCCCGATCAACCCGCCCGCCGGCTGCCGCTTCCACACCCGCTGCCCGCAGGCCTTCGACCGCTGCAGGGTCGAGGAGCCCCGCCTCGATCCCGTGGGCGCCGGCCATCTGGCCGCCTGCCACCTCAACGACGACGCGGCCGCACCGGCGGTCGCGGCCTGACACGATCCGGAGACAGCCGTGCCGCACGACCTCATCCTCAAGGGTGCGCGGATCATCGACCCGTCCCAGAACCACGACGGGATCGGCGACGTCGCCTTCGCGCAGGGCCGCGTCTCGGGCTTCGGCCGCGATCTCGTCGCGGGCCCGGGCACGCAGGTGCGCGCGATGGCGGGCGCGATCGTCACGCCCGGGCTGATCAACCTGCACACCCACGTCTACTGGGGCGGTACCTCGCTGGGCATCGACGCCGACGCGTTCTGCCGGACCTCCGGGGTGACGACCTCGGTCGATACCGGCAGTGCCGGGCCCGGCAATTTTTCCGGATTTCGCACCCACGTCATCGACCGCTCGGAGGCGCGGATCCTGGCCTACCTGCACGTCTCCTTCGCCGGCATCTTCGGCTTCTCGAAGACCATCATGGTCGGCGAGAGCGAGGATCCGCGGCTGATGGCGCCCCGCGAGGCCGTGGAGGTGGTCGAGGCCAACCGGGACGTCATCGTCGGCATCAAGGTCCGGGTCGGGCGCCACGCCTCCGGCGACCAGGGCACCGCGCCCCTCGACATCGCCCTGCAGGTCGCGGAGGAGACCGGCCTGCCGCTGATGGCCCATATCGACGAGCCGCCGCCGAGCTACGAGGCGGTGCTGGCCATGCTGCGCCCCGGCGACGTGCTGACCCACGCCTTCCGGCCGTTCCCGAATTCCCCGATCACCGCCCAGGGCGCCGTGAAGCCCGCCCTGCGGGAGGCCCGGGCGCGCGGCGTGCTGTTCGATATCGGCCACGGCAAAGGCTCGTTCGCGTTCAAGACCGCCCGGGCCATGCTGGCGGGGGGCTTCCTGCCGGACACGATCTCGTCCGACGTGCACCAGCTCTGCATCGACGGGCCGGCCTTCGATCAGGTCACCACCATGTCCAAGATGCTCTGCCTCGGCATGAGTCTGCGCGACGTCGTCGCCGCCTCCACGGTCAACGCCGCGGTGGCGCTCAAGCGCATGGAATACGGGACCCTGAAGGTCGGGGCGCTCGGCGATGCCACCGTGCTGTCGGTGCAGGACGGGGCGTTCGACTACGTGGACACGCGGGGCGAGCACATGACTGGCGCCCAGCGGATCGTGTCGGAGGGCGTGGTGCTGCGGGGTCGATGGTGGCACCCGGTTTGAGATGGGGACGATGCGGTTTTCCGCCGAAGGGCTCGCAGGCCGCCGTCCTTGGGAGCGGAGGACCATCGATCGAGCGCGCCTGGGAGCCGTACGAAACAGAACCTCCAGCGCCGCGTCCGAACCGGCATAAGCGGCCGATTCCACACCCGCGCAGTCGCTCAAGACCGACGCAACGAGCGGGTTCAACCGGACAGCAATCCTAGTTTATTAAGAATACACCGCTTTACAGCCTCGCCGCATCGATCCTACACTTTCCCGTGAGGTCCGGACCATCGCCGGACGATCAGCGACATGCGGCTCAAGCCGCGGCGCCAGGGAGGATGGATGGATACGGGTCAGCCTCTGCTGGAGGTCGACGGCGTCACGCTCCGCTACAAGACGCCCGAGCACCTCGTCACGGCCACCTACCGGGTGAGCTTCCGGATCTGGCCCGGGGACCGGTTCGTCCTGCTCGGACCCTCCGGGTGCGGGAAGTCGACCCTGCTCAAGGCGGTGGGCGGCTACATGGCCCCCACCGAGGGAGAGATCCGGCTGAAAGGCCGCCCGGTGACCGAGCCCGGCCCCGACCGGATGATGGTGTTCCAGGAATTCGACCAGCTGCTGCCGTGGAAGACGGTCCGGCAGAACGTGGTCTTCGCCCTCGAAGCCTCGGGCCGGCTGAAGGGACGGGAGGCGCTGGAGCGGGCGAACCTCTACATCGACAAGGTCAACCTGACGAAGTTCGCCGACAGCTACCCGCACACCCTGTCGGGCGGCATGAAGCAGCGCGTCGCCATCGCCCGCGGCATGGCGATGGAGCCCGACATCCTGCTGATGGACGAGCCGTTCGCGGCGCTCGACGCGCTCACCCGGCGGCGCATGCAGGACGAGCTGCTGATGCTCTGGGAGGAGACGCGCTTCACGGTGCTGTTCGTGACGCACTCGATCCCCGAGGCGATCAAGGTCGGCTCGCGCATCCTGCTGCTCTCGCCCCATCCGGGCGAGGTCAAGGCCGAGCTCAACAGCGCGGCAACCCCGGAGGCGGCGCTGCGGCTCGAGAACCGCATCCAGCAGATGCTCTTTTCGGAAGAGATCCAGGAGGCGGAGAATGTCTAGCGCGCGCGTGTTGACCGGCGCTCCCCTGACGGTGCCGCCGCGCCCCGCCGCCACGGATCCGGCCCGCCCCGAGATCGTGCGGGAGACCGGCCACGCCCACGGCGCCCCGGTTGTGGAGAAGCCGCTCTCGGCGTTCGAGCGCCTGTACAACCAAGCCTGGCTGCGCAAGATCCTGATCCTCGTCCTGCTGGCGGGGATCTGGGAGGCCTACGGGCGCTACCTCGACAACGACCTCCTGTTCCCGACCTTCTCGGCCACCATGGAGGCGTTCTTCCGGGCGGTCGCCGACGGGACGCTGCCGGCCCGGGCCTGGAGCTCGCTGAAGGTGCTGCTGATGGGCTACGCCGCCGGCGTCCTCCTGGCGACCCTGCTCACCGGCATCGCCATCGCGTCGCGGATCGGGACCGACCTCCTCGAGACCCTGACGTCGATGTTCAACCCGCTGCCGGCGATCGCGCTGCTGCCGCTGGCGCTGATCTGGTTCGGGCTCGGCAACGGCAGCCTGATCTTCGTCCTGGTCCACTCGGTGACCTGGGCGATCGCGCTCAACACCCATTCGGGCTTCCTGTCGGTGAGCCGGACGCTCACGATGGTCGGGCGCAATTACGGGCTGTCGGGCCCGCGGCTGATCGGCAAGATCCTGATCCCGGCCGCGTTCCCGTCGATCCTCACCGGCCTGAAGGTCGGCTGGGCCTTCGCGTGGCGCACGCTGATCGCGGCCGAGCTGGTGTTCGGCGTCAGCTCCGGGGCGGGCGGGCTCGGCTGGTTCATTTTCGAGAACAAGAACATGCTCGACATCCCGAACGTGTTCGCCGGGCTGCTCACCGTGATCCTGATCGGCCTCGTGGTGGAGAACCTGATCTTCCAGACGATCGAGCGGCGGACCATCCAGCGCTGGGGCATGCAGGCCTGATCCCCTGACGCCTGATCCCCTGACGCCTGATCCTCAAGCGGCGCGGCTTCGGGTATGCCCCGCGGATCCTTCGCGGTGACCCGGAGCCTCGACCACCATGCCGACCCTGTCCCTCGCGGAGGCCCACGCGCTCGCGGCCGGCGCCTTCCGCCGCTGTGGCGCCGCCCCTGCCGCCGCCGACAGCACCGCCCGCGCGCTGGTCGCCGCGGAGGCGGACGGCCTGAAGGGCCATGGCCTGTCGCGGGTGCCGGGCTACGCCGCGCAGCTGCGCACCGGCAAGGTCGTGGGCGATGCCCGCGTGGTGGTGAGCCGGCCCCGGCCGGGACTCCTGGCGATCGATGCCGGCAACGGCTTCGCCTACCCGGCGCTCGACGCGGCCCTGGCCGAGCTGCCGGATCTGGCACGCCGGCAGGGGATCGCGGCGGCCGGGATCCGCCGCTCGCATCATTGCGGGGCGGCCGGCCTGCCCGTCGAGGCGCTGGCCGAGGCCGGGTGCGTCGCGATCCTGTTCGCCAACACCCCCGCCGCCATGGCGCCCTGGGGCGGCAGCCGGGCGGTGTTCGGCACCAACCCGCTGGCCTTCGGCTGCCCGCTGCCCGGTCGGGCGCCCATCGTGATCGACCTCGCCCTGTCGAAGGTCGCCCGGGCCAGCATCGTCGGCGCGAAGCAGCGCGGCGAGGCGATCCCGGAGGGCTGGGCGCTCGATGCCGAGGGACGCCCGACCACCGATCCCGCCGCCGCCCTCGACGGCACGATGGCGCCGCTCGGCGACGCCAAGGGGACGGCGCTCGCCTTGATGGTGGAACTCCTGGCGGCCGGGCTCACCGGTGCCCGCTTCGCCGCCGAGGCCAGCTCGTTCCTCGACGCGGCGGGCGACCCGCCCGGCACCGGACAGCTGATCCTGGCGATCGACGCCACGGCCCTCGGCCCCGACGCCCCGGAGCGCTTCGCCGTCCTGGCGGCTTCGATCGAGGCGCAGGACGGCGCTCGCCTGCCGGGAAGCCGGCGCCTCGACCTGCGGGTCCGCGCCGCGCGGGACGGGCTGACGGTTCCGGACACCCTCGCGGCCGAGATCGAAGCGTTGGGGTGACGGCGATGCGGTGTTTCCCGTGAAACACGCACGCTGCGGGGCGAAGCGGTTCGGGCAAGGGAAAGTCTGATACACCGCCACGGCAGGGGCGCTCGAGACGGCCGGATCGCGGGGCGTCCGCGCAGGATCGCTCGGTATGCCGGGACGGCGGATGAAGGACGCGACGATGGCTCATCTCGACAGGCGCCGCGTTCTCCAGGGCGGCCTCGGCGCGCTGGCTGTTGCGGCGACGCCCTTGCGCGCCCGGGCTGAGGAGGTCGTGCTTCCCTTCAGCAGCGGCACGCGCCCGCTGGTCGCCTATCCGGGCAAGCGCCCGCTTCTGCAGACCACGGCCCGGCCGCCCCAGCTGGAGACGCCGTTCGCGGTGTTCGACGAGGGGGCGATCACCCCCAACGACGCCTTCTTCGTCCGCTATCACCTGGCCGACATCCCCCTGGAGATCGACCCGGACACGTTCCGGCTCGGCATCGCCGGCCATGTCGAGCGCCCGGTCTCGCTGTCGCTGGCCGAGATCAAGGCGCTGCCGGGGCGGAGCGAGATCGTGGCGGTCAACCAATGCTCGGGGAACTCGCGCGGCTTCTTCGAGCCGCGCATGGCCGGCGGTCAGCTCGCCAACGGCGCCATGGGCTGCGCGCGCTGGACCGGCGTGCCGCTGAAGAGCGTGCTCGACCGCGCCGGGGTGAAGGCGGGCGCCGTGCAGGTCGCGTTCGACGGGATGGACGGGCCGGTCCTGCCCGAGACCCCGGACTTCGTGAAGGCGCTCGGCCTCGACCATGCCCGCGACGGCGAGGTGATGCTGGCCTGGGGCATGAACGGCGAGGACCTGCCCTGGCTCAACGGGTTTCCGCTGCGCCTCGTGGTGCCGGGCTTCTACGGCACCTACTGGGTCAAGCACCTGAACGCGATCACGGTGCGCGACACGCCGTTCGACGGCTTCTTCATGAAGAGCGCCTACCGCATCCCGGACAATGCCTGCGCCTGCACGGAGCCGGGCCAGGCCGCCAAAGCCACGGTGCCGATCGGCCGGCTCAACGTGCGGTCGTTCCTGACCAGTCTCGCCGACGGGGCGGACATCAAGGCCGGTCCGGTGCACGTGCGCGGCATCGCGTTCGACGGCGGCTCCGGGATCAAGACGGTCGCGGTGTCCACCGACGAGGGCCGGACCTGGACGCAGGCCGCCCTGGGCCAGGATTCGGGTCCCTACGCGTTCCGGCCCTGGTCGCTCACCCTCGACCTGGCCGCGGGCGCGCACAGCGTCCGGGTCCGGGCCACCGCCAACGACGGCAGCACGCAGCCGATGGACTCGCTCTGGAACCCGTCCGGGTACATGCGCAACGGCGTCGAGATCACCCGGGTCCGGGCGGCGTGAGGGGGAACGGGATGCGCGCGCTTTTGATCGGATCGATGATCGCCGGCCTTCTCGCCGGCACAGCCCTCTCGGCCCCGCGCCGCTACACGGTGCCGGATCCCACGGCCGAGTTGCGGGCCCCGAAGGACGGTGCGTCGGGTGGCCAGGCGCAGGGCTTCGTCGCAGCGCAGGCCAATTGCCAGACCTGCCACTCCGTCGATTACATCGCCACCCAGCCCCCGGGGCGGGGGAAGGCGTTCTGGGAGTCGGAGGTGACCAAGATGATCAAGGTCTACCACGCCCCGATCGACGAGGCGGACGGCCACGCGATCGCGGCCTATCTGGCGGACACGTATTGAGCGACGGCCGCGCCTCAGCGCAGCGTCACGGCCTGCGCGGCGTAGGACGCGACGCTCTGCACCACCGGCAGGTCGTAGGCGTAGATGCGGCCGGCCAGGATCGTCAGGGCGAGGGCCCAGAACACGGCACCACCGACCCGGCGCGCAGTCCGGTCGCCCGAAGCAGTCGGGCACGCCTCGGCCACGCCCGCGGCGACGGGCTCGCCAAAGGGGTCGAACGCCATCGTCGTCGACCGAGTATCCGGGGTGGTGCGCATGACGGTGAATGTCGCGCTCGGGACCCCGCGCCGCAATGGACGGGACTTCCGAAGTTTTCTCGCGCCGGAGAGCGTCCTTCTCTCTTGTGCGCTCGCGACAAACGTTTTCTTCCCTTTGCTCGGATGTCGACCGTGGAGCGACCGGCGTGAGCCCCAGATCATCGGCCCGGACGGGTGAAACCGGGACCACCGTGCGGGACGGGGCGACCACCTCCGTACTGCCGGGCATCGGCCTGTGCGCGGCGATCACCGCCCTGGCCATGGCCGCGCAGGCGCTCGAGGAGCGGGTTGCCGGCCATCCCTATGTCGAGGCCCTGGTGCTGGCGATCCTGATTGGGATCGCGATCCGCACCGCCTGGACGCCGGATGCCCGGTTTCGCACCGGCATCGCGTTCTCGGCGAAGCAACTCCTGGAGGTGGCCGTCGTACTGCTGGGCGCCTCGCTGAGCCTCGGGGCGATCCTGGCCTCCGGTCCGGCGCTGCTGGCCGGCATCGTCGGCACCGTTGTGATCGGGATCGGCGCCAGCGTGGGGATCTGCCGGGCGCTCGGCCTGCCGCCCAGGATGGCGATCCTGGTGGCGTGCGGCAACGCGATCTGCGGCAACTCGGCCATCGCCGCGGTGGCGCCGGTGATCGGGGCGCAGCCCAAGGACATCGCGGCCGCCATCGCGTTCACCGCGGTGCTCGGCGTGCTGATGGTGCTCGGCTTGCCGCTGTTCGTGCCGCTCGCGGGCCTGAGCGACAACCAGTACGGCGTGCTGGCCGGGCTCACCGTCTACGCGGTCCCGCAGGTGCTGGCCGCGACCGTCCCGGTGAGCCTGCTCTCCACCCAGGTCGGCACCCTGGTCAAGCTCGTGCGCGTGCTGATGCTGGGACCGGTGGTGGTGGCGTTCTCACTGATCGCCCCGCGCCTGCCGCGGGAGGCCGGGCAGGACGCCGAGGCGGAATCGACCCGCGCGAAGGGCCGGCCCGGCCTGACCAAGCTGGTGCCGTGGTTCATCCTCGGCTTCCTGGTCCTGGCGACGTCCCGCTCCATAGGGCTGATCCCGGATGCGGCCGTCAAACCGCTGACGCAGCTCGCGGGCGTGCTCACGGTGCTGTCCATGGCGGCCCTCGGCCTCGGCGTCGATGTGCGGGTGCTCGCCCGGGTCGGAGGCCGGGTCACCCTGGCCGTGACCGCGTCGCTGGCCGTCCTCGTCGCGGTCAGCCTCGGCCTGATCCGCGGCCTGGGGATCGGTTGAGGGCGTGGACAAGCTTAAAATTGTGTTCTGAGTCTTGTATTTCGAATTCCTGCCGAATCTAAGCTTGGGTCCCGCAACAAAGCCGCCGGGCGTCTGAGTGGAAACACTCTGTCCAGACAGCGTTGTCTAGAGTGTCGGCATTAAAATGCTGCCGTTTCGGGCAATCGGCTGAACAGACCATCTTGACACTGCGATGGTTTTTGCTTTGGAACCAATGGGTCATCCACGAAAGCTTAGATCGGAACTCGCGCCGTGCCCGAAACGCATCCTGAGAGCAGCACCGAACTCGCCGTGCTGGTCGGCGACGTCGTCGCGGCTTACGTCTCGAACAACCCCGTCCCACCCACGTCCCTGCCGGCGTTGATCGCCAGCGTGCACGGCGCGCTGATCAACCTCGACCGCAAGGTGCCCGTCGAGGTCGCACCCGTGATCGAGCCGCCGACCGCGGCGCAGATCCGCAAGTCGGTCCAACAGGACGGGATCGTCAGCTTCATCGACGGGCGGTCGTACAAGACGCTCAAGCGGCATCTCACCGCCCACGGCCTGACGCCGGAGCGGTATCGCGAGCGCTATAGCCTGCCGACGGATTACCCGATGACGGCGCCGGGCTACGCCGCGCAGCGCTCCGCCCTCGCCAAGGCGATCGGCCTCGGTGTTCCGGGCGCCCGCGCCGAGCAGCGCCGGACCGGCACGAACGGCTGATCGCCGGCGTTGACCAGGGTGCGCGTCAGCGCCTGCGGAACGGCAGCACGCGTGCGGTCATTCCGGGCAGGCGGGCGCTGGGCGGGCGGCCAAAGGTCTGGGGCCCAGCTCAGGTAGATGATGCGGGCGCCGACGGCCACGGCGGCCACCTCCGGCGCGGGGGGACGTGGCGTTCGCCGGTTGCCGGCCGCGCGCGGCCCGTTGCGCCGATCCCTGGCGCCGGGACGGTTGCCCGTCCGGCAGGGACCGCCTGCGCGGGGACTGGGGCTTATCGGGCTTGGCTGAGAACGACACGTCAAAAAGTCCCCGTCCGCGTTCGAGGCGCGAGCGGAGACGGACGGTTCGGTCGGCCGTAGGTCCGCCGGGGCGCTCGACCCTCGACAACGTGGCTATTCTACCGGATGGCCCGAAGCACGACAGACCGACTTCGTCCAAAAAACTTGTCTCTGTGTCCCACGGCATCCCGCGGCATCCATCGAAAGGCGACGGGACGGGCCTCGGGCGCCGCCCTGCGATGCGGGCCCGACGCGGCGCCTCGATGGGCCGCGGACAAGCGGAGGGCGGTGGACGCCCCCTCCCTCAACCCACGAAGCGCCGCTACGAAGCGCGGGCGCCCGGCACCGCGGCCAGGAGGCTGCGGGTGTAGGCGTGCTCCGGGGCCGCGAACAGGTCGGCGGTGGTGCGCATCTCCACGATGGCGCCGCGATGCATAACGGCGATCCGGTCGCAGATCGTGGCCGCCACCCGCAGGTCGTGGGTGATGAACAGCATCGCCAGCGACAGCCGCTGCTTCAGATCCTCCAGCAGGTCCAGCACCTGGCGCTGAACCGAGACGTCGAGCGCGGAGACCGCCTCGTCGGCCACCAGCACGTCCGGCTCCATGGCGAGCGCCCGGGCGATGCCGATGCGCTGGCGCTGGCCGCCCGAGAAGGCGTTCGGGTAGCGGGCGGCCGCCTTCGGGTCGAGGCCGACGAGGTCGAGGAGGCTCCGGGTGCGCTCCCGCGCCTCCGCGGCCGGAACGCCGTGGGCGACCGGGCCCGCCATGATGATCTGCTCCACGGTGCGGCGCGGATTCAGCGAGGCGAACGGGTCCTGGAAGATCATCTGGATGCGGCTGCGCTGAGCCCGCAGGTCCGCACGCCGGAGCGCGGTGTAGTCGAGGCTGCCGAGCCGGACGGTGCCGCCGTCGGGCTCGATCAGCCGGATCGCGAGCCGCGCCGTGGTCGACTTGCCGGAGCCGGATTCGCCGACCAGCCCCAGGGTCTCGCCGCGCCGCACGTCGAAGGCGACCTCCTTGACCGCCGCGACCACCCGGGGGGTGCCGAACAGGCCGGCCTTGGTGGTGTAGGTCTTGGACAGCCCGATCACCGACAGGGCCACGGGGGAGGCCTGCACGCTGGCCCGCACCGGCGGGGTCAGGCTCGGCACCGCGGCGAGCAACGCCTTCGTGTAGGGGGCCTGGGGATCGCGCAGCACCGCCTCGGCGCTGCCCGATTCCACCAGCCGGCCGCGCTGGAGCACCGCCACGTGGTCGGCGATCTCCGCGACCACGCCGAAATCGTGGGTGATGAACAGGACGCTCATCCCGCGCTTGCGCTGCAACTCGCGGATCAGCTTCAGGATCTGGGCCTGGGTGGTGACGTCGAGCGCCGTGGTCGGCTCGTCGGCGACCAGGACCGACGGCTCCAGGGCGAGCGCCATGGCGATCATCGCGCGCTGCCGCTGGCCGCCGGAGAGCTGGTGCGGATAGGCCCGCACCGCCTCCTCGGGGTTGGACAGCCCGACCTCGGTCGCCAAGGCCACCGCCCGGGCCCGCCGCTCGGCCCGGGTGAGCAGGTTATGCGCCTCGAACATCTCGGCGATCTGGTCGCCGATGCGCATCACCGGGTTGAGCGCGGTCATCGGCTCCTGGAACACCATGGCAATCCGCCGGCCGCGCAGGGCGCGCCAGGCCGGCTCGTCCAGGCTCAGCAGGTCCCGTCCCTCGAACAGGATCGAGCCACCCTCGGGCTTGAGCGCCCGGGGCAGGAGGCCGGTGAGCGCGTAGGCGCTCATCGACTTGCCGGAGCCCGATTCCCCGACCACGCAGAGGATTTTGCCGGGCTCCAGGTCGAGGTTCAGGCCCTCGACGGCGTAGGGACGGTCGGCGCCCTTGGGGAGCGCGATCGTCAGGTCACGGATGCGGACGACCGGCTCGCTCATGGTTCAGCTCCTCGCGGCGCGGCGGCGCAGGATGTCCGGCCCGGCCTCGCCGAGATCCCAGAACAGCCCGGCCATGATCGCCAGGCCCTCGCGGGTGCTGGAGGCGAGCATGTGCTCGTCCGGCCCGTGCTGGCGGCAGGCCGGGTAGGAATGCGGCACCCACAGGGTCGGCAGCCCGAGGATCTCCGAGAAGGCGTCGTTCGGCAGCGAACCGCCGAGATTGGGCAGCAGGGCCGGTTTTTTTCCGGCGCTCGCCTCGATCGAGAGAAGCGCCCATTCCACCCAGGGGTCTTCCACCGGCAGCCGGGTCGCTTGAAAAACCTCCGAAGCCCGGGCCGGCCGGACCTCGATCATCGGAAAACCGTTGGCGTCGAGATGCGCGCGCACGTTCTGGATCAGGTTCTGCCAGTCGGTGCCGACCACGAAGCGCAGCTGCAGGGTCGCCTTGGCGTGGGGCGGCACCGCGTTGAGCGGTCCGTCCGGATCGCCGGTCTTGAAGGCGAGGACTTCCAGGGTGTTCCAGGCGAAGACCCGCTCGGCCGGGGTGAGCCCCGGCTCGCCCCAATCGGAATCGATCGTCGGGGCGGTCGGATCCTCGCCGACCCGGATGTCGCGGAGCGCCGCGCGCACGCCCTCGGGGATGGGCGGCGGCCGCAGGGCCTCGACCAGGATGCTGCCGCGGGCATCGACCATCGAGGCGATCGCCGAGGCCAGCACCGTGCCGGGGTTGCGCAGCAGGCCGCCCCAATTGCCGGAATGGTGCGGACCCTCGCGCAGGTTCAGGCTCAGTTCGAAATTGTAGGCGCCGCGGGAGCCCAGGAACAGGGTCGGGCGCTCGGCGCTGAGCCGCGGCCCGTCCGAGGCGATCAGCACGTCGGCGCGCAGGGCCTCCGCGTGCGCGCGGCAGAACGGACGCAGGCCCGGCGAGCCGGATTCCTCGCCCATCTCGATCAGCAGCTTCACGTTGAAGCCGAGGCGGCCGTCGCGCGCCGCGATCACCTGCTCCAGGGCCGCGAGGTTGAGGACGTGCTGGCCCTTGTTGTCGGCGGTGCCGCGCCCGTACCAGCGGTCGCCCTCGACCACGATCTCCCAGGGGCCCAGCCCCGTGCGCCACTGCTCGGGATAGCCCCGCACCGTGTCGCCGTGGCCGTAGATCAGCACGGTGGGGAGGTCCGGTCCCTCGTGCCGCTCGGCGATCAGGAACGGGCCGTGCACCCCGTCCGGATTGTCGTGTTTTTTGGGTGTCTCGAAGCCGAGGCGGGTGACGAGAGGCGTGATGAAGGTGTCGAGATAGGCGTGCAGGGCCGCCTCCTGGCCCGGCGCCTGGCTCTCGGTCGGGTAGGCGACCGCCTCCCGCAGGAGTGCGAGGAACGCCCCGGCGTCGAAGGTGTCGGTTGCGCGCGCGATGGCGTCGTCTCGCGTCATGGTGTGTTTCCCGTGAAACATTGCGGTTCTGGCCGGAATGGATCCCGCGCTGCCCGAGCCTGTCGGCCGGCCCGGGGCACTTCCGGACGTCTGGTCAGTGCCGGGCTTCGGGGGCGGTGATGTCGCGCAGGCCGTCGCCCAGGAGATTGATCGCCAGCACGAGGAAGAGGAGCGCCACGCCCGGGATGGTGATCACCCAGGGCTGGAAGAACATGTACTGCTTGCCCTCCGCGATCATCAGACCCCAGGACGGCAGCGGCGGCTGCACCCCGAGCCCCAGGAACGACAGGGCGGCCTCGAGCAGGATCGCGTGCGCCATCTCCAGGGTCGCCACGACGATCAGCGCGTTGAGGATGTTGGGCAGGATCTCCTGCAGGATGATGCGCAGGTCGGTGAGGCCCGAAGCGCGGGCGGCCGAGACGAAATCCTGGTTGCGGATCTGCTGGGTGGCGGCCCGGGTCACCACGGCGAAGCGGTCCCAGAGCAGGAAGCCCAGCACCAGCACCACGACCTTGAGCGAGCCGCCGACCAGCGACGCCATGGCCAGCGCCACCAGCACCACGGGCATCGCCAGACGCGTGGTCACGATGTAGCTCACCACCGAATCGACCCAGCCGCCGAAATAGCCGGCGCAGAGGCCCAGCACCGTGCCGATCAGCCCGGAGATCAGCGCCGCCGAGATCCCGATCAACAGGGAGATCTGGCCGCCGTAGAGTAGGCGGCTGAGGTAGTCGCGCCCGAGCTTGTCGGTGCCGAGCGCGTGGTCCCAGGTCCCCTTGGCCTGCCAGATCGGCGGGATCAGGCGGCGCGAGACGTCCTGCGCATAAGGGTCGTGCGGGGCGATCAGCGGTGCGGCCAGCGCGGCCAGCACGATCACCCCGAGGATGCCGGCCCCGATCAGGAAGCCGGCGTGATGCAGGCCGCGCCGGAGCACGAGGCCGGTCGGCGAGCGGGCGGCGCCAGGGCGGCCGGCACCCCGACAGGAGGGGGGAGGGCGGGGGCGGCGAGCGCCGCCGTGTCGGGGGCAGGCTCATGGGGCGAGCGTCCTCACGATTGGCGCAGGCGCGGATCGAGGAAGGCGTTCAGCAGGTCGGCCGCGAGCGTCAGGGCGATGTAGATCATCGCCAAAACCAGCACGATCGCCTGGACCACCGGGAAGTCGTTGCGGGCGATCGATTCCCAGGCGAGCTGGCCGAGCCCCTGGAGCGAGAACACCGCCTCGATCACGATCGAACCGCCGAGCATGAAGCCGAACTGCACCGCCGCCAGGGCGATCACCGGGATCACGGCGTTGCGCAGCGCATGCCGGACCAGGATCTTGCGCGTCGGCAGCCCCTTGGCCCGGGCGGTCCGGACGTAATCCGAGGCCAGCACCTCCAGCATGCCGTTGCGGGTGAGCCGCATCACCGCCGGCATGGCGTAGTAGCCGAGCGCCACCGCGGGCAGGACGAAGTTCTTCCAGCCGGTGTTGCCCGAGACCGGCAGCCAGCGGAGGTTGACCGAGAAGATCAGGATCAGGGTCAGCCCGAACCAGAAACTCGGCATCGCCTGGCCCAGCACCGAGACCGACAGGGCGAGCCGGTCGATCCAGGTATCGCGGCGGACGGCGGCGATCACCCCGAGCGGCACCGCCACGAACAGGGCCACCGCGAGCGCGATGATCCCGAGATAGAGCGTGATCGGCAGGCGGGCGGCGAGCAAGTCGATCACCCGCTCGCGGAAGTAGAAGGAATTGCCGAAATCGAGGTGCAGCGCCCGCCAACCCCAGGCGAGGAACTGGGTCAGCAGAGGCTGGTCCAGGCCGTAATCCTTGCGGATCTGCACGATCTGGGGCCCGGTGGCCTCCGGCCCGCCAATCGCCGTGGCGAGGTCGCCGGAGAGGTGGAGCAGCATGAAGCTCGCCACCGAGACCGTGAAGGCCACCGCCAGGGCGACCAGGATGCGCCGGAGCGTGAAGGCCAGCACGCGAGCGGCCTACTTCCAGGACGCCGCGTAGAAGCGCGGCACCTCATCCGGCTGGGCGGTGAAGTTCAGGTCCGACGTGAAGGCGTAGTTGGTGGCGTACGAGAACATCGGCAGGGCGTAGGCCTGGGCGGCGATCCGCTGGAGCGCCTTGGCGTAGGCGGCCTTGCGCTTGTCCGGGTCGGTGGAGCCGTCACCCTCCTGCAGGTCGGCGATCACCTGCGGATCCTTGGTCAGGTCCTCCTCGCCGCCGCGGAAGAAGACCCCGTCGAAGGCCGAGACGTCGTAGACCGAGAACGAGCCCCAGGTCTGATAGCCGATCGAGACCTTGCCGCTCCGCAGGGCATCCCGGAACGCGGCGTAGCGCAGGTAGTTGAGCCGGACCTTGATGCCGACCGCCCCGAGATAGCCGATCACCGCCTCGGCGTAGTCCCGCTCGCGATAGGCGCCGAGGTCGATCTCGAACCCGTTCGCGTAGCCCGCTTCCTTGAGCAGGGCCTTGGCCTTGGCCGGGTCGTAGGGGTAGCGCATCACCCCCTGGTCGTTGCAGCCGAACTGATCGACGAAGCACAGCGCGTTCATCACCCGCGAGGCGCCGCGCACGAGGTTATCGACCATCGCCTTGCGGTCGATGGCGTAGGAGATCGCCTGCCGGACCCGCACGTCCTTGAGCGGCGAGTTCTCCTTGGCGCGGCCGAGCGTGTCGAACTGCAGGAAGCCGACCCGCATGGTCTCGGAGTTGAGCACGGTGACGTTGGGCGCGGCGCGCAGCTGTTCGGCCTGGTCGCTCGGCACCCGCCAGATCCAGTCGACACCCCCGGTCATCAGCTCGGCCATCCGGCTCTCGCCGTCCGGGATGACCCGGAACTGCAGCTTGCCGATCTTCGGCGTCCCGAGCGGGCTGCCCGACCAATACTTGGTGAAGCGCTCCATGGAGACGCCGCGCCCGCTATCGACCTTGGTGATCCTGTACGGGCCGCTGCCGATCGGCGCCTTGGCGAAGCCGTCGAGGCCGACCTTCTTGAAGTAGGAGGCCGGGAAGATCGGCATGGGCCCGGCGAGGTATTCCAGTGCCGCCGGGAACGGCGCCTTGAGGTGGATCCGGGCGCTGTGCGGGCCGGTGACCTCCACCGACTTCATCCAGTCGACGTTCTGGCGGGTGACCGTGCGGGCCTCGGGCGTCAGCATGAAGTTGAACGTGAAGGCGACGTCCTCGGGCCCGAGCGGGTCGCCGTTGTGGAAGGTCACGCCCTCGCGGATCGTCAGGTCCAGGGTGGTGTCGTCGGCCCAGGTCCAGGCGGTGGCGAGCATCGGCTTGTAGGTGCCGTCCGCGGGGTCGCGCCACAGCAGCGTGTCCCAGCAGTTGCGGGCCAGGATGACGCCCTCGCGGGCGCTGTTGTGATAGGGGCTGACGTTCTCGGGCTCGCTGTCGGAGGCGTAGACCAGGGTGTCGTCGGCCTTGCCGGCCAGGGCCGGGCTCGCCGCGACCAGTGCGATCAGGGAAGCCGCCAGCGACGCGGTGAGGGTGATCGTCCGTACCGGCATGTCGATTCCGTCTCCGACGACGACGGGCAGGATGTCGGGGAGGATCTCCGCGACTGCCGCCTTTTTCACCCTGCGATGATGTTGTGCATCTGGGATCGCAACAAGTAGAATTTGGCGAGCGGTGCGTTGCCATCTGGGCAACGGATATGCGCCATAAGGGATATCGAGGCAGGATAATGCAGACGACAGGGCTGCGCTACTTCCTGGCCGTAGCCCGCACCGGCTCGATCGCGGCGGCCTCGGCCCAGCTGAACGTCGCCGCCTCGGCGATCAGCCGGCAGATCGGCAACCTGGAGGCCGAACTCGACTGCGTGCTGTTCGAGCGGCGCCCGCGCGGCATGGTGCCGAGCCCGGCGGGCGAGCTCCTGGCCCAGCACGCGCACCAGATGCTGATCCGGTCCGAGCAGGTCGTCACCGAGATCCGGGAGCTGGAAGGCCTCGCCCGCGGCCTGATCCGGGTGGCGAGTTCCGAGGGGTTTTCGCTCGACATCGTGCCGAGCACCGTGGCGTCCTTCCACGCGGCGCATCCGGGCCTGCGCTTCGAGGTGACCGTGCTGCCCCCCGCCCAGGTGACCCAGATCGTGGCCGCCGGCGAGGCCGACCTCGGCATCACCTTCGCACTCGCGCCGTCCACCCAGGTCGAGGTGCTGTATGATGAACAGGTCGACATGCTGGTGCTCGCCGCCCCGGACCATCCCCTGGCGCGGGCGAAGGTGGTGCAGCTGTCCGAGTTGCCGAACTATCCCATCGCCCTGCCGACCCGGGACACGACCCTGCGGCAGGTGTTCGACGCCGCCTGCCTGCAGGAGGGCATCGTGATCGAGCCGGTCCTGACCGCCAACAACCTGGCCACCCAACTGCCGTTCGTGCGCAGATCCCGCGGTCTCGCGCTGATGTCGGCGCTCTCGATGCGCACGCCGCTGGACCTGAACGCCCTGGTCAGCCTGCCGATCCGCGCCCGGGCGAGCCTCTCAAGGAACATCCAGATCCAGGCGATGCGCGACCGGCGTCTACCCCGGGCGGTGCGGGGCTTTTTGCGCCAGCTCCTGGACGCGCTGCCGCCGCCGGCAGGTTCTGCGTAGAGCCGTGCCCGATCGCGTTGCAATCAAGCACGGCTCTAAGTTCTTGTTTTGCCGCGTTCTCTTGAGGCGAACCGGTCTCCACTTCGTCGGAGAACGCTCGAGGCCGCCGCGTCAGGCGCCGCCGCGGCCCGACGCGATGGCGCAGCTATGGTCCATCACGTCCTCCGCGCTGGCGCTCGGCGCCCGGTAGGCCAGGAGCAGAAAACCCGGCTCGGGATCGCCCGGCGGCGTGGCGAGTGCCGCGAAGCTCGTCCGGTGCAGGTCCGGCCGGGGACCCGGCAGGGTGCGCAGGGCCGCGAACGGGTTGAAGCGCTCGGCCTCGGCTTCCGGCACCCGCATCGCGTGGTAGCGGTCCCCGGCGAGCGGCACCGGGAAGCGGGTCCAGGTCCCGCGGATCTGGCGGCCATGCGCCTTTACGGCGGCCAGCACGCTGGGCTTCAGGCAGTCGAGGTGGATGTGGAGCTGGTCCTGGCTCCGCCCCCGGGCCGAATTGACCGCCAGCCCCACGGCCTCGGGCGGCAGCTTGCCCTTGAGGGCGTCCGACACGAACGGACGCGCGGCCAGCGCCGCCCGCCAATAGGCGGCACCCCGCTTCCCGCGCAGGACCGGAGCCTCCAGGCCGGCGGTGGTGTCGGTGGGCATCACCACGATGTGGGTCGGCTCGCCGGGCGCGCGCAGAACCGCCGTGCCGGGGCGGTCCTTGTCGCCGAGATCCACCGAGAGGCACGGGAAGGTCCGGTCGGCGAGCCGCTTGGCGAGCACGCAGGTCTTCAGCGCGGCCCACAGGACGTCCCGGCTGGGATCGGGCGCCGCCGCGGCCGGCATCGCGAGCACGACGAGGAGGGCGGTGATCGGCGCACGGCGCATGAAACATCCCAGTGACGGCGCACCTCCGGGGCTGCCCGGTTCGCCGCGCTTGCGATAACCGATCCGGGACTGCGCCGGCAAAGCGTCCGGCGCCCCAATGGGAGCCCGTGATGCCGACTGCGCTCACCCCGGAGATCGGCGCCCGCTTCGCCGCCGTCGCTCTCGGCCATCTCACCCGCGAATATCCCAACTCGCCCGGGCACGTCCTGGCGGGCCCGGAGGACGCGCGCACGCCCGCCGCGCTGCATCCGGTCTTCCACGGCAGCTACGATTGGCATTCCTGCGTCCACGGCACCTGGCTGCTGGCCCGGGTGCTGCGGCTGTTCCCGGACGGCGCGCAGGCCGGGGCGATCCGCGCGCATCTCGATGCCCAGCTGGTGCCCGAGAAGGTCGCCGGGGAATGCGCGTATTTCGCCGCGCCGGCCGCCCGGGGGTTCGAGCGGCCCTACGGTTGGGCCTGGCTCCTGAAGCTCGCCGACGCGCTGTCCCGCCTGCCCGAGCGCCGCTGGGCCGAGGCCCTGGCGCCGCTCACCGGCCTGATCGCGCAGCGCGTCCGGGACTTCCTGCCGATCGCCCCCTATTCGGTGCGGGTCGGCACGCATTTCAACACAGCCTTCGCGCTGCGGCTGGTGGCCGACTACGCCGACGGGGCGCAGGACGCGGCCCTGTCCGGTCTGCTGCGAGCCACCGCCGAGCGCTGGTACGGGGCCGACGTGGATTGCCCCGCCTGGGGCGAACCGGGGGGCGACGACTTCCTGTCCTCGGCGCTGATCGAGGCGGAATGCCTGCGCCGCCTCCTGCCGCCGGAGCGGTTCTGGCCCTGGTTCGACCGGTTCCTGCCGGACCTCGCCGCGGGGCGGCCCGCGACCCTGTTCCGGCCCGCCCGCGTGACCGACCGCAGCGACGGCAAGATCGCCCATCTCGACGGGCTGAACCTCAGCCGCGCCTGGTGCTTCCGGTCGCTCGCCGCCGCCCTGGGCGGGGACGATCCCCGCCGCCCGCGGCTCCAGGCCGCCGCGGAGGCGCATCTGGAGGCCGGCCTCCCGCACGTGACCGGCGACTACATGGGCGAGCACTGGCTCGCGTCCTTCGCGCTGCTGGCACTGGACACCGAGACGCAATCCGGCCCGCTCGCGGCTTAGGGCGCTTGCCGCCGCAGCGGATGCCGGTTCGGCGTCAGCGAGCGCGCTGAACCACGAACCGAGAGCCGCTCCCCTCGGCGAGGCGATCGGAAACGGCTGCAAAGATGAGAGGTTTTTGAGAACCTTTTGCCGCAGGCGGCGTTGTTCCTCGCCGGCCGCACGCGCGACGCACAAAAAAGGACCGCCCCCGAAAGAGCGGTCCGAAGTCTTGGGAGGAAACGCCCACGAGGGGCAGCAGCGCGGCGACGCCATCGCCGTGCTGCATCGCGTCAACCGGAGAGCGGGGACCTTGTTCCCCGCCCGTCCCGGCGCTGGGTTGCCTCGTGGAGCACCTTGGCGAGCTGCTCGGCCGAATAAGGCTTCCGCACCAGCGTGAATCCGTGCGCGTCGTCGGTGGCCAGGACGTGGCTGTAGCCCGAGGTCAGGACCACCGGCAGCTCCGGGCGGGTGACCTGCAGGGCCCGGGCGAGGGCGACGCCGCCCATCCCGGGCATGACCACGTCCGAGAACACCGCATCGAAGCGATCCGGCGTCCGCTGCAGCTCGGCGAGGGCCTCCTCGGCGGATTTCGCCCAGATCGGCGCGTGGCCGAGATCCTCCAGGATCTGGGTGCAGAAGCGCCCGACCCCGAGATTGTCCTCCACGACGAGGATGCACAGGCTCCGCTGCGGCTCCGGCTCGCGGCGGTCGTCGCGGCCCGGATCGGCCACCTCCACGGGGGCGTCGACCTGCGGCAGGTACAGGGTGAAGCGCGTGCCGCTCCCGGGCAGGCTCGCCACGTCGATATCGCCGCCCGACTGCTTGGCGAATCCGATGACCTGGCTGAGCCCCAGCCCGGTCCCCTTGCCGATCTCCTTGGTGGTGAAGAACGGCTCGAAGATCCGGCCGAGATCCGGTGCCGGAATGCCGGTTCCGGTATCGACCACCATCACGGCCACGAACGGTCCCCGGGCGCCGGCATGGCCGCGGATCGGCGGCATCGGGCGGCCGCTCTCGAGGTGCAGGGTCAGGCTGCCTTCCCCGTCCATCGCGTCGCGGGCATTCACCGCCATGTTGATCAGCGCGGTCTCGAACTGGCTCTCGTCCGCCCGCACGAAGCAGGGCGTGCCCGGCAGCTCGGTCTCCACGCGGATGCGCGCGCCCGTGACCGAATCGAGCATGTCGGAGATGCTGCGCAGCCGGGCGCAGATGTCGAACACCTGGGGCTTGAGCGCCTGGCGCCGGGCGAAGGCCAGGAGCTGCCCGGTGAGCTTGGCCGCCCGGTCGACCGTGTCCGAGACCGCGTCGAGGTAGCGGCGCCTGCGCTCCTCGGCGAGTTCCGGCCGGCGCAGGAACTCGACCGACGAGCGGATGATGGTCAGCAGGTTGTTGAAGTCGTGGGCGACGCCGCCGGTAAGCTGGCCGATCGCCTCCAGCTTCTGCGATTGCCGCAAGGCTTCCTCGGCCTGGCGCTGCTCCGTGATGTCGCGCCCGAAGCCGTAGAACAGCCCGTCCTCCGGGACGACGGTCCAGAGCACCCGCCGCCGGTCGCCGTCGCGGGTCGTGCAGGCCAGTTCCACATCCTCCACCCGCTGGTCCTCGCAGAGGGGCTTCAGCGCCTCGCGCGCCGCCTCGCGGTCCGTGAGGGCGATGAAATCCAGGGCGGTCCGGCCCAGCGTCTCGTCCTCGGACCAGCCGAGCGCCCGGCTCCAGGACGGATTGACCGACTGGACCTGCCCGTCCTTGTCCGAGACGATCTTCAGGACCGGCGACAGGGTCCAGACCCGGTCGCGGTCCCGGGTCTGGGCGGCGACCTGCGCCTCCAGGCGCTCGGCGCGGGACTGCAGCAGCGCCTCGTCCCGGTGCCGGGCCATCGCGGCGGCCCGGGCCTCCAGCAGGTCCATGAGGGTCCGGGCGAGGGCCTCGAGGACGAAGACCTGCGGCCCGGTCAGGCTGCGCGGTTCGCGGTCGAGGACGCTGAGCGTGCCGATCGGCCAGCCGTCCGGGGTCACGAGCCGGACGCCGGCGTAGAAGCGCAGGCCCGGTTCGCCTGCGATCGGCCCGCAATCCGTCAGCACCAGCGCGCCGTCCCGGCTCAGGGTCTCGAGGCCGAGGCCGGTCTCGAGGGGCCGGTCCGGCGCGTCGTGGCCGAACGCGGCCTTGGTCCAGTGCCGGTCGGCATCCGCGAAGGTGATCCGCGCCATCGTGGTGCCGCAGGACGCAGCCGCGATCTGCGCGATCTCGTCGAAGGCGGGCTCGGGCGCGGTGTCGAGGATGGCATAGCCGCGCAGAGCCGCGAGGCGCTGGGGATGATGGCGTTCGAAGCCGGACGGGCAGGACATGGTCTCGTTCCGCGACACGGCTGCGTCATATCCCACGGCAACGACCCTCCCAAATCGGATCGATCAACCACAGCTTGACGGCTTGGTGAGCCGGCCCTTCCTACAACGCGTGGCTTCGGGTTTGAGGCAGGTCCGACCGATGCAGATCGCCGCGTCGCCGGGTGCTGGGCGCCGTGGCCGCGGACCGATGGTTTGCGATGCGCAGTATCGTCGCACGGCGTATCGATGGCGGAGGCAGCGAGTTGCTTCGTCAGATCATCGCCCCGAAAGATGGTTCCCTCCCTTCTGAACACGATGTCGCGAAGCTTAAAAGACCTGGCGCGCCGCCCCGGCGATCGGGTGCGGGACGACGCGCTGGGCTCGTCATGACCGGAGCAGGTGTGGACCTCAGACTCAACGATATCGCCTGGGGCACGCGCGGCGATCCGGTTGCGGCGGCCCGCGCGGTCGCGGCCGGTGCGGCGCGTCGGGCGGGACGCCACGACCACGACGGCGGCTTTCCGGCCGAGGATGTCGCGGAACTCGCCCGGGTGGGGCTGCTGGCCGCGCCGGTGCCCCATCGCGCGGGCGGCGCCGGTCTCGGCGAGGAGCCGGACGGGGCGATTCTCCAGGCCGTGCTCACCCATGTCGGGTCCGGCAGCCTCGCGCTGGGGCGCGTGTACGAGGGCCATGTCAACGCGGTGCAGCTCGTCGCCCGCTATGCCGACGGCGAGGCGCGCAGCGCCTTGCTGGCCGATGCCGTCCAGGGCCATCTGTTCGGGGTCTGGAACACCGAGCCGCCGGGCGACGGCCTCAAGATCGACGCCACCGGAGGCGCCCCGACCTTACGGGGCGTGAAGACCTTCGCGTCGGGGGCGGGGTTCGTGACCCGCGCCCTCGTGACCGCGCAGCCCGACGCGCCCGGGTCGCAGATGATCGTCGTCGCCCTCGAGCCCGGCGAGCGGGCGGATCTGTCGGCTTGGCGCGCGCAGGGGATGCGGGCCTCGGCGACCGGCACCGTGGATTTCACCGGGCTCGGCGCCGACCGCTTCACGCCCGTGGGCGCGCCCGACGACTATCAGGTGCAGCCGCATTTCTCGGGGCGCCTGGCGCTTCCTCGCGGTGCAGCTCGGCGGCCTGGAGGCGCTGCTCGACGCGTGGCGCGGCCATCTCGTCGCCACCGGCCGCGGCGAGGACCCGCACCAGCTCGCCCGCCTCGGCGAGGGCGTGATCGCGGCCGAGACCGCCCGCCTCTGGGTGACGCGGGCCGCCGCGATCGTGGGCGAGGAGGGCGATCCGGACGGGATCATCGCCTACGTGAACCTCGCCCGCCTCGCGGTGGAACGCGCCGGGCTCGACCTGCTGGAACGGGCGCAGCGCTCGGTCGGGCTGCAGGGCTTCCTGCGCGACCACCCGCTGGAGCGCTTGACCCGGGATCTCGCGACCTACCTGCGCCAGCCCGGCCCCGACCGGGCGCTGACCGAGGGCGCCCGCCACGTGCTGCGCGACGCGCGGGCGAGTGGCGACCTCTGGTCGGGCGAGGCCTGAACCCGGAAGGCCCGGATTCGAGACGCAAGCGTTTTCGAATGCGGCATCGCGTCTGTGAATCCGGGGCCGGCAGCCGGGAGCCCTCACGGCCAGCCAGCGTTTGCAGCATCCGGGACAGGTTCGGATCAGCATGGCCAAGCGCAGGACGAAGACGGTCGCCCACCAGGAGACCGAGGACGCGCCGCTGATGCCCACGGGGGCGCTGGCGGTGGCACTGCTGGATCTGGCCGAGGACGCGGCCCCGCTGGTCCACGTGGCCCGGGATGCCCGGCGGCTGGAGGAGCTGGCCGCGACGCTCAAGGCCCTCGATCCCGACATCCGGGTCGCCGTCTACCCGGAATGGGATTGCCTTCCGCTCGACCACGCCTCGCCGTCGCGGGCCACGATGGGCGCCCGGGCTGCCGTGATGCGCTGGCTGACCGACCGCGACGCCCTGCCGGACTTCGTGCTGACCACGGCTCCGGCACTGATCCAGCGGGTGCCTCCGCCGGAGACCTGGGCCGACGCCCGGGTGACGTTCCGGGTCGGCGACCCGCTCGACGTCGCCGCCGTGATGGCCGGCCTCAAGCGCCTCGGCTACATCCTCGACGAGCGGGTCGACGAGCCCGGCGAGATCGCAGTCCGGGGTCGCACCGTCGAGGTGTTTCCGGCGGCCGCCCCGCGGCCCTGCCGGATCGAGCACGCGGACGGGCGCGTCACCGCGATCCGCTCCTACGATCCGATCTCGCAGCGCTCCGTCGCCGAAGTCGCGGATCTGGTGATCGACCCGGCCACCGAGATCGTCCTCGCCCCGGATTCCGGCCAGAGCTTCGAGCCCTTCACCGGGCAGGAGCACCGCCTGGAACGCTACTATCCGCGTCTCGTCACCCTGCTCGATTACGTGCCGGGGGCCCGCCTGGTCGTCGAGGACGGGACGCAGGCCCGGGTCGACGCCTTCTACGAGCAGATGGAGGAAGCCGGCGCCCGCCGGGCGCCCCGCGGCGGCCGCGCCGAGGGCGGCGACGGTCTCTACCTCGCGCCGAAGGCGTGGCGGGCCGTCGTGGCCGAGCTGACCCGGGCGGTGGCCACCGACGCGGCGGGTGAGTTGCTCGGGGTCCCGGTCTTCGCCCGGGAGCGGCGGCCCGAGGCGGCCTTCGCCAAGGCGATGCGCGAGCGGCTGAAGGCGGGCGACGTCGTCGTGCTGGCGGGCTCGCGCCAGCCGCCCGGCGCCCTCGTGCGCCAGGCCGGCAAGATCGCCGAGCGCCCGGTCCGGCTGATCGACGGCTGGTCCGACCTCGCCGACGCGGCGCCGGGCGACATCCTCGCCCTGGAGGCGCCGATCGGCGCCGGTTTCAAGGTCCAGGGGCGGGGCGCGACGGTGTTCGCCGCCGCCGACCTGTTCGGGCCGGACGCCGCGGTGTCCGGCACCGCCCGGGCGATCCTGCCGATGGGCGAGGTCGACCTGCGCCCCGGCGACGTCGCGGTCGACCGCGACCACGGCCTGTGCGTGTTCGAGGGGCTGGAGCCCGTGTCGAACCCGCTGGGCGTCGGCGCGGAGGACGAGCCCTCCGAGGCCTTGCGGCTGCGCTTTGCCGGCGACGCGATCCTGATGGTGCCGGTCACCCAGGCCGACCGGATCTGGCGTTACGGCCCGGAGCCCGACGCGGTCACCCTCGACAAGCTCGACGGCGGGACCTGGGCCCGCCGCCGCCTCCAGGCCGAGGCCACCATGGCCCGGACCGCCCGGGTGATGCTGGAGGCCGCCCGCGCCCGCCGGGATACCGAGGCTCCCGTCCTGGCGCCGCCGTCCCGCGACATGGAGCGGTTCGCCGCCGGCTTCGGCTTCGCCCCGACCCCCGATCAGGCCGCCGCGGTGGACGCGCTGATGGCCGACCTCGCCTCCGGGCGTCCGATGGATCGGCTGGTCTGCGGCGATGTCGGCTTCGGCAAGACCGAGGTCGCGCTGCGGGCCCTGGCGGCGACGGTATTTGCCGGCAAACAGGCGGCGCTCATCGCCCCCACCACGGTCCTGGCCCGCCAGCACGTCGAGACCCTGCGCCGCCGGTTCGGACGGTTCGGCATCGAGGTCGCGCAGCTCTCGCGCCTGGTCTCCCCGGCCGAGGCCAAGCGGGTGAAGGCCGGTCTCGCGGACGGTTCGATCCGGCTCGTGGTCGGAACGCAGGCGCTGGCCGCCCGCGGCGTGGGCTTCGCCGATCTCGGCCTGACGGTGATCGACGAGGAGCAGCGTTTCGGCGCCAAGATGAAGGCGGACCTGCGCCGCCTCGCCGTGGGCGGGCACGTGCTGACGCTCACCGCCACCCCGATCCCGCGCACGCTCCAGGCGGCGCTCGTCGGCTTGCAGAGCCTCAGCGTGATCGCCACGCCCCCGGTGATGCGCCAGCCGGTCCGGACCGTGGTGGCGCCCTTCGATGCCGACGCGGTGCGCGAGGCCCTGATCCGCGAGCATCGCCGCGGCGGCCAGAGCTTCGTCGTCTGCCCGCGCATCGAGGATATCGGCCCCATGGCCGAGCGCCTGCGCGGCCTCGTGCCGGGCCTGAACGTGCTGGTGGCGCACGGGGACCTGAAGCCGTCGGCGATGGACGAGGTCATGGTCCGCTTCGCCGACGGGGACGGTGACGTCCTGCTCGCCACCGCCATCGTGGAGAGCGGGCTCGACGTGCCCCGGGCCAACACCATGCTGGTCTGGGAGGCCGCCCGGTTCGGCTTGGCGCAGCTCCACCAGTTGCGCGGCCGGGTCGGCCGCGGCCAGCGGCGCGGCGTCGTCCACCTGCTCAGCGATCCGGCCGCGCCGCTGGCGCCCGCCGCCCTCCAGCGCCTGCGCGCCCTGGAGGCCCTGGACCGGCTGGGTGCCGGCTTCGCGGTCAGCGCCCGCGACCTCGACCTGCGCGGGGCCGGCGATCTCGTCGGCGAGGATCAGGCCGGCCACGCCAAGCTCGTGGGGCTCGGCCTCTATCAGCACCTGCTGCAGCTGGCGCTGACCGCCGCCAAGGGTGAGCCGGCCGAGGATTGGAGCCCGGAGATCGAGATCGGGCTGCCGAGCCGGATCCCGGCGGATTACGTGCCCGAGCCCGAGATCCGCCTGAGCCTCTACACCCGGCTGCTGCGCCTGCGCGACGGCGAGGCGATCGAGGCCCTGTCCGGCGAGGTCGAGGATCGCTTCGGCGCAGCCCCGGCGCCGGTCCTGGCCCTGTTCACCCTGGCGCGGCTGCGCGCCGCCTGTTGCGGGCTGGGCGTGGCCCGGCTCAGCGGCGGTCCCCAAGGTGTCGCAGCCGACATCCGGTCCGACCGGCCATTGCCGCCGATGCCGGCCGAGGACGGGATCATCCTGCGCCAGGGCCGCGTGGTCTGGCGGCACGCCTGTGCCGACGCGCAGGCGCGGGCCGCGTTGGCGGCCGACCTCCTCGACCGCATCCGGGCCGCCCGGGAGCGGGCCGCTTGAGCCTGGTCCACGCCCGGGCTGCGCTCACGCGTTTGTGAGGGCTGCCCGGACCGGACCGGTACAATCGTATCAGTGACAGCAGGGCTGCCGGTGCCCATCTGCGGCGGGCTACACTCCGACCGAGCGCCCCGTGCCACCCGGTGGTGCGCCGGCCCGGTCGGGTCCCGACGTTGTACCGGGGTCTCTTGCCCTTTCGTCTCCGGTACGGCCGCACGGCCGGGCGCCCATGACCCCGTGCAAGGCGGGTGCCCGGCCTGTCGTCCGCCGATGTCCGGCGGGGCAATTGACGTGATCCGGAGTTGACCGGCGCCGTCCGGTCGGGCCTTCTCGCGCAGAACGGGAGGCGCCCCGAGTCCGCTGGAATTTCTCCGCGACTCTGCGCTGGCCCGGGCCGATCAAGGGAGGCACCATGCACGTCACGATTGAGCAGGCCGAGCGGGCAATCGCCGCGGCGCGGGCGAAGGCGAAGGAGCTGGACACCCAGATGTGCATCGCGGTGGTCGATTCCGGCGGCAACCTGAAGGCGTTCCATCGCATGGACGACGCCTGGGTCGGCTCGATCGACATCGCCCACAAGAAGGCCAAGACCTCGGTGTTCTTCGGCATGATGACCGGCCAGATCGGCCAGCTGTCCCAGCCGGGCGGCCCGCTCTACGGCATCGAGCATTCCAACGACGGGCTGATCACCTTCCCGGGTGGGATCCCGATCGTCGATGCCGACGGTGTCATGTCGGGCGCGATCGGCGTCAGCGGGTCGACGGTGGAGAACGATCACGCCGTGGCGGAGGCCGGCGCCAAGGCGATCGGCCGGACCGAGCTTCCCGCCCATCCCTGGCGCACCTGAACCCGCCCTACGGCTCCCGCTGCGCGAGCGCCCGGCCGATCCCGAGCAGCAGCATGCTCGAGATCAGCCGGAGCTGCGGGTTGCCGTAGCGCTCCAGCGCCGAGTGGACCCGGATGCAGTTGTCGGCGGCCGCCTCCAGGTGCTTGACCTCGATCGGAGGCTTGACCTGGATCGGGTTGCCGTCCCGCCCCGGCGGGGTGCCGCCGTACAGGTCCGTGACGTCGATGTAGGCGCCGCGCCCACGCAGCGCCCCCGTGGTGTCGGGGGCCAGCCGGCCGCGGGTGAGGATCCAGCGGACGTCGCCGGTCTGGCTCAGGACGCGAAACTCCAGCGAGACCGGGCCGCCGGTCCGGCGCACCTTGCGGATCTCGTCGAAGACCCAGCCGCGATCCTCGGGATGGACACGTCCCAGGGCGACGTCGAGCGGCAAAGGCTTGCCGGCAAAGCCCTCGTTCCCGGACAGCAATGCGGCCGCGCCCGCGTCGAGGACCGATCGGCCGGCGGAGACATCCGTATCCCAGGTACCGACGAAACCCGCATCCTGCAGGGCGGAGGCCGCCATGGACGCCAATGCCATTCCATCCCCCAAACCTGGTTGCGGCCCGCCCATCCCCGGGACAGCCGGCAGCCGCGTGCGACACTTGCAACCGACAAGCACTTAGGCAACGGATCGATCCAAATCGTCCATGCCCCGCGCCCTGACATGTCGTCACGGGTCTCCGGCCCCGGCTCGACAGCGGCGGGGATCAAGCCTGAGCGCCTGAAGCTGCATTCGCAGTGCACAAACCCGGCGTAAAGCTTTTCATGGCGCAGTCTGTCCGTCACCGAACGCGCGGGCATTGCTGCGATGAGCGTGCCGACGGCGCGGATACCGTGTCGGCCCAGGACTTTCGATGCGCAGATACATTTTCAGAGCGATACGCCGGGACCCGGACGGGATGCTTGGCCCGGACCTGTACCGGCAGACCTTCGAGGCCGCCGACGACGCGGGCGCGGTGGCGGCGGCCAAGCGGATCGATCTCGATCTGGCCGCGCTCGGCGCCAACGCGGTCTACGTCTCGGCCGCGGACGGACGGGCGATCTGGAGCCTGCACGCCCAGGATTTCCCGGATCCGAGCCTCTGAGGACCGGTCGGCGCCGGAGACCGGAGCCGGGGGGATGTCCCCCGACCCTGCTGGTGCCGGGCGGGATCACGGCCTAACGTCGCGGACGCCGGTACGGGGTCGGCCGGGGCGCGCGCGGGACCGCATCGCTATGGATCGCACCAACCTCCCGCTCTCGCAGGACCGCCTCTGGGACAACCTGATGGCGCTCGCCCGGATCGGCGCGCTTCCCAACGGCGGCAACGACCGGCAGACCCTGACCGATCGGGACGCCGAGGGGCGCACCCTGTTCCGGCGCTGGGGCGAGGCGGTCGGGCTGACCCTGACGGTGGACCGGATCGGCAACATGGTCTTCCACCGGCCGGGGCGGGACCCGGGCCGGAAGCCCGTCGCCATCGGCAGCCATCTCGACACCCAGCCCACCGGCGGCAAGTTCGACGGTCCGCTGGGCGTGCTCGCCGGGCTGGAGATCATGCGCGCCCTGCACGAGGCCGGGATCGAGACCGAGGCGCCGCTCCTGCTGATCAACTGGTGCAACGAGGAGGGCTCGCGCTTCGCGCCGCCCATGAGCGGCAGCGGCGTCGCCATGGGGATCGTCTCCGAGGCCGACGTTATGGCGACCCGGGATCTCGCCGGCCACGTGTTCGGTGAAGAGCTGCGCCGGATCGGCTGGCAGGGGGACGCGGATCCGGCGGATCTTCGCGGGCTCGGCGCGTATTTCGAACTGCACATCGAGCAGGGCAAGCGCCTGGAGGATGCCGCCCTCACCATCGGCGTGGTCGACCGGGCGCTCGCCCAGATCTGGTACGAGCTGACCGTGCTGGGCGAGGAGGCCCATGCCGGCAGCCCCATGGCCGGTCGGCGGGACGCCATGATGGCCGCCGCCGCGCTGATCGGCTCGCTCGAGGCGATCGCCCGGGACGCGGTCGGCCCCGGGGGCGAGCGCGGCCGCGCCACCGTGGGGGTCCTGAAAGCCGAGCCCGCGAGCCGCAACATCACCCCGGGCCGGGTCTGGTTCAGCCTCGACACCCGCCACGGCGACCCCGGTCAGCTGGAGGCGATGCGGGAGCGGATCCTGGCCCGGGCCGACGCGCTCGCCGCCGAGCGGGGCGTCGCGATCCGGGTGGAGGAGTTCTGGCGCGCGCCGCTCACCCCGTTCGACCCGGTCCTGGTGGACCGCGTCCAGGCCGCGGCCGAGGCGCGGGGCCATGCCTGGACCCGGATGCCGACCGCGATCTATCACGACGCCGTCTATTGCGCCCGGACGGTGCCGGCGGCCCTGGTGTTCTGCCCGTGCCACGGCGGCATCAGCCACAATGAGGCCGAGAGCATCACGCCGGATTGGGCCCGGGCCGGCATGGAGGTGCTGGCCGACGCCGTGCTGGCCACGGCCGGCATCGCGCGTTCCTGAGGAGGCTGGTTCGGCATGCCCGACGACGACAACGTCATCCGCCCGACCTTCGGCGCGCCTCGCCCCGCACCGCCGGAGCGGACGGAGCCCGAGCCCGATCAGCCGCCGCTACGCCTGTTCGGCGCGGCCGCGGGCCACCGGGTCGGCCTGATCCGCGATCCGGCCGCTCAAGAAGGCGACGTGTTCCGGATCGTGGTCGGCCCGGAGGACGAGCACGCCGTCGAGACGGTGGCGCTGCTGCCGGCCGCCGGCGATGCGGAGGGCGAGGCGGAGCGGATCGGCTTCGCGATCCTGCGGGCGCTGGAGGTGGTCGAGGGCGCGGTCTGAACCGGAAGCCCGCGCGGCGGGACGGTCAGACGACCGGCTTGGGCTTGATGATCGGCGAGCGCGTCAGGCTCTGGATCTCGCGGCCGGGCCGTCCGGCCTTGAGGGCAATCTCCTCTTCCTGCTCGGCGATGATCTGCCGGGCCGGCTCGTCGCCGTCCAGGCCGCCGAGGATCTCGGCCGGCACACGGCGGTTCGAAGCTCGGGAGCCGTCCTCGAAGACGACGTCGAACAGAATGAAGCCCCGTTCCTGGGGTCTCGACTTGATGCGCTTAGCCATAGGTGCTGATACGCCACCGCGATCCCGCGCGGCAGGGGGCACCGGCGCGCAGGGGGTTGCGCCGCGCGCAGCGCCGAACCTGCCCGCGGCCCCGCTCTCGCCGTGATCTTTCGTGCCGACGGTCCCCGACCGACCGCACCGCCAATCGAGGAAACGTCCGTGATACCCTGGGTTCATCTCGACACCGGAGCCGTCCCGGGGGGCGGTACCGACCTGCGCCTGATGCAGCGCGGCGACGAATTCTCGATCCTGGCCGACACCATCGAGCTGATGAACAACCGCCGCAGCGGCTCCGAGGCGGCGCTCGCCGCGATGACCTGCGAGCGGCTGAAGGACCGGCCCCGGGCCCGGATGCTGATCGGCGGCCTCGGCATGGGCTTCACCCTGCGGGCGGCCCTGGAGGGCCTCGGCCCGGATGCGCGGGTCGTGGTCGCCGAGCTGGTGCCGGCCGTGATCGCCTGGGCCCGCGGCCCGCTCGCCCACGTCTTCGCCGATTGCCTGGACGACCCCCGGGTCGACGTGCAGGAAGCCGACGTGAACCGCCTGATCCAGGCGGGGCCGGGCCAGTACGACGCCATCCTGCTCGATGTCGACAACGGCCCGGAAGGGTTGATGCGCCGCTCGAACGACCGGCTCTACGACAATTGGGGCCTCAAGCGGGCCCGCTGGGCCTTGCGGCCGGGCGGCATCCTGGCTGTCTGGTCCGGCGCTCCGGACCGGAAGTTCAAGGCCCGCCTGCAGCGCTCCGGCTTCGCGGTCGAGGAGGCCCGGGTCCATGCCAGCGGCCGCGGCAGCGGGCCCAAGCACGTGGTCTGGCTCGGCACCCGCACCGACGGCCCGGCCGAGCCGTCCCGGCCTGAGGCCGGTCGCGGGACGCCCGCCCGGTAAGGGTCCGGCTGCCGCCCACGGTCGCACCCCCTGGGCCGGCGCAGGGGAGTTCGCACATGCGAGGCATGGGTGCGAATGGCGGGCATCTCTACACGGTTGAGGTCAGGCCGAGCCGGCACGACCCGGGCCGTTTCACGTGGGCGATCCGGGACCGCGGCAAGCTGGTTCGTGGATCGTACCGCCCGCACGCCTCCGAGGGTGTGGCCCGCGCAGTCGCCCTGGCCGAGGTCGAGCGGCTGATCGGGCACGACGAGCCGCAGAACGACGGCTGATCAGCGTCTCGTCATGATCTGAGTGCATGCCTGTGGATCGGTCGGGTGTCGCTCATGCATAAGCAAACGGCTCCCGGTCGGTTGCATGCCGCAATGCGGTAGCCTATCTGTGCAGTGCGGGATGGCGATGGCGTCGCGATCCCGCTGCCCTTCTTGGGCGTTTCCTCCCTAGACTTCGGGCCGCTCCTTCGGGAGTGGCCTTTTTTTCTGTCCTGTCTCCTCTTTTTCAGTCCCGTCCCCGTGGCGGCGGACAGCGATCCGGACTTTGAAGCTCCGGCCGGAGGTTTCGGCCAAGCGGAACCATGACCTTGGCTGTTCGTTTTGCCGTCATGGAACACTATAGATCCACCCTTGCGACGACTGCGATCGCCGTATTCGGCTTGGTCGTGGCGGCCCATACTCTTCATCCGGGCAATTACGAGGCGCAGCAGCGCCCGGTCCGGACTGTCGCAGCGCAGGCTGCTCCATCGGGTTGGGCGGATCCGCCGGCCCGGCTGGCCAGCCCCGGCAAGTCCGACCTCCCCACAGCGGAGAACGGGCGTGCGCCCGCCCCCGACCTGCTGGCGCCGCGATTGGCCGCCGCACTGCCGCTGGGTGCCATCGCGGCTCCGGCGCTGCCGAGCGAGATGGTCGCCCCCGCCGAAAAAGCTCGGAAGACGGTGGTGGCACACCGGTCGAAGGTGGCGGATCGCAGCCCCCGCCGGACGGCCCGCCTGCGCAACGCCGGCCTGGCCCGCACGGCAGCCGTCGAGCCGATGACCGCACCATCGGCGCCCGCGCCGGCGCCCAGGAAAATCGATCCGATCGGCGATCTGATCCGCGGGCTCGGCCTCGGCCGCGAGGGCTGACCGCCCCGCGCCCTACTGGACGTGGATGGTCAGCTTCATCTTCGGGTGGATGCCGCACTGGATGACGAAATCCCCCGCTTCCGCCAGGACCAGCCGGGTCTCGGTGCCGGGTTCCTGATCGCCCGCATCGAACGAGAACCGGTCCGCCTCGATGAAGGCGTGGTGGGTCTGGCTGGAATCCTCGTTGCGCAGGGTGATCGTATCGCCGCGCCGCAGGAACAGGTCGGTCGGCACGTAGTGGCGTCCCTTCTGCAGCACGACGCGGGTCGTGCTCGACAGCATCGCCCAGGCCGCGGGCGGTGCGGCGCACAGACCCGCCAGAACCAGCGTTCCGACGAGGAGCAAGGGCCGGAGGCGCCGGTTGCGAAGGGGCATGTTGGGTGTCCGCTGGGTACTGGATACGCCCGGGCAGGGGATTGAGGCGGGATCGACCGCCGAGCGGCCCGGGCTGCCGCGAAGCGCCATGGTGCGCCGAGGTCCTGAACACCCCGCTAAGCCAGACCGTAAGATTGTCCCGATCGTTCAGTCAATAAGGCGCCGATATTTAGTCTCTACAAGTCTTGATTGTATTGATCGCTAGAGTCCGTCTCCCCAGCATCTGGACCGCAGGCCGTCAGCGCCTCGCGTACATGGTCCCGGAAGACCTGGACCCGTGCCGGCAGGTCGCGCCCGGCCAGCGTCACGGCGCGCAGGACCCCGCCGCGGCTGGCCCAGGGGGCCAGCACGCGCACGAGCTGGCCCGCCGCGACAGCCCGGGCGGCCACGAGGCTCGGGATATGGCCGATCCCGGCCCCTGCCAGGGTCAGGCGGTGGACGGTCGCGAAGTCGCTGACCCGGATGGCCGGGCTCATGACGACCTGCTCGGACTGGCCGCGCCCATCGGTGAGGGGCAGGGCCCCCGAGCCCAGCCGCTCCCGGGACAGGATCAGGTCGTGGCCGTGCAGCCCGGCCAGGTCGGCCGGCGCGGGGCGGCGCAGCAGGTAGGCGGGCGCGGCGTAGAGGCCGACCGCCAGGGTCGCCAGGACGACCGCCCGGTAGCCGGTCTCCTCCGCGCCGCCCAGCCGCAGGGCGAGGTCGATCCGGTTGGCCGCCAGGTCGAGGCGGGCATCGGTGTTCAGCATCTCGACCGTGATCTGCGGATAGGCCGCCCGGAAGCTCGCGACGATCTCGGGCATCACCTCGATCCCGAAATCGATGGAGGTGGTCATCCGCAGGTGCCCGGCCGGCACCGTCCGGGCGTCGCGGGCGGTCTCGGCGGCCTCGTCGAGCAGGGCCAGGCTCTCGTGGGCCTTGGCGTAGAACGCCAAGCCCTCTGCGGTGGGCGAGACCGCCCGGGAGGTTCGGGCCATCAGCCGGGTGCCGAGCGCCCGTTCCAGCCGGGAGAGGCGACGGCTGACGCTGCCCTTGGTTTCCCGCAGGCTCGCGGCCGCGGCCGTGACGGTGCCGAGATCGACGACCGTGCAGAAGGCGCGCACGTCGTCGAGTCCGCCCTGGAAGGTTTCCGTTCTCGCAACCATGGGGTTCCGGATAGCAGGCTCAACCGCGGCCGTGAACGGGTCTACAGCGCTGCTGCGGCGCACCGAATCGCGCATGATCGTCGCCTGTAGGAGACACCCTTGAAGTCGATTCTCGCCTCCGGCCTTCTGGCCGTCCTGGTCGCCACCCCGGTCCTGGTCGCCACTCCGGTCCTGGTCGCCACCCCGGTCCTGGCCCAGACCCCGCCGACCCGTGACCCGGCCCAGATCCAGGCCGGCACCTACGCGGTCGATCCCAACCACACCCAGGTCGGCTGGCGGGTCTCCCATATGGGCTTCTCGAACTATGCCGGCGGCTTCTCGGACGTGTCCGGGACCCTCGATCTGCAGCCCAAGAACCCGGCGGCCGCGAAGCTGTCGATCAAGATCCCGGTCGCCTCGGTGACCACGACCAGCGCCAAGCTCACGGACGAGCTGAAGGGCGACCAGTGGCTCGACGCGGGCAAGTTCCCCGAGATGACCTTCGTGTCCACCAAGGTCACGCCCGAGGGCAAGGACAAGGCGAAGGTGGCCGGCAACCTCACGCTGCACGGCGTGACCAAGCCGGTGACGCTGGACGTCACCCTGGTCGGGGCCGGCGTGAACCCGCTGAGCAAGAAGGTCACGGTCGGGTTCGACGCCACCGGCACGGTCAAGCGCTCCGAGTTCGGGGTGAAGACCTACCTGCCGCTCATCGGCGACGACCTGCACCTGACCATCGCGGGCGCCTTCGAGCGTCAGGACTGACCCGGACCGACGGGACGGGAGGATGGCGATGGCATGGGTCGCATCGGCGCGGCGCTACTCCGCGGTGGCCATCCTGCTGCACTGGGCGAGCGCGCTGGGCGTGCTCGCCCTGATCGGCATGGGCCTGACCATGACGCATGCCGGGCTGGCGCCGATGCGCCTGTTCCCGCTCTACCAGTGGCACAAGTCGGTCGGGATCACCGTGCTGGTCCTGACCGGCCTGCGCCTCGCCTGGCGGCTGTTCCACCGGCCGCCCCCGCACCCGGCGGGCATGCCGGCCCGCGAGCGCCGGGCGGCGGGAGCGGCCCATGCCATCCTGTACGGGCTCCTGATCGGGCTGCCGCTCACCGGCTGGGCGGTGGTCTCGCTCTCGCCGTTCAACATCCCGACGGTGCTGTACGGGCTCGTACCCTGGCCGCACCTGCCGCTGGCCCCGCTGCTGACCGACCCGGCGGGGGCGGAGGGGGCCGTCAAGCTGCTGCACGCCTACGGGGCGTGGTTCCTGACGGCGTTGCTCGTGCTGCACGTGGCGGCCGCGCTGCGCCACCATCTCATCCTGCGGGACGGCGTACTGGCACGGATGCTGCCGGGCCGCGCCGCCGCGCTGCCTCCCGAAACCCTGGACTCGACCCGATGACGCTGCGTCTCGCGTGCCTCGCCCTGTGCCTGTCGGCCGCCCTCCCGGGGGCCGTGCGGCCGGCCGCCTCCGCCGAGTGGGCGGTGGATCCGGCCAAGAGTGCGATCCGGTTCTCGGGGGTGCAGGTCGGGACCCCGTTCTCGGGACGCTTCGAGCGCTTCGACGCCCGGGTGGCGTTCGACCCTGCCAAGCCCGAGGCCGGCCGCGCCACAGTGCTGGTCGATCTCGGCAGCGCCCGGACCGGCGATGCCCAGCGCGACGCGGCTCTGCCGCAGAGGGACTGGTTCGACGTGACCAGCGCCAGCCACGCGCGCTTCGAGGCCACCCGCTTCGTCGACAAGGGCCGGGGCGACTACGAGGCGGTCGGCGACCTGACCATCCGGGGCATGACGCGTCCGCTGACTCTGCCTTTCCACCTGGCGCTCGAAGGGGACCAAGCGCATGCGACCGGGCATGCCGGCCTCGTCCGCACCGATTTCGGCGTCGGCCAGGGCGCCTGGGCCTCCGGACAATGGGTCGCCCTTGAGGTCGGGGTCGATATCGAGCTGGTCGCCACGGCAAAGCCCGCCGCTGGGGCCGACGGGCACTGACCGGTCCCGTCGCTGCCTACGTCCCCGGCTGGTCCTCGGAACCGGTGCCCAGCGCCCGCTGCACCATCACGCTGTCCGACCAGCGGCCGTATTTGAAGCCCACCGCCTTCAGGTAGCCGACCTGGACGAAGCCGCAGGTCTCGTGAAGGCGGAGGGACGCGGCGTTCTGCGCGTCGATGTAGCCGATCATCTGGCGGTAGCCGCCGGCCGCGCAGGCCTCGATCAGGGCCGGCAGGAGGCGGCGCCCGATCCCGGCATGGAGGTGGTCGGGATGCACGTAGATCGAGTGCTTGAGCGTGTAGCGATAAGCCGGACGCTTCCGGAACGGCACCGCGTAGGCGTAGCCCGCCACCTGGCCGCCGCGCTCGGCGACGAGGTGGGGCAGGCGCTTCTTGCGCATGGTCTTGCGCCGGCGCTTCAGGTCGTCGGGCAGCAGGCGCGCTTCGTCGTCGAATTCGGCGACGTTGCCGACGCCCTTGCCGATATGGTGCTCGTAGATCGCCACCATCGCCTCGACATCCGCGTCCGAGGAGGCGCGGATGATGATGTCCGGGCTCGGCCGCGCCGGGATCGGGGCGCCCTCTTCGGGCTCGATCTCCATCAGGCGCCGTCCCGCACGACGTAGGTGTGGAAGCGGATCCGCCCGTCCGGCTCGACCTCGCGGTAGACCCCCTGGATCTCGGCCTCGAAGCCGGGGAACAGGTTGGCCGAGGCCTCGAACATCTTGAAATAGTCGAGCATCGGCTTGGCCCTGTCGTCCAGGCGCTCGCCCGGCAGGACGGTGCCGATGCCCGGCGGGTAGACCAGCATCAGGGTCGAGGCGATGCGCCCCTCGGCCTCGGCGATCGGCACGTAATCGACCTTGTTGCGGGTCAGCATCTGGGCGGCGCGCTTGGGCGGCATCACCATCTCGGGCAGGTGTTCGGGGGCGAATTGCCGACGCTGGAGCATGGAGGTGTTGGCCTCCCGGTGGAAGGCGTGGAACTCGGCGCAGAGGTCGCGCAGGCGCACGCCCCGGTAGCGGTTGGGCCGGCGGTTGACGAATTCCGGCATCGCATCCTCGAGCGGCACGTTGTCGTCGTGGTGCCGCTTGAACGCGACGAGGCCGGAGATCAGGGTTCCGGCCTTGGACGACTCGACGCCCGGCGTCAGCAGGAAGAGCAGCGAGTTCAGGTCGTTCTTCTCGGCCACGATCCGGTTCTCGCGCAGGTACTGCGCGACGATCGGGGCCGGCACGCCGTGGTCGGCATAGGCCCCGGTCCGTCGGTCGAAGCCCGGGGTGAGCACCGTGAGCTTGTTCGGGTCGGTGATCGCGTAGCCCGGCGCCACATGGGTGAACCCGTGCCAGCGGGCACCGGGCTTCAGTTCCCAGTGCCGCGGGTCGGCGGCGAGCTCGTCGGTGGGCACCTTCTCCCACGGCACCTCGGCCCCGTCGGCGTTGGTGGTCACGTCCGGCACGAACGGGTCGAAGAACCAGCGCCGCAGTGGATCGGCCTCGTTCTCCTCGAACTCCCGACGGATCGCCCGGACCTTCTTGCGCCATTCGATCCCGAGCCGGATCGTGTCGTCCCACAGGATCATGCCCGAGCGGCCCTTCATCATCTGGGCGCCGACATCGAGGGAGGCGAAGAGCGGGTAGAACGGCGAGGTCGAGGCGTGGACCAGGAAGCTCTCGTTGAGGCGCTTGTGCTCCACGCGCCGGGTCTGGCCGCGGATATGGCCGTCGCGGGTGTGGATCTGCGAGGCCTGTGAGAAGCTCGCCAGCTGCTTGTGGGTCGATTGCGTGGCGACGATGCCCGGCGAAGTCTCGTCGAGGCCGGTGAGTCCCATGGCGAAGCGGCGCGCGAAGAGCGGGTGGAACTTCATGAAGCCCGCCCAGGCCTCGTCGAACAGGATGTAGTCGCAGAGGTGGCCGATCCGCTCCAGGATCTCCTGCGCGTCGTAGATCGTGCCGTCATAGGTGCATTGCTCGATCACCGCGACCCGGAACGGCCGCTCCCGGCGCCAAGCCTCGGGGTCGGTGACCAGCGGGTTGGCGCGGATCTTTTCCCGGATCCGGGTCTCGTCCAGGGCCTCGTGATAGATCGGACCGATCAAGCCGAAGGCGTTCCGGTCCGTCTCCAGGAAGATCGGGATGCCGCCGCCCAGGAACAGGGCGCCGTGATGGGCCGCCTTGTGGTTGTTGCGGTCGAACAGAACGAGGTCGTCCTCGGCCACCAGCGAGGACAGGACGATCTTGTTGGAGGCCGAGGTGCCGTTGAGGACGAAGTAGGTCTTCTCCGCCCCGAAGATCTTGGCGGCCTCCTTCTGGGCCTTGAGCGCGGGCCCTTCGTGGGTCAGCAGGTCGCCGAGGTCGAGCACCGAATTGTCGAGGTCGTCGCGAAAGATCGCCTCGCCGAGGTGCTCCACGAAGATCCGGCCGATGGGTGAGCGGTTGTAGAAGATGCCGCCGTTGTGCCCCGGGCAGGTCCAGAGCTGGTTGCCCTTCTCGGCATAGTCCACGAGCGCGCCGAAGAACGGCGTCTTCAGGGTCTCGGCATATTGCGTCACCCGGCTGACCAGGCCGCGGGCGATGAATTCCGGCGTCTCTTCCGCCAGGAAGATGTAGCCGTCGATGAAGTCCAGGAGCTCGACCGGGATGTCCTCCAGCCGCTTGCGGCGGACCATGATGACGATCGGCATCTCCAGGCCGCGCTTGCGCATCATGTCGATGAGCGCGGCGGCCTTGCCGTCGAGACCGCGCTTGCCCCAGTCGACCACCATGCAGCCGATGGCGGCATCGGTCTGCACGGCGATCGCCGCGTCCTCGACCCGCCGGGCCCGCACCACCTCGAAGCCGCGATTCTCCACCGCCGCCACGATCTGGGCGACGCGCGCGCCCTCCAGGTCGTCCGGATCGAAGGCGGGGGCGCACATCAGAACCGTGAAGCGACGGTGGAAATCCATAGGGCCTCTCAAAGCCTCGTAAGCAGCGAGTGGCTTTCTGGCCCATCTGCGACGTTTGCATGACGGTGAGGCGGATCGCGGCTGAAACCGGACGGAATCGGCGAACTCAGGCGCCGATCGCGCGACCGATCACCTGGGCCATCGGCCTGATGGCGATCCCCAGGGCGGCCAGGTCGGACCGCACCCGCGCGGCCATCGCGACCGCGCCCGGTGTGTCGCCGTGGACGCAGATGCTGTCGATTCGGGCCGGGATGCGTCGCCCGGACAGGCACGTGATGGCGCGGTCCTCGATCATCCGCACCACGCGCTCCGCCGCCTCGGCCGGATCGTGCAGGACCGCGCCCGGGCGCGTGCGCGAGACCAGGTTGCCGGTCTCGGCGTAAGCCCGGTCGGCGTAGATCTCGCGCGCCAGTGGCAAACCGAGCCGCTCGCCGGCCCGCTCGGTCTCGAGGCCGGGCATGACCACGAAGATCAGGTCGCGGTCCAGCGTCCGGATCGCCCGGGCCACCGCCAGGGCGAGATCCGCGTCCGCGTTGGCGATGTTGCCCAGCGCCCCGTGGGTCTTCACGTGCCGCACCGGGCAGCCGGCATCCTGGGCCAGCGCCAGGAGGGCGCCGACCTGATAGAGCACGGCCTTCTCGACGTCGGCCGGGCGCTCGCCGTGGATCGGGCGCCGGCCGAAGCCCCAGAGATCGAGGAAGCCCGGATGCGCCCCGGCCTGGACCCCGGCGCAGGCGGCGAGCGTCAGGGTCTCGTGCATGACCAGCGGGTCGCCGGCGTGGAACCCGCAGGCGATGTTGGCCGAACTGGCGATCGCCAGCATCCCGGCATCGTCGCCGAGGCGGTAGACGCCGAAACCCTCGCCCATGTCGCAGTTCAGGTCGACGATCATCGAGGTCCCTCGCGTGCGCAGCGGTTGCGCGCATTCAAGGGTCGGACCAGTTGCCCGCCGCCGCCTCCGAGGCGGGAGCCACCTCTCTACTGAAGCGGGTACCGGCTCAGGATGTCCTCGGTCCGCTGGACGGTCTTGTCGTACCTGCAGGCATACAGCGCCCCGGTGGTGCCGCTGCCGTTGTTCCACTCGCTGAAAGTGAGATCGCCGCAATCGGCGTCCCGGAAGGCGATCCAGGCGCGCTGGGCCGCCGTGAACTGGGCCTTCCAGGTCGCCTTGGCGTCCAGCGGGCGGTCGTCCTGTTCGATGACCGACAGGGCCTTCTTGTAGGCGGCGTTGAGCTTCGCGTCGGCCGCCTCGAGGGCCTTGTGCAGGCAGGTTTGGGTCTCTGGCGTCGAGGTCGCGGCCCGGCACAGCTTGGCCGAAGGCTGGTCGGCCCGGGCGCTCGCGAAAGGAAGGGCGCAGGTCCAGAGCGCGGCGAGGGCAAGGATCCCGGTCGAGCCGGCCACGGTGAAGGGGTTCGAGGGCATCGCGGTCTCCCCGGAGGCGAATTACGCCGGCGCGGATGCGCGGCCGGACCGCGGAACGCTGGCCGGAAAGGCATGAACACTTCTTTTTCATGCGGAACGCCCGGGCTGCCGGACTGGGCACGGCTCGATCTCGGCCTGCACCACGCCACGGTGCTCGACGGTCGCCGGACGACGTTCCGGGCCAATGTGCTGAACGCCACCGGGACGCGGTACTCGACCGGGGTCGCCGCGTTCGGCACCGTCTTCCAGGGCGGCCCACGCACCTCCCTGCTGTCGATGTCGATCGACCTGTAGGCATCCGAGGGCGCGACCTCCTGCCCCGGCGGCGATGTTTCACGGGAAACACTGCCTTAAGTCTGCCGGCCCGAACCTGTGGCCCGGATGCCGTCGCCTTCCCGTGCGTCGCGCGCTAGCACGGCCGGGCATGACGGCATCGAACACGACATCCACTTGGCGTGACCAGAAGAACGCCAAGGCCCAGGCCCGACTGGAGCGGGCCCTGCCCGCGATCTTCCCGGCGCCAATCCTGCACCACGCGCTGACGCGGCCGCTGATCCCGCCGACTCCGCGCCTGGCGGTGGAGAGCTACTGGCGCAACCACATCCTGCGGGCCGACTGGCTGGCCCGGGCCCTGGCCGCGCGCTCGGGGACGCCGGAGGGCTGGACCTGGCAGCTCGGCGAGGGCGGCGCCGGCGGCCGCCCGGCGAGCTTCCGGATCCCGCCCGCCCCGTTCCGCGAGCCGGCCTTCGCCCGCGGCCGCGGCGCCTGCTGCATCTGCGGCCAGCCGGTCTACCGGTTCGGCTGGCACCGCGACCTCTGGGGGCAGGGCGTTCCCAACGGTAAGGCCGCCTGGCACGCCGCCTGTGTCGCCGCCTGGAAGTTCTGGATCGCGCCGCACGAGCAGGTCCGCGTCCTGAAGCGCCATCAGGGGCATCGCTGCAAGGCCTCCGGTAAGCGGCTGCTGCGCACCGCGGAGGTGGACCACGCCGTGCCGCTCTACCGGGTCTGGCGTGAGCACCGCGACGCGCCCTGGCCGGAGCTGCTCGGCTACTGGGGCGCGCCGAACCTGCAGGTCGTCAACCGGACCGCCCACGTCCTGAAATGCCGGGACGAGGCGGCCGAGCGCTCGCAGACCCTGCGCCTCTCCCGGTACCGGGTCGTCGAGGACGAGTCCGGGTTCAGCGTGATCGAGGAGGAGTGAGCCGCCGGCTCAGCCGCGCGTCACCGCCTCCAGGCCGTGGGACAGGTCGGCCAGCAGGTCGTCCACGGCTTCCAGGCCGATCGAGAGGCGCAGCAGCCCGTCGGTGATGCCCGCGATGGCGCGCGCCTCGGGATCCATCGCCGCATGCGTCATGGTCGGCGGGTGCGCGATCAGGCTCTCGACCCCACCCAGCGATTCGGCCAGCGTGAACACCCGCAGGGTCTCCACCAGGGTCTTCACCGCAGCGCGGCCACCGACGAGCTCGAAACTCAGCATGGCGCCGAACCCGGCCTGCTGCGCCTTGGCGATGGCGTGGCCCGGGTGGGACGCCAAGCCCGGGTAATGGACACGGCTCACGGCCGGATGCGCATCCAGGAAGGCCGCGAGCTGGGCGGCGTTCTGTTGCTGGCGCTCCACCCGGACGAACAGGGTGCGGATGCCGCGCAGGGTCAGGTAGGCGTCGAGCGGCGAGCCGGTGACCCCGATCGTGTTCGCCCAGGCCGCGAGGCCGTCGCCGACCGAGGCCTCGGCGGCGATCACGGCCCCGCCGATCACGTCCGAATGGCCGTTGAGGAACTTGGTCGTGGAGTGGACGACGAGATCCGCCCCGAGGGCGATCGGCCGCTGCAGCGCCGGCGACAGGAAGGTGTTGTCGACCACGGCCAGGGCGCCGACCGCCTTGGCCGCATGGGTGACGCGGCGGACATCCATGACCCGCATCAGCGGATTGCTCGGGGTCTCGATCAGCACGACCTTGGGTGTCTGAGCCAGCGCTGCGGCCAGGGCGTCCGGGTCGGTCTGGTTGACGAACAGCACCCGGTACTGCCCGCGGGCGGCGCGGAGGCTGAGCAGCCGGTGCGTCCCGCCGTAGCAATCATGCGGCGCGACCAGCAGGTCGCCGGGACACAGGCTCGACAGGGCGAGATCGATGGCCGCCATGCCGCTCGACACCATGACGGCCCTGGCGCCGCCTTCGAGCTTGGCGATGGTGTCGGCGAGCTGGTCGCGGGTGGGGTTGCCGAGCCGCGAGTAATCGTAGGGCCCGGGTTGCTCGAAGGCGGGAAACTTGAAGGTCGTCGAGAGGTGGATCGGCGCGATCACGGCGCCGAAGGACGTATCCTGGGCCACCCCGTTGGTCGCCGCGATCGTGCGGGCATCGAGCCCCTCTGGCATCGGCTTGTCTTTCCTGCGCCGAAATTCGGACCGGCGCGCATGGCCGGCGGGTCGTCAGCGCGTTCTTTATGCCGAACGGAATAGGCTTTCAAGAGAACGAGCCGCGCGCCACCCGAGCGAACATATCCCGGGCCGGACAGGAGGCCGCTCCGTCTCCGGCGCGTCTCCGGTTTGCCGATACCCGGTGGCGCGGAGCCGTGGCGCCGTCACGGCAGGAATTCTAGCCGGGACAGCAGCCGGTTGCCGACCACGGCTTCCCCGACGGCCACGCTGCAGGTCATGCACGCCGCGAGCGTCACCCCCGGCGGCACCGCGTCGATATGGATCTGGACGGGAATGCGTTGCGCCAGCTGCACCCAGGTGAAGACCGGGTTGACGGTCGGCAGGCCGAGATGGTCGCGGCTCTCGTTGGCATCGGCAATGCCGTGCCCGATGCTCTCCACGTGCCCGGAGAGGGGCGGCTCGAAACCCATCAGGCGGATCTCGGCGCGCGCGCCGATCGCGATCCGGGACAGCTTGGTCTCCTCGAAATACGCGGTGATCCAGAATCCCTCCGCATCGATCACCGAGACCCGCGTCGCGCCGGTCGTCGCATAATCTCCCGGCCGCAGCCGGAGGTGGGTGACGTAGCCGTCCACAGGTGCCCTGATCGTGGTGCGGTCGAGGTTGACCTCGGCGACCTGGGCGGCGGCGACCGCGGCGTCGTGATCCGCACGCGCGATCGCCGCCATACCGTTGGCCTGCTCGACCGCTTCGGAGGCCACGACACCCGGGCTCAGCTGGTTGCGCCGGCGTGCCGCTGCGGTTTTCAGCGCCGCGTCCTCGCGCCAGGCCAGGACCACGGCCTGTGCGCTGTCGAGCGCCAGCCGGAAGCGGTGCGGATCGATGACGTAGAGGATGTCGCCCCGATGGACGAACTGGTTGTCGACGGCGCGCACGTCGACGACCGTACCCGAGACCTCGGGGGTGACCCGCACCATCTCGGCGCTGACTCGCCCGTCGCGCGTCCAGGGCGCGAGCATGTAGGTACGCCACAGCGCGGCGAGCAGCAGCACCGTCGCGGCGACGGTGGCGACGGCGGCGAGGGTCAGCGCGGGGCGGAGCAGGCGCTTCAGGACCGTCATGGCGGCACTCAGACGAGGAGGATGAGAAGCGCGACCGTCGCGAGCAGCAGCGCGAATTCCAGCAGCGCGGGATGCCAAGCGAAGCGCAGCACCCCGGCCCGGTCCAGGACGGCCCGAAGCGCGGCGAAGAGCGGGAGCGCCGCGACGAGGTAGACGAGGATGGGCGGCAGGTAGACGCCCCCGATCGCGACCTCGCTCAGCATGGCGCGCTCCGGTGGTGGTCGAAGGACCAGTCCGGATGCGCGTCGAGCAGCACCGCCATGTCGGTCAGGCAGGCGGCGACCCGATGCGCCGCCGGCCACGTGTTCGGATCCTCGATCGACCGCGCGGCGATCTCGGCCGCCGCCGCCGCGAGAATGTCGCGCGCCTGCCGGCGGGGATCGTGCGGGAGGAGCAGGCGGAAGACGAGCAGCGTCACGAAGACCGCGGCCACCCAGCCGAACGCCTGGTTCAGGAAGGCCGGCACGCTGAACGCCATCGGGTTGGTCGCGCCGACGAGGGTGTT